>NC_007645.1:3520000-4777500 GCF_000012985.1 Hahella chejuensis KCTC 2396 | reverse complement strand
TATATATGAAATTTCGTATGTGTCAATGCTAAAGAACGGGAAAGATAAGCACGGAAAGTCGCAAAGTGTGAGGGGAGGTGTGAGAGCGAGAGGAAAGTTAAGGGAGGAATGTAAGAGAGGAAAATAAAAGAAGAGAGAAAAATAAAAAGAGAGGGCGCTGCTACCGAGCGCCCGGAGGCAAGTTCAATCTTTACTGCGCAGCCGCCAGTTTCGGCTTGATCAGACTGTTGGTCAGCGCCGTGCCGGCGAACACCACAAGGCAGCCGCTTAGCATGTAAATAGTGACCGGCTCGTCAAGGACGACATATCCCCAGAACATGGCGAACACCGGAATCAGGTAGGTCACGGTAACCGTCTTGGTGGGGCCGATGCGGGACAGCAGGCCATAGAAAATAATGTACGCGAGGGCGGTGGAAAATACGCCCATAACGATCACTGAAGTCCAGGCGGCGGTGGAAATATCTCCTTGCGGCATAGAACTCCAGGTGAACGGCGCCAGCGCCAAAGCGGCGGCGATCTGGCTGGCGGCGGCCAGCACCATGGGCTGTACGCCGGTCATGAAACGCTTGGTGTAATTGGCGGAGACGCCGTAGCTGAGGGTGGCGGTCAGGGCGGCCATAATCGCCAGAGTGGGGCCGGTCAGCGAGAACTCGCCTTTACTGACGATCAGGATGGAAACGCCAAAAAAGCCAATCAACAACCCTACTGTTTGCCAGCGGTTAAGCCAGTCCCCCAGCCAGAGCGCGGCGATGATGGCGCTCCACAAAGGCACGGCGGCATTCAGAATGGAGGTAAAGCCGGCGCTTACATGCAGCGTGGCGAATCCCAATAGAACGAAGGGCAGAGCGGAATTACTCACGCCCAAAAAGATATAGTGAGGCACATGGGCCCAGCGCAGCTGGCGCCGGTATTTGATCAACATAATCGGCGTCAGGCAGAGCGCGGCGATGGTAATGCGCAACTGCACCATCGCTACCGGACCGAATTCCGGCGCCGCGATGCGCATGAACAGAAAGGAGGCGCCCCATAATCCTGCGAGGGCGAGCAGGTTGATCAAGTCTTTCTTTTCCATTGTCGACGCTCATACTGATACGGGTAAAGATGACAACATGCCCTCTTTTGCAAGCCAATGATATAAGTGGAAATATCCGGTTATTAAGGGTGTTTAGAGAAGTGCGTTTTCCAGTTCTAAAAGCGCCTGCTTTCTATTCAATCCACCGGCGTAACCGGTCAATGAGCCATTACCGCCGATGACGCGGTGGCAGGGAATAATGACGGAAATAGGGTTGCGTCCCACCGCAGCGCCAACCGCTCGCGTGGCGCGGGGGCGGCCTAGAAAATTGGCGATCTGTTGGTAGGTGGAAAGGCGCCCGGACTCAATGTCGGACAGCGCGCTCCATACCTCCTGCTGAAACGCAGTGCCTTTCGGAGCGAGAGGAAGGTCGAAACGCTGTAACTGGCCGGCGAAGTAGAGCTCAAGCTGGCGCGCCGCCTCCTGCAAAACGGTGCAATCAGGGTTATGACGCCATAGCGTCGTGAGCTCTGGATAATACTTCTGGTCTTCAAAATAACAACCGGTAAGTTCGCCATTCTGGGCGGCCAGACGGATGCGCCCTAAGGGCGAGTCGATATCGAAATACTCAATCATGGGGTAACTCCAAACTTCTCCATAAATGCATGACGGCGTATCCTCGCCACGGTCGCCATTCCTCCGCCGCCCGCGCAGACTGTTTCGCGTCCACGCCGCCCAGCGCTTTGCGCACGCCGACATCCGACGCGGGAAATGCATCCGGCCAGGACATGGCGCGCATGGCGATATATTGGGCTGTCCAGTCGCCGATGCCGGGGATAGCGTGCAGGCGTTGAATTTCCTGTTCGACGTTGGCTGCCGGACTCAGTGTCAACTCGCTACGCAGCATCGCAGCGGCGATTTCCTGAATGGCGCGCACTCGCGTTCGAATGACTCCAAGGGAGGCCAGCTCCTCAACGGGCAGGTTGACCAGCGTCGCTGCGCTGGGAAAAGTGCGGTTTATCTCTGGAAATGGGGTCTCAATAGGGTCGCCGAACTTGTCCACCAATCTGGCCAGTAACGTACGCGCCGCCGCGACGGTGATCTGTTGCCCGAGAATGGCGCGCACGGCGATTTCAAATCCGTCCATACCGCTGGGAATACGCATTCCAGGCTCGTTTTGCGCTAACGTTCCCAACACTTTATTGATCTCCTGTGGAACGCAGGAAACATCGAAAAAGGCGCGCAGACGGTTGATGAGGTAGCCAATGTGGCGGCTGAGCGTACTGTCCAGACGAATGCGAATACGGGCGGCGTCTGCTTCATGGCTGGCTTCAAACCAGCCCACGGCGGAGTCCTCTCCCGCTTCGACTCGGACAATCCTGTGATAACGTCCGTCGACGACCGCGTCCACGCCGGCGATGGTCCTGGCGCTTAGAAAGCTGAGCAGGGCGTCCCAGGCGTACGGCGGACGGTAGGGCATCTCAAAGCTGATCATATCGGTTTGCGCCGGCCCTGAACGACGCCGTACTTTGGAGGGAATCAGTCCGTAGTGTTTCTGGAACAGATCATTGAAACGACGGGTGCTATTGAATCCCGCCGCCAGCGCCACATCCGTCATAGACAAGTCGCTTTCCGTGAGTAGTTGTTTGGCCAGCAACAGGCGATGTGTTTGTGAATACTGAACGGGTGATACGCCGAACTCGCTCTGAAACAGGTCGCGCAGATAGCGGTCGCTGACGCCGACCCGCGCAGCCAGTTGCGCCAGTGAACGTCCACGCAGAAAGCCTTGTTCAATCAGGTTGGAGGCGGCGCGGGCCAGCTGTCGCTTGCTGTCCACCGCCGCGAGCCCGGGTGCGAGTTCCGGCCGGCATTTCAAACAGGGCCGAAAGCCGCCGTTTTCCGCCGCCGCAGCGCTACGGAAAAACAGTGTATTTTCCTTCTTTGGCTTGCGGACGGCGCAGACAGGTCGGCAGTATACGCCGGTGCTGGTGACGCCGACGAAAAAGCAGCCGTCAAAGCGGGGATCTCTGCTGATCAGCGCGTTGTAACAAGTGTCGTGGTCGAGGTTGGCGTTTGTCTTCATAGAGGCTATGCTAATCCTCAACACGAAGCCTGTCTCGCCATTTTCGGAACTGTTGTTTTTTCATTCCCGACAGACCGTTTTTCACTTCAGGCAGTTCGTTGTATTATCCGGAAAACCGGTCCCCCGCAATTGCGCTGAATGATAATAACCAGGAGCTTATATGGCCTATACGCCCGAGCTGATTGATGAAATCGAGATCCTCGCTAAATACAATCTCACCACGACCCAGGAAGGGTTGAAAGTGCACCAGACTGCAGGGCAGAAAATGGTGACGGCGGCGAAAAGGCTGCATGCGAAAGGGCTGATCACCCAGGCGGACGGCGGTTACCTGACCAGCCTCGGCCACGACGCGGCGGAACACGCCCAGGCCCTGCTGACCATATTGAAGCCGGTTTGATGTGGCTGTATCAACGTTAAACAGCTAAAGAAAAAGCGCCCCGAGGGGCGCTTTTTTGATGGAAAATTAAGCAGACTTCCTTCTTCGTAGAAGAATCAAACTTGCTGACAAACCAAAGAGTGCGAGTGTACTTGGCTCTGGTACTGGTACATGGTTTGCAACCACTTTTAGAACTAAGGTCTCGTAGTCGGCGCCGGCTATGACTTCCCAAGTCCAACCCATACCCCCACTCAAACCAGGAAAGGAGAAGTCACTAAACTCGCCGACGATAGATGTCGCGCTGAACAGGCTGAATGCGTCCCCTAACTTTGGCTTGAACGCGTCTTCAAGCTGAACTGTGACAAAGCCATCCAAAGTTGCTGTTCCATCGATTGCTAGCGCAGCTGTGTCGTCGCTGAGCATCCAGTCGCCGATGGTAATGGACAGAACGCTGGCGCTGTCTTGCGTAAAGTCGCCATTTAACGTCAGAGAGCCGCCTTTAGATTCAATCCGGCCGCCTTCTTTGTTGTTCAGCTTCCCAACCATTTGGCCGTGACCGGAAATAGTTCCGTTGTTGTCTATAAATTGGGCTCCAAAGCTTCCGTTTGAAAGGTTCACTTTCATATGGTCAGATACCCAGCCTGAAGAGTACCCAGTAGCGCTTAGATCACCAAAAACGCCGCCGTTAGTAACGTTAACTTCGCCGGAGAATTCGATAGGTGAATAGGGGTCGTACAAACCAATGCTGTTAAACTCAAGCTGTGAACCGGCCCCGTCAATATTAATCGTACCGCCACCGGCTAACATGCCCGCTTGGGCATAGGCGCCATCTCGATAGGTCAGTTCACCGCCAGCGCTAAGGTAACCTCCATGATAAATACGTGTGTCTGGGCCTTCCGCGGTAAATTTACCGCCAATAAAGGAGTCTGACAGGCCGGCGTATGCTCCATTGGTAAAGAGGGCGACGCCATCATCCTGGTAGAATGCAGAAGAAAGACTTAAAGATGAATTGTCAACGACCAGACTGGCGCCGTCACGTTGCTGCAAATAAAGTCCCTCAATTCCAGAATGATCTTGCATGACGAGTGAGCTGGATTTCCCCTCCATTTTCACTGCCAGATTAACCCACGATAGTTGGCTATTGTTCATAACCATTTCGGAAGAGCCGCCAGTTGAACTCTTAATTGAGGTTAACGGAGGGTTATGGCCGCTCGGATTGTCTTGAAAAAGGATTTGTCCGTTATTGAACGTCAAACTTGTGTTTTCCCCTCCTGTACCGCCGATGGTGAGGTTTTTTTCGATTGCAAAGCTATTCTCTATCGTCAATTGGTCGTTGTGGATTTCTACACTTTCGACTGTGGTAGCGTCGCTATCATTAAAAGTGACTGTATAGGGGCTGGCTCCGCCAGTATTGAAAACTGCTGTATCGCCAGACTTTGGAGTTACTCCGCCTTGCCAGTTAGAGGCGTCGGAAAAGGCTCCATTTACTGGTTCTTTCCATTCAATGATTCCTGCGTTGGATAATGATGGAACGCTAAGGAGTAATAACGGCAGGACTGAATATGTCCGTATGGGTTTCATTGAAACACCTCCAATGTGGCAGGTTATTCTTAGTAGTGGATTTGGTTTTAAATCATGCGCTTTAAAGCGCCTTTTCTGGTCAAAACCCGGCAGTAATCGACAGGCGGAAGTATCTTTCCATGACACTGTGCGGATCTTTACTCAGCAAAGTAACGTACTGAATCAGGACTAGAATATAAAGCAAAATATATTCCATAATTGTGTGTTGTTTTGCATTTCATGTAAATAACATTTTGTTGTATCGGCGAGAATGGCGAGATGTGTAAAGTATTCAATACAAAATGTTATTCTTTACTACAACAGTTGTCCTGTTATCAAAATATTCCTAGGCGTTATCTCGCGACTGCAAAATTCCCGCACTGTCACCTCATAGCCCCGCTCTTGTAAAAACAGAGCGCGATCCAGCGCCAGCCAGATTTCCAGTGGTCGGCGAAAAAGATGCCTCACCAGTTCTAATCTGCGCACTTCGCGGTAGCGTGAACGGCCGGTTTCCGCGAAGTGAGAGTAATCGATATCTGTGGGCAGAGTGAGGTGTTTTTCACGCGCCGCCCATGCGCAGAAAGCGTTGAAGTCGCCATTCAGCATTGCTTTGGGCAAAGAGGGCGTGGGAAGGTATTCGTCCTGGCTCCGTAATTGGCGTTGTAGCTGGTCAAACCCCAGACGCCATTGGCTTTCTTTCTCTCTTTGTGCGCGCTCTTTCGCGGAAGCGGTCACCGTTTCCTGCACCGCCAGCGAAACATCCTTCAGAGATAAGGTCAGTTTGGCCTCACGGGCGGTCTTCGAGAGCGGTTGGTATTGCTCGCCGAGACAGAGTTTGTGATAACAGCAAGGCGCGATGGCGACGCCGTCCGCCGCGCTGTCCACACTGGCGCGCAACAGGTTTACGTGCAGCTGTCCGCAGGCGTGTAAGCCCAAACGCCAACCGCCGCGATACTCTTCCCTGCGGGAGTCGAACGGTTGTAGCAAGTCTTGTCGAATATAGCGAATCGGCAGTTTCTGTTTGTCCGCCAATGTCTGGCCGCTTTCGCATAACTGGGCGTCCAGTTCAAAACAGAACAGCTCGACGTTGTTGGCGTCCGCTACGGCCCGGGCGAGATGGCCTTTGCCTGAGCACCAGTCGTGAACGGGTCCGCTCAGTGGCGGAAGGGCGGCGGCGAAGGCGGTAACCTGACGCCATTTGCGCCCAGGGGCGTGCAGCGCGTCAAAAGGTGAAAACGTCAGAGAACGACTTGGCGCGGCGACTAACTCACTGGCCCGCGCCAACTCCTGCAGCCAGGGCAGAAAAGGATGAGCGATCGCCTGAAACCGGGCTGGTTCGGCGGAGCAGGATTCGACCACTGTGTCAGACAGACTAATGACTGCGTTATAGAGCTCCGGGTGCGTATGACGCCAATTCGGAAGAACCTCTTCAAAGGGGCGGGGTTTCCAGAAATTCTCATGCACGGCAAGAAGGGCGTCGAGGGATTGGAAGCGTTGACGTAAATCCAGATCGTCCCGCTCAGAGACGGCGTCAGGATGCAGCGGAACAGCGGCTGACATATTGGGTGATATGTGACCAGTGGAAAGGTGCGCCGATTTTATAGTGATTTCGGCTTTTGGCAAGTGAAATGTAAATGCTTAATAACGGGAAAGTCCCTGTTGGAGGCGCGGTTCGCCGTGACCTTGCGCGCGCCTTTCGTTATATTGCACGGGTTTTGCTTAAGCCAAAAAACACACTCGCTTTTTCAGGTAGGAAAACATCCATGATGAGTACGACCGATCCGCTGTGGAAACAGGCGCTGGCTGGCGCGCAGATGCTGTTTGTCGCATTTGGCGCGCTGGTTTTGATGCCCCTCATTACCGGACTTGATCCCAATGTCGCATTGTTCACCGCCGGCGTAGGCACGCTGCTGTTCCACCTGATTACTGGCGGCCAGGTTCCCATATTCCTGGCTTCTTCATTTGCTTTTATCGCGCCGATCATGGCGGCGAAATCCACTTTCGGTCTGCCCGCCACCATGGGAGGACTGATCGCCACCGGCTTGACCTACATGGCTCTGAGCGCGGCGGTGAAATTCAGAGGAACCGGCTTTCTGGATCGACTGTTGCCGCCGGTGGTGGTGGGGCCGGTGATTATGTCCATTGGCCTTGGCCTGGCGCCCGTGGCCGCCAACATGGCGATGGGTAAAAGCGGTAATGGCGCTCTACAACTGGTTCCCTATGACACGGCGTTGATGATATCCCTGCCTGCGCTGGCGTTGACCCTGATTGTGGCGGTGATGGGCAAGGGGCTGCTGCGTTTGTTGCCGATTTTATGCGGCGTGGCGTTTGGATATGCGTTGTCGATGACTTTTGGCGTAGTGGATATGACGCCAGTGCTTAACGCCGACTGGATCGGGCTGCCCGCTTTTGTGGCGCCGGAGTTCAGTTGGGGAGCGATTCTGTTCATGATCCCTGTCGCCTTGGCGCCGGCGGTGGAGCATATTGGCGATATCCTGGCGATCAGCTCTGTGACTGGCAAAAACTATCTGAAGAAGCCGGGGTTGCATCGTACGCTGCTCGGCGATGGCGTGGCCACTTCGGTCGCAGCGGCGTTTGGCGGACCACCTAATACGACTTATTCTGAAGTGACCGGCGCCGTTATGTTGACCAAAAACTATAATCCCAAAGTCATGATCTGGGCGGCGGCCATTGCCGTGGCGCTGGCGTTTGTCGGTAAATTCGGCGCGGCGCTGCAAACGATTCCTGCGCCTGTAATGGGCGGCATACTGTGCCTGTTGTTCGGCTCCATCGCGGCGGTGGGTATGAACTCGTTGATTCGTCATCAAGTGGACTTGAGTGAAGCGCGTAATCTGGTGATAGTCGGCGTCACGCTGGTGTTCGGGATTGGCGGCATGGTGATTGGAGATGGAGAGTTAGGCCTGAAGGGAATATCCCTGTGCGCCTTTGTCGCCATTATTCTGAATGTTCTACTGCCGATGCCCGCTGGGCGCAAAGAGCATATTGAACGAGTTGAGGATATGATCTGATTTCGTCTAAATCGACAGGGCCTGCGCATGTCAGGCCCTGTCTCCCGCGGCTAACCGCCGCGCAGGCGCATCCATGCGCCTGATTATTAATGGGTGTGAGGAATGGGAACATGATAGATATCGCCTCCCACTTCCAGCACATAATATTCTGGCGAGCCTCTGTAGCGCATAATCATCGTGGACTCGGCTGATTCAATATAGTGAGCCACCACTTTAAGAGGCAGTTTTGCGTTAGGGCGCATTTCCTCGCCTTTTTCGTTCAGTACTACCATCCTGCCGTCACTGGTCATCGTAATTCTGAATGGCGCGTATTTATCCACATTTTTAGCATCATGTCTTTCCCCGGTATTCGGATGGTTAGGGAAGTTTGGGTCTCCGTCGCTGGGTTTGGTTCCCGGAGTATGAGCGCAGGCGCTGAGGGAAAGGGAGGAGCCCAACGCCAGGGTGTAAAGCAGCTTCATCAATTTCATTATCGTCTCCTTGTTTTTACGTTTTTTATTTAGAAAGACAGCTGTATGCGGCTGTATAGGAATCTTTTCGGGTAATACCTTGGGTAATCCAGCTCACTGTTCAGGATTTCTTTGTTGTTATCGAAGAGATTGTCGACGCCAAACTGCAACTCACCAAAGCGGCGCGGCAGTTTATAGTCAAGGCGGACATTGAAAGTCCAAAGATTGACGTTAAAGTCTCTTTGATCATCAGAGGCGAAAGACGCTTTTATCGTTTGGTCGGTGTATATGCTCTCCATTCGCATAGAGAGATGTCTGGGTAGATAAAGCGTTACGCCCAGTGGAAGGCTGTGTGTTTTCGCCCGGTAAATAGACCCTGTGCCAAACTGACTGTCTTCCAGGTCCTGGTCTTCATACTCATAGGCGATATCTACTGTAGCGGAAGGAGAAAGTACGCCAAAATAATAGAGCTTGTAATTTTCAAACTCATGGTGCGGCCTTTCAGGTTCTTTCTGCAGAAGTCTTGGGCGAATATCCACGGTGCGTCGCATCGCTTCCAAGCCCCCACCAATGCGGCTGCCCAACTTGTAATCCACTGCCGCGGCGTAGGTCTTTACATCTGAACCGTTGGGATCGTCATACAACTGATTGAAACCAAGGATTTGCGCTGGCTCGATGGTGCGGTCAGCGGCGATATCGCGTTTGAGGGATCTAAATGTCGCCAATCGGAGAGTAAGCTGTTCAGTTGGCGTGAATTCAACGCCGAATTTGGGGGACCATTGTTTAATTTCGTCAGTGGCGCTGTCGCTTAAATCGATATCCGGTAACGGGAATGGAAAATCAATAAAAGTGTTGCTTGTTCGTTCAAGCTGTAAATTATCGTAGGCTGCGCCGACCAATAAAAATATCGATTCTGTCGGCTGGATTCCAAAATAGGTATATATATTTCGGTGGGTTATGTCGTCGTCGTTATTGATATATCCAGCAGGGTTCTGAATGTTCGTTTTCGTTTCAATCGAGGCCCTTCCGGCGCCGGTTTGAGCATAGAAGTTTGATGCGGTATGGATATACTGCACCTCGTAAGTACGCGGCTTACGGTCTGAAACGGTATCTGCCGCAGCCAGCGCCTGCTCTTCCTCGAACTTCTGGCGAATAGCGGAAAACAGCCAACTGTTGTGGTTGTCCAGGCGGCTGGCTAAGCCAACTCTGTAGGTTTTCGTATCTACACTGCGGCTCTCTGGATCGGTGTCTGGGGCAATGGTTTTCAGCTTAAACAGATGATCATCTTTTTCAGCCTTCCGCGCTTCCAATTGAATGCTGATGGAGGGATGGACCTGCCACTGCAAAAACCCGTTGTAGATATTCTGTTCCTGATCTTGATCCTGCCCGTTGCGAAAACCATCGCTCTCATAATGATACTGGCCCAGGCTGGCGCTCACCGGGCCCTGTAAACCAGAGACGACGATGTCTTCTCCCCAGGTGTCGTCGCTGCCGACAAAGCCGTTGCTCAGACCGTAAACGCCATCTTGTAGAAACAAGGGATGGTATTCATTGACGCCGCTGCGTGAGGGGCCAAGCCCTTCCACGATAGGTAGTCCAGTCTCGTAGAGTTGCGGTTGCAGCGGATAAGCGGTGACGGGTTGCCAGAGCTGCGCCTGCATCAGTTCGGAAACCCGGGCGGCCTGATGATTGGGTTGCGACAGGTAGCGATCCGCCAACAAACGATGGCCGTCGGCGCTGGTCGGATCTTGTCTGAGCGCTTCCCAGCCCTCTAAAAGCACCGCCTGGTCGAAGCCCGCTTCACCATAGGCGCGAGCCAATGCTGCGCTGCGGGCGGCGGAGTCGCTTTGCAGCAGCCCGTCTGAACGGTAGACGGCGCGATTGCGGTTCAGTTGCTTGGATTGCTCTAGTTCTTCTATGGCGCCGACCGGATCGTTGCTGAAGAGCTTGTTGACGCCATCGTAAAAATACGGCGTTGGATCTTTCGAGTCCCGCTCTTTCGCTAACAACCATTGCTCGCCGGCGTCGTCGCTGCGCTTTTCTTCGAAGTAGGCGCGGCCCAGGTAGCTGCGCAATACGGCGTTGTTGGGGGACAGGCTGACGGCGACTTCAAGGTTATTGCGACCGGCTTCCAGATCGCCGCCGCGCAATTTGGTCAGGCCCAGTCCCAGCCAGGCGTCAGGGACGCCCGGATCAGCTTTGATCGCACGCTGAAAGTGGGCGTCGGCGTCCGCCAGTTTATGCTCGAATAACGCGATAAAGCCCTCGGCGATTTGCGCCTGAGGATGCGTTGGCGCAATTTCCGTGGCGCGGCTGGCGGCGTACTTTGCATTGCTGTAAGCGCCAGAGGTGAGCTGTAGCTCCGCCAGGCGAGTCCATACGATAACGTTATGCGGCGCGGCCACTGTCGCTCTTTCGGCGGCGGCAATGGCTTCCGGCAGATTTATGTTGGCTTGCCAGGCGTAAGATAAGGCGAGCAGCGCTGACGGGCTGTCAGCGTTCAGGGCGACAGCGTCCTGCGCCAGCTGTAATGCCTGCTGAGACTGACTGTTGACCGCAGCGAGCACGGCTTTCATGGCGAGGGCGAGATGTCCCAGGCGCTGGTCATTTTGCAGGGACTCCAACAGGCTGCCTGCTTCCTGCTGTTGCCCGGACGTCAACAATATCGCCGCCCGCGCCAGCTTTATGGACGGCTCGTCATCGGCGCCGGCGCGTAATGTTTGTAAAGCTGCATCTGGCCGATGGCGCTCAGTCATCTCCTGCGCCTGGGTCAACGTGGTGGCGACGAGGCTATCGCTTATAGCGGCCAACTCCGTCAGCACGGCGCCTGGAGGGTAATAAATCGCCCAGGCGACGGTGTCCTGAGTATTGACCTCTAAACTGCGCAAGCGTTTGTCCGCCTCGCTGAGCGCTTGTTCACCCTGGGTCAGTCTCAAACTTTCCGTGTCGGTGAAAGCCAGCACTTTGCCTTCGATCACCGTGACGGAGCCGCTTTCCGTCGCCTCTACTACGAACTCGGTGCCTTCCACCATGGCGTTAACATACGGAGTGTCGACTTCAAAGCGGTTGACGATGCGACTGAGAAAGTGAGCGACGCCTAGCTTGAGTTGCACCCAGAAGCTTTCTTTTTCGCCGTTGACGGGGAAGCGAATGATGGCGTTCTGGCTCAGGCGCATATACGTGTTGTTGCGCAGGTAAATGGATGCGCGACTGTCCTGCCCGGTGCGGAGCGTGTCGCCAGGACAGAGATATTGTTCCGGCGCTAGCGAGGTCCAAGACTGTTGAGGAAGTGACTTTTCCAGTGTTCCCTGTACGGCGATGATTTTGCCCATCCAGTCCGCGCAGGGAGGGGCGGCGACGGTGATGCCGGACAGAGTCAGGCTAAAGGAAAACAGCGCTCCCTTTGAAACACGACGCAGTAACTTGCCTCGCAGCAATAAGCCCACGGCGAACTCCTTAACGGGTTCCGCATTATTATTGATGTTCAGGCTGACAACGACGTGAGGACAACGCGCCGGATCAGGGAACAGCTTCCGGCAAGCTCAATATCCGCCCAGATATATGACCATGTTCTTATCTTGATGTGGCTCCGGCGTTTCGAACTTATCCCTAAGGATTAAATCCGGTTGCAGAGAAACTCATCCGTCTTTTGGCTTCCTTCAACACTTCAGAAAGTGTCGCATAGTCATGTAAATACTTTGAGAGGATTGTAGCAATAAATCCAGGTATTAGTGCCGGTAATTCAGTGGAAAAATTCCAACAAACTCATATAAATGGACTAGGCCTTGCTGAGCAGGGAAACAAATTCCGGCGCGCCTTTGTATGTTGACTGTGAAGATATTGCATCACATTGGCGCAAATAAAATTTGCATACGGAGTCGGCGCTATTTTCGTGCAAGCGCGTAAAGATGGTTCGGGCTTGCGCAATGTCCTCCTGATCCAGACAGCGCAGCGCTTGTCGAAACGCGATTTCATTTTCATGACTCCAGTTATCCTGCATAAGGCTGAACAAGGCGACAGGTTGTTGTTTGCCCTGTAGCAGAAATCGTCCCAGGGTGCGTAATGAACGGGATTGTATGTCGGCGCAGGCTTCGCTGATCAGTGTGTCCGTGCCCAGTAGTTTATTGGCGTTCTCGATACGCGACGTCGTGTTGACGATGTCGCCCATCGCTCTGTATTCGAAGTGGTCGGAAGCGCCGAAATGACCCAGCACCACCTCGCCGGCGTGCAGACCGATGCGGGTGGGGAGCGGCGTATCCGGATACTGTTGATTAAACAGATCTATGGATGCGCGCAGAGCCTTTAGTGCTGGCTCGATCATCGTCCAGGTCTTATCGGTAGGGATATGCGGCCAAAGCGCGATCACGCCATCGCCCGCTACATCGGAAATGATGCCGCCATGTTGGCGTATTGGCGATAGCACCGCCTGGTAGTAGCTGTCCATGATCTGGCTCAGTCTTTCCGGCGGCACGCTTTCGGATAGCGCTGTATACCCGGCGGCGTCGGTCGCGAGACAAACGCCGAACAGCTTTTGCTGCTGCGGGAGTCCCGGCTGAGTGGCCAGGCGTTTAATTTCATTCGCCGGAATATAGCGGCCAAAAGCCAGCTCCAGGCGACGCTTCTGCAAGTCGATAATTTTAACGCGGCGCCACACGCCATGTAGCGCCGCAGCGGGAGTAACGCCCAGGACGGGCGTCATCCACGGAAGCCAGTAGTAACTTTGCGCGAATAATGCGTATGTCAGCGCCATGTAGCCTGCGCCCAGCAAGCACAACAACAATAGTCCGCGTCCGGGAGAGGCGAGGTTGCTCAATGTGAACGCCAGTGCGGCGTAGATCAGCACGGAGATGAACCAAACTCCCAAGTGATAACTCACAGCGCTGTTTTCAAGCAGGTTGGCGTAAGCGGTGGCGGCCAGCTCCACGCCGCTGATGTCCAAGCCGGTGTCTGGCGTGAAAGGAGTGTAAAAACCATCGCGCTGGTCGGGCTGATATTCCGCTGCATACCCGATGAAGACAGTGGCGTCGCGCAATAACTCGGCATAGTCATTGGGGCGGGCCAGGAAGCTCTCCATGAAAACGGTGGGAATGGATCGGGGCGGACCATAAAAGTTATACAGCTGTGTGGGCTGCAGTCCTTGCAGATGGGCGACGGCGGCCTCGCGATCAGGGGCGCGTTGCAACAACGCCGCCGAGGGCATCGCCCAGCGCGGCGGGTTGGCGGGTTGCCGCAACCAGAAACGGCTGATTTTGGAAGACACTTTCGGCAGTGCGAAAGGCGCCGTTGTCGTTGCTGCGATGGCGAACAGGGGAAGTGGTTCGCTGACGCTGTCCTCGACAATGCGCCGACCATCCACATTAGTGATGCGGCGCATGCTGAAAGCGAATAGCGCCACCTTGCCGCTGCGGGTCATGGCGTCGGCGAAACTGGCGTCCGCTACAGGGTCGCGGGCTTCTCTGAAATAGATGTCGAACGCGATCAAGCCCACTTGTTGAGCGTCCAGTGCGTCCACCAGCTTTGCGTACACTGAACGAGGCCACTCGGTGAGGCGCGCTGGCGCCTGCAAGTACGCAGCGGTGTTTTCCGTGATGGCGATCACCGCCACCTTGGGAGGAGGCGTGCGCTCGCCACGCAGGTGAAACAGCGTATCCAATCCGAAGCCTTCTTCCATGCTCTGGCCAACCGGCGTCAACAGACCCAGAGCCAGAAGCAGGCTCAGCAGCAAGGGCGGCAGCCATATTTTCAAGTGCTGTCGAAGGGGCGGGCGGTATCGTCGTAGCTCGGGCATCTGATTAATTTTTACGGAAAAATCACTCACTAGCGCGTAACATATAAAACATAGCCGGGGACGGCGTAACAAGAAAAAATGATGTCGGAGCTAATACAGTATGAGTCTTTTATCGCAGATTCCACTTTTCTCCGGGTTCGACGCTGAACAACTCCAGCACTTGGAAAAGCACGCTGTTTTTCGGTGTTTCCAGAAAAACAGCATTGTCATTACGGAAGGCGACCACAGCGACTCCCTTTATATCATCGTCTCGGGACGCGTCAGAGTGTTCTGTAGCGATGAAAACGGCAAGGAGGTCACTCTGAATGATCTTAAAGCCGGTGAATATTTCGGAGAATTGGCCTTATTTGATGACAAAGAACGCTCAGCTTCGGTGATGGCTACCGAACCCTGCCGCTTTCTGATGTTGAACAAATCCAGCCTGCTGGAAGCGTTCAGGCAAACACCCGATCTTGCCTATAACCTGATTATCCACCTCACCCAACGCGTGCGCGCACTGACCAATAATGTGAAAAACCTGGCGCTGATGGATGTCTACGGCAGAGTCGCCAGCACGCTGTTACAGCTATCGGAGCGCAAAGGCGACCGTTTGATTACTGAGATTCCGCTGACGCAGCAGGAGATCGCCAACCGGGTCGGCGCCAGTCGTGAGATGGTCTCACGCATTATGAAAGACCTGGAGATAGGCGGATATATCAAGGTGGAGAAGAAGAAAATCGTCATCAATGACGCGCTGCCGGCCCACTATTGAGTCGGCGCGCGATAATCCTTGTCTTTCAGGGCGCTATTAGCGGCGCGGATGTCCTTTTGTTTTGCGCCCATAACTCCAGAATAGCCTCGTCACTGATCAGCGGCGGGTAGCGCAGGTAATCGGTGGATAAAGCGACCGGGCGTAGTCCAGGCTGTACGCCAGTGGGTGCTCCAGAAACGCTATCCTGGCCGATTAATGGGTTCAGTGTGGGGGCTTTGTCTTGAACTGACTGAAAGTGTTTATCGTCACTGATAGGCATCCTTTCAAAGGCGATGCTGGCGGCGACGGCGCAAAAGAGAGCGACGGCGACCAGTGGCGCATCAATATAGACTTTCATAGGACGGCTCTTTTTGTAGTTGCTACTACTCTCGGAGGTTGAAGTTCTGGATCAGCTTTGAAATTGCAATAGCTATTAGATCAGAGGGCCGAACAATCCTCTGTAACACAATGCGCTTTCAATTTGTGGAAAATTCACTAACCGACCGTCCTCGCGAAGCATCTCCACCGTAACTCCGGCGCAGGCGCTTTGGTTGAACACACCCGCTTCCCGGATACTGCCGGCTAGTCGCAAGGGGCCGTTCCTGGAGCCGCGAACGCGGCGGTTGGCCCTCTGTATTAAATATAGTCCAAATTTGAGGTTGTAGAGGGGGGTTGCAAAATATTCGATGATTTTTCCTGTGACGACCATTTCAAAAAATGGCGTGTTCTTTGGCTAAAGGCGCAGTCATCAACTAAAACTCAAAGGAACGTTGATAAAAAGAGAAAGAGAAAGAGAAAGAGGAATGGACTGGAGTTGGATCGCAGGACTGCTAAAATCCAGACTGTCGCGCTACGAGCATTGAGCGATCAACTTCACCAGAATCCATAGGAGATACTATGAAGAATGTTGATGCCAAAGTGGTAGAGGATTTCGGAAATGAATGGGACGCATACCCTCAGGATGAGGTAGCTCAATGCTCTCTCGAAAAAGCTTTTAATCAATACTTCGATATCTTTCCCTTTGATCTGCTTGATAAAAACGCAGCCGGCTTCGATATGGGATGCGGAAGCGGCAGGTGGGCCAGTTTTGTCGCTCCGCGTGTGGGGAGACTGACTTGCATTGATCCCAGTGATAAAGCCCTGGACGTCGCCAGGAAAAAGCTATCTAAATACAGCAATATCAGCTATGAGTGCGCGCCGGTTGATAGCGTTTCCGTTGAGCATGGAAGTCAGGATTTCGGATATTGCCTTGGAGTGCTGCATCACATTCCTGATACGGAAAGCGGAATAAGATCCTGCTCAGAGTTACTTAAAAGCGGCGCTCCGTTTTTGCTGTATCTTTACTACAACTTTGAAAACAGAGGGATGGCCTTTAAGTTGCTGTGGCGAGTATCTGATGTGATCAGAAGGTTTATTTCCAGCCTGCCGTTCGCTGCGAAAAAGCCGCTTTCTACCTGTATCGCCGCTCTGGTTTATCTTCCTCTTGCAAGAGCTGCTCTATGCTTCGAAAAGTTGGGCTTTGAGGTGGAGGGAATGCCTTTGTCTGATTACCGCGGTAAAGAGTTCTACTATATGAAGACGGACGCTCTGGACAGATTTGGGACTAGGCTTGAAAAGAGGTTCAGCCGGGAGGAAATCTCAAACATGTTGGAGAGGAACGGCTTTCGCGATATTAAGTTTTCTCCCAACATGCCATTTTGGGTGTGTTTGGCATTTAAAAAGTAATCCTCGCTGTCTATTCGGCTATATGTGCAAACAAGCGCCGTGAGGCCGGCTTGTCCATTCTGAATAGTGTTGGCAGGACAGGCTGGTGTTCAAAATCAATGACTATCGACTACTTTGTGGTCTTATGGCCGTCCTGCATTGGACGGCTTTGTTTTTGTGCTGATCAGTAGTGGTCAGCTAATTCCGAACAACGCCTACATTTCTCTTTCTACTGATTTATCCGGTATGTGTTTAAAAAATGAAATCGATAATTGTGTTGGGGCGAAACTGCATGTGAGCCGGGGCTGGGACGATGTGCAAAATTTGTGATCTGCTTGTCTGTGTGCTGATATTAAAGGGAGTATGTTACTTGTAAAGGGATGACAAGTTGAATTGGGCCTGTTCAATCAGGCGTGAGCCGAAGGAAGGTGAAGATTCCAAGACATCAGCGACGATGTGTGAACTTCAGCTTGCCTCGGATAACAGCTTTGAGATGTACAGATACGATGAACGAACCGCAATTCGACTGCATCGAGCAAATCGGGGCCGCCTTGGCGGCGCATTGGTATAACGCCCTTTCAATAGAAATCAGCCCGGGACAACAGGTGTCCCGTTTGTTGGCCACTGGTGACGATGTTGAGGTTTGCCTGGGAGGATTTGAGTGGATTTGTGACGGCGAGGAGAGGGCGGCCCTGATCGGATTACCCGATAAAGATCTGTATGGAGCGCCTATAGCCTTGCCGGAGAGCGTTGATGACGGCCATCACTGCCCTTTCATTCTCAATCTGGCGGCGTTAATCGCCAACAAAATCGGCGTTTCCGACGAATTCACCGCGCTACAGGATTCTCAAATCACCGATGATCTGATCTCGATGCTGAAAACCGCGATTGAATACGAAATGCTGAATTCCCTTGGCGATGTTAAGCGACAACTGGAGCAGGGCGGCGTGAAGTTCGCCGCTGACGCCGTGGTCGGCGTGTACCGCCACGATGAACTCACCCCCACCATCCTTGAAGACTACGCCAACGGCCCGGAACAACTGGAATTCTGTTCCCACAAAATCGCCCCGGAACAGGTACTGGAAATAGTGGCCGACGCCTTCTACCGGTCTGAAGAGAGAAAGACATGGCTGAAACAAGGCGGGCTGTTTGTAGTGGAATGTGAGCTGTGACAGAGGAGACAAACGGCTAGGAATATTGGTTGCAGGGGGCAGGATTTGAACGGGCCGGCCATCCGGATACGACCGCCAAGATCGTTTTTTCAGGCAATAAAAAAGCCCGATATAAAATCGAGCTTTTAGGAATGCTGGTTGCGGGGGCAGGATTTGATCGCGGCGGGCCTCCGCATACGACCGCTAAGGTCGTCTTTCAGGCAATAAAAAAGCCCGATATAAAATCGAGCTTTTAAGAATTCTGGTTGCGGGGGCAGGATTTGAACCTACGACCTTCGGGTTATGAGCCCGACGAGCTACCAGACTGCTCCACCCCGCGACAACGAGGGCGTATACTAAAGATCCGAGTGGCGTACGTCAATGGCAATTGCTAAAAAACTTTTGAAAAAATCGCTATTTATCGGTTGGCTTTGGATGAAGCCCTGGTGGGCAAGGCTTTTCCTGCGCAAATAGCAGAAGGGCATCCTTCTATTAGCTGTACGAATCAGGGTTCGGCAGCGGAATTTGTTGCCTTCCACCTCTCGGCTAGCTGTCTACTCCAGTTTGAAATGTATGCAGGGATAAAGGTGACGCCTATGCAGCGACTTATTTCTATCTAATATTCCGTCTCGCTGATAATGCGCTTATATCATTCTGTGAAACCTGAATGATCTGTGTTTAACAAAGAAAGGTATACCGAATTCGCCATGAATATGGTGAGTGCGTGAGGGGGCTTACGTAAGTTGGCGTGGACTACCCGTGGCCTTCGTAGGCTTGTTATCTGGAGAGAGGGCGTTTTTTTAGACAATAAAAAAGCCAGCTAAAAAGCTGGCTTTAAGAAAGCTGATTGCGGGGGCAGGATTTGATCGCGGCGGGCCTCCGCATACGACCGCTAAGGTCGTCTTTCAGGCAATAAAAAAGCCCGATATAAAATCGAGCTTTTTGGAATGCTGGTTGCGGGGGCAGGATTTGAACCTACGACCTTCGGGTTATGAGCCCGACGAGCTACCAGACTGCTCCACCCCGCGACAACGAGGTGCGTATACTAAAGACCTTGTTTGCATTCGTCAACCCCTTGTGAGAAAAACTTAACGGCGTGGTCAAATGTTGCGCGGAGTTGGCTTCTGGCGTGAACAAAATCTGGATGTTTGACTATTATTTAGCTCAAGTGCTTGTATTTGTAAGTTGAACTGTCCGTCCGCATCGATGGCGGCTGCTCCAGCGTTTCTCTCTGGCGCTTAGAGAAGGGGGCGAATAATAAAGCGGCGACATCAAGAAACAGCCCGAAAAGGCATTTGAGAGAGTGAGTCAGCACTTCGATGGATTCCCTGGAAGAATTGTTCGCCCGGGCGCGCAAGAATGAAGAAATTGCGCGTAACCTGTTCGATATTGAGGTTGCGATGCTCAATGTCGCCAAGGTGCAGCCGTTTCTTGAACACCTGCTGCAAACCGTGCAAGACAAATTCGGCGTCAAGCATGTCTGGTACGCCACGGTCGAAAGCGCTCACACAGAATCTTTGATAAAAACGCTAAAAGCCTCGCCGGAGTTGGCGGGGAAGTGGGTCAGCGCGCCTTCCGTTGAGTATCTGGCGGCGACGAAAGGCGCGCGTGAGCCATTAGTGGATCACGCTAACCTGTATCGTTTTTTCTTCATGACGCCGCCGGAGATTCGCACTCAGATCCGCTCCATCGCGATACTGCCGTTGATTCTTGAAGGACGTTTGGCGGGAAGCCTGAATCTGGCGGCCGACGATCAGGAGCGTTATCGCGCCGATAAAGAATGCTTCTTTTTGCGTCAGCTGAGCGTCAAGGCGTCGCTATGTCTGAGCTCTGTGGTGGCGCGGGAGAAAATCGCCGATCTCGCCACCCGCGATCCGCTGACGCAATTGCGCAATCGCCGGGAAATGGAAGACGCATTGGAGGTGGAGATCAGTAGAGCAGGGCGTAATGATCAGCCATTGGCGCTGGCGTTTATTGATTGCGATGACTTTAAGCTGGTCAACGACGCTTACGGCCATGATGTGGGCGACGAATATCTGAAACATGTCGCCGAGGGCCTGTGTGCGATGCTGCGTAAGTCCGATCAGGCGTTTCGCTTCGCCGGCGATGAGTTTGTGGTGCTGCTGCCCGATCAGGATCAGGAGGGCGCAGAGCAAATTGCTGAGCGGCTATGCGACTATCTCTACGCCAATCCATTGGTTATTGACGATATGCGCATTCCCGTCAAAGTAAGCATTGGCGTGGCGTCCACCAGTCAAATCGGGACGGGAAGCGCTCGATCGCTGTTGAAGCTGGCGGACAAGCGCTTGTATGAAAAGAAAAAGCGTAAGCCCAGCGCCGCGACGCGCCTGTCGTCTCAGGATCAGTGCTGACGCTCTCGTAGCACGCTTTCCCGGTAATCCCCCGGCGTTACCCCCGTCCATTTCTTGAAGGCCCGATGAAAAGTGCTGGGTTCGGTGAATCCTACTTTGAAGGCAATCTCGTTGATGGACATTTCCCGGCGCGAAAGATAATAAATCGCCGCGTCTCGTCGCATATTGTCCTTAATCTCCTGAAACGACGTGTTTTCCTCTTTCAGGCGCCGCCTTAGGGTCTGCGGACTGACATTGATCTGGGAGGCGATGAACTCAAAATCCGGCATTTGCTGGCTGAGATCGCGCCCCACCAGTGCGCGGATTTTCGACGTGTAGGTATTGCTGTCGTCCGGTCGAGCCAGCAAATCGGCGGGGGAGGTTTTCAAAAACTCCTTGAGAGAGGGCTCGTCCTGAATCACTGGCAATTGCAGATAGCGTTTATGAAAGTAAATGCGTGTGTCCGGTTGATTGAATTGCAGTGGGCAATAGAACAAATGACGATACTCGCTGGAGTGCTCCGGTTCAGGATAATTGAAGCGCGCTTCGTCCAGTGCCACCCGCTGTCCGGTCAACCAGCAGGCGAGTCGGTGCCAGATCACCAAAAGACTTTCCTGAAAGAAGTGGTAAGGATCATGAAAAGTCGCCTCGGCGTCGACGATAAGCACTGCCTGATCCCCATGTACTTCCAGTTTCAAGGTCACTGGCTTTTCGAACAGAGAATAAAAGATGCGGCCGCGACGCAGCACGCTTTCCAGGTTATTGCAGTGCACCACCAGATAACACATGGTGGCGAAGGTTCCGGTTTTGCAGACGGTGTCCGTCAATCCCATGAATTCGTCCTGCAGAACCTTCCAGATGCATTGCATCAATTTGGTGTACTGCGGACCGCCCACACGACTGCGCGGATTCTGGTACGCCTGCAGAGGGATGCCTGCGCAGCGCAATAGTTCGGCAACGTCCTTGCCTTGTCTTTCCGCGCCGCTGAGCGCAGCGCGAACAAAATGACTGGAAACCGTAAGTTTTGCCATGTTTTGGGTATACCGGCGGAGAATACTGTTCGTCATGCCCTTGTGGGGCTCTAACCCATTGGAATCTATAGAAACTCTGATTTGCTCAGTCTTAACTAATTGCCTGTCATGATCAAGGATGATTTCGCCAATGGTTTTGGCGCGGAATCCCATTGGCGTCTGATCAAAGGGCATGATAATGGAGGTGGCTGACGTGACGCGTCCGGCTATCCGGGCGTTGTCGAGTTAATAATCAGACAAATAGAAGGAAACTATTTGTCTGCCTGATTAAAAAAGTAAAACGGTGGTTTCTTTATAATATGTCTGCGCCCTTATCCTCCCTGAAAATACTCGACTTCTCCACGCTATTGCCCGGTCCCTGCGCCACCATGATGCTGGCGGATATGGGGGCTCAGGTTTTGCGAATCGAATCGCCCACGCGCACGGATCTGCTGAGAGTCGTACCGCCGATGGTGGGCGAGGTATCCGCCAGCCATGCTTATCTGAACCGGGGAAAGCGCTCTCTGACTCTGGACCTGAAACAGCCGCAGGCCGTTGATATCGTCAAAAAGCTGATTCTTGAGTACGACATTCTGGTGGAGCAGTTCCGGCCGGGAGTAATGCAACGATTGGGGTTGGACTATGAAACCCTGAGGGCGATCAATCCCCGAGTGATCTATTGCTCCATCACCGGGTACGGACAAAGTGGGCCCTACAGGGACCGGCCAGGTCACGATATCAATTATCTGGCGTTGGCTGGCGTCAGTTCCTACAGCGGCAGAGCGGAAAGCGGCCCTTCTCCGTTTGGCGTTCAGGCCGCTGATGTGGCGGGAGGCTCCCATCATGCCGTAATGGGGATACTGGCTGCGGTCGTGCAGCGTCAACTGAACGGGGAGGGGCGGCGTATTGATATCTCCATGAGCGACGCGGCCCTGGCGATGAACCATATGGCGATGGCGGGCTATCTGGCGACCGGGGAAGACCCGCAGCTGGAGAAGGAAATCCTCAACGGCGGAGGCTGCTACGACTATTACCGCACCCAGGATGGGCGCTACCTTTCTGTGGGCGCTCTGGAGCCGCAATTCGCCGAGGCGCTTTGCCGCGCTTTGGACGTTCCTCACATGCTGCCGCTGATGCTGAGCCCTCGGGAATTGGATCGGCAAGCCAGCAAGCAAAAGTTAACGGAAATTTTCCTGGGTAAAACGCTGGCGGAATGGCGGCAGGTTTTCGCGTCAGTGGACGCCTGCGTGGAGCCGGTTTTGAGTCTGTCTGAAGCGGAAAACCATCCTCACTTCAAGGCGAGAGACATGTTTTGTCAGGTGTCTGATGATGATGGCGTGAGTCGCAAACAGTTGGCGTCCCCTATCAAATTTGAGGGAGACGCCTTTGTTCCTGGCCGCGCTGGCGCCGCATTGGGCCAACACAGCCAGGAAGTATTGACGGAGTTGGGTTTTAACGACGCTGAGATAGACGCCCTGATGGAACAGGGGGGTTCCTCATCGCCGAAAAAACGGTTCAACTAAAGTTAGAATGTGCCGCTGACGGCGTTATTAAATTCTTCTAACTTTTTGCCTGCCTCAGATTGGTCCGTTACCGGCGCCACGATGCCTGCGCCCACAGTGTTGGCTACTGCGCCAGCGCCATTGATTGCAGCATTTTTGAAATCGCCCTGGGCCGCGTATTGTACGGCGCTGCCAGCGAACACTCTGGCTTCCCGCATGTGGGCTTCGCCTTGGGACAATGCGCCTCTCTCATGCTCTGACACGTTATGGGCGATGCTCTGCGCCTGATCGCTAGGCAATGGCACGCCGTTTTGCTGCAGGAAACCGTTTACCCCGTTGACCGCCTGCCCATAGAAGGTTTGGGCGCTTTCGGTGCTGGACGCGAGATAAGCCCGGCCGTCTGACGAACCCGTTGGGTGAGAGGAAGAGCCTCCTCCCAGATCAGAGCCGCCAAGTCGCCCACTGTCGTTAGAGGGCGAGGCATGGTTCAGGCTCGACGATGGATTGGTCGAATTGGGTTGTTGGGTTGATTGCACTTGATTGGCGGATGATACGCCATGGATATTGGTCATCTGACGACTCCTATACTCGCATAAAGCTACTTGGATGTGCCGGCTGAGCGGTCGTCGACGCGCTCGGCGCTTTATGGCCAGAGCCGATGGCGTCCACTAACTGCTCGCGGGTTTGGGTGGCGCTTTCAATAAAGAAATCCAGTAAGTTATTTAACTGAACCGCCTCGTTAACCTGTTCGGTCAGATATTGCATATGGAACGTAAGACGATGGCTGTCCGGGTTAAGGGAAAGGGTGGCGCCACGAGTGCTTTTCCCCAGGAAATTCCACTCAAGCAGTTTCTCCAGCAGGGCGGCTTTGCTTGCTTCCGCACTGGGCGCATGGCCAAAATCTGCATGCAATAGCAGCCAGGGGCTGTCGTGGGTTTGAACAATGGAATAAAGGTGGCCATCTACGGAAAGGGAGCAGACGCCGTTCTCGTCGAGCTTCATAAACGGCAGATTGTAATCCTGGCCCAATTGGCGCAGGAAAGAGTTAATTTTAGTTTGGCCGGTTTGGTCTACCACTTTTACGTTCCCTCATACTGACTGTTTGTCTGCATTGGGTAACGCTTTCTGAAGTAAAGTTGCGCAGGGTTTTTAGCCCTTACGCAACCAGATGGAAGGGAAATGAGGCTTAAGGCAGTCGATAGGCCGCCAGTTCGCCTTTCCACATGAGCGGCATCAGCACCAGTTTTTGTTCTGGAATGTAGTCCAGGTCGGCGCTGCCGGGGGGAAGTTCGAATTCCGCCGGAGCTGTGTTCAAAGAGTTGAAATGGAATAGACGACCGCGCATGAAATCCGTCGCCAGCAGGCCGCTTGCGCCATCGTCGGTCACGCCGTCCAGGTTGCCAAGCGGCTGGTCGTCAATCAAATCGCTAATGCGTTTGTCGGATAACTGAACCTGTTTGAGGCGGCCGGGGATGCGTGTGCTGAAGTCAGCCTGCAGATCCTGCCCCCAGGCTGCCACCAGCAGGCGATCACGCTGCGCCCACAGACCATTGGGGAAATTCAGTTCTGCAGAGCTTAGCCAGATTTCCAGGGCGCCTTGATGCAAGCGGTAAATACGCTGCGCCAAAAGGTCGGAGATATAGACGTCGCCGTTGTCCGCAACCGTCACATCATTGAGAAATTTAGCTTCTGGCGCATCATAAGTGTGTAAAACCTTTCCTGTAGGAATATCGATATCCAGAACGCGGGTCAGGTCCGCCACATAAAGGTGGTCGCCATAGACGCCCAAGCCCTTGGGCGCATTCAGGCCTTGCACCCAGTGCTTTTTCACAATGTCCCCGTCCTCTGTCAGTACAGAGATATAACCCAGTCCATTGGCGGCGTCAGCCCCACCATTCATGCTGGACAACAGAATCTGATGACGTTTGCGATCATAAATCGCCGACTCCGGCTGGTCGAATCCTGAGGCGGTCCAGACGTTTTGGAGAGCGGGTTGTGTGGGGGTTGCGGTCTCCGCTGACGCGAGTGCGGGCAGGGCGGCGAGTGCGAGTAGGCTGATAAGTCGAGCGTGCATGGCATCTCCTGAGGATGAACAATTAGGTTGTCGTTTGAATGCGATCAGGTTATGTTTTTATGGATCTTTTCTAAAACTATCAATAATAAAGTGACATTATATGTACCTTTTGTTCATTGAAGGCGACACATGAAGCAAGAGCAGGCCGTTAATCAGGGGAGCGACCGATCAGAACTGATCGCCGTGCTAAAAACCGCGTTGAAAGCCAAAGGGCTCACCTATCGCGACATCGCGGAAAAATTAGGCGTATCCGAGCAGAGCGTTAAGCGGCTTTTTCGCGACCAGGATTGCGCACTGAGCAGACTGGAAAAAATCTGTGAGGCGATTGGCGTCTCATTGCTGGATCTGATGCTGGTGGCGCGCCATCGTCAGGAGCCGCTGACCCGGATCACCCCGGAACAGGAAGGTTTTCTGGCCTCCCATATCAGTCATTTCAATATACTGTTCCTGCTCACCCAGGGTTATAGCGTCACTGATATTCAGACTCGCCATCGTTTATCGGAGGCGCAGATGTACGCATTTTTGCGCGCGCTGGAAGTCTGGCGATTTCTGGATATCAAGCAGGGCCTGGAGATTCGGCTGCGAGTGGAGGGGCATTTGAGTTTTCCTCTGGGCGGGGCGTTGCATGAGCATATTAAAGGTATGAACAGCCGCTTCCTGTCCCAGGTGCTGGACGAGTATGAGCAGGATGACCGGTTGTTTGACAGCGGCTTTCGGCGCGTTTCCCAAAGCACCCTGCAGCGTTGGCGACGGGAGATGGAAGAACTGATCCGGCAGGTGCGCCGTAGCGCCTATCAGGATGAACGACTGCTGCCGACGGATCAGCTGGTCCCGGTAAAATGGACGCTGTGTCTGAGCCCCTTTGACTGGTTTGCGCAGTTGGAGGTCAATCCTGAGGATGCGTTGAACGCTTTATCGAAGCAGGACGCCTAAGCGGATTCAGTCGGGGCTTCGGTCGGCGTAATCAGGTTGGCGCGCCGGCGTTGTCGCGAAACTCGCCAGGCGTCACCCCCGTATGGTTCTTAAAACTGCGATGAAAAGAGCGCACTTCCGCAAAACCCAGCTGGCGGGCGATATCCGGAATAGGGACGTCTGAATGGGTCAACATATCCTGCGCCATTTCCAGACGCACCTCGTCGAGCAACAGCTGGTAGCTGCTATGGTATTCGCTTAATCGCCTCTGCAGCGTGCGGGCGGTGACGCCAAGTCGTTCCGCCACCATGTCCTGACGGCTGACGCCATGGCGCAATTGGTGACGAATAGTGTTTTTCACCCGGGTCAATAAGCTCAGGTCCTCTTCATCCAGGGTTTTGATCTGGGCGCTGGCGTGGCTTTCCAACGTTTGCCGCAGCAGAAGGTCCGGCTGGCGCAAAGGCGTGTCCAACAGCGCGTCGTTCACTACCAGCCCGCTCACCGGGCTGTCGAAGATGACCTCACATTGGAAAGCGCGCTGATAGACGGGTTCGAACTCAGGTCCGGGAGATGGATGCTCAAATAAAACCTGCAACGGCGCAGCGCTGTCCGCATTGGCCAGCCAGCGGGCGAAATTGACCCAGGACGCCAGCACATTGGCGATCATATGCGGGCGCACATCCGGGTCAGGGTAAGCGCAGTCCCAGCGTATCAGCGTTCGCGCGCCCTCTTGCGTCAGGCTGGTGACGCCCATGTCGCCAACCAGCTTTTCAAATGGAATGATGCGCTCCACCGCCTCCCGCAACGTGCTGCAACTCATGACGATATAGCCCAGTACGCTATAGGAGCCGGGTTGCACATAATTTCCGCTTTTCAATCCCAATAAAGGGTCTTGGGCCTGCTGCGCCAGATCGCGCAACAAAGACTGAAATTGATCGCCATTGATACGTTGATTCTGTCCGCCTTGCAGGATGACCGGGTCCACGCCGGCGGCGGCGAGGGCGCGGCCGCAGTCCAGACCGGAGTCGGCGGCGAAGCGCAGATACTGATTAACGGCGGGAACGGAGGCGAATCCCAAATGCTGGTTGGCGTTCATTTTTTATGTCTATTACAACGTTTATTGACGCTTGTCGCCAAATGATACCGGGGCTGTCTTAATCCGACAGTGACTGACGACGGATTTTAATTAGTATATGCCGCAGAGAACAGGCCCGAAATGGCGACAGACCATAGGGCTGGGGGTCCGCTGCAGCGGTGACGCTGTTATCGACGGACGCAGACAGCGAAAGAAACAGGTTCACACCGGGAGACAGGTATGCGGCGTTGGAATGGCTGGGGCGACGAAAATAATGGGATGGAGCTGCCGCCGGGCGGCGTTGGTTTTCTGCATGAGCGCGTTGGTAAGGCGAAGGCGCTCGCTGACGCTTCGCTGGAGAGCGTGCTGGCGCGAACGCCGCCGTCGCGCCTGCCTGCGCACCCATTGATCACGACTGACGCTGAGGCGCGCGTCAGGCATGCGCGCGGACAAAGTCTGCCGGACTGGCTGGCCATGCGCAGCGGCGACTTCCAATATTTCCCAGACGGCGTGGCCTTTCCTGAAAGCTCTGAGGACGTGCGCGAACTGCTGGACTTTTGTCTGGAGCGGGACATCGTGGTGATTCCCTACGGCGGCGGCACCAGCGTGGCGGGACACATCAACCCGTTTGACTCGGACATGCCTATCCTGACGATGGATATGGGGCGCATGAACAGTCTGTTGGAGCTGGATGAAGAGAGTCAGCTCGCCACTTTTGGCGCTGGGACGCCAGGCCCGCATCTGGAGGCGCAATTGCGGGCGCGGGGCTACACCCTCGGACATTTCCCCCAATCTTTTGAACTCTCCACGGTGGGAGGGTGGGTCGCCAGCCGCTCCAGCGGCCAGCAGTCCCTGCGCTATGGCCGTATCGAGCAACTCTTTGCCGGCGGTCGCGTCGAGACGCCGCGAGGAACGCTGTATATCCCCACTTTTCCCGCTTCGTCGGCAGGGCCGGATATTCGTGAAATTATCCTCGGCTCGGAAGGGCGCATGGGCGTGCTCACGGAAGTGAAAGTGCGGGTGACGCCCCTGGCGGAAAAAGAAGATTTCTACGTCATCGTGTTCCCTTCCTGGACTCAGGCTAAAACCGCCGCCCGCGAGCTGGTTCAGGGCAAAACGCAGCTATCCATGCTGCGAGTCAGCAATGCGGTGGAGACGGAAACCCAATTGGCGCTGGCGGGACACCCCAGGCAAATCGAATGGCTGGAGCGTTATCTGAAATGGCGGGGCGCCAGCGAAGGCAAATGCATGATGACGGTAGGGGTGACCGGGAGCGCAGATCAGTGCCGCGCCGCCAAACGTCAATTCAACGCGCTTATAAAGCAGCATCGGGGCGTCAACACGGGTACTTTGCTGGGACGTAAATGGGCGCAGAAACGTTTTCTCATGCCCTATCTCCGTGAGGCGTTATGGCGCGACGGTTATGTGGTGGACACTCTGGAAACCGCCACTGACTGGGACAATGTCGATCACCTGCTCAACAAAGTCGAAGCCAATCTACGGGCAGGTCTGGAGCCTGAAGGGGAGCGGGTGCATGTGTTTACTCACCTTTCGCACTTTTACGGACAGGGATGCTCCATATACACCACCTACGTGTTTAAGTCCGGCGTCACTTATGAGGAGACGTTGGCGCGTTGGCGGCGCATGAAAACGTCTACTTCCGACATTATTGTCAATAATCGCGGCACCATTAGTCACCAGCACGGCGTGGGCAAAGATCATGCGCCCTACCTGCCAGTGGAGAAAGGCGAGCTGGGCATGTGTGCGATCGCGGCGTTATGTCGGGAATTCGATCCGCAACAGCTGATGAACCCGGGAACCCTGATAGCCAGCGTGGAGCCGCCGCAGGCGACCGTAAAAAAGTCCGTCAAACGGGGTGACGCATGGACAACCTGAATTACTGGCGGCCACAACAGCGGGAAAAACTCTGGGACATGCTGGAGTCCGGCAAGCACGTCTGGGATCTGGTGATTGTCGGCGGCGGAGTGACTGGCGCCGGCGTACTGCGGGAAGCGGTGAGATACGGCCTGAAGGCGCTGCTGGTGGAAAAGCGCGACTTCGCCTGGGGCGCTTCCAGCAAGTCTTCGAAAATGGTGCATGGGGGGCTGCGTTATCTCGCCTCGGGGCAGCTTTCGCTGACCCGTCACTCTGTACGCGAGCGTCAACGTCTGTTGGAGGAAGCGCCAGGGCTGGTGGAGCCGTTGAACTTTTTGATGGGGCATTATCGCGGCGAATTCCCCCCGGGTTTTATTTTTCAGCGGGTGCTGGACGTGTACGACCGTATGGCGGGCGCGCGTAATCACGAAGCCTTTGCGCCGGAACAGGCTGCCTATCTGGCCCCGGGCATAAACGCCGAGGGACTGCGCAGTCTCAGTCGCTTTGGCGACGCAGTGACTGACGACGCCCGTCTGGTGTTGAAAATCCTGCGCCAGGGCGTGGCGGAAGGCGGCGTGGCGGTGAATTACTGCGGCGCCAGAGAAATTGTGCGCGTCAATGGACGTCTGCATGGCGTGGTGCTGCATGACGCCATTGCTGATCGCAATTGTGAAGTGCGTGCGCGGGTCGTGGTGAACGCCACTGGCGCCTGGTCGGATCAACTGCGCATGCAGGAAGGCGTCGACGCGCAAATACGCCCACTGCGCGGCAGTCATCTGGTCTTGCCTCACTGGCGGCTGCCGGTCGCCTACGCGGTGAGTGGATTTCACCCGGAAGATAAGCGTCCCGTTTTCGCGTTTCCCTGGGAAGGCGTCACTGTAGTGGGCACCACGGACCTCGATCATACGCAGGACATGGAGCAGGATGTCAGCATCAGCGTCGCCGAAATGGATTACTTGATGCGCGGCGTGAACCATATGTTTCCGTCCCTGCGATTGCAGCCGGAGGAAGTCATGTG
Source organism: Hahella chejuensis KCTC 2396 (assembly GCF_000012985.1). Lineage (NCBI taxonomy): Bacteria > Pseudomonadati > Pseudomonadota > Gammaproteobacteria > Oceanospirillales > Hahellaceae > Hahella > Hahella chejuensis. Next base: position 4,747,801 of record NC_007645.1, on the reverse strand, counting down.
TACTTACTCCGGCATTCGCCCCGTCGTATCCAGTGGCGCGGCGGACCCCTCCAAGGAAAAGCGCGAACATTCGATCTGGAATGATAATGGGCTGATTTCCGTCGCTGGCGGCAAGTTGACCACCTTCAGGTTGATTGCGCTGGATGTGCTGCAAGAAGCCGCCCGCTATCTTGATGGCGTGGCGTTCAATGCTTCGGACGCCCGGGTATTCGCCAGTGGCGCGCCGCCTTACAGTCCCGATTGTGGCGTATCGGCGTCGGCATACCGGCGTCTGTGCGGACGCTACGGCGCCGCTGGGGCGTGCATGCTGGAAAAGGACAAAGAGCGCCTGCGGCCCATCACCGGAACCAATTTGCTCTGGGGAGAGATTGATCACGCGCTGCAAAACGAATCCGTAGTTCATCTGGACGACCTGATGTTGCGGCGCACCCGCCTGGGCCTGCTGGCGCCAAACGGAGCGGAAGCCATGCTCGATGAGGTGGGACGGCGTTGCCAGCGCTACCTGGGATGGTCCGATGCGGTTTGGCGTGATGAGGCGAATCGTTATCGGAATCTGTTTCAGCGCCACTTTGGCGTACCAGGGGTGACGACGAGTGATGATGCGGCGCGGACGCAGCGCAAGACTGAGGAGAGCGGGGCATGACCACGGTCGCATCCGCCCGCACCTACGTAATGGCCATCGATAACGGCACTCAGAGCGTGCGCGCCCTGTTGATCGACGACCTTGGCAATGTGGTTGCTAAAGGCAAACAACCCATCGAGCCCTACTTCTCCGAGCAGCCGGGCTGGGCGGAGCAGCGCCCCGAATATTACTGGGAGGCGCTGGGCGACGCCTGCCGCGCGATGTGGCGCGACAGCCCTGTGCAGCCCGAGCAAGTGGCTGCGGTCACAGTGACCACGCAACGCGGTACGGTGATCTGCGTCGACCGGGAAGGAACGCCTCTGCGTCCCGCCATCATCTGGCTGGACCAGCGTCATGCGCTGGCGGAGGATAAGCTGGGCGGCGTCTGGGATCTGCTATTCAAAGTCGCCAGGGTGGAGGATACGGTCAAGCGTTTCCGGGAAAAGACCCAGGCCAACTGGCTGGCGCAGCAGCAACCGGATCTCTGGCGGCGCACGCACAAGTTTCTTCTGCTGTCTGGCTATCTGAACTTTCGTCTTACCGGAAATTATGTGGATTCCATCGGAAGTCAGGTGGGATACATACCCTTCGACTATAAAAAGCTACGCTGGGCGCCGGCGCGAGATTGGAAGTGGCGAGCTATGCCTGTGCGCCCGGAGCAGTTACCTGATTTGGTGGAGCCGGGGCAGTCAGTAGGAACATTGGCTGCTGACGCCGCAGCCTGGCTGGGGTTGCCCGCTGGCTTGCCTGTTATCGCCGCAGCGTCCGACAAAGCCTGCGAGATTATCGGCTCGGGCGGCTCCGCTCCTCATATCGGCTGCATGAGCTACGGCACCACCGCCACTATCAACGCCACCAACGTCAAGTACGTGGAAGCCATTCCATATATGCCGCCGTATCCTTCCGCCATCCCAGGACGCTATTGCACGGAAGTGATGATTTACCGGGGTTTTTGGATGGTGAGCTGGTTCAAGAAGGAGTTTGGTCTGCGCGAGGAAGGCGTGGCGAAAGAACGAGGCATTGAGCCAGAGCAATTGTTTGACGAACTGGTCGACGCCGTCCCACCGGGTTCTATGGGGCTGACTTTACAGCCCTATTGGTCCCCCGGCGTGCGCAGCCCTGGGCCGGAGGCGAAAGGAGCGATTATCGGTTTTGGCGACGTGCATACCCGCGCTCATATGTATCGCGCCATTTTGGAAGGGCTGGCGTACGCGCTGCGGGAAGGGCGGGAAAAAATCGAGAAGAAGTCAGGCGTCAAAATGCGCGTGTTACGGGTATCCGGCGGCGGTTCGCAGAGCGACGCCGCCCTGCAATTGACGGCGGATATCTTCAATCTCCCGGTGGAGCGTCCTCATACTTATGAAACATCGGCGCTGGGCGCCGCCATTGACGCAATGGTCGGGCTGGGCGTGCATCAGGATTTTGATTCCGCCATCGCCGCCATGACCCGGGTGGGGAAAACCTTTCAACCGCGGCCTGAGGTGGTGAGCGTATATGAGCGCCTGTATTCCGAGGTGTACTTGAAGATGTACCGACAGTTGCAGCCTCTCTATCAGTCGATCAGAGAGATAACGGGCTATCCGGGATAGAGTGCGATGAGGCTGGGTTGAAAACAGGAGGCTATAAACAAAAAGGGGCGACAAACTGCGTCACCCCAAAGAAACCTGCTAAGGATAAAAATGAAACAAAAAGGCAAGGAAACCTGGAGATTTGAATCCCAAAAGAAGCAGGGGGTACAACTTAACCCCCCTGCTCTAAGTGGGGGATACTACTCAAATCCACGATTTAATCTTAGTGTCCGCCAGCTCGAATCTCAGTTGTGTTTGAGTAATGGGTTGTTTTGCTTTTGTAACAAAAGAATATAACGGAGCGGTTGCTGAAACATTTCTGTTATTGACGTAAGTATTTGTTATGCCGGGCCAGAAAGGGCTTTAAGTTTATAGCCCGATTGGAATAAGGGGGTTACGTAAAGAGTGGTTTTCTGGCAGTTTCGAAGCGATGTGATAAAGATTGTCGAGCAGGCATAAAAAAGCCGGGAAAGTTGTCCCGGCTTTTTTGATGTGCGGCCCCGAATTATTTCAGGGTGGACAGCGCGAGGCGTGATTATTCCGAGTCTTTGATTTCGTCGCTGACTTCCGGCCACAGGGCCAGAGCGATGGTGGCTGTTTCGTAGGCGTATTGCAGGCGGCGCAAGGCGACTTTCTCCACTTGCTGAGCCTTTGGCGTGGTGGTGCTGCCGTCGATGGCGCACACGCTGGTGCCCGCCTGAACGGAAACGAAGCCAGCGGTGGTTTTGAACGCCTTCAAGTTAATGCCGTCGTGAATGCGGCGATAACAGCTGGTGGTGCACTGTTCGAGGCTGGAAAACTGGCCAATGACCGCGAACTGATTCTCGGAGATGCGACAGACCGTATCCAAAGGTCGGGTCAGGTGGCGCAGGCGGCGGGACACGCCGTTGGCGATCTCTTCAAGAATGGCCGGGTTGAAGTGCTTTTTGATGGTCTGCCAGTTCTTGATGCCCAGCAACAGATAGCTTGCAGCGCCGCCGCGGGATTCCATCTGGCGCAGTGTATCGGTGAGCCGTTCGCGGGCCAGCACCTGATTGCCCAGACCTGTCGCCAGATCCAGCACATTGCGTTCCTGCAGTTCTTTGATGTTATCCATTAACAGCTGATTGGCCACCAGCAGGGTGTTCTGCATATCGGAAAGACGGTCTGCGGCGAACACGCGGGGCAGCAATTGCTTGTTCATCTCTGACTTATAAACAAAGTCGTCGACGCCGCGATCAAAGGCCTCGGCCAGCGCTTCCACGCCTTCTTTGGCGGTCAGCAGAATGATGTAGGTAAAGTGATTGCTGGCTTCGTCAAGTTGCCGAACCTTGGCCGTCAATTCCAACCCATCCATTTCGGGCATCAGCCAGTCAGCGATCAATACGCTGACAGGGCGTTCTTCAAGCATTTGCAGAGCGGAGGGGGCGTTGTGGGCGATGCGCACATCGTGATAACCGGAGTTTCTCAATGTCTTGGCGATCATGGCGCTGCTGAATTTGGCGTCGTCGACCACAAGGATGGATAAATCTAGATTCGGCATGGAATAAGTCCAGTTCAACCTTTTTGGTTATACATTTAAAAATTCTCGATAGTTCAATAAACGCTCCGGCGGATGGGATTGCCGGGATGGATTGAATGAAGTGAGAACTTTCGTAACCGGCCGCGATAATCGGCCCGGGCTTGCCCCGCCGTCAGGCCTGGGCGATGGGTCCGGACGTGCGTTCTTGCAAGACTTTATTCGAAATAACTAAGTTGTCAGAAGTATAGCTGCATTTTTCGTGCGAGTTATAATAAACGGCTTGTAGTTTATTGCTATCGGACACATGGCGGATCTTGGCGATTGAGCCAAGTGTAAGGTTGTTTTTACAGTTTTGAGTTCAGCTGCGTCAGGATGGCCTCGGCGGGCTCGCCGTGAATACTGATTGTTAGTATTCCGGCCAGGAATGCTGATGAGAGTTCGTATTCGTCGCGGAGTCGACGAAAGACGCTCGCCAGGCGCGACCTTTATCGCGTGGGCGGGTATGATGGGCGCAAACGTTAATGACTATTTGGAGAATTGAATGCCTTCGTTTGATATTGTTTCAGAAATAGACCGTCACGAACTCACCAATTCGGTGGACCAGGCCAATCGGGAACTGGAAATGCGGTATGACTTCCGGGGCGTCGAGGCTTCATTCACCCTGTCTGAAAAGTCGGTGGAAATGGCGGCGGAGCAGGAGTTCCAATTGGAGCAGATGCTGCTGATCCTCAACACCACACTGTCCAAGCGCAAAGTCGACCTGCGTGTTCTGGGCGACTCAACAGATCAAAAATCCGGCAAGCAAGTGAAGCGCTCCTACGCCTTGAAAGAAGGTCTGGAGCAGAAAGTGGCGAAAGACATCGTCAAGAAGATCAAAGAAAGCAAAATGAAAGTACAGGCGTCTATCCAGGGCGACCAAGTGCGCATCACCGGTAAAAAAAGGGATGATCTGCAAGAAGCCATCCAGTTGTTGCGCGGCGACGAATCCCTGGATGTTCCAATGCAGTTCAACAATTTCCGCGACTGATTTTTCAGGCCGGTTCTTGGCCGGCCTTTTCTCACCGCATATTCTTACTACATAGTAAGCTTCAGGGTGCTGGAGCTTTGCCACGCCTGACTATATCCTGAGCCAGAATTTCTTCCGCAAACAAAAGGTTGTGAACTTGGAAACGCCGACCTCCTGGCGCGACGGGGTGCGCTATTACCTCGACAAACGCCTGTTGACCATTTTTGTATTTGGCATCTCCAGTGGATTTCCCGCTGTCATGATCGGCTCGGCGGTCACAGCCTGGTTAAAAGACGTGGGCTACTCGCGCACGGATATCGGTTTTTTTGGTCTGGTGTTCCTGGCCTACTCAACCAACTTTTTGTGGTCGCCCGTGGCGGACCGCGTGCGCTTGCCCTGGCTGACTCGCGCGCTGGGACAGCGTCGCAGTTGGGTGCTGATGATGCAGGCCCTGGTGGCGGTGTGTTGCTGGGCCATGTCAGGGGTGGATCTGGCGGATGATTTGCTGCTCGCGAAGTCTATTGCCCTGGCGCTGGCGTTTTTCGCGGCGACGCAGGATATCGCCATCGACGCCTACCGCATTGATGTGGTCCCGGAAGGGGACGGCAAGATGATGTCGGCGGCGTCCGCCATGGCCACCGCCGGTTGGTGGACAGGCTACGCCGGCCTGGGCGCGGCGCCGTTTATTCTGGTTGGACGCTGGGATTGGGGCTGGGCCGATATGTATGTGCTGATGGCCGCCGTCGTGGTGCTGTTGATGGCGTTCACCTGGTTGGCGGCGAGCGAGCCGGACAATAACCGTGAGAATGGACAGCAGGCGGCGGAATCCCGCTATGCGCGGGTGTTGGGGTCAAAAGGCGAAGCGAAGCCTCTCGCCATGTTTGTCGCCCTGATGGTGATGATCGCGCTGGCGGTGTGGTCCATTATCGGCAAGCCAGGGCTGGCGGAAGAGTGGCGCGCCTCCACGCCGTTGACCCTGTTTATCGCCATGGCGGATCTGGCGGCGCTGGCCTGGATGATCCGCACCTTATGGCGCTGGGAGTCGCAGGCGGTGGAGGATGCGTCCGGGAGGTCGGCAAGTCGCTGGGATCAGCGCGCGCTGATCTGGCTGCTCACTACGTTTATCGAACCCTTGGCGGAGTTCTTCCGCCGCAATGGCGTGCAGTTGGCGGCGTCGATCCTGTTGTTTATTTTTCTGTTCAAAATCGGCGAGGCCTTTCTCGGCAAGATGTCGGTGGTTTTTTATAAAGAAGTCGGCTTCACGGACGAAGAGATTGGCATCTATTCCAAGGCGGTTACCTGGTGGGTGACCATTGTCTTCTCAATATTGGGCAGTCTGGTCAACATTCGCTATGGCTTATATCGAGGCCTGATGATCGGCGGTATCGCCATGGCCGCCTCCAACCTGATGTTCGCAGCGCTGGCGATGGTGGGGCCGAGCGTGCCCATGCTGGTGTCGGCGGTGGTGGTGGACGGCTTTACCTCCGCCTGGTCCACCGTCGCCTTTGTGGCGTTTTTGTCCGTCATGTGCAACCGCGCCTTCACGGCGGCGCAGTATGCGCTGATGGCGTCCCTCGGGACCTTGGGACGGACCTTGCTCGCGTCATACAGCGGTGCATTGGTGGATAGTCTCGATGGCGACTGGGTGATGTTTTTTATCATCACCACGCTGATGATTACGCCGAGCCTGATCTTTCTGACCTTCTTGAGAGTGCGTCTGGAAGCGGTTTTGAAATAAAGGGGAGGGCGGCCGGCTCAGGTCAGGGCGCCCACTGAAAGCGCTTAAGGGCAATACGCCCGTTGTGAACTTCGATGCCTTCATGCGTCAATACGCTTTGCTGGCGGAAAAAAGCCTTCGATTTCGGTGGAAAAGAGATTTTCCCCTGACTGTTGATGACTCTGTGCCAGGGAATGCTGGAGCCCTCCGGAAGTTGCTTCATGGCGTACCCCACATAGCGGGACAGGCCTGGCAATCCCGCCAGAATGGCGACTTGTCCGTAGGTCGCCACTTTTCCAGGAGGAATCTGGCTGACAACGAACCAGATAGCTTGCAGTTTTTCCTGTTGACTGAGTTCAGACATAATCGCGACGCTGATTGTTCAGTGGAACTGTTAGCGAAAAGAAGCGGAGTTCTGCTTCACGGTGAGGTGAATAAGCAAGGGGCCGAAGCCCCTTTTTTGCTAGATACGCAGCGCCCCGTCCACTTCGATGACGCGACCGGAAAGGTAGTCGTTTTCCAGGATGAAGCATACGGTTTGCGCTATCTCATTAGGCTGACCCATACGGCGCAAAGGAATCTGCTTGGTCATCATCTCCAACGCTTCAGGCTTCATGGAGCCGGTCATTTCGGTTTCGATAAAGCCGGGCGCAATCGCCATACAACGAATGCCGAAGCGCGCCAGCTCCTTCGCCCAGCTTACGCTCATGCCCACGACGCCGGCTTTGGCGGCGGAGTAGTTGGTCTGGCCGATATTACCGGCGCGGGAAATACTGGAAATATTGATGATGCAGCCCTTGCGGCCGCTTTCCAGCATCTTGGCGGCGGCTTCGCGACCGCACAGAAAAACGCCAGTCAGGTTGACGTCGATGACGGATTGCCACTGCTCCAGACTCATGCGATGGGTGACCTGTCCGTCTTTGTATTTAATCAACATGCCGTCGCGCAAAATGCCGGCGTTGTTGATCAGGGCGTCGACGCCGCCAAAGTCTTCGGCGATTTTGGAAAAAACGCTCTCAACCTCCGCCTCTTTGGCGACGTTGCACAGGTAGTACCTGGCTTCTGCGCCCAATTCCTCGCACTTGGCGACGCTTTCCTGCAGCTTCTCTTCAGACAGATCAATCAGCGCCAGACGGGCGCCTTTTTCGGCGAGATACAGCGCCATGGCGCGGCCCAGGCCCTGGCCGCCACCGGTAATCACAACCACAGAATCTTTCAATTGCATAACTTGTCCCACTCTCTCGATAGTGAAAAAACAATAATCTTTGTCCGTCGCGTTGAAATAGAAATAAACAACTCCATCTATAGTAACGACAGGTGAAGATACATACGCTTCATAGAGAGGAGCGGACCGCCAGGGGCGGGACTCCTCCACGCTGAATTACCGCTTACTATATTGAATTATATGGTGTTCTAGGGTTTGCGGCTGCGCCGGGAGGCGCTCGTAAAGCCAGTATTATGGCAGTAATTTCGCCGACCACCAAACGGTCCAGGAACCGATTTCCACCTGCATAACACTGGCTGATGTAACGACGGAATCATGCTAAGCAGAATACCTTTTCTTATCCCCATTATTGCGCTCATTGAGATTTATCTGATCATAGAAGTCGGCGGCGCCATTGGCTTCTGGCCTACTGTATCGATTTTTATCGTCACCGGGATTATCGGTGTGACCATGCTGCGACGGCAGGGATTTTCTCTCCTCAGCAGCCTGCAGGCGAAAATGCAGGCGGGTGAGCTGCCGGCGGGAGAAATGCTGGAAGGCGTTGCGCTGTTGATCGGCGGCGCCATGCTGGTGACGCCAGGGTTTTTGACCGATTTCATGGGATTCGTTCTGTTGACGCCGCTGACGCGCAAGTTGCTGATCGGCCGTATTGGCGGGGCGTTGCTGCGTAGTGCGCGAGTAGTAAGAAGCAGTTATAGTCAAACGACCTATTCGGCGACCGCTGAACGGGACGGTCCCTTCCGCGGAGACCCCTCTGGCGGCCCACGCCAAGGCGCTGGCGGGGATAAAGTGATTGAAGGCGAGTACACCCGAGAGGACTCGGAAAAAAATTAAAAAAAATTATAGCCGGGGTGTTGAAATCCTCGCCCCGGGCCCCATTTAAACCTCCACAATTTAAGCACTCGGCGTTCCTGGTCCAACCCGGATGTCCGGCTGCTGTTTAAAACCAAAAAGTCAGCTAGTTAAATGTTCTAACTGGGAGAAAAAACGAAATGAAAATTCGTCCGTTACACGAACGTGTTGTCGTGCGCCGTAAGGAAGAAGAAACCAAAACTGCCGGTGGTATCGTGTTGCCCGGCAATGCGGCAGAAAAGCCTTCACAGGGTGAAGTACTGGCTGTGGGCGAAGGCCGTATTTTGGATAATGGCGATGTCCGTCCGTTGGCGGTCAAAGTCGGTGACAAGGTGGTTTTCGGCCAGTATGCCGGCAGCACCGTTAAGATTGATGGCGAAGAGCTGTTGATCATGAGCGAGAGCGACATCTTCGGCGTTATCGAAGGCTAACCCTCCGAAACTAAAGACTTTTGTCATCAACTAACAAGTAATGGGATTTTGTTATGGCAGCTAAAGACGTTAAATTTGGCGATTCCGCGCGTAAGCGCATGGTGGCGGGCGTTAACACCCTGGCCGACGCAGTTAAAGTCACTTTGGGTCCGAAAGGCCGCAACGTGGTTCTGGACAAGTCCTTCGGCGCGCCTACGGTCACTAAAGACGGTGTGTCCGTAGCTAAAGAAATCGAACTGAAAGACAAGTTCGAAAACATGGGCGCGCAAATGGTGAAGGAAGTTGCTTCCAAAACCAACGATGAAGCGGGTGACGGCACCACCACTGCAACTGTACTGGCTCAGGCGATCCTGAACGAAGGCTTGAAGTCTGTCGCAGCGGGCATGAACCCAATGGACCTGAAGCGCGGCATCGACAAAGCCGTTATCGCTGCGGTCAAAGAAATCAAGAACATCTCCCGTCCTTGCGAAGACTCCAAGTCCATCGCCCAGGTTGGCACTATCTCCGCCAACAGCGACGAGCGCATCGGCAATATCATTGCTGAAGCCATGGAAAAAGTGGGTAAGGAAGGCGTTATCACTGTTGAAGAAGGCAGTGGTCTGGAAGACGAGCTGGACGTGGTTGAAGGTATGCAGTTCGACCGTGGCTACCTGTCCGCCTACTTCGTAAACAACCAGGACAGCATGAGCGCTGAACTGGAAGATCCTTTCATCCTGCTGGTTGACAAGAAGATCTCCAACATCCGCGAAATGCTGCCTGTACTGGAAGCAGTAGCCAAGTCCTCCAAACCTCTGCTGGTGATCTCTGAAGATCTGGAAGGCGAAGCGCTGGCGACTCTGGTTGTTAACAACATGCGCGGCATCGTAAAAGTTGCGGCGGTTAAAGCGCCTGGCTTCGGCGATCGTCGTAAAGAAATGCTGCAGGATATCGCTATCCTGACCGGCGGCACCGTAATCTCTGAAGAAGTAGGCCTGAACCTGGAAGGCGCTACTCTGGATGACCTGGGCACTGCCAAGCGCGTTGTAGTCACCAAAGAAAACACCACTATCATCGATGGCGCTGGCGCTAAGAGCGATATCGAAGCGCGCGTTGCGCAAATCCGTCGTCAAATCGAAGAAACTTCTTCCGATTACGACCGTGAGAAGCTGCAAGAGCGCGTCGCTAAACTGGCTGGCGGCGTAGCCGTTATCAAAGTTGGCGCAGCGACTGAAGTGGAAATGAAAGAGAAGAAAGCCCGCGTTGAAGACGCGCTGCACTCAACTCGCGCTGCGGTTGAAGAGGGCGTTGTGCCTGGTGGTGGCGTCGCACTGGTGCGCGCGCTGCAGGCCGTTTCTGACTTGGCTGGCGACAACGCTGACCAAGACGTGGGCATCAATCTGCTGCGTCGCGCGATGGAAGCGCCTCTGCGTCAGATCGTCGCCAACGCTGGCGGCGAGCCTTCCGTAGTTGTGGACAAAGTCCGTCAGGGCGAAGGCGCGTTCGGTTACAATGCTGGCACTGAAGCATACGGCGACATGCTGGAAATGGGTATTCTGGACCCTGCGAAAGTTACCCGCACCGCACTGCAATCCGCTGCGTCCATTGCTGGTCTGATGATCACTACCGAGTGTATGGTTTCCGACCTGCCTGAAGACGACAAGAAAGGCGGCATGCCAGACATGGGCGGCATGGGAGGAATGGGTGGCATGGGCGGCATGATGTAATCATCCCCCATAACGCACCCGCGGAAAAACCCGGCTTCGGCCGGGTTTTTTTATGGCGCGAAGAGCCTGGAGCGGCTGGAGAGGTCTATTAAGAATGTTTAACCTCAAACTCGTTGCCAATGTTGCAAATATTCTTTAGAAAACACTGCTATGCTTTTGTTACCATGTAAAAATTTATAGCCTGTATTTTGAGGCGAAGATAAAAGAATTCTGCTGTTCGCGACAGTTGTCTTAAACCTCCCGGAGGCGGAGCCCGGCCAGCGACAATGGCCGCCGAGGCTTGGCGTAGTAGGGTTTGTCGGTTCAACAATTAGAATGTAGTCCATTGCGCGTATGCATATGTTCAGTGGTTGATTGGGAAGGTTGTAGGCCAAAGAAGTGATAAAAAAAATTGTGGGATTGGTTATTATTGGCGGCCTGACCTATCTGGCGGGGTTGGTGTTGCTCGTGCCCGTGGAGTTTGTTTGGCGTCAGGCCGGCGTTCCCGCCAACCAACTTCCCGTGCGGGTGCAGAAGCTGCAGGGCACGCTTTGGGAAGGCAAAGCTCTGATTTCTCATTCTTGGGCCACTGGCGTGCTGGACTGGGATGTGTATCCATCCGGCCTTCTGCTGATGGGCGATGCTCTGGCGCTGAACTTTCGCGCTAACAAAATCGATATAGACGCCAAAGCCGCTCTGGATGGATTCGATCAGGTCCGGGTGCTTGCTGACGGTTCTCTGGATCTGGCGGCGCTGGCGCCGGCGTTGCGCCGCCATCGTCTGAATCTGAGCGGAGAGCTGAAGATCAGTGGCTTGGATGTGACGCTGGACACCAATACGGGTCTTCCTGTGCGAGCTTCAGGGCGAGCGCAGTGGGCGGGCGGGCCGGTTACCTATCCGATGGGCCGGGAAAATAAGACCGCCACGATGCCTCCGTTGCAGGGGCTGATTAAACAGGAGGGTGAGGAAATTCACCTGGAAGTACTGGATAGCACGGAAAACAAACCCGTTATGAGCGCTCAGGTAACGCGGGACGGCACGGCGAAGATACAAATTCGCAAACGGTTGTTGGACCTGGCGGGCGCGCCCTGGAGTAAACAGGCGAATCCTGACGACATTGTTTTCCGGGTACAGCAACGGATACTTTAACGACCCATGTTGACAGGCCATATTACTAAGATAACCTGGGTGCTCTTGCTCGCCATAGTCGTGACGCTGGCGTGGCAAGCCGCAAGGGTGACCTGGGGCGTTTGGGTGGGAACCCCGGACATTATCGTCATGCCGGTCGGCGGCGTGGCGAATGCAAACAAGAATCAGGCGACGCAGGCTAACTATCCTGCGTGGAATTTATTCGGCAAGGCGGAAGATGCGTCCGCCAAAAAGGCGTTGAGCCAAGTGGACGCGCCAATCACTGCGTTAAGGCTGGATCTGTATGGGGTCGTAGTCGGCGGTGAAGAGGGTGGGTCCGGCGCTATCATTGCGGAAAAGGGAAAATCGGCCGAATATTATCGTATTAATGAAATGCTGCCCGGCGGAGCCAAATTGTCGGCAGTGTTTCCTGATCATGTGCTGATCAGCCGAAATGGCGCCTTGGAGAAGTTGGCGTTTGACGAATCCGTCACCGTTGCGGGCAGCGCTATCGAACAGGTGGCGAGACCCAAAAACAGCGGCGGAATTGACTCTCCCGAAGAGTTCGTCAGCGTCGCTCAGAAAAGACTGGAGGAAGATCCGCGAGGAGCCCTGGCTTCGGTGGGTCTGGCGCCAGTGAGTAGCGGCGATGGAGCGTCCGGCTACCAGTATGATGGCAATAACCCTATGTTGGGCGCCATGAACCTGCAGAAAGGGGATGTGATTCGCTCTGTGAATGGTCATACCCTCGGCAACATCGAGCAGGATAAACAGATGATTCAGCAGCTGTATGAAAGCGGCATGCTGGAGGTGGAAATAGAACGGGATGGGGCGACTTTCACTATCAGTTACCCATTACGCTGAGCCAGTTACCCGCTGCGCTAAGCGACTTCCTCAAAGTAATGAAAATCAAAAAAAGATTGTTGAATGGACATGAAACATTTTAGAGCCTTTACATTTGCCTGGTTGTTGATTGCGGGTTTTTTCTCCGGCGTGGCGGGGGCCGAAGATCAGACATGGAAGGTCAACCTTAAAGACGCCGATATTCGCGCCTTCATTACTCAAATCGCCGACATCACCGGCTACAGCTTTGTCGTCGACCCCAGGGTGAAAGGCAAAGTTACAGTGGTGTCGAACGCCGCCATGGGGCGTGATGAAGTCTACGAAATGTTTCTTTCCGTGTTGAATGTACATGGTTTCGCGGCGATTCCTTCCGAGGGAATCATCAAAATTGTGCAGCAGAACGAGGCCAAGCAGACCGCGGAGAACACCTCGATTTTTAAGACGGTGCCGCAGGAGCAGTTGGTGACCCGGGTCATACAGGTCAAGAACGCCAACGCCCTTGAGCTGGTGCCGATTCTACGTCCGATGGTGGCCAAGTATGGACACCTTGCCGGGGTCGCCGCCGCCAATGGTCTGATTATCAGTGACCACGTCAATAACATCGCCCGTATTGAGCGCATCGTGAGTGAGCTCGACAGCCCTTCCAACTACCAACTCGAAGTCATTCAGCTGAAAGACGCCTGGGTAGGCGACATGGTGAAACTGCTGGAAGAGCTGGCTCCTTCCGAGCTGGGTAAGGGAGCGCCAAAAGGACCCGCCAACAAGTTCAGCGTTGTCGCCGACGAGCGTAGCAACCGTCTGATCCTGAAAGGCGACGAGAACTTCCGCGACAAAATGCGCCTTCTTATCGCCAAGCTGGACCAGCCGGCGGCGGTGAGCGGCACGACCAAAGTTATCAATTTGCGTCACGCTGACGCTGAAGCGCTGGCTGAGCTGTTGAAAGGACTGATGGGCGAGATTGCGCCTGCGAAAGGCGAAGGGGCGGCAGCGGCTCCTGGCGGCGGCAAAGTCAGCATCTATCCTGATGAGGGATTGAACGCGCTGGTAGTGCGCGCAGAACCTTCCATGATGAAAGAAATAGAGGCTATCGTTCAGCAGCTGGACGTGCGTCGTGCGCAAGTATTGATTGAGGCGGCGATTGTCGAGATCAGCGATGGCTTGAGTCGTCAGCTTGGCGTGCAGATGGCGGCGGGAGATCTGACTGGCAAGTCTGGTCCTGCGACCGTCACTAACTTCACTAACGTGGGTATTTCCGCCTCCGCTATATTAGCGGCGATCGCCAGCAACTCTACGCCAAGCATTGGCGGCGATATCGCAGCCGTAGCGATTGGCGAAGCCGAAGGCCGCAAAGGTTGGGGCGCATTAATTCAAGCGCTGGGCACCAGCGGACAGGCGAATCTGCTGTCCACCCCCAGCATTATCACTATGGACAATCTGCAGTCCGAAATTATCGTTGGTCAGAACGTACCATTCCGCACAGGGCAGACTGGCACTGGCACAGACGGCACCAGCAATCCGTTCACGACTATCGAGCGTCAGGATGTTGGTTTGACGCTGCGTGTCACGCCGAGCATCAGTGATGGCGATTTGGTCAGATTGGAAATTGAGCAGGAGTCGTCCTCTATTGCGCCATCCAACGAAAGCGCCTCTGACATCATCACCAATAAGCGTCAGATCAAAACTTCCGTTCTGGCGGACAATGCTGAAACCATCGTACTGGGTGGTCTGATGAGCGAAAACTACAAGCTATCGGAGGCCAAAGTGCCGCTGTTAGGCGACATTCCTTTACTGGGCGCGCTGTTCCGCAGCACCAAGCGCGAAAAAGACAAGCAGAACCTTCTCGTGTTTCTGCGTCCGACTATTCTGCGCAACAAGGAAGAAGCCAAGAAGGCGAGTCAGGACAAGTATGACCAGTTGTGGGAGCTTAATCTCAATATCAAGCGTAACCACAAAGGCGATAAGCATGCGGACAACATGATCAAGCCTTCTATGGACAGCGTATACAAAGAGAACGCGTTCGAGCAGTAATGCCTTTTCTCAAAGGAGGGCGGCGGACATTCCGCCGCCTCACGCCTGATTTCATCCTTATCTATCTTTATTCGCTATTAATCTCGCCGCTGGGCTCCAGAGGCGGCATCGGGCATCCCATCACTGCTGTCGCAGCGCGCAGCAACTCATACTCCTTCAAGCTGACGTATCCGTCGTAACTGACGCATTGTGCGAAGGCCTCGACCACGGCGGGTTTCAGTAGCGCCGACAACTGCGATAATCTGTTGAGCGCATCCGTGAGTTGATCGGAAGCGAGTCTGGAGTGAAAGGTCGCCTGTAGGTGGGGGAAGTTCTGCGACATCACTTGCTTGAAGAATTGGCTGGGATTGCCCTCCGGGCTTGCGCCTGAAGCGGTGACGCCCAAGCGCGCAAAAGCGGAGATCATGAGTGCAATTTCATCTCCAGCCTGCTCGTAGCGGGTCAAGGCGCCTCGTTGGGGAACAAAGTCCTCGTCCAATTGCGTGCGCAATAGCGCCAGGATGGCGAATTCCGAGAGTGTAGTGCGTTCGTCCAGGGCGACGATTTGTTGCGCCACGGCGACGACGTGGGAGCGAGTGGCGGCAGCCCCTCCTTTCAATGCGCCCAGGCAGACCTCCAAAAGCGGCAAGCGGTGATCGGCTGGCAAAGTCGTAATCTTGCGTTCAAGACTTTCGAATTCTGGCGTGCTTTTAACAGGGGAGCCGGAGGAGTGCAGGATGGCGTCGCCAATAGGCAGCCTGACCGGCGACTCCAGCAGCAATAGGGCGTAAATCATGCTTTCCGCCTGGCTTGGCGTGTGCAGGGCGTCCCCAAACGTCGCCTGCAGCCGTTGCAGTGTTCGCTGGCTCCAGTGTTGCGTCGCCTGTGTATGACGTCCCACCTGTTTGGCGATGCCTGCGCTCCGGATTTTCTCATTGGCTGCTGCTGCGCCTGAAGCGAAGCCGGATGTAGCGGCGGTGAGGCTCTCGCCTTCACTGTCTTTCGCTGGTGGCGCTCCCTGTATCTGATCTTGATTGCGACGCGCTCTTTGTTTGGTGAGAAAAAGAGGGTCTATGGCGCGAATACGCTCATCCAGCGGCGGATGTGATGCGAACCAGGCGTTGAGCTTCAGGCTTTCTCCAAAGCACATATGATTAACCTCTTGGGCGCTGGACGTGTGGCCAAGATACGAGTGGGTCTGGCTTTCCCGTATTTTGAAGAGTGCGCCGGCGATGCCTTCAGGGTTTCGGGTAAACTGCACTGAGGACGCGTCCGCCAGATATTCCCGTTGGCGGGAGAGCGCAGCTTGAATCAGACGCCCGAAGAACAGGCCGATGTAACCCAGTATAAACAGGGTCACTCCCGCCGCCAGCACGACTATCGCGCCTCTGGCGTCTCGAGAACGCCCGCCGCCGCTCCTGCTTGAAGCGCGTAGTAAGAATGCGCCGGTGGAGCCAATTAACAGAATGCCTGCAAGAACGGCGATGATCTGCACATTCAAACGGGTATCAGCGTTCAGAATATGGCTGAACTCATGGCCAATGACGCCTTGCAGCTCATCCCGGGTTAACGAGTTAAGCGTACCTGCGGTGACCACCAGAGACATGTCCTCAAGCGTGTAACCCGCCACGAAGGCGTTGACGGCTTCTTCATGGTCCATGATGTAGATGCTGGGGATGGGCACGCCGGAAGCGATGCTCATTTCCTCCACGACATTGACCAGGCAGCGTTCATTTGGGTTCCTGGATGATGCATTAATCTGGCGCGCGCCGACCATCTGCGCAACGGAGCGTCCGCCGTGTCGTAACTGTAAAAAGCGTTTGCCTGCTCCCACGGCGACAATGGCGATGACCGCCAGCGCGACCCACCAGGCTGGACCAGCCAGCCAGACGCCTGGCGTCATGCGCGCGTCCACAAAATAGTGGTAAGCGACGAATCCTGCGATATTAATGGCGAGTGCGATGCCGACCAGGGCGGCGGCGAAATGGAGCAGAAGCAGACCGGAAAGCTTGCGCGCGCGCTCTTGTTTGGCGAAAAAATCCATGACTTGTCAGGAATTAGTTAAAGCTGACTTTGACAGCCTGACGAGCCTCGGCGGACTCGATTTCAAACATCTCCGTTTCTTTGAAGCCGAAAAAGCCGGCGATAAGATTGCTGGGGAATTGCTCCCGATAGGTGTGATAGGTCATGACGGCGTCGTTGTAAGCCTGACGGGCGAAGCCAACTTTGTTTTCCGTGCTGGTGAGTTCTTCCATCAATTGTTGCATCGTTTGATTCGCCTTGATGTCCGGGTAGTTTTCAGACACGGCGTAGAAGTTCGCCAGAGCGCGGCTTAGCATGCCTTCGGCCTGAGACAACTGTTTGATGCGCTCTCCTTCCTCCGGTCGTTGCGCCGCCGCCTGTTGCGCATTGATGGCCTGACTGCGCGCCTGCATGACTTTCTCCAATGTGTCCTGCTCATGCTTCATGAACGCCTTGGCGGTTTCCACCAGATTGGGAATCAGATCATGGCGGCGCTGTAACTGTACGTCTATTTGGGCGAAAGCGTTCTTGAAGCGATTCTTCAGGGACACGAGTTTGTTGTAGATGGATATCAGATAAAAAGCGACGGCGATAATGACGACAATACCGATAATCGCGGAAATGCTCATTGATAGGCTCCCATGGAAAATTGTTTTCCGCATGTTAAATGAGGGCGTTACGCAAGTTCCACCCTGGCGTGCGTCCTCGGCGGTCAGGTTTGCGGCGCGTGACTGACTTTCATGAACTCGATGAGCTCGTCCGGCGGCACCGGCTTGCTGTAATAGTAGCCCTGCGCCAGCGTGCAGCCGTCATGTTTCAGGAAGCGTTCTTGTCGAGGCGTCTCCACGCCTTCGGCGATGACATCCAGACGCAGACTTTTACCCAGCTGGATGATGGCGTGCACGATTTGGGTGTCGTCTTCGTCTTTCATCAGGTCGCGGACAAACTGTTTGTCGATTTTGATCTTGCGGATAGGCAGTTGCTTCAGGTAACTGAGCGATGAATAGCCGGTGCCGAAATCATCCACGGCGCACTGAATGCCGAATTCGCTCAGGTGGCGCAGGGAAGTGATGGCCTGATTCAGGTTCTCCATGAAGCTGGTTTCCGTCACTTCAAGCTCAATCAGCGAGGTGGGAATTTGGCGGCTTTCAATGATTTTCAGGACATGAGGCGCAAACTCTTTCTGCCTGAGCTGGTTAGCGGACAGGTTTATAGCCACTTTGATGTTGAAACCCTGGTTGCGCCACTGATTAACCTGAGCGCAGGCCTCGTGCAGCACCCAGTCGCCGATTTCAAGGATAGTTTCATTGGCCTCTGCAATGGGAATGAATACATCAGGAGGCACCAGGCCGCGTTCGGGGTGGCGCCAGCGTAGCAGCGCTTCGCAGCCCACAACCTGCTTCGAGTTCAG
Source organism: Hahella chejuensis KCTC 2396 (assembly GCF_000012985.1). Lineage (NCBI taxonomy): Bacteria > Pseudomonadati > Pseudomonadota > Gammaproteobacteria > Oceanospirillales > Hahellaceae > Hahella > Hahella chejuensis. Next base: position 4,729,786 of record NC_007645.1, on the reverse strand, counting down.
GTCTATTTGCGGCTGATACACCAGGAACAGTTCGTCGTTTTGTATGGCCTTGGAGAGATCTTTCTCCAGTTTTTTACGTTCACGGATTTCGCTGTCGAGGCTGGCGACGTAGAACTGAAAGTGATTGTTGGCGACAGACTTGGCCAACATCATGGTTTGCTCGGCCTTTTGTAGAATCTTCTCCGCATCGCGGGCGTCGTCAGGGTAAATAGCGATGCCGATGGTGCAGGATACGGGGGTTAGTTGCTCCTCTATCTCAAACGGACGGCTGATTTCCCGTAGCAGTGACTCGGCAAAAGCCGCCACCCGGTAACTGCTGCTGACATTAAACAGGATCAGGGCGAATTGATCGCCGCCAAGTCGGCAGACCGTATGCACGCCGTCCCGCTGCGACAGCAGTCTCTCGGCGAAGGCCTGTAACAGCTTGTCTCCCTGGCTGTAGCCCAGTTGCTCGTTGATCGACTTGAAGTCGTCAATGCCGACGCAAAAAACCGCGAATTTCTGGTTTAACGCTTCGGAGTCATCCACCGCTGCGGCAATGTAGTTAGTGAACAGAGATCGCGTCGGCAAGCCGGTGAGGGAATCGTACTGGGATAGCTTAATGATTCGCGCTTCCGCCGCCTGGCGCTTTTGTTGGTGCTCCTCTATGGACTGCAAAAGGCTGTTGGCGGCTCGCACCCAACTGCCCAATTCGTCTTTTTCATGTTGGCGGGGCACCGGGAGTGACTGTAATCCAGGCTCAGCAGGGTTGATGCGCAGCAATGAATTGATGATAGCTTTAAGCGGCGCGGTCAACAGGAAGTGGTAGACCAGATGCAGGACAAACGCCAAGAGCAGGGCGCGCAGGAGGCCGGTCATGAAAATCAGTATGGAGCGCTCGAAAAACAGCGCTGACTTAGGGGCGGTGTCTACGACGATTTTCAGCTCGCCATAGTAGGTTGGCTGTGGAGTTGGGCGAAACAAAGAGATGGCGTACTCGCGCTCCTTGCCGAAAATGGCGTCGGTCATCCAGCGACTTTGAGTTTCCAGCAGGGGTTTGGATAGCTCGGCCAGAGTGGTCTGATTGGGGTGAGAGATAGCCGCATAGCGGATGGATGGCTTTTCGAACAGGCCTTCCAGAACCTGCTGCGCCAAGTCCGGATCGATACTGTAAACCGCCTGAGTGGCCGGGTCGCGCACAATGGCCAGGGTCTGTCTGGCCTCGTTGTCCATTTCTTCTACTGCGCGCATGGATTCGAAAATAATCTGACCAATGCTGAGTAAAACGCCTACCGCCAGCGCGGTAAACAACACCCAGTTCATTAATTTGGCGGACAGGCTATGTCGCCATTTTACTGGAGCGTTTTGCTTTTCTTGAACCATGCTGATTGAGTGCTTCGACGCCGGCGGTGGTGTTTGTGTCAATCTTATTATCCCCTGCTATAGAAAGTGTAGTTATATACGGGACAAAGTAACAGCATAGGCGTTTGGGTCGAGAGGGGCGTAGAGAAACAGACTTGGTTGCAGGCGGAATAAGGCGCGGGATAGTGGCGGGGGAGAAGTCACGCCGGGGCGCGGGGGCCCCGACGTTGGAACGGATTAAGCGGCCAGGTTTTTGGCGACGAAATCCCAGTTCACCAGATTCCAGAATGCGTTCATGTAGTTAGGACGAACGTTTCTGTAGTCGATGTAGTAAGCGTGCTCCCAAACGTCAACGGTCAGCAGTGCGGTTTTGCCGTCAGTCATTGGCGTGCCTGCGTTGCTGGTGTTGAAGATTTCCAGTGAACCGTCGGCGTTTTTAACCAGCCAGGTCCAAGCCGAGCCAAAGTTGTTAACGGCTTTGTCAGTGAATTGAGTTTTGAAGCTTTCGAAGGAGCCGAAAGTTTTGTTGATGGCGTCAGCCAGCTCGCCAGTAGGTTCGCCGCCGCCATTCGGGCTCAGGCAGTGCCAGTAGAAAGTGTGGTTCCAGATCTGGGCGGCGTTATTGAAAACGGGGCCGCTCTTGGAAGCCACGATAATCTCTTCCAGAGACTTCCCTTCGTATTCAGTTCCGGGAACCAGACCGTTCAACTTATCGACGTAAGTTTTGTGGTGTTTACCGTAGTGGTATTCAATAGTTTCTTCGGAAATGTGCGGCGCAAGCGCATTCTTTTCGTAAGGGAGAGCAGGAAGTTCAAATGCCATGAGATTTTCTCCGTCTTTTTAAGTGTGTAATCCCGTGTAAGTCTCTGATTCTAGAGTATACAGACTGAGTAAGAAGAGATAGATCCGAATCTCCGGAAATTCAGCCTGCAGGCTCAGGGTCATCACAGTATCACCCTGGGTATTGATGCCAGCCAGATGACGACCGACAGAATTCTTTTGTTTGATCGCGCAGAATGATATCACCCGCATATATGGAGTGCTATCAAGGGTTTTTCAAGATTATTTATCAGACTTATTAATAAAATTAATAAGCTAGGCGAGTGGCGGGGGCAGTTGATTATAAGAAATACAGGCGGCTTGTTGGGGCGTCGGCCCATGGAAATGGGCCGGTAAAACGTTAGTCAAAGTGAGCCAGCGACGAAGTGAAAGGCGTATGCTCCGGCACGAAGGGAAGACACTTTTCCACTTTGGCGATCAACGCTTTGTAGTCTTCCGCGACAATGTTGATATGCCCGAGTTTGCGGCCGGCGCGCTCTTCTTTTCCATACAGGTGCAGATGCGTGTCGCTGAGCGTCAATACGCTGTCGCGGTCTGCGTGACGACCAATCAGGTTGATCATACAACTGACTCCGACAGGCTGAGTGTCGCCCAAAGGCAAGCCGGCGACGGCGCGCAGATGATTTTCAAACTGTCCTGTATGCGCCCCATTCATGGACCAGTGACCGGAGTTATGGACCCGTGGCGCCATTTCATTGGCCAAGAGGCCGTCGGGCGTTTCAAAGAGCTCCAGCGCCAGGACGCCCACATAGGACAGGTGCGCCATCAATGTTTCGATGTATTCGGCTGCTTTCTGCGCCAGCTCGGCGCTAATGCGCGGCGCGGGGGCGATGGTGTAGCGCAGAATGCCGCCATGGTGAATATTTTCCGCCAAAGGGTAGGTGACGGTTTCGCCAGTGCTGCTCCGGGCGGCGATGATGGATATTTCCCGGGAGAAATTGACGAAGGATTCGACGATCAACCGGGGGTGTCCGATGTTGTTCCAGGCTGCCTCCGCCTCTGCGGCGGACTTGAGGACGGCCTGGCCTTTGCCGTCGTAGCCCTCAGTAATGGACTTCGCCACGACCGGGGTTCCCAGTTCGCGGGCGGCTTCAGCCAACTCTTTCGGGCTGTTCACCAGACGATACTTGGGAGTAGGGATGCCCAATTGAGTAAACAGCGCCTTTTCGTGCTCTCTGTTCTGACACACGCGCAGCGCCTCCACTTCCGGGTAGAGCGGCTTGCGAGCGGCGATATTTTGCGCCAAATCGAGGGGCAGATGCTCAAACTCGTAAGTCACTACATCGACGAAGTCGAGGAAGCGATCCAGTTCTGACTGAGTGTTGTCAGGGTCGCTGAAAATCGTTCCAAGGCCCGCAGACGGGGCCCCGGAGGTATCGTAGAGCGCAAATTCAAAGCCCAGCGGCATACCCGCCAGCGCCATCATGCGGCCAAGTTGGCCGGCTCCGAGAATGCCGATTCTTTTCATGATTGCCTTGGATCAGCGTTGCTGAGAACAGTGTCTGTCTGCTGCTTGCGGAACGCTTTGACGGCGTCCATGATTTTGCTGTCCTGCAAGCCCAGGATCTGAGCCGCCATAAGTCCTGCGTTGGTGGCCCCGGCTTTGCCGATCGCCAGTGCGCCGACAGGGACGCCTCCGGGCATTTGTACGATGGACAATAAAGAGTCTAGACCATTCAGCGTCTTGGATTGCACGGGAACGCCCAGTACGGGGATAGGGGTCTGTGACGCGGCCATACCGGGCAAGTGGGCGGCGCCTCCAGCTCCGGCGATAATTATCTTGATGCCTCTGCCTTCGGCGGACTTGGCGTAGTCAAACAGCAGGTCCGGCGTGCGGTGAGCGGAAACGACTTGCACTTCATAGGGAACGCCCAGTTTGTCGAGAATTTCGGCGGCGTGCTCCATGGTAGGCCAGTCGGATTTGGAGCCCATAATAATGCCAACTAAAGGCTGCATGATTTCTCCTTAGTAACCCTGTCATTATTGGTTAAATTCGCCTATGGGGCGCGAATTTGCGGGTGGTCGAGGCATACTGTTTAAAAAAGAGGCGCATAGTTTAGTGAGTCGGTTAATGGGATGCAAACGAAAGCGGCCCTTGCCGGCTCTCGTTGCAGGGCCTTGGCGTTCAGGCGCGCGAGGAGCCTTTATCTGGCTCGGGAAAAACGGAATAATAGCGGGTTGCTTCATGCCTGTTCTGCCGCAAATATTGTTGAGTTGGATGTAAAGCTGGATAAGGGCGCGTGTACGGAAACTTCGGCATTGTCTAAAATGCCATGGCGCAACCGCGCAGAATCGGGCGTTTGCCGATACACTATATAAATACAGTCCACTAGCGAGGATACATGGAGACAATTAAGCCCGAGAAAGACGAGGTTGATCGATTTCAATCACAGCGCCATAAAGCGCCTGCGACGAGACCTGCTGAGCCCAAGAAGGCTGCGCCGGTTGCGGAGGCCCCGGTGGAGGCTTATGTCAGACTGTCCCGCCCTGCGCAATGGGCGATCGTCTTTGTATTCATTCTGGTGCTGACTTTTGCGCTTATCGGATATTGGCAGGTCAAAAATCAGCAACAAACCATTCTGTCGCTGCAGAACCAACTGGAGCAGGCGACTCAGTACATATCCCAAAGTAAGCTGGTGACCGCTCGTCTCGAAGGGCAGATCAATCAGACCGACGCCACAATGGCGCAAAGCGGCAATGAAATGGCCAGGGAGCTGAAGACGCTGGACTCTGAAATTCGCAAGCTGTGGGATGTGTCCAACAAGCGCAATAAGCAGTTGATTGAAGACAACCAGAAGGCGTTGACCGCTCTTCAGGGCGACTTCAAACAGGCGCAAGAACGGATTAAGGCGTTAAGCGGTGAGATAAATGGCCTGACGGTTATCGGCGAGAATCTTGGCAAGTCCCAGGAAGCGCAGGCGTTGCAGATTTCCGCGCTGACGGATGATATGGGGCGCACCGATGATGCGCTGGAGAGGAAACAGACGGAGTTGGCGCAACTTCTGAAGCAAAGTTCCGACAAGCTGGAGAAATCTATATCTGAGCAAACAGTAGCTGTCGCCAAGCTTGAGCGTATGGTCGGTAAAATGAATGAACAGAATCTGGACGGCAATCTTAAGGAGCTTGAGAAGAAAGTCAGCGCTATCGACGCTACGCGCAATCAACTGGTGCAACGCTATGTTGAGCTGGACCGTCGTATGAACGAGATTGGGCTGCAATTGAAGGCCATGCAGAAATAACTCTGCGATTTTGCGCCTAAGTGAGGCTTAGGCGCTTCTGAAACTCAAGAACATCTCTTCTATTCTCTTACGGCCGCGGTGTGTTGACGATCGTGGTCGCATCAAAATCCACCGCTTGAAATTGCGGTTCAATTCTTACTTCCACATATTGGCGAAAAAGTAGCGCCGCCGCCACGGAAGTTTCCAGCGTCGCCAACTTGTTCGGATCGTATAGGGCGGCTTCCTTTTCATCATTCCTCGCGCGTTGCGCTTCCTCATAAACGGGGCCGCCCGCCGCTGGCGGAGAGAATAGTCCGGGCACGAAAATATCCGATAGTTGCGGATTTTGGAGTAGAGCGAGAGAAATGGAGTCCAGCGTGGAGCGCTCTACTGTATCCGCGATGGGGATGTAGTTAATTTGCGCCTCGGAGAAGGTGATATCGAGCGCTTGCCCATCATCAAGTTCGATATGCACGCTGGCTTCAGTGGAAGGTTCATCCAGGGCTTTCCATTCCACCTCGAAGGGAAGCTCTTCCGCTGAAATGCTCAGAGTTGCGCCGAGCAGTAGCGCTACCAAAGTCGGAGTGAACAGGCGATCCGCTCGCGGATCAGGCGCGGTGGAGAGGACATCCGAGTTGTTCATGAGTAGTGACCCTTGCGCATTTTTATAATTGATTGTGACTGATTGTAGCAACTCAACGGAACGGGAATGTGGAGCCGTTTCAAAATACGGCTTAATTTTTGTCATGTACTATTTTATTGCGCGCAGCTGAAGATCTAACCAGCTTGTTGGACGCTGCAGGCGGTGCTGGATAGCCGACTGTAAAGAAATGTAGTGCAAAGTAACTCGTTGTAGCGAATTCTTGCTCCAATTCTCAGCTGGCGGAGCATTCGGTTGCTAGAATCGTTGTCAGCCTGGAGGGGAGTGAGGGATATAGTCACGCGCAACCTTCCGTCTCAATAAACAAGAGCCATGATTTGTGAAATGGTCATGAAAGCGACGCCCTTATAAACGGGGGAGTGAGTATGCAGCGATATTCGTGCTTTAAAACGTTTGTCCTACTGTTGTTGACGACGGTGGGGATGAGTGGATGTAAGATTTATCAGTCCATGGGGAAGAGCGTCGGAGCCTTTGTGCACCCGGTCAGCGGTCCCAAATTCGTGCATATTCCAGACTCGGAGTGGGATAGTGCGTCCTCCGCGCTCATATATTTTTATCGGCCGCATAGCGACTGGGCGTCAGAAGAAATCGAGTCGCCCAGCGTATATGTCGATGACAGTCAATACTTCAACTTTCGTGATAACAGTTACACTTGGCTGCAGGTGGCTCCAGGCGAGCGACGCATTACCATGCGCAGGCCCTTGCTGGGCTTTGAAGGCATCGGCGGATTTACTCTCAGCGACATGACGGATCAGATACTCAGCGTCGATGCGGGTAAGATTTATTACCTGCGCTACTCTGAAGTCAGCAAACCAGATCCAAACCCGGAGATCGAAACTGACTCTCCCTGGGCGGAGGGGGATTTGCAATTAGTGGCGGCTGAGTTCGCCTATAACGAAATAGTGGAGACCCGCTTTCTGAATAGTGATCTCCTCGCGCCGAATCATGCCGCCACCTCTATTGTGAAAGAGAATATCGAATACTCATTTGAGCGGGAGCAGGAAGAAATTGAGGTCGCCCGTGAAGAAGAAATTGAACGGTTGAAAGAGCAGGGCTATTACCGCCCCGATAAGTGGTGGTGTATGTATATGTGCGGCGGCGGGCCGACCAAGCGGCTGAAGACGGATCGCATGCAACATGAGCTGGATAAGCGCAAGGAAGTCTATGAGGCGCAGCTGGCGGAAAGTGAAAGCTCTTCATGGTGGTGGCCCTTTTGAAGAAAGGGCGATAGCCACATTAAATTTTCAAATCTGCATTGTCACCCAGTTCTATCGGGTGACATCTGGGTTTAACATCTATCATTTACTGTAAGGGCTTCAATTGAAGCAGGAGCAGCGGCGACGCCGCGCTTCTGAAATATGGGTATGGTTTTCAGCCGGTTAATTTCGGATGTAAGCGGCGGCGAATCAACGGCGGACAGGAAACAGAAAAAGGACTTACTGAACTATGAGCGTAACGACCATGTTTCAAGATCAAGTGCAAAAAACCAGAGGCTTTGTTGACCGTGTGAAGGATGTATACAGCAGGGCCTATGACAAGGCTTTGCAGACTGGAAAAGGCGGCCTGGCTGGAGCGACGCGCATCGGTGCGGCGCTGGAGCCTAAGGTGCGACATAGTATCGACTCGGCCCATCATATCTTCGACAGCATCAACCAGTCGCTGGCGGATAAAGCCATTCCTGAGTGTCGTCGTTCTAATGTCGAGTCGGCTCGCCTGGAGGAGAAGTCTTATGCAGCGCGACATGGGGTGAATGACGCTGGCGCTTCGCGCCGGGACATTTAAGATCGAGTCTCCGAAGTAATCGAGCGTTTGGATATGTTAAGGTAGCCGCGTTTTTCATACTGTTGTTAGGGGAAAAATCATGAGGCTATTGCATACGATGATCCGGGTCGGCCACCTGGATCGCTCCATCGGTTTTTATACTGAAGTGCTGGGTATGCGTCTGTTGCGGCGCAAAGACTACCCGGAAGGCCGTTTCACCTTGGCGTTTGTCGGTTATGGTGATGAATCAGAAAACGCCGTCATTGAGCTGACTCATAATTGGGACACTGCTGAGTATGAATTGGGTTCCGGGTTTGGTCACCTCGCTATTGAAGTGGAAGACGCCTATCAAGCCTGTGACGCTATTCGTGAAAAAGGCGGGCAGGTAGTTCGGGAAGCGGGCCCAATGAAGCACGGAACTACAGTCATTGCGTTTGTCAAAGATCCTGACGGCTATATGATCGAGCTGATCCAACGCTAACTTTTCTTCTGGCTAGATTGGCCTTTATTTCTCTATCGAATAAGCGCCGTAATGTGGCGCTTTTGATCGACTTTGCAGCGAAATAGAAATTAGAAAAACTTTTTTAAACATTGCGCTTGACACTCCTTGGGGCGATCAGTACTATGCGCATCGTCTTCACGGGGCAGCCAAGCAGTTCGCGGGGTTGGTTCGGAAGCGCCTCTTGATTCAGAGTGACGTGGGGGGTGGTTAGCTCAGCTGGGAGAGCATCGCCCTTACAAGGCGAGGGTCGCAGGTTCGATCCCTGCACCACCCACCAAATTCTGAAATAGAGATCGCGGAGCGGTAGTTCAGTCGGTTAGAATACCGGCCTGTCACGCCGGGGGTCGCGGGTTCGAGTCCCGTCCGCTCCGCCAATTTCTACTAAATCAAGAGCCAGTTCATCTGGAACTGGGTGGTTAGCTCAGCTGGGAGAGCATCGCCCTTACAAGGCGAGGGTCGCAGGTTCGATCCCTGCACCACCCACCATCTTCCCCAAAGATGGATTTTCGCGGAGCGGTAGTTCAGTCGGTTAGAATACCGGCCTGTCACGCCGGGGGTCGCGGGTTCGAGTCCCGTCCGCTCCGCCAACTCTCTTCCTCATTATTTCCTCTTATCTCACATCATAATTTTCTGATTTTAATCACTAATTTATTTTTCTTTCTGAATTATCCTGTCGTCTTTCTTTGTCATCTTGCTGACATAGCAGCTTGGTAATCTGGGTTACAATCTGAACAAGGAGTCGTAGACGTGCAAGAGTATATTGATGACCTGATTGATGTTGACTATGAAGAGTTTGACGACGACGAGTTCGTTGACGACGCTGTAGAGCTTTAGCCCAGTCTCTTCTTGTCTCTCAGGTGTTTTCGCCTGTCGCTGTATTTTCGTCCGTTCGGCCAGAAGCATGCTGGTCTTTGAACGGCTTCGGATTAACGCCAAACCACCTCTTGAATGCCCGATGAAAAGCGGCGGGTGAAGAAAAGCCCAGAAGATAAGCTATCTCGCCGATTGTTAAGTCTGTGGCTTTGAGGTAAGTCTCTGCGATCTGCTTACGGGTCTCGTCCAGAACCTGTTGAAACTGTACCCCTTCCTTTTTTAATCGCCTTTGTAACGTCCATTCCGAGAGGCCCAATTGTTTAGCTGTTTCTGTGAGGCCCACTTCACGTCCTTGCAGCATGGGGGTGATAATCTGTTTGACTCTTTCTGTCAGGCTGGTGGCCCCAACCAGGGTGGTGAGCTCCCGATTGCAAATGCTGACAATTTCGCTGTGTGTGGCAGGGTTGGCGTAGATGGAAGGGAGTAATAGCGCTTCTTTGCGAAAAATCAGTGCGTTACGAGAGCGTCCAAACTTAACGGGGCAATTGAATGCCTGTTGATAATGTTGAGCGTAAGGCGGCGCTTCAAATTCGATTTCCACCTCTTTCAGTAGTCGTTCCTGTCCGGTGATCCAGTGCGCCAGCGCGCTCCATCCGCTCAGCAGGCAGTCCACCACGAAATAGTTGAACTCATTATAGGGGCTGATGGAATAAAACTGGGCGACGCCGCTCTCTTCCGTCAGGTAAAACCGGCTACTGCCTCGTTTGTTGACGCTGCTCAGGCTTTCATAGTGAATCCATAGCCGGATCGCCCGCTCAAGATTGGGGCTGGTCATGGCGGCATAGCCGGATAGGCCCATGTGAGAGATGCGTAGCGCCTGCCCCATGAATAGCCCCAGAGCCGGTTGATTGGCGGTGCTGATCAGCGCCTGCCCGATTCGCATGAAGCGGGATATGCTGATTCGCGCCTTGGGGGAGGCTAGAGTTTCTGGCGTCACGCCATATTCGTTGAGAACCGGCATCGGGTCGACGTTAAGCTTGTGACAAGCTTCGCGCACTAATTCTACGAAGTTGACCGATATGTCGCCGAGCTGCATAGGGTTCTCCTTTGGCGGGGTTTAAAGTGGCGGATGGGTGTATTTTATAGATAAAAAAATGTTATCCAAGGGTATTGGCTGTCTTGCGTGACGGGGCTAATTTATACGACAAATCCCGTAGCCTTGGTCGCTGCGCATAACTCGAGGCGAGAGCCGTTAAGTTATCGGCATTTCGCTCATAAAAGTGAATATTCAGGAGTGTTTCATGCAACAGAATTCATCTGGCGCGAGTAAGTATCCGCATCTGTTGGCCCCTTTGGATCTGGGCTTCACCACCCTCGCCAACCGCACCCTAATGGGGTCCATGCACACGGGTTTGGAGGAATCGCCGAATGGCTTCCAGCGTATGGCGGCGTTTTACGCTGAGCGTGCGAGAGGTGGAGTGGGTCTCATTGTAACCGGCGGTATCGCTCCAAACCCGGAAGGCGCAGTTGCCCAGGGCGCTTCCAAGATGGACTCCGACGCGGATGCGGAAAAGCACAAGATGATCACCCAGGCAGTGCACGAAGCGGGCGGCAAAATCTGTATGCAGATTCTGCACGCAGGACGCTACGCTTATCATCCCAAGCTGGTGGCGCCGTCGGCCATCCAGGCTCCGATCAATATGTTCAAGCCGCGCGAGCTGTCCACTGAGGAGGTTGATGAGCAGATAGACGCCTATGCTAACTGTGCGGCTCTGGCGCAGCAGGCGGGCTATGATGGCGTTGAAATCATGGGGTCGGAAGGCTACTTCATCAACCAGTTTATCGTAAGCCATACCAACAAGCGGACCGATAAGTGGGGCGGCGATTACGAGAGTCGCATTCGCATGCCGATAGAGGTAGTGCGTCGCGTGCGTGAGCGAGTCGGCCCTAACTTCATTATCATTTACCGCCTTTCCATGCTTGACTTGATTGACGACGGCAGTAACTGGGAAGAAGTGGTATTGCTGGCCAAGAAGATTGAAGAGGCGGGCGCCACGATCATTAATACCGGCATCGGTTGGCATGAAGCTCGTGTTCCCACAATCGCGACGATGGTGCCGCGTGCGGCGTTCACAAAGGTGACGGCGAAGCTGAAAAAAGACGTTAACATTCCGTTGGTGACCACTAACCGCATCAATATGCCGGATGTGGCGGAAAAAGTGCTGGCGGATGGCGATGCCGACATGATTTCCATGGCGCGTCCTTTCCTGGCGGATGCGGATTTTGTGGTGAAGGCGGCGGAAGATCGGGCGGATGAAATCAATACGTGTATCGCCTGTAACCAAGCCTGTCTTGACCACACTTTCCAGATGAAGCTGACTTCCTGCCTGGTTAATCCTCGCGCCTGTCATGAAACCGAATTGGTCTATGTGAAGACGAGTACGAAGAAAAAGTTGGCGGTTGTCGGCGCCGGTCCCGCAGGTTTGGCTTTCGCTACAGTGGCCGCTGAAAGAGGGCATGATGTGACCCTGTTTGATGGCGCAGACAAGATCGGCGGTCAGTTCAATGTCGCCAAACTGATTCCGGGTAAAGAAGAGTTCTATGAAACTTTGCGGTACTTCGACCGTATGTTGAAAAAACATAATGTCGATGTGCGCCTGAATACTCGCGTGAATGCTGAAGACCTAAAAGCCGGCGGCTACGATGAGGTGGTTCTCGCCACGGGCGTTTCCCCGCGCGTACCTGAAATTGAAGGGATTGATCATGCCAAAGTGATGGGATACCTGGACGCGTTACTGGGGCGTAAACCAATAGGGAAGAGGGTTGCGGTTGTCGGCGCCGGCGGCATTGGGTTTGACGTCAGTGAGTTCATTACTCATGAAGGTAAGTCTCCCAGTCTTGATGTATCCGCATTCATGAAAGAGTGGGGCGTGGACTTGGGCGTCGAGCGCCGTGGCGGTGTTCAGGGCGTTGAAGCGCATATTGAACCCTCTCCCAGAGAGGTCTATCTGTTGCAGCGGAAAACCTCCAAACCCGGCAAGAATCTTGGCAAGACGACGGGCTGGATCCATCGGGCGTCATTGAAGAACAAGCAGGTGCGCATGGTCGCTGGTTGCGAGTACGTCAAAATCGATGATGACGGTTTCCATGTGAATATTAACGGCGAAGCCAAGTTGTTGCCGGTGGACAACGTGATTATTTGCGCAGGTCAGGACCCTTTGCGTGAACTGCAGCAGCCGCTTGAGGCGGCGGGCGTGTCAGTGCATTTGATTGGCGGCGCGGACGTGGCTGCGGAGCTGGACGCTAAGCGCGCGATTAATCAGGGTAGCCGACTGGCTGCGGAAATTTAATTTCACCCCTTTGGGCTCGGGTAGCGCCTTGAGCCCTCTTCAGCCTTTCATTTTTTGCACAAACCGAGTCAATTGGCTTGGTTTGCGCCCCCTTTCCCTAATTAGGCGCGACCTGTCCAACTGACATTTTCAAGGTTGCGTGCTAAGTTTTCATCAGCTTCATTAATAATCAACGAGTGCGCCGGAGCCGTTATAAGTGGCCCGGAGGTAAAAAATATCGGTGTTTAAACGCTTGGTAAGCGCTAACGAAACAATTTTCTGTTATTTTGTTGCGCTTACAAAAAATAACAACATCGACAATGGGCTTCTGGTCAACGCAGCTTAAACAACAAGCAAAGAAAGAAGGGCTTATTATCTAGGACATTGGCATGCCCAAACCTCAAAAAGATGATATTTACGAAGCGGTTCTCTTTCTGGAGGATCAGTATGTAGCGCGGCAAATGCGCTATTCGGAATTTGAGGCCATATTGGACGGCGTAGTTGCTCTGAATGATCTGGCTGATACGGAAATAACGGCGGTTTATGCAGAGCTGAACAAGCAGTTGGTGCCGCGTGCGCTGGTATTTTTTACGGTCTATTTCGACGAGGAAGGCATTGCGGACTCGGAGTGGAACGTGCCGCTGAAACGGTTGGCGAAAATTTCCGGTTCCGGCCCGGATCTCGGTGCAGGTCCGATACGGCTTGCGTGCCGCAGTCAATGCGCTATCTCCTGGCATCAGCGGGATTTGTGGGATCCGGACATGAAGCCGGGCGGCAATGACTTTCAGGTGATTAAAAAGTCTCTGCAAGAGAATCGCCTGGGCTTCGAAGTGGTCGGCGAGGTGATTGAGGAGGAAGAGGATATTCCTGTCCTGACTCCCACTCAGGCCGCGCCGCAACCTGCCGCATCAGCGTCTGCGCTGGAAGAGCAGGAGCGTATTCATCGTACGAAACTGGCGCGCTTGCTGAAGGCGCAGCGCTTGCGCATCAAGACGTTGAACAGTCAGCACGAAGCGGAAATTGAAGAGCTCAACCGGCAGCACCGGTTGGAGATGCAGGCGCTGAAGACCAAAGTGCAGGATATGGAGCAAAGCCTCCAGCACACCAAGGTGCTTTACGATCAGACTAAAATCAAACTGCAGAAGCGCAGCGATCAATACCTGTCTCTGCAAGAGGAAATGGTGCAGTTCAAGAAGCGTCAATCCATGCTGGAGAAAGAACTCAGCAAGGGAGATGGTGGCGAAGAAGCGGAGCGCCTGCGCCAGCGTCTGGAAAGCGAACTGACGATTGTGAAAGAGCAATTACAGCGTCGCGAGGCGGAGTTGGTGTATCGCGATGAGCGTGAGGAGCAGCTGCGCCAGGAGATTCAAACCCTGAAGGATGAATCTGAGGATGGCGGCGGAGATATTCTCAATAAGCTGTCTGAGCTGGATGTGGTCTTTGTGGTGTATCACCCCGGTGCGGGTCATATCACGATCCCGGCGAAAGATGTTTTGCGCTATGTGCAAAATCCCATTGCCTATGCGGCGGAGCGTTGTTTTGTAACGGAGCGGCACTACAAAGAATGGCTGGACCATTACGAAAACGCAGTATGCGAACACGAAATTCCCGGTAAGGGACTGTGTGGCGAGAGCGTCCCTCGTGTGACCGTGCCCGCTGAGTTCGTTGCAGGCGAAAGCAACCGTTGCGAGAAGCATCAAGAATAGTTCGTGTCCTCTCTGCTGTATCAACCCGATTGCGTCATTCAACCGCTCAGTCACCCTGTGGCTGAGCGCGCTGGCGTGCGCCTGTGGATGGCGCGGGGTGATTTGGTTCATGAGTCTGTATCCGGCAACAAGTGGTTCAAGCTCAAATACAGCCTGCTGGAGGCGGAGCGAAATCAAGCGTCGGGATTGTTGAGCTTCGGCGGCGCCTATTCCAACCACTTGCATGCGCTCGCCGCAGCGGGCCGTATGCTGAATATCCCCACCTTTGGCGTGGTGCGCGGCGCCTGGCGACGTGAGCTGACGCCAACTCTGCAGGATGCCGAGAAGTGGGGGATGCGTTTGCTGTTCGTCAGCAATGAGGCGTATCGCTGCAAAGATGATCCTGCCTGGGTGGAAGGAAGCATTGCGGACTGGGGGCTGTCAGAGCTGATCGATACGCAAAAGCTGATGATCATCCCCGAGGGCGGTAGCAATACGCTGGCGGTGAAGGGTGTATCTGAGTGGGCGCAGCAAATCTATTCCTACTTTCCCTCGACTCCCGCATCCATATTCTTGCCTTGCGGCACCGGCGGTACGATGGCGGGGTTTGTCGCCGCTCACTCACATCATGAGGTGGTCGGTGTGCCTGTGTTGCGCGCCGGCGACTCTATTGCAGCTAAGATCGATGAGTTGCTGGCTTTGAATAACCAGCAACCAGAAACCTGTTTTCGCTTTATGCAAGGTTATGAGTTTGGCGGTTACGCCAAGACCAGCCCCGAGCTGATGGCCTTCACTCAAGCATTTTCCGGTCACACGGGCATTGGTTTGGAGCCTGTCTACACGGGAAAGATGGCGTATGCAGCGCTGGAGTGGTTGCGTCGAGGCGAGGCTCCTAAAGGCTCAGACGTTGTGCTTGTGCATACTGGTGGTATGCAGGGCGCGCGAGGTTTTCTTGGTAAGCGTTAACTCTTCCGGCTATTGATTCAATGAGGCTCTGGCGGATTCCGCCCAGTCGTCGCTAACGACAAAATATCGGGCTGTTTCCAGCCATCCACCTGCTGGCGATTCCGCCAATGCGATCAACATCTGTGGACGACCGTCCCCTTCTGTAGAGTTCAATTCCCTGTATAACTTTTCCCAGCTCATGATTGGGGCCTGATCATCGGGGTGTATTGAAAGGGGCGATAGCCAGTGTGATTTGGGAGTGAGTATCCAGTTTGTGGCTATTTCCTTCAATTGGGGCAGGGCGCTGACAGGCAGCCAGCCGCCGCGTAAGTGATCGGGTGCGGCGAGGAAGGATGGCTCCACGCTGTCTGGGTCAATTAGAGGATAGAACAGATAGCCTTTCATAACGATCTGACGGACGACTTCGTTAATACCCAGATGCGCCAGCGCTTGCCGGGCTTCGGGTGTTTCCGAGAGTAAAATCTGGCTGTTGAGCAGCTTGTCCAGCTTAAGGTCCAGTCGATCCAAGTAATTGGGGCCGAACCAGTGGGCGTCTCCACCTTTCGCCGACGGCGTAGACAAGCCGAGGTAATATTTGATGGCGACTTCCTGATGGACGTAATTGCCTTCGGGGTCCTGCAGGATAAAATCAAACTCGCCGTAAGTCTTTTTGCGGTCTTTCACTTGCAAGCCATGGGCAATCACGCGCCAGGCGCTAAGCCGGTCGATGCCGAAGCGCCAAAGCGATTCAAAGTAAGGGCCCAGAAAGCGGCTTTTTAAGACTTTCTCCATGTTTAGCAGGTCCATGGTCAGCGTCCGGTCGGCGTCGTTCAGCGCTATGGGCGCCTGGCGGTCAAACTGTGTTGGCGCCATGTCAGGAATGGCGGCCAGCACCGGGCTATTACAAGTCCACTGTAAATCTTTGAGCAGTTGTTGTTGCGTTCGCTTCACAAATTAAACTTCCGTTAGTGCCCCGGCCGGCGCTTTGGTCGTCGAGCGCAGTCATTGACTGGACTGCAGCGGAGCGCGAGGGTCGGGAAAAAGACAAAAACCGCCCCCGGGGCGCATACAAGCCGAGGCAGTTTGGGTAACATAACAAAAACGCTTGATTAAGGGCATGTATGGAACAGTTTCGTAATATCGGTTTGCTGGGCCGGATGGGCAGCGTACAGGTGGTGGAGACGCTGAAGCGGCTCAAAAACTATCTGGTCGGCGAAGGTTACGCGGTGATCCTGGAAGAAGCTACCGCAGCGGTGTTGCCAGGGCATAACGTGCAGGTGTCCAGCAAGAAAATGCTGGGAGAAATCTGCGACCTGGTGATTGTGGTCGGCGGCGACGGCAGTTTGCTGGGCGCTGCGCGTGCGCTGGCGGGCTGTAATGTGCCGGTGCTCGGCGTCAATCGCGGCAGGTTGGGCTTTCTCACTGATATTACGCCGACGGAAATGGAGCCCCAGCTGGCGGAAGTGCTGTCCGGGAAGTATGTCGAAGAATCCCGCTTTCTGTTAGACGCCTACGTTAAGCGCAATGGCGAACCTGTCGGCTACGGCTGCGGACTGAATGACATTGTGCTGCATCCTGGTAAATCCACCCGGATGATCGGCTTCGACCTTTATATCGAAGGGCAGTTCGTCAACAGCCAGCGTTCCGACGGCTTGATCGTTTCCACGCCAACCGGGTCTACAGCGTATGCGCTGTCTGCAGGCGGGCCGATCATGCACCCGCGTCTGGACGCTATCGTGCTGGTACCCATGTTTCCCCATACCCTGAGCAGCCGCCCGATTGTGGTGGACGGCAACAGCGAAATTAAGATTATCATCGGCGATTACAACCAAACCTATCCTCATGTCAGTTGTGATGGACAGACGCATGTCACCTGCGCGCCGGGCGATACGGTCACGATTTGCAAGAAGCCGCAGAAGCTGCGTCTGATTCATCCCATGAACCATAATTTCTATCAGATCTGCCGGGATAAACTGGGCTGGTCAAGCAGTAGAGATCAGGGAGGGCAGTAGTCTAATGTCCGAGAGCCAGAAGTACCGAGGCTTTGACTTCATCGGCGACGTCCATGGATGCGCCAAAACGCTGGAGGCATTGCTGGAGAAGCTCGACTACCGGAAGATTAACGGCGTATACACGCATAAGCATCGTCAGGCGATTTACGTGGGCGATATTGTCGACCGAGGTCCACGCATCCGCGAAGCGCTACATATTGTGCGGGATATGGTGGAGCATGGCGGCGCGCGCATTGTCATGGGGAATCATGAGTACAACGCCCTGGGCTATTGCACCCGGGCGCGTCCGGGCAGCGCTCATACCTATTTGCGTGAGCATACGCCCCGTCATGAGCGTTTGATTCGGGAAACGCTGGATCAGTTCGCCAATTATGGCCATGAATGGAACGAGTTTCTTGAGTGGTTCATGACGCTGCCGTTGCTGATTGACGACCAGAGTTTCCGCGTTGTGCACGCCTGCTGGGATCATGAATTGATTTCCCAGTTTCTGGAGCATCACCCCGATGGCCTTATTACGGAAGACTTTCTACATGCCTCCACCGTGCGCGACAGTTTTGCCGGCCATGTGATGGACCGGTTGTTGCGCGGCACGGATATGAAACTCCCGGATGGTATGTCTATTCGCAGCAGCGACGGCTTCGTGCGCACCGCATTCCGCACCAAATTCTGGAAGGCGGAGCCTGAAACCTACGGCGACGTAGTGTTTCAGCCGGACGCTCTGCCTGACGAAGTGGCGGAAAGACGTCTGTCGGAGCGGGAGCGGCGCATGCTGCTGTTTTATGGCCTGGAAGAGCCGCCGTTGTTCGTTGGACATTACTGGCTGCAAGGCGCGCCGCGTCCCATTCGTCCCAATATCGCCTGTCTGGATTACAGCGCAGTGAAGTATGGCAAGTTGGTGGCCTATCGACTCGAAGCGGGAGATCGCAAGCTGACTGCGGACAACTTTGTCTGGGTCGATGTCATGCGTGAAGCAGGGGGCGCCGCCGGGCGCTAAGTGCATGGAAAAAGTTTGCGATATCCCAATCGAAGAAGATATTGAGTCGCTGTATCGCTATCTGCGCAGCAGGGGCGTTGCGATATGGGTCACCGAGAATGAAGGGCGGCAGGAAATATGGGTTAAAGATCCCGCCGCCAAGCCTGTTGTGTTGGATTGCTATCAACGTTTCAAAGAAGACCCTGGCGTTCGTGAGCGGTTGGGAGAGGTTGTAAGCGCGCAACCACGCCCCAAGGGTTCCAGTCTGGCGATGCAGTTAAAGCCTTTTCCCTGCATCGCCTGGTTGTTGCTGACGATACTGGTGGCGGCCTTGTACACTGGCTTTGGCGATTTCCAGAGCAGTCGTTATTTCTTCATCATTGATCGTGTTCAGCTGCCTTCCGGGGACCTGTCTTCTCGCGTTCAGTCCTTGCTGTTTACGTTGCAAAAAGGAGAGTGGTGGCGTTTGCTGTCTCCCGCATGGTTGCACTTGGGGCTGGCGCACTGGCTGTTTAACTCCCTTGCGTTGTGGATATTTGGCCGGACCTTGGAGGTCTTGTTCAGTCGTGGCGGATTCGTTTCGTTTATTCTGGGGGCGGCTGTAGTGAGCAACTTCGCTCAGTATTTGGTGGCGGGGCCGGCGTTTGGCGGCTTTTCCGGCGTCGCCTATGCCTTGGTTGGCGCGCACGCGGCGGGGTGGGCGTTAGCGCCGAGTATGCGGATGTGGGCGCCTTCCGCGATGGTGATTTTCAGTATTGTGTGGATGTTGGCGGGTATGCTGGGCGTCTCTGATCAATTTGGCGTTTCGTTCGCCAATACCGCGCACTTCGTCGGCTTTTGGTTTGGCTTGACGTCAATGGCGTTGTGGCTAAAAACAAGTGGAAAAAAAGATGGGGAAGGCATCAACGGAGTATAACGGTTAAACCAAGTTGCAGAGCTGGTTTAGCCAGCCTCCGTTGATGCGCATCCCCCAAGTAGCTGTGAATACTCTGATGAGAGCTGTGTGGGATCAAACACACAATGCAAATGATAATGATTATCATTTGTAAGTCAACACTTTTTCACCAGAATTTTATTGAAATGTCGGATCGCCCTTATGTTATAGTCCGCAACATTGTGCTGGAGACCCCTTATGTCCTTTGAAAATGCAGTAAAAAACCTGACTCCGGAGATCTATGAGGCGATGAAGACAGCCTTGGAGTTGGGCAAGTGGCCGGACGGCAAAAAGTTATCAATGGAACAGAAAGAGCTCTGCATGGAGGCGCTCATCACCTACGAAATTTCCCATAATGTGCCTGAAGAGCAACGGGTGGGGTATATAGAAAGAGACCGGCCGACGCCTTGCGCCTTGAAAGCGGCCGCGGCTGAATCTTCTTCTGGCGTATGGGCGCCGGAAAGCGGCGTCGTCAAGCATTGATTGAAGCTTCGCCTCCGTCGTGACGGGAGCGCGCGTTTCGACAATAACAATAATTGAGAGATGAATTTAGAACCAAGGGGACTCACTTGAGGGAAGTAGCTCAAGGCTGTCTGGAGAAAATGTTCAGCCAGCTCGATAACCCCGTCAACTACAGTCTGGTGGTTGGCGATGAACGGGTGGAGTTGAATCCTCTGCTCGGCAAATCACTTCAGATTAAATTCAGCGGTAAGATTGTCTGCAATCATTGCGGCCGCTCGACGAAAAAGAGCTTCAGTCAGGGGTTCTGTTTTCCCTGCTTCAAAAAACTGGCGCGTTGCGACAGCTGCATTATGAGTCCGGAAAAATGCCACTTTTTCGCCGGCACCTGTCGGGAGCCTGAGTGGGGGGAAACCCACTGTATGGTTCCCCATGTGGTGTATCTGGCCAACTCATCAGGAGTGAAAGTCGGCATCACTCGTAAAACTCAAATACCTACGCGCTGGATTGATCAGGGCGCAACACAGGCTCTCCCCATCATGGAAGTCACCACGCGACGAATGTCAGGCTTGGTGGAGGAGGTGTTTCGCCAGTCGGTGACGGATAGAACTAACTGGCGCGCGATGCTCAAGGGCGATCCTGAGCCATTGGATATGATTGCGGAAAGAGATCGTTTACTGGCGGAGCTGGAAAGTTCGCTTGAAGGCTTACGACGTGCAGAAGGCGCGGATAGTATGGAAATTTTAACCTCTGCGGATGTGGTCGACATCGCTTTCCCGGTGATGCAGTATCCGCAGAAGGTGGTTAGTCTAAACCCGGAAAAAGAGCCGGAAGTTAGTGGTACATTACTTGGTATCAAAGGACAGTATCTGATTTTGGATACTGGCTGCATTAACGTTCGCAAATTTACATCATACGAAGTTTCAGTCGCCGCTTGAGCGCATATGGAAGCTCGCCTACGGAACACTTGAGCATAATTACTATGAAAGAAAGTCAACCTCGCACTATTTACCTGAAAGATTATCGCAAACCGGACTTTTTGATCGACGCCACGGACCTGAACTTCCAGCTTTATGAAGACGGGGCCCGAGTCACCTCGCAGCTGCATATCAGACGTAACCCTGACGCCGATGCGTTTCGTGATGTTCTGGAGTTGGATGGCGTTGAGTTGCAGCTGGAGCGCTTGCTGCTGGATGGGCGCACGCTGAACCCGGATGAGTATCAGCTGGACGATGAGACGCTCAGACTGGAGCGTTTGCCCAAGCAGTTTGTGCTGACCGTGGTAACCTGGATCAAGCCGCAGGAAAACACTTGTCTGGAAGGACTGTATCGCTCCAGCTCCATGTTCTGCACTCAGTGCGAGGCGGAAGGCTTTCGTCGCATTACCTATTATCTGGATCGCCCGGATGTGATGTCCTCTTTTACTACCACCATCGAAGCGGAGAAGAGCCGTTATCCTGTGCTGCTGTCCAACGGCAACCCTGTCGCCTCTGGCGAGAGCGGAGATCGCCATTGGGTGAAATGGGAAGACCCTTTCAAGAAACCCTGCTATCTGTTCGCGTTGGTCGCTGGCGACTTGGAGTGGGTGGAAGACAGCTTCACAACCATGAGCGGTCGCGAAGTGCAGCTGCGTATCTATGTTGAGCCGCAGGACCTGAATAAGTGCAGCCACGCCATGGACTCTCTCAAGCGCTCCATGACTTGGGACGAAGAGGTGTATGGTCGCGAGTACGACCTGGATATTTTCAATATTGTCGCCGTCAGCGACTTCAATATGGGCGCGATGGAAAACAAAGGGTTGAACATCTTCAACTCTTCCTGCGTGCTGGCGAACCCAGAGACCTCCACAGACAGCGCATTCCAGCGTATAGAAGCGATTGTCGCGCATGAGTACTTCCATAACTGGTCCGGCAACCGGGTGACCTGTCGTGACTGGTTTCAGTTGAGCCTGAAGGAAGGTTTCACTGTATTCCGTGACGCGGAGTTTTCTGCGGATATGCACTCGCGCGCTGTGAAACGAATTGAAGATGTCGCCCTGCTGCGTACTATGCAATTCGCCGAGGACGCAGGCCCTATGTCGCATCCGGTGCGTCCGGACTCCTACATGGAGATCTCCAACTTTTATACGCTGACCGTGTATGAGAAGGGCAGTGAAGTCGTGCGCATGTTGCACACGCTGCTGGAGCCGGAGAAGTTTCGCGAAGGCTCTGACTTGTACTTCTCCCGCTTTGATGGTCAGGCGGTGACTACTGACGACTTCGTCGCCTGTATGGAGGAAGTCAGCGGCCAGGACTTTACTCAGTTCAAGCGTTGGTACAGCCAGTCCGGTACTCCGGTATTGACGGTGACGGATCATTATGACGCTGAGACAAGCGAGTATCGACTCGACGTCAAGCAAAGCTGCCCTCCCACGCCGGGGCAGCAGGAAAAACAGCCGTTCCAGATTCCACTGGCGGTTGGCTTGCTGGACGGCTCTGGCAAAGACATGCCACTGACGCTGAAAGCAGGGCAGGGCGACGCATCCGGCGCGGATGGCGACCTCACGCGCAATATACTGGTGCGGGAGTCTGAGCAGAGCTTTGTATTCACCGGGGTGACGGAAAAACCAACGCCTTCGCTGTTGCGCAGTTTCTCTGCGCCAGTGCGCTTGAACTATCCCTACGACAGAAATCAGCTCACCTTCCTCATGTCTTTCGACAGCGACGGCTTCAACCGTTGGGACGCGGGGCAGAAGCTGGCTGTTTCTGTCTTCAATGAATTGATAAACGCTGAACTGAAAGGCGAGCAGGTCGACATCGACGAGCGCTACATTGACGCAATGCGTCAAGTATTGCTGGATGACAAGGGCGATCACGCCATGCTGGCGAAGATGGTGCAGGTTCCTGGCGTATCTTTACTGGCGGAGCAGGCTGAGGTGGTTCATGTCGACGCCATTCTCAATGCCCGTCAACGCGTGCATGAGCGAATCGGCGCTTCTTTGTCGGAGCTGTTGTTGAGTAAATATCGCCAACTGCATGCGCAATCCGGCAATGCGTTAGATAGCGTTTCCATGGGCTTGCGCGCCTATAAGAACGCCTGTTTGATGCTGCTCGCGCAAGGTGGCGCGCAAGAGTCCGTCGCCTTGGCGAAGTTGCAGATGCAGCAGGCGCAAACTATGACGGACGAGTTCGGCGCTTTAGCTGCTTTGGTGAACGGTCCTGATATTGAAGCGGCGCAGTCTGCTTTGGCCGACTTCCTGTGTAAGTGGAAGAAAGATCAGCTGGTCATGGAACAGTGGTTCAGCGTGCAGGCGGCCAGTGAGCGCCATGGCGCATTGGACAGCATCCAGGCTTTGACGGCGCATGAGTTGTTCTCTGAGCGTAATCCAAACAAGGTTCGCTCAGTTATCGGAACTTTCGGCGGTCAGAACTGGAGGCATTTTCATGCAGCGGATGGCTCCGGCTATCGTTTCCTGCGCGAATGGATCATTAAGATGGACGGCTTGAACCCGCAAATCGCTTCGCGTCTGCTAACCCCTCTGACTCGCTGGCGCAAATTAGAGCCGCAGCGTTCTGCGCTCATGCAAAAAGAGTTGCAGGAAATCATGGCGCACCCCGGCCTGTCCAGAGATGCGTACGAAGTGGTGTCAAAAAGTCTGAAATAGGCGTAATTTGTAGAGAAAATGTCGATAAAAGTTGGCTAAGTGCCGGAGGAATAGACAAAATTTGTTGCTAAACTAAGCTTTTACATACAATAAAGCCCTGTTGAAGCAGAGCAAAATAAGAATAAAGCAGGAGGGGACCTCTAAGTCCGGCGCTCAATCACTCAGCTGAGCGCTGCGTCCGCCGAAAGAGTCGTTCAATAATCCAGCTGTCTTCGATTAGGAATAAGAGTATCTATGATGCAGAATAAAAAAATACTGCTTGGAAGCTTGTTGCTGTTTTCCTTTTACGCCGCCTGCGCAGGGGCGGCTGTAAGTCCCACTGAAGCCAAAAAACTAACGGGAGAGCTCACTCCTTTTGGCGCAATCCGCGAAGGTAACGGCGCGGATATCCCCCGCTGGGAAGGGGGGATCGCCCAGCCGCCGAAAGAATATCAACGCGAGGGGCAGCACCATCCTGACCCCTTCAAAGAAGATAAGCCTAAAGAGACGATTACCGCGCAGAACTTCACCCAGTACGAAAAATACTTGAGCGAAGGGCTGAAGGCGCTATTCAAGACCTATCCCACCACATTCAAGATTCCGCTGTATGTCACCCGACGTTCACACTCTGCGCCGGATTGGGTGAATCAGAATACCTACGAGAACGCCGTTAACGCAGAGTTGACTAAAGATGGAAATGGCGTGACTGGCGCTTATGGCGGCATACCGTTCCCTGTCCTGCACGGTTCGAACGAACGTAAGGCGCTGCAGGCTGTCTGGAACCACCTTACCCGCTGGCGCGGCGTTTTCGTCACCCGTCGCGCATCGGAAACCGCGGTGCAGCGCAACGGCGAGTTCAGTCTGGTCAACTCTCAGCAGGAGGTATTCTGGAATTTTTATAATCCGGAAGGCAGCGAGAAGGATCTGAAGAATATCCTTTTTTATTATCTATCCTTCACCATTTCCCCTGCGCGTCTTGCCGGTGGCGCGGTGCTGGTCCATGAAACCCTCGATCAGGTGAAAGAGCCCCGACAGGCATGGGGCTATAACGCTGGACAAAGGCGCGTCAGAAGGGCTCCGAATCTGGCCTATGACTCGCCCATCGCCGCCTCGGATAATCTGCGTACGGCGGACGACACGGATATGTACAACGGCGCCCCGGATCGATACGACTGGAATTATCTGGGGTTGAAGGAAATGTATATCCCCTACAACAGCTATCAAATATCACAGGCTGGTTTGAAGTATGCGGATGTGCTGGGCGTTTCCCATATCAATCCTGACTACACCCGCTTTGAAAAGCACCGCGTGCATGTGGTTGAGGCTAAACTCAAGGCGGGCGAGCGGCATATTTATTCCCGGCGCGTATTTTATATCGATGAGGACAGCTGGAATATCGCCTTGGTGGACCAATACGATGGTCGTGGAGAACTATGGCGAGTCAGTATGGCGTTTCTGAAAAATTTCTACGAATTGCCTTCCACATGGACGGCGCTGGACGTGTTTTACGATTTGCAGGCGCGCCGATATCACGTACAGGGCCTCGACAGCGAGGAGCGCTCCACGCGGGTGTTCACCAATGAGGTTCCAGACCGCCGTTACTTCAGTCCGCAATCGCTGCGGCGGCGCGGCATACGCTAGTGCGCTTGCAGTTGGCGCGATAGCGGCTAATTTTTAAGGGGCGTCGTGAGGCGCAATGTGTAAAAGGAAGAAGTGGGCGTAGACAGTGATGGGCTCAGAAAAAGGCAGGAATAAATGAAGTTAACGACGGTTCTGCGGAAAATGACGTTCGCGTGCGCGTTATGTGCGTCGCTGAACTCTCCTTGGGCGCTGGCGGGGGATGTGCTTAGCACCCCGGCAATGAAAACTGAGCTGGCTCCGTCCACGTTGCTGGTGGATGTGGCGAAGGCCGGCGACCGCCTGGTGGCGGTTGGGCAGCGGGGGCATATCATTTATTCAGATGATCAGGGCGGAAGCTGGACTCAGTCCAACTCCCCTGTATCGACATTATTGACCTCTCTGTATTTTGTTGACGCCAAGCAAGGTTGGGCGGTGGGCCATGGCGCAGTGGTGCTGCATACCGAAGACGGCGGCGTCAATTGGAGTAAGCAGTTTGACGGTTTCGCCGCGAATGAGATGGTTATCGCTCAGGCGCAAAAGCGCGTGGCGAATTTGAAGGAGCAGCTGGAGACGGCGCCGGAAGAAGAGGCGTCGGATCTGGAATATCAACTGGAAGACGCTAACTTCGCTCTTGAGGACGCCATGGCGGATGCGGAAGTCGGGCCGGGTAAACCCTTGCTCGACGTTTGGTTTAAAAACGCGCAAGAAGGTTTCGTTGTTGGCGCCTATGGTTTCTTCTTTCATACGGAAGACGGCGGGGTCAGTTGGACCAACTGGGCGCCCAGGCTGGAAAACACCGAACGCTTTCACTTGAACGCGATTGCGCAGATCACCGGCGGAGCCATGTTTATTGTCGGTGAGGCGGGATACGTTTTCCGCTCAACGGACTTTGGCGCGACTTGGGAAACACTGGAGTCGCCCTATGACGGCTCGCTGTTCGGGGTGAGCGGCAATGGCAATGTCAATGAAGTGTTTGTATTTGGTCTGCGTGGGCATTTGTTCTATTCCCAGGACTCCGGCTCGACCTGGGAGCGGGTTGGCGTCGATGTGGAAGAGTCGCTGATAGGGGCGGCAGTGGGTGAGAACGGGCGGATGACGGTGGTGGGCAACTCCGGCGTTATGTTGTTGAGTCAGAATTTCGGCGAGGACTTTAAGGTTCACCCGCAGCCGGACCGCCAAGGTCTGTTGGGGGCGGCCTTCTTGTCTTCCGACCAATTATTGCTAGTCGGCGAGGGTGGCGTGAACGTCCTCAAAAGCATAAGCAAGCTGAACTAGCCATAGTTCGATAGCAACCCACAGTAGAACAATCAGACAGGGGAAACTTGAATGTCGAACAAGTTGCACGATCAAGGCGATCACTTCATCTTAACGCCCAAAGCCGAGCCGTGGCTGGAACGGCTGGTGTTTAACAATCGCCTGGTCATTCTTATCGCTTTCCTGGCGATTACTGTTTTCATGGCCTATAGCGCCGCCAAAATCAAGCCGGACTCCAGCTTTGAAAGGCTGATACCGCTGGAGCACCCTTACATCCAGAATATGCTTGAGAATCGGGACGATCTGGAAAATCTGGGCAATTCCATCCGCATTGCTGTAGCGGTCGAGGAGGGAGATATCTTCACCGACTCCTACATGGAGACCCTGAAGCAAATCACAGACGAGGTGTTTTATTTGCGCGGCGTGGATCGCTCCGGCGTGCGTTCTGTGTGGACCCCTAATGTGCGTTGGGTGGAGGTCACTGAAGAAGGGTTTCAAGGCGGCACAGTCATTCCTGATGGTTACAATGGCGGCCAGGAAAGTCTGGACAAGCTGCGCCAGAATATTCTGCGCTCCGGTGAGGTGGGCAGGCTGGTGGCGGACAATTTCCGCTCCGCTATTATCTATGCGCCTCTATTGGAAATCGACCCGGATACCGGGCAATCATTGAATTACGAGCAGTTTTCCCGTGATCTGGAAACCAATATCAGGGAGAAATTTCAGGCGCAGAATCCCAATGTTCGAATCTACGCGATTGGTTTCGCGAAGAAGCTGGGAGATTTGATCGAAGGAATGCGCTCCGTCGTGTTGTTCTTCCTGGTCGCCATCGTTCTCACTATCGTACTGTTGTACTGGTATTCGCGCTGTTGGTCCGGCACATTGACGCCAGTTTTTGCTTCCATTGTGGCGGTTATCTGGCAGGTGGGCATTTTGCGGCTGCTGGGATATGGGATAGACCCATACTCCATTCTGGTGCCGTTCCTGGTGTTCGCTATCGGCATCAGTCATGGCGTGCAAATCGTCAATGCGATGACCATTGAGTCAGCCCGCGGTTTTGACGCCACCACATCTGCGCGCCTGGCGTTCAGGGCGCTGTATATTCCGGGCATGCTGGCTTTGGTCAGCGATGCGATGGGGTTCCTGACGCTTCTGTTCATTAAGATCGACGTCATCAAGGATCTCGCCGTCACCGCCAGTATTGGCGTAGCGGTGATCATTGTCACCAACCTGGTGCTGCATCCCATTATTCTTTCCTATGTTGGCATCACCAAGTCCGGGGTCAAACACCAGAAGGACCGGGGCGAGGGGCGCGACCGCAAATGGCTGCGCATGTCCTATTTCGCTCATCCCTCGGTGGCGCGAGTATCTTTGTTGATCGCATTGGTCGGCGCCGGTCTGGGTATTTACTACAAGCAGGGACTGAAGATCGGCGATCTGGATAAAGGCGCTCCCGAGCTGCGCCCCGACAGCAGATACAACCGCGACAATGACTTCATTATCAACAACTACAGCACCAGCTCGGATGTAATGGTGGTGATGGTGAGGACAGATAAGGAGAAATGCTCCAGTTATCCTGTCATGAAAGCCATGGATGAGCTGCAGTGGGTGTTGGAGAACACGCCGGGCGTAGAGTCGACGGCCTCGCTGGCGACGGTCTCCAAAATCGTCACCAAAGCGCTAAATGAAGGCAACTTCAAGTGGTACGAACTGTCCCGCAATCAGCAGATTATCAACTCTTCCATCCAGCGTGCGCCATCCGGGCTGGTGAACTCTGACTGCAGCATGACGCCGTTGTTGGCTTTCCTTGAAGACCATAAAGCGGAAACCTTGCAGCGGGTAGTGGACACAGTAGAAGCTTTCTCTCGAGATAACGCCAGTGAAGACTACCAATTGCTGCTGGCGGCGGGTAACGCCGGCGTCGATGCCGCCACGAATCAGGTTATCTCTAAAGCCAAAGACCTGATGCTGGTCTTTGTTTACTCGGTGGTGAGCGTATTGTGCTTTGTCACGTTCCGTTCTATCAGGGCGGTGTTGTGCATCGTCGTGCCTCTGGGGTTGACCTCGATTCTGTGCGAGGCGCTGATGACGCAGATGGGGATCGGCATCAAAGTCGAGACCTTGCCGGTGATTGCACTGGGAGTGGGCATTGGCGTGGATTACGGCATCTATATCTACACCAAGTTTGAGCACTATATTCTTGAAGGAAAAAGCCTGCAGGATGCGTACTTCGAAACGTTGCGCTCCACAGGTAAAGCAGTCATGTTCACCGGCATTACACTGGCGATTGGCGTATGCACCTGGATATTCTCGCCCATCAAACTGCAGGCGAATATGGGGCTGCTGCTGTTCTTCATGTTCCTCTGGAACATGGTGGGCGCATTGTGGCTATTGCCGGCTTTGGCCCGTTTTCTGCTTAATCCGGAGAAGATGGTCGCCAAAGCGAGAGCTGCGGAAAGGGGCGTCTGAGACGTCAGGCGCTGTCGCCGTCCTACATCTCTGTAATGTACAGGGCCCGGTCAAGGGTCCTTCTTTGACTATAATTAATTGGTAAGCGTCTGGAATTGAATAGTAAATTGGGTGGTAATGCGGCTCGCAGGCCTGTACATCACCCAGTATACGTAAAGCAGTCTTGAAAGCAGGTACTCATCTCCCAATGCCATTGATTAACGCTATGCTGCGCTTCTTGGTTCTGAGCATTGCAGCTCTTTGCGCCACATTGACGTACTCCGCAGACACGCCCTCTCATATCAGTATCGCTACCGGCAATGAAACCGGAGTGTACTTTCCTACCGGCGGCGCCATTTGCCGGTTGGTGAATAAGTCCAGCAAGGAATACGGCTTTCGCTGTTTCGTTGAAAGCACAGACGGATCACCCTACAACCTCCGCGCGCTACGCGCTGGAGAAGTGGACTTTGCAGTTGTGCAGTCCGACTGGCAGTTTCATGCCTATCATGGCAGCAGTATTTTCAAAGAGGCCGGGCCTCATAAAGAGTTGCGCTCGGTATTCGCGATCCACCCTGAAGCTTTTACTATCGTTGCGCGCAAAGACGCCAATGTGAAAAGTTTCAAGGACTTGAAAGGCAAGCGGGTCAATGTAGGCAATGAAGGCTCCGGGCAACGGGGGACGATGGAAGTTTTGATGAACGCCTATGGCTGGTCTCTCAATGACTTCAAGTCCGCCTCCGAAATCAAGGCCATCGAACAACCGCGGGCGCTCTGCGCGGGGCAGATTGATGTGATGTTGTACATCGTCGGTCATCCAAGCGGTGCGGTGAAAGAGGCGACCACTTTATGTGACAGCGTACTGGTGTCGGTAGAGGGGGCGGAGATCGATAAACTTATCCGCGCCAATACCTACTATCGCCGCGCAGTTGTTCCCGGCGGGATGTATCGGGGCAACGAACGCGATGTGAACACCTTCGGCGTCGGAGCCACCTTTGTGACGACTGCGGCGGTTTCGGATGAGGTGGTTTACAGTGTGGTGAAGGCGGTCTTCGAGAATTTCGACCTGTTTCGACGCCTGCATCCCGCGCTGGCTAATCTGAAGAAAGAGCAGATGATCTTCGATAGTCTGACGGCGCCGCTGCATGCCGGCGCTGAAAAATACTATCGGGAAATGGGCATGATCGGTAACTGATCGAGTCCGTCATCGCAAGGCCGATCTTAGCGTCGGCGCAGTGCTTTCTTGCGGATGTTGTCCCATAACAATTGATAGGCGAGGGTGGCTGGCGACCTCGGCGCAAATACCGGCAATGGCTCGCGAAACTCCCCCATCTTCTCCACGTCGCTGCAATAAGGAACAAAGCCGATAGGCGTCTTGCCGAGCGTTTTTTTGCAACTGGCGGTGAACTCCTGATGAATGCTCTTGCGGCGATCAATCATGGTCAGTACAGGATAGAGCTTGGCCAAATCGATTTTCTTCTGCTCCATCATCTCCGTCACATGACGGTATGTTTCAAACGATAGATGGGTTGGGATCATTGTAATCAGCACCGCGTCGGCGGCTTTGAGTATGCGCAGCGCCAGCTCCGATAAAGTAGGGGGGCAGTCCAGCACCAACACGCCATAGGTTTCGCTCAGCATAGACAGCCAGGAATCGAGTTTGCCTCCGCTGACGCCGGTGAGATTGACGTCGATATTACGGTTGCTCATGTCAGACGGAATGATATCCAGACGGTCATAACCGGTTCCCTGAATCAGCTCGCCCAGCGCAAGTTTGTCCTTGATCAGCTTGCTCGCCTTCTTGCGCTTGCTGTTCTCTACCTGGAAGTACCAACTCGCCGCCGCCTGAGCGTCAAAGTCCCATAACAGTGTGGGCTGTCCGCTACAAGCGCTGAGATAAGCAATATTGACGGCAGTGGCGGTTTTTCCCACCCCGCCTTTGAGGTTGTATACCGCTATGGTTTTCATGAAGTCTGATGGCGCCTTGTTATGGTCGGCTGGGGCCTTTGGTGACCGGCGTTGACGTAATACTTCCATGGAGCGCCGGTGAATATGGACAGTCAGGCTTTGCCGACAGGGTTTTGTTATTCGGTTACTCTGTCAGAGTTATATAGGCTTTAACTGTAAAATCAAGAAACAATCGCACGCCAGGGCGCTTTTAGCGTGGTAACGCGGCGGCATAGTTGCTAGAATCTCTGCCCCTGAAATTTGTGTGCAAGTGGTCTTTGGTATGGACCACCACTGGTGAAGGATAGTTTTTTATGCCCGTAATTACATTGCCTGACGGCAGTAAGAGAGAATTTTCCAACCCTGTAACCGTACTGGATGTCGCTGCCGACATCGGTCCCGGATTGGCCAAAGCCGCCGTGGCGGGTAAAGTGGATGGAACACTGGTCGACTGCTCTCACGTTATTGATAAAGACGCCGAGCTGGCGATTGTAACGGAGCGGGACGCTGAAGGCGTGGAGGTGATCAGACACTCCAGCGCTCACTTGCTGGCGATGGCGGTGCAAAGTATTTTTCCCAGTGCACAGGTAACTATCGGCCCGGTTATCGAAGACGGCTTTTATTACGACTTTGCTTTTGAGCGTCCTTTCACGCCAGACGATCTGGTTAAGATCGAAGAAAAGATGCAGGAGCTGTCCGACGCTGACTTGCCGGTCACTCGCTCGTTGATGTCTCGTTCCGAGGCGGTAGAGCTGTTCAAGAAGATGGGTGAAGAATACAAAGTCGAAATCATCGCGAGTATTCCCACTGAAGAAAACCTGTCTTTCTATTCTCAGGGCGATTTTATTGATCTGTGTCGCGGCCCACACGTGCCCAGCACAGGCAAAATCAAAGCGTTCAAACTGACCAAAGTGGCGGGCGCATACTGGCGCGGCGATTCCAATAACGCCATGCTGCAGCGAATTTATGGCACTGCCTGGGGTAACAAGAAAGACCTCAAGGCCTATTTGCACAGAATCGAAGAAGCTGAAAAGCGCGATCACCGTAAAATCGGTAAAAAGCTGGGCCTGTTCCACATGCAGGAAGAAGCGCCAGGCATGGTGTTCTGGCACTCTGACGGCTGGACCCTGTATCAGGTCATCGAGCAATACATGCGCAAGCAGCTGCGCAAGCACGACTACAAAGAGATCAAAACGCCTCAGGTAGTCGAACGCACTTTGTGGGAGAAGTCCGGGCATTGGGAAAAGTTCCGCGACGATATGTTCACCACTCAGTCTGAAGATCGCGACTTCGCTATCAAGCCGATGAACTGTCCCTGTCATGTTCAGGTGTTCAACCAAGGTCTTCGCAGTTACCGTGATCTACCACTGCGACTGGCCGAATTCGGCTCTTGTCACCGTAATGAAGCTTCTGGTGCGCTCCACGGTCTGATGCGAGTGCGTGGTTTCACGCAGGATGACGCGCATATTTTCTGTACCGAAGAGCAGATCCAGGAAGAAGTCGGCAAGTTTATCGACTTCCTGCATGAGGTTTATGCGGATTTCGGCTTCTCTGAGATCATCTATAAGCTGTCTACTCGTCCAGAGAAGCGCGTTGGCTCAGACGAAATCTGGGATAAGTCGGAAAAAGCTCTGGCTGATGCGCTGGACGCCAAAGGCTTGCCTTGGGAAGAGCTGCCCGGTGAAGGGGCGTTTTATGGTCCGAAGGTTGAGTTTTCACTGAAAGATTGTCTGGGGCGTTTGTGGCAGTGCGGTACTGTTCAGGTGGACTTCTCCATGCCAGGCCGTTTGGGTGCGCAATACGTGTCCGATGAGCAGGTCAGAAAAACGCCAGTTATGTTGCACCGGGCGATTTTGGGCTCGTTTGAGAGATTTATTGGAATTCTTATTGAGCATTACGAAGGCGCGTTCCCTTCCTGGCTGGCGCCAACTCAGGTCGCGATCCTCAATATTACCGATAAACAAGCGGATTATTGTAAAAAAATAGGCGAAATCCTGAATGATAAAGGGTTTAGGGTGCGTCTGGACTTGAGAAACGAAAAAATCAACTATAAAATTCGCGAGCATACTTTGAACAGAGTCCCCTTTTTGGCAGTGGTCGGGGACAAAGAAGTCGAAACTCAATGTTTAGCTATCCGGACTCGTCAAGGCGAAGACCTCGGCGTGATGTCCATTTCTGCGTTTGAAGAATTGCTTCAAAATGAAGAAGCCAAACGCAGCCGTAGCTAGAAATGATTAATTAACACGGAGAAAACACGATTAAGCGCAATACGCCACAAGGCAAATCCGATCGTCCGAAAATAAATGAGAACATAACTGCTCCAGAAGTTCGGCTGATAGCATCCGACGGGAAGCAGGTCGGTATAGTTCCTATAAAAGAAGCCTTGGAAAAAGCAGAGCAGGAAGGCTTGGATTTAGTGCAGATCGCGGATTCTGACCCGGTAGTCTGCCGCATAATGGACTACGGGAAAAAGATTTTTGAAGAGAAGAAGCAGAAAGCTGCTGCCAAGAAGAAGCAGAAGCAGACGCAAGTAAAAGAAATGAAATTTCGACCAGGGACGGAAGAAGGGGATTATCAGGTAAAGCTGCGCAACCTGATACGTTTCCTAGAGCACGGGGACAAGGCCAAAGTATCCATTCGCTTTCGCGGACGGGAAATGGCCCACCAAGAGCTCGGACTGCAGTTACTGCAAAGGGTCGAGAAAGACCTGGAGGAGTTCGGCGTCGTCGAGCAAAGGCCCAAGATGGAAGGGCGTCAGGCTATGATGGTGGTAGCCCCGAAAAAGAAAAAGTAGCCTTCTCAGCAATATAGGGGCTGCTCATTTATATCTAAATGAATGCGGAGTATTCATATGCCTAAGATGAAAAGCAAAAGCTCGGCGGCGAAGCGGTTCAAAAAAACCGCTAACGGCTTTAAACACCGCCAATCCTTCACCAGTCATATTTTGACCAAGAAGAGCACTAAGCGTAAGCGTCACCTGCGTCCTAAGAAGCAAGTGAACCCTTCGGATGTTCCATTGATCAAGCGTATGCTCTGCCAGTAATTAATACGGAAGGATTGAAATATGCCTCGAGTTAAACGTGGTGTAACGGCTCGCCGTCGCCATAAGAAAGTTCTGAATCAAGCCAAGGGTTACTACGGAGCGCGTAGTCGTGTATTCCGTGTAGCCAAACAAGCGGTTATCAAAGCCGGACAATATGCTTACCGTGACCGTCGTCAGCGTAAGCGTCAATTCCGCGCACTGTGGATTGCCCGTATCAACGCCGGCGCGCGTGACAACGGTCTGTCCTATAGCCGTTTGATCGCTGGTCTGAAGCGCGCCAACGTCGAAATCGACCGTAAGGTCCTGGCGGATCTGGCTATGAACGAAAAAGCAGCGTTTGCTGCTGTAGTTCAGAAAGCTAAAGAGGCCCTGGCGTAATCTAACTTCTCAGCAAATCCTTGATTTTGTTGATTAATATTTGATAGGGGAAGGGGCTGCTCTTCCCCTATTTTTGTTTCTCGGAGCGGAAAAATGGAGAATCTTGAAGGTATTGTTGATCGCGCCAAAGACGCCGTCGCCAAGGCGGAGAGCGAACAGAGCCTTGAACAACTAAGAGTTGACTACCTTGGCAAGAAGGGGCGAATCACCCAACTTCTGAAAGAGCTGGGACGTCTTGACGCTGCGGAGAGACCTGCGGCGGGAGCAAAGATCAATGAAGCCAAGCTGTTGGTGCAAGACCTTATCAACGAAGCCAAAAGCGAGCTCTCCAGCAAAAACGAAGCGGCCAAACTGGCTGCGGAATCAATTGACGTAACCCTGCCTGGGCGTAAAGAGTCATTAGGAACTCTTCATCCTGTCACCCGGACGATGTTACGTATTGAAGATTTCTTCGCACGATCTGGTTACACAGTGGAAGAAGGTCCTGAAATCCAAGATGACTATCATAACTTCGAGGCCCTTAATATCCCGTCTCACCATCCAGCGCGCGCCATGCACGATACCTTTTACTTTGATCCGAAGACATTGCTGCGCACGCATACATCCCCCGTGCAGATTCGGGTGATGGAATCAAGCAAGCCTCCATTTCGCATGATTTGCCCTGGAAGAGTTTATCGTTGTGACTCGGATATGACTCATACTCCAATGTTCCACCAGGTCGAAGGTCTGATGGTGGATAAGCACGTCAGCTTTGCTGACCTGAAAAGTACAATCGTTGAGTTCCTCCGGGAATTCTTTGAGAAAGACCTTGAAGTGCGTTTCCGTCCTTCATACTTCCCGTTCACAGAGCCTTCCGCTGAAGTGGACATCGAGTGGGGAAGAAACGAAGACGGCTCAATTAAGTGGCTGGAAGTGATGGGCTGCGGCATGGTTCATCCTAAAGTGTTTGAAGCGGCGGGCGTCGACTCAGAAACCTATTCAGGGTTTGCCTTCGGCATGGGCGTTGAGCGATTGGCGATGCTCCGGTACGGCGTGAACGATCTGCGGATGTTTTTTGAAAACGACATGCGTTTTCTTGACCAGTTCTAACCTCAGGCGTGAATACCCCATAAAACACGGTAAGGATTAATAATAGGCTTTGTGATATGAAATTCAGTGAATATTGGTTACGAGAGTGGGTTGATCCGCAGCTGAGCTCTGAAGCGTTGGTTCAGCAAATCACCATGGCGGGCCTGGAAGTGGACGCTGCTGAGCGCGTAGCCAAGCCTTTTAGTGGAATCGTGGTGGGTGAGGTGTTGTCAGTCGAGCCTCATCCCGATGCAGATAAACTTCGCGTTTGTAAGGTATCTGATGGTCAGGAGGAGTTCCAGGTAGTTTGTGGCGCTCCTAATGTCGCTGCGGGAATGAAGGTTCCCTTCGCCAAAATTGGCGCGGTGTTGTCTGGCGACTTCAAAATTAAGAAGGCCAAGTTGCGGGGCGTAGAATCTCAGGGCATGTTGTGCTCGGAAGAGGAGCTGACGCTGGCTGAAAAGTCTGATGGCTTGATGCCGCTAGCTGCGGATGCGCCGGTTGGCGTTGACGTTCGCAGCTACTTAAAGCTGGATGATAATATTATTGATGTTGATCTGACTCCTAACCGTAGCGATTGCCTCAGCATTTTGGGCATGGCGCGGGAAGTGGCCGCTCTCAACAAGATTCCTTTTGAAGCGCCTGAGGTGAAGAAAACAGCAGCCGTTATCGACGACGTGTTCCCCGTCCGCGTTGAGGCCCCGGAAGCTTGTCCAAGATATGTCGGACGCGTTATCAAAGGCGTGGATTTGTCTGCGCCAACACCTCAATGGATGGTTGAAAAGCTGCGCCGTAGTGGTATTCGCAGCATTGACGCTGTGGTGGACGTCACTAATTTCGTAATGATTGAGTTGGGGCAGCCCATGCATGCCTTTGACCTCAACGAACTAGCGGACGGTATCGTTGTTCGTATGCCTACCCCGGGCGAGAAGTTAGTGCTGCTTGACGGTCAGGAAATAACTATTAATCCTGATACGCTGGTCATTGCGGATAATGAAAAGCCTCTTGCCTTGGCTGGCGTTATGGGGGGCGAACACAGCGGTGTTTCTGAAAAAACCAAAGATATATTCCTGGAAAGCGCGTTCTTTGCTCCTTTGCACTTAGCAGGCAAGGCGCGCTCATATGGTCTGCATACGGACTCATCTCACCGCTTTGAACGAGGCGTTGATTACGCTCATCAGGCGCGCGCTATAGAGAGAGCCACTGAGCTGTTGCTGGAGATAGTGGGCGGCCAGCCTGGTCCTGTTACTGAAATCTGCAGCAAAGAGCATTTGCCCGCCAAAGCGTTGGTGAATCTACGCCATGCGCGTGTTGATGAGTTGTTGGGGGTTCATCTTGACCGCACCAGAGTGGAGGAAATGCTGGCGAGACTGGGACTTGGCGTACATAAGGTAGCTAAGGACGGCTGGACTTTCAGTGCTCCGACCCATCGCTTTGACATCAGTATTGAGGTAGATCTGATAGAGGAAGTGGCGAGGCTGTACGGCTACAACAAGCTTCCTGTTACCGAACCTATGGCTCCATTGGGAATCAAGCCGTTGCCGGAAAGCAAGGTGTCGCTGCGTCGCTTGAAGCTACATTTGGTGTCAAGAGGGTATCAGGAAGCGATTACTTATACTTTCGTGGATCAGAAAGTGTTAAGTCTGCTGACCCCTGAGGAAGATACCATTACATTGGCGAATCCTATCGCCAGCGATATGGCTGCAATGCGTACGACTCTCTGGGCAGGGCTTTTGCAAACCGCTTTGTATAATCAAAATCGCCAACAAAATCGCATTCGCCTTTTTGAATCTGGTCTACGCTTCCTTAAGAGGGGCGGCCAAATTCAACAGGACCCGATGTTGGCGGGGCTGATAATGGGAGCCAGCATGCCGGAAGGCTGGGAAAGTAAAAAGCGCACGGTAGACTTCTACGATGTGAAGGGAGATCTGGAATCGCTTTTAGAAATTCCTGGCTGCAACTTGAGTTTCCGTAGTGCTCAGCATCCTGCCTTGCACCCTGGACAGACGGCTGAAGTGCTGAAAGACGGTCAACCTATTGGTGTGTTAGGCGCACTGCATCCCAGAATTGCTAAAACTTTGAATTTAAATGGCCCACTTTATTTATTTGAGCTATGCTTAAATTCAATAGCAGACGGGCAAGTGCCTTCTTTTAAAGGAGTTTCCCGCTTCCCGGAGATCCGAAGAGACCTTGCTATTGTAATAGATGAACAAACACCTTACGCGGATGTCGCCCTGGCTATTGCTCAGAGCGCAGGGGAGTGGCGTGTTCACCACGAGCTGTTCGATGTATATCATGGGGAATCGGTCGGTGCTGATAAGAAGAGCCTGGCCATCAGTATCGTGTGGCGCCATCCTGAAAGAACATTACGCGACGAAGAAATCACGGAGGCATTTGACAACGTGGTGAAAGAACTTGGTAATCGTTTCGGTGCGTCTTTGAGGAGTTAGTCATGGGAGCTTTAACGAAAGCAGATATGGCTGAGCGGCTTTATCAGGAAGTGGGTCTCAATAAGCGTGAAGCTAAGGAAATGGTAGAGGCCTTCTTTGACGAGGTCAGGGATGCATTAAGCCATAACGAGCAAGTAAAGCTGTCAGGATTCGGCAATTTTGACCTGAGGGACAAAAAACAGCGTCCTGGCCGTAACCCGAAGACTGGTGAGGAGATTCCTATTACCGCCAGGCGGGTTGTTACTTTTAGACCAGGTCAAAAACTAAAGGCTAAAGTAGAAGCTTATGCTGGAACCCAGTCATAACGACGAGCTCCCACCCATTCCAGGAAAACGCTACTTCACCATTGGTGAAGTTAGCGATTTATGTAGTGTAAAGGCTCACGTGCTGCGATATTGGGAGCAGGAGTTTCCTCAACTCGCCCCCGTAAAGCGGCGTGGAAACCGTCGCTATTATCAACGCCAGGATGTGTTGATGATTCGTCAGATTCGAGACCTGCTATATAATCAGGGTTACACCATCGGCGGCGCCAAGCAGAAATTGGCGGGCTCCGAAACCAAGGAAGACGCGACACAGGCCAAGCAGCTCATACGTCAGATGATTATTGAGTTAGAAGAAGTGTTGTTGGTCCTCGAAGCCTAATGGGTTTCGAGGACTGTCGCCCCAAAGTAAAAAACTGAATTATTTGGTTTTTTAGGGGTTGAAGGGTGAGGTGATTTTATCTATTATACGCACCTCTTCGAGTCGGGGCGTAGCGCAGCCTGGTAGCGCACTTGCATGGGGTGCAAGGGGTCGAGTGTTCAAATCACTCCGTCCCGACCAATTTTTCTTTATAGTATCAATAAGTTACACCACTATTTACTTGTGGTTAAATTTTAATCTTGCAAAAGATTTGCAAATGTTTTGCAAAACCTCCCGTTAAATTTCAGCTATTTTTAGGTCTGCGACGGCATTTACCCACCTAATTTAGCTGTGTCCGGAATCGTAGTTCTTCACCATCTTTTCTGAAGCCCATCCGCCCAGTTGCTTGGGGTCTTTTCCTTGGTCTTTGTACAATTTTTCACCCAGAGCACGTATCTCATGAAAGGTGGGCTTCTCACCTTCTTGATAATTTTCGTACAGTCCAACTTGAGAATCCCTGATTGACTTGAACTCTCTTGAGATCATATCGGGTAGCACTTGGGTCCAGTGTTTGGACTTTATCCGTTTGAATTTTCTTTGCGGCCTCCTGTTTATTATGAAGGGGCTGGGGATGTCTGTGCGGCATCTTTTTAGGACCTCTTGAAGTTGCTCTCCTATTTCTATTCTCAAATATCCCGTGTCGTGTTTTTTTGTTTTCTCTTGGATTACATACAGGTATCCGTCCTTAATATCTTCGAATTTCATCTTCGATATATCTTCTCGTCGCTGAAGGGTCAGCAAAGCTAAATCCATCGCATTTTTCATCCATGCTGGAGCATGAAATCTAATGCGTTTATATTCTTCTAGAGGCTGTTATTAACCCGCTCAATTCATAGACACCCCTGATGCCGCCAATGCCTTCATCGCCGTCGGTAGCATCAGGCACACGAATGCAATGAAGTGAAAGCCCGCCAGTACGGTCGACAGACGCTCATAATCCCGGCTCAACCGCCGAAAGCGCGCCATCCAGCCAAAGCTGCGTTCCACCACCCAACGCCGCGGCAGCAAAATAAAGCCCTTCTTCGCCTCAGTGTGCTTAACCACCTCTAACCGAATGCCATGCTGTTCGGCTTGCCGGGCCGCCGATTCGCCGGTATAGCCTTGATCGACGAAGGCCACTTCCACCGACTCGCCCGTCACTTTCTGCACCTGCTCAGCCAGAGCCGCCACCTGATCCCGGTCCTGCTCGTTAGCAGGTGTGATCCGCAACGCCAGCAACTGCCCCAGCGTATCGACCGCCAGATGCACTTTTGAACCCTTGAGGCGCTTGGCTCCATCGTAACCGGCGCGCGCCCCGCTTTCCGGTGTCGACTGCAAAGTCCGGCTGTCGAGGATCATGGCGCTGGGCTGGGCGTTGCGCTTGTCAGCAATCCGGATCAACTCGCGCAAATCATGCAACAAGGCTTCAAACACGCCCGCGTCAATCCAGCGGCGGGTTTGCTGATACACGACCTGCCAGGGCGGCAGGTCGTGCGGCATCTGGCGCCAAAGCAAACCGCCCCGGGCAATATAGCGCAGGGCGTTAAAGACCTCGCGCAAGTCATGCACGCTGCGCGGAAGATTCGGGCATCAGCGCCAGATAGGGCGCTACAAAAGCCCATTCTTCATCGCTGACATCGGTTGGATAAGGTTTTCGAGTGATCGTCTGCACCCACAAATGATAACCGAATCAACCGCTCCTGATAGCCACTGCGTGGCAAGACGATCGAAAAATATTCGAATGTTCAGAAATTGTTCGGGTTAATAACAGCCTCTAGAGTTTCCTTGCATGTTCCATGTGGTAATTCTCACGAGGTTCCTCCTAAAGCTTTCTCGCAATTGGGTTTTAAAGAGCGCGCAGCGTAGGTTGTTTTTTAAAAGGAGTATCCGTGAATTCCAATACTAATCAATAAATTAGGGCTGGTTTGGGGGCTGTTTGGAGGGTGTTGCGAAACCTGTTCCCGCAACGAAGGAGGTATCTACGTATTGGTGTTTTTCACAAATCAAATAGCGTTCGCTTTCTGGCCAGATCTTCTCCAGTAACACCCTGGCAAGCTCTATAAAATCGCGGGTATCGTCAGAAGGAAAAGGCAGCTTTCCGGCTGATGCGTTGGAGTTCCAGCATTTAAGGTGCTGACTGATATCGTCCGGTCGACATAGAATACATGCTAGAAAGGTCGTTAGTAGCTATGATGAAAATGTCGTTCTAAGGCTTATAGAAACGTAATTGCTATGAATAAATTTCTAATCACTCTTTTGCTTGCTTTCACATTGTCGGCTTGTGATAACGACCTGTACAACGAACTTTTTCGTAACCCATATATGGTTGACGTGGCCGAAGGAGTGAAGCTAGACCAGGAATGGAAGAAGTTTTCTCCTAAGTCTCCCTTGGAAATTATTAACCAAAGACAGTGGGTTACGATTGGGTTTGAAGGGGCTGAGAAATGGGATTTTATAAAGGATGGCATGGAGTCGATAGGGCTCGTAGATCAAGATGATAATCCTATAAAAATAGACGTAAAGATAATTACTCTAGATGGGCGAGAGTTTCGTCTCGCTGAAAGTTCAATATCTTCCTTTATAGCATTCGGGATTTATAGTACTAAGTTGCCAAAGGATACAGAGGTTTCAACAATATATATTAGGTCGAGCAGAGCTATTGCTGACGCTAATATTGGGTGGCTTTGCACTACTGGTAAGTAAGAGCGGTTATGGCTATCTCTGCCCAGAGAGTTATGATGCATCGAAAATAGCATAGTGACGTGTCTAATCTTTGTCGACAGGATCAAAGGCGTTATGTTTAGAAAAAGTGGGTTACAGAGAAGAAAAGAAATAAAGGCCGCACGCTTGGAGAGGGTCAAGCGATCGGAGGTGGATGTTTACTCAGAAGTCGTCCCTAAAGGTGCGTTGCCTGCAAATACGGAAATTCTGAGGGAGATAAATCCTTTGGAGCGTTTGCCAAACTTTTATATAGACCGTCATTTCATATGTAAGGACTGTGAAAGTCACGAGATATGGACGGCAAAGCAACAGAAGTGGTGGTATGAGATTGCCAGAGGAAGTATCGCATCGAAAGCTGTACGATGCCGGTCGTGTCGTTACAAAGAAAAACGTAGGAAAGAGGAGGCCAGGAGAGTCCATCTTGAAGGTTTGGCAAGAAAATATAACAAGTAGCGGCAGCTCGTCCTTCGAATGCAAACGAATGAATATGCAGCGACCGTGATTATTAGGTGGAAGTATGGATAGAGATGATTTGCTAGTACCAACCTTAAAGGTTGACCCAAAGGAAATTGGGTGGTGCTTTATCTCCAATTATTACGATGCTCCAATAGAGGGATTGGTATACTTTCGGGGAGAAATTCATCGGTTTTGCTGTTTTCCTGAAGATGTGCCTGATCAGAAAGTTTTTGTTGTATTGGAGTTGAATCCGGAAGAGATGGAATTTCAACTGAAAATGAAAGAGAAGTTTGAGAGGATGGTTGGTACACACTGGTCTTATGACGAGAACGGAAATGCATTGCCCGAATCATCCGCGACACCTGAAAGTGCAAAGCAATACTATGACTCGAAGCAGGGCGAAAAGTATATTGGTCCTTACGATGCTAAAGTGATTGCTTGGTTTGATTTGTCAAAGGATGTGGACGGAGTTGCATAACAAAGTTAAGTGGCATTGTGAGTAAACGACTGCGCATCCTTGCACCGCTGCGACCAAGTAGCGATACGCGCATTGTGAACTCCAAAGTGATAAAATATACTGCATAAAAATACAGTATGGTTGTGACCTCGGTAAATGGCGCCGGTTGTGTGGATGACAAGCCACGATGCGACGTTTTTTGGCGTTAGATACGGGATAGGATGTAACATGCTGAATCCCCCCTGAAGGATCTGCAAGGTCATGAAATTGATAAGCGCGAATATGCGATATACAAATGTTAGATTCGTCAAATTATGGAACTAAACTTTTCCTCGATTATTATCTTAGTATTGCTGACTGCGGTGATCGCTCAAGCTATTAGTATCGTTTTTTCTCAAAAAGGGTTCACATGGAAAACTATTTTAAACTTCTTGGCTAGTGCCTGCGTTATTGTTGGGGCTGTAGGCTTTTTTGGTCCTGCACTTTCGTCAATTTCT
Source organism: Hahella chejuensis KCTC 2396 (assembly GCF_000012985.1). Lineage (NCBI taxonomy): Bacteria > Pseudomonadati > Pseudomonadota > Gammaproteobacteria > Oceanospirillales > Hahellaceae > Hahella > Hahella chejuensis. Next base: position 4,687,698 of record NC_007645.1, on the reverse strand, counting down.
GGCCTAGGTGCTTCGCAGTCCTTTGAATGGCCAATAGGTAATACCGATAAAGCCCTAGAATATCCTGACGGCTACCTAGTCGTACCTCATGAGCCATCTGGCAGAGTCCAATTGTATAATCACTCTCTTCAGTTTATACGAGGCTGGCAAGTAAAGGCCTCCGGCGGCCCATTCAAGTTGTTCCCAGCTGAGGACTCTACTTTTTATATATTTACCGCGCGAAGTAGAATGAAGTACCACTACGATCTAGATGGAAATTTGTTATCTTCACAAAAGTATACTGGTCCTTATCCCAAGGATAGTGTTGATTTAGTAAGTGCTTCGATACCAACACCTATATATCTACAGGCATTCACTCATCCACGTACAGCTTGGTTTGTCGCTGTAATTGGTGCGCTGTTGTTTATAGCCGTTAATGCACGTGGTCTAAAATCTAATAGATAGATATTGCCCACTAAGTACATCTATCACATCGGACTGATTGTGGCTTTGGGGATAGCTTTCATTAGTAAAGGCCCAGTGTCCGTTGGATACTTTGGCATCATATCTCAATGCATAGCGCGTGGAAATGGCTATGCATGCCTGGGAGATGGCGCGAGGGTGCGCTAAGTCTTGATTAAATTTCGTCCAATTGGCATAGGTATCATGCTAGATGGACCGCAAGTTACTTTTTTGTTAACTTTTGTATCGTCATTGGCGTTGCCTTTATTCTGGTTTGTCATTCGCCAAGACAGAATATTGTGTAATGGCCCTATTTACCTTGCGATAAGGTAATGGTGCCATAGCAACCTCCAATTATAGGAAAATGTAGTTTAGGGATTACCTACCTCATATGAATGCTCCAGTAGAAGTCTCTATGAACTGTATTTCTATGAAATGCGTGGCCCTCCTTATATGTGCATCAGGAAGCCGTTACGCGTCAATTATTAGTAAATGGATGGGCTTTCGACTGTAACTGCTATGAATAAAATGCTTATCTCTCTTTTTTTGGTGTTCACTTTATCTGGTTGTGATAGTGACCTATATAATGAGCTGTTTCGTAATCCGTATCAGGTGGAAATAGCCGATAAAGTTGAACTAGGCGCCGATTGGAAAGAGTTTTCGCCCGATCCTGCCTTGGAAATTATAAATCAGACTCAGTGGATTACCTTGGAGTTTGAAGATGTAATAACCTGGGATTTCAAAATGGACGGTTTTGAATCTGATGGTTTGCTGGATAAGGATGGAAACCCCGTACAAATAGATATAAAGGTTCTTACTCAAGATGGAACAACCTATTACATGAGTGAAACGGCGCTAGCTGGGTTTATAGCATTTGGAACTGATGGCGAGAAGCTTCCTCGTGGCTCAAGTGTTTCAAAGGTTTATATAAAGTCAGATAAGGTTATTGCTAACGTCAAGATCGGCTGGCTTTGCATTACTGGGAAGTAACCGGAAGGCTTATTGTTTTGTTTTATGGAAAAATGTTGTATTTTTATTAGTTATTGTCGCTATTTTTGAAACAATTGTGTAAGCTAATCCCCATATTCTGCACTACTGCGCCCTGACAACTCTCAGGGCGTTTTCATATAGAGACCCGGTATCCGAAAGGAGCCGGGTTTTTTGCTTTGTGCGCCAGGCATGGCGCGTAGTGCCTTGACGGGCGCTGTTCCGGTTCAGGTGGTGCTGGCCGGATGACTTGGGGGTGCAAGTCCCCTGTGGGCCCGGCAAGGGGAACCACTAGCCGAACGGCAAGGGTGTCCATCGTGAGGTGGAATCTGAAGGAAGCCGTAGGCAAAGCACTGGCCTGACGAACAGGAATCGCATACGAGGCGGCCACACTGGGTAAGGCGGCAAATACCGTCAAAGCCCGTACTTGCACGGAAGGTGTGGACGTAGATGCGGCGGGCATAAGTGTGAAGGTCACGCGTCTTACCCTGGGAAGTCTGGTTCTCTGCCGTTGTGCTACTCACCTCGTGAGGGGTGGGGATGGAGCGCCAGAACTCAGCCGAGGTCATAGTAGGTGCGTTACCGCGTACTGAAGGACTGAACATGGTTGACCGCCAGTAGGCGGTGAGTTCTCGTGATGTGCTTATGAAGACAGAAGCGATCCGGATGGGTCAGGGTATTCAGGGAGACGTCGGACGGTATCCGGCAGAGACTGAAGCCCGTGTTGAGGCAGACACGGGGGCTCACTCGTGGACGAACGCGGAGCCGAATACGCTGATGGAACAGGTGCTTGAGCGCCCGAACCTGATGCATGCGTATCAGCGGGTGATGTCCAACAAGGGCGCCGCCGGTGTCGATCAGATGCCGGTGGCGGCCCTGAAAGGCCACCTGCAACAGCATTGGCCAACGCTGCGAGAGCGGCTGTTGGCCGGAGACTACCATCCTCAACCAGTACGCCGGGTCAGTATCCCCAAACCGCAAGGCGGAGAACGGATACTGGGCATCCCAACGGTACAGGATCGCCTGATCCAACAAGCCCTGCACCAAGTGCTGAGCCCGATGCTGGAGCCGATCTTCTCGGACCACAGTTACGGGTTCCGCCCCGGGCGAAGCGCCCATCAGGCGGTTAGGGCGATGCAACGGCACATCAACGACGGTCACCGCTGGGTGGTCGATCTGGATCTGGAGCAGTTCTTTGACCGGGTCAACCACGATGTGCTGATGGGCCTGCTGGCCCGCCGCATCGCCGACCGACGGATGCTCACCCTGATCCGCCGATACCTGCAAGCCGGTATGCTGGACGGTGGGCTGGTCAGCCCAAGGCGGGAAGGCGCGCCGCAAGGCGGCCCCCTGTCACCTCTGCTCTCTAATGTGCTCCTGACCGAACTGGACCGGGAGCTGGAGCGCCGGGGCCACCGGTTCTGCCGCTACGCGGACGACTGCAATATCTACGTCCGAAGCGAGCGGGCCGGTCACCGGGTCATGACTAGCATTACCCATTACCTGAAAATGCACCTTCGCCTGAAAGTGAACGCGGAGAAAAGTGCTGTGGATCGACCATGGCGCCGGAGCTATCTGGGTTACAGCGTGAGCTGGCGCAAGCAGGTACGGCTGAGGATCGCGCCGAAGAGCCTGAAGCGCTACCAGGCCAAACTGCGTCAGTTGCTCAGACAATCACGAGGGCGACCGCTGCAGACCACCATTGCGCGACTGAATCCGGCACTCCGGGGCTGGGCGAACTACTATCGCCTGACGACCTCGAAGCGCCCAGTGGAAGGACTCGATGGCTGGGTGCGACGGCGGTTGCGCCTGTTGCTCTGGCGACAGTGGAAACGGACTTACACCCGAGCCCGTAATCTAATGCGACTAGGACTGTCCGAGCAGAGGGCTTGGAGTAGCGCAAGCAATGGTCGGGGACCTTGGTGGAATAGTGGCGCGTCCCATATGAACGCGGCGCTTCCCAAGAGGATGTTCGACCGCCTGTCTCTGGTAAGCTTGCTGGATACGATGAACCGGCTTCAGCGCCAATCATGAACCGCCGTGGTACGGAACCGTATGCCCGGTGGTGTGAGAGGACGGGGGAGGTAACTCCCCCTCCTACTCGATCTGGGTTATGCAAATCATGAGCTTCTACTTAGGCAAGCGCTCCAAGTCGCGCTTGGTTGGCTTACATCCTGACCTTGTGAAAGTGATCGAGAGAGCGATTCAGATCACACCGATAGACTTCACTGTGCTGGAAGGGCTGCGCAGCATCGAACGCCAAAAGGAACTGTATAAGGCCCGCAAATCGAAAACGATGCGCAGCCGCCACTTAACCGGTCATGCGGTGGACTTGGGTGCTTTGATTAATGGGGCGATCACCTGGGAGACTCGCTATTACCAGATACTCGCCGACGCTGTGAAGCAAGCCGCCGAAGAGCTGGGCATACCCATAGAGTGGGGCGGCGACTTCAACGGCTTTTTCGATGGACCTCATTACCAACTGCCTTGGAAAGAATACCCGTGAGCGCCTGGACTTCAATTCTGAACCTGTTTAAACCGGTCGCTGATTTGATCGACAACGTCCACACCAGCGACGAAGAGCGCCTGCAGGTACAGGCGCAGCTATTCCAGATCCAGGCCGAGTTAACCCAGCGAGTGATGGAGTACGAAACCAAGCTGCTGGAGGCGAAGGCCAGAACGATTCAGGCGGAGGCGCAAGGGCAAAGCATCCTACAGCGCAACTGGCGCCCGTTAACCATGCTGTGTTTCCTGGCGTTGGTGGTGTGCGACTCCTTCGGCCTGCTGACGTTCAGGTTGAGTGTGGAAGCCTGGGACCTGCTGCAAATAGGCTTAGGCGGATACGTCGCCGGCAGATCGCTGGAGAAGATCGCCCCCAAGGTAACCGACGTGATGAGTAAGAAATAATGGAAGAGAACCAAACCACCCGGAGGCACTGGCACTTGGACAAGACCATAAGTGTAGGCCATCTGATCAGCACGCTGGTAATCGCCATTTCCGTGATCACCTGGGCGGGCTCCATAGATCGCCGTGTGGAGCAAAACGCCTTAGCGGTGAAGTACCTGAATGAAGAGCAGGTGCAACAGCGTCAGCGTATCGACGCCGTCCGTAATGAGATTAAAACGGATCTGCGGGCCATCAACGACAAGTTAGACCGCCTGATCGAGCGGCAGAGTGAACGCTAATGCCCAAGGCATCGCTAAGGCCCTGCAAAGATAAAGGCTGCCCTAATACGACCCGGCACAAGTCACGGTACTGTGAAAGCCACGCAGACAAGCGAGAGGCGACACGCTGGGGAGTCTGGCAACAACAGAAAGGCAGCGACACCCAACGCGGTTATGGTTGGCAATGGCGTAAGCTTAGAGCACGGATACTGAGACGAGATAACTACCTGTGTCAGGTGTGCTTAAAGCAGGGGCGAACCAGTGCGGCGACTCAGGTGGATCATATCCAACCCAAGGCGCAAGGCGGTGACGATCAAGTAGGAAACCTGCAGGCAATTTGCAGGCTTTGCCACAGTCATAAAACCGCAAAGGAATAGGTCGGGGCCAAGTTACTAAAGCGCTATTGCCTCAACCACAAACTCATAAAACCCTGCTACTTCTGGTGGCGATATCTCACCGACAGACCTAAATGGTAACTTATGGAATATGCGCTTCCAAAATGCTAGCGCCAGTGTATCGCCTTGATAAATGGAAATGTGCCACGCCTTATCTTCTTTGAAGATCATGTTTTTAATAGCGTAACTGGCTATTCCACGAGATCGGTACTTAGGAAGAATGAATAAGTCTGCAAGCTCTAGAAGCTCTTTCCCTCTAATCTCCACGGGCTCAATGGTAAGGAACCCGGCGACAGACTGGTCTGAGATAATTAAGTAGACCTCGCATTCTTCTTTTTCTTCAAGAGTGGCCAAAATATAGTCATCGTCGATATCGAATAGGCCGTTGTGATCGATATCCTCATGTGTGTAATAGGAGTTATGGTATTCGTAAAACTGCCACAGCATGCGTAATACGGGGAAGTCTTCTTTCTTTGCCTTTCTGATAGTGCAGCTCACTATAATTCCTTGTGTATAAGAGGTTGAAATAGCAAGCAATAATACCTGTTTGGGCAAGGCAGGGTGAACTAGTCCGGCGACGGAGGTGGATCACATACAGCCCAAAGCGAAAGGCGGTGACGATCAGGAGAAGAACCTGCAGGGAATTTGTAGGCTTTGTCATAGGCGTAAGACGTCGCAGAGTTGAGCAGGCTTCACCAGTTTGTGATACTGTAAGAATAGTTCTTACAAAGTGGAGGGCGAACCATGCCTAGAACAATCACCTTTCAGCCTAGCGCTGAGCTGGAAAGCTTCATTTCTTCGATGATCGAGACCGGCAGCTATAACAATCAGAGCGAAGTTATCCGAGCAGGGTTGAGGTTGCTACAAGAGCAGATGGCGGCTTCTAAACTGCAAGAGCTTCGTAGCCTGATTGATGAGGGAGAAGCCAGCGGAGAGCTTAAAAACTGGGATGTGAATGAGTTTCTTGCAAGGATGAAAAAGACCTCGAATGACGGATAACACATTCAAGCTTCGTCCTAAAGCGGAGGCTGATCTAGTCTCAATCTATCAGTTCTCGTTAAGGGAGTGGGGAGCAGACAAGGCGGAAGCCTATATCAGGGAGATTAACGAAGCTTTCCTAACGCTCGTTAACAACAAGACTCTTGGCAGTGATCGCAGCTACGTACGCCCTTCTTTGCGAGCTTATTACGTAGGCTCTCATGTAGTCTTCTACAAACCAACTGTTTATGGTGTCGCCGTTATTCGGGTTTTGCATCAGTCGATGGATTATGTGCGGCACTTATAAACTACGGGATCAGTCATGACAGCCGAGAGCATTTACACAAACAGCGATAACTTTACGGCATTTCCTGAGCCGGATGATGTCTTTGCAAGCGATGTCGAAAAGTCGGTAATGCTGCCTTTGGCTAAGTATAGGCCGGAAGGGTTTAACGAGGAGATACTACTGGCAACGCTTTTTGCTGATAGTGAGGGGCTTGTTGGTAGGGGTGACCTTAACGAGTTCATCGGAGGGGAGTGGTACTCCTATTCAAGGGTGGATGGCAAATGGAAGCTCGACTGTTCCCCTGAAGACCTTTGCTTATACGTTGAGATGAAAGAGGAAACGCAGGAAGAATACTTGAAGCAAAAGTTGCAATTTAAGGAGTTTGGATACGTCCCGAACCCAAACTGCGTTGAACTTCCATACCCTGACAATGCTCATATTCTCTTTACGCCAAGAAACAAAATCCATAGGTTCTCTAATTGGTTTACAGGGATACGTGACGCTATTCATTGGGAGTTGCTGGATGAGTGCGACGAGTATGGAAACCAATATGGATCATGCTTTGATAGTAAAGGTAATGCATATCAGTATATCGGCCATGCGTACTCAGGAGCGTATACATACCATCTGAATGCTGACCTTCACTTCCTGTATTGTAAGGCTACGGATAGAGTGCTGGTAGCTATGGAGTTCAACTGACCTTCCCAAGACGCAAGGCGGTGATGTTCGATAGGCGAACTTACGCGGGATATGTCAGGCATGCCATTGAGACAAGACCTTGTTGGATGGCTCGATAGTTGGAGTTGGTTAGCTATAATAGAGTAAATAGGGGGTAAATAATGACGAAGCCATATGTCGACTTTGAGTGGGCTATTGCGGGAAGCATTGATACGCCTGAAGAGAGTGTTCTCAACTCTATTATTAATAAGCTTGTGCAGCTCTCAGAGCTAGCTGTTGCTGCTGAAGATATGCCGGACATTATGCTTCAGATACAAACCTGCCAATGTGTCTTAAACAATCTAAGGCTGCATGTAGGGAAAGCAAGCTTTGATTACTTATTCAGTCTCGCAGATGTCGAACTGGAAAAGCTGGACGGCCTGCTTGAGACAGAAGGGCCCAGCCACTAGGGGGCGAGGTGGGCTGGTTAAATAATGATCAAATAACGAAAACAGGAAGGGGCGGGGCGGGTCAAATTTCTGACACCTGAGCGCCCAACACCGCACCCTTAAGTCTTTTTTTATACCCGCGAAATTAAAAATTTCAGATAAACGCTATGAGTGGAACCGCAACCAGAGCTGGACGGGGGCGGAAGCCCAAGCCTGTCGCGCAAAAGCTCCTGGCCGGCAACCCCGGAAAGCGTCAACTCAACACCCACGAACCCCAGTTTTCACAGATCACTAACATCGATTGCCCGGACTGGCTGGGCGACGACGCGCGCCGTATGTGGGCGCTGATCGCCCCGGAGCTTTGCGCGCAAAAGATCATCGCCATTACCGACGCGCATAACCTGGAAGCCTTCTGCGCCGCCTATGGTCGCTGGCGTCAGGCGGAGCGCGAATTGGCGCAGTACGGCATTACGATCACGGACGCAAACGGCGGCCTGAAGAAGAACCCGGCGGCCACCGTCGCCAACGAATCCTTAAAACAACTGGCGACCTTCGGGGCGCTCCTGGGCCTGGACCCATCCAGTCGCCAACGACTGACCGGCGGCGGCAATCAAGACGCATCAAACCCCTTCGATAAATTCTGATTTTCGGTTACTCCATGGCGGCTAAATATCCTCACGTCGAGGCGGCGACGCGGTACGCCCGCGCCGTGCTGGACGGATCTATCCCGGCGTACCGGTACACGCGCCTCGCATGCCAGCGTTACCTGGACGATCTCGCCCAAGAAAGCGACCCGGACTATCCGTATTACTTCGACAAGGCCGAGGCCGAGCGCGTCTGCGAGTTCGTCGAACTGCTGCCGCACACCAAGGGCGAGTGGGCGTTCAAGCGTCAGCTTATCAAGCTGGAGCCCTGGCAGGTGTTCGGCTTCGTCAACATCTTCGGATGGAAGAGTAAGGCCGATGATCTGCGACGCTTCCGCGAGGTGTATTGGTGCGTGCCAAGGAAGAACGGTAAAAGCATTATCGCCGCCGGTGTGGGGCTGTATATGTTCGCCTGCGACAACGAGTTTGGCGCCGAGGTCTACAGCGGCGCCACCAACGAACGCCAAGCCTGGGAGGTGTTCCGTCCCGCCAAGCTGATGGTCTCGCGCACGCCGTTATTGCAAAAGGCCAAGGGCATTGCCGTTAACGCCAAGAACCTGAACCGCCCGGCGGATGAGGCGCGCTTTGAGCCGGTTATCGGCAAGCCCGGCGATGGCGCAAGCCTCTCCTGCGCGCTGATCGATGAATACCACGAACACGACGCCCCCGACTTATACGAGACCATGGTGACGGGGCAGGGCGCACGCCGGCAGCCGCTGACGTTTATTATCACCACCGCCGGCAACAACATCGAAGGTCCCTGCTACGGCAAGCAGACCGAAGCGCAAGAGATGCTGGACGGCGTCGCGCCCAATGACGAGCTGTTTGCGCTGATGTATGGGGTAGACGATCCGGAGCGCTGGGCGGACCCGGACGTATTGGCCATGGCTAACCCGAATCTGGGCGTTAGCGTGTATAAAAAATACCTGGAAAGCCAACAACAGAAGGCGATTCGCTCCGCCCGCTTCCAGAACATATTCAAGATCAAGCATTTAAACATCTGGGTTACGGCGCGCTCGGCGTTCTTCAATATGGAGCAGTGGGCTAAATGTTATGACCCCGGCCTGAACGCGGACGACTTCGAAGGTCAGGAGTGCATCGGCGGCCTCGACTTGGCCGGCAAGCTGGATTTAAACGCTTTCGTCAAACTGTTCTACCGCGACCTGATGGACGAGGACGGAAGAACCCGCCGGCATTACTACTGCCTCTCGCCGGTGTTCTGGGCGCCCGAGGATACGGTCAACAACCCGGATAACCGCAAGCTATCCAGTCGTTATCAGAAGTGGGTCAACCTGGGGGCGCTCACCGCTACCGACGGCGCCGAGGTGGACTATCTGGAAGTGCTGGCGGAAGTCACCGACACCAACCAACGCCACCCCATTGCGGAGATCGGCATCGATCCGCACGGCGCGCTGAACCTATCGCACCGCCTGGACGACGAGAACCTGAACCCGGTGCAGATTACGCAGAACTATTCCGGCATGTCCGCCGGCATGAAGGAGCTTGAAGCGGCCATCGCCGCCGGGCGTTTTCATCACGACGGCCACCCCATTTTAACCTGGTGTATGGGCAACGTGGTGGGGCGCTACATGGGCGGCGCCGATGACGACATCGTCCGCCCCACCAAAGAACACCGAGATAAGAAAATCGACGGCGCGGTCGCGCTCATCATGGCCGTGGGCCGCGCCATGCTGGCGGCGGAAACCACTGGTCCCAGCATAAGGTTTGCCTGATGTTTAATTTATTCAGACGTAAAAGCGCGCCGGTGATTGACAGCTCGGCCAAGCTCGCGGAGTTGCTGGGCGCATGGTATGACGCCGACGCCGGCGTACAGATCACTCCCGGCAACGCCCCGGAGATCAGCGCCGTGTTTTCGTGCATCAAAGTGCTGACGGAATCCATCGGCATGCTACCGCTGAACCTCTTCAAAGAGCTGCCCGGCGGCGGATCGGAAAAGGCGGCTAACCACCCGCTGCAGACGTTGTTGAAGCATGGACCGAACGACTACCTGACCGATCAGGAATACAAGGAACTGATCGTCGCGCACCTGTGTTTGCGCGGCAACCATTACAGCTACATCAACCGCACGGCGGCGGGTCGGGTGCTGGAGCTGCTGCCCATGGCCCCGGACGCAGTGACGCCAAAGCTATCCAACGATTACGAACTGACCTATGACGTGCAGTTTAAAGCGGGGCCTGTGCGCACGCTGCCGGCGGAGGAGGTGCTGCATATTCGCTTATGGAGCCTGGACGGCCTGACGGGGCTGAACCCGATTCAATACAACCGCCACTGCCTGGGGCTGGCCAAGGCGACGGAAAAGCATGGCTCCACACTGTTCGCCCATGGCGCCAAACCCTCGGGCGTGCTCGCCACCGATCACGCGCTGACAGACAAACAATACGAGCGCCTGAAACAGGAGATGGAGCTGCACCGCGGCGTCGCCAACCAGAGCCGCGAGATGATCCTCGACGGCGGGCTGAAGTGGCTGCAGGTATCGATGACGGCGGAAGACAGCCAGTTTTTAGAAACGAGAAAGTTTCAGCGCTCGGAGATCGCCGGCTTTTTCCGGGTGCCGCCGCACATGATCGGCGACTTGGAGCGGGCCACCTTCAGCAACATTGAACACCAAGACCTCGCCTTTGCGCGGCATTCATTAATCCCATACTGCACGCGCATCGAGAAGCGCGTTAACAAATCGCTGCTGTCCGACAAAGAGCGCGTCGCCTATTTCGTTAAGTTCAACATCAACGCCCTGATGCGCGGCGACATGAAGACCCGCAGCGAGTACTACACCGCCATGATCCAACACGGCGTCATGTCGCCCAACGAGGTCCGCATCCTGGAGGATATGAACCCCAGAGAAGGCGGTGATACCTACCTGACGCCATTGAACATGGCCGTTAACGGACAACCCACGGGAGGTGCCGAAAGTGCTGAGTAAGCAAAAGTTAGATTTTCCATTAAAGATCAAGTCCCTGTCCGACACCGGTGAGTTTGAGGGGTACGGCTCCGTATTCGGGGTTAAAGACTCCTACAGCGACATTGTCGTCAAAGGCGCGTTTAACGCCTCCCTGGCGCGCTGGAAACAACAAGGCCGCCTGCCGGCGCTGTTATGGCAGCATCGCATGGACGAGCCTATCGGCGTTTACACCGCCATGGAGGAAGACGAGCACGGTCTGAAGCTGTCCGGGCGTCTGCTGATCGACGATGACCCGTTAGCCAAGCGCGCATACGGGCACCTTAAAGCCGGCTCTATTTCCGGCCTCTCTATTGGTTATTCCGTCCCGTCCAACGGCATGGAATACGACAGCGCCAAAGAAGCTTTTTTGATTAAAGAAATTGACCTGTGGGAAGTGTCCCTGGTGACTTTCCCCGCCAATGACGAAGCGCGCATTGCGCAAGTCAAACACCGCCAGCGAAACGCCGAGCACGCACAAGCTCTGGCCGCTATTTCATCCTTAAAAAATTTATTCACCACAAGGAACTAACCCTGATGCCAGTTGAATTAAAAGACATTCAAGACGTAGCGGAAGAACTGACCAGCCGCTTTACGGAATTTAAATCAGCCAATGACTCCTCTATGGAGGCCACCCGCGCAGAGGTAATCAGACTCACCGAAAAAACCGACAAGCTGAACGCCCAGCTGAGCGAACTGGAGGCCCTGAAAAAGGAGTTGGACGGCCTTTATAAAAAGCAGAACCGCCCCGGAACGGTGGAGGGCGATGCGGAATACCGCAAACACTTTATCGACCAGTGGATGCGAAAGAACAACGCCGCCGACATTGAAGCCAAGGCCGTCAACCTGGGCGCGAATCAGGACGGCGGCTTTGGCGTGCCGGAGGAGCTGGACCGCCAGATCCTGGAGCTGGAGCGCGAACTGTCTCCCATGCGGGCGCTGTGCCGAAATATCCAGGTGTCCACAGATGGCTACAAGCGTCTCGTTAACCTGGGCGGCGCCGGTTCCGGCTGGGTCGGCGAGACCGACGCCCGCCCGGAAACCAACACACCCAAGCTGGCGCAGATCGAAGCCTTCATGGGTGAAATCTACGCGAACCCCGCCACGACTCAAAAGGCGCTGGACGACGTGTATTTCAACGTTGAGCAATGGATCGCCGACGAGGTGGCGCAAGAGTTCGTCGACCGCGAAGCCGACGCTTTTCTAAATGGCGATGGCGTAGGCAAACCGAAAGGCATCCTGGCTTACGCCATGGACACCGCCCCGGACGCCTCCCGCGAGTTCGGCAAGCTGCAACGAGTGATCAGCGGCAAGGCGGGCGATTTCAACGCGGATAACCTGCTAAGCGTGATCTACCGTCTCAAGAAGGCGTTTCGCCGCAACGCCAACTGGATGATGACCGGAACCACGGTGGAGAAGGTGCGCAAGTTCAAGGACGCGGACGGCAACTACATGTGGCGTCCCGGCATCGAGGCGGGCCAGCCTTCGTTGCTGTTGGGCTACGGCATCGAGGAGAACGAAGACATGCCGGAAGTGGCGGCGGACGCTAACGCCATCTTGTTCGGCGACTTCATGCGAGGTTACAGCATTGTGGACCGCATCGGCGCGCGCATGCTGCGCGATCCCTACACCCATAAACCCTTCGTTCACTTCTACACCACCAAGCGGGTGGGCGGCATGCTAGTAGACTCCAACGCCATTAAGGTGCTGACCTTAAGTAAGGGGGCGTAATGGCCCCCATCACCTTAGAAGAAGCCAAGCAGCATCTACGCGTGGAGCACGACGAGGAAGACGCCTACATCGAAACCCTGATCGCGGTGGCGCGCAATCTGGCGCAGGAGTATTCCGGGCTTTCCCTGGCGGAGGGCGAGAGTATTCCCGAACTGGCCAAGCACGCCATAAAAATGATCATCGCCACCCTGTACGAGCAACGGGAGGACCAGACGGCGGCGACGGTTTCGCAAGTCCCGCTGTGCTCCAAAGCGCTGCTCGACCTGCTACGGATTCGCAGGCTATGAGAGCGGGACGACTGCGGCGGCGGGTGACGATTCAAGCCAACGTCGCCACCCAGGACGAGTACGGCGAAACCGTGCAAGGCTGGCGAGATCTCGCCACGCGCTGGGCGGGCGTAGAGCCGCTGTCCGGTCGGGAGTTCCTGGCCGCCAGCGGCCCCCGCGCCGAGCTGACCGCCCGCATCGTGCTGCGCTGGGAGCCGACCCTGGCCGGGCTCGCGTCCCAGGATCACCGGGCGATCTATCAGGGGCGCGTCTATGACATCCATTCCGCCATTAACACCCGCGAGGAAAACAAAGAATGGGTGCTGATGTGCGCGGATACAGGGGCGGCGGTATGAGCAGCGGCGTCAAGATAAGCGGCTTGCGCGAGCTGCACCAAGCCTTACAACAACTCGGCAAGCAGGCGGCCAACAAGGCGGCGCGGGACGGACTGACCGAGGCGGCGAAAACGTTTAGGAAAGAGATCCGCCAAGGCGCGCCCGTGAAAAGCGGTCACCTGCGTAAACACATCCGCTACAAGTTGCGCAGGGATCGCAGCGGGCGCGGCTTCACCGGTCGCGTAGGCGTGCATCCCAAGGCTTACTACGCCCGTTTTATCGAGTTTGGCGCGGCGCCGCACGCTATTCCCAACCCGACCACCGGACGAGGGAGAAACAAGCGCAAAAACAAAAAGCGCCTGCGCATCGGCTCGCAGGTGGTCGCCGGCGTTAACCATCCCGGCATTGCGCCACGTCCTTTCCTGCGCCCGGCGTTTCTGCGCGCCAAGGATGCGGCGATCAAAGCCGCCGGCAAACGCATGTGGCATTCGATCATTCAAGCGAGGGCGCGCCGATGATTATCCCGCGACTGCTGAAGCGACTGCGCAAGTCGGATCAGGTTAAGGCGTTGGTTGCGCCGTCCGCGATCCACGGACGCTTCCTGCCGCCGCACGCGGCAACGCCGGCGCTGTCTCTGCTGTATGTCGGCGACGATCCCGTCAACGACCTGGGCGGAGAGGATAACAGCCGCCGCGAGCGGGCGCAGATAGACGCCTGGGCGCCGACGCTCAAGCAGGCGGACCAGTTAGCAAAGGCTGCGATGGCTGCATTGGCTTCACGCGGCCAAGACTTCACCGCTGTGCGCAACGGCAAAACCTACGAGTACGACGACGCGGCCCAGCTGCACCGGCTGAGGCTGGATTATTCATTCATATATTACGAGGACTGACCATGGCGAAAATGCCCGCCGACGGTACGAAAATAGAGGTTGATACAGTAACCCCAGGCACGCCCGACACGGAGGTGACCGGGGTTAAATCCTTCTCTGGCTTCGATGGCGAACGCCCGGAAATCGACAACACGGATTTAAGCAGCGAGGCGTCCGAGTTCTTTCTCGGCAAGCGCGACTGGGGCTCTTTCTCTCTGGACTGGTTTATCAACTACAGCGATCCCGGCCAAAACGAGATCCGCGCCGCCGAGCTGTCTGGAGCGTTGAAGACCGTCAAGATCACGTTTCCCGACCTGACCACGGCGACCTTTAAGGCGTACGTCAAAAACGCGACCAGCCTTTCCGGCGGGATCAGCGGGATGCTGGAAGGCTCCGCCGCGCTGCGCATCACCGGTAAACCCACTTTCGCAAAACAGTAAACGAGGCCCATTTATGAGCTACTTAAACAAGCAACAAATTCTATCCGCCCAGGACATTGAATCCGTCGACGTAGACGTGCCGGAGTGGGGCGGGACCGTGCGGGTCGCCCTGATGAGCGGCGCCGCCCGCGATGATTACGAGGGCTCACTGATTCGACTGGCCCCAGATGGAACCGCGCATCGGGACCTGACCAATATCCGCGCCAAGCTGGTGGCGGTCTGTCTGGTGGACGACAAAGGCGAGCGCTTATTCAGCGAGAGCGACGTTAAAGCCCTGGGCGCCAAATCCTGCGCCGCATTGGATCGCGTCTACCACGTCGCCGCCCGACTCAATCGCTTAACTCAAGGCGAAGTGGAGAACGCCGCAAAAAACTCCTGAGCCGGCCCGAGCGCCGGTTTTACTTCTACCTCGCCGCCAAATTAGGCAAGACCGTAAGAACCCTCCTGCAGGAGATCGACTCCGCCGAGCTGGCCGAGTGGATGGCTTACGAGTCCTTAGACGCCTACGCCGAGCAATTCGAGCGTGAACGCCAGAGCAGTGCGGAGCGGGCGGACGCCCTGAAAAACCTCCTGTTCGGCGACGCCTGGCGCGATGCCTAACCCTTCTATTTCGTAATTCCTACAGGTTGCTAATGAGCCAAGAAATGATCGGCGCGCTGTCCATCGATCTGCGCCTTGCAACGGCCAAGGTCGAAGACGGGCTAAAAAGCGTCAACACCCATCTGGAGCGCACGGCGTCAGCGGCCAACAACGCCGGCAAGATGTTTTCCGTGCTGACCACCATCGCCACGGCGGGCGTGTTTGGCGGCGTCATCAAAGGCAGCCTGGACGCGGCGAATCACCTGGGCGACTTAAGCGTGCGCCTGGGCGTGAGCGTGGAAGGGCTGAGCCGTCTCGCTTACGCGGCGCAGTTGTCGGGCGTCGCCGCCGGCACATTGGAAACCGGCCTGCAGCGCATGACCCGACGCATCGCCGAGGCGGCCGCCGGCAGTGGCGAAGCTATCGGCGCGATCAAAGCGCTGGGCTTATCCGCGCAGAAGCTCCAGCAACTGCGACCGGAACAGCAATTTGAAGTGCTGGCGGACGCACTGGCGGAAGTGCCGGCGAAGTCGGACCGGGTCCGTCTCGCCATGAAACTGTTGGACTCCGAAGGCGTCGCCCTGCTGCAAACCATGGAGGGCGGCAGCGCCGCCATTCGGGCCATGGGCGAGGAGTCCGACCGCACCGGCAACACCATCAGCACCAGCTTTGCGACCCAGGCCACCGCCGCCAATGCCGCCATTATCAAGATGAATGCGGCGCTGACGGGCATGACCAATAACATGGCCGTGGCGTTGGGGCCGACCATCGAGCGCGTCGCGCACTTCATGGGGGATGTGCTGCCCGAGGCGGCCAAGCTGGGCGGGCAGGCGGTGCGCTTGCTCGCCGCCGGCGCATTGGAGGTCAGCGCCAGCGTGATCGAGTTTATCCGGGTCGGGACCTACTACCTGGGCAAGCTCTCCGATGACGTGGCGAAAGTGGACGCCGAGCTGTACGCCATGCAGGAGAATCTGCGCGGCGCCACCGGCGACATTTTCGCGGAGATGGAGGGGGCGAACAGGGAGACGGAAAAGTTCAAGGTGACGCTGGGCGAGAGCGTCGTCACCCTGCAGGACTACCAAGGCGTGACCGCCACCGTGGCGGACAACCTGCAACGGGTGAAGGCGGCCCAGGAGGAAGCCAACGCCGCGCTACAGCGTCAGAACGAAATACGCGGCAATGTTGAAAGCATCCGCGAATCCCTGCTGACCGAAGAGGAGGCGGAACGGGAGTCCTACCAGCGCCGGCGGGACATGCTGCAGGAGGCGCTGGACGAAAAACTGCTGACCCAAACGCAGCATATGGAGTTGTTGGGCGAGCTGTCCGCGCAGCATCAAGCCACGCTGACGGAGATCGAGGAGCGGGAGAAGGGCAGGCGCAAGGCCCTGGCGGAGGCGGAGCATCAGGAGCGGGTGTCGGTCATGACCGGCATGCTGGGCAACCTCTCCACCTTGATGGACACGAAAAGCAAGAAGCTGTTTGAGATCGGCAAGAAGGCGGCCATCGCCAACGCCTTGGTCTCTGGTTATGAAGCGGCGGTGCATTCTTACAACAAAGGCGCACAGATCGGCGGCCCCATTGTCGGAGCCGCATTTGCGGCCACGTCCGTGATCGCCACCGCTGTGCAAATTCAAAAACTGAAATCGCAGAAGTTTGGCGGAGGCGGAACCGTCAGCGCCGGCGGAGGCGGAGCGCCGCCCAACACCTACCAGCCGCCACAACCTACGATCCCCAGCGGCCCCGCCAGTGGTAAAGGCGAGGGCGCGCAGATCATTTTTCAGTTTAACGGCGCCGTGAATGGCGATCCCTACCTGATCGCCGACGCCATCGCGCCGCACCTGCGGGACATTGTCAGCAAGAAAGACATTGTGATTGTGGAAGCGAACAGCCGCAACGGCCAGCAACTAAGAGGGCTTTAATGTATATCGAATACACAGCAAAGCGGCAGATTAAGCCGGACCACACTGAGGGCGGCTTGTATTGGCTGGATGTGAAATTAACCCGCTGCAAGTACGAGCCGCAACCGGAAACCCACACCACCATCGCCCTGAACGGCAAGGCGAAGACATTATTTCATCGCCTCGACCAGACCTATGACATCGCAACGGCGTACACCGACGACCTGGATCAGATTGCAGAGCTGCACGAATTCCTGGCCTCCGTGTGCGGGGGCGAGAGTTTCAAGGTTGACTTGATGGGAGATGGAGCAGGGCTTCTTCAAACAGCTATGCTTCATCCAGTGGTATATAACGTGGAAAGGTATGGGACGACCGATTATTTACATTTCTCCTTTAAAGTAAGGCTAGTCTGAAGCTTTGGATATATATGATTTTTAAGGTGAGCGTATGTTTTTATTTGCAATTCACATTGGGTTTGTGGGCTGATTTGTTAACTATCTTATTTTATATATCTGTAATTCCTGATCTGGTTGTTTTTTGAATGCTGTTATAAGAAACGAATTGCATCTGTTGTTTTCAACTAAATATCTATTTGTGTTGTTTGTTTTAATTTTTATATTAATGTATTTGAAAGGTTTGTGTTTGTGTATTTTTTTGCTGGATGATGTATTGGGGAGGGTTGCAATAATTTTGCTGTTTACATAAACCGGGGCTAACATTTGCAGATCACTGGAAGATAATTTTTCTATCAATGAAGATGGTGGTCTAATTTGAATGATTTCTGGAGGAGATGAAGTATGGATGTGGTGCGTATTGTCCGTGGTGTTGTTTCTTCTATTATGTTCTCGCTTGTTTTATCTGGGTGCGGGCCTTCTACGTTTGTTAAAACCAGAGTTGACTTTGAGCCATTTCAAGGTGATTTAACAAAGAAAACTGATTCAGGTATAAGTATTGAGCGTTACTTCCTTAAAAATGTGCCTGATGAATTCTATCTGCCAGTGCAAAGTTGCGATAGAGAAACGCAGCTGCCAATTGTCGGTATTGATGGCAAGCCGAAATTGACAAATGAGCTTGCGATACCGAAGGATACGATGTTGGAGAAAGTGTCAATAACCAATAATACAGGGCATGTTATTCGTTTGAACTCTGTGGTTATTACTGCTTTTGATCCTGCCGATAATCAATATGATATGCTTGATAAGGGGCAGCTTGCCTCATATCTGATGCAGGAGCGGCCTTGTGCAGGAACAGATAAACTAATAAGCCATCAAGGTATTATCAGGTTAATTAGTAAAAATACTGAGCTTCTTCCAAATAGAACAGTAACAGGATATCTTATCTACAAGCCATTTGATATGAATATTCCAGGAGTCTGGAAGCTATCATTCTATGAAATACCTGTAAAGACGAACTCTGCTGGAGTTCCGACAAAAACTGTCAATTTTGAATTTCGTAGTGTTTTGAAAAAATATCAAGATACATATAAAAGAGAGGATCTTTTTTCCCAGCCAATAAAAATAGCTACGGTAGAAGTTAGATAATATTTTGATATTAAAATGAGCGGCATTTCTGAAATGCGAGACCATTTTTAGATGAAAACGGTGCCTCCAGATTTCTGGGGGCACCGTTATTCACTATCACATAAAAGAAAGTTTTTGACTAAGTGCGGGAGTATTTGACCTCCTCGCCTCCTGCAGGACGCTTTGGCGCTCCGTCTCTCCTTAAATTCTTTGTAGGCATCTAACCTGATGAGAGTAAGCAATAGCGAATTCGTCTCCGCCTGGAGCGGCGAGAGCGTGTCGCCCGTCTATGTCGTCGAGCTGTCGTTCGACCGCGCCAACGAGGACGTGGTGTATCTGACCAGCGGCCCGGTAACGGGTTTGTCTGGCGTGGTGTATGACGGCGTGTTGAACGCCCGCACCTTGTCCGGCACATCGCAAAAAATCCAGCCGGATAAAGGCTTGGCGTCTATCGGTAGTCTGGAATTTGAGGCGCTGGACCACAACCTGACCGCACTGCAAAAAGCCAAGCTGGATGATGGTAAGGGTCTGCGCGGAAAACGCGTGCGCGTCTGGATCGGCGAGCGGGGTTTGGCGTGGTCGGACTTTGTCCTGGTGGCCACGCAGATTGTGGAGGACGCCGAGTTCCTGGACGGGGTTTATTCGTTTAGTTGCGCCGATGTGCAACGGACGCTGCGTAAGGATATTTTCGACGTTAAAAAAGTCGGCTTGTTAGCGTCAGCCGTAGGTAATGGCGACGTGATTCAGGTTTATTCGACGGAAGGGTTTGCGCCCGTCTACCAGCCGCGCGGCAGCGGCATTACCGATGCGCCCAACCGGACCGTCGGTTATCTCAAAATGCCCAACGGTTGCATCGTGCGTTACAAATACACCACCCCCACCGCCTTTTGGGGCTGTGAGTGGGGCGCGCTGGGCACCAAGCATCTGGTGGCGACGGTTAAAAAGTCCGAGGACACCAACGCCGACAACGCCCCGCAGGTGGAAGAGTATGTCTACATCGAGCAGCCGGCGCCCATGCTGCTGTATGGATTGCTGACCGGTTATATTTACGGCTATCCCGGCAAACGCTACCCAGACCACTGGCACCTGGGCGTCGATCCGCAATATGTGCGCACGTCCGACTTTATCAATATCGGCGCGGACCTCTGGGATGTGGCCGACGCAGACAAGGGCTTGCCGGCGGTGGTGCGTGGGCAAACCAAGATCGACGGCAAGAAGTTCATTGAAGAGCAACTGCTGTTGATGATGGGCGCGTTTTCGCCGATCTACGCCAATGGGGAAATGGGGCTGCGTCGTCGCACGGCGATCATGTCCAGCGGGGCTTACGTCAGAGAACTTAACGCCAGCAATCTGCTGAAGGTGGACGCGCTACGTCATGACATGGGCGCGATCATCAATCAGATCGCTATCCACTGGCATTATGACCCGGACAAAAAAGAGTACCGCCGCGCCAACGTGCTGGTGGACCCGGACTCCATCGCCACCCATGGCGCGTCTGATTTAAAGGAGCTGAAGTTTAAAACCCTGCACAGCTCCCGCCACGCCTATTCCGCCATCAAGCATCAGTTCGACGCCTTGCGCGACGCCTACGCCGGGCCGCCTTTGCTCCTCGATGTTGTGGCCGACATGGACAACCACGACCTGGAAGTGGGCGACATTGTCCGCGTTAACCTGGAGCATGTGCAGGATTACACCGGCTCCATGACGGACGGACGCCTGGACCGTAACTTTGAAATCCAGCAGATCGCCACGGACTGGGTGACGGGGCGGGTGAAGCTTGCCTTGCTGGGCTCCTCGCAGCCGGCGGGCGCCTTGCCGCCGGATCAGAATGGCGCGGCGCTGCCGGATGCGTGGTACAGCTCCGCCGGCGTGGCGATCAACGCGGCCAGCTTCCCGGGCAAAGTGCTGGTCACTGATATGCAGGTGCGTATCGTCAGCGACATAAGCCTGAATGGCGGGGCGGACCTGCATCAGTCCGTTTACTACTGCGACCGGGATTTAACCGTGGACGCGGGCGTGACAGTGGTTCTGTCTGGCAACGTGCAACTGCGGGTCAAAGGTTTTCTGCAGATCAACGGCGTCCTGGATGGCAAGGGCCGAGGCATCGCGGGAGCCGCTGGCGGACAATCTGTTTCCCTAACCGGTATCGGCTCCACCGTGGCGGGAGACGGGATTGTCTTCGGTTTGGGATCGGGAGACCGTCGCCGCTTCGAATCCGCCAACAACCGCGGCGGCATCAACGCCCGCGCCGCGCGGGATAACGTCGCTTACCTTAATTTAAATGTGGATGCGCAAGGTCACCTGCAGGGCTTGCCGGCGGATATTCGCGGCAACGGCGGCCATGGCGGCGGCGCTGCCGTCAACCGCTACGGCGGCAATAAGGGAGAAACACCCGGCGGACGCGGTGGCGCAGGCGGCGCCGGATTGCTGGTGGTGGCGCGCGGCATCGACCTGGGCGCCAACGGACGGGTGGACACCAGCGGCGTGGATGGCGAACTGGGCAGCCCGCGCCAGATCGGCGGGAACATGGACCCTAAAGCCTATCTCAAATCCGGCAGCGGCGCCGGCGGCGCGCCCGGTGCGGTGTATTACCTTGTCGACGGCAAATACAACCCGCCCAACGTCACCGTGGGCAACAGCACGGCGCGCTATGGCGTCAGCCCGGTGCAGGACGGCGTCTATTTCATCCAAGGCCGTAAGCATCAAAATGACACGGTAGGCGCGAGCTGGGACCCGTCCTTTGAAGGGATCAATAAAGCAGTCGCCTCCGCCTACGTGGGGAACTATCTAGGACCCGAGCGCGAGAACGCCGTGCGCGGCTTTCTGACCAAAGCGACCGGGCAGGCGCCCAATATGGCGGAGTCCTGGCATCGGGTGCAGATCCTGTCCGGCTATCAACCGCCCATTGTCATGGAAGAGGTGGCGAAAAAGCCGCTGCGTATCAGTGTCACGGAGTCGGCGAATACGCCGCGCACGCCGGACGGCAATATCTCTACCCTGGAATTAAGCGCCGTTCCGCCCGACGATCCCAGCTATAGCCACGCTTTCTTCCAGTATCGACGGGCGGACGGCGCAGGCTGGACGGACCTGGGCGCGGCGTCGCCGGAGCTGACCCTGCAGCTGGTGAGCGATGGCAAGACGTATTACTTCCGCGCCTTCGGCGTGAGCAAGTCGGGCAAACGCTCCACTAACTACGCCGCTGCGACGGCCACGGTCTCGCGCATTGAAACTGGCTCGCCTGACGTGCGCGAGGCTTTGCCTCTGGTGACGCCCAAAGTGATGCTGGTGGATAGAGGGCAAGAGGCCAATCACTTTATGGGCAGGGATGCGCACTTCTATATTTACTATGGCTCCAACTACCAGGAGCCGCCGCACTTCGCCTTCTATGAGGTAACCATCTACCACAAGGGCCTGCAGGTGCGGCGGGAGTACATTACCGGCAGAAGCTACACCTACACGGGCAATATGAACCTGGAGGACGGCGCCAGCCGGGAGTTCAGTTTAAGCGTGCGACCTCGGGGGAAGCAGAACCAGACCGGACAAGCGGTGTTTATCAGCGTGTCTAACCCGGCGCCCAAGGTAACCGTCAACAATACGGTCGCCGGGATCAGCACGGCGCGCACCTATCTGACGGAGATTACCGACCCGGATTTCAAATCCATCAAGGTCTACCGATCAACGGTGAAAGGTTTTACGCCCAGTCCGGATAACCTGGTGTATGACGGCTACACCAACCCGGTTATCCATGAAGGCTTGCAGCCGGACACCACCTATTATTTCCGGTTGCTGGGCGCGGATGAGTTCGGCGACGGGGAGTTGACCCCGGAGTTCAGTTTCAAGACGGAAGCCTTCAACCCGGCGGGCGAACTGAGCGACGGCGACAACCTGATCGTGCGCGGCAATGTGGTCAGCGAATACGGCGGCTCCAAAGTGATCCTGGGACCGCTCAAACGCGACGGCTATTACAACGTGCTGGAGGCGAGCGCCGCCAATGCGCCCATATTTGAGGTCAGGGAAAACGGCGACGTGTTGCTGGGCGATCAAAGCAGCGGCTCATACGCTATTTGGGATCAGTCGGCGGCGGCGTTCAAAGTCTACGGTCAGATTCACGTCGCGCCGGGGAGCAAGGGCTACGCGTCCCTGCAGGATCGCCCCAGTTCTTTGGCGTCCATTAACCCAACGGAAGCCGGCAAGCTGCAAGGCATTCAGGACGGCGCCACCAAGGGGGCGGACTGGGGACAGGTGTCCGGCATTCCACAACGGTTTTCCGATAGCGCTACGCCGGGCCTGAACCTGACGGCGGACTACCTTGGCTTTCATAACGGCAGCCGCTTCACTACCTACATGGACCGAAACGGCCACTTCGTCCTGAACGCCGGCGCGGTGAATAACTGCCTAAGCTGGAACGGCTCCGTGCTGTCCGTGCGCGGGGACGTATTGGCCACCAGCGTGGCGGCGAGCGTCAGTCTGAGCGCGCCGACGATCAGCGGCGGAACCATCCAAGGGACGCATATCACGGGGACCACCATTACTGGCGGCGCGATCAACGGGACCAGCATTACCGGCGCCACGGTGACGGGCTCCACCATGCAGACCGCCGGCGGCGGCAAGCGGATTGTTTTGTCCTCGGCCACCAATGAAGCCCACTTCTACGGGGATCAGGGAGACGGATCGATCCAGGAGCTGGCGACCATTGGCATATGTCCTTTCGGAAGCGACAAGTATGTGATGCAGGTGGGGAACCAGAACCCGGGGAACCGTCGGGCGGGCATACTGGCGCACTCCAATGATACGGTCGCGATCATGGCGCAATCGAATACGGGCATGCCTCTGTTTGCGGTGCATGAGTCCCAGACCGCACGGACCAGCCCCGCTATTTATGCGCTCAACATGTCGCACGATCCGATATCCGTTGGCGTGAAGGCGAGCAGTGCGGGCGGGGTAGGGGTGAATGCACAGGGGAGCAAGTACGCGGTTTACGCCAACTTTGGCGGCTATGGTCCTTTCACCGGCGCGCACGATTGCTTATTGCGTACCGGCAGTGATCCCAAGCCGGGACAAATCCTGGTCTATGGCGAGGTCATCAACCGCCGGGATTTATCCAACGTACTGCATGAAGTGCGCCTGTCATTGAAGCCGCGCCAGCGTGGCAAAGCGGGCGTTTATGTTTCCGCCACCGTCATTAACCCGGAACACTTTGACATGACGGACGAGGCGTTTGCGGAGCTGGAGGAGACGTATACCGCCGGCATCATGAACGCCTTGGGGGAAGGTCAGATCCTGGTGTGTGGCGAAAGCGGCGACATCGAGATAGGCGATTACATCGTCACCTCAAGCCGGCCCGGCGTTGGCATGCGACAGGAGGATGACGTGCTGCGCAGCTACACCATCGCGGAGGCCCGCGAGGCGATTAACTGGACAGAGGAGGGAAGCGACGAGAGATTGATTTCTTGTAAGTATCTTTGTGGTTGAGGAGGGCGCTCCTCCTCACGCCTGCGCGATTTGAGTAAATGCCGAGTTTGTGAAATTGGAGTTAGGCTCTCGGCCTCAATGGAAACTGGTTCTGAAAAGTGCTTTGATTCAATAAGTTGGGATCTGGCTTGTTGTGATAACGAGCCCCCCAAAGAAAGTGTATATGCGCACGGACGGTTTTTAGAAAATGAGATGGTTTTACTTTTCGGGTTTTTTACACTGGAATCAGTGGGCTGGAGGAACTATCTTCAAAATATTAGAATGGAAAAACGCGCATGCGCGATATACAAATGTTAAGCAGACAAGAGAAGGCCATGGAAGACAAAGTAGAGCTTGGGGATTACTCAAAGATATTAGCTTTGCAGGAATATATAAATTCCCGGCTTCGTGACGCCTATGAATCCAATAAGGATAAAGGGCGTGAGAACTTGTCGAAGTTTCTTGTCGATTTTGTTGAGGCTCTTGTGGATGAGTTAAATGCAAATGGGCACAGCTTTGGTCGCTGCGACTATTCCGGTGATGTGAATTTCGAGAATAGCGAGCAGCAGTATAGTGATGGTGAGGAAATGGGGTGCGGGGTTCTTCTCCATTTCCACGGCTTCGCAGTAAAGGCTAGCTGGGAAGGTCGAGACAAGTATGCTTAACAAGGCCATAAAATTCGTTACGGCCACGAAAGGTGTAGCCTCCACCGGACTGCCTACGCGTTGCTTCGGCAGCCGTTTATGGCGGCGTTACGTGTAATGGAAAAAATCGACCGTCTGGCGCAACAATACGATGCTCAGCGCCATGTACATTTGAATAGTGCTCCGCCACCAACACCAGAGTCTGTGGCAAAAATTGAAGAGCACTTTGGGTGTGCATTGCCTAAGAGTCATATTCGATTTTGTGAGAAATCTGCGCACTATGGTGATTGGCTAGCTAGTATCGGCCCAGATTTTGAGTCTCCGAATCATATAATCAATATAAATCGGCTATGGCGTGAAGAAGTCGAAGAAAATGAGCGTATTCCACCAAATCTTTTGATAATAAATGTCGGCTATGATGAAGATCTTGATTGTATTGATATGGAAACATTCGATGAGGCTACAGGGGAATATCTAATCACTTATTGGGCTTATGACGTACCACCGGAGGAAAGCGATTTGTCTGGAAGCTTTTTTGACTATATGGCAAAGCAGGTTCGCGGGTGGTAAAACACGTAACAAGTCAAAGCACGCTCGCCAGCACAGCTGGCTGGACCTCCGCACTACGTGCTCCGGCCCGTGTTTGAGGCGTTAGGAAATACGAAACACTATGGCATGGAATACTGAGAAACTCGAGAAAGAGCTTTGTAGGTATGGCGTTCCAAAAGGTGTCATGGATTATTTCCTGGAAAAACCAGATTTAGGCTATGTCAAAATTATCGAAATTATGGATAAAAGAATTTCAGATAATCATCTTGTAAATGGGCTTGCCATCTTAAATGAGCTGATTTTGAGGAAAGCTGTTGAACCAGATATTGAGAAAGTGACAGGCTATTTTGTTACATCTTTGGAGATCGAGAACGCTGAGAAAGTCACCTACGCTGGAGAACAATTTGTCACTTATCTAATGCGTTCGTTACTATATATACGCTTACAAAGTGTGGCAGTTCAGTTTCAACAGCTTCTAGCTAAAATTAAGGTTAATGCACCTGTAGCCTACGAAAGGCATAAGGTTCGTGTAAACCTTGCATACAAAATATGGGTCGAGAAAAATGCCTAACAAGGTGCTCAAACCGATACCAAACACTCCGCACCTTTTGTGTTTCGCTTTGCTCAGTATCACACAAAGGGAGCTCCGTGCTTGTCACGGTTTAGCAAGGCGTTAACTTTTAGAGCTATGCCAAAAATCCTCGAAAAAAGGCACTTTGAAGATGTAGATGAAGAGCTTGGCTATTCCTATATTGGGGATGACTATTGCATCCTCTCCGGGGGTACAAAGTTTTCATTGAGAAAATATGAAGATGAAGATCGGGTCATAATCTCCGATCCATGGGTGGTTAAATTTAGTTCGCCAGATACGCATGAGCTAATTTGCTTTGTAAAAAATGAGCTCTTTCATAAAGATATAGAAATATGGCACGCAGGAGAGGGCGGTTACGAACCAATTCCAAAGGGTTAACCGGGGTCAAAGTTCACAAAGCCAAGCAGTAAAGCCCCTGCTGGCGGCGATTATGAGTAATCGAATTGGATAAAGAAATCAAAAATTTATTAGGGAAACTGTGCGTAGACTTGGGGTTCTGTTTACCGCCTATAGAGCAAGATCGTATCGCATCTCTTGGAGTTTGGAGGGCGGACGAATTTGCGAAGGATGTTATTTCTAGTGAAGGGCTTAATCCAGAGTATGAGAAAAAATGGTTCCGAGAAATTCGAAATCGATTTGTTGCTCATTTTGGTAGTAACGTGTATGAAAGCAAAAATTCATAACCAGGCGGTGTTGTCGCCTTCGGCTGGGACGGCGCAAAAAGTGCGCCGCCCTAACACTTGGCATTAGGCTCATGATAAGGAAAAAAAGTGCAAGCTGTCAATCCTAAATTGATAATAGTTTTATTAGTTGTAATCGCATTTATTGCCTATTTACAACTAAGTAATCCATATAAAAAATATAGCCGCCAAGCATATTGGGAAACGGCTACAGTTGAAGATGTGTATTCAATACCTGATGAGGCCTTGCTCCCAGGTAATAAAAATGGGCCAGTACTAATGTGGGCAGCAACTAGCTCAAACAACCCAAAAGTAATTACTGCGCTGGTTGAGCGTGGTGCTAATGTAAATGAAGCGGACTCTGGTGTATTCTCAGGAACACCATTGAGTGCAGCAGCTGGCTATGCTACTAACCCAGCAATAATAGATGCGCTTGTAGGTTTAGGTGCAGATATAAATAAAGTGGTTGGTAGTAATGATAAAACGCCGTTGATAATAGCGGCAGAAATAAATAAAAGTCCCGCAATTATAGAAAGCCTTATACGCAATGGCGCTGATGTTAATTACAAAGACCTAACAGGTCGGACGGCTTTAGAGCAAGCAAAAAGATTTAAAAACGAAGAAGTCTCTAAATTGCTTAAGGCATACACAAAATAAATTAACCTAACCAGCAGCTCCACCGGACTCCGTAATGTGAGCGGGGCGTTAAACCAATAGGGGTTCTAATGCGGAAGCTCTCTGTATTTCTCGTTCTTTTAGTTGTTTTTGGGTGTTCCAAGAAGGATGAGTTATCCGAGGAGGTGTACCAACCGCAAATTGTAGAACTAACAGATGACCATAGGAAAATAGCCTTAACCGCCTCGGATCTATCAAGGGTTGAGGAGTTGACGATTCAAATTCTGAATTACCATAAATCTCAGAATACTCTAGTATCAAGAACTCTCAATCCGCCTATCGCCAAAGAAGAGGTAAAGAAGTTATTTTCTGAATTTTCGTGTGAGCCTCCAGAAGAGATATACCGGATATGGTCGATTATCAATGGTACTTCGATGGCCGGTAGTGATGACAGTTTTATTTGGTATCATAAATTGATGTCGGCTGAAGACTCAATATCAAAGAATAAAGAGCTGCGAAATTACGATATGCCTGATTGGAATTCAGATTGGTTTCCGATATTCGAGTTTCAGGATGAGTGGTATTTTTTTGAATGCACAGATACACCTAAGCTTGCAAGCCCGATAGTGTTCTATTTTACAGAATCTGGTGCGTGGTATAGTTATATTAATCTTACTACAATGCTTGAATTTGGCGCGGCTGTTATTAGCCAGGGGTTGCATAAAGAGGACGGTGAGATTTCCTATAGTGAGCGAAATCGAAGATTGTATGAGATCCATAGGAAGCTTAATGAAGGCGCCACGTTTCCTTATGCTGTCGAATAGGTTTAACAAGTCAATGCAAAGGACCCAGCTACACTCCGCAAATTTTGTGGCCGGTCGCTGCGCTCCACTTTACCCAAAAATTGGCTCCGTTCCGCTGAGCCTTTGATTGAGGCGTTAATCTCTCAAGGGCAGATTCAGCAATTCTTCCTGGCCAGCCATATCGGCTTCAGTTCTGGAATCTGATTAGATGACCACTTTGGTGACCTGCGTGGATGCTATATGGTGTGTTTAAGTGATGCCAGCTGGTTTAATTATTCTGGTTTCGTCTAGTTTTTGTACCCTACAGATGTAGGATATGGGCTGGTTTATAAGGGGGGGCGGGAAAAAGAATTCTTGTAAACTCGTCCATGATAGTGATTCTTAGAGGAGTTTCTTGTTTTCAATAGAAAAATATTATCCTTCCAGGGGCGGAAGTTACTGAAATAAGGGCTTTTTTGCAGGGAAAAAGCTACAAAATATTATGAAGCTATTTATCGAGGTGAGTTTTGCAAAATAAGGGTGTAACTCATTGATTTATAAGGGGCCGAAATTCCTATTTGTACACTAGGGGATAAACTGAAAAATCCCTTTATAATCAGTCTGTTGCGCCGCTATCAGCAATGATATGGGGTGCAAGGGGGCGAGTGTTCAAATCACTCCGTTCCGACCAATTTTCATTTCTAATTTCAATAAGTTACACACTCGATTGGAATTATTGTTTTTTATTGTCTCAAAATTTTCTCAAAGAATTCTCAAAAGTTTTCGCTAATTTCTCCTAATTTTAGGTCTGCTGACGCATCTATCCACCTAATTTCGCTGTGTCCGGAGTCGTAGTTCTTCACCATTTTTTCTGATGCCCATCCACCTAATTTTTTAGGGGCTTTTCCCTGGTCTATGTACAGTTTTTAACCTAGTGCTCGGATTTCATGGAAGGTCGGTTTTTCTCCATCTTGGTAGTCATCGAACATTCCGACCTGAGAATCCCTGATTGACTTGAAGTTTCTAGACACCATCTCAGGACCAATCTGAGTCCAGTGATAATCGCCCTTTCTCTTTTTCTTACGTATTGGTCTTCTGTGTATGACATAGGGGCTCGGTATGTCACTACGGCAACGTTTTAATAATTCGCCTAACTGCTGTCCGATCTCGATTTTTAAGTAGCCTGTATCATGCTTTTTGGTCTCCTCTTGGATAACAAATAGGTATCCATCTTTGATGTCTTCAAACTTCATTTTCACAATGTCTTCACGACGCTGAAGGGTGAGCAATGCTAAGTCCATTGCGTTTTTCATCCATGCTGGAGAATGAAATCTAATTCGTAAATACTCATCTAAGGAAAGCCGTTTCCGGGTCTTTTCTTGGATTAATGACGCTGTGCGCCAGGCATAAAAGACTTGGATAAAGAAAATGAGCGGAGAGGCGCGGATAGCCGTTAAACTCAGGAGGCAGTGAGTCTCTCGTAATTTTTCTCGCGGCAAGCGGCTCATAAGCCGGCCCACTTCTTCGTATAGACGGGAACAGCTCTGCGCTAAAGCCCTTTTCTCCCTAACACACCTCAAACCCCAACGGCGGCGTTTCTCCCTCCACCTGCTTAGTTTTGACTTCTGTGACGATGGCGGCTTCGGGGCCGTCGTGGAGCCAGTCTATGAGTTGGTTGACGGCTTCGGTGTCGCCGTAAGCGAGGACTTCGACGCGGCCGTCCGGCAGGTTTTTGGCGTAGCCGAGTACGTGGAGGCGTTCGGCGACCTGGCGGGTGGAGTTGCGATACCAGACTCCCTGGACTTTGCCGCTGACCCAGGCGCGGATGTGTTGTTTATCCTGCACTTTCATCTCCTTCGCTTGTTGCGTTGATTGCGCTCTCTTTAGTCATGCTACGCCAAGGCGCAGAACGGGGCTCGTTGGCTTTTTCTTTGTTTTTAGGCGGTGTGAAGGCCGCTTTTAATCACCAAGCTTATCTGTCGGCGTCTAAGAGCGCATACTTCTGATAGGTTTATCACTATATTTAGTAAAAAGCGCGTGTAGAGGCTTAAATTATAATAGATGCGGTGACTGCTTCATGGGGTTTCCTTTGAAGTCTCAGTGCGGGCGGCTTGGCTTTAATGAAGGCGTTGGGTGATATGGAAACAGGAAAACTGCTGATCGCGCTCTGTGGGGACACGCATCCGGCGATCCTTGAAGAGTTCGGTAATTTTGATAGTTGGTTTATTGATGTTTTCGACAAAATGGGGATATCCACCCATTTGTGGAATACCCATATGCACCATGACGCGCCGGAAGGAGATTTTATTGGTTGCGTCGTCACTGGCTCACCGGCGATGGTGACGGATCGGGCGCAATGGTCGGAAGATCTGGGACGCTGGATGCGACTGGCGATAGAGCGAGGTCTGCCGCTGCTGGGAGTCTGCTACGGTCACCAATTATTGGCTGACGCCCTGGGCGGTGTGGTGGACTATCAACCTGACGGACGTGAAATCGGCTCCCTGCTGATCACCAATCATGCTTTCGACAGCGACGACTATATCTTTTCGCGACTCCCTCATATTTTTCATGCCCACCTGACGCATGCGCAGTCTGTACTCACTCTACCGGAAGGGGCGGTGAACCTGGCCAGCAGCGGGCGGGTGAAGCATCAGGCGTTCCGCTATGGCGCACGTACCTGGGGCGTGCAGTTCCATCCCGAGTTTACCTGTCCGATCATGTCTGCATACTTGTCCGTATACCGTGATCAGATTCCGCCGGCGCAACGACTGCAACTGGAGGCGCATTTGCAGGATTGTTTTGACGCTCAGAGAGTGTTGGAGATTTTCGCGGAAGGGTGCCTGCGCGGCTTTGCTTAGAGCCGCCTTGTTTGAAGTGATTGGCTAATAGACGGAGCGTGTTGGGTTCACCACCAATACTTGCCGAACATCTCCGGGTTCGCCCAGTTTTCCGCATTGTTCCACGCCCGTTTGGGGTTGTAATCCGTGATGGAATAAGCGTAAACCGCCAGCGCCCGATTAGGGTCGGTAAAAATCTCCAGGCGACGAAATCCCAGTGCAATCAAGTGATTAAAGTCCCACTCAGGCGATTGATTATGATCTATGGTCGCCAGCACATTGGGTATCAGCAGATTACGCGGGGCAGCCAGCAATGCTTGTCCTGCCAGGAAGGGAAGTCTCTCTACCGTATCACTGATGATGGCGGCTTCAGGGTGGCTATCGATTCCCGCAATCTCCGCCGTCGTGGCGGCGCAGGCCACATTCACCTGCCTGTCTTCACTGTATCTGCGCAACGCGGGTGGTTGCGCCGGACCGGTGTTCAGGACGCAAGTCGGGGACATGACGGTCAGCCAGTCGAATAGCAGGTCGTTTGGCGAAGTGGCCACTTGGATTCCACCTATGGTGCAGTCAGTACGGATAGCGGAGCGAATACAAAAAAAGCGCTGATCCATCAGCGCTACTGTTACTTGGTATCTGCAAGTATTTAAGCAGGGTAAACGAAGAAATGAAATGAAAAAGACTCTGAATTGCTTCAGACAATTAGAGTGTAGTAAAGCCTATGCTGGCGCGTTAGACGGATTATCCATTAAACTCGAAAGCGTATTCTCGAAATGCGATAACAAACTAGAAAGCGCTTTTATTCGATAGCGCAACTCAATGAAACTCGGAGAAATATATGCAAAGTAGAACTCTGTCAAAAATAGGTGTGGCATTGTTCACATTCTGCTTCAGTTTGTTTGTTCAGGCGGAAGCCCCATTGACCGGAGACCTCATTGACCGCTGGATTAAGTCTCAGAAAGCCGTGCAGGAGTGGGGCGAGAAGCACGAAGAAGAATTATCCAAATATGAAAAAGACAATGAGATGATCCCCACTAATATCGACGACATTGTCGCGCCTCTGAAAGCCTCAGGTTTGTATGGTCAGGTTGAAGATATTGTGGAAGGCTACGGTTTCTCCACTCCAGAAGAGTGGGCCAGCGCGGCGCTGCGTATTTTCGGCGCCTATGCGGCGATTGAGATGCAGGGGCAGCAAGTCGATATGGACGCCATGAAGCAGCAATTGGCGGAGCTGGAGAAGAATCCGAATATCAGCGCCGAGCAGAAACAAATGATGCGCGACATGATGCAGCAGGGCCTGGCGATGATGGAGAAGTTCAAAAACGCGCCGCCCGCGGATGTCGAAGCGGTCAAACCGCATATGAGCAAGCTGCGTAAATTTATGGACGAGAGCGGCGGTGGTATAGGCGACTGATTGTCGTCGGATTACAGATATCGCAAGGGACTGCAGCTTACGGCTGCAGTCGCTCAATCTCCCAATTCTCATCGGTCTTTTTATACAAAAAGCGGTCATGCAACCGATTGGCGCGGCCTTGCCAGAACTCAATCGTAACTGGCTTCACCCTGTATCCTCCCCAGAATGACGGCAACGGCACTTCGCCTTGCTTGAAACGGTTTTTCATCTGTTCAAACGCCTGCTCCAGTAGTTTGCGCGAACCTATTCCCTGACTTTGTTGAGAGGCCCATGCCGCGACCTGTGACTCATGGGGGCGGCTCAGAAAATAGCGGGTGGCTTCGGCGATGGAGAGCTTTTCCGCCACACCGGTGACGCATATCTGACGCTCCATTGGCAGCCACGCGAAATGCAGGCTGACGTTGGCGTTTTCAGCGATATTCTGCGCCTTGCGGCTACCCAGGTTGGTGTAGAACACGAATCCGGAGGGGTCCAGGTTTTTCAGCAATACGATGCGTTGGCTGGGAACGCCCTGCGCATTGACCGTCGCCAGGGACATGGCGGTGGGGTCGGCGTTGAGATCGGCGTCGATCGCCGTCTGCAACCAGTTTTTGAACTGAACAATGGGGTCGTCGGCCAGGTCTTTACGGGACAGGCCGGCGTAGAGGTACTCGCGTCTGATGTCGTCTAGTTTCATGAGTGCTGCAATCCGGACAAGCTGATGATTTAGCGGATGATTCCGCCGACGGTATGACTGGTATTGTACGGCAATTCACGCCGATTCGCTCACCGGAGAAGTGGAGGGCGCGCCTGAGGGCGAACAAGGGAGAGTCGGGCAAGGAGAGTTGAAGACAGGAGAGATAAGAGAAATAAAAAACAGGGCGATACTGCCTAATTCGCCCGGAACGGTTCAGGCCGCCTGAGAGTGGTTCAGGCCGAAGCTTTCCGTCAGGCCGCGATAGCCCAGTTCCCGTTCGATGGAATGCAGAAAATCAAGCGAATCACGCAGGCTGTCTTCATCGGAGGCGTCGAAATTCATCACGACCAGTTCTTCGAGCCGCATGAGTTCGATGTCGGAAAAAGTCTCCAATTGTTGTTGATTATGCATGTGGTATTCCCTCACTAAGGTTGCAGTTTTATTGTGGAGATAGCAGGTTTCATTTTGATTGCGCGCATTAAGAGGCGACTTGACGCTGATCATCCAATGAACTCCTGCCGGAAGCCTTCATTTATTAATCGCTAACTGCGGACTACTAGCTCCGATACTGCTCGTTATTCCGTTACTGCAGGGTAATAACATAGGAAAAAATTGAGGGAAACGCCAACGCTGATTTTTCAGTGGCGCAGAATAGTTCTGCGAAGTCGGCTTGTGAGAGCTGTCGGGGAGAGTGCGTCCGTGGGCAGCCGCCAACACGGACGCAGGGAGTCGCTCAATATCAGAAAGCGGAAGCCACCGCGGCGACGCCTGTGGCGATTGCGCCAGCGCCAAGGGTTTTACGGGTAGCGTTGGTTTTTTCATAACGCTTGGCCAGCGCCGCAACGCCCCAGCCCACAAGCTGAATCATCGCTGTCGCCAGAATGAATCCGCTGACATAGCTGAAAGAATCAGCGCCGGCAGGTTGTTCCGCAACGTGAGCGTAGCCATGGAAAACCGCGAACAACGCAACCAGCGGCGCTGCCGCCAGAGTCAGCATACGGCTGTTTCCCGCCACCAGCAGCGCCGCGCCCAGCACGAACAGAGAGGCAGTGATCATGGCTTCAGGAATCGGCAGGCTCACGCTTGACGCCGCCAGCAGGCCGCCAGCCAACATGGCGCCGAGAAACGCCAGCAACAGACGCGCTTTCTGACCGGTTTTCCAGGCGAGGAAGCCCACGCCCAGCATGGCGACGAGGTGGTCCAGGTCGAATATGGGGTGAGTCAATCCTGAGAAAAATCCGCCGACGACGCCGTGACCCGGATGGGCGACAGCGGCCATGGAGGCGCCCAGGCCTGTAGTGAGTAATAGTAGTTGAGCTTTGGTGAATCGCATTTATCTGCTCCCTTGTTGGAAATGAGTGCTGTGTCGTCGTGCGCTTGCAATGTTAAGCCGCTTGCAGCATACCTTGGTCAATAATAAAACGGATGATGTCCTGAAGGCCTTCGCCGGTCTTCATATTACTGAAAATAAAGGGTTTGTCACCGCGCATTTTCCTGGCGTCGCGATCCATGACCTCCAATGAAGCGCCCACGATTGGCGCCAGATCGGTCTTATTGATGATCAACAGATCGGACTTGGTGATGCCCGGGCCGCCTTTGCGGGGAATCTTGTCGCCGGCGGATACGTCGATAACATAAAGAGTAAGGTCGGACAGCTCTGGACTGAACGTCGCGCTCAGATTGTCGCCGCCGCTTTCCACCAACACCAGATCGAGTCCGGGATGGCGCGCGGTCAGCGTGTCGATGGCGGCGAGGTTCATGGAAGCGTCTTCCCGAATGGCGGTGTGGGGACAACCGCCGGTTTCCACGCCGATGATGCGGTCTTCGGTGAGCGCCTGATGCCGGATCAGGAACTGGGCGTCTTCTTCCGTATAGATATCGTTGGTGACCACGGCGATATTAAAGCGCTCCCGCAGCTCCTGGCACAGACGGGCCACCAGCGCTGTTTTGCCGGAGCCCACCGGGCCGCCGATGCCGACGCGCAAAGTTTGTGTGCTCATAAAAGCGTTACCTCCAGATGATGTTTATTGTCCTGCGACCCTGTTCAGGATCGGAACAGGCGCGAGTATTGCGTTTCGTGATTGGCGCAGGCCATGGCCCAGCCGGGCAGGGACGCGCCGAAATCCTCTTCTTTTATCTGTGTGGCGGCCGCAACCGTTTCCGTCAGAACCGGCATCAGCCGCTGCAATATGCGTTGCGCTGCGGTTTGCGCCAATGGCAATGTCTTTCCCGCCACGGCGATCTGGTTTTCCAGCCAGCTCCAAAGGAATCCCAGGGCGGCGCTCTCCGCATCAATGTCCCAATGCGCGCAGGCCAGCGTCCACAATGTCAGCAGGGACGCCGGTCGTTCCAGCCACGGCTCCGCGCCGGGGACGTTCAGGTCGCGCAGAAGCTTGGCCAGGGCTTTGCCGACATGGCGGTCTTCGTCCAGTAGCTCTTGGGTTTCGCGAGCAGCGAGCAGCCAGGCGTTCCAGGAATTGATTTGTTCATGGTCATTGGCGCCCCAGGCCTGGAGTAGTTTAAACAGCACAGGCAGATCGGTTTTCCCAAGCCCCTGGCTGATCACGCCCTGCAGCCAGTCGTGGATTTTCTCCGGCGTGTCGATGCCCCCGTGATCTATGGCCCACTCCAATCCCTGCGAGTAGGCGAAAGCGCCCACCGGCAGAGCCGGGCTGATCAGGTTCATGAGTTTCAGCAACGCTAAAGGCGGCATGGGCGGCGAGTCCTCTAATGCTCGTGCGGGTGCGCGTGAAGGTGAACATGGCCATGGGGATGCTCATGGTCCGGAGCGTGAAAGTGGTAGCGCGCACTGAGCTCTTTAGCGTCTTGGCGACTTTGCTCATGGGAGTGGTCATGGCCATGATGGTGGCCGCTATGTCCGCTATGTCCGCTATGTCCGCTATGTCCGCCATAGGCGCCGTTTTCCGGATTGAAAGGCGCGGACTCTCGAACGACATCCAACCCATACAGGCGGCACAGATCCTCCAGAACATGGTCCGGTTGGAAGCGCACCCAGAGCTCGCCAATCTGTAGCGGCGTATGTCGGTTGCCCAGGTGATAGCAAATTTGCGCGAACTGACGCGGATCGTTGGCCTGGGCTGTGGCGACGGTTTCCGGCGCGGCGCTGATGGTGTAAATATCGCCGTTTTCAGCCATCAGCAGGTCGCCGTCGAGTAACGTTTTACCGCGCTCCAGAAACAGGCCGACGTCTTCTCCAGACTGGGTTTTGGCGCGCAAGCGGCCGCGTTTGCGTTCATCGTAAGTCAGACTGATGACGCCGGCGATGACGGGCGTCTGTTCGGTCTCGATATAGCGTTCGGTGATGCGAATCATGCTTTGTCTCCGCCTTTTAAAACAGAAAATAACGCTGCGCCAGAGGCAGCACTTTCGCGGGCTCGCAGACCAGCAGCTCGCCGTTGGCGCGCACTTCATAAGTCTGCGAATCCACTTCCATCTGCGGCGTCAGGTCGTTCAGCACCATGCTCTTTTTAGTGACGGTGCGGGTATTGCGACAGGCGCTGAGCGGGGACTGCAAACCAAACTGCTCTTTTACTCCGTTATCCAGGGCGGCCTGACAGACAAAGGTGAGACGGGTCTGCTGCATGGCCCGACCAAACGCGCCGAACATGGGGCGATAATGCACCGGCTGTGGCGTCGGGATGGATGCGTTGGCGTCGCCCATGGGAGCGGCGGCGATCATGCCGCCTTTGATGATCAGAGAGGGCTTGGCGCCGAAGAAGGCCGGCCGCCATAAAATGATATCCGCCAGCTTGCCGGGCTCAAGCGATCCCACTTCATGGGCGATGCCGTGAGCAATAGCGGGATTGATGGTGTACTTGGCGATGTAGCGTTTGGCGCGAAAGTTGTCGGCGCGCTCGGAATCCTGCGCCAGCGGTCCGCGCTGCACTTTCATTTTGTGGGCGGTCTGCCAGGTGCGGCAAACCACCTCGCCAACCCGGCCCATGGCCTGGGAGTCGGAGGAGATCATGCTGAATGCGCCAAGATCGTGCAGGATGTCTTCCGCGGCAATGGTTTCCTTGCGGATGCGGGAATCGGCGAAGGCGACGTCTTCTGGGATATCCGGGTCCAGATGGTGACACACCATGAGCATGTCCAGATGCTCGTCCACCGTGTTGATGGTGTAAGGCCGGGTCGGATTAGTCGAGGAGGGCAGCACATTCAACTCGCCGCAGGCTT
Source organism: Hahella chejuensis KCTC 2396 (assembly GCF_000012985.1). Taxonomy (NCBI): domain Bacteria; kingdom Pseudomonadati; phylum Pseudomonadota; class Gammaproteobacteria; order Oceanospirillales; family Hahellaceae; genus Hahella; species Hahella chejuensis. The sequence continues at coordinate 4,650,667 of NC_007645.1, read as the reverse complement.
TGATGATGTCCGGCGCGTGACCGCCGCCGGCGCCTTCGGTGTGATAGGTGTGGATGGTGCGTCCTTTGAACGCCGCCAGCGTGTCTTCCACAAATCCGGATTCGTTCAGCGTGTCGGTGTGGATGGCCACCTGCACGTCGTATTTTTCGGCGATATTGAGGCAGTTGTCGATGGAGGCGGGAGTGGTGCCCCAGTCCTCATGCAGCTTCAAGCCCATGGCGCCGGCGAGCATTTGCTCTTCCAGCGCTGCCGGAAGGCTGGCGTTGCCTTTGCCGAGAAAGCCCAGGTTCATGGGAAAAGCGTCGGCGGCCTGCAGCATCTTGCCCATATGCCAGGGGCCGGGCGTGCAGGTGGTGGCGTTGGTGCCGGTGGCGGGACCGGCGCCGCCGCCCAGCATGGTGGTGACGCCGGACATCAACGCTTCTTCGATTTGCTGCGGACAGATGAAATGTATGTGGGCGTCGATGCCGCCGGCGGTGGCGATCATACCTTCGCCAGCGATAACTTCCGTGCCGGGACCGATAATGATGTCGATGTTGTCCTGTATGTCCGGGTTGCCGGCTTTGCCGATGGCGGCGATGCGACCCTGCTTGAGCCCGATATCCGCCTTGACGACGCCCCAGTGGTCGAGGATCAAGGCATTGGTGATGACGGTGTCCACCGCTTCTGTATTAGGGCGTTGCGACTGCCCCATGCCATCGCGGATGACCTTGCCGCCGCCGAATTTCACTTCGTGGCCGTAGGTGGCGTAATCTTTTTCCACTTCGATCCATAATTCGGTGTCGCCCAGACGCACCCGGTCGCCTACGGTTGGCCCGAACATGTCGGCGTAGGCGGCTCTAGAAATCTTTGCCATGGTGATAAGTCCTGCTGTGTAACCTGTTTGCGTGCTGCATTATTTTTGTCGCGCCGGGCGTCGTCATAAGTCGCCCATGACATCGCCGCGAAAGCCGTAAACCTTGCGCTCTCCACCCAGGGCGACCAGCTCCACAGTGCGGGTTTGTCCGGGCTCGAAGCGCACGGCGGTTCCGGCGGCGATGTTCAGGCGGAAGCCGCGCGTCTGCGCTCGCGTAAAGGACAGCGCCGGGTTGGTTTCAAAAAAGTGATAATGAGAGCCCACTTGCACCGGCCGGTCGCCGGTATTGGTGACTTCCACAGTGACGGTCGGCAGGCCGGCGTTAATGTCGATGTCGCCGGGGAGGGCGTCTATTTCTCCTGGAATCATGGTTGGATCTCCGCAGGCGATTAAGGGATAGGGTTGTGGACAGTGACCAGCTTGGTGCCGTCCGGAAACGTTGCTTCCACCTGCACCTCTGGAATCATTTCCGGTATGCCCTCCATGACGTCATCCCGAGACAGCAGCGTGCGGCCGTACGCCATCAATTCCGCAACGCTACGGCCGTCCCGGGCGCCTTCCACAATTTCCATGCTCAGGTAGGCCATCGCCTCTGGATAATTCAGTTTCAATCCCCGTGCTTTGCGACGCTCCGCCACCAGTGCGGCGGTGTACAGCAGCAGTTTGTCTTTTTCTCTGGGGGTGAGTTCCATGGTGAACTTCCTCTTTTATCTTGCGGTTACTTTTATTCTTCGATGACTGTGATGCTTCAGTTACTGCGGTGTTGGCAGTCTTTGGAGCGTTATCGGTTCTCGCCATAAGACAGGCCTGCGTCAGGTCGCCCATATCCGCGGCGGATGGCTCTCTACGCCGATTAACGCTGGACGCAGTAGTGACCACGCCGCCATAAACAACCGCTTGATGGGTTCCGACTGCTGGCACAGGGCGCGCAGAATGATCAGGTCGTCCTTGCGCGTCAGGGTCCAGCGCAGGTCTTTGCTATCGCCGAGGGCGGCGATGGCTGTATTTGCCTGTAACGCCTCGCGGCACTGTTGCAGCCGCTTCTGCGGCGAATCCTGCACATATCCGGCCAACAGCGATCCGTAAACCTGTTGACCCTGCAGTCCCCAGGGCTCTTGAAATCCGGGACCTTCGCCGCGTAACGCGACCCGTTCGAAGAAGCAGGGCGCGCTGTCACGCAAAATCCGGGTGGTTTGGGTAAACGCGCCGCTGGCGAATGGCGCGTCCGCCGCCGGACGCCCCAACGCGGTGATTTCCCAGGCGATAAAGCGGCTGGCGGCGCTGGTCTCCAACAGCAATGTCTGTGCGCCTTCGGCGCCGTCATAAATGATGTTTTCCTGGGGCAGCCACTCCAGACTTTGGGCGTCGGCGCAGTTGAGCCGAACGGTCTGACATTGCCGGTGTCCGGCGGCGTCAGTGCGATAGATTTTGCCGGCGGAGGGGGTCGTGAGCAGCGCTTCCGCGCCGTGCTCCAGTTTGGCGTCAATCTCGATTTCATCTCCACAAACCAGACCGCCTGGAGGATGCAATATATAGATGTGGGGACGCTGCGCGCCCTCTGGATAAAACGGTCGCTGCACCCGCAGAGGGCCTTGGTGAGCGGCTTGCTTCAATATGGTGCGATTTGACTCTTTGGTCAGGTTTAGCGTGAGCGACGCCCGCCAGTTTCTGGCGCCGGTGACGGCGGAAGAGCCAGGACTCAATTCCTGCTCCGCATGCTTGTTTTTATCGGTGAATTGCTCTGCAAGCATTACGCTGCGTACCTTTACGCTGAGGTCGCGATCTCTGTCCGCGACTTTCTTCTTACCTGCTGCGCCCTGAAACAATGCGTGGGCGCGCTCGTTTCTGTCTCGTTGTGGCAAGTCATTAAGCGAATGCTGTGCCAACCCCTCGCCATTTTGGCGCTGACAGGGCGGAGGCGGTGGTTTAAAAGCGTTCAGGGACTTTGTTTTTGCACCGCTTTGGTTCATGGCTTTGGTGCGCCTTAAGTGGGTCGTCAGACATTTTTTGAGCGCGCCCCGATATTGTGCCCCCATGCATGAGACATGGGTCACACTGGTGCGAATGGCGGCTCCGTAAAACTACGTATCCTTGGGTTTTCAAATGTAACGTTATGAAAACAAAGAGATAAAAAAGTGGTGGAACACTGCGTGCGTTGCTTTGCGACGGGAGAAACTCACAACATTAACCCGTATCGGAGTTCGTACAATGAAAAAAATGTCTAGGCGTGTTGGGACTGGTTTGAGCGCGTTGGCCCTTTCGATCAGCGCCTCCCTGGCGCAGGCGGCGGACACCATTAAGGTGGGCGTTCTGCACAGCCTGAGCGGAACCATGGCTATCAGCGAGACAACTCTGAAGGATACCGTTCTCATGCTCGTGGATGAGCAAAATAAGAAAGGCGGCCTGCTTGGCAAGAAGCTGGAAGCCGTCGTGGTTGATCCCGCTTCCAACTGGCCGCTGTTTGCAGAAAAAGCGCGTGAGCTGTTGGAAAAAGACAAAGTGGATGTGGTGTTCGGTTGCTGGACCTCCGTCTCGCGCAAATCCGTATTGCCGGTGTTTGAAGAGCTGAACGGCCTGTTGTTCTATCCGGTGCAATACGAAGGGGAAGAGTCCTCCAAAAACGTTTTCTATACCGGCGCCGCGCCGAACCAGCAGGCGGTGCCCGCGGTGGACTATTTAATGGATGAATTGGGCGTGCAGCGCTGGGTGTTGGCGGGCACCGACTATGTGTATCCGCGCACCACCAACAAGATCCTGGAAGCCTATCTGAAATCGAAAGGCGTCAAACAGGAAGACATCCTGATCAACTATACGCCTTTCGGGCATTCCGACTGGCAGAGCATTGTCTCCGACATCAAGAAGTTCGGCTCCGCCGGCAAGAAGACCGCAGTAGTGTCCACCATCAACGGCGACGCCAACGTGCCTTTTTATAAAGAGCTGGGCAACCAGGGTATTTCCGCGGAAGACATTCCGGTCGTAGCGTTCTCGGTCGGCGAAGAAGAGTTGTCCGGCCTGGATACCAAGCCTCTGGTGGGCCACTTGGCGGCCTGGAACTACTTTATGAGCGTGGACGCGGAAGTCAACGATGACTTCATCGATTCCTGGAAAACCTTTATCAAGGATAAAAAGCGCGTCACCAACGATCCCATGGAAGCGCACTACATCGGCTTCAACATGTGGGCGGAAGCGGTCAAAAAAGCAGGGACCACTGATCCTGACGTGGTAGGGCAGGCTATTGTCGGCGTGACAGTGCCCAACCTTTCCGGCGGCTACGCCACCATGATGCCGAACCACCACATCACCAAGCCGGTGCTGATCGGTGAAATTCAGGAAGACGGTCAGTTTGAAACGGTGTGGCGTACTTCCGGCGCTGTCATGGGCGACGCCTGGTCTGACTATCTGCCGGGCAGCAAAGACCTGACCGCGGATTGGACCATGCCGCTAAGCTGCGGCAACTTCAACGTCAAAACCGGTAAGTGCTCCGGGCAAAACTATTAATTGACTTCGCCCATCCCATCGTGGAATTAGCTGGGGCGCCGGTTGCGGCCGGCGTCCCGGCGCAAACTTCCGCTGGGCGTAAACGCTACGGAAAGAATGACACATGCGACGACTTTCCCTCCTGTTTTCCTTTTTATGGCGGCTCGACTTTTTCAATCCGGGCCGCGTTATGTTGATTCCCATCCTGCTTGCGTTGAGCTTTGGCGCTCAGGCGGCAGCCGCCAACTCTGATATGGCGCCGATACTGGCGCAACTGAAAACGGCGGGTTTCTCAGAAAAAGAGCAACTGGTGCGTGATCTGAGTGAAATAGAACATCCGCAGGTTGTTCCTGTTCTCACCGCGTTGCTGGAAGGCGATCTGCAATACGCCAAGAAAGGCGAGGGCGAGGTGGTTATCCTGCGCTACGCCAATGATCTTTATAGCGCAGAAAACGTCTTGACCGGCGAAGTGGCGGAGGACGTTGAGAAGCGCGCGTTCAAGAAGATCAGCGTGAATAACTCCTTGCGACAGTTGCTGCGGGAAAACCTGGCGGCGCTGCAATTGCGTTCGCCGGATCTGAATGTGCGCCTGGAAGCGGCGCGCAACATGATGAAGTCCGATGATGCGACCAATATTCCTCTACTGGCGCGCGCGCTGGAAAAAGAGCAGGACGCCTCCGTTCGGGGCTTGCTGGCTGTCGATCTCGCCATGTTGCAGGCGCGCCATGGCGAAACAACGCCGGATAGAGTGGCGGCGATAGAACAATTGCAGGGCGAGCTGTATGTGGAAGTACGCTCTTTGCTGCGCAGCTTTTTGAACACCAATGGCCAAGGCGAATTCCTGGAGCCGGACCCGGCAGTGAGACAGGCGGCGCAGGATGCGTTGGCGTCGATAGAAAGCCTGGTCGCTTTCAATAAAGGCGTAGAAAACGTCTATTTCGGCATCAGTCTGGGCGCGGTGCTGTTGCTGGCGGCGGTAGGACTCGCCATCACCTTTGGCGTGATGGGCGTTATCAATATGGCCCACGGTGAAATGATCATGCTGGGGGCTTACACGACCTTTGTGATTCAGCAATGGATGCCGAACCATATTGAGTACTCTTTATTTGTCGCGATCCCGGCGGCGTTTCTGGTGTCCGGTCTGGCGGGCGTCCTGATCGAGCGTGGCGTGATCCGTTTTCTTTACGGCCGCCCCCTGGAAACTCTGCTGGCCACTTTCGGCATCAGCTTGTGTCTGCAGCAACTGGTGAGAACTATCTTCGGTTCGTTGAATCAATCCGTCACCACGCCAAACTGGATGTCGGGCTCTATTGAAATCAATGGCGCGCTGTCGCTGACCTACAACCGTCTGTACATCATCATTTTCAGCATCTTGGTGTTGTTGGCGCTGGCGGCGTTGCTGCGTAAAACCCAGTTCGGTCTGCAAATGCCGGCGGTGACGCAAAACCGGCCGATGGCCAGTTCCATGGGGATTCGCACCGGCTGGCTGGATGCGATGACTTTTGGCCTGGGGTCAGGCATCGCCGGTATCGCCGGCGTGGCGTTAAGTCAGTTGACCAATGTGGGGCCTAACCTGGGACAGGCCTACATTATTGATTCGTTCATGGTGGTGGTGTTCGGCGGCGTGGGCAACCTCATGGGCACATTTGTCGGGGCCATGTCGTTGGGCGTCGCCAATAAACTGTTGGAGCCCTTCGCCGGCGCGGTGCTGGCGAAAATCCTGGTGCTGGTCTTCATCATCCTGTTTATCCAGAAATACCCGCGGGGCATGTTCGCTCTCAAGGGCCGCGCGGTGGAGGGCTGATGACGATGAAATTGGGACCTGTCACTCGACTTCTCATGAACGATAAAGGCGGCCGCTACCTGCTGCTGGCGCTGGCTGCATTGGCGGTAGTTGTGCCGCTGTTGAATCTGACCATGACGCCGGGATCGGCGCTGCATGTATCCACCTACACGGTGACGTTGCTCGGAAAGTACCTCTGCTATGCCCTCTTGGCGCTGGCGGTTGACCTGATTTGGGGATACTGCGGGATTCTCAGTCTGGGACACGGCGCTTTTTTTGCCTTGGGCGGTTATGCGATGGGAATGTATCTGATGCGTCAGGTCGGCGATCGGGGCGTTTACGGCGACCCGTTACTGCCGGACTTCATGGTGTTTTTGAACTGGAAAGAGTTGCCCTGGTATTGGCATGGCTTCGATAACTTCGGCTTCGCCATGCTGATGGTGGCGTTGGCGCCGGGTCTGCTGGCGTTCGTGTTCGGTTGGCTGGCGTTTCGCTCGCGAGTCACCGGTGTTTATCTCTCCATTATTACCCAGGCGCTGACCTACGCCCTGATGCTGGCGTTCTTCCGCAATGATATGGGATTCGGCGGCAATAACGGGTTGACGGACTTCAAGGATTTGCTGGGCTTCAATCTGCAATCGGACGCCACCCGCTGCGGCTTGTTCATCGCTTCCGCCGTGGCGCTCATGCTGGGATATGTTCTATGCCGTCGCATCGTTAACTCCAAACTCGGACGCGTGTTGGTGGCGGTGCGCGATGCGGAAGCGCGCACGCGGTTCTTGGGATATCGGGTGGATAAATACAAACTCTTTGTATTCGTCGTTTCCTCGGTGCTTGCGGGAATAGCCGGCGCCCTCTATGTCCCTCAGGTGGGCATTATTAATCCCGGTGAGTTTTCTCCCATTAACTCTATCGAAATCATCATCTGGGTGGCTGTCGGCGGGCGCGGCGCGCTGTATGGCGCAGTCATTGGCGCCATCGCGGTGAACTACGCGAAAAGTTATTTCACGGGGGCGTTCCCTGAGCTTTGGCTGTATTGCCTGGGGGCGTTATTCGTGGTCACGACGTTGTTTTTGCCTAAAGGTCTGGTGGGATTGTTTGAACGCATCTGGTCAGGCGGCGGGTCTGTCACGCCAGAACGACCGGAACAAGCGGGTGATGGCGGCGAGTCTTCTGAAACTGAAACGCTGTTAGCGGATTCGGGTGGGTCTATACGTCCTGTCGCATCTGATCGCCATCCCGACAAGCCGGTTGAAGTCAGTCCCAGCTCATAAGGAAAGCCCATGCAAGCAAAACATCTGGAACAACCCAGCATTCTTTATTTAAACGGCGTATCCGTCAGTTTCGATGGCTTCAAGGCGCTGAACAGTCTGTCATTGATTTTAGCGCCGGGGGAATTGCGCGCGATTATCGGTCCGAATGGCGCAGGCAAGACCACCATGATGGATGTCATTACTGGCAAAACACGACCTGACGTCGGCCAGGTGCTGTTCAACAATCACATCGACCTGACTCAGCACGACGAGGCCGAGATCGCCAATATGGGCGTCGGCCGCAAATTTCAGAAGCCGACGGTGATTGAATCGTTGACGGTGCTTGAAAACCTGGAGCTGGCGTTGCAAGGCGGGCGCAAGGTGTATGAGGCCTTCTTTCATCGGCTCAGCAAGGCGCAGAAAACCCGCATCGATGAAATCCTGACGCTGGTGGATCTCAGCGCCAGGGCGGGCGAACTCGCCGGCGCGCTGTCTCATGGTCAGAAGCAATGGCTGGAGATTGGCATGCTGCTGATACAGGGGCCGGAATTACTGCTAATTGACGAACCGGCGGCGGGCATGACCGACGTGGAAACCGAGAAAACCGCCGAGCTGTTTAAAGCCGTATCCAAGCAGCATTCCCTGGTGGTGGTGGAGCACGACATGGATTTCGTGCGCGCCCTGCAATGCAAAGTCACAGTGTTGCACGAAGGACGCGTGCTGGCGGAGGGATCGCTGGATCAGGTGCAGAAGAATCAGCAGGTGATTGAGGTTTATCTGGGGCGGTAAAAATAAGTGGAGCCCCTGGATCAAACAGCGGCGGAATAATCGAGTAATGTCATATGTTGAACGTACAGAACGTAGACTTGTTTTACGGCGCCAGTCAGGCTTTATATGGCGTCAGTATGGAAGCGGAGGCGGGGAAGGTTTCCTGCATTCTGGGGCGCAACGGGGTGGGCAAGACCTCCCTGTTGCGGGCGCTGTCCGGTCGCCATCCCGTCAAGAAAGGCGCGGTGCTCTGGCAGGGGCGCGATATTGCGCGCTTGTCGCCCCATGATCGCGCCAAACTGGGCATCGCTTATGTGCCCCAGGGACGCGAGATATTCTCCCAGCTCACGGTGCTGGAGAATCTGAAAACCGGCTTTGCCGCTATTCCTCGTAGCCAACGCAGCATTCCAGAGGAAATTTTCACGCTGTTTCCCGTACTGAAAAGTATGCTTAAACGCCGTGGCGGGGACCTCTCCGGCGGACAGCAACAGCAGCTCGCCATCGCCCGCGCCCTGGTCACCCGTCCCAAGCTTTTGATGTTGGACGAGCCGACGGAAGGCATCCAGCCATCCATTATCAAAGATATCCAAAGCGTCATCGGAAGACTGCGCGACAGGGGCGATATGGCCATTGTCCTGATCGAACAGTACCTCGACTTCGCCTACGAACTCGCCGACAACTACGCCGTACTGGATCGCGGCTCTGTTGTCCTGTCCGGCCAGAAAGCGGATATGGATAAAGAGCAGGTAAGAGGGTACATGACGGTGTGAAGAACTGGCTCAGGGACGAGTTTGACGCCGCCTTTCTATCTGTTACCTACACTTTATCTCCTGCTTGCGCATTATCTCGCGCCAGCGCTTTAGCCCTTAAAGTTTCATATAAAGAATTCTCTGACATACTCTACTCTTAATAGAGTCGTTTCGCTTTGACCCATAAGGAAATGGCGCCGCGTTAGAACTGTGTTATTTCTCATTTCCAAGGTTAGAGGTAAAAGCATGTTAAAAAGCATCTATGCAAAGTATTCCGATTTGATGTGGCGTCCCGTTTCCGTCGAGATTGAGGGCGAGGCTCGTAATGCGATGATTTTCGACCTCTCCCAGGTGGATGAAGACGACGCGGAGAGTTTTTTTGATGACTTATTCTGCGACGGCATGCCTGAGAATCTGGATTTAGACACCAAAATTCCATTTCTAGTGACCGGCTTTCTTGAAGGCGACTTTGAAGTGGGCGATCTGGATGTAATCGCGCAACCGGAAAGCCTGCTGTTTCTTGATATTGAAAATGCGGAAGATGGAAAATGCCCGGTTTACTACATTGAAGTGGGCGGCACGGCGATAGTGGAAAGCTTTAAGAAGCTATGTGACGATGTGAACGATTTGGTAATCGCCGATAGAGAAGATGATCCTGCCCACAAAGATTAGACACGTCATTAATGAGAGCGCCTACGAAGGTGACGCAACCCGCCTATTGGTGTCTGATCTGGTGTGACGCCAGTCGTCCCACCGAAAAGTAGAGGATTGACGGAGGTAGTATGACGTGTATGTTTATAAACGCGCAGTGAGGTTGATAGGGTGTTCCTGTGTTTAAAGGGCTTCAGAAAAATCTTATACCGATTTGATAAGCTTGATGCCACGTTTAAACTCTTCATTCAGTTTGCACTAATAGCTGATTAGTTCTTTAGTGTGAACAGGCCCCAGTAAATCTCGCTAAGAAAATTGTTATTTTCTCCTGTTTCAAGTATATACCCTGTTGAAATGTTTTGATGAATGCCCGAATAACAGCAGGTAAGCGATTTACATAATGAAAAAACTCATACTCCTTTGCGTATGGCTAATCTCCTCTACTTCACATGCATACTCTGGTAATCAAGAAGAGCTAATCAGGGCATGGGAAAGAATCCAGGAAAACGAGGAGTTATTTACTAATTTTAGTGCATTAGGTGATGGAAAATATCAGCTTGATAGCGACAGCTTTGGATTCCATGGCGTTGCTGAAATTACGGCAGTTTCCATCGAGTATGGCGCAGATGGATATAGATACGGAAATCTCCAAGTACAACTGGAAGGCAAGCTGAATAGGGAGCCAGAGATTAAGTCCTTTATGACTAATAGAAAACTTGTCTTTAACCCCGTAGTCGATGTGTGGATGACGAATGAGGAGTGGCTTAGGTACGAGGCGGACAAGCGTGACAGGGAATGGGGTTACTCGTTTATCCAGGCTGTTATGCAACCTGTACTTGTGCTGGGGCTGGTTATATTTCTCTTTTATTTCCTATTTCGGAGGGGACCCATACATAGATCACTTCAGGTTATGGATAAACAGCTAGCAGTGATGGAAAGCATGGACAAGACCCTTAGCGAGTTAAAAAATAAGTAAAAATGTCGTTGCAGGAACCAGTGGTCCCACTGGTTTCTTCTATGTTAATTTCCCGGGGATAGAGGAATAAGTCACTTCTAATATGTCTGAATTTTAATCATGCAAGTGCGCCAATCATATTAAACGTCTAACTGATGCTGGCGCCGTATCTCATCACCTCGCTGTTACCGAGGATGCCTGGCTATTAATCAGGCAGAAAAATAGCTTCCTTCTATTTGTCTGCAACTACAGGTTGTCTGCAACGACAGGGCCTGCACAGGTCAGGCCCTGTCTCCCGCGGCTAACAGCCGCGCAGGCGCATCCATGGGCCTGATTATTAACATGCCAATATCTTTGCCATATTATTAACGTTGCGCTAGACCGTCTACGTATAACTCGTTTTATTCGGTTGTATCATTCACATTGCAATAGGGTTGATTGTAAATTGATCGAATTTATGCGGAGGTAGAGTCGATACAACAAGAATTAAAATGACGGTAATGTTATTTATTAGTAAATAAATGTGTTGTATAAATGAAAATGCTTGATGCTTAATAACTTTGCGTTATACTGCGCCTCCAACTCGTATTTTATTGGCCAGGCTGTAAATGGCCCGGAATCAATAGTTTTCATAATTACATTGGGGATAAGAAATGAAAAAGATCAACGCCTACGAAACTACTCTTGCTGAAATCGAAGCGCTTAAAAAGAAACTGGAAGCGCTGGAAAATGACGACGAACTGAAAAAGAGCCTGGAATTCAAAAAGCAACTTGAAGAACTCATGAAAAGCTACGACGTTTCTTCCGAGGAGGTGCTGAACCTGTTGCGTGGAGATAAAGCGCCAGCTAAAGTTTCTGCTTCTGACAAGCGTCGTGGCGCGCGTCCTTTGAAAGTGTACAAAAACCCAGAAACCGGCGAAGTAGTTGAAACCCGCGGCGGTAACCACAAAGTTCTTAACGCGTGGAAAGAACAATACGGCAAAGAAACTGTTGAGAGCTGGTTGGCTGCTTAATGGTTTTATAAGGCTGTAATCGGGCGGCGCTTTCATATACATCCTTTTAAGAGTTTGTTGTTAGTGTAAGCTTCTGCCTGAGCCTGTTCGGAAACGCCTCCTATATGGAGGCGTTTTTCGTATGCCGCTCCCTACTGATATCAGGTAAATAAGAAACGCCTGGTTTAAGTGACATGCTCAGGTTTCAGGTTAAAGAGCGAAAGCAGGCAACGAGTGATTTCAATATACTTCTGACCAAGAGAACAAGATAGGAAAGCCCTTCGACACTTTACTTTCCTATATGTTGGATAGGATGCACATGTCAGGTCCTGTCGAAGATCTATTAATCCAAGGATTATCGGGGCGTCATTGTAAGGTAATGACGCCGCTGAGATGTTGGTATAACGCTTGAGTCTATTCGTTGCCGACGGCAATGGGACGATTGGGATCGGTGATCCACTCGCTCCAGGAGCCGGGGTAGAGTTTGGGCATGGGGTAGCCCGCCAGGTGGGCGGAGAAGATGTTGTGGCAGGCGGTGACGCCGGAGCCGCAGTAGCAAATGACTTCCCAGGCTTTGCCGTGGGCGTAATAGTTGGCGAAGCGGCGGCGTAATTCTTCTTCCGGTTTGAATACGCCTTCGGGGGTCAGGTTTTCTTCAAAGGGCGCGCAGATTGCGTTAGGGATGTGTCCGGCGACTGGATCTATCGGCTCCATTTCTCCTGCGAATCGCGGCGCCGCGCGGGCGTCCAGAATATTGACCGACGCGTCGTTCAGCTTGCTGTGCAACTCCTCCGCCGTCACCAGCAGACGGTCGTCGGGCGTCGCCTCGTACGCATCAACCTGCTTGGGCGCCGCTGGCTCAGTGGACAGATCATAACCCGCGGCGCGCCAGGCTTTCAGGCCGCCGTCCAGAATGCGGACGTCATCGTGCCCAAGCCATTTTAACAACCACCACAAGCGAGAGGCGTAAGCGCCGGGGCCGTCGTCATAGGCGACGACAGTATCTTCTGAGGTGATGCCGGCCTGCTGTAACCAGCCTAGAAACTTGTGGACCTCCGGCAGTGGATGGCGTCCTGTTTTACCTGGAATCACCGGCGCCGATAAATCTTTGTTCAGGTCGGCGTATACGGCGCCTGGAATATGGCCCTGCAGATAGGCGAGGCGTCCGTATTCCGGGTCGTTAAGCGCGAAGCGGCAATCGATAATGCGATACTTGGCGTCGCCCAAATGCGAATGCAGGGATGCTGGGGAAATTAGCATGGATGTCCTTTTGCTCCTTGTTACATTTCTTTACTTTGAATGCAGTCACAGCGCCTGAACGCGCCTGCGTATATGCTAGCCATCGCCCACATTGCCTGAGACTGACTTATGAAGGACCAAGTCGTTGATATTCGCGACATATTCAAAGCCCGTCAAACGGTTTCGCGAAATCTCAAGCCGACTCAATTGCTACGCTACGAGAGCCTCTCCAGGCTGATTGGCGCTGATATCTATATTAAGCACGAGAATCATAACCCCACGGCCAGCCAAAAAATACGCGGCGCCGTCAATCTTGCGTGGGAATTGCGGCGTAATGGCGTCACCCGCATCGTCACCGCAGCCAACGGGGCTTCGGGGCTGGCTTTGGCTTGCGCGGCCCGTCTGTTCAACATGAGCGCGCTGGTGGTGGTTCCGGAAAAAAGCCCATTGTCATTGACTCAACCGATACAGGATCAAGGGGCTGAAGTACGCGCCAGCGGAATCGACTTTCCAGAGTCGTTACGGATCGCGCGCCGCATGGAGGAAAACGGCGATTATTACTTCGTGCATCCCGCCAACGAAATGCAGTTTATTCATGGTTGCGCCACCGCCGCCCTGGAAATGATCGAGGAACTGCCTGAAGCGGATGTGGCGATCGGCTCTGTGGGCATGGGGGGATGTATTGCTTCCACGCTGGCGGCGTCGAGCGTCCTCAATCCCAAGTTGAAAGTGATTGGCGTGCAGGCGGAGTCGGCTCCTGCCGCTTATTTATCCTGGAAAACCGGCGCGCTGCAACGTCAGGAAAGTCGAACGTTTTCGCAAGAACTGGGTATGAGTAAAGCCTTTGAAACGCCTTTCAGTCTGTATGCGGACTCACTCGCGGACTTTGTTTTGCTGCCGGAACATCGCTTGTACGAAGGCGTGGCGCTGGCGGCGCATCATACCCGGCAAATGGTGGATGCGGCGGGCGGCGCGCCCATCATGGCGGCCTATCTGCTCAGACAAAAACTCAGGAGTAAGACCGTGGTGCTGTTTATGAGCAGTGGTGTGGCGACGGCGGATGAACTGGAGGAAGCCTACACCTTATCCGCTTTTCGCAGCGGCAAACCTGAGGAACTCTAGTTGTATTAATATGGCAATGATATTGACATGTTAATATCTGGCGCATGGATGCGCCTGCGCGGCGAAGAGCCGCGGGAGACAGGGCCTGACATGGGCAGGCCCTGTAGTTGCAGACAAATAGAAGGAAGCTATTTGTCTGTCTGATTAATAAGTGTGATCGTAAAAGGAGAGGGGACAGTCAGGCGCGATCCTGCAGGCGTGTGGTCAGCATTTCACTGATCACTTTGCCGCTCACGGGACGACTGAAGTAATAACCTTGGGCCAGGTCGCAACGTTTCTCCTTGAGCAGATGAACCGTTTCTTCCGTCTCTACGCCTTCCGCCACGACCAGCATGTCCAAATGGTGGGCGAGGTTGATCATGGTGTCGACCAGCGCCAGATCACGTTGTGATTTGGTGATGTCGTCGATGAACATCTTGTCGATTTTCAGTGTGTCCACCGGCAACCGCTTAAGGTAATTCAAAGAGGAATAGCCGGCGCCGAAATCGTCCACCGAGCAACTGATGCCCAGCTTGCGCAGCTCTGCCAGTATTTCGATAGTGTGCTCGATATCCTCCATCAAGGCGCTTTCCGTCAGCTCGATTTCCAACAGCTCGGGGCGTACCGAATAACGTCGTAATGCCTGAGTGATGGTGCTCAGGATGTCGGCGTGCTGAAAGTGGAACGGGGAGATATTGATGGCGACGGAAAAGTTATGGTGATTCTCCCGTCCCCAGCGTTGCAGTTGTTTGCAGGCTTCCTCGGTAACCCAGTTGCCGATATCGATGATCAGGCCGTTTTCCTCCGCGGCGGGAATAAACTCCGCCGGAGAAACCACTTCGCCGCTCGGTCGCCGCCAGCGTATCAGGGCTTCGACGCCGATGATCATATTGCTGTGCAGGGCGATTTTGGGTTGGTACAGCAAGTTGAACTCATTCTTTTCCAACGCAGACTTAAGATTGTTGCGAATTCTCAGGCGATGGGAGGTGAGAATTTCAAATTCGTCGGCGAAGAACTGGCAATTGTTGCGGCCGCGACTCTTGGCGTGATTCATCGCCATGTCCGCTTTGCGGATCAATGCGTCGGCGTCGCGACTGTCGGTTGGATAGAGGGCGATGCCGATCGAGCAGGTCAGATGAAAAGTCTGATCGTCGACCGTAAACGGACGATCAATGGCGGAGCGCAGGCGCTCGGAAACCAGGGTCGCCTCGAAAGACGTCTTGATGTTCTCCAGCAGGACAATGAATTCGTCGCCGCCATAACGCGCGACGGTGGTTTCCGGCGGCAGGGTTTCCTTGATGCGTTGCGCGGCCATTTGCAGTAACTGGTCGCCGGTTTCCAGTCCGGTGGAATCGTTGATGTCCTTGAAGCCGTCGAGATCCAGAAACATGACCGCCAGATCCCGCTGCTGAACGCCTCGGCGCTCGATGGCGTGGGTGAGGCGTTCGTGGAACAAAGTGCGGTTGGGCAGGCCGGTCAGGTTGTCGTGATAGGAATGAAACAGCGCCTGTTGTTCGCTGAGCTTGAGTTCCGTGATGTCACTCAGACTCCACACCCGGCCGAGCACCTTACCTTCATGGATGCGTGGATTGGTGTAGCAGTCGATGAAGCGACCGTCTTTCATTTCCAGCAAACAATAACTGGAGCGCTGATTAAAACGTTTATTGAACTCCCAAAGTCGGGTCAGCTCATCCAGGTTCTTCACTTTTTCCCGTAAATAAGGACGGATGTGGTGTTTGTTGATGTTTTCCGCTACTTCCTGCCGCATGTCGAACATTTTCAGAAACACGTTATTGCAGGCGATCACCCGATTGTCCTGGTCGAAGACAATGATGCCGTCGCAGGTGGAATTGAGGGTGGCGTTAAGCAGGGAAACCGAATTCTCCAGCTCCTGTTTGGTCGTGGAAATTTCCTGTAATTGCTGCTTTAGTTCCTGGTTGCGTTTGGTGAGCTCCTGCGAAGACAGTTCCAGGGCGCGTTCGAGCATGCTGCGTTCTTCGTCAGCCTGGATGTACGCCGCGTCAATCGCGTCCAGAAGCGCGCGTAACCGCTCCGCTGGAAGGTCAGCGGGCAACAGTTTTTTCAACTGACGCTCTAACAGCCTATGCATAGGTGATCATAAAGCCTGGTTGATGTTGCATTCTTAGTCTTCGCTGATTGTTGTAATCGTCATCGTCTGGTTATGCAGAGAGCAGCCAACCCCATCAACTACCGGACTGATTTCGCCATAGGAATAAAAACCGCATATAGCGGTATCGGCGCCGAGCACTTCTCGAACGCTTTCCACTTCTTCTTCCGTACGTTGTTTCAACACCATTTTGCGTCCGACGCAACTGACCAGTAACGCAAGTTGCGGTTGCCGGCCGCCGGAAAAGCGACTTTGCTCCGCCGCTGAGGCGGCGCCTTCCACCAGACGCTCGAAGTTGGCCTTCATAAAACGGGCGGCGGCGCCTTGAGGCATATCGCCGGCGAAGGTCATGGATCGTTCCGACTCATTGATGCCGAGAATGGTTCTCACAACATAGTGATTATCGGCGAGCTTGACCAGTAGGGGAAACAGCAGTGCGGTGGCCGGCAGCCCGTTCGCGTAGTCGCCCAGGTAATCTTTATAAAGAGAAAGCGCGCTATGCTGATCCAATTCAAACAGTTTGTTGCGCTCGGATTTGCTGATGCGCCAATCGGGACCAAAAGCGTCCCACCCCCCCATGGAGCCGTATCCGATGCGCAATGAGTCGCCGTAAAAGCCGATCGCCGCCACGAGACCCTCTCGTGTGGGACTGTTAACCCAGACGGAGGTGTCAGTGAAGTCTTCATAATCCCCGGCGAGTCCGCCAGTAATCCTGACTCGCTGAGGCAGAGCCTCCTGGGCGCCATGCACCAGTTCGGAGCCGTTGACCTTTAAGCCATCGGACAATAACAACACATGACGCAGCCCTTCTGGCGGTAATTGTCGCGCAATGTTGCGTCCGACGGCGCGGCTATCTGAATTGTCCTGAACAGGGGTGGAGACGACGGCGATAGTGGCGCGGGAAAAGCTGAGCGCCGTAACGGTCAGTGTGTTCTCCAGCACTTTAGTCCCCATGATTTCCCCGGCGGTCGAGCAGCCTACTATTTGAGCCTGAGGGAAACTGTAACGTAACGCGGCGTCAACATCATCGGTAAACAGGAGGGATTGCCGGCCGAAGCAAAGCAGTAAAACCGTATCATGCTCCGGTTGGTCTGGGAGGGGCGTCATCCACTGACCGTTTTTCCGGATAAATTGTTGAATCTGCATTTAGAGGACTACCGCGCAAATGACCCGTAAATGATGATCGATCGCCCGTTGCCTGTTTTGACAGGTAATTATGTTTTATATCCTAACTATAGATAACGCGGCGAGGAATGCTCAATGTAATTTACAAAGTTTTTCCCGCCGCACTGGGTTAACGGCCTGTTTAGGGCGGCCAGTATGTTTAGGCTGGGAGGAGACTAGCCCAGTAACAGCGAGTCGTCGGCCAACCCATGCCCGCTCTTGGTCTCGAACAGTTTCAACAGGTCTGGAATGGTGGTGAACTTGCGCTGGTCTCCCTCAATGTCGAAGATGATTTTGCCTTCGTGCAGCATCAGCGTGCGGTCGCCGTAGTCCAGCGCCTGCTGCATGCTGTGGGTCACCATCAGAACCGTCAATTTTTCCCGCTCGACGATCTCCGCTGTCAGCTCCAGAACGAACGCAGCGGTTTTGGGGTCGAGGGCGGCGGTGTGTTCGTCCAGCAGCAGAATTTCAATAGGCTGGAGAGTGGCCATCAACAGACTCATGGCTTGGCGCTGTCCGCCGGACAGCAGGCCGATCTGATCGCCCAGGCGATCTTCCAGTCCCAGCCCCAGGCGGGCCACCAGCTCTTTGAAGCGCTTGTTGTCCGCGGACTTGATCGCCGGCCGCAAACCGCGACGTTTTCCGCGCGCCAAAGCCAACGCCAGATTTTCTTCCAGGGTGAGGGTTTCACAGGTGCCTCGCTTGGGGTCCTGAAAAACGCGAGCGACATTCTTGGCGCGTTTGTGAGTCGGCGCCTGGGTGACATCCTGGTGGCCAATGACGATGTTGCCGGACTCCGGCTGTATTTCTCCGGCGACGGCGTTGAGCAGGGTGCTTTTGCCCGCGCCGTTACTGCCGATAACGGTAACGAACTGGCCTTGGGGAATAGTCAGGTCGACGCCCCGTAGGGCATAGACTTCCAGCGGCGTGCCGCGGCCAAAGCAGATGTGTAGATTGGATACCTGGATCATGCTTGAGGCCTCCCTGTGGGCTTGAATACGGCGCGCTTGGCGGTAGGCAGAACAATCGCCATGGCCACCAGCGCAGCTGTGATCAGGTTGAGGTCTTGAGCCTGTAGTCCCAGAAAATCAGTGTTAAGCGCCGCCGCCACGGCCAGACGATAGAGAATGGAGCCAATGATGCAGCCCAGCAGCGCCAATAAAATAGTACGGGGCGTCAGTAACGCTTCGCCGCCAATGACTGAAGCCAGGCCGACCAGAATAACGCCGACGCCCATGGTGATGTCCGCATTACCGGTGGACTGAGCGAACAAGGCGCCAGCCAGCGCCACTAACCCATTGGATAGCGCCATACCGACTATGATCATGAAACCGGTATTAATTCCCTGGGCTTTGGCCATATGCGGATTCGCCCCGGCGGCGCGCATCGCCAGGCCCAGTTCGGACTTCAGGAAAAACAGCAGCAAGCCGGCGACGGCGGTGACGACGATGGCAAAGCCAATCGGGGCGGCGTAGTAATATTTAACGCCCAGAGTATCAAACACGCTGAGGACTGTGGGTTCTCCCAGCAAGGCGACATTGGGCTTGCCCATGATGCGTAAATTGATGGAGTACAACGCCATCATGGTCAGTATGGAGGCCAGCAAATGCAGTATCTTGAGCCGTACGTTCAGCCAGGCGGTGACGCTGCCAGCCATTGCGCCTGCAGTAATCGCCGCGAGCGTGGCCAGCCAGGGATTCCAGCCAAACGTAATCAAAGTGGCGCATACTGCTCCGCCTAGTGGGAAGCTGCCGTCGACAGTGAGGTCGGGGAAGTCCAGAATGCGGAAAGACAGAAACACGCCGAAGGCGACAAGGGCGAATACAAGGCCGACTTCAATAGCGCCAAGAAATGCGATTTGGGACAAAAGTACCTCCGGGAACAACTGCAATGATGGGAGAGGGCCTCTCCTTGAGGCCCTGGAGAGAGCGGGATCAGCCGCCTACGATTTCCTTGGCTTCTTCAGACAATTTGGAATCCAGTTTGACGCCCATGCGCTCAGCGGCGCCTGGATTCAGGTAAAGCTCCAGCTTTTCCACGCCTTGTACGTCGATGTCGCCAGGGGCTTTGCCTTCAAGAATATCCGCGACGATGCCGCCGGTTTGTCTGCCTACGTCGTAGTAGTTAAAACCATAAGCGGCGATGGCGCCGCGAGTGACGGTGTCTGTGTCGGCGGCGATGACCGGCAGCTTGTTCTGTTCGCCGACTTTGATGACCGCTTCCACCCCGGAAATAACGGTGTTGTCAGTCAGCAGGTAAATGGCGTCGACTTTTCCTACCAGTGAGCGCGCTGCATTCAGAATCTCTGAACTTTTGGTGACGGCGGCCTCACGCAGAACCAGGCCAGCGTCTGCGCTTTCTTTTTTCAGCCTTTCCACCAGGGAGACGGAGTTAGCTTCACCCGGGTTATAGATGGTGCCGATAATTTTCGCTTCCGGGACAATGCGTTTTACCAGTTGCAGGTGCTTGTCGATGGGCAGCATATCCATGGTGCCGGTGACTTTGCCGCCAGGTTTTTCCAGCGTCTTGACCAGTTTTGCTCCCAGAGGATCGGTGACCGCGGAGAATACGACCGGCGTGTTGCGTGCGGCGGCGGCGGCTGTGATCGCAGAAGGGGTGGCGATGGCGACGATCACGTCAGGCTCTTCACCGGCGAATTTCTTGGCGATCTGGTTGGCGGTAGTCGGGTTGCCCTGAGCGCTTTCGTACATCCATTTCAGGTTTTCGCCAACTTTGAAACCTCTTTCGGCAAGTTCGTCCTGCACGCCTTTACGGCAGGCGTCCAAAGCTGGATGCTCAACAATCTGGGTGATGGCTACGAATTTCTCGTCGGCAGCCAGTGCCGCCGGACTCATGAAGGGTAACAAGGACAACAAGCCCACCAACAGTTTCTTCGACATACACGATCTCTCTTTATGAGTTATGGTTTTTGCCCGCCTGACTCCTGTGCGCCGGGAGCCGGATTATAGTCGGCAGGGGAGTTTTCTAAAACCGGAAATCCGCGTCAACCCTCGCTACGATGCGCGGAACCGCTTATTTCGCTGCGGCGCCTTGAGATAAAACTTCCTTTTCGCCAGTCCCTGCATGCCCGTATAGAGGGTGTAGCCGAAGCCCGCCAGAAACAGCAGGGAAACGACCAGCAACACAATATTCTGGGTGAGATTCCGTTCGATGTTAAATTGCACGACGGTGACGAAAATCGACAGTTGTTCTATGAACAGGTAGGCGGTAATCAGGCCGCCGATGAAGCTCGTCACCATCTGACTGCAGATAATCATTCGCGACGGTATCACTGCGACATGTCCGCAGGCGTCGCACTCGTATGTTTCCGTAAGTTCCGTCTCGTTGTGCCCTTGCACGGCGGCAATAAGAATTCCATTTTTGCATTTTCGGCAGCGGTAAGAAGACATTATTATTTTCCTGTTGTAAAGATCCTGGCGATGGGCGCCTTCGATCTATCTTCTTAATGGATTCTCCTCAGGAAACGCGGGCTTGAACCTTCCTTTCACAGGGGGCCTTAGCTGTCAGTCTGCTGTCCATATTGCGACAAAGAACTGGCGACTCGGGGCTCTGGCGGTGTGATTGGAATGGTCTCGCACGATTCCGACGAGCACATGTCAATATATGCAGTATTGGCGGGTTATTATAGCCGCTTGGCGGGGCAGGTCCACGATTCACGGCGTTTGCGGACAAGTTTTACAGCGTTTTCAAAAGCTGGAGAGGTCAAAGGCTGCGCTTGTTGCGTCAATCGGACTAGGATATTTTGCGAATCAGGCCCGGATTCACAAGGGGCAGGGGGATACACTAAGCTGTATCAAGGACCCGCTGCGTTGACGCAGTAATTAGGATAATGGGCTGAATCCGCAACGAATACCCTATTCGTGGAGACAGTTGTCCGTACAATGAATAAGTCTAATAATCAATAATTTATAAATAACCAACAATACTAATAATAGAAGGCAAGGACACACTATGGAGCTGCACACGCATATTCCCACCCCGTTGCAACGTCTTTACCACTGGGAAAAAAGCCGTCCAGGCGATGTTTTCATGACCCAGCCGATGGGGAATAACCTTTCGGTCGATTACACCTTTCAACGGACTGCGCAGGAAGCGCGTCGCATGGCGGCGTATCTGCGTTCGCTGGGATTGCCGGAAGACGCCAAGGTGGCCATCCTGTCGAAAAACTGCGCCCACTGGATCATGAGCGATCTGGCCATCTGGATGGCGGGCTATGTATCGGTTCCTTTATATCCGACGTTGAGCGCGGAAAGCGTTCGACAGATTCTGGAGCACAGCGAGGCCAAGGTCCTGTTCGTCGGCAAGCTGGATGATTGGGACAGCATGAAAGCCGGCGTTCCAGAAGACGTACATTGTATTTCCTACCCGCTCAGCCCCCCCAACGACTTCCCCACCTGGGAGGATATTGTCGCCAATACGCATCCTCTGGAGGAAAGCCCGGCCAGAAAACATGAAGAACTGGCGACCATCGTCTATACCTCTGGCTCCACCGGGATGCCGAAGGGCGTGATGCTGTCGTTCAATAATCTGGCCTTCGCGGCGGATGGCGTTGTGAACTTTCTGGATGTCGGCTCTCATGAGCGGATGCTCTCTTACCTGCCGCTGTCACATGTGTTTGAGCGTTTTGTGGTGGAAATGGGCGCGTTATATACCGGCTTCCACGTGTTTTTCGCTGAATCCCTGGACACCTTCGTGCGAGACTTGAAAGCGGCCAAGCCGACCCTGTTTCTGGCGGTTCCCCGGATCTGGACCAAGTTTCAGGCTGGCGTCTTGAGCAAAATGCCGGAGGAAAAGCTGAATCTCTTGCTGAAAATCCCCGGCGTATCGCATCTGATCAGAAAGAAAGTACTGAAAGGGTTGGGGTTGGAGCATGTTCGATTCGCAGGTAGCGGCTCAGCGCCTTTATCTCAGGATATTCTCAGCTGGTATCGTCGACTCGGACTGGAGCTATTGGAAGGCTACGGCATGTCGGAAAACTTCGCCTATTCCCATATGACCAAGCCGGGACGAACCAAAGTGGGTTATGTGGGGGAGGCGCTTCCTGGCGTGGATGTACGTCTGGGGGACGATGGCGAGGTGCTGGTGAAAAGTCCAGCCACCATGATGGGCTATTACAAAGAGCCGGATAAAACCGCTGAAGCCTTGACCGAAGACGGCTTTTTGCGCACCGGCGACCTTGGTCAGGTGGATGATCTGGGGCGCCTCAAGCTGACCGGACGCAAGAAAGAGTTGTTCAAAACCAGCAAGGGCAAATATGTGGCCCCTGCGCCGCTTGAAAACCGCATCATCAGCCATCCTCAGATTGAAATGGTGTGCGTGGCGGGCTCCGACTATCCCCAGCCTCATTGTCTGGTCATGCTGTCGGATGATGCTTATCCGAAACGGACCAATCCGGACTTTCGTCAGTCATTGGAGAAGAGTTTGCAAAACCTGTTGCAGGACATCAACGCCAGTGTCGATCCCCATGAGCGTCTGCAGTTTCTTGCGGTTGTGTCTGAGCAATGGACCATCGAAAATAATTTTCTGACTCCCACCATGAAACTGAAGCGCAATGTCATTGAAGAGGCCTACAAGCCTCACCTGGAGCAGTGGTATAGCGCTAAAGCGCCGGTTATCTGGCAGTAAGTAATCGCCAGGCGCCGGGGGAGTATGCTCCCCTGGCCGTTTTCCGATTTGGCGCGTCGCCTTTCCTCAATATTGTTTCGCCGTACTGGCCCGGTTCAGCAGAATGACGGGAATAATTCCCGTCGCCACAATAAACAGGGCGGCCAGGGCGCTGTGTTCCAGCAATTCATCCGACGCGTATTGATACAGATATGTCGCCAGGGTCTCAAAGTTGAACGGGCGCAGGATTAGTGTGGCCGGCAGCTCCTTCAGCACATCGACGAACACGATAATCGCCGCCGTCAACATACTGCGACTGAGCAGAGGTATATGCACTTTGGTGAGAATGGATAAAGAGCTGTGTCCCAACGTGCGGGCGGCTTGATCCATGGAAGGAGTGATGCGACCCAGCCCGCTCTCTGCGGAACCGAGGGATATGGCCAGAAAACGTGCGGAATAGGCGTAGATAATGGCGGCGATGGTGCCGCTGAATATCAATCCGGTGCTGGTGTTGAAATAATCGCGGGCGACGCCGTCGATGCTGTTATCCAATGCGCCCAAAGGCACAATGACGCCGATAGCCAGTACAGCGCCGGGCATGGCGTAGCCGACGGAGGCCAAACGCGCCATGGACTTATTGAGAGCGCTGGGAGCGATGCGTTGAGAGTAGGCCAATAACGCGCCGACAACGACCAGCAGCGCAGCGGCGATAGTCGCCAGTTTCAATGAGTTCATCGCCAGGTGGAAGAATTCCGAATTCCAACTGACGTCGAAGTATTCGATGGAGTAGTACCCGAGCACGGAGGCGGGAACCAGAAAGCCGAAAAATACCAATAGGAAGCAGAATGCGGAGGCGATGTACGCAGACTTTCCGGTAAGTTGCGTGGGCGTCAGCGGGCGCGTGCGGCCGCCGCTTTGATAACTTTTGGACTTATGGCGTGAAGCGCGCTCCAGATACAGCAAGGCCAGGGCGATGCCCACCATGAGCGCGGCGATTTGCGCCGCTCCGCCTACATTGCCGAGATTCAGCCAGGTATCGTAAAGCCCGGCCGTCAGTGTCTGCACAGCGAAAAAGCTGACAGTACCGAAGTCATTGAGCGTTTCCATCAGCACCAGCGCCAGACCGACTGCGAGAGCGGGGCGAATAATCGGAAGCACGATGCGATAAAAAGTGCGCAAGGCTCCGGCGCCCAGAGAGCGGCTGGCCATCAGCAGGCTGTCTGACTGCTCCATCAAGGCCGCCCGACAGGTCAGATAGATATAGGGATACAGCACCAGGGAGAACATAATGATGGCGCCGCCCAGACTGCGAATCTGAGGGAACCAGTAATCGCGCGGCGTGCGCCAGCCGAACCACTCCCGTAACAGCGCCTGCACCGGACCAGAGTATTCCAGCAAGTCAGTATAAACGTAGGCGATGACATAGGCCGGCACTGCAAAAGGAAGCAGCAGCGCCCAGGAAAACAGTTTGCGGCCGGGAAAACGATAAAACGCCACCAACCAGGCGGAAGTGACGCCAAAAAAAGTGGCCAACAACCCCACGCCAAGCATCAGAAAAAATGTGGCTTCCAGGTAGCGCGGCAACACCGTGCTCCAAAGGTGAGGCCAAATATTCTCAGTGGGAAAAAACGCTACATAAATGACGGCGAGCAGAGGTATGACGGCGATCAAAGCGACAATCGCGCTGAAATAACGCCAGGGGCGGGCGTCTGGAGAGTCCGTCGTCGCGTGTTTGGAAAGCTCCCGTATAACCGGGGCTGATACTGCTTCCATTAATGGGTGACCTTACCGCCAGTTCCCGAGTTTATATTAATCAGGCAGACAAATAGCTCCCTTCTATTTATCTGCAACGACGGGGCCTGACATGCGCAGGCCCCGTCTCCCGCGGCTAGCCGCCAAAGCCGAAGCGTCCGGGCTTCGGCTTGTTATTGGGCGGTCGTTGCGTGCGATCAGCCGTCGAAGTCGACTTTATCCACCATTTTCACTGCTTTTTCGCGCAGCTCGCCGGCTTTGTACAAAGGTAGCTCATCGCGCTTGAATTCGCCCCAGGAAAGCACCAGGCCAGATGGCTCCACACCGGGCTTAATCGGGTATTCGTAGTTATTCTCGGAGTACATCTTCTGAGCCAGTTTCTCTGTCAAAAACTCCATCAGTTTGATGGCGTTCGCTTTGTTGGGTGAGCTTTTTGTCAGCGCGACGCCGCTGATGTTCACGTGCGAGCCGCGGTCATTCTGGTTAGGGAAAATCAAATTGACTGCGCGGGCCCATTCAATCTGATTTTCATCCGTCAGCATCAAGCCGTAGTAATAGCTGTTGCCCAGAGAAACATCGCAAATGCCGTCTTTAATGGCTTTGACTTGCGCGCGATCATTGCCCTGGGGCTTGCGGGCCAGATTCTCTTTCAAGCCTCGCAGCCATTCCTCTGTTTTAGCTTCGCCATGGTGGGCGATCATGGAGGCGAACAGGGCGATGTTGTACGGATGCTTGCCAGAGCGCGTGCATATGCGGCCTTTCCACTCTGGTTTGGCCAGGTCTTCATAAGAAATGCTTTTCACTTCGGTACGCTCCTTGGAAGCGTAAATAACGCGCGCACGGGCGGTGAGGCCGAACCAGGAATCATCCTGCGCCTGGTATTGTTCCGGAATGTTGGCGTTCAATACGTCGGATTTTACCGGTTGCAGCACTTTGGCGTCAGTCAGTTCCTGCAATTGTCCGATATCCGTGCTTAACACCAAGTCCGCGGGGCTGTTGGCGCCTTCGCGTTTTAGTCTTTCCGCCACGCCTTCTTTGGCGAAAACGACATTGACTTTGATGTTGGTCTGGCTGGTGAACGTATCAAGCAAAGGCTGGATCAGAAATTCTTGACGGTAAGAGTAGACGTTGACTTCCTCGGCAGCCTGAGCGGCCAGGGGCGTCAAACAGAAGGTGGAAAGGAGAGCGGCTTTGAAAACTGAAGCGGTCTTTTTTGGCATGATAAGAGTTCTCAAAAAATAAAAGTAAATATAATGAAAATAATTCTCAGTAATTTTGTGACCGTGTCAAGCCCGCATAAATTGAGCCCACTATTTGAAATCTCGTCGCAGGTATGGAAAATCGAACTGCTTTGCTTGCAAGAACAAGCGCTTAACGACGGTTGCGCCGCTATATCGTTGGATAGGCGGGGGTAAAAATATGTTGATGAAAACAATGACGCCTTGATCTATTAATCCAAGAAGCAACCTGTCAGCGTTTGAGTAAGTTGATAAAAAGCCTGCAAGCAAGGCAAACAAGAAAAAGTAAGCGTAAATAGCAGAACAACAACAGCTTGAGCCACACTGGAGAATGCCATGTCCACCCGCCCCCCTATTGAGCGTATACTGTTGCTCTTTCCTTTATTAAGCGCGCTTGGCGGCTGCGCCACGGAATACTCGCATTACGGTCGTTTTGTTGCGGAGAATTCCGCCGGGGAGGAGCGGGAGTTTTTAATTTCCTGGCGGACGATGGAAAGCCTCAGTGGAGAGATATCCGCTGTAACGCCGGTTATGCTTCGTACGCAATGCAGTGATCGTAAGTTGGTATTCATGGAACCGGGACAGGGCGGCGACGCTTGTCGCGCTCATCGAGAGTCCGGCGTGGTCTGGTGTGGAGCGCCAGGACAGGATCTGTCGTTAGACGGTAAGGCTCTGGGGGATGCAACCACCTTATGTGGGGCGATCACGGATGAAAACGGAGCGAGTCATATTGCCGACCTGGGGCGGGTCATGCAATTGCAGATTTCTTGTTGGCCGGCGCAGACAATAGTGAAAACGGATGATGGTCCCGGTAATCTGGACTATATCAAAGCCTCTTCCGTTCCCTATATAGTGTCGGTCAAGCGGGCCGAAGCCGGCGGGTCAGAAGACAAACCGCCAGCGCTTTCGGAAACTGTCTGCATAACGGATTGATTTCACGGCGATGCCTGAAGAAGTGTGACAACCCCCGCATAATCCGTGAGAACTTGTCTATATTTGTACAAAGCGTAAGAAAACTTAATTTTTTTGTAACCGAAAGCCTACCGAACGCAGTGGCTTCTTTCCGTCGTTGCGGGAAAATAGTCACCATGTCGTAGTGGAGCTTAGAGCTGGCGCTCTATGAGGTTGTATCTATGGCCGCCAAGAAGACACAAATAGCGGTAAGTGAACTACAAATCGGGATGTTTGTTGCGGATTTAGATCGTCCTTGGCATCAAACACCATTTCCTATTCAGGGTTTTTATATTCGCAGTGCGGATGATATTCGCGCGTTGCAGTCCTTTTGTCGGTCGGTATACATCGATCGGCCTTTGACGCGCACTGAATATGAAAAAATGGAGAATAGCGGCAAAGAAGAATTGCTGTTCAGGTTGGGCTCATTGTCATCCGGTAAATCCGTTGAAGAGCACCGACTGACCCTTCCTCCCATTAAGATCCGTCGTCCCGCCAAATACGAACGGCAAAGTACGCTGAAACATGAAGTAAAAGAAGCGGAAAAGCTGACCCATCGGGTCAATCAGTCGCTGGATCGGGTTTTCGCCAATGTATGTTTAGGGCAGGCGCCGGATATTGTGGAAACTGAAGAAGTAGCCGCATTGATGGTGGAGAGCGTGATTCGCAACCCCGACGCCATGCTGTGGCTGTCCCGTGTCAGAAGGCGGGATGAGTATGCTTATTCCCACTCCGTCGCCGCCAGCATCTGGGGATTGGTGTTCGGGCGTCAGCTCGGACTGTCCAGAAGCTATCTCAAAGATCTGGCCACGGGTCTGTTGTTGAGCCAGGTAGGTAAGGCGAAAATGCCGCAGGAGCTGTTGCAGAGCGCCAAGTTTCTGGACGCCGCCCAGTACCAGCGCTACAAAGGCTATGTGGAAATGAGCATGGCGATTCTTAAGTCCGATCCCACCATTTCACCGAGGGTGGTGAGTGTGGTGGAATACCATCGCGAACGCCACAACGGCTCTGGTTTTCCGCATGGGGTGACTGGCGACAAGATTCCGTTGCTGGCCAAGATAGCAGGACTGGTTGATCATTATCAGGAAATGCTGGAGCCGCGCGCAGGGGCGGAAGCGATGACTTCGCTGCAGGCCGTGACGGCGCTCTATCATTCCCGCAATATTGAATTCCAGGAAGACCTGGTGGAGAAGTTCATTCAGTGTGTTGGCATTTATCCTACCGGCGCGACTGTCGAATTGAGCAATCGTGAGGTTGGCGTGGTGATTCAGCACAACATGGAGCGGAAACTCTGGCCGACCGTGATGGTGTTGCTGGATGAAGACAAAGCGCCGCTGCGCACTGCCAAAGTTGTGGATTTGATGGCGTTCAACATCAAGCAGGGGAATGAAGACAACTATCTTCACATCACTCACAGTTTGCCCAGCGGGGCGTATGGCATCGACGCCTCGCGGTTTCAGGTGACCGGCGCCAACAGCCGTTGGAGTCTGCGTCACTTCATGGGATGATCGGTTGCGATGCGGTTGGCGCTACAACAGCGTTACCCGCATCACCTTCTGGTACCAGCGATAGTCGCCGTCCAGGCGCATATTCACCACAATTTCTGTTTCCTCTCCCGATTCTCCCGTAATCATAAAACTGAATTCCCTGCTTTCTGGAGCAGGGTCTGGAATGATGGATATGACGGAACGGGGCGGGTCCGGGATTTCTCCATCGGAATCCGGCAGCTCGTCCACCGTTTTCACTTCCAGGTCCGCCAGCCCTACGGAAATATCAATCAGCCGGATTTGTACGCTAAATGTGCGCGTGTCGCCCGCGTTGGCCTCAATGTGTTCGCTTTCCAGGAAGATATGACCGCCTTCCCTTAGAAAGATGTTAGTGTTGAGCGTATTGACCCAGTTGACGCCCACTGAGGCGGCGGCGACTGTTTCCAGCGGCGTGAGGTCGGAGCAGACTTCCCGCAGACACAACTCCGCCACCAAGAGGTTTTCCGGGCTTTCGGGGTAATCGTCCAGGTTGCCGAAAATGGCGGGATCGGTAGTGAAGTCCACCCCAGCGGCGTTGACGGAGCTTTCGACGGTAGTGCGGGTGGAGCCGCGAATCTGTATGCCGTTCTCCGTGTCGGAGTCAAAGTCGATGGAAACCAGAAAGCGAGCTGTATTGACGGAGATATTGGACTCCGCGTTGAGTACCTGCTTTTCCTGTTCTTTATGGGTGGTGAGGCCGCCGACCACTGTGCCGGGATAGATGGTCTGCTCCCAGGTTGGGTCAAAGTCGATAGGAGTCATGAAGCGCTTGATGGGAACATCCTGCGCCAACACGACATCGCCGATAAAGAATGTAACGGTTTCACCTGGATAATACCTGAACTCGCCATGATCGCCGGTGACGCCGGACTGGCTTGCGGTTCGGTAGTTTAGGCCCGCCACGCCGGGGGCGCCAAGATAAGCAGTCGCTCTATCGTCGTTGGATTCGCCTCCGCCGCCGCAACCCGCCAATACGGCGGCGAACGTCAGGGTCATGGCTCTTAACGGCCGTTTCATCATCGATGCTTTCCTATTTGTTTATTAGAATCGGGGCTTTCTCAACCCAGGCGCTTATTGACGCTGATTATAAAGAGTGGGCGGTCGGTAAA
Source organism: Hahella chejuensis KCTC 2396 (assembly GCF_000012985.1). Classification (NCBI taxonomy): domain Bacteria; kingdom Pseudomonadati; phylum Pseudomonadota; class Gammaproteobacteria; order Oceanospirillales; family Hahellaceae; genus Hahella; species Hahella chejuensis. Next base: position 4,621,350 of record NC_007645.1, on the reverse strand, counting down.
AAGGAAACCCATCGCAGTTTTCAGGGAAATGGACGATTAATTCCCTCTTTTTCATTGAAAAAAACAGGCGGCGACGCAATCTATACAGTCTTCCCGTAAATCAGGCCGCTGGCGCGCCCCTTATGTCTGACGCTCTCACACTGGCCGCAGGAATCAGAAAGAATTATGACTACCGCACTGGCTATTCGCGATTTAAGAAAAATATACGGTAACGGTTTTGAGGCCTTAAAAGGCATCAACCTGGATGTTGAGGAGGGCGACTTTTTTGCGCTTCTGGGCCCTAACGGCGCAGGCAAATCCACCACCCTTGGCATCGTATCTTCATTGGTGAACAAGACATCCGGCTCTGTCTCCGTCTTTGGCCACGATCTTGATAAGAATCTGGTCAAAGCAAAACTGCAATTGGGTGTGGTGCCTCAGGAATTCAACTTTAATCAGTTTGAAAAAGTATTCGACATCCTCGTTACCCAGGCTGGTTACTACGGCATTCCCGCCAAAGTATCCAAGGACAATGCGGAAAAATATCTGCGGGAGCTGGGGCTTTGGGACAAGAAAGATCAACAGGCGCGCATGTTGTCTGGCGGTATGAAGCGGCGCCTGATGATCGCCCGCGCGCTGGTGCATGAACCGCGTCTGATTATTCTGGACGAACCGACCGCCGGTGTGGACATTGAACTGCGTCGCAGCATGTGGACCTTTCTTACCAACGTCAATAATGAAGGCCGCACGATTATTCTGACCACTCACTATCTGGAAGAAGCGGAAGCATTGTGTCGCAACATCGCTATCATTGATCGCGGCAGAATTCTGGAAAACACCAATAAGCGCGATCTGTTGAACAAGCTCAACCAGGAAACCTTCGTGCTGGATCTGACTTGTCGTCTGCAAGAGGCCCCACGTCTGGAGGGTTATGGCGCCCGTCTTACTGCCGATGGCATGTTGGAAGTGGACGTGGACAAACAGCGTAGCCTGAACGAAGTGTTTCAGCAGTTGGATCAATTAGGGGTGAAAGTGAGCAGCATGCGCACTAAAACCAACCGCTTGGAAGAGTTGTTTATCCGCATGGTCAACGAGGATAAAAGAGAGACAGGCAGTATGGAGAATGCAGAGGAGGCGCAGGTATGAATAACGCCATTATGATCGCCTTCCAGACTATTCTGATCAAGGAGGTGCGCCGCTTCACCCGCATCTGGTCGCAGACATTGCTGCCGCCAGCGATCACGATGACGCTGTATTTCGTGATTTTCGGCAACCTGATCGGGCCGAGAATTGGAGAAATGGGCGGCTACTCCTACATGGATTTCATCGTGCCTGGTCTGATCATGATGTCGGTCATCACTAACTCATACGCCAATGTGGTGTCTTCATTTTTTGGGATGAAATTTCAACACAGTATTGAAGAGCTGCTGGTGGCGCCGGTGCCGAATTACGTCATTCTGTTGGGCTATGTTGGCGGTGGAGTCGCCCGTGGTTTGGCGGTAGGCGTGATTGTGACCGCAATCTCTCTGTATTTTACGGACCTGCAGATTCACAGCCTGCCGGTGGTGGTCAGCGTGGTGTTTATGACGGCGGTATTGTTCTCACTGGGCGGCTTCATCAATGCCGTCTACGCCAACAAGTTTGATGATATCTCTATTGTGCCGACTTTTATTCTGACGCCGCTGACTTATCTGGGCGGGGTTTTTTACTCCATCACACTCTTGCCGGAGTTCTGGCAGAATGTGTCATTGATCAATCCTATTTTGTATATGGTCAACGCTTTTCGGTACGGCTTGCTGGGCGTCAGCGACATCAATCTGGGCGCGGCCTACGGCATGATCCTCTTATTTATTGTCGCTTTGTTCAGCTTCAGCATGCGTTTGTTGAACAAAGGCGTTGGCATACGCACCTAACCGGTTTGGAGAAGTAACTGTGGAACTGGAAAAACATACGCATCTGGGGAAAGCGACGGAATATCCTGAAGAATACTCTCCGTCCTGGCTGACTCCGATTCCCCGGGCGAAATCCCGCGAGACACTAGGCTTGAGTGGAAAGCCGGACTTCGTCGGGGAAGACTTATGGAATGGCTATGAGCTGTCCTGGCTGAATAGCAAAGGCAAACCGGAAGTGGCTTTGGGCGTATTTCGCATCCGCTGCGACAGCCTGAATATCATAGAGTCCAAATCCTTCAAGCTGTATCTGAACTCGTTCAACCAAAGTCGCTTCACTTCCCGTGAAGAAGTAGAAGCGCTGATGCGGAAGGATCTGTCTGCGGCGGCGCAAGGCGAGGTGTCCGTGACCTTGTTATCGGTAACCGACTGGCGCGATGAGCCTTCTTTCTGGCGCGATGCGGAAAATCTGGACGTTCTGGACATTGACGTGGATGTTTACACTCCTGACGCCTCATTGCTGCCCGATCCCGTGGGTGACGATGTGGTGGAGGAGACGCTGAGTTCCGATCTGCTGAAGAGTAATTGTCCAGTCACCGGGCAACCGGACTGGGCCACCCTGTATATCCATTACCGCGGTAAGCCGTTGGAGAAGGCGGCGCTGTTGAAGTACATCGTCTCCATGCGTTCGCATCAGGATTTCCATGAGCATTGTGTGGAGTCGGTCTATCTGACGCTGATGCAACGATATCAGCCGGAAAAACTGGCGGTGTACGCGCGTTACACCCGACGCGGCGGCCTGGACATCAACCCATTGCGCTCCAACTATCCGTTGGCGGCGGATAATTTCAAGTTGCCGCGACAGTAGCTCAGACTTCGCCTCGTCCTTTCCATTGAAAAGCCGCGCTCAGGTGTGTCTGGCGCGGCCGCCAATTCCATTTACCACTGATTGTCACTGGCTTTTCGGCGATGCTATTCCGCCACTTGGGTCATCAGCTCTTTCTCGGTGATAAACCCCGCCACAATGATAAACGCCAGACTGGCGAATAAGCACATGGCGAGATATATCACGCCGAAAGCGCTGTAGGCCGCTTGTAAGGAGCCGCCGCCGCGATACAGGCTGGAGCAGACCACCACGCCAGCGGCGCCGCTTAACTCCCGCACGTATCCGAAGAAGGAAATGCCGACGCCTCTGTCCGCGGCGGGCAACACGTTTTGTACTGCGCAGGTCACTCCTGGCAAGGTAAAGCCGATTCCCAATCCAATTACTGGAAACAGCGGCACGAACGCCACCTTCATTAACATCAGGAAGAAAGCGACGGCGATCAGTATGAAGCCCACTAGGATGTGCGTCTTGTAAGCCCCTGTCGCCGCGATGTGTTTACCTGAGAAATAGGCGCTGACGCATACCCCGAGAGTGAACAGCAGCATGCTGTAGCCGCTGAGGGTCAGGCTGACGCCATTCTGTACCTGCATTTGCAACGGGAAGTAAATTAACGCCGCTGTCATCAGGATCTGGCATACGCCCATCGTCAGGATGCAGGCGGCGTAGTTGGGAAGCTTGAACAGATGGCGCGGGACGACAGAGCGCTTTTTGTCCGTGAGCAAATACGTCCAGGCTCCGGCGATAAATAAGGCCCCAACGAGAGAAAAGGCGTGCGGTAAGCTGAGGTCTTCGCTGAGCAACAAGATAAGCAAGGTGGTGGAGGACACCAATAGCAGCGAGCCGCCCCAATTGAACCTGTCCTCACGTTTGACGACTTTGTCTTTGATGCTTCTTATGGCGATAAAAGCCGCCAATAAGGTCAGGGGGATATTGATCGCGAAGATCCAGCGCCAGCTCAAGTGTTCCGTCAACAGGCTGCCGAATACCGGTCCGGCGATATTGGAAACCACATAGATGGCGGAGATATAGCCCTGATAGCGGCCGATCTCCCGCGCTGGAATGACGTCTGAAATCACCACGAACGCCAGTGAAATCAGCGCGCCGCCACCAACGCCCTGCAGGGCTCGGGAAAGTATGAGTGATTGCATATCGGTAGCGAGGGCGCATAGCAATGAGCCAATACAAAAGATCCCCAGACTGACGATGATCACTTTGAGCCGACCGAACAGATCGCTCAACTTGCCGCAGATTGGAATGACGCTAGTGGCTGTCAGCAGGTAGGCGGTGACGACCCAGGCGATATCGTTCATGGCGTTGAGTTCCGTCCCGATAACGGGAAGAGGCGTGGTGACAATGGTTTTCTCCAGTGCGCCCAGAAAAATAAGCAGAGAGACGCTGAGTAGCGTTTTCTTGTGGGACATATAGAACCTGATTTTGAAAGGCGAAAAATTGCGCGCAATCGCGTCGGCGTATATTGAGCCTGCGTGAATGCAATTGGGGCGGGGTGCGCGTCGAGGGATGACGCGACTTGGTTAGATCATGGCGAAGCCAACCTCCGTGTACTGAAATGTTCCCATGTCGCACATCCCAGCGTTTCCGGCGCAATGAGATGCGCGATGCATATCTGCAATCGACTGTGTAACTTGGTTGAAGGGCGTGGTTAGTTGCGTAACTTTTCCGCAGCGCTTTCGAGGGATTTCAGTATGCGTTCTTTGGCCTGGGCGCTGACCTTGCCTGCGTCCAGGTACATGGCGAATCCTTCGGTTTCATGTTCGATAAAACTCTGATTGCCGCCGATGTCGCGGCGTAAATCCACGACGGAGTATATCGGCACTGGCTTGGCGAAGCCCTTCACCGTAATTTCGCCCTTATCCCGGCACATGATGGTGTCCTTGATCAGTGCGAAAGTTTCGTAGGATACCAGAATTTCTCCGGGGGCAGCCATGGATTCCAGGCGGCTGGCGAGGTTAACCTCTTTGCCTATGATGGTGTAATCCATACGGTTTTCCGCGCCGAAGTTGCCCACAGTGCAGTAACCGGTGCTGATGCCCATGCGAATTTCCAGCGGCGTGCGCACGCCCTGGCTACGCCACTTCTGCCGTAAAATTTTCATGTGCTTGCGCATTTCGATCGCCATCATGACGCAGGCGCAGGTATCTTCCTTGGCGCCGCGACTGCTGGGGTCGCCGAAGAAAATCATGATGCTGTCGCCGACGAACTTGTCGATGGTGCCGCCGTATTTCAGGGCGATCTGGGACATCTCGTTGAAATAGGTGTTGAGCAGCTCGGTCAGACTTTCCGGCTCCATCTCTTCAGCCAGTTCGGTGAAGCCTTTGATGTCGGAGAAAAACACCGCCAGCCGCTTACGCTGAGTTTCCAGGCGCACGTCGCGCTCGCCGGTGAAGATGGATTGCCATACCTGCGGCGACAGGTATTTGGCCAGTTTGTGAGACAGCGCGATGGATTGCTCACGCTGAAACTGGATCTGCGATTTCGCCTGCACCAGGGCGCGAGCCTGTTGGTGCGTGTAATAGGCGGTGACGCCGACATACAGCGAACAGGTGACGCCGCCGATGATGCTGACCACCATGGGGGTGGGCGGCGCGAAGCTCAAACCAAAATAGATGGAGGCTACGGTAAAACCGGCGAGAAAGGCGATGTTGCCGTACAGCCAGCTTTTCATACCGCCGACGATAATGAAGCTGAAGTTCAGCATCAGTAGGAAAAACAGGGTGGGGGTGACGCTGAACTTGATCAGCACCAGAATCACGCCGCATAGAAAGCCGTCCACCACCATCATGCCCTGGCGGACTTTGGTGTTCTTCTGTTTATCGAAGAAGCGCAGGGCGAAATACAGAATATGCGGCCATAGCATGGCGCCGGGAATGATCCAGATAAGGTACTCGTCGAAATGCCCTTCCAATATGCCGGCGACGATAATGGCGGCGCACACCAGATAGCCGAGCACCCGGGCGTTATAGTCCGGCATGGGCGGGATGGTCACCTGAGTCGGGGAGTGCGGCGTATTGGCGAGATGTGGAGGTATCGGCATCATTTGTGTCATAACCACGAATACCGGTATTGTCCCGTCAGCATATTTTTCAACCTAACCAAAAAGTCCCTGCGAGCTCATGGGAGCGGCAATGCGGCCCGCCGGTTTGCTGTTATCAATAAAAACGTCCTGTCCTTGCACGGATATACCCTAAAAAGGACAGGAAGAGAAGGTTTTCCGGGTGGAAAGCGGGGGGCGCCTGTTCAACAGGCGTAGCGCGACGCATTGATTGAATGCGGGATTGCCATGCAAAAAGCCGTTGGACCGGCGTAAACCATCCGCCATAACTGCCGCCCTCTTCTGGTAGTATAGTCCACCAGCGCTACGATCGCGTCTAAGGTTAGCAGCAATGGGGTTGTCCGACAATCTGTGAGGCGGTTTTGTTCGTCGTTAGACAATCTTTAACCTTTTGAGTTGGCGTAAAAGGCAGGTAATGTGGCGTGATAAGACAGGTAATTCCTGACGGCGGATTGCATATATTTAATAATCAGGCGCATGGATGCGCCTGCGCGGCGGCGAGCCGCGGGAGACAGGGCCTGACATGTGCAGGCCCTGTCGTTGCAGACAAATAGAAGGAAACTATTTGTCTGCCTGATTAATATAATCTGAGCTGAATCAGTCGCCGGTCTTTTTATTGATATGACCGGCGCCACACGGATAAACAACAGGAGCCACGTATAACGCCATGGCGGTATTAGACATTCTTGTAAATCGAACCTCCACCCCTCTGTTGCAGGCGCCCGCGCCGAGCCATGAAGAATTGCGCAAACTGTATCCGGTGATCATGCGCGCGCCGGACCATGGCCGCTTACGGCCGTGTCGGCTGATTATTGTGGAAGGAGAAGGGCTCGACGCTTTGGGACGCATATACGGCGAAACCGCAGAGCAGGATGGTCAGGACGATGCGGCCAGGCAAAAGCTGGCCAAGGCCCCGAGTCGCGCGCCGATGGTGATCGTTGTAGTGGCCACCGTCCAGGAACATCCCAAGGCGCCTGAGTTGGAACAGCTGATTTCCGCCGGCTGCAGCGCTTATGCATTAATGCTCGGGTTGGAGGAATTGGGCTATGGCGCCATGTGGCGCACAGGATGGGTGGCCTATGACGAGCGCGTCAAACAGCGTCTTGGTCTGGCCTCCAACGAGCATGTGGTAGGCTATCTATATGTGGGAACGCCAGCCAGCAAAGAGAAGAAAGTTCCCGAACCCCCCGCTTTTGAAGAGCGCGTCAGTTTTTTCACTGGCGAACCGGGCTGATAATTCCTGCGACGCCGCCTGCGTCTGCAAGCGTCGCTTTTCTCAAATCCCCCGCAGTATATCCCTCGTCCTGTTCGCCTCTTTTCTATTGCGCTAAGGCGAGGGTTTTCCTCTTGCCGCATGGCGTGGACGCGCTTTCCTTCAGGGCGGTATCCCTTTGCCGCCTTCCGCCTGTGTAAAAATGTTATCTAACTGAAAAATAGAACAAAAAAATAACTGGCGCGGGACTTGCTGTCATTGTCGCAAATGACGATTGTCGCAGTCAGGCAACTGCAGAGGTGTTAAATGGCCATATCATTCGACAAAGCGCTGGGTATCCATGAGCAGGCGCTGAACGTCCGCACCAGACGGGCGGAAGTGCTGGCGAACAACATAGCCAATGCGGACACGCCGGGATTTCGCGCCCGGGATATTGATTTTAAAGCCGTGCTCAGGCAGGCCAAAAGTATAGAGGACTCATTGGAGGTGGTTACCACTGACGACGCCCACATGGCGATAAAGACCCCTGCGGAAGGGGCGTTGTTATACCGGCAACCACTGCAGCCTTCCATTGACGGCAATACAGTGGATACGCAGACGGAAATCGTCCAGTACTCCAAAAATGCGCTGGATTTTCAGGCCAGCTTTGAATTTCTCAATAGCCGCCTGAAAGGCATTGTCAGTGCGATTAAAGGAGAATAACGATGGCGATTAACAGCATTTTCGACATTGCCGGCTCCGGTATGACTGCACAATCCGTGCGACTGAACACCACCGCCAGTAACCTGGCCAACGCGGACACCGCCAGCTCCAGCATCGATCAGACTTATCGCGCGCGCAAGCCGATTTTTGCGGCGGTGCATCAGGATGCGCTCAATGCGGCGATCCCTCCTTCGATCAACGATGACGCCTCCCGCGGCGTTGAGGTGCGGGCCATTGTGGAAAGCGATGCGTCTCTGGAGCGTCGCTACCAACCGGACCACCCCATGGCGGATGCGGACGGCTACGTGTTTTATCCCAACGTGAATGTGGTGGAGGAAATGGCGGATATGATGTCCGCTTCCCGCAGCTTCCAGACCAATGTGGAAGTGCTGAATTCAGCGAAAACCATGATGCAGCGCCTGCTGACTATTGGTCAGTGATGAACTTTTCGTGAGGACAGCGTGATGAGCGATATCAATACGGCAAATCAGACTAGCGACGCGCTGAGTCAATACGCGCTTCAGCAGAAGTCCGCCAACAGGAAAAATGAACTGGGTAAAAATGAATTCATGGATCTGATGATCGCCCAGTTGAATAACCAGAGTCCGCTCGATCCCCAGGACAACACGGCGTTTGTCGCGCAGTTGGCGCAATTCAGCTCGGTGGAAGGCATTCAGTCATTGAATTCGACCGTGGACACCATGGCCTCTCAGTTTCGCAGTGCGCAGGCCCTGCAGGCTTCGGCGATGGTGGGACGGGATGTGCTGGCGCCGATGGAAAGCGCCATCAAGAGTGCGGATGGGTCCATAAATGGAGTGGTGGAGCTGCCTGCCGGGACCTCGCAATTGACCATTAGCGTCTATAACGAGGCTGGCGAGCTTATCACGAATATTGATAAAGGTTATCAGCCCGGCGGCGACGTCAAGTTCAGCTGGGACGGCAAAAACAGCAACGGCGAAACTTTGCCGGCGGGGCGGTATGAAGTGGTCGCGCGGGCTCGCTACAGCGGTGAGCAGATGCAAGTCAGCTCTTATCTGGCGGCCAATGTGGATAGTGTATCAATCGCGCGTGACGGCGGCGTCACATTGAATCTGGCCGGGCTTGGCTCGGTCGGATTAAGCGATATCAAACAGATCAGTTAGCATGTGCGAGGTGTGGTATGCCGTTTAATATCGCGTTAACAGGAATCAGAGCAGCGTCGGTCGACCTGGAGGTGACCGGCAACAATATCGCCAACGCCAGCACAACCGGCTTTAAGCGGTCGCGTGCGGAGTTTGGCGATCTATACGCCAACAGCTTTTTGAGCCTGGGCACCAACCCGGTTGGGGATGGCGTGCGGGTGCAAAAGGTGCGGCAAGAATTTGCGCAGGGCAATCTTTCCTTTACTGAGAATGGCCTGGACCTCGCCATCAACGGCGAAGGCTTCTTTATTCTCGACACCAACAATGGCGATCGCCGCTATAGTCGCGCCGGCGCTTTCGGCATCGACAAGGAAGGTAATGTGGTGAACAGCTCCGGCATGCACCTGCAGGGGTTTGTCGCCAATGACAGTGGCGTCGTCAGCGGAGTGCTCGGTGATCTGGTGATAGACGACACCAGCCTGGCGCCGGACAGAACCACAAGGGTGGACGCTAACCTGAACCTGGACGCGTCCGAGCCGGTGCTGCTGGAGCGTGGCGACTCGCTGACATCAGATGGGCTGCTGATTGGACAGGCGGTGGACGCCACCGCCGCTGGCACGAACGGAGCCAATGGCTATGCGGCGCAGACGATTACCGTGACCCAGGCTGACGGCTCAACCTCAACGGTGACCATTCCGGCGAACAGCTCCGCCAACGAAATAGCGGCGCTATTCAACAACGTAGACAACATCGACGCGGCCGCCAGCACTCGCGCCACGATCACTGCGGCTGGCTTCAACAACGCCTCCGGCACTATGCAGGTGTTTATCAACGGCGTGCTATTCGACGGCTACACCAACCTGACTGACCTGGGCGACGCCATCAACTCTTCCTCCTCATTGATTGGCGTACGCGCTGTGTTGGACGGTACGGATCTGGTGGTTATCGATAACCGCGGCAATGACCTCAGCTTCAGCTTCAATGGCGCAGCCGGCGACCAGTTTTTGGTGCAGGGCGACGACGCGGCGGCCACGTCGCAAACGCTGAGCACGGCTTTGACGGATGTGGTCGTTGGCGGCGGCGTCAACCTGACCATACAGGATGGCGTCACTGTGGCCAGCGGCACGACGGATCTGTTCGCCACCTTTACCGGCACGCCTTTCGTTAATAACGTGTTCGATCCGGCGGACGAAAACACCTATAACCATGCGACTTCAACTACGATTTACGACAGCTTGGGCAACTCCCACGTACTGACGACGTTTTTCGTGAAAGAGCCGCAAACGGCGACCACGCCTGATAACCTGTGGACCATGTATGCCTTGATCGATGGGCAGGACATAGGCGACCCGCTGGTGACCGGCGGTACGCCCACCCGCGCGTCCTACAGCCTGGTGTTCGATCAGGATGGCTCGATCAATGAAGTGCTGTCTGACGATGTGCTGATTTCCAACTGGACGCCGCTGGCGCCTGACGGTACGCCGAACGGCGCGGAGGGGCCGCTGAATGTGGCGGATGGCGGAACCCTGCCGATTCCTGATCCTCCCACCAGCTCCAACTTCTTTGTAGACCTTGGTACGACGACTCAGTATGGCAGTGCGTTTGCGGTTAACGACTTGCAGCAAAATGGCTTCACCACTGGGCGTCTGATTGGGTTGGACGTGGATGACGGCGGGGTGATTTTCGCCCGTTACACCAACGGCGAGTCCAAAGTGCTGGGGCAGGTCGCATTGGCGAACTTCAATGATATTCAAGGATTGGCGCCGGTTGGAGAAACCACTTGGGTGGAGACATTCAATTCCGGCAACCCGGTCATCGGATCTCCCGGCACTGCATCCCTCGGAGCTATTCGCTCCAGTTCTCTGGAAGACTCCAACGTGGATTTGTCCGAGCAGTTGGTGGGACTGATCATCGCCCAGCGTAACTATCAGGCCAATGCAAAAACCATTGAGACCGCCAACGCCATCACTCAGACCATCATCAACCTGCGTTAATGGATGAGTAAAAGAGTGAGAAAGGTAACCAACGCAATCAGGCGGAATTCGAGAGGTAGTCATGGATAAAGCCTTATACATCGCCATGAGCGGCGCCAAACAGAACATGCTGTCTCAGCGCGGCCACGCCAACAACCTGGCTAACGCCAACACCACGGGGTTCAAGTCTGACTTTATGCAGGCGCGCAGTATGCCTGTGTTTGGCGAACACTACCCCAGCCGCGCCTACGCGATGACGGAAAGGCCGGCGACGGACTTCGAAATGGGATCGCTGATGCAGACCGGGCGCGACTTGGACGTCGCCGTCGCCGGCAATGGCTGGATCGCTGTGCAGGCGCCGGATGGCGGCGAAGCTTATACCCGGGAAGGGGAGCTGCTGTTGGATGTGAATGGCGTGTTGCGCACCGGCTCCGGATTGCCGGTGCTCGGCAATGGCGGGCCTATCGCCGTGCCGCCTGCCGCCAAGCTTAACATTGGCGTAGACGGCACGATTTCTATCGTGCCCTTGGGCGGCAATCCGGATGAAATACAGGAAGTGGATCGTATCCGTCTGGTTAACCCTCCCGCCGAAGACCTTGAAAAAGGCGTCGATGGCCTGATTCATCTGAAGCCGGACGTTCCCGGTCCGGCGCTTCCTGATGGGCTGGTGCGTCTGGAGTCCGGCTATCTGGAGTCTTCCAATGTCAACGCCGTTGAAGAAATGACGGAAATCCTCTCTCTATCCCGCCAATTCGAACTTCAAGTCAAAGTTATGCGCGCTGCGGATGATAACTCCGAAGCTGCGGCACGCTTATTGCAAATATCCTAGTAATCCCGCATGAGCGGCAATTTTCCGCCATGCGGCCCGGAGTCTATCCGGGTATAGGTTGAAACCCATTTATTGTGTTGTCCGACCTGCATAGGAGAATTTGTCATGCATGGTGCGTTGTGGGTGAGTAAAACCGGGCTCGCGGCCCAGGATACTGCTCTAAAAACCATTTCCAATAACCTGGCGAACGTTAATACGACCGGCTTCAAGCGTGATCGCGCCGTGTTCCAGGACCTGCTGTATCAGATCAAGCGGCAGCCGGGCGGCCAGAGTTCTCAAGACACGCAACTGCCTTCTGGTTTGCAATTGGGGACAGGGGTGCGCGTGGTGGGCACTCAGAAAGTCTTTAGCGAAGGCAATCTGGAAGTCACTGAGCAGCCTTTGGATATCGCTATCAATGGCCGGGGATTTTTCCAGATTCTGATGCCGGACGGCACGATCTCTTATACCCGGGACGGTCAGTTTCACCTGAATTCTGACGGCGATGTGGTCACCGCCAATGGCTTCCCCCTTGAGCCCGGCATTACCGTTCCGGACGGCGCCTTGCACCTGACCATCAGCACCGATGGCGTGGTCAGCGTCACCGTGGCGGGCACTGCTACGCCGACTCAGGTTGGCAACATCAACACGGTGGATTTCATCAACCCGGCTGGGTTGGAAGCGATCGGCAATAACCTGTTCCGGGAGACCGCCGCCAGCGGCGACCCCCAGGAAGGCACGCCCGGGCTGGCGGGGCTGGGAACCGTTGAGCAGGGCATGGTGGAAACCTCCAACGTAGAGATTGTGGAGGAAATGGTGAACATGATCACCACCCAGCGCGCCTACGAGATGAACGCGAAAGTAGTGACCACTGCGGATCAGATGCTGCAGTACATCACTCAGAATCTTTAATTAATGAGCTGTCGATTTAATCGGGGAGGGCCAGGCGTGAAAACTCTAACGCTGATCTCACTAATCATGGTTACCTTGCTGAGCGGTTGCAGTCCGATCAGCCGTGAACAGGTGCGCCCGGGTGATCCCGCCTTCGCGCCAGTGCCTCCGCAGACGCTGATGCAGCCTGCGCCGGTGGATGGCTCCATTTATTCCAGCGCGCAGAATTTCTCCCTGTTTGGCGATCGCACGGCGCATCAAGTAGGGGATGTGTTGACCGTGGTGTTGCAGGAAAGTACGCAGTCTTCCAAGAGCACGGGCACCTCCATGAAGAAAGACTCCGAAAACTCCTTTAATGAGGCGACGATTTTGGGAACGGCGATTTCCGCCCATAACCTCAGTCTGTTGACAGACCAGAACTTTGAGCGGGATTTCTCCGGCGAGGCGGATGCGGACCAGAGCAACAGCCTGAGCGGCAGCATCAGCGTCACTATCTCGGATGTCTTGCCCAACGGCGTCTTGCGGATTCGTGGTGAAAAATGGCTGACCCTGACGGAAGGGGATGAATACCTCCGCGTTAGTGGTCTGGTGCGGCCGCAAGACATTGGCGTGGATAACACTATTCTATCCAGCAAGATTGCGGACGCCCGCTTCGCCTATAGCGGCGCCGGCGCCTTCGGCGACGTGAATCGCGCCGGTTGGCTGCAGCGGTTTTTCAACAGCGAATGGTTCCCTCTATAACGCCTGATTTTGAAACGATGACGTCTGTCTTTAACCAGCGGTATCCAACTATGCATGAAGTATCCGATAAAACCAATGCGATCCATCCTTTACAGAGAGTGTCGCGCGCGCTGTTTGCGCTGGGGCTGCTGTGTTTCGCTGCGATGGCCGGTGCGGAAAGGATTAAAGACATCGCCACCGTGGAAGGCGTGCGCAGTAACCAGATCGTGGGATATGGTCTGGTGGTGGGGTTGGACGGCACCGGCGACAAAGCGCCGTTCACCGATCAGACCTTCCGCAACATGATGAACCGTTTTGGCATCACTATCCCCGCCGGGACCGATCCGAAACTGAAAAATGTGGCGGCGGTCTCCGTGCATGCGGATCTGCCTGCGTTTTCTAAACCGGGACAGAAAATCGATATCACCGTCTCTTCCGTCGGCAACGCGAAGAGCCTGCGCGGCGGCAGCTTGCTGATGACCAACCTGAAAGGCGCGGACGGTAAAACCTATGCGGTGGCGCAGGGTAACCTGGTGGTAGGCGGGTTTGGCGCGGGCGGCGCGGATGGCTCCAGCATCACAGTGAATGTGCCCAGTGTGGGACGTATCCCCAACGGAGCCACGGTTGAGCGCGCTGTTCCCAGTAGCTTCAGTCATGGCGATACCTTGACGCTGAATCTAAGTTCGCCGGATTTTACTACCGCCAAGCGCGTGCAGGATCGCATCAATGACTTGTTAGGTCCCGGTCTGGCGCAAGCGGTGGACGCCGCCAGTATTCGAGTGATGGCTCCCCGTGAGGCGTCGCAGCGGGTGGGCTTTCTCTCTATTCTGGAAAATCTGGAGGTGGAGCCCGGACAAGAGGCCGCGAAGATAGTGATCAACTCCCGCACCGGGACAATAGTGGTGGGGCAGAATGTGAAAGTGCTGCCGGCGGCGGTAACCCACGGCAATCTGACCGTCACCATCACTGAAGACTTCGGCGTCAGTCAGCCCAATGCGCTGGCGGGAGGCGATACGGTCGTCGTTCCCCAGACAGATGTGAATGTGGAGCAGGAGCCCAGCCGTATGTTCAAGTTCGGCCCTGCGGCGACTCTGAATGACATTGTGCGCGCGGTGAATCAGGTCGGGGCGGCGCCAGGCGATGTGATGGCGGTGCTGGAGGCTCTGAAGCAGGCCGGAGCGCTGAAAGCGGAACTCATAGTGATCTAAGACGGCAATCGTGTTTTAAGGCAAAAGTATGACCATCAACAATCGCGCCCTCGACCAGGCTCATGTCTATACCGACCTGAACGCGCTGCAGCGACTGAAATCGCCCAGCATGGACAAGTCGGAGGCGATCAGCGCGGTGTCGAAGCAGTTTGAGTCCATCATGGTCAACCTGATGCTGAAATCCATGCGACAGGTCAACGCCGTGTTTGAACAGGGCAATCCCTTTCACGACTCCGCCTCCAATGTTTATCAGGACATGTTCGACCACCAGCTGAGTTTGACCCTGTCCAAACATAAGAGCTTTGGATTGGCGGATGCGTTGACCAAACAACTGCTGGCCAGGGAAAGCGGCGAGCCAAGAAAAGGCGGCTACAAAGACATCACTGAGTACCCCCGGTCGCTGGAAGCGATGACGCTCAATTATGCGCAGGCGGAAGAAAGTCTCGCGCAAGCGCCGGGATTGACGGAAGAAGAGACTCAGGCGCTGGAGCAGGTGGCCTATTACTCGGAGCAAATGTCGCGCTCCGCCTTTGTGGACTCAGAGGCGAAAGAGGTCATTGCAGCGGTGGAGCCGGCGCAGGCAGTCGTCAGCGATGATGGCGAAGTCCAGAAAGAGGCCGCCCCTGTTTCATTCGAGAGCCCGCAACACTTCGTGAACAGCCTGCTGGCGTCAGCGCGTAAGGCGTCCGACGGATTAGGCGTGGAGCCGGGCGTCCTGTTGGCGCAATCGGCGCTGGAGACTGGCTGGGGGCGGCGCATGATTTTCACTGAGGAAGGCGAGCCCAGTTACAACCTGTTTGGCATTAAAGCGGATCAGCGCTGGAAAGGTCCGGTCGCCTGGGTGACGACGACAGAGTACAGAGAAGGGGCCATGGTGAAGGAGCGGGCGTCGTTCCGCGTCTATGGCTCTTATGAAGAAAGCTTTACGGATTATCTCAACTTCCTGCAGGGGCAGCCCCGTTATCAACAGGCGTTGAAGCAGGTGGCGGAGCCGGAAGCATACCTGCGGGAACTGCAAAAAGCCGGGTACGCCACTGATCCGAATTATGCGTCGAAGATTCAGCGCATTATGAACGGCGCGTACCTGCAAAGCGTCCGCCCGGATGATCAAGGCTGAGGACTCCCGTCATGAGCACTAACGTCATCAACATAGGACTCACCGGACTCAAAGCCAGCCAGACTGCGCTGGCCACTACCGGCAACAACGTCTCCAACGCCAACACTGAAGGCTATAGCCGTCAGCGGGTGGAGTTTGAAGCGACGCCGTCTCAGTTCATCGGGGCGGGGTATCTGGGGACCGGGGTGGGCGTTGCGGATATTTCCCGCATGACGAATCAGTTCCTGGTCTCGCAGTTGCGCTCGGACACCTCCATGTTTAGCGAAATCGACAAGGTGCGCGCCAACGTCAGCCAGATCGACAGTTTGCTGGCGGACCCCACCACCGGATTGTCGCCTGGCATGAGCGCTTTCTTCCAGGCGTTGCAGGGCGCAGCGGACGATCCTTCGTCTATCCCTGAGCGGCAGTTGGTGCTGACCCAGGCGGAAGGGCTTATTAACCGTTTCAATGTTTTGTTTAATCGTCTTGACTCACAGCTGAACAATATTGATCAGGACATGCGCTCGTTGATTACGGAGGCCAACAGTCTGGCCAGCGGTATCGCCCAGGTGAACCAGGCCATCGTTTCCGCCCGAGGATCGACTCAGGGGAAAGACGTTAACGATTTGCTTGATAAGCGCGACCAGATGATTCGCGAGTTGTCGGAAATTGTTTCAGTCACGGTGGTCGAACAGACGGACGGCCAGCTCAATATTCTGGTAGGTAAAGGACAATCTCTGGTTATCGGCTCTCACGCCAACTCAATGGGATTGCAGGTCAGCAACACGGACCCAACGCGCCAGGAGGTGGCGTTGACGGAAAGCGGCGGCTCTGGAACCAATATTATTACCTCGGAAATAACTGGTGGCGAGTTAGGCGGCGCGTTGCTGTTTCGGGACCAGATTCTGCAGCCGTCGTTTAACGCGCTGGGTAGAATTGCGGTGGTGATGGCGGATACCATCAACGAGCAGCATCAACTGGGCATGGACCTGGAAAACCGGCTCGGCGGTAACTTTTTTGAGGACATCAATTCCGAAAACAATGCCCGTCAGCGGGTCACCGCAAACGAAGGCAACGCGTTGCCCAATGATAGGGAGATCAGCGTGGAGATTATCGACACGTCCGCGTTGACTACCAAAGATTATCAAATCCAATTTACCGGCCCTTCCGATAACGACATCCTGGTGGTGGATACGCTGACCGGGGCCACAGTCACCAGAGGTCGACTACCGGGTTTGTTTCCCGCCACTTTCGAGTTTGATGGATTACGGATCAACTTCGAGTCAGGCAGCTTTCAAACCGGCGACAGCTTTCTGGTGACGCCTACCCGCTATGGCGCCAGAGACATTGATATGTCAGTGACGCGGGTGGAGGAGATCGCGTTGGCGTCGCCGATTCGCACTGAGTCGGACCTGGGCAATGTGGGTAATGCGGTAATCAGTCCTGGTGAACTACTGGCGGTCAAGCGCAGCTCCAATGATGCGTTGCTGCCGACTTTTGCGGTTCCTGGGGAACTGACGCCGCCGATACTCATTCGCTTTCTTACCGACACTTATTATGAAGTGCTGGACAACAGCGACCCGGGTAACCCGGTTCCACTTGATCCGCCTCTCAATAACCAGAGATATATCGCCGGCGTAACCAATACGATTTTTACAGCGGACGAGGGACAAACAGCGGTCAGCGCTGAGGGGGTAAGCGTTGCTCAGGTTCCGGCGCCCGTGGCGTCTCCCGGTCCTTATGCGAATGGCTACGGCGCACAGACCGTGACAATTAAAAATCGCGACCTGGAGACTGGCATTGTCACCACTCAGTCACCGATCAACATCGCCGCCAACGCCAGCGCAGAGGAAATCGCTTCGGCTCTCAATAGCCGCAACGGCGTGTCCGCCAGCGCATATACGGAAGTGGAGATTTCCAACTTTGTGGATGATGGCGGCGGTACGGCGCCGGGATTGACCATCAACGGAGAAACGCTGACGGCGCCAGTTGGCGGCTCCTTTACGCCCGACGATTACGTGGAGCTGATCAACAGCAACTCAAACCTCCAGGACGCAGGCGTCGTTGCCTGGAGTGACGGCGGTACGCTGACTGTCCGCGCATTGACTGGCAAGGACATTACCGTTGAAGTGACAGGAGACGCGACGGATTCCGTGGATATCGCTACAGCCAATGATACCGTTGCGACCACCATCGCCGGCGGTAGCGGAACCAGCGTTGGCGGTTTCGTTGACGTGCAGTTGGATGACGGCGTACGCCTCACCGCGGACAACAACAATATATTCTTGCCCGCGCCGGTGGCGCAGAGTTCGTTCCGGGGCTATCAGGCCAGTATTAGCGGCACGCCCAGTCAAGGGGATACTTTCACCATCGAGTACAACGAAAACGGCGTCTCCGATAACCGCAATGCATTGAAAATGGTGGGACTGGAAACGGAAGGGACCATCGGCGGCAATATCAGCACATACAACGAGGCCTATTCCCAGTTGGTCGAAGTGGTCGGCTCCACCGCCAGCCAGGCGCAACTGGATACGGAGTCGGCCCAGTCCCTGCTGCGGCAGTCGGAGAATCGCTGGCAGGAGGTTTCCGGCGTCAGTCTGGATGAAGAGGCGGGTCGTCTGATTCAGTTTCAGGCGGCCTACAATGCGTCTGCGCAAGTGGTGTCCATCGCCCGACAATTGTTCGACACACTGTTGAACACTTTCGCCTGATGGGTAACCCGAGGATGTAACCATGCGTATCTCAACCCAACAACTGTTTAATCGCGGACTGGACAATATTCTGGATGTGACCAGCCAGCTGCAGAAGACACAGCTGCAAATTTCCAGTGGGCGTAGGGTGTTGACGCCGGCGGATGACCCGGTGGCGTCGACGCGGATACTGCAGATAAATCAAGAGCTGTCGTTGATCGATCAGTACAAGAGCAATATCAATCTGGCGGAAAACCGTCTGAGCCTGGAAGACGGTCTTCTGGACGGCGTCGGCGAAGTGATTCAACGCTTACGTGAGCTGACAGTACAGGCGGGCGACGGCTCTCAGAATGCGGACGATAAAAAGTTCATTGCCGCAGAAGTGCAGCAACGGCTTAGCCAGTTGGTCGGCATGCTCAACACCAAGGACCCCAGTGGAGAATATATTTTTGCAGGATTTCAGGGTAAGCAGGAGCCGTTCCAGTTGAATGCGGCGGGGGCGTATCGGTATGTGGGGGACGAAGGGCGACGTTTCATGCAGATTGACGCCAATGTGTCCGTGGCCGCGGGCGATAACGGCAAGGAAGTCTTCGTCAATATCAAAAGCGCGAATAACACTTTCTATACGCAGGCGAGTCCCCGCAACACGGCGGAACCGCCCGCGATCATTACGCAAGGGCAGATGATTGATCAGGAGTTATATGACGCTTTTTATCCAGAAGATATGGTTGTCGTATTCAATGATGAAACTGATGTGGTTCCACCAGCTCCCAACTACTCCATAGTTCAACGCTCTGATGGTAAGCCCGTTTTGAATAATCAGCGCTATGCCACTGGGCAGCCCATTCAGGTGCAAGGCGTGCAATTTGAAATTATCGGTTCGCCTCAACCCGGCGACACCTTCTTTGTGCAGTCTTCAGAAAAGCAGGGTCTTCTGACCACGGTGGAGCGTCTGGCGGAGGGACTGGAGGATTATCAGGATACCCCGGCGGGTCGTCAGACATTGACCGATCTATTGGATTCCACCCTGGCGAATTTCACTAATGCGGAAACCAAATTGCTGGAGACGCGCTCGCGACTTGGCGCCCGATTGAACACCATCGACGACACCAAGCAGCTACATGAGGATGTTGAGGTGTTGACCAAAGAAGTGCTGTCTGAACTGCAGGACCTTGATTACGCAGAGGCGGTCAGCAATCTGACCCTGCAGAATTTTGTGCTGCAGGCCGCCCAACAATCCTATTCACGAGTCACCAGTCTGTCGTTGTTCGATTTGCTCTAAGCTGGACGGCGATCAAATGAATCGCCGTCGCTCTCCTCAAACACGTCTATTCTTATAGTCAGGATTGATCGCAGTTAAAGAGGCTCCTCTATGAGAATGATTTCTTCATTGGCTATATGTGGTGTGTTTCTTTGCAGCGGCGTCGCATCCGCTATCGCCATAGATGGCGCAGCGCCGCCATGGCTGGAAATGAAAAATAATTATCTCTCCAATATGTCCAATGGCTGTATCAGCGCACATAGTGGACAGGGAGAAGGAACGGAGGCGGTAGCGGACTATTGTTCCTGTGTCGTCAAACGGGTCGATAAAGAGCTGACGTTGGACGACATTCGTTACTTCGCGGAACAGGGCAGACCCAACAGCTCGCATACGGAAGTGATTGTCAGCGCGATACAGGCGTGCGGAGAAAGTAAATAGCTAAAGACGCAAACGCTTCGCGTGAAGAAAATTTAATAAGGATAAATAGGGTGAGAAATTAGAAAAGAGAAGAAAGTTGGTGCCGGGAGAGAGAATCGAACTCTCACTCCCGAAGGAACACGAGTTTGAGTCGTGCGCGTCTACCAGTTCCGCCATCCCGGCAACCATGTCAGCCTGTGAGTGGCTAACTAGGGCCGCGATTATACGGGCTTTTGATTGCTCGTCAACAGTTTTTGTTAAGTATTTTCTTGCGCCGTTCTGACCCGACGCTATAAAAACGCTCGAAGCTGGCGAGTGGCGGGCATTTCCGCTAACCTATGCGCCCCCAAAACTGAAGCAGAATTCCTTGATGCGCGTTGACGATTTTGATTTTGAACTGCCGCCGGAGTTGATCGCCCGGCGTCCGCTGGCTGAGCGTTCCTCCAGCCGCTTACTGTGCCTGGATGCGGAGACTGGAGAGATAAACCATCGCGGCTTCAAGGACTTGCTGGGCATGGTTAATCCTGGCGATTTGCTGGTCTTCAACGATACCCGTGTTATTCCTGCTCGTCTGTTCGGTCAAAAACGCAGCGGCGGCAAAGTCGAAGTGATGGTCGAACGAGTCGTATCCATGACGGAAATGCTTGCTCACGTCAGGGCCAGTAAAGCGCCCAAACCCGGCGTCGAGATCCTGATAGAAGAGAATTATGTACTGACGATGGTGGAACGGGAAGGCGACCTGTTTCGTCTGCGGGTAAGCCAGGGAGGAAGCGTCAGTGAATTACTGGAAAGGTGCGGGCATATGCCGTTGCCTCCTTATATAGACCGTGAAGACGACCTGAGTGATCGGGAGCGCTATCAAACTGTATACAGTCGCCAGCCGGGCGCGGTGGCGGCCCCCACCGCAGGTTTGCATTTTGATGAGGCGTTGTTGCTGGCCATGTCGCAAAAAGGCGTCGAGACGGCGTTTGTCACTTTGCACGTTGGCGCAGGCACGTTCCAGCCGGTGCGGGTGGATGTAGTGCAAGATCATCAGATGCACTCTGAATATCTGGAAGTCAGCGCGGATGTGTGCGAACGGGTGCGACAGGTAAAAGCCGCCGGAGGGCGCGTCGTGGCGGTGGGCACCACAGCGGTCAGGGCGCTGGAGACGGCGAGTCGATCCGGCTCTATTGAGCCTTATGCTGGCGACACCAGTATATTTATCTATCCGGGATATGAATTTGTCACCGTCGACGCGTTGGTGACCAACTTTCATTTGCCTAAGTCCACACTATTGATGCTGGTGTCGGCTTTCGCCGGCAGAGAGCATATCCTCGCCGCCTATCAAGAGGCGATTGAGCAACGTTATCGCTTTTTCAGCTATGGCGACGCCATGTTTTTGCACCGTCGCCAGTCCGGCCTTGAAGACGCCGGAGCAAATTAAGAATCACAGTCAGATCTGAGTAGGAGAACAACCTTGTCGCGTACTTGCCACATGCAGTTCGAAATCGACAATGCCGACGGCAAAGCCCGTCGCGGAAGGCTGAAATTTCCGCGCGGCGTGGTGGAGACCCCCGCCTTTATGCCGGTGGGCACATACGGCACCGTGAAAAGTATGACGCCCCGGGACATTAAAGATATCGGCGCGCATATTATTCTCGGCAACACGTTTCACCTGATGCTGCGGCCGGGGACGGAAATCATTCGTCAGCATGGCGACCTGCATGACTTTATGCAGTGGGACGGCCCGATCTTGACGGACTCCGGGGGATTCCAGGTTTTCAGCCTGGGAGATCTGCGTAAAATTACGGAAGAAGGCGTGAAGTTCAAGTCACCCATCGATGGCTCGCCGATCTTCATGGACCCCGAGCGCTCAATGCAGGTTCAGCGTGATCTGGGGTCGGATATTGTAATGATTTTCGACGAGTGTACGCCTTATCCCGCCACTGAAACCGAGGCGGCGGACTCGATGCGTTTGTCCTTGCGTTGGGCCAAAAGAAGCAAATTGGCGCACGGAAATAGCCCTTCTGCGTTGTTTGGTATTGTACAAGGGGGAATGTATCCCCATTTAAGGGAAGAATCGCTGGCGGGGCTGACTGAAATTGGCTTCGACGGCTACGCTATCGGCGGTTTGTCGGTAGGCGAGCCCAAGGATGAAATGATGAAGGTGCTGGATTACCTGCCTCCTGCGATGCCTGAGGACAAGCCCAGGTATCTGATGGGCGTGGGCAAGCCGGAAGACATTGTGGAAGCGGTGCTGCGCGGAGTGGACATGTTCGACTGCGTCATGCCGACCCGGAACGCGCGTAACGCGCATTTGTTTACTTCGTACGGAGTGCTCAAATTGCGTAACAGCCGGTACCGGACTGACACGCGTCCTCTGGATGAAAACTGCGACTGCTACACCTGTCGCAATTTCAGTCGCAGCTACCTGCATCACCTTGACCGTTGCGGCGAGATGTTAGGCGCGCAGTTGAATACTATTCATAATCTGCGCTACTACCAAAACCTGATGTCTGGTTTGCGTCATGCGATTGAACAGAGTAAATTGTGCGACTTCGTCGCCGACTTTTATCATAGGCAGGAGCAAGGTATCCCAGCCTAGTCAAAGTGTTATAAGCATATTTTGGAGTTATTTCTTATGCGTAAGCTACATGTGCTGTTAGGCACGCTTTTCGCCCTGCTGATGCCTGCTATTGCTGCAGCTGAGCCGGCTCCAGGTCCGCAAGGGCCGAGTGCGGTGATGCAGATCCTTTTCCTCGGCGGTTTTGTGCTGATTTTTTACTTTCTGGTATGGCGTCCCCAGAGCAAGCGGGCCAAAGAGCACAGAGAGCTTTTGAGCGGCTTGAACAAGAACGACGAAGTGCTGGTCAACGGTGGCATTGCTGGAAAAATCGTGCGTGTGAAGGACGACTTCCTGGTAGTTGAGATTGCTGACAAAGTGGAAATCAAAGTGCAGAAAATGGCGGTGACCGCAGCGTTGCCCAAAGGCACTTTGAAAGATATCTAAGACGGCCGCGCATGCGCGCCGGGCCTGCGTCAGGCGTTCCATCCTGCGAACGCCTGCATGGCGCGCCTCTCCCCCGGCATAGAGATAAACAATAGGGAGCCTTTTACGGCATGCTCAACAAATACCCACTTTGGAAAAATCTGCTCGTTGTCATAGTGCTGATGATGGGCTTTATTTACGCCTTACCGAATTTATATCCTGATGACTACGCTTTGCAGATAAGCGGATCTCGCGGCTCCATTGAGGTTGACGAGAGCGTGTTGAAAAAAGCCAAAGACGCCCTGGATGAAGCGGGCATTGCATACGGCGAAGCGAAAGTCGGCGAGAAGAACATCATCATCCGCTTTGCGGACAACGACACTCAGTTGGACGCTCAGCCTCACGTCAAGAGCGCTCTCGGCAATGACTATGTTGTGGCGTTGAACCTGGCTCCGACAACGCCCGCATGGTTATCCAATTTGGGCGCCGCCCCGATGAAGCTGGGGTTGGACCTGCGTGGAGGGGTTCACTTCCTTATGGAGGTGGATTTGGCGAAAGCGGTCGCCACGACAATGGAAATTACCCAAGGCGATATTAAGACCAAGTTGAGAGAAGAAGGGTTGCGTTATAAGTCGGTGGATATTCTGACTCCCAGGCAGATTTCCGTAGGCTTCCGGGACGAAGATGACCGTGATAGCGCCTTGTCTCTGGCGCGCCGTGAGTTTGACGACTTTTTGGCGGAAAGCGCTGAAGAGAGCGGCTTGTTTATGGTGAAGCTGACCCTGCTGGAAAGTCGGGCGAAAGAAATCGAAGACTACGCCATTTCCCAGAATTTGAGCACCCTGCGTAACCGGGTCAACGAACTGGGCGTCGCCGAACCTTTGGTTCAGCGTCAAGGGCGGGGACGTATCGTTGTGGAGTTGCCAGGCGTGCAAGACACGGCCGAAGCCAAGCGTATTCTGGGGTCTACCGCTAACCTGGAGTTCCGTCTTGAGGCGCGACCAGACGCTTCGGCAGGATCGATTGAAAAGTTTGAATTCCGTTCCGAGCCCCGTACGGCAAGTCTGGAGCGCGACATTATTATTACTGGCGGCAGCGTCGCCAATGCGCAGCAATCCTTTGATGAGAATGGTCGCCCTGAAGTAAACATCAAGCTGGACTCCCTGGGCGGCAACAAAATGTTCCATGTCACCAAGGATGCTGTGCAGCGCAACATGGGCGTACTCTTTGTTGAGTACAAAGAAGAAGTAGACGCCAAGTCTACGAACGGTCAGCCCAAGAAGCGCCGTTATGTAGAAAAGAAAATCATCAGTCTCGCCACTATCCAGTCGCCGTTAGGAAACAGTTTCCGTATAACGGGGCTTGACTCGGTGTTCGAAGCCAAGGAATTGGCTTTATTGTTGCGTTCCGGCGCATTGGCGGCGCCCATCTATTTTGTCGAGGAGCGTACCGTCGGGCCTAGTCTGGGGCTTGAGAATATCAAAGACGGCGCCACTTCCGTCGCTATTGGTTTTGTGCTGGTCATGCTGTTTATGATCGTGTACTACCGCGTGTTCGGAATTGTCGCCAACATTGCTTTGGCGGCTAACGTCTTTATTCTAATAGCAGTTATGTCCTTAATGTCGGCCACGCTGACTCTGCCGGGTATCGCCGGTATTGTATTGACGGTGGGGATGGCGGTTGACGCCAACGTGTTGATCTACGAGCGGATTCGTGAGGAATTGCGTAATGGTCTGCCGCCTCAGTCGGCGATTCATGCAGGTTACGATCGCGCATTCGTGTCTATTTTTGACGCCAACGTGACGACATTGATTGCGGCGTTGATCCTGTTCGCGATCGGCACTGGCCCGGTTAAAGGTTTCGCAGTGACGCTGTCTATCGGTATTCTGACCTCCATGTTTACCGCCATTACCGTGACTCGCGCGGTAGTCAATATGATATACGGCGGTCGCAATGTCGGGAGTTTGTCCATTGGCGGCGTCAAGCAAGGTTAAGGAGGCATAACTATGTCTGATGAAAAAGTTTATAACTTTATGGGCATAGCGAAGCCTGCGCTGGCTTTGTCTGTGATAATGATCATTATATCCATCGTGTCCATCGCCACTCGCGGCTTGTCCTTCGGGTTGGATTTCACTGGCGGCACGCTGGTGGAGGTGGAGTACGCCAAAGCGCCGCAAATCAATGATGTGCGGCATCAGCTTGAGGCTCACAAGTACGAAAACTTCGTCGTACAGAAGTTTGGTTCTGACACCAGTATTCTGGTGCGTTTGCAGCAGGAGCACAGCGAATCCATCGGTACTGAGGTAGTGGGCGCTTTGTCGGCGAATGGGGAGCAGGTGACTTTGAGCCGTTCTGAGTTCGTTGGTTCACAGGTTGGTGAAGAGTTGCGAGAGCAGGGCGGCTTGGGATTGCTGTTGGCGCTGGGTGTGATCATGCTCTATATCGCCTTCCGCTTTCAGTTTAAGTTTTCTGTTGGCGCGGTGATGGCCTTGGTGCACGATGTCATCATCACAGTGGGGATGTTCTCGCTGTTTCAGTGGGACTTCGATCTGAATGTGCTGGCGGCGGTGTTGGCGGTGATTGGTTACTCATTGAACGATACCATTGTTGTAAGTGACCGCGTGCGTGAAAACTTTCGCCGCCTGCGTGAAGAAACCCCAATTGAAATTATCAATATATCTTTAACGCAAACCTTGTCCCGCACCATTGTTACCGGCTTAACCACTTTGTTGGTGCTGGTGGCGCTATTTCTGTTTGGCGGGCCGGCGCTTAAAGGGTTTTCTACTGCGCTGATCATCGGCATTATTGTTGGGACATACTCGTCTATATATGTTGCGAGTAACCTGCTGTTGATCATGAATATCAGCAAAGAAGATTTGATGATCCCTGTAAAAGAGGGAGAGGGCGCGGAGCTGGATGAGCGTCCCTAAGGTAGTTTTCTTCTTGACGTAGGCTGCATAAGCGGCCAAATAAAAAGCCGGTCGCATGACCGGCTTTTTTGTGAGCTCTAATTGGGGGTTAAGGCTTTGGGGGGGGGGCGACTACTTCAGCAACTCAGCCAGTTTGTGGGCCTTTTGAGAAACGGGCTTGAGCATTTTTGGATTGCAGCAAATAAGGGAACGGCTTCTCTCATTTAAAGGATTTCCGCGGACATCGCTATGCAGGGCTCCGGCTTCCTTGGCGATAAGCAGTCCAGCTGCCGTTTCAAGTGGGCTGATGTTGTTCAATATGGCGACGTCGATTTTTCCTGCGGCCAGGTAGGCCAACTCTTGCGGAATACAATGTGCGCTTCTGACGCCGAAACAGCTCTTGTCCAGCTCTGCATAAGCCTCTAACAGTGTTGCAGGCTCTTCTCTTTTGCCAACGCCTTCCAGAATATTGGTGGATAGCATGGATAACTCCAGCTCTTTAGTGCCGGAAACGCGAATGCGTTTACCGTTCAAAGAGGCCCCGCCGCCTCGGCTTGCCGTGTATTCGTCTCCGGTTATAGGGAAGATGATGATGGCGTGTTCAGTCTGATCGTTTTTTTTGCAAACCAGTGAAAAGCACCAGTCGGACAGGCCGCGTACGAGGCTGGCGGTGTTGTGAACAGGCATGATGTGCCAGCTGACGCCTTTCGGTGCGCCTTTCAAATCGCCTTTTTTGTTGATTTGGTGGGTAGGGTAGGCCCGTTGCAGGGCGCGGGACAGGTTGTCGTAGAAAGCGGCGTCAACGCGTGCAATGACTCTCTTTAGCTTTTCCGGATCGGTAAAAGATAACTCTTCACGCTCAAGAATCATGTTGATTTGCTCATTGGACGAGCGAATTGCGCGCAAGGCAATATTAATCATTGGCTGCATGGTTTGATCACTACTTTGTAAAGAACGGTTTTAAAAAGGGCGCTAATGATAGCAACTCCGTCATGTAAACACACCCAGAAATCTACTTACGGGTTAAATTATAGAAAAGGTCGCGGGACGCGCCAGAAAGCGGGACTATGGCGATGTTTCAGTCTTGGTAGGGGGAGGCATTTGCGTGCAATTCTGCTACCATTGCGCACTTTTAAAAAGGTGTGAGAATGCTGGAAAACGTCCGTATTGTGCTGGTCAACACCTCTCATCCCGGTAATATCGGCGCTACAGCCCGTGTGATGAAAAACATGCGGCTGTCTCGATTGGTTCTGGTGGAGCCGGATCGATTTCCAGATGATGATGCAACAAGTCGCGCATCTGGAGCTTTGGATGTTCTGGGGAGCGCTCAAGTGGTCGCGAGTTTGGAAGAGGCGATAGACGGTTGCGTGTTGGTGGTGGGAACCAGCGCAAGAGGTCGAAGTATCCCCTGGCCTGTAAGAAATCCTCGTGACCTGGCGGATGATGTTTACGATCGCGTGGCGACGACCAGAGGCGATGTGGCGATTGTATTTGGGCGTGAAGAGCGGGGCCTTACCAATGACGAGCTGCAACGCTGTCATTTGCATGTGCATATTCCTTCAAATCCAGACTATTCATCTTTGAATGTTGCGATGGCTGCGCAAGTGATTTGTTATGAGCTTCACATGCGGTGGCTGCTTGAAAACGAAGAGAATCAATCATATATCCAGAGATTGGACGGTCCCGGGGATGCGGGGTGGGATGTTGAGGCGGCGACAGCGGACGAGATTGAGCGCTATCTGGCTCATCTGGAGCAAACGCTGGTCGATATCGAATTCCATGATCCGGAAAATCCCAGACAATTGATGTCGCGGTTGCGGCGGCTATACCAGCGTGCGCGTTTGGATAAGATGGAAATCAACATTCTGCGGGGCATTCTAAGGTCCACGCAGAAAATGGCGGGAACTTGGCAAAAGAAATAATCGGGGCGAATCATGTTAGCACAGTTAAAAGAGGACATAAGAAGTGTCTTTCACCGGGACCCGGCGGCCAGAAACGCCTTTGAGGTGCTGACTTGCTACCCCGGTCTGCATGCGTTGCTGGCGCACCGCGTGAGTCACTGGTTGTGGAAAAAGGGATTGAAGTGGCTGGCGCGCTTTCTTTCCTCTTTGAGTCGCTGGATGACAGGGATCGAAATACATCCGGGCGCGAAAATCGGTCGCCGCTTTTTCATTGATCATGGTATGGGGGTAGTGATCGGAGAGACGGCGGAAATTGGCGACGACGTCACCTTGTACCAGGGAGTAACCCTTGGCGGCACCAGTTGGAATGCAGGCAAACGTCATCCTACGCTGGGAAATGGCGTGGTTGTCGGCGCTGGCGCCAAAATTTTGGGGCCGTTCACGGTGGGGGATAACTCAAAAGTGGGCTCCAATGCTGTGGTGACCAAGGAAGTGCCGGCTAATGCGACAGTGGTGGGCATTCCAGGACGGGTGATTGTCAAGAAAGCGGAGCCGGAAGCAGGTCGCCGTAAAGCCATGGAAGAGAAAATGGGCTTTGACGCATATGGATTGAGCGAGGAGATGCCTGATCCGGTGGCGCGCTCCATTCGCGCGATGCTGGATCATATGCAGGCGGTGGATGATCGTCTGGAGTCTATGTGCAAATGTCTGCACAAGTTGGATGTGGAATATCGCAATGGTGAGCTGCCTCCTCTGAAGAGTGAGGACTTTGAGTGCGTTCGCGAAGATAAGTAGTTAGCTGGTTTAATTCCTAATACTTGATCAGTTTGCAGGGTCATTTCATAATGCCCTAAATTATTTAGGGGTTTGATCATGCGCTTGACCACCAAAGGCCGCTATGCGGTGACCGCCATGCTGGATTTGGCGCTGCACGGTAATAGCGGCCCTGTCAGTCTGGCGGATATCTCGGCGCGTCAGGGCATCTCGCTTTCATATCTTGAGCAATTGTTCGCCAAACTGAGGCGTAGCCGTCTGGTGTCCAGTGTGAGGGGGCCTGGCGGTGGTTATAAGTTGGCGCGCCCGCTCGGTGAGACGGCGGTGGCTGAAATCATTGAGGCGGTTAACGAATCTATTGATGCAACGAGATGTGGGCGAAAAGGGGACTGTCAGGGGGGCGAAATTTGTTTGACCCATCATTTATGGCAGGACCTCAGCGAACGTATTCATGATTATCTCAGTAGTATCAGTCTCGAAGAGCTGGTCGCCAGTCGGGCGGTGCAGGAAATTGCTGAGAGGCAGACTGAAAGAAAACGAGCGGGCGAAGCAGGAATTTCTTTGGTCGATATCGGCTAACCTGATTTCGCTCGTGTCATTGATAAAGCAGGCGCGGGGAGCGCTGAAGTACCTGGATAGGGATAATTGAAATAATGAAGAAACCTATATATCTCGACTACGCCGCCACCACGCCTGTGGATCCGAGGGTCGCTGAGGCGATGAGCCATTGCCTGACGCTGGATGGGGTCTTCGCCAACCCGGCGTCTCGTTCGCATATTTACGGCTGGCGTGCAGAAGAGATGGTGGAAAAAGGGCGTCGCCAAGTGGCGGATCTGATTGGCGCCGACCCTCGAGAGATAGTCTGGACTTCCGGCGCGACAGAAGCGGATAACCTCGCCATCAAAGGCGTGGCGAGTCGCTATGCTGAAAAAGGCCGCCATATTATTACCAGCGCGATAGAGCACAAAGCTGTGCTGGACCCCTGCGCTTACCTGGAAAGACAAGGTTACGAAGTGACTTATCTGAAGCCAGGCAGGGATGGGGTGATCAGCTTACAGTCAGTTAAAGATGCATTGCGCGACGATACAATTCTCGTTTCTCTAATGCATGCCAACAATGAACTGGGTAGCGTTAACGATATTCAGGCGATTGGTGAGCTGTTGCGTGGGCATCAAGCTTTTTTTCATGTGGATGCAGCGCAGTCCGTGGGCAAGTTGGCTGTCGATATGAAGACCATGCCAGTCGACTTGTTGTCTTGTTGTGCGCACAAAATATATGGGCCTAAAGGCATAGGGGCGCTTTACGTTCGAAGGAATCCGTTTGTTGGCGTAGACGCTCAAATTCACGGTGGCGGCCATGAGCGGGGTATGCGCTCCGGTACGCTTCCAACTCACCAGATCGTTGGGATGGGAGCCGCCTTTGAGATAGCTGGTCAGGGTTTGGCAGAGGAATCCGATCGATTGACGGAGCTGCGAGATAGATTGTGGCGCGCGCTCTCTGTATTGCCGGAAATCTACTTGAATGGTTCAGAGGCTAATAGGTTGCCGGGTACGTTGAATATCAGTTTCGGGTATGTCGACGGCGAGTCGTTGCTGATGGCGATGCGAGATCTTGCTGTTTCAACTGGCTCTGCTTGCACATCCGCATCCTTGGAGCCCTCCTATGTGTTAAGGGGAATTGGCGTGCCGGATGAGTTGGCGCTCAGCTCCTTGCGTATTTCTATGGGGCGCTTTACTGAAGAAGAGGATGTCAATGTCGCAGCGGATGTCATTATAACCGCAGTGAATAAGTTGCGTGAGCTGTCTCCCGCATGGAGGGCGAAGTCGGGCGATTGATGTCTCAATGGGCCTAAACAGAGGACATTTTTTATTCTCGTTAACAAAAATTAAATGTGCGCCTGATGCAATCAGAGACTGAAGGCGTCAGGCGCCCGCTGTCGCGAATGCCGCTTGCTCGTTACTTACGTCGCGGGCGTTGTTTTCATGGTGGGAGCGGAGTGTAACTTTCCCTGGAACATGCGTATAATCGCCTGTTCAGAATATAAACCTAAAGTTGTTATAACCCTGATTTTGGAGAGCATATCGATGGCCGTAGAACGTACGCTGTCAATCATCAAGCCTGACGCAGTGGCTAAAAATGTAATCGGCGAAATTTATTCGCGTTTTGAGAAAGCCGGTCTGCGTATTGTGGCTGCAAAAATGCTGCACCTGTCGCAAGAGCAGGCTGAAGGCTTTTATGCTGAACACAAAGAGCGCGGATTCTTCCCCGATCTGGTTGCATTCATGACTTCCGGTCCGGTTGTTGTTCAAGCGCTGGAAGGTGAAAACGCCATCGCTCTGAACCGTCAACTGATGGGCGCGACCAACCCTAAAGAAGCTGAGCCAGGCACTATTCGCGCAGACTTCGCTTCTTCTATTGACGCGAACGCAGTTCACGGATCCGACTCTGCGGCGTCTGCTGAGCGCGAAGTAGCATACTTCTTCAGCGAGAACGAAATCTGCCCACGCAGCTGATATAAATTTATCAGTCGAGGCAATTAATTGAGTGCAGCACTATCGCTGCACTCTTTTTAAGAGGTAAAGCATGTCAGGCTCCAGCGCTAAAATAAACCTATTGGGAATGAATCGCTCCGATCTCGAAACTTTTTTCGAGTCACTGGGAGAGAAAAAATTCCGCGCCACTCAACTAATGAAGTGGATGTACCACCTTGGCGTGTCTGACTTTGACCTCATGACGAATATGAGTAAGGCGTTACGGGAAAAGCTGAAAGAAGTAGCTGAAGTGTCCGTGCCTGAAGTTATATATGAAGATATTTCTGCCGACGGCACCCGCAAGTGGGTTATGCGGCTGGCCGGCGGTAATAGTATTGAAACCGTTTATATCCCGGACAATGGTCGGGGTACATTGTGCGTTTCCTCTCAGATAGGGTGTTCCCTGGACTGTAGTTTCTGCTCAACTGGAAAGCAGGGGTTTAATCGTAACTTGAGTTCCGCCGAGATAATCGGTCAGTTATGGATCGCGGCGAGATCTTTTGGCGATTATGACTTGTCCAAAGAGCGCTATGTTACGAACATTGTCTTTATGGGAATGGGCGAACCTTTATTGAATTTCGACAACGTCGTGCGCGCCTGCGATGTCATGATGGATGATTTTGGCTTCGGCATTTCCAAGCGTCGCTTGACCGTCAGCACTTCCGGGCTTGTTCCAGCTCTTGACAAGCTGGGCGACGTTACCGATGTTTCCCTCGCGATTTCCCTGCATGCGCCGAATAATTCGTTGCGAGATGTTCTGGTTCCGGTCAATAAAAAGTATCCGATAGAAGAGTTGTTGGCGGCTTGTCATCGTTATCTGGGTAAACTTTCCGACAAACGTCGCATTACTGTTGAATACACATTGATTGCCGGCGTAAACGACAGCGAAACACACGCACATGAGTTGCGCGACTTGCTGCGCGACTTACCATGCAAAATTAACCTGATTCCATTTAACCCGTTCCCTAATAGCGGTTATGAGCGTCCCTCCCGAAACGCGACATTAAGGTTCCAGAAAGTGCTGAGCGACGCGGGCTATGTCGCCACCGTTCGAACTACGCGCGGCGATGATATTGACGCAGCTTGTGGTCAATTGGTAGGGCGCGTTGAAGACAGGACGCGGAGAAGTCAGAAGTATATTCCTCTGCAAAACATTAATGTTTCCCCTGACGGCAGAGCTTCCGTTTAAACGAACGGATGAATGGGCGTAGTATTCAGATTCCTGAATAAAGCAAGGCTGTTTATAACATTGAAAATAACGCTGGCATTGGTAGTTAAATTGAGAAAAATGGAAAACCTCAAGCGCACTTTTAAAGCAGCAGTAATGTTAGTCCTAATATCTGGAGCTGTTGCAGGGTGCGTAACTACTGTAACTGGACCCTATACCAAAAAGGCGTCGGAAGAGAAGGCCGCTCAACAATATGTCCAGCTCGGACTGGCTTATTTTCAGCAGGGAGATATGGAAAGCGCTTTACTGAAACTTCAACGAGCACTTGAGATAAAGCCTAATAATGCTGAGGCATTGGCTGCGATGGGATTGGTTTATCAGCGCCAAAAAGAGCCTTTCTTGGCGGAAAAGCAGTTTAAGTCCGCACTTCGATCAGATGCCAGTTTCACTAGGGGGCGTACCTATTATGCGGCTTACCTGTATGAGCAAGGCCGATTTAAGGAAGCTGTGGAGCAGTTTGAAAAAGCCTCTGGCGATGTGAGCTATGAAGGGCGTGCTCAAGTTTTTAGTAATATAGGCTTGATACGCTTAAGGCTGGGAGATATCGACCAATCGATCAAAGCGTATGAAAAGTCGTTAACGCTAAGACATGAGCAGCCCAACGCCGTGTTGGCTTTGTCCTCCTTATACTTTGAAAAACGCGAGTTAGTAAAAGCAGATAAACTATATGGCGCATTCTGGGAGGCAGTGCGCAGAGGCGGGGCTTCGCACTCCCCGGCCAGCTTGGCGTTGGGAATTAAAATCGCCAGGGAGAAGAAGGATTTGAATGAGGAAGCATCTTTGATGTTGTTGCTTAAGAACATGTTTCCCAACTCCGCTGAATATAAAACGATGAAAGGAAGTAGTTGATATGTCGTCCGAGGCCGCATCCAACCCCGCCGCTAATGACCGACCGGGCAGCCGATTGCGTCAGGCCCGGGAGAATTTGGGCTGGAGCATCCCGGAAACAGCCGAACGGCTGCATGTTATTCCTCGTTATGTGAAAGCCATCGAGGATGGCGAGCATGGTCAGTTGCCTGGATTAGTGTTTTTGAAAGGGTATGTCAGGGCATACGCTCGTTTGGTCAATTTGTCTGAAGACAGGGTGATCGAGGATCTGGAGCAAGAGCTGTCTTTGGGAGACGCTGGTTTCACCGAAGAAAGAGCGGCTCCTACGCCCTCCTATGAAGAGAAGCCCAAGAGCGGCGGTGGATTGTGGCTGATACTGCTGGCTTTGGCGGTAGCGGCGGGGCTTATTTACTACTTCCTCTCGGGGCGCGATATAGTCTCAACAGGGAGTACTGGAACGACGATGCAGGAACCGGAAATTCCAAGCGAGGTAGTGGTTGTTCCTGGCGGAAGCAGTGACGCAATTGAGCCGCCTGCTCCAGTTGCTGAAAAAGACTCCTCCGCCGTAGAGTCTGAACCAATGCTGCTGGATGGCTCAACACTCGAAGAAGAGGGTCAAGAGCCGTCCCCCGAAGATTTACTCCAACCAGAAGACACCGGCACTGCTGAGACTTCGGCTAGTGAGCAGCCTCCTCCGGTGACTGAGGACCCTGTTTCGGTAGAGCCGGCTCCTTCATCAGCGTCGGAGCAGCCTGCGCCTCAAGCTGCGATAGGTAAAGTAGCTGTTCGGGCGACATTTGTTGGGGACTGCTGGTTTGATTTGAGAGACAAGAGCAACAACCGCGTTGTGGGCTTATACCGCCAGGGCGATGTGGTTGATTTTCAAGGGGAGTACCCTTTGCGTTTTATTATTGGCGCCGTGGACGCTGTGAAACTAGAGGTGAATGGCAAGCCTCTGGATTTCGGGCAGTACCGAGTGCGCAATAACCGTGTTGAAATGACCTTGGAACGTTGAGGTTCTGTTTATATGCATTTTGAGTCACCGATAAAAAGGCGACGTTCGCGCCAGATTATGGTCGGCGCTGTGCCGGTTGGTGGAGATGCGCCTATCGCAGTTCAGTCTATGACTAACACTGAGACCTGCGATGTTGATGCGACCGTAGCGCAGATTGAGACGCTACAGCAAGCCGGGGCGGATATTGTTCGAGTGTCAGTCCCAACTATGGACGCCGCGGAGGCTTTTGCAGCCATCAAGCAAAGAGTCACATTGCCTTTGGTGGCGGATATTCATTTTGACTACAAAATAGCGCTGAGGGTTGCGGAGGTTGGTGTGGATTGTCTCCGTATCAATCCGGGCAATATTGGCCGGGAAGACCGTGTGCAAGCGGTCATCAGCGCCGCTAAAGACAAAGGAATCCCCATTCGGATTGGGGTTAACGCAGGGTCGTTGGAGAAAGACTTACAGAAAAAATATGGCGAGCCTACTCCGGAAGCCCTGGTGGAGTCTGCGATGCGCCATATCGATATTCTTGATCGCCACGACTTTCAGAACTTTAAGGTGAGTTTAAAGGCGTCTGATGTTTTCATGACCGTGGCCGCTTATCGCCAGATTGCAGACCAGATTGAGCAACCGCTCCATCTAGGCATTACTGAGGCGGGCGGATTCCGTTCCGGCGCAGTCAAATCAGCCATTGGTCTGGGAATGCTTCTGATGGATGGTATTGGCGATACGATTCGTGTGTCATTGGCGGCGGATCCAGTGGAAGAAATTCGGGTGGGCTACGATATTCTCAAGAGCCTTAAGCTGCGCTCCAAGGGAATTAACTTCATTGCTTGCCCCAGTTGCTCCAGACAGAACTTTGACGTGATCAAGACTATGAATGAGCTTGAACGCCGGCTGGAGGACATCAACACGCCGTTGGACGTTGCAGTCATCGGTTGTGTAGTGAATGGGCCAGGGGAAGCGAAAGAGGCTGATGTAGGTTTGACTGGAGGCTCTCCTTCCAACCTGATTTATGTGGGCGGCAAGCCGGACCATAAGCTGAATAATGATGAGCTGGTTGAGCGTTTTGAGTCGCTGATCCGCAGCAAAGCGGCGGCCAAGCAAGAAGAGCTGGACGCGCTGATCGCAAAAGGGTAAATATCACGCCCTTGATGTTGCAACTGAAGGGTGGGCCTTCAGTCAGTAGAACGAATTTGAACATTGTCGGGGCGTTAATATCCGACAATCAGGAACTACTTTAGTTAGAGGTAATATTTTGGCGCGTATTCAGGCTATTCGGGGCATGAACGATGTGCTGCCGGAACAAACGCCTATCTGGCGTTATCTGGAAGACACGGCGCGTTGCCTGTTTGAGCAATATGGCATTGAAGAAATCAGAATGCCGATTGTGGAGCAGACAGATTTATTTAAACGCTCCATAGGTGAAGTGACGGATATCGTCGAAAAAGAGATGTACACCTTTGAGGACCGCAATGGCGACAGCCTGACCTTGCGGCCAGAGGGAACTGCAGGGTGCGTACGCGCTGGAGAAGAGCACGGGTTATTGTTCAACCAGACTCGCCGCCTTTGGTATAGCGGCCCCATGTTCCGTCATGAAAGGCCTCAAAAAGGCCGTTATCGTCAGTTTCATCAAATCGGTGTGGAATGTTTCGGCTTTAATGGACCAGATATTGACGCCGAACTGATCATTATGACCGCGCGCCTATGGAAGAAGTTGGGGCTTTCTGACCATGTCCAACTGCACATCAACTCTATCGGCAGCGCTGAGGCGCGGGCGGAATATCGGCGTGCGTTGGTCAACTACTTGGGTCAGTATGAGGACCAACTGGACGAGGACAGCCGGCGCAGGCTTTCTACAAATCCATTGCGGATACTGGATAGTAAAGACGCCAAGACTCAGGAAATTCTTCAGGGCGCTCCACTGTTCAATGACTTTTTGGATGCCGAGTCCGCACAGCACTTTGCCGGACTTCGCGCATTTCTCGATAAGGCAGGCTTGAGCTATACCGTCAATCCGAAACTGGTTCGTGGATTGGATTATTACGGCAAGACTGTTTTTGAGTGGATTACTGACTCTCTCGGCGCGCAAGGCACTGTTTGCGCCGGCGGTCGTTATGATGGTCTGGTTGCGCAGCTGGGCGGCAAAGGTACGCCGGGAGTTGGGTTCGCGATGGGCGTGGAGCGTCTGGTGCTGATGTTGGAAACGCTTAACCTTACCCCCGCCAGTCTGCAGGACCGCGCAGATTTCTTCATCGCAGCGCTAGGTGAAGGTGCGGAAGCTTATGCTTTTGAAGTGGCGGAACAATTGAGGGATCTGCAGCAGAATGTCCGTGTCGTGATGAATTGCGGCGGCGGTAGCTTTAAAGCTCAGATGAAAAAGGCGGATAAAAGCTCGGCGGCGTTTGCGCTTCTGTTGGGAGAGAGCGAAGTCAGCCAGCGGGAAGTGACGATTAAACCTCTACGCACCGATCAGGCGCAAAAAACGCTGGCGCTGGAAGAGTTTATCCAGCGCGCGCCGCAAATGATTTAATAACAGTTATTGATGCTTATTGTTGAGGAGAAAACAAGTGGATTCATTGCGCACAGAAGAAGAACAAATCGCCGCCATAAAAAACTGGTGGAAGGAAAACGGCAATGCGCTTTTGATTGGCATCGGCTTGGCTCTGGCTGCGATTTTTGGCTGGAAGGCCTATAACCAGAACGAACTGCAGAAGAAAGAAGAAGCGTCGCAGATGTATCAGGAGCTGGTGCAGGCTGCTGGCGCTGCGCAAATGGCTGATGACGAAAAATCTCAGGCTAACATTACTTTCCTGGCGACAGAGCTACAGTCCAAGTTTCCGGGCACCACTTACGCGCTCTATGCAAAGCTGTATGAAGCGCAGCAAGCGGTAGCGAAAAAGGATTTCGCTGGTGCGGAAACGGCACTGAAAGCGGTGGCGTCAGAAACTGAAGACGAGGCGCTCAAGCGCGTAGTGTCTTTGCGCCTGGCGCGCGTACTGGCGGCGCAGCAGAAATTTGATGATGCGTTGGCGGCCCTGAAAGCACAGAAGGGCGACGTTTTTTACTCTCACTTCCAAGAGCTCGCCGGAGACATTCTGAAGATGAAGGGGAGTCGCGCAGAAGCTAAAGCCGCCTATGAACAGGCGCTGGCTGACGCAAAAGAGCATGAGTTGCCGACTGAGCTATTGCAGATTAAGTTGAACGATTTGGCGGACGTATAAATCTATCATGAAGTTCCGAATTCAATGGCGCCCGTTAGGGGCGCTTTTTTTCGTTATGGCAGGGTTATTGAGCGGATGTGGCAGCGACGATGTGCGTCCTGATCCCGCTGAGCTGAAATCCTTCACGCCGGAAATAGAGCTGAAGCGCTTATGGTCTCGCTCCATCGGCGATGGACAGGATGAGCAGTTTTTGAAATTCGCGCCTTTTGTCGTTGATGACAAAGTATACGCTAACGACATTGACGGCGAAGTCTATGCGATGGAGCTGGAGAGCGGAAAACGCCTTTGGGATATCGACCTGGATGAGCCTTTGGTCGGCGGCGTGGGAGGCGACTATCGTAGAATTTTTGTCGCCACCCTGGACGGTGAGCTGTTGGCGTTAAATCGGGACAATGGGGAAGTTCTGTGGCGCGCGTCCACTTCCAGTGAAGTGCTGGCGCCGGCTGTGTCCGGTTCAGGCAAGGCCATTGTGCAGACACTGGATGGTAAATTAGCCGCCTATGACGTAGAAGATGGCAAGAAGTTATGGGAATTCGCCAGCAATGAACCTGCATTGACTCTACGGGGCTCCTCGAAGCCGGTATTGTTGCAGGACGGCGTCATTTCCGGTATGGCGAACGGCTCCGTTGTCGCCGTCAGCGTCGACGATGGTCAGCTATACTGGGAGCAACGTGTTGCTACGCCGAAAGGGCGTACTGAGCTTGAGCGTCTCGTGGATATTGACGGCGATGTATTGGTGCAGGACGGCGCACTGTTCGCTGTCTCTTATCAGGGCCAGCTGTCGCGTCTGAGTCCGATGAATGGCAAGGAAGAATGGTCCATGCCTATGTCCAGCTATGTGACGCCAGGCATTGGATTCACCAATATCTATGTTTCCACGACCGAAGGAGATGTGGTCGCCATAGACAGAAATTCCAAAAAGGAAATCTGGCGTCAGTCTGATTTGTCCTACCGTGAGCTGTCTTCTCCTGTTGTTTGGGGGAATTACTTGGCGGTGGGCGATTTGGAAGGCTACGTGCATATATTGTCGCAAGTAGATGGCCGCATGCTGGCGCGGATTCATCCTGCTGGCGAGCCCATACACGCCGCTCCGCTGATTTATGGTAATCATCTGATTATTCTGGGCAGTGACGGCGACTTGAGCGTCTGGGACATTAAGTGATTTGGACGCGCGACGGTTTAAGTCGCGTTTCTTGTATAAGTTGTAACCGTATTATTTAGAGATATCCGCGATCATGAAACCGGTAATCGCCCTCGTGGGGCGGCCAAATGTTGGCAAGTCCACGCTGTTTAATCGCATGACCCGCAGTCGTGACGCTATCGTCGCTAACCTGCCGGGCCTGACCCGCGACCGTAAATACGGCGAAGGCGAGTTGGAAGGCAAGCACTATATTGTCGTTGATACCGGGGGGATTACCGGGGAAGAGCAAGGCATAGACGCGGCCATGGCGGGGCAGTCATTCACCGCCATGAACGAGGCGGATGTAGTGTTGTTTGTGGTGGACGCGCAAGCAGGCGTTACGCCCGCTGACGAAATGATCGCCAAAGAACTGCGCGTACGCGGCAAGCCCACCATTTTAGTGGTGAACAAAATTGATGGCATGCAGCCGGAAGTGGCGGCGGCGGACTTTTTTGCGATGGGCTTTCAGGAGTACATGTACACCGCTGCTGCGCATAACCGCGGCGTGCGTTCATTGCTGGAAAAAGCGTTAGAGCCGTTTCCAGAGCAAGAGCCGCTGGAAGGCGAAGATGATTCCGGTATACGTATCGGCATCATAGGCCGTCCCAACGTTGGTAAATCAACGCTGGTGAATCGCTTGTTGGGTGAAGATCGCGTTGTGGTGTTCGACCAGCCCGGCACTACCCGGGATTCTGTCTATATCCCGTATGAGCGATTGGGCGAGCGTTATACTCTGATTGACACGGCAGGGGTGCGCCGGCGTAAAAATGTCAGCGAAGCGGTGGAAAAATTCTCCATAGTGAAGACCTTGCAGGCGATCAAGGACGCGCATGTGGTTGTGTTGGTCCTGGACGCCCGCGAAGGCATTGTTGACCAGGATTTGCATTTGCTCGGTTTCGCTATTGAAGCCGGACGCGCTCTGGTTCTGGCGATCAATAAGTGGGACGGTATGTCCCAGGACGACAAGGACGAGGTGCGGCGCGAGATCGATCGACGCATGGGGTTTGTGGAGTACGCCCAGATCCATTTTATCTCTGCGTTGCACGGCACTGGCGTCGGGCATTTGTACGAGTCTGTGCATGAGTGCTTCGACAGCGCCATGGCGAAGTGGTCCACCAATCAGTTGACCACCCTGCTGGAGGACGCTGTTTCCCAGCATCAGCCTCCAATGGTGAATGGACGCCGCATCAAGTTGCGTTATGCGCACCAAGGCGGCTCGAATCCTCCTCTGATAATTGTGCATGGCAACCAGACTGACGCTCTGCCAAACAGCTATAAGCGCTATCTGGAGAACACTTTCCGCAAAGTTTTAAAAGTGGTCGGTACGCCGATACGTTTTGAGTTCCGTAGCGGCGAGAACCCCTTTGCAGGCAAAAAGAATAAGCTGTCGCCGCGACAACAGAAGAAAAAAGAGCGCTTGATGAAGCACGTTAAGAAGCTCAAGCATAAGCAGAAACGCAAAAAGTCCCGCTAATACCGTTTCTTGCGTATAAACGCCGCCGGGGTTCCGGCGGCGATAATCCTAGCTTTCCAACACTTCCGTATTCTGAGTCGCCTGCACAGCCGTCAGCGCAATAGTGTAGACGATGTCCTCCACCAGTGCGCCGCGGGACAAGTCATTAACAGGCTTCTTCAAGCCCTGTAACATCGGGCCCATACTGATGACATTTGCGCTACGTTGCACTGCTTTGTAGGTGGTGTTGCCGGTATTCAGATCTGGGAACACAAATACCGTCGCCTTACCCGCTACTTTACTGTCGGGAGCTTTGGTTTTGGCGACGTCTTCGATCGCGGCGGCGTCATACTGCAATGGTCCATCCAACAATAAGTCCGGGCGTTTCTCATGGGCGAGTTTGGTCGCTGCGCGGACTTTGTCCACATCGCTGCCAGTTCCAGAGTCGCCAGTACTGTAGCTGAGCATCGCCACACGGGGCTCGATCCCGAAGAGGACGGCAGAATCCGCGCATTGCAGCGCAATATCTGCGAGTTCTTCCGCATCCGGGTCCGGATTGATAGCGCAATCGCCATAAACCAGCACCTGTTCCGGCAGGCACATGAAGAATACCGAGGAGACAATACGGCATCCTTTGCGGGCTTTGATAAGTTGCAGGGCGGGGCGCACGGTATTGGCGGTGGTGTGTACGGCGCCGGATACCAGTCCGTCCACTTCGCCAAGCGCCAGCATCATGGTGGCGAGCACAACATTATCTTCCAGTTGCGCCTCCGCCATTTGTGGCGTCAATCCTTTGTGCCTGCGTAACTCCACCATGGGAGAAATATACTTCTCCCTGACTTGATCCGGTTCGATGATCTGAATGGCGTCTGGCAATTGCACGCCCTGAGCCTCAGCGACGGCCAGAATTTCCTGACGCTTGCCTACCAGAATACATTTTGCAATGCCGCGGTCATGGCAAATGGTGGCGGCCTGTATGGTTCGCGGTTCATTTCCTTCGGGAAGAATAATGGTCTTATTGGCTTCCTTCGCCCGCTTCGATAATTGATAGCGGAACGCCGCCGGCGACATGCGGGGCTTGCGCGGCAGGCTCACGGATTGCTTGAGCCATTCAGGGTCAATATGGGCGGACACGCTGGCGATAACGGACTCGATACGCTCCATGTCGTCCAGCGGCACTTCGGTATCCATGCGCGACACCATGCTGGCGGTGACATAGGTGTCCTTACGGGTGCTCAGAACGGGAAGGCCGGTATCCAGGGCCGACTGGCATAACTTCAGCGTGCGCGGGTCCGGCTTCAAGCCGCCAGTCAGCAATAGGCCCGCCAAGGGAACGCCGGTCAGGGCGGCGGCGCAACTGGTGACGAAAATATCTTCACGATCTCCTGGCGTGATGATCAAGGCGCCCGGTTTCAGGCGGTTAACCATATTGGGTATGGTGCGGGCGCACACGGTCGTATGGAGCACCCTGCGCTGCTTGGATTTGCCTTCGTTCAAATACTCCGCTTCCAACTCCTCAACAATGTCTGAGGTTCTGGGCGCTACCAGGTCGGCGCGCCAGGGAATGCTGGCGATGAGGCGAAAATGAGATTGACGGAATACTTTGCACTCTTTTCCATAGTCATGCCTTTCGGCTGAAGTCTTGTCTTCATCGGCGTCGTCGCTAAAGGGCGGCTCGTCGCCATGGGGGGCGTGCACTTTATTAAGCACGCAACCGACGACATCAGGATCGGACGGGTCTGCAAACAGTCGGGAGGCGAGAGAAAGGTGATCATCCAGGTCTTGTGGGGGCATGCCGTCAGGGGCGGCGACCAGGATGACTTCGGCGTCCAGGTTGCGCGCCACTTCGACATTCAGACGGGCGGAATAGTCATCGCCGGGTGGGGGCGCGACGCCTTCAACGATGA
Organism: Hahella chejuensis KCTC 2396; assembly: GCF_000012985.1. Lineage (NCBI taxonomy): Bacteria > Pseudomonadati > Pseudomonadota > Gammaproteobacteria > Oceanospirillales > Hahellaceae > Hahella > Hahella chejuensis. The sequence goes on along the minus strand of NC_007645.1, from coordinate 4,579,520 downwards.
CGACATCCGCCTCCGTATCCACTTTGTGAAATAGCGCGATGGTTTGTTCCATCAGCAGGGGCGTTTGCTGCTGGCTCATCAGGTTGTGGGCGTGGCGCAAGGACATTGGGTCCGGGACGGTTAAGCCCATTTTTTCCCGGGTGAATATGATTGAGCGATCCGTTTCATGATGATTATCGCGGGGTTGTGCGAATGGTTTGAAGAACGCGACGCGCAGCCCTACGCTGTCGTAGGCCCTGATTAAGCCAAGGCAGACGGAGGTCAAGCCTACCGACACGGAGGCGGGGGCGATAAAGAGAACTTTGGCCACGATGATTCCTCTTGGTTAGGGCGGTGAAAATAAGATGACGTCTACTGCGATTATTTACGGCGCCTAATCAACGCCAGGGTGTCCCGGGCGATAAGAAGCTCCTCGTTGGTGGGAACGACCATGATATTCAGCGAGTCGTCCTTGGATATGCGTCTCTGGTTTTCCTCTCCGTGGCGGCGGTTCGCCTCTTCATCCATGTAGACGCCCAGGGGCTTGAGCCAGGCGCATGCCCTGGCGCGTATCGGCGCAGCATTTTCGCCTATGCCCCCAGTGAAAATAACGGCGTCCAGCGGCGCTGTCGCCAGATAGTAGCCAGCGATCATTTTCGCCAGCCGGTAGCAGAAAATTTCGATCGCCAGGGCGGCCTGATGATGACCTTCTTCACTAAGACGCAGCAGCTCACGCATATCATTGCTGACTTCTGAGACGCCAAGCAGTCCGCTCTCCTTGTTGAGCATGTGCGATAGTTGATCAGGCGTGTAATTCAATGTTTGCGTCAAATGCAGAATCAGGCCAGGATCGAGATCGCCGCAGCGGGAACCCATCACCAAGCCTTCCAATGGCGTCAGTCCCATGCTGGTGTCGACCGAGACGCCGCCTTTAATGGCTGTGGCGCTGCAGCCATTTCCGAGATGGACACTGATAAAATTACAGTCCTTTAGCGGCTTGCCAAGCAGGTCGGCTGCGCGTCCTGCGACAAAACGATGGCTGGAGCCGTGAAATCCATAGCGTCTTACTCCGTGCGCCCGATACAGTTCGTAGGGGAGGGCGTAGGTATATGCGTAATCCGGCAGGGTTTGATGAAAAGAGGTGTCGAATACCGCCACTTGGGATAAGTCCGGGTATTTTCGCGCAATCGCTTTGATGCCCAGCAAGTTGACGGGGTTATGTAAGGGCGCAAGCTTGGCGCACTGCTCAATTTTGGCGATAACCTGCTCGTCAATGGTGGCCGAATCGCGAAAGGTCTCGCCGCCATGCACAACTCGGTGTCCGACGCCCGTCAGGTCTGTGGCGTCGACGCCATGCTCATGCATAGCTTGGAACAGTTGGTCGATGACGCGTGCATGGTCTGCGTCGGGGCAAGGTTGGCGTTTGTCTTCTTCGTTACGCCAGCGCATACGAAAATCGGCGTTGGCGGAGCCCAGGCGTTCGGCGATGCCGATGAGTAGAGGAGCATCTTGCTCGGGGTCGATAATAGCGAACTTGAGTGAGGAACTTCCACTGTTCAACACCAGAATAAGTTTTCCTGTCATACCTGCCTTGGATGCTTGTTTTCCGGTGACTAAAAGTCGGGGTGATGATATGCCCCTCAAGTATGGCTCATGATGACGACTGGCGCCTCTGAGCACAAGGGGCGTTTACGTGGCGTAGGCGCGCCGGTTTTCCGATATCCAATTGCAGAAGTCGCTCTCCGCCACTGGCCGGTTGTAATAATAACCCTGTGCGTAGTCGCAACCTTTGGCGCGTAAGAATTGCATTTGCGCGACATCTTCCACACCTTCGCCTATGACCTTGAGACCCAGGCTGTGAGCCATAGTGATGATCGCCGTCACCAGCGCCGCGTCCTCCGCTTCGGTGTTTACATCCTTGACGAAGGAACGGTCAATTTTGAGAGAGTCGAATGGGTAACTCTTCAGGTAACTGAGCGCCGAATAGCCGGTGCCGAAGTCGTCTACGGACAGTTTCACGCCCATTGCATCCAGCTTGTGCAGTATTTCAAAGGTTTCGATAGAGTCATCCAGCAGCAGTCTTTCCGTGATTTCCAATTCCAGATACTCGCCCGCCAGATCGTTGACCTCCAACGCTTTCATCACCGTATCGATGAATTTGACGTCGCGGAACTGGCGTGGAGAGACGTTGACGGCGATCGTCAGCTTCAGTCCCGTATCCTCATGCCATTTTTTGACGTCGCGACAAGCGGTATGCAGCACCCACTCGCCGATGGAGGTGATCAGGCCTGTTTCCTCCGCCAGTGGAATGAATTTGTCCGGCGCCACCAGCCCCAGCAAGGGATTGTCCCAGCGGATCAACGCTTCTGCGCCAACCAACTGGCCGTTGGCGGTTTCTACAATGGGCTGGTAATACAGCAGTAATTCGTCTTGTTCAATTGCTTTACGCAATTGCGTTTCCAGTTTGAGACGTTCTCTGGACTGCTGGTTGAGGTCCGGAGTGAAGCGGTGGTAGGCGCTCTTGCCTTTGTGCTTGGCCTGATACATCGCTGCGTCAGCCTGTTGTAGCAAGGTGCTGGAGTTTTCGCTATCCGTTGGATAAATGGCGATGCCGATGCTGGTGCTGACGAATATTTCCTGATTGTTGAGCAGGAATGGCGAAGAGAACGCCTGCAGAATGCGCGCGGCCACCAGTTCAGAATCCTCAGGGGATTCCAGCGACGGCAGAATGATCAGGAACTCGTCTCCTCCCAAACGGGCCACCGTACTGTTGCCGCGCAGAGAGGACGCGATTCGGCGCGAGGCCTCGATCAACAGCGTGTCGCCGTTATCGTGGCCAAGCGTGTCGTTGATATGTTTGAAGTTATCAAGATCCAGGAACATCAAGCCAACCTGGGATTTATCCCGGCGCGATTGCGCCAGCGCCAATTTGAGGCGATCCAGCGCCAGCATGCGGTTTGGCAGGCCGGTAAGCAGGTCGTAATTGGCTTGTCGCAGCAATTGTTGCTCGTAACGTTTCCGGACGCTGATGTCTTCGCCCAGAATCAGATACTGTGACGACTCGCCATCGGTGTCCCGGATGGGGGTGATCACCACTTGCTCCCAAAACTTTTCGCCGCCGTGGCGGGTGCTGTGCATTTCCCCTTGCCACATGCCAGCGCGCTCCACCTGAATCTCTATATTGTGCCAGAGCTGCTCGTTCTGAGACTCATCCGGACTGATATGCGTCAGGGTTTTGGGATGCTTGCCAATGATGGAGTTCAGATTGTGTCCGGTCAGCTGGCTGAATTTCTGGTTGGCGTAGGTGATCTTCCAGCGCTTGTCGCAGATCAGCACGGAAGAGGGACTTTGTTCTATGGCCAGCGACAGCTTGCGAATCTCCGCTGCGTCCTGCTTCTGCTTCTCTATGTCGTTGAGAAGGGTGAGGCGCATTTCGTTAATGGCGTCCGTGACTCGTTGTAGCTCATCCGGCGGTTGGCTGCTCTTGTATGAACGGTCCAGGGCTAAAGGCGTGTCTAATTGATGGATATTGAGACCGCGGGCGTAGTTGGCCATTTTGGACAGATGGCGAGTCACCAAATACTGAAATATCCATAAAATCAGCACGGAAATGAAAAAAGTCTTGAACGCCTGAGTCGTCATGATGACGAAGATGCGCTGACGCAGCTGACGGTAGATATCGTCAAGGCTTGCGGTAATGGTCAGCTCTCCCAGTTCGTAAAGATCGTCGGAAGAGTGCTGTAGTTTGATTTTGTGCTTGATGGTGGGAATCCGCGGTGGGATCTCGCCCATCTCAATTTCCGAGTCTGGATAAATTTGCAGGTGCAGGTGCACGATGTCGGGAAGGTTTAATATGCCCTGCATTTGCACGCGCAGCAGTTTTTGGTCGAGAGACCACAGGCTGCGCGCCAGAGAGGACTGGTAACTGGTTTCGATCAGGTTCATGCGCTGATCGACCAACGAAACGTCTTTCCGGTAGTCCGCATACACCTGGATGCCTGTGGCGAACAGCGTAAACAGGGAGCTACACACAAGGATGTAGCCCAACATGCGAAAAGAAAGCGGAGAGGTCTCGCGAAAATTCCAGACTTTGCGAAACAGGTTACTCATTATTCGCGGGTGCTCTTTTCTTCTTTCATGTAGGTAAAAAAGCAGCTCAAAGTCTTTTCATGGCGCAATAGACCGGCAGCATTGGAATATATTAAACATTATAAACTTAGCCTAGCTTTCCACCTCGCGCAAAGCGTCAAACAAGGCAAAATCGGTTTATTGGCCCAGGTTGTAATTGATCTGTTCAAAATATGATCACTCTGTGCAATACTTAGAGATGGAGGTGCGTTCTATGGCTGATAATACTGTAAACAGTTTGGCGACCGGTTCTCTGCAGCAACTTGATGCAGGACGGACGCGAGAGCGTGAGCAAACCCGTCAGAATGTCGATAATGCGCAAACCCAGGCCCGGGATACTCCCGCCGTTGAGGTGGAGCTTTCTCAGGAGGGCCGGGAATTGAGTCTGGCCAACAGTCAGCAGATTAACGCTGCGACTGAGACAGAGCAAACTCAAGGCGCCGCTGAAAACGCCGCTTCTACGGCGAATTTGGCGGAAACGGAAGAGGATCAATCACCGCCTCCCCGTGAGAGCGCTGCGCAGACAACCCGGCAGTTTGATCGTACCGCTAACGAGGCGTTGGGCACCGTTATCGATATCCGATCCTGATGAGTTCCCGCTAACGCGGAATCGCACGGTGAACAACTCCCGTCGCTTAACCTGTTTGGAACAGGCGGCGGGCGTTTTCCGCCGTGTAGTTGCGTACGTCTTCTTCTGTCTCGCCGCGATACAGCGCCACTATACGAATCACTTCCCGTACAAACCATGGGAAATTGGTGTTATTGCGTGGACGCAGTTTAATGCTTCTTGGCATAAGAAACGGGCTGTCTGTTTCAACGAGCAGCCTGTCGCGGGGAATCTCTTTTACCAAATTCACCAGATCGCCTGCTCTGCGTTCATCGCATATCCAGCCCGTGACGCCAATGTGCAGTCCCAGGTCGAGATAACCAAAGAGCGCCTCTCGGGTTCCTGTGAAACAATGCGTAACGCCGTGCTCGAAGCAACTCCGGTGCGCCTTAAGTATCTCCATTTGTCGTGTGTATGCGTCTCTTTCATGGAGATAAAGCGGTTTCTGGAAATCGCGATTTAAATCAAGCTGAGCAGTAAATGCCCACTCTTGGTCTTCGGGGGTGGAAAAGTTGCGATTAAAATCCAGTCCCATTTCACCCAAGGCGACCACATGCGGCTGCTGGAGCAGGGACTTCAGGGTTTTCAGGCCCTCCTGATCCAGGGTTTTCGCGTCGTGAGGATGCACGCCTGCGGTGGCGAAGACATAACCAGGGTGATCTGCGGCGATCTTTGCTGAGGCGAGGCTTTCTTTGACGCTGGTTCCAATGGCGACCATTCCCGCAACGCCGTGGTTGCGGCTGTCGTCCAGTAATTGCTGTAACTTTCCTTTATAGCGGCCATTGGTCAAGTTGACGCCGATATCAAACATGCTTAATGAAATCCTTCAGATCAAAGCGCCCATATTAAGCGCCGACGGAGGATTTTTCCATGTATGAAAATGGCTTGGGGCAGGGCTGTTCAGGATCGGAATACAGATTGTTCGCTGGCCCAAAAAATCGCCTGTCGGTAGGCTGCGCTGATTTCCCCCCCAGTGAGGCTCATCTTTTCCAGCAGGTTCCAATGGATAATGTCCAGCTTGCAGCGTTCGTATTGTAAAGTGGTGTGTAACGCCAATCCCGGCTTGCCCTTCATCTTGACCAGCGCGTCACTGACTCTCTCGGAGAGAGGGAGCTTGTTGAGGATCTCTTCCATGGGCATGTCAAAAAAAGCCTCCAGGCAGGAAAACAAACCGACAGTGAAGTAAAGATCGGCGGCTTTGGGTTCCATCGTTTGTGCGATCAGCTCGCACATGCGGGCCCGTATCAACGCAATGGTGATCAGCGCTTTGGGTTTGTCCTCTATATTGGACAGAGCCAGCAGCGTCGCCCAGGATTTAATGCGGCTGATGCCCAGCAGCATGACCGCCATATGAATGGATTCAATCGTGCGCGGACGCCGGTAGGCGGCGGAGTTGACCAGCTGCAGCAGCTTTACGCTTAAAGAAGGGTCGCTGGTGATGGTTTTGATGATCTGGTCTATGGATAACGCGGGGTTTTGCACTTTGGCGATCAACTCCATCACCGCCATTCGGTTATGCGCCAGTTTGCGTCCGGTGACGATTTCCGGTTTGCTGAAGAAATACCCTTGAAACAGGTCGCATCCCAAGTCGCGGCAATATTCAAACTCCTCATGGGTCTCCACTTTTTCCGCCAGCAGAGTGATATTCAGTCCTTTTAGATGCTTGACCGTCTGCTCCAGCCTTTCCTTGGGAATAGCCGGAATTTCGAGCTTAACGATAGAAACATACGGCAAAAGCTCATCGTACTTGGTGTCTGGGATATAGTCGTCAAGGGCGAGAGTGAAGCCATTTTTGCCGAGGCGGATGATCGCCGTCACGATCTCATCGGTTAGCTCAATGGTCTCAAGTATCTCAATGACCAGAAGCTCTTTCGAGAAGGGTGGCGGATGCATTAATAGCGTTTCAGTGAAGTTTACAAACGCTTTCGCGCCGCCGGTTACCTCTGCGATAGGTATTTCTGTAAAGGCGTTGAGCAAAACTTGAGAGGTGGCCGCGTTGCCGTCGAATTCAGCAGGCTGCTCATTTGAACGAAACAACAGTTCATAAGCTACTATCTCTTTTGTTGCGTTAACGATTGGCTGGCGCGCCAGAAGAATCTGCTCAACGGTCATTCATCGCTCCCAAAGCGGGTACGTCAGAAAACAGGGAAACCTAATTGAAGTGTAGACTAAATGCCGCTACGGCTGCGTAAATTTACCCGCCCCTGTCGCTGCAATGGGAGGCTGTTCGCACAGAAGAACAGGGATATGACCGAAAAGTGAAATAAAATCGCCCCCTCATGAAAAAATTAGAAATTAGTGTTTGACAGGTATGGGTGGCTTCCATAGAATGCGCGCCATCTCACCGAGATGGTGTTCCGTCCCCTTCGTCTAGAGGCCTAGGACACCGCCCTTTCACGGCGGTAACAGGGGTTCGAATCCCCTAGGGGACGCCATTTTCTGAAGCCCCGCATCGCAAGGTGCGGGGCTTTTTTGCGCCCTTTCAAAAGGCCTGCTTTTTTCTTCTGAAGTTTCCTCTCATACGCTAATTCTATTTTGCTATAGCGAAACCCATTTTTTGTTAATCATTAAGGTTGCTATACAACATTCGCGCTTGTTATTAATCCCGCGGCTAGCCGCCGCGCAGGCCCATCCGTGCGCCTGATTATTAACATGCCAATATCATTGCCATGCTAATGCTACGATTAGGGTTTGACATGTGTGAGCGGCTTCCATAGAATGCGCGCCATCTCACCGAGATGGTGTTCCGTCCCCTTCGTCTAGAGGCCTAGGACACCGCCCTTTCACGGCGGTAACAGGGGTTCGAATCCCCTAGGGGACGCCATTTTCTGAAGCCCTGCATCGCAAGATGCGGGGTTTTTTGTGTCCTTTCCAAAAGATCTGTCTTCCTCTCCTCTCGAAAATAGCCACTTACGAGCTATGTTTCTTTGTTATGCAAGCGTCTGCCAACAGTCGGCAAAGAGTTGGATTAGCTTGTATCGAGTGGCGCTTCCTATTTGGCGAGGCGTACGCCGACTTCCCGACGCACTTACGGCTTTCGCCGGGGAACGTCTGGCTTCCTTATTGAGCGCTATTCTTTTATTGCCGGTTGTGGCTTGACCCGGCGATCAGTCTGATCATTGTCGCCATTATCCTGTTTGGGACCTGGGGTGGGGTTGCGGGACTCGCTCAATCTCGCCATGGGTAAAGCGCCATTTCATATCAATCCTGATGACGTGGAGGCGGAGCGTCCTGTCATCTGGCTCATCCCGGTAGCTGGTAACCTTCGCTGACCTTATCTGTCTTCACTCGTAAGGTCTAGGCCAATGAGGTTCGCCTACAAGTCCTAGCTTATTTGGGTGATATTCATCCTCTCTGACCAGTGATAAGTTCTTCCGTATCACGACGGCGTCCCGACTGCGCGAGTGTTGTTATGTGTTCTTGCGGCAGATTTCCGAGTGCATTCCCCCGTTCACTTAGGTCATCTGCCTGCTTTGAATCATGATATGAAAGCGCTTTCATAAATATAGGTGTGACGCACGTCGCAAAGTTTTGATTTAAAAGATTTTTGGTCCTGTACCCCAAGCCTCCCGACGGGGAGGCGTCGTTATTTCGGGTACAGGCTGTGCGCACTGATCAGGAGTCAATCGACAATGAAAAAAACACAACTATTAGTTTGGGGCGCGGTAATCGGCGGTTTATGCGCTGTGACCTACCAATTCATGCCAGGCGGAGAAAGCGCGACGATGGCGCAGGAGCAACAGGCCGCCGCCGGCGCTAAGAACTCCTCCACGACGGAACCTGCGCAATCTGTGCAATCCTCGCAACAAACCGCCTCTAAAACGGCGTCAGGCGCATCGAAGGGTTCTGAGCCGGAACTCCCTGAGTACGCCATGAACAACGAAGAATATCCCTCCATCGAATTCCGTATGACGGAAATCGAAGCCCGCCGGGACGGGCGCGCCTTTGATCAGGAAGAAGTCGTACGCGCCATGTGGGAACCCTCCGCCTGGAAGAGCGACGACAGTATCGCCGACCAATTGGAGCTTAGCGACGCGGATCGTTTCGATGGCCGGGAATTCATTCGTTTCAACCCGATGAAGCTGGAATCCCTGATGCCGGGAGATGAAATGGAGGTGCCTGTGCTGCCCCAGAACGCGACCTATCAGATGGTGGTGGAGCGGGTGGAGTCACACGGCGACGGCAATGTCACCTGGTATGGGCGTTTGAAGGATTTCGAACAGGATAACCAGGTTTCTTTTACCCGCGGCGAGAACCTCACATACGGCGGCGTCACCACGCCGGAAGGTCTGTATGTGGTGGAAGCGCGCGGCGACAAGGGATGGATTGTCAACAGCGGCACCTTGTTCAAAGGGGAGGACCTGCACATAGAGGTCCCCGAGCTGGCGGACGCCAATAAAGTGGATGAAGGATCGACTGCTCCAGATCAGAGCACCGACGGGCCTATTGCTCAGTAAGGATAAGCATTAGCGCCCGGGGTAGGAGGCCAGGTCGCACAGTGGCTGGCTAATAAAAACAGACAGAGAGAGTTATAACGATGAAAAGGAAATTAACCGGAAGTATGTCTAAATGGTTGTCCTGCTTGACTCTGGCGGCTGCTCCCCTGGGCGCGCAGGCTGTGACGGTGGATATCATGGTAGTGTACGACGCCTATTCCGCAGGACGCTTTGGCGGCGAGCCGACGACAGCTATTCGTAGCTGGGTGGATCAGGTTAACGCTATGTATCAAAACAGTCAGATAGACGTACAGCTGCGTTTGGTCGGCGCTTTCCCCCATGAAGAAAGCGGCTCCAGCATGGGAGAAGTGCTGGGCAATCTTCGGGTGGATAGTTGGGTTATTCAGAAGCGTGAGGAAGTCGGTGCGGATTACGTAACGCAAGTACATAAAACCGGTTCTTGCGGCGTTGCGTATGTCGCCGTACATAAGGATTGGGCGTTCAGCGTCACTGGTCCTGACTGCGGCCCTCAGGTATTCGCCCACGAAGTCGGTCACACCATGGGCCTTAACCACTCCCGTCGTCAAGGCGATCAAAGCGGTTCGCGTTATCGTTACGGTCTTGGTCATGGCGTTGACGGTGTTTTTGGCACCATTATGACTTATGAATGGCTGTTCAATGCGCCGAAAGTGGCTAAATTTTCCAATCCACGAGTGCAGTGCAACGGGCTTCCCTGCGGGGTGCCTGCGGGGCAGTCGCAAGAGGCGGATGCGGCCCAGGCCATCAACAATGTGCGTAATGAGATTGCTGCGTTCAAACCGACTAAAACCGATGGCGGTAACACTTCCGGCGACAAAGTGTCTGTATTCCAGCATTACAACTACGCGGGTTACAGCGCAGCTTTGGGCGAAGGCCAATATCGTCTGAGCGATTTGACCTCCCGCGGCGTACGCAATGACGACCTGTCTTCCGCTCGCGTGCCTTCCGGTATGGTGCTGGAGTTATATCAGCACGACAACTTCGGCGGCGCCAAAACAGTATATACCTCAGATGTCTCTGGATTCCCGCTATCCGGCGTGAATGACAGCACGTCTTCGATTATCGTCAAGAAGAGCAGCGGCGGCGGCCAGAATGGCGCACAACCGGTTGATAACGGCGTATACATGCTGCAGGCCAAACACTCTGGCAAGTGCGCAGATGTATATGGCGGCAAGCAGGAGGCCGGTACTCCTGTCATTCAGTGGAGCTGTCACCAAGGCAATAACCAGCGTTGGAACTTCACTCATATCAAAGACGGCTACTATGAAATCAAAGCGACGCATAGCGGCAAATGTCTGGATGTTTCCAATGCAAGCAGAAGCAACGGCGCGACGGTTCAGCAGTGGTCCTGTCATGGCGGCGCCGCTCAGCAATGGAAAGCGGTGGACAACGGCGACGGCGCCTTCCGTCTGGTGTCCGGCGTAAGCGGCAAAGTGCTTGACGTAAAAGAAATCTCAACCGCCAGCGGTATGGCTATCCATCAGTGGGATTGGGTTGGCGGCGATAATCAGCGCTGGTATCTGAAGCGCGTGAAATAAGCGCCATTCTTTGCAGATGCTGAACCTGTCCCCCCGGCGCGCTTTAGCGAGCGGCCGGGGGATTTTGGTGGCGGAGGGTTTCTAATGCTTGTCGCCATTTCTCATCCATGGTCTCAGCTTTCGATACAACTCCTTCCAGCTTCTCTCCGCCATGAGGGTAGCGAATATCGCACGGGATTGCTTTGCTTCCATAGATTTCTTGATCAATGTACTGCGCGCCGTTGTCAGATCGGCTGGCTACATAGTTTTCCGCAATCCACTTTTCTTTGGTGGTGGCGATCATGTTTAAAGTGATGCAGCGAATATCCAGAATCGGCGCGTCAAATGGATTGCCTTCGCCGGTATTCAGCCAAACGGGTTGTTGAAGAGAACGGGTGTCGAGATGCTCGGCTTCACTCTTTTTTACTGGCTTCTTGTTTGCGCCTTTGCGTTTAAAAAATCAAACATATTGATTGCCGCCGTTTATCCATAGGGACGTGAACAGGTCGCCGCCATTGATCTGCGATAGCGGCTTCTGACGCCTATTTTAAAACAACATATTAGCTTGGCGATAAAAGTCAAAGTTTTAACTGGAAAGCGGTGAATACTTATTATTTGTGACTGCCTGCTCAGTTTAACGACCATATTCACTTTTTGTAACGCTTTAGTTAATTGGCCTATATGGGGTGATATTTATAATTATGTTTTAAATCAATTGATTGTGGTTTGTGTAGGCTCTAAGTACTAGCTGGTTTAGGCGATGGTGGAATTAGTTGTCCAATGTTAAATTTTCCGCGCCGTTGACGTTCTTTCGAACTATCGTCTGTGATCCATTTCCCGTTTTCCACGCGGCGGATGCTTTGTCCGGATAATTAACGATGTACGTTATCGGAATACTCCCATAAATGGAGCAGGAAAGTTGGTATAAAAAATGAAAAACAGCCTCAAAAAAATTCTGGCCGCAGGCGTGCTTGCGACCGCCGCTTCCACTTCCCATGCCGCCACCGTCGATTTGATGGTGGTGTATGATTCTTATACTTCCAATTACTTCAAAGGCGACGTGAACACGGCTATCCGTAACTGGGTCAGCCAGGTGAACACCATGTTCGTCAACAGCCAGGTTGACGTTCAGTTGCGTCTGGTTGGCGCATACGCTCATGAAGAAACCGGTTCCAACATGACGGAAGTGTTGGGCAACCTGAGAGTGGACTCCTGGGTTAATCAAAAGCGTCAGGAAGTGGGCGCGGACTATGTAACCCAACTCCATCGTACCGGTTCCTGTGGCGTGGCCTATGTTGCAGTGGATCGCAACTGGTCGTACGGGGTGGTGGGGCCGAGCTGCGGACCGACGACTATGGCGCACGAGCTTGGGCACACCATGGGTCTGAATCACTCCCGACGTCAGGGCGACCAAAGCGGCTCGCGCTATCGTTACGGCGTTGGGCATGGCGTTGACGGTGTTTTCGGCACCATCATGACCTATGAGTGGTTATTTAACGCGCCGAAGGTTCCTAAGTTCTCCAACCCGAATCTGCAATGCAATGGCCTTCCATGCGGCGTGGCGGCAGGCTACTCCACCGAAGCGGACGCAGCGCGCGCAATCAATAATGTGCGAACTGAAATGGCGGGCTTCATGCCGACGAAAGTCGGTGGAGGCAACCCAGACGGGGGCGACAACAATAATGGCGGCGACAATAACGGCGCTTCCAATATTTACACCATGAAAGCCAAGAACTCCGGCAAATGCGCGGATGTCTACGGCGGCGATCGTCGCGATGGCGCATCCGTCATCCAGTGGAGCTGTCACGGCGGCAACAACCAGCGCTGGCAGTTCATTCATCTGGGCAACGGCGTTCATCAGATCAAATCCGTCAACAGCGGCAAGTGTCTGGATCTGTTCGGCGCCAGCCAATACAACGGCGCATACGCTGGTCAATGGACCTGTAACAACAGCAACAACCAGAAGTGGCAGGCGTTCAAGAACACGGATGGAACTTATCGTCTGATTGCCGTACACAGCGGCAAGGCGTTGGATGTGGACGCAGCAGGCGGAACCTATAACGGCGCAAGACTGCGTCAGTGGGATTGGGTAGGGGCGAACAACCAGCGTTGGATTATCACCAGCGCAGGCCAATAAGACTCACCTGACTCTGATTTGTTAGAAAAATCCCCGCTGAGGCGGGGATTTTTTTGTGTCCCCAAAAGAATCCGATACCTGTAACCGCTTAGTCCATAAAACGCGCCAGAATCAGCTCATTGATGTCTGCGACATGAGTGATAGGGGCCATATGTCCCCAGGGCGTTTGTTTGAATTCCAGATTGGGCAGGCTTTCCCGTAACCGCTCGCTGATGCGCCGAGAAGAGAGGGGGCTTTGTTCTCCCGCCATCAGGTAGGTGGAGAAGGTAAAGTCGGCGTAGTCCTCCAGGCGAGTGGGTTCCTCGATCAACGCTTTGAAATCCAGCGCCACTTTCCGGATTTGTCCGCTCAGGGCGTTGCGAATATCCGCAGGGTAGCGTTTGAATGCGCCAGGGCCGGACCAATAATCAATAAACTGCTGAGTAGCCCCCATCTCGTCGTTTTGCGCGATGGTTTCCTCTAACTTCTTCACCACTTCCGCAATTTCCAGAAAGGCGGGTTCCTCACGGGATAACAGATGGAAGGCGACAGGCTCGTAAATGGTCAGGCTGAGAACGCGCTCAGAATGCTGGGTTGCGAATCTCAATGCAGTCGCCGCCCCGTAGGAGTGGCCAACCACGTGCACCGGCGCTGAGTTCCCCACTGTTTGCGCCAATACGGCGACGACGCGTTCGACCTCATCCTGCAGACTGAAATGCTCCGCCAAGTGGGTCGGATAGGGCGCTTCGCCGTATCCCCACAAATCCACCGCAAGCGTTCTATAGTTATCCTGCAGCTGGCTGGTGAGCATTTTCCATTGCGCCTTGGAGCTCATGGAGCTGTGCAGTAGCAATATGGGCTGACCGTCGCCGCTAATCTTGTATCCAGTCAGAGACTGCATAATTACCTCGTATTTCAGCAATGTTTTATATTTATTTGTTCACAGGTTCTATCCATGAAATTTCCGCGTATATTACCTATCTGTAAGGAAAGATTGATAGGTAAAACATTATCCCCCGCGTATTACGTGTTACGGTAATTAATACATAGGATTTAGTCGGAAGTGCAGGTTTTTAAATGAATTTCCGAATTATTTCCAGGTCTGAGGACGCGGTTGAACGCGCTATGAACGGCATAAACATCGTTCTCATGGCGGAGAGATGACGGCCTCCACCAGCGTTCAGTCCTTGGTTGAGTTCGCAACACTCCAAGGAGGAGAACATGACCGTATTGCTTCTGTTATTGGCGGCGTTGGCGCTAGCTTATCTCGGCGCCGGCGCGTTGTCCTGGACAGTACTTTTCACCATCGCCGCTTTGGCCTTCTCATTCACTGATCCCGGTTTTGCGGGCTTGTTGGTTGTTTGGGGATTATTCATTGCGGTGGCGGTGCTGCTTAACTCCTCTTCCATCCGGCGGCGTTACATCACCGCGCCGATTCTCGCCTGGGTGGGAAAGACGCTGCCCGGCATTTCCGATACTGAGAAAGAAGCGATTGAGGCGGGCACCGTTAGCTGGGACGGCGATTTGTTCACTGGCATGCCGGATTGGAACAAATTGCTCGCCATGGGCAAGCCCACCCTGACAAAGGAAGACAAAGCCTTTATCGATGGCCCTGTGGAGCAGTTATGCGAGATGCTCAACGATTGGGAAATCACCCACCAGCGCTACGATTTGAGTTCAGCCACATGGGAGTTCATCAAGGAAAACGGCTTTTTCGGCATGATCATCCCCAAAAAATATGGGGGGCTGGAACTCTCGGCGCTGGCTCACTCCACCGCGGTGATGAAAGTCGCCACCCGCAGTATTACAGGCGCGGTGACCGTCATGGTGCCCAACTCGCTGGGGCCGGGGGAGCTGTTGTTGCACTATGGAACGGAGGAGCAGAAAGATTACTATTTGCCGCGCCTCGCCAAAGGAGAAGAAATTCCCTGCTTCGCACTGACTTCTCCGCGAGCAGGCTCCGACGCTGGCGCCATTACTGATAAAGGCGTTGTCTGCAAAGGCGAATGGGAAGGCAAAGAAGTCATCGGCTTGCGCCTGAGCTGGAACAAGCGCTACATCACCCTGGCGCCGGTGGCGACGGTGCTGGGCCTGGCCTTTAAAGTCTACGATCCGGATCATCTGATTGGCGATGAAGTTGAGCGGGGCGTGTCCTGCGCGCTGATTCCCACCAGCACCCCCGGCGTGCAAACCGGCGCGCGCCATTTGCCCCTCAACACGGTATTCATGAACGGGCCGACTTGGGGCGAGGATGTTTTTATTCCCATGGATTTCCTGATCGGCGGCGAGAAATACATCGGCAAAGGCTGGGCGATGCTGATGAATTGCCTGTCCGTGGGACGCGCCATTTCTCTGCCGGCGTTGAGCGCAGGGGCGGGCAAGCTGTCCTGCCTCACCAGCGGGGCCTATGCCCGCATCCGTGAGCAGTTCAACCTGCCAGTGGGATACTTCGAAGGGGTGCAGGAAGCATTGGCGAGGATTGGCGGCCTCACCTATTTGATGGACAGCGCCAGAGTGATGACGGCGGGCCTGCTGGATAACCACGAAAAGCCGGCGGTGCCTTCGGCGATTCTGAAATACCACAACACGGAAAAAATGCGCGCTGTGGTCGGCGCGGCCATGGATGTGCATGCAGGGCGGGGCGTGATCAAGGGGCCTCGCAATTACATCGCGCGGGTATATCAGGCGATTCCCATCAGCATCACGGTGGAGGGTGCGAATATTCTGACTCGCAGCCTGATGATCTTCGGGCAGGGCGCGATTCGCGCCCATCCCTACCTGTTACAGGAAATGGAGGCGGCCCAGAATCCGAATAAAGAAAAGGCGTTGGATGAGTTTGACCATATCTTCTTCAAACACATCCGCCGCAACCTGCAGCTTACGGCCCGGTCTTTGGTGTTGGGGCTGACTGGAAGTAGTCTGGCGTCCGCGCCGGAGATGGCGCGGGAAACCCGAACCTATTTCCGTCATATGTCGCGTCTGGCTGCAGCATTCGGCCTGGTGAGCGACGTAACCCTCGCCACTTTGGGGGGCGAGCTCAAGCGTCGGGAAATGATTTCTGGCCGCTTAGGGGACTGTTTGAGTTACCTCTATCTGGGCTCCAGCGTGCTGAAGCGCTTCCATGACGACGGCTGTCCGAAGTCCGACCTGCCTCTGATGCATTGGGCGATGCACTATTGCCAATCTGAAATCCAGAATGCGTTGCATGAAGTCCTGCGCAATTACCCGGTGAAGGCGCTGGGCGTATTGTTGAGGCCACTGGTGTTTCCGCTTGGGCGTCACTATGAGCGCCCCGATGACGCGACTTGCCGTGAGATCGCCGAAATGCTGCTACAGCCTTCCGACGCCCGCGACAGGCTGGTGGATGGCGTATATCGGAACACCCGCCCGGATGACCCGGTTGGACGCATCGAAAACGCCTTCCTGAAAAAAGTAGGCGTGGCCAATGTGGAGAAACGTCTCAAGAAGGCCGTCAAAGCCGGGGACATTCATGACGAAGATCTGCACACGATGCTGGAAGCGGCGGTGAACAAGAAAATCCTCACCACGGATGAGGCGGAGCGATACCGTGAAGCGGAGGAAGCGGTGGACGACGCTATTCAGGTGGATCACTTCAATCCGGGTGAGCTGCCTATCACGCAATCCGATTGACGTTTCCTCCTGTGGGGCCGGCAAACTCGCGCTGGCCCCGCCGCTTGAGCGGCGTCTGCTATGTTCAAGGGCGCCTGATTCTGAAATATAACCCAAACATCGATACCTGCTTGGATATGGCGGCCGGGTTTGTTATGAATACTATCGCTCAACGCTAACCCGAAAGAGAACCGCTCGTGAAAACCTACGAAGATATCCTAGACGCCATGTACGTTTTATACAGCGACGCCTTTTCCAAGGCGCTTCCTGTCAATGAACGCATGAGAGCGCTTTGGAGCGATCCGGACAGACTCGATTGGATCGCCATCGGCCAGGAGCAGGAGAGCTGGTATCTGAATTTCGCCTGTGGCGACGCCATCGCTGAGCGCGCTTCCGTTCGCGGCTACCTGTCCAATGTGGCGGAATACCTTGATAACGACCGCACTCGTGGCGACGAACTCTTGGATATGATCCGCTACGAACTGATTGACTGGGAGCCCTTCGAAGAAGAATACGACGCCAGCGACGATCAGGCGGAGATGAATGAATTTATTATCTTCAGCGCCCTGTACCTGACTATTTTAAAACTGCGCAAACGACTACTGCCCAGTCTCAATATCGCCTTGGCTGACCCAGTGGAAATGACGGTATTCGACGACATTGAGGCGTCCTGCTTCGAGGCTTCCAGGCCGGAATACGATGGCGAAGAACTCACCAAGAAAGACCTGCTGGAAATGCCGCCAACACTCTGCCGCGAACAACGGCACAGAGACTACCTGACAACGCTACTCAAACTTGATCGCAAAAATCGAGAGAGCGCGCTTGTGATTGCTGAGAGGTTTGTTTGATTAGTTTTTTTATCGCTATTGATAGGCGCCACAAAGGCGTCTACTAGCATCCACGGTTTTTTCATAACTGAAGTAGTTTAAATTTTTCATTGGAGTCAGTGGGCTGTGGGCTGGAGGAGTTATCTTCAAATTCTTGGTCTTGAAAAACGCGCATGCGCAATACACAAATGTTAAGAGTTCAGGAGGGCATGTGAGCAAGATAGAAGAAATAAGGGCACTACTTGATGAGTTAGAGGCAGAAACTGCCTCTGCAGACGATCAGGCTTTCGCGGAGAATTTTGATTTCTTTGAGTTGCCTGAAATCGTGTGTTCTGTAATTGATTATTTGCAGCCCGCGCTGTATCCATACGAAGCTGCTGTTTACTGGCATCTATTCAGAAAATCTGTATTGGGCGAAGGTACTCAATACACAAGGGCTAGCGTTCGGGGCATGAGTTCCGGTGTTATCACTTCATCGAGCGGTCAATCTGATGGCTTGAGCTATGGCGCTGTGCAAAAAGCTCTGAATGGCCTTGAAGAGAAAGGGGCAATTTCAAAAGCTGGTGGCACTACAAGAGAAGGCACCTTGTATAAGGTACATCTTCCTGAAGAAATTGAGCTCTGCCAAGAGGCGAAGAAGGCCATCGCTAAAGAGGTGCCAAAGTCAGAAAGAGATTTGAGAAAAGAGCTGGACTTTTACAATGTCAGAGAAAACCGCTTCAAAGTATTTGATCGCGATGACTACAAGTGCCGTTATTGCTCCAAACAACTCACGAGATTTACCGCGACACTGGATCACGTGCAGCCAGTTTCAAAAGGTGGCGATAACTCTCTTGATAATCTTGTCACGGCGTGCCTGCACTGCAATTCTCAGCGCGGAAATAGACCGGTGATGGATATTATAGATGAAAAGCACTTTTAACGATCACCTGCTCGGTGACCGGTTTCCCGCTGCTTCGCAGCTCCAGGCTGGCGTGTGGGCTGGGCCTTATAGATACAAAGAGGAAATCGCGTAATGACAAAGAAAAAACGATCCCTTGCTTTTTTTGGCTTACTTCATGATCTTGAGTATACGATTGGAAGAGAGTGCTATAACGGCAATATTCAAAATTTTGGGCCAAGAGGAGTGTGGGAAGGCGAAGGTCGAGATTTTCGATATCCTGTAACGTTCATTAACAAGAATGGTGTGAAAGAAAAATACCGCGGCAAATTTCCCTTTACAGAATCCTCATCGGGTGAGATGGCTAGCTGTATCTTAGGCGAAGAAAGGTACCAGTCTGCTTATTATGCTTTTGGAGCAAATAACCTTCATATTCTCCGGGCACTTGCTCTATGCCTAGAGAAAATGGAGCAAAGGTTTGGAATAAGCTTCGATGAGCTTTTGAAGGAAGAGAAGAGGCGGAAAACATCATCAAAAGGTACAAAACAGTGAAGTGTAGCCATAACAAGCGCAATCACTTCAGCCCTTCGGGCTCGGACCGGTTGACAGGGGTCATGAAGCGGTTGATCAAAGACGCCAGACACAAGGTCTTCCTGATACTGGACAATTTGAGAGTCCATCGCGCCAAGGTGGTGAAAGCTTGGCTTGAGGAGAACCGGGACCATATTGAAGTGTTCTATTTATCCGCCTATTCCCCGGAATTGAACCCGGACGAATACTTGAATTGTGACTTAAAAGCGGGAGTTCACGGTGGTAAGCCGGCGAGAAAGAAAGGGGATCTCAAAAAGAAAAACCGATCATATATGTGTATGTTGCAAAAGAAACCTGCGAGGGTAAAAAAATACTTTAATCACCCAAGCATCAAATATGCGGCATAGAATGCCTATATCGGTACCTGGATAACAATAAAAGCTGGGTAATTATTAGATGCTGATTGTGCTTTATGTAGCTGAACCCAAAAGAGCCTAAGATTATTCATTTAAAAGAAACGGGGTAGCCTTTTTGGTTGTATTTGTTTTGAATTTATAATTATTCTTGTGTTTTGCTGGTTTTGTTTTGTGATACTGTCTGCCTTTCTGAATATTGATAACTAGGCTGGGGTGAGCGATGGCGGATAATAAAAGCTTATTTTTGGAAAAAGCAAAGAGCAATACTCACGAGTTGTATGTGATGACAGTTGGTGAGTTTCGAGAAATTGCGGAAAAAATAAATTCAGGCGTTACAATAGATAATGTGAAAACTGCGGCAGGCTTCGTTGCTCCTACTAATGATTTAATTACAGTAAAGAAAGTGTTTTCAGAGCTGGGTGCTAAAGGGCGAGCGGTAGAGAAGGTGATTAATGGAGAACGCTATATAATAATAAAGGGGTATGCTGGTTTCAGAGAAGTAATTAAAGGAACAAAATACTTGTCAAGCAACCCAACAATTATATCTATGGCTATTGGGCGTCTTGGGGTTGAGAAAAGTATCGTTCAGGGAGCCAAACTTACAGTTGTGCTTACAGTCCCCATAAGTGTTATAAAGTATTTGGTTGATGAGCAGCGTACGCTTTCTAGACTAATTGGTACTATTGCATCTGATCTTGTTAAATTAGGGATTTCTAGTGTATTCGCTTCTGCTGCGGCTGTAACTATAGGTACTCTAACAACAATAGCTGCTGGTCCGCTCTTAGCTGCGGTAGTAGTTGGAGTAGCTGTGTCGATTTTTTTAGAGCATATTGACGATGAATTCGGCTTAACAGATGCGCTAGTTAAGCTTATCGACGATAGTTACGATAATACCGTAGGAGTTCTAGATCGAATTTTATCAAAATTTGAAAGTATATTTGTATGGCAAGCCAAGAATGGGGTTCCTTTAGGAAAGGATGTTTTTTACTAATATAAATCTATCTAAAAGACAAAGTTTTCTATTTTTGACGGGGGTCTCATTGTTTTTCCCGTTTTACTATGTTTTTTCCTGCTTTAGGTACTTTGAGAAAATCGAAGAGGGGTTTGAAGTTATAGTTTTTTCTACGAATATGTATCTTCTTTTTCTTCCATTCTTTTTTGTTTTGCTATTTTTCGTGGATGTCTTTTTTAGAAAATATAACGATTCTTTAAATGTGAAAATGTGCGGAATATTTTTCTTTCTTTTTGCTTTTGTCGTTGTGTTGTTAGGTGAGTTTTCAGAAAGGGCGATGATACTTAGTATCAAGGGAAAAGGTTATGTAGAATGCATTGACGAGAGTGAGTCTGGTTATAGATCAACAAAGTTGGTATTCAAGAAGGATATTTCAGCATGCGGTTCAGATATCTAGGAGCTTTGGCGTTAATCGCAATGTCTTTCATGGCGAGGGGAGACATATTGTGCTCAGCGACAGCAGAAAATATCAAAGGGTTTAATGATGACAACGTGTTCAGCAAGGAGGCGGTGCTCGATGGCGTACAAGGAACCCAGGATGGCCACGTTAAACTTCACAGTGAAGCCGGTTATGAGTTCTGGCTGGTGTCCGCCGCTACAGTAAATAGCAATGGAAAGACGCAGCGTAGTTTCTATACTGAACTGCATTTGCCTACAGGCTTGATAGTGCGCTCTCCCAGTGCGCTTAATTCTGATGAAAAACAGGCCCGAATTGAGCTAATAACCTATCCCCAAAACAGCTACTTATACGACAGTATGCTGTTGTTTAAGTGTAAGCAGTACTAAATGCGCCAGAATGAATTGCCAATCACCGCTGCCGATAGGGAATCTGGCAATAGGTGATGCCATGTTTCGGGCTCAGGCGGTGTTTGGTCAGGAACATGTCCAGTGAGTTCATGGACAGATTTATATTCGGCGTTGGTCCGAGAAAAATGTGTTCAAGATAGTGGTTGTCGCTGCTGGGGGTAGTCAGATTGAACTCGAAGTAGGGCACCAGCATGGAGGCGCCTTCCCGGAATTTTACTGGTGAATTCAGGTAGTCCGTTACGCCGGGGGAGACGATGCGCCACTCCTCCTCTTCCTGAAAAGACGGGTGTTTCAATATCGCGGCGATGCGCAACAGGTCCGACTCGATCATTGCAAACACGCCATGGTAAGACTGTGATGGCGGAAATTGCGTGGGGCCTGCGTGTTCGCCGTGTTGTTCCGCCAGCGCCTCTACGACATCCATCACTTGGCGAATGAGCGTAGTTTGTTCCTGGTGGCTGTAGATGCATTTGCCTACCTGAAATGACTGTTGCGCGGCGCACTCCAGAATATGCGCTGCGGGGAAGCCTACACTAACGCCTTTACCCATTGAGCTGTATCCGCGCCATTGACTCAACAGATTTCCATGGGAGCGAAACGAGGCGCCAAACAGCATGTGTCCGTTGGTGATGCGATGAGCGATCCAGTCCCGGAACTGGTGCAGCAGGCCGGGTTTGGGGTGGCTTTCGGCGATGCGGCGATCCACCTCGGCGCCGATCAGGTCGGCGGTATGTTTGAGCTCGGCGGAATCGTTCATATAGCGGATATCGCTGGCCCACAGTTTGCCGCTTTCCACTATGCCCAGCAGGCCTGAGAAGGTGGTGTAGTGGTACAGGGTGTCGACGGGAATGTCTGAGTACAACTTGGCGGTGATGTCCTGAATCATGGCGCTCGCTTTAGTCTTTGTTTTCGTTGCAATGGATTAAGTGAGATTGCAGTCCGGGTCAAACCCAGACATTATCCTCCGCCGTTCGTTCTCCGCCGGCGTCGCCGGTATTCGCCACGCCTCTGGGCTCAATCAGCATGGCCCGGCACTCGTTCTCTGCGAAAGGCTTATGCTCCACGCCCGCCGGTATGACGAACAATTCACCCGCCTCCAGCTTTACTTTTCCATCCCGGAACTCAATACACATCTCACCTTCGATCACCATAAACACCTCATCCGTGTCCTCATGGCGATGCCAGACAAACTCACCCTGGATCTTAACTACCTTGAACTGATAGTCGTTCATCTCCGCAATCACCCGCGGCGACCAGCATTCACTGAACTTGGAGAATTTTTCTTTTAAATTGATGGCGGTATGGTTCATTTTTCACACGCTTGAGTACAGTCATACAATCTTTCAATCTAAGTCGATGTGAGAGTGTGGTCAAATGTGGGATTGCCAGCGCTGATTAATAGCAAAAGGTTATCAACTGCCGCGCATCCGTCCATTGTGAATGTCCTTACGACTTCAATAGCGAGCCGAAAGTCAACGGAAGCTGAGGCGCGAAGGCGTTATTTGGAGCCAGGTGCTTTGTCGTGAAGCCTGAGATATGATCAGTGGCATTCTTTTCATGACTTCAAAGGAATAAAAACAATGAATTTTGAAGATTTTAAGAAGTATGTCTGTGACGCGAAGAGCGCGCATCCTTTCTGGTTTGATTTTCAGCCGGACGACGCTCCGGATCAGGATAGCCTCGCCCGTGCGGAGCGGTTGTTGGAGGTCAGGCTGCCGCAGGAGTACAAAAACTTTTTGCTGCAATACGGCGGCGGCTATTTCGCCTTCGGCAATGTCTTTTCTCTGGAGGCAGGCAGCGAGTGGAATCTGATTGATATCAACGCCGAATTCGCTCATCTTCGCGCCGGGCGAGTATTGATTTCAGAGAACAGTAACGGGGACTTTTTCGGTTTCGATGTGCGGGACGGCGTTTGTCAGTCTGAGCTGTGTTTTTGGGATCATCTGGACGAGACCTGGAAGCCTTCAGGCTATGCGGATCTATACGAATATCTGTTGAAGGTGGCGCTGACTAATTGAGCGCCGCCAAGGGGGCGTCGGACGAGTTGCTGTCAATGACTCGTCCCCCGCACATAGTGGGTTTTGTTGTACACATTGTACTTACCCGACGGCTTGGACATGGGCAGTCGGGTGACTTCCTTCAGCGTTAACGCGTCATAGACGATCAAGGCTCCATTGTCCTCCCATAAGCTTACCAGCGCGAAGCGGCCGTCTTTGGTGAATTCTACGTGGGCGGCGGTTTTACCGGGTTCCGGGGCGAGGGTGGCGATAATTTCCAGCGTCTCTTTGTCGATGACGTGGAGTTTGTCCTTGTTCGGTCCGAAGAAGACGTCCACCCAGATGTAGGGCGACCCGTCATGACTGCGGGTGAAAAATCCCGGGCCCAGAGTAGGGAGGGTTTTCACCAGGCTCCAGTCTTTCATGTTGATGATGGACAGTGCGCCTTCTTTGAGGTGCGGCGTCATCATCAAGGGACCTTGCTCTGTTTCCCAACTGATGCCTGATCCCAAGTGCGGCATGCCGGGGAGGTTCAGGGTGGCGATGGTCGCGCCGGACTCCAGATCGATAACCTGACCGCTTTCCCCACTGCGGGAAGCGCCGATCAAATGTCGGTAGTCCTGATCAAAAAAGAAATCATCCAGATAGTCCTCCGTTGTGATCTTGCGCACCGGAAACGCCGGTTGATCGTAGCGGATTTCCCACAGTTCGCGGATGTCTTTCATGGCGGCGATAAAGCTGTTGCGCTGGGGCGCTGTATACACTGCGCTTACCCTCGAACCCTGTTCGCGGTTGCTGACGGGGAAGGTTTTCAACGGGCTGAGTCGATCCGCATTCAGCAGCACCAGATTCTGCGGCAGATAATTGGCGACCATTACCCATTTCCCGTCGGCGGATAACGCCAGATTGCGGGTGTTCAGACCGACCCGGATTTCCGCCACGGTTTTCAGATTATAAATATCGAACTGACTGATCCAGCCGTCTCGGGATGCGAAGTACACATAGCGCCCGTCCGGTGAAAACTTGGGGCCGCCGTGCAAGGCGTAACGGGTTTTAAAGCGATGAATGGGCTTAAAGGCGTCGCCGTCCAGCAAGGTGGCGTGATGGTCGCCGCTTTCCACCACGATAAACAGATTCATCAGATCAGCGTCGAATACAGGCTTATCACCCAGACCGGACTTGGGAAAGTGGATGATATGGGAGGCGCGGATATCCTCATCCGTCCATTGCGGCGTTACCGCAGCGGGTTGAAACAGATACGCCGCCAGCTGCGAAGCCTGATTATCAGTGATGCGATCTGCAAACGCAGGCATCTGCGTCGCCGCTCTCCCGTGCAGTATGACCTCCTGCGCCTGCTTGGGCCGTATCCGTCCCAGGCTTTCCGGCAATAGCGCCGGGCCAAGGCCGCCTAGGCGCTGGGGGTGATGGCAGGCGGCGCAATGCGTTTGATACAGCGCTTCCGTGTCGCTGGCGGCGTTGTTTGAAGTGCTGTCCGCTGCTGAGGCTGGTGTTGTGAAAGCGCTCAGAGTCAGCGTGGCGAATAGGAGCGAGGGCGATAACTTCATTGAGACTTCCTGTGATAATCAGTGTGCATATGCGCTTGAGTGGATTTCCGCCTCCGTCAGATAGCAGCCCGGGTCCTCCGCCCAGAAGTCGCCGCCGCTTTGCGTAAAGGCGCGCACACGGGTGTTGCCGTTGCAAATGTGGCGCGCGGCGCAGTCTCCACAGCGTCCGTGCAGGGGGCGTGGCTGTGCGCGTAGTCCCTGCATGAAGGCGTCTTCAGTGTCGCGCCAGATGGTGGAGAAAGGCCGTTCTTTGACGTTGCCCAGATTGTGGTTCCACCAGAACGTATCCGGATGCACTTCTCCAGTGTTGTCGATGTTGGCGATGCCCACTCCTGAGGCGTTGCCGCCCCAGTGCGCCAGTCGCGCTTGCAGTTCCTGAAGTCTGTGCGGGTAGCGCTGCGCCGCCCATTGCAACAGGAATGGACCGTCGGCGTCGTTGTTGCCGGTAGCGTATTCGTTACTCTTCCCGGCGAGAACGTCTTCATGGGCGCGTTCGAATAACAACAACATGGCGTCTCGGGTGGTTTGATGAAACGCATCGCGTTTTCGGTGGCGCAATCCACGTCCGGCGTAGTTGAGGTGAGACAGGTAAAACTTGTCGATGTCCCGCTCCCGCATCAGGTCGAGCATGGCGGGCAGTTGTCCGGCGTTGTTTTCCGTCAGAGTGAAACGCAGCCCTACTTTCACTCCCGCCGCTTTACAGTGCGCCACGCCGGCCAGCGCGGCTTTGAAGCCGCCGGGCATCTGTCGGAACTCATCGTGGGTGGCCTCCGTCCCATCGATGCTGACGCCGACATAGTCGAAGCCGGTATCGCTGATCGCGGCGGCGGTGTCGCGATTCATCAGGGTGCCGTTACTGGAGAGCCCCACATAAAGTCCCAGGGACTTGGCGTAAGCGCCGATCAGAAATATATCTTTGCGCAACAGGGGTTCGCCGCCGGACAGAATCACCGCTGGCGCGCCCATCTGTTTAAGGTCCTCCAGAGTGTCGAACACCTGTGCGGTCGTCAGCTCGCCGGGGAAATCGATATCCGCGGAGATGGAGTAACAGTGGCGGCAGGTCAGATTACAGCGTCGAATCAGATTCCAGATCACCACGGGAGCTGAGGGTTTGGGGCGCGGTTTGAAGGTTTCCTCATGGACGAGGGCGCGCATGTAATGACTGATCCTGAACATTATTGTCCTCCACGGAAGCGCATACCGGTTTTTTTCAGAATACGGGTGCTGAGCAATTGATCGCTGGCCTGGCGGGCGTCGCCCAAAATGGCGGTCATCGCCTGTAAATAACCGTCCAGGTCCGCGCGGGTTTTACCGTGAATCATGGCGAACAGGTTGTAAGGCCATTGCGGCGGCTTTCTCGGACGCAGATAACAATGGCTGACATAGGGCAGCGCGCCGATCCGTGCGCCCAGGTCCATAACACGGGCGTCATCCACGTCCCATACTGTCATGGCGTTGGCGCGATATCCCAGGCGGTAATGGTTGGGCGCGGCGCCGATACGGCGGATGCAGCCATTGGCGAGCATGCGTTCAAAGCGGGCTTTGACCTCGTCCGCTGATACTCCCAGGGTCTGCGCCAGGGCGTCGAAAGGCCGCGGGACCAGCGGCAACCCTTCCTGAGTCAGCAGAATAAGTTCGCGATCAAGCGGCGCCAGCGCCTCCGGGACGTCGCTCAGGCCAGGTTCAGGCTTGGAAGTGAAGGCCAACATAAAACTCCCTCTGTTTCGGCAGGTTGTAAACCGGGTATCCGGATTCCGATGCGATGGCGGCGAGTACGGCGTAGACGTCCTCCGGCTTTTCCGTGGCGACCACAAACCAGAGGTTTAACGCGTGATCGCGTTCGTAGTTATGGGCGACCTCAGGGTGACGGTTGATCGCCATGGTTACACGTTCGACGTCTTCGGGGGCGACCTGCATCGCCGCCAGCGTCAATCCGCCTCCCAGGCGCTCGGCGTGGTAAAACGGCCCGAATCGAGTCAGATAGCCGGTTTGCAGTAAACGTTGCAGTCGCTCCAGTAATTCCGTTTCGCCCATATCCAATTCACTGGCCACAGCGGCGTAAGGCTCGTCGCAGATGGGAAAGCCGCTTTGCAGCCTGTTGATGAGACGACGATCCACCGCGTCCAGTTGATAGTCGCTGGCGTCGCGCTCAGCGTACTGTGCGTTGCGGGGAGTTATTGACCGGGGGGACATAGAACCTCCTTCGCCCTGACGTGTGGACTTTTATGGACGTAGCGACCGCCGCATTGTTTGTATTGACGCAGGCTGAACAGCACGGCGCAGGGCGTTTCCTGCAGACCGCACTGGGCCTTCAGGCGCTGCAGTCTTCGCAGCACTTCTTCACGGGATTTCCCGTGCAGCATGCAATACAGGTTATAGGGCCACTCCGGTCCGTGAGGCTTGCGCTGATAGCAGAGCGACACCAGGCCCGTACGACTGATTTCGGCGCCGAGACGGTTCACCTCTTCCTCCGCCACCCGCCACACCACCATGGCGTTACTGGTGTAGCCTATTTTGTGGTGATTAATGACAATGCCGAAACGACGGGTGAGGTGCGATTGTTCCCAGGTGCGCAGCGCGTCAATCACCTCCTGTTCACTGAGTCCGCTTTGCTCCGCGAGGATCAAATAGGGACGGGGCGATAGCGGCAGGCCCTCCTGCAACGCCGTTCTCAGTCTCTCCAGCGCCCACTCGCGTTCAAGGGAATGGCTTGGTTCGGCATACATCGCGCGCGCTCCTGTGTTCGGTCCGCGTTAATCGAAATCCGGACGAAAGCCCAGGTCGATGTGGTAGGGCCTGACCATGGGAAATCGCCAGACCTTCAATCCCGTCGCTGTCTCCATGTTGCGTATCACCGCGTCCAGATGATCTGCATCCGGCGCGGTGACGACGAACCAGAGATTCAGGTCGTGCTCACGCAGATAGTTATGATTCACCTCGTCATAGGCGCTGATCAGCTCAGCGATGTCCTGCAGCTGCTCTGAAGGCGCGCGCAGGGCCGCCAGGGTGCTGGCGCCAGCGCGCCGGTGGTTAAACACCGGACCGATGCGGGAGATGACGCCGTTTTGCTGTAAGCGCTGCAGGCAGGACAGCACCTCGTCTTCCGTGCAGCCAAGCTGGCTCGCCAGCGTAAAGAAGGGCCGTGGCGTCAACGGGAAGCCTTTCTGATAGTTGCTCAGAATGGCTTTCTCCAACGCGCTGAGTTCAATAACGCTTGTTGATGTCGCAAGTGTGGAAGCTGGATAGGTGAGGGCGCTCATAAGCCGATCCTGTTAGCTCTGTCGGTGAAAAATATGCCGCTGGGGTGTGTGGCGGGCAGGCTGCCGCTCCGCTGCATGCTGTACGGATCGTAAATATCCACCCGATTGTCGTCGCGCAGAGAAATCCAGAGTTGGTCGCCTTTCGGCGTGAAGGCCATATGCAGCACGGCTTTGCCGGCTTCAATGGTGTTGACGACCTGCAGGCTTTCCACATCGATGACCTGCACCCGGTCGTTATCCGGATGGGCGAAGTTGACCCAGACTCTGCGCGCGTCCGGCTGCGCCATCACGAACACCGGTTGGCTGTATGTGGGAATGCGGCGCACGATGCGCCAGTCATAGGCATCGATCACGATGACTTCGTGGTGACCCACGCCAGGCGCGAACAGATAACGGCCGGCCTGGGTCCAGCCTTCCAGATGAGGCATTTTATAGACCGGCAAGCGCTGCTCTCCTGGACCGTAGGCGGGCATGATGCGTTGCACTCCCGCCTGCGGCCGCCATAAATCGAGTTTGGCCATGCCGTTGTCGCCAAATAGCCCGGCGAGATAATAGCGGCCTTCGGGGGTAATCAGCGCGTCGTAAGGCTGGCGGCCGATCTGTGTGAACCTGGTGATCTTCGGCTGTAAACCGGACGCAGGGTCATTGTCCGCCATATCCAATATCCAGATTTCATCGCTGTCGAACAGACTGACGACAAATCGGTTATTGGGCGCGTCCACCAGACCAACAGTTTTAGATCCCTTCTCCGCGCGCTCTTGGGTGACTCGTGTGGCGGGAATGCTCGCCACTAAATCCAGGTCTTCACTATCGAATATATTCACCCCGCCAGGGTCATAGTTGGACACCGCCACATAGGCTCCGTCCTGACTGATGGCGCCGCCGATGCTGTTGCCGGCCTGAATGACGCGTTTGACTACTTCTCCGCGCAACAGATCCACTTTGCTGAGGCCGCCGTCGCGACCGAACACATAACCATATCGCTGATCGCGGGAGTAGACAATGGAGGCGTGGGACAGATCGCCAAGACCCTGGATGCGTTTGATCACCTGGCGCTGACTGGTGTTGACCAGCAGGACGCTGCCTTCGGTTCGTTCGATAATCAGTCCAAGGTCCCCGGTGCCGCCTTGATACCTGTCATCATTATCGTGAGCGTTGAAGTGGGCGCAGGCGCTGAGTCCCAGGATAATCAGCAGCAGAGCAAGGCATTTGCATAACTGCAGGGGCGGGATCTTTTCTTTCATGGGCTTTCCTCAGTGCTACTGTGCTCGCCGATGTAAGCGCCGCTCATCAGGTCTTGAGCGATGCGGCGAATATCCTGTTCCGTCAGCAGATCGCGCCAGGGCGGCATGGCGGTTTCCGGTTTGCCGTCGGCGATGATGAGGCGAATGGCGTCCACCCCTAAGGCCTGCATGCGTTCAGGGCGCAAGGAAGGTCCCAGACCTCCTTTCAAGGTAAGGCCATGGCAGGAGCCGCAATCCTGCCGTACCAGATTGCTTAGTTGCGTTGCGCTCTGGTTGTCCGCGGCGCGGGCGAATGTCATCACGCTGGCGACGAGCAGCGCCAAGACGTTTGCAATGGCGGTTATCGGTTTTCTCATGAGTAGATACATTCCGACGCCGCTCGGGCGAGATTGTCTCGCCGCGAGCGCGCTCCAGATGACGGATCAGTAAATATCGTGTTGGGTGTTGTACACGTTGAACTTGCCTGTCGGCGTCACCAGACGGGAGTCCTTGATGACGGTTTTCAGCGCCAACGTTTTGTCGTCCACCACGACGATTGCGGACTCCTGCTCCTTGCCGTTCCACACAGAGAACCAGACTTCATCGCCGGCTTCATTGAACTCGGGCTGCACCACGCGTTTGGGGCCGTCGCCCAGTTCCGCCCATTGCGCGATAGGCAGCACCTTGTACTTGGCCTCGATGTCGTTGAGGTCGAATACCGCCACCGACTGGCTGATGTTGACGTCCGGATTCAGCGGCGTGTCCACATACAGGTGTCTGGATTTAGGATGGGTTTTGATGAACAGTGATCCGCCCCCCTGGGCGTTCAGCGAGCGCACCTGTTTCCAGGCGTAGTCGCCATGCTTGTCCGGGTCAGTGCCGATCACGGCGATGCTGCCGTCGCCCAAGTGGCTGGTGGCCCAGACCGGTCCGTATTTCGCGTCCGTAAAGTTGGCGCCGCGACCGGGATGAGGGATTGCGCCGACATCGATCAACGCCTCCAGCGCGCCGTCCTTGGAGTCGATGACCGCCACCTTGTTGGACTGGTTGGCGGCGGTGAGGAAGTAACGATGAGTGTTGTCCCAGCCGCCGTCGTGCAGGAAGCGCGCGGCGTCGATAGTGGTGACTTTCAGAGCGTTGATGTCTTCATAATTCACCAGCAGGATTTTGCCGGTTTCCTTGACGTTGACGATGAACTCGGGCTTTTCATGCGACGCCACGATGGCGGCGACTCTCGGCTCGGGGTGATACTCCTGGGTGTCCACGGTCATGCCGCGGGTGGAGACGATTTTCAGCGGCTCCATGGTCTCGCCGTCCATGATGACGTATTGCGGCGGCCAGTAAGCGCCGGCGATAGCGTAGGTGTCCTCGAAGCCTTTGTATTTTGAGGTCTCTACAGAGCGGGCTTCCAGGCCGACTTTGATTTCCGCCACCGTATCGGGAGTTTCCATCCATAGATCGATCATGTTGACCTTGGCGTCACGGCCGATGACGAACAGATAGCGACCGGAGGAGGATAAACGAGAGATATGCACGGCGTAGCCGGTTTTAATAATCGTTACGATTTTTTTACTGTCGCCGTCAATCAACGCAATTTGACCGGCGTCCCGCAAGGTGACGGAGAACAGGTTTTTCAGATTGAGCTTATTGAGTTGTTTGCTGGGACGATCTTCCGGTTTGACCAGGACTTTCCAGCTGTTTTTCATCTCCGCCATTCCCCACTCAGGCGGCTGCGGCGGTTCATGCTGCAGGAATTTCGCCATGAGTTTGACCTCATCGGCGGTGAAGTCGCCAGAGGTTCCCCAGTTGGGCATGCCGGCGGGGGAGCCGTAGTTGATGAACGCCTCCAGATAATCCGACCCTTTGGCCTGAGTAATATCCGGCGTCAGCGGTTTGCCGGTGGCGCCTTTGCGCAGCACGCCATGGCAGCCGGCGCAACGTTCGAAATAAATGCGCGTGGCCTTCTGAAATTCTTCTTCCGTCAGGTCTGGCGCTCCGGGAGAGCGTACGATGCGCAGACCTTCGCCCGTCATCGCTGTGGGCGCGCTTTCATATTTGCCGGGGGGAGAATTGACGAGGTCGCTTTTGGTCTCCGCCAAGGCCGGATTCGATAGCGCGGCGACGAGGGCGAGGGTGAGTGTCGGGTAGGGCAGGCGGAACGGCCCGATTGGCGATTGCCTGCGGCGTTGTTGAGCGCGATCTGTTTGTGTAGCACTGGCTGATTGCATGGCGCTGTCCTTCTCATCAGAGTCTTGCTATTTCGATTCTTTACTGTCGCAAAACCGTCCGATCCCGGACGCGCCTTGCGAGACTACGGCGCTTTTTTAACGACGATTCAGGCGCGTATGACTCCTATTTGAGTTGACTGTAAAAGGCGGCGAGGTTGGCGATGTCGTCGTCCGACAGTGGCTTGGCCATGCTGGACATCATCGGATCGTTGCGCTTGCCGTCGCGGAAATCCTTTAGTTGCTTGATCAGGTATCCCTCTTTCTGTCCGGCCAGATTCGGCCATAGTCCGTTGCCGCTGACTCCTTCACCGCCGTGGCAACCGGCGCAGGTTGCGGCCTTCGACTTACCGACCGCCGGGTCGCCTGCGAGGGCGTTTCCTGAGAGTACGGCGGCGACTAAACACACTAAGGCTGCAGGTTTGGATATTCCCATGGCTGTCCCCTTTTTGCTGCTGGGTGAATGTCCTTGAGCACAACGAGAGTAGGTCAGCGGAGGGTGGGTAAAGTTGATGAGGATCAATGTTTTGCGAGCGCCAAGGCCAAATACCCCATCGTGGGTACATGAGCGAAAACCGGTTTCGGGTAGGGTAAAAAACAGAGATTGGACATGGACCAAGCACAGGATCGCCAGCCTATGAACACACCTCAGGACGCCCCTTTCTACCTTCCTCAAGGCGGTGAAATTGAACTGTTTGAAAAAGCCTACAGCCACGGCCTGCCGGTGTTGATAAAAGGCCCCACCGGCTGCGGCAAAACCCGTTTTGTGCAACATATGGCCCATCGCCTGGAGCGACCTTTATTCACCGTCGCCTGTCACGACGACCTGACCGCTTCGGACCTGGTGGGACGTCATTTGATCGGCGGCGACGGCGCGTTCTGGCAGGACGGCCCCCTGACCCGGGCGGTGCGGGAAGGCGGCTTGTGCTACCTGGACGAAGTGGTGGAGGCGCGCAAGGACACGACGGTGGTATTGCATCCCCTGGCCGACGACCGCCGCATCTTGCCCATTGATCGTACTGGCGAGCAATTAGAGGCGGCGGACGGGTTCATGTTGGTGGTGTCCTACAACCCAGGCTATCAGAACGCGCTTAAAGGGATGAAACCCAGCACCCGACAGCGCTTTGTCGGCGTCAGTCTGAGCTATCCCGTTCCGCAACTGGAAACCCGGATCGTGGAAAAAGAGGGCGGCGTCAGCCCCCAGTTGGCGCGCCGTATCGTGGATGTGGGGGTGGCCTTGCGGCGTCTGGAGCAACATGATCTGGAAGAGGCGGCGTCCACCCGTTTGCTGATTTACACGGCGCGCCTGATGGCGAGCGGCGTTGATCCGATGCGCGCGTGTCAGGCCTGTCTGGTGGAGCCGTTGACCGACGATGAAGAGACGCTTCGCGCCTTGACGCAAGTGATCGATATTCACTTCGGCAGAGATTGACCGGCTGCGATTCAGGATGAGTGATCCCATGGCGCAGCGAGCTTATCTATGGCCGCATATCTTGTATCTGGTAAATCTGCTGGCGCTGCCCGGGGCGGCGTTCTTGATCCTGCTTGGGTGGTACTGGCGCAGCCGCCGACGGCGCGCGCCTGCGGCGTTGCAGTCGGCTCAGGCTATCGCGCTGACAGGCGCGCTTATCAATGGCGCCTTGCTGGTGGTCATTCCGTTGTTCGTATTGTGGTTGAGCGACAGGGAGCCGATGACGGTCACGTTGGTCCTGGTTTACTGGCTGGCGGCGCACGGCGCCTGTGTGGTTTGGGGCGTCTATGCGCTGACTCGCGAAAACGCCGGTCGTCCGCTGTCTATCTGGGGCCGGAAATGAAACGCCCTCCGGTCCGCCATAACGCTGCTGTTTTTACTCCGAAGTCCGGGCGCACCGGGCTTCAACCTCATCATCAACTTCGTCAGGGAGCAAGCCATGCCGGAAAAATTCAGTAAGAACGCCGCCCGTAATATTTATTACGGCGGCAGTCTGTTTTTTATTCTGCTGTTTCTCGCATTGACCTATCAGACCACCCAGGCTCTGCCGCAGCGCGATCATCGGGATCAGCTGACGGAGGCGGTGGCCAGAGGTAAGGAAATTTGGGAGGAGAACAACTGCATCGGGTGTCACACGCTAATGGGAGAGGGCGCCTATTTTGCTCCGGAGCTGGCCAATGTGTTCGACCGGCGCGGCGGCGAACAGGCCTTCACCGCGTTTCTGAAGGCCTGGATGGCGGCGCAGCCGCTGGATGTTCCCGGGCGACGTAAAATGCCGCAGTTCAATCTGAGCGAGCAGCAAGTGGAGGATCTGGCGGAGTTCCTGAAATGGACCTCTAAAATCGACGACAACAACTGGCCGCCCAATATCGAAGGTTAAGTGGGACAGCATGGAGAAAAAGGCATGAAATACCAGTCACAGGCGGTAGCCAAACCCTATTTTGTTTTCGCTCTGATTCTGTTCGCCGGCCAGATCCTGTTTGGACTGATTCTGGGCCTGCAATATGTGATCGGAGACTTTCTGTTTCCGGAGATTCCCTTCAATGTCGCCCGTATGGTGCACACCAACCTGCTCATTGTATGGCTGTTGTTCGGCTTTATGGGAGCGACTTATTTTCTGGTCCCGGAGGAGTGCGAAACGGAACTGCACAGTCCCAAACTGGCGTTGATTCTCTTCTGGGTCTTCGCCTCAGCCGGGGTGTTGACGATTCTGGGCTATCTCATGGTCCCATACGCAACACTGGCGGAGATTACCGGCAATAAGTTCTTCCCGACCATGGGGCGGGAGTTCCTGGAGCAACCCACGCTGACCAAAGTCGGCATTGTGATAGTGTGTCTGGGCTTTCTTTACAACGTGGGCATGACCCTCCTCAAGGGCCGCAAAACGGTGATCAATGTGGTATTGATGACGGGTCTGGTCGGGTTGGCGGTGATGTTTCTGTTCTCCTTCTACAACCCCAGCAATCTGGCTTTGGATAAGTATTTCTGGTGGTGGGTGGTGCACCTGTGGGTGGAAGGCGTCTGGGAGCTGATCATGGGCTCGATTCTCGCTTTCGTGCTGATCAGGGTGACCGGCGTGGATCGCGAGGTAATCGAGAAATGGCTGTATGTCATCATCGGCATGGCGCTGATCACCGGTATTATCGGCACGGGGCACCATTATTACTGGATTGGTCCTGAGCCTTATTGGCACTGGCTGGGCGGCGTGTTCTCCGCGCTGGAGCCCTTGCCGTTCTTCGCCATGACCATTTTCGCCTTCAACATGGTCAACCGTCGGCGTCGGGTTCATCCTAACAAGGCCGCCACGCTCTGGGCCATGGGCACGGCGGTGATGGCGTTTCTGGGAGCAGGCGTCTGGGGCTTTTTGCATACATTGGCGCCGGTCAACTATTACACCCATGGCTCTCAGATCACCGCCGCCCATGGTCATATGGCGTTTTATGGGGCCTACGCGATGATCGTGCTGACCATCATATCCTACGCAATGCCGATATTGGGCGGACGCACCGAGGGCAACAGCAATCGCTCCCAGGTGGTGGAAATGTGGGGCTTCTGGCTGATGACCGTGGCCATGGTGTTCATCACCCTGTTTTTGACCGGCGCCGGCATTCTACAGGTGTGGCTGCAGCGCCTTCCAGAAGCGGCGGGGGCCTTGCCGTTTATGGTGACCCAGGAAAAAATCGCTGTTTTCTACTGGCTGCGGGAAGGTGCGGGAGTGGTGTTTCTGGTGGGGTTGATCTGTTACTTCGTCAGTTTCTTTGTCAAAGGCCCGCAAGCTCAGTCCGCCTGAGCCAGTCGTCATGTTTGAAGTGGAAGAGTGGGTCGGCGGTCTCTGGCATCGGGCGGTAACCCGGTATGCGGACGACCGTTACGCCGAGGCGGCGGTAACCTTGACGCAGATGCGCAAGGAAGTCGGCGTCCTGTACCGCGCCCTCGGCGGCGAACGCGCTGTGCGCATCGATACCGCAGCGGAGCGTCCCGTTACGCTGCCTCGCACATTGTGGCAGCGTGTGGCGGGCAGTCATCGGCGTCTGGCGTTGCCTTATCTCAATGAGGAGGTGTTGGCGTTGCCCGGGGAGGTCGCCTTGTTTCCAGCGCCGGAGCTGAATCGGGAGGTATACAGGATGCTGGCGGCGACAGCGGCGCTGTCGCCTTCTGTCGCAGGCGGACTCGACTGGGCGCAGGCCGCCTGTCATCGGTACGTTGCGCTATGCGCCGCCTACCCGGCGATGCGATCCCGTTATGACGCCTTAATCAAGGCCTATCTGCCGTTACGTATTCCATTACAGCGCTTGCCTTCCGAGCTTCAGGATAGAGAGACGCGCCTGCGCAACGCCTTGCAACATCTGGAGTTCGCAGCGATGCAAGCGTCGGATATGGACGGGCTGCAGCCGCCGCCATTTTGGCTGTATCCAGCGCAAGGCGAGGGGACTGGCCCAGTGCGGCGGGAAGCGCCCGCGCATGAGACGCCGCCAGAGGATAAGCCGCCTGCCGCAGCGGAAACGGATGCCGGTAAAAAAGCGCAGGGAGAGTACGTGGAGGATCACGATGGCGACAAAGGATTGCTGGTGTTTCGTCTGGAGAATCTGTTCAGTTGGTCTGAATATCTGAAGTTGGACCGTACTGCGGACGATAGCCCGGATGAAGACGCGGCGCGCATCGCTGAAGATTTGGACCACCTGAGCCTGTCCACTCAGGAGTTCGGCGGCGGACAGCGCATCAAGCTGAACCTGGATT
This sequence comes from Hahella chejuensis KCTC 2396, assembly GCF_000012985.1. NCBI lineage: Bacteria > Pseudomonadati > Pseudomonadota > Gammaproteobacteria > Oceanospirillales > Hahellaceae > Hahella > Hahella chejuensis. Next base: position 4,543,617 of record NC_007645.1, on the reverse strand, counting down.
TGCCGTCCGCCAGTGAGGATGACACGCCGCTAGGTCCAGGTCTGTATCTACCTGAGTGGGATTATCGTTGCCGCCGACTGCTCCCGGATCATTGTCTGCTGCAACCATTGCTGGACCATCGTGCTCCGCCCTGCGCGCCGCCCCCGCAACTACGCCGGGCGGTGAAAGCGGTTCGCGCCAGATTTGAACAGATGCGTCCCATGCGCTTTTGGCGTCGTAATCAGGCGGAGGGAGAGGAAATCGAGATGGAGCGCTGGAACGAGTTCTGCGCCGACAGAATCGCGGGGGGAGCGTTCGAGCAACCCATGTTTAAAAGCTTCAGCGGGCGGCTGCGGGATCTGGACTGTCTATTGCTTGCGGACCTGTCCATGTCCACCGACGCTTATGTGGATAACGACAGACGCGTGATCGATGTGATCAGCGACGCCTTGCTGCTGTTTTCCGAAGCGCTGGACGCCGTCGGCGATCGCTTTGCTCTGTATGGCTTTTCCTCCTGTAAGCGCCAGCATGTTCGCTTTCATGTCATCAAGAACTTCGCCGAGCCCTACACGAATGCGGTGCGAGGCCGCATTGTGGCGTTGCGGCCGGGATTTTACACCCGTATCGGCGCGGCGATACGGCAGTCCACGACCATACTGCGGGACCAGAAAGCGTCGCGGCGACTGTTGTTGATTCTTACCGACGGCAAACCCAACGACCTGGATCTCTACGAAGGCCGCTACGGGCTTGAAGACACCCGCCAGGCGGTATTGGAAGCGCGACGGGCGGGGCTGATTCCATTCTGTATTACGGTGGACAAAGAAGCGGGGGATTACTTGCCGTATTTGTTTGGCGACAAAGGCTATGTCCTGGTCAACTCGATTCAACGACTGCCGCGGGAATTACCAAAGTTATACGCGACGCTAATGGAAAGTAAGTAATAGAAGTAAATTAATAGAAGTAAAGTAATGAAAGGCGAGTAATAGAAGACGAGTAATAGAAAATAAGCAGAGGATCGCGAAGAAAACTAAACACCTGATATCTGCGCGGCGAGCCGCGAGAGACAGGGCCTGACCTGTGCAGGCCCTGTCGTTGCAGACAAATAAGAGGAAACTGTTTGTCTGCCTGATTAATCGCTACAACGCCGCCTGCGCCAATGCCTGCTCCAGATCGGCGATGATGTCGTCCTTGTGCTCAATGCCGATGGACAGGCGCACCATATCCGGGGACACGCCGGCGGCGGCCTGTTCTTTTTCATCCAGCTGCCGGTGCGTCGTGGTGGCGGGGTGACAGGCGAGGGTTTTGGCGTCGCCGATGTTCACCAGTCGCTTGACCATCTGCAACGCGTCGATGAAACGTCCGCCGGCCTCTTTGCCGCCTTTGATGCCGAAACTCAGTACGGAAGAAGGTTTACCGCCCATGTACTTTTGCGCCAGCTCGTAATAAGGGCTGCTCTCCAGGCCGGGATATTTCACCCAGCTGACGCTGGGGTGAGAGGCCAGGAACTGACATACCGCCATGGCGTTTTCCACGTGTCTCTCCATTCGCAGCGACAGGGTTTCGACGCCTTGCAGAATCAGAAACGCGTTAAACGGAGACAGCGCCGCGCCCATATTGCGCAACGGCGCCACCCGGGCGCGGCCGATAAAGGCGGCGTCGCCCAGGGCTTCGGTATACACCACGCCGTGGTAGGACGGATCAGGCTCGTTAAGCTGTGGAAAGCGGGGATTGTCTTTCCAGGGGAAACGGCCTGAATCAATGATCACGCCGCCGATGGTGGTGCCATGACCGCCAATGTATTTGGTCAATGAATGCACCACGATATCCGCGCCGAAATCGAAAGGACGGCACAACACCGGCGTAGCGACGGTATTATCGACGATCACCGGTATGCCGTACTTGTGGGCGATAGCGGCGAGCGCTTCCAGGTCCGCTACATTGCCGGCGGGATTGCCGATGGATTCGCAAAACACGGCTTTGGTGTTTTCATCGATCAGCGCTTCCATGGACGCGGGGTCGTCGCTGTTGAACATGCGCGCGGTGACGCCGGATTGCGGCAGTGTGTGAGCGAACAGGTTGTACGTGCCGCCGTATAGCTGGTTGACGCTGACAATATTGTCGCCGGCGCGGGCCAGCGTTTGAATCGTGGCGGTGATCGCCGCCATACCGGAGGCCATCGCCAGGGCGCCAATACCGCCTTCCAATTGCGCCATCCGCTGCTCCAATATGGCGTTGGTCGGATTCATGATGCGGCTGTAAATATTGCCTTCCACCTTCAGGTCGAACAAATCCGCGCCATGCTGGGTGTTGTCGAAATAATAGGAGGTGGTCTGATAAATCGGCGCCGCGACGGCATGAGTGGTCGGGTCGCCGGTAAAGCCGCCGTGGATGGCGATAGTTTCTTGTTTCATGGAACTCTCCGCTGCACGTAAGGGGGTGTTTGCTCTGTGCTTATTCGCGTCAGCCGGCCCTGAAGGCGGGCTAACTATTTGTATCAGTTAGGGAATCGTTGTCGTTAACAACGGCCTGCAACAGAGTGTACCGGTAGCTGGCGCAGGTCAATATGCCGGGCGTCTGAATTTGCCATGGTTCGTATTTGAAACTAGCATTGGCCATGTGGGCCTCCCGAAAACGTTCTGGCTGACGTTTATGGAGTTTCCCTGAATTTCAATTTCTGGATGACTGGCGCGACATGCGTAAACAATCACTTCACATACTGCTGGTCGTCGTTGGCTGGACTTCCGTGGTGCTTGGCGTCATTGGCATTGTGCTGCCGTTGCTGCCCACCACGCCCTTTATTCTGCTCGCCGCCGCCTGTTTCGCGCGCTCTTCGCCGAAATTTCACCACTGGCTGGTGTCTCATCGTCATTTGGGGCCGATCGTGAAGAACTTTGAGTCAGGACGCGGCGTCACCCGCAAGGTGCGGGCGCGGGCGTTGATCTGTCTGTGGGTGGGACTCTCCATTTCCATGGTGGTCGTCGGCAAACTGTGGAGCCTGATTATGCTCAGCGGCATTGGCGCCTGCACTACCTTGTACCTGTGTCGTTTACCGACGTATGAAGAGGACGCGGGCGAGCCCGAATCCCAGGTCAACTAACCGGCCCCGAATTACTCCACGACCGGCTCTTCCCATTCTGTATTGAATTGCAGATCCGCCAGACGCGCGTAGAGTTCGCTGTCGCGGATCAGCTCGCTATGGGAGCCCAGGGCTTCCAGGCGACCATGATTCAATACGGCGATGCGGTCCGCATTTTTCACTGTCGCCAGGCGATGCGCGATGACCAGCGTGGTGCGCCCTTCCATCAGACGCTCCAGAGCCTGTTGCACCAGATATTCGCTTTGCGCGTCCAGCGCGCTGGTGGCTTCGTCCAGCAGCAGAATAGGGGCGTCGGTGAGTATGGCGCGGGCGATGGCGATACGTTGTTTTTGGCCGCCGGATAAGCCAAGGCCGGCATCTCCCAGGCGGGTTTTGTAGCCCTGTGGGAGCGCGGCGATAAAATCATGGGCGTTCGCAGCTTTGGCGGCGGCTTCGATTTCTTCTTGGGTGGCGTCCGGTTTGCCGTAGCGTAAATTGTCTTCAATGGAGCCGAAAAACAGAGCCGGCGTTTGCGACACCAGGGCGAAGCAGCGACGTAAATCCGTAGGCTCAAGCTGCCGAATATCCACGCCTTCCAGGCGGATTTCTCCGGTCTTGCAATCGAAAAAACGCAGCAACAGGTCAAACAGCGTGGACTTTCCTGCGCCGGATGGTCCTACTAACGCGAGGGTTTCTCCCGGCGCGACATCCAGGTTCAAATGGTCGATGGCGTTGGCGTCCGGACGCGCCGGATAAGAAAAGCTGACGTCTCTTATAGACAGGTTGCCGGGGATTAACTCAGGTAAACTTTTCACGCCAAATTGCGGCGCGGTGATTTCATTCTTCGACTGCAGCAGCTCCACGATACGTTCCGCCGCGCCGGCCGCCCGCTGCAGCTCGCCGATCACTTCACTGACGGAGCCCACCGCGGCGCCCACTAATACGCTGTAGAACACGAAGGCCGCCAGTTCGCCGCCGCTGATGCGTCCCTGGATGACATCCAGGCCGCCGATCCACAGCATGGCGCCGACCGCGCCTAACACCAGAACGATGACGACTGTCACCAGAATGGCCCGTTGTACGATGCGTTCCTTGGCGACGCTGAAGGCGTCTTCAACATGTTCTGAAAAGCGTTGTTTGTCTAATTTCTGATGATTATAGGCGTGAACGGTTTTGATCTGCCCAAGCACCTCGCCGATGTAAGAACCGACGTCCGCCACTTTGTCCTGACTACGCCGGGACAGACCCCGCACGCGCCGTCCGAATATCAGAATGGGAGACACCACCAGAGGCACCGAAATCATCACAATGGCGGTCAGTTTGGCGTTGGTGATGAACAGCCAGATGATACCGCCGATCATCATGATGATATTACGCAGCGCCACGGAGACGGAGGAGCCGATGACTGATTGCAGCAGGGTGGTGTCGGCGGTGAGGCGGGATTGAATCTCCAGTCCGCGATTGCTTTCAAAAAAGCCGGGATGTAGTTCGATGAGATGGTCGAATACTTTGCGCCGGATATCCGCCACCACGCGCTCGCCCAGCCAGGTCACCCAGTAGTAGCGAGTGAAAGTGCCGAGCGCCAGCGCCACGATCAGGCCCAGAAAGATAAGCACATAGCGGGTCAGCATATGCTCCGATTGCGTCGCCAGGCCCTGATCGATGAGCAGCCGCACGCCTTGCCCTATGGACAGCGTGATGCCGGCGGTGAAAAACAGCGCGCAGAGCGCGAACACAATTTGTCGTTTGTAAGGAAGAATAAACTCAAACGTGGCTTTGAGCGCCCCGATGCGGGCTGTAGAAACGTCTTGCTGCATGGGCGGACCGTTGTGGGGTGGTCGGATAAAAGGTTGAAGTTATTTATGGAGGGAAAGTCGGAAAATTTAAAGAGGGAGGGCGGAAAAAGAAGGACTTATTGCAGATAAAGGCTGTTGAGAAGGAGAGAAGGGCGACGTTAATAACATCGCCCTCGGCGCTCTTAGTCAGTGCGCTTGGTGACTTCCAACAGGTGGTAGCCGAACTGGGTCTTAACCGGACCCTGAACAGTGCCGACTTCCGCGCTGAAAACCACTTGGTCGAACTCTTTAACCATCTGACCTGGGCCGAATTCGCCCAGTTCGCCGCCGTTGCGGCCGGAGGGGCACTGAGAATGTTCTTTGGCCAGAGCGGCGAAATCCGCTCCGTCTTCGATCTGCTTTTTCAGATCGTTGCACTGATCTTCGCTGTTTACCAGGATGTGACGCGCGCTAGCCCGTGCCATGGCAGTCTCCTCATATTGACGTGGGTTTAAACGGGCGCATTAAAGCACAGGAATTGAATGAATGCGAGGCTAAACGCCAGTGGCGCTATTCAGCCGATGCGAATTGGCGTTAACCTTCCATTAACCAATTGATTCCTAGGCTTCCCATCTCTTTTTCGGCGAATACTTTTTGCCGTACACGAACATTCAAACCACGAGAAATGAGGAAATTGAAATGTACAGTATTATTATTTGGTTTTTGGCGGCGACGCTGATGATCGGTGAGGTTGAGGCAGCTGAAGTCGCTAAGTTGAAGCAGGATGTATACGCTATTTCCGAGGCTGGCGTCACCAGCCTGGTGCTGCTCTCCGAGGATGGCGTGTTAATCACTGATCCCGCTAATCCTGAAAGAGCGAAAGCGCTGCAGGCCGAAATCGCTAAACTTACGCCACGCCCAGTGACCCGCATCGTCCTATCCCATGAGCATTTGGACCATGTCGGCGGTACGGAGGCGTTTCCCGGCGCGGAAGTGATCTGTCACCTCTCCTGTAAAGCCGTGTTTGATCTGGATGTCGGAGGTTCCGCCCCGAAAAAGGTGCACGCGGTGTTCAATGACCAGCACAGTTTCCAGTTTGGCGGCCGCAAAGTGACGCTGATCCATGTCGGGCCTGCGGATGGTTTCGCCTCCACCATCATTCACTTGCCTGAAGACGCTATTATTTACAGCGCGGATTTGTATGCGGACCGTTACATCATTCCCGGCATATGGATGGACAACGACAACTATCTGGGCGTGCTGAAAGCCCTCAGACTGATGCGGGACCTGAAACCGCAAATTGCGGTAAACGCGCACTCAACCTCCACCTCCGTGCAGGCTCTGCAGGAAAACGTAACCTTCGTGGAAGATCTCTATCAATTAGTCTCTACGCAGATTAACAAAACCATCGCCACCAAAGGCCCTGGAGCGGTCATGGACAATATTCCCCGCTGGTCGCAAGAACTGAAACTGGACCAATATAAGGACTGGAGCAACTACGCCACAGAATTCCCTGCCCATGTGCGCCGCATGGCTCTGTCTATTTATCATGGCGGGTGACATCAGGCTTTGATAGAGCTTTGCAAGGACGCAATGCTTGGAGGAGGTTTGTAATAGTTAGGTGTCCGGCCCATTAGACATAGTCCAATCAGAGAATTGTCTGTATGGCTAAATAAAATACAATTTTTCGGTTTGTATCTTTTTGTACACCGCTCACTTTTCTTCCCAGAGCCGCTATTTCCGAGATTGGCCCGGAATTGAAGTATCACAAGGGATGTATTCGGCATGCTTTATCATTTTGTCGCTATGTTGCGTCTGATTTTGACGTTTGGTGGTCGTTGATGAAGGCTAAACCCTATTTGCAGCAACTCAGGTGGCGCAGTCCACAATTTTGTTACTACTACGCGATTCTAGATTGCGCTATCGATAATCGACTTTATCCAGCCATTAAACGTAGCGGTTGCCAACATTCCAGCCTGTTTTGGCCTCACGCCGGTGAAACGTTGTTATCCGCCTCACCTCATGTCGTCACTTTAACCAGCCGCTTCGCTTCATGGGTATTTGAACAAGGATGGGGAAAAGGGTGGGGCATATATCTCGCTTCCAATAAGTCCTTGCAGGATGTTGTCCGTCATTTTCGGCGAGTTTCAAAAGTGCGTGGACCCAATCATGAGAATTGGTACTTTCGCTATTACGACCCTCGCATTCTGCGCGAGTTTCTTCCCACATGCGACGAGGGTCAGCTCGAAAAGCTGATGGGCGAGATTGGCGAGTTTTGGATGGAAGACGAAGACGCGAACTTCTGGCTTAAGTTTGAACGAGATCACGCTGACCTAATAACAAGCCGAGCGCTTGTCGCCGAGGATGAAGAGCTCACGTGTTCCACCCCCACGCTGACCAATTTGCAGCGGCGGCATGTGGAATATGTCTCTGGGTCCACATTTAAAATCAGGCGGGACCAGATAGAGAGGTTGCGTAGTTCTGTCTACAAGTCCTTTATTCGCACCTTGGTAATCGACTTTCGCGAAGCCTACCCACAGAGATTACAGCACTACTCAGAAACTGAACTACGCGCCCGCATAGGCGACGCCCTTATCCAGTTTAAGCGTCTAGGTTTGCAAGCGCGTCGCGATGCCTATTACTACATAAAAACCTGCGTTTTTTTAGGGTGGGATTTCCTGGATAAGCCTGGCAACCAGTGGATCACACGGGATTTTCTGGAAAAACGAACATTAGGCTCTATCAGCGATAGATTTAAAGCATTTTACGACTACTGGCGCAACGCCAATATGCAGATAGAGGACTTGGCTTCATGAGTGGAAAGAGCGATGCAATAGATGCTAAGGCGGAGAGCCAGTCGGGCAATGTGGATGACTTGGCGGGCGCCTGCCCTTTGCAAAAAGCCTTGGAGGATAAACATACTCTCGATTTGTTATGCGAACTGCAAAACTCACAGCCTGCTGCTGGTCTGCCTTATAAAGTGACAGTAGTTACAGATGGCTCTGTACATACAGGCGTATTAGGCAGCGATGGCGCAGCTAAGCTCTCAGATCTGCCTGCCAGTGAGGTTGAAGCCGAGTTTGGCGAGGCGCCGGATGAAGCTGCTATATCCGCAGCTAGAGGTCAGATTGCTTCAGCGCTTGAGGAAATTCTTAAAGAAGAAAAAGAAGAGGCGGCCAAGAGGGACGAAGAGTTTTCGAAACTGAATATTCTCCAGAAGAAAACGGATCTGGAGAACCGTGTTGCGAAGGGGATTTTTGACGCTGGCGTTGGAATGTTGGAGTTCCTTGACAACGTACTTGAGCTTGCTAGTCCCACCGAGGTGCTCAATCGTGCAATTAAAACCTCATGGGAGTCTTATAACACAGAAACTGATGACTGGAAGTCTGACTTTATAAAGAATTTTGATAAATCTAATCATGACGCTTTAGTTAAAGCATTAGGCTTTGATCCAAATATGGTCACTCCTGAGCTTATAGCAGAGGCTCAGGAAATAGCTTCCTTTATATACGAAGATGAAGAAACCCAGACTATTTTGGCGTCTTTTGCAAAAGAGTTCGCCACGTCACAGCATATTACCGAGCTGGCGGAGTTCGCTGGAGGTGGCGCGTTTGAGATTGTACTGGCCGCTTTGTTAGCTTCCGCAACTGGTGGTGTGGGGGCGGCAGGGATGGCAGTCAGCAAGGCGCGCTTGATGCCAAAACTCGCCAAACTTGGTGAATTGCTCCGTAATTTGGCCAAACAGCTTAAGAAAAAGTACCGCTTTATCAAAAAGAAAGGGAGTACAAATGGCTCCGTCGAAGCTAAGCTTAATAAACCTGCTAGCGTTGAGGCTCCATCTATTAGTGAAGTGACGGACGGGGAGACGGTTGCGGAAGTCTCTGGAGTTGAGCCCTCTTCTGACTTGATATATGGTTCGGGATCAGGGGGGAGCAATAAGCTTGGCGAACCACCTCAAAATAAAGTCACCACAAAAGATTTTGAGTTGCTTCATAAAAAAGGGAAGGATACGTCTGAACTTGAATCAGTGGTGGTCTCCAAGGAGGATCTTATAATAAAAGAAATGGGAGATCCGCGAGATATTGAAGTTAAGATAGATGATAAAAATGTGCTTGGGAATATCGCAGTGTATGATCATGGTCCTGAATTTGTAATTGAAAATATTACTGACGATGAAAAGGTTATTCGACTGAAAGATAGTGAATCTATAACGGACTTCTTTTTAGAGCTTGGTATTGATAAATACAAGAGTATTATGGGAGTTGATGTTGATCCTCCAAATATGAACGGATCTTTGATGAGTAAAAATAGTGATAATTTTAAGAGAGAATATATCGCAATTAAACTAAACAATAGTGAAGGTTTTCTGGATGAAGGTGAAGCCATGAGGGAGGCCATCAAGAAAATGTCATTTGGTAGGGCGAGAGAAAGATTAGGGTATTCTGAGTTTGACTTTGAGGTATTTAAAAAAGAGGATGTATATATAAAAATGAAAGACGGCAGTGTCGAAGTTGTTGAAGATGTGCCTTCTAAGTTCAGGATAATCTCAAAAAAGCCTCAGTGAGGAAAGAATGAAAAGTAGCGTGATTTTGAAGATAGAAGAAAAATTAGGTAAGGAAGTTTATTGTAAGCCAAACTCCATTATGGATTTAAGAAAAATTCCTGATGACCTGATACAAGATTTGAGGCAGGTTGTATCAGAGGTTTCAGAGCTTAATATTTGCATGTATCTGAAAAGCATCTGTGATCATACACAGTCAGTTCATTTGGAAGAATTTGTTGAAGATGTTATCTGTGAAGGTAAAGATCATAAGGTATGGGGGAGCATAGTAAATTTGGCGGTCGACCTTCCACTAGATAAGCTCGTTACAATGGGCAGTGATGAGTTTATTGAGTTATTAGTGGGTGATGGAAACGTTTCTGATGTGGTGCGCGTACTACCTAAAAAGGCTCGAACTTACAGCCCAGTCTCTTCAGGTGGGGCTCTGATTTACTTAAAAAAAGACCATGATTATCGCGAGCTTCCACCAAAAGGACTTGTAATTGTTGGTGATAAAGCTGTTGAACCTGTATTGGACATAAATATAGCCTACCGAAGGAACCTTTCGGCTCGGCTGTACAATAAGATTTCTGGATCTGGTTCTTTTGATAAAGTGTTTACCGGTCTGGATTTACTCAGATTTTCATTTCCTGGCATAGACGACAGGGCATTCTCTATTGATGCAGTAAAGGCTGCCAACGGATTAATGACTGAAATTCGTGAAGGTCTGGGAGCAAATGATATTGCTGGTTTCACCGCGACGGACGCTCAATATAGGTAATCCTGTTTAAGGAACGCTGACTGAACCCTGATTCATCAAAGTAGTAAAGCTCGATTTCGCCCGCATCCTCCCAGGATTGAAGATCTTTCACAAAGCCCTGAAACTGGCGGAAGGCGTCTTCATCCCGAAGCGCGCGCAGCGAAAAGCGGAATCGCTTGAAGCTATACTTTGATTTTTTTTAAGTTCCGTTTAACGGTCTCCAGACTGGCGCTTTTTCCAGTTTCTTTCTCCAGACGTATCTGGACATCTCGTAGTTGTTGGGGCTGCTCGTCAATCCACTTACAAACCCTTTCTTGTTCCTGCTCCGTGTAAATGAGCGGCCTTCCCGGGGAGGCGTCGCTAATGAGGCCGCATATTCCCATGCTTTCCCACTGCTCAATCCAGATCGAAATGGTGTTGCGGTGGAAGTCGATAATGTCGGCAATTTTATCGATTTTATACCCTTTATTGCTGAGCAGTATGGCGTGACAGCGAATACGGAAGCGGGAGCTCGGGCTGTATCGAAATCCATCGGTAAGAGTCTTTATTTCAGCGGGCTTAAGATGATTGACGTACTTCACGGGGCAAAATATGATCAGATTGAGTGGTCGTAAGTCGCCTATTTTATTAGAAATTTTTTCTACTTATAAGGAGGCTGTATGAAATATTGGCCAAAAAAATTTGATGAGGCCGTGGTAGCTTTTATTGATAGTTTGAGTGAAAGCGAAAGAAGTCATTTTGTAAGTATTAATGGTTATGATCCGCATTCTAGTGAGTCGGCAAGATATTGGGAAATACTGAATCTATATGGGATTAAAGGGCAAGAGAATGTGGAGCTATTGCGTGATATAGCAAAGTGTAATCCAGATAAAGCTATAAGCATGGACTTTTTGGCTGATTTGCCTGATGAGTTTTACGCAGTGGATATTATTTTGGAGAAAGCTAAAGAGCTGCTTATAAAAGATAGTAAATTATAATGGAGCGCTAAGTGTATAATTGCTGATGAATTTTCAGAGTTTTGAACATCCTCTTTCACCTGAATATGACAGACCCGCTACTGAGAGACAAATAGTTGGTCTAATTTGCTTTTCCCCCAATCGCCATCTAAGAATAGGGTGTGAGTAAAGGTGTGGTCGCTCAGGATGGTGGCCACGGCCTTGGTTATGATAAGAACACATCACAAAGAGATTGGCTCTCCCTTATGAAACGGATCTATAGCATTTTTGGTTTCGCGGCTGCTCTGTCGCTGAATGCGTGTCATGCGGATGTTGAGTTGAAGCAAGACGCCACCAAGGCCAAAGCGGCGCTGGTGGGCGTTTGGCAGGGCGACGGCAGCGCGGATGACGAAGGTAATTACTCTGGCCTTGAGGAGTACTGGAAAATCACGCGGACAGCGGACGGTCGTTTTGAGCAGGAATATTTGTCCATGGATATGTCTGCGAAAAAATATACATTGGCGCTAGAGAAGGGCGCATGGGACTATGAAGGCGGTATGTATGTGGAGACCCATGACGACGGCCAGTCCAACTCGTTCAGGGTAATATCCATTACTGAAAATACTTTTCAATATAACTTCCCGCAGGACAGCGATGACTACTTTATTGAAGAAGGCAAAACCGACAGCGATTTTGAGTTGATCAAACCGCCGCCGGAGTTCGCCAAAGCGGATTAGGCCGGCTCGACGCGACTTCCGCGCCAGGATTCCAGGCCTAGCAGCTTCTCACCAAGCGCTGTAAGACGGGCTTGCGGATAGCACGTTTTCTCCCACTCTCTGGGATCGCCGGGAAATGCGAACCCTTGAGGAGGCGTGCGTTCTCGCCATGAGGCTATGCGCCACTTTCGCATCGCTTCATCAGCCTCATTCGCCGGCGCCATAGAGATATACTGCGCCATGCGCGCCCGGTCAGATTGGTTGGGACGAATGCCATGGGCCAACAGGTTGTTGAAGATGAGCAGGTCTCCCGCGCGCATGGGGATGAACTCTGGCTCATAACCTGTCAGGTCGGGAACCCAGGGATCGCGGTCAGCAGGCTGGTTTTGTTTCCACCGTTCAAAGTCGTGAAAAAGTTGCGGTACGCACTGAAAGCCGCCGCAGTGTTCGTCCGTATCGGACAACGCCAGCACTCCCTGCACGCCAATAGGAGGGGGCTCCAGCGTTGTGTCCGCGTCCCAGTGAATAAACCCGGTGAACTGGCGTCCGTTGCGATTGGGCGTATTCAGGTTGGCGCGATCAATGGTGACCCATAAGTCTTCCCGGTCCCAGATATCTACAAAAGCGTCATAGACGCGTTGCGTCTGGCGGTTATTCCATAGCGTCTGATGGTGATAGCACTCCACCATGCCGCTGTTATTGAGCTCTTTCATTTCATGATTGCGCAACTGGGGTTTGTTCCAGGTCGAAGCGTTCGACGGGTCCATTTCCGTGAACTCCCAGAGCAGTGTCTGTGTGGCTCTTAACTGAACTGCATCGATTGCGTTGGGAATGACGACATATCCCCAGGCGCGCCAGAATTCGAAATCAGATTCACTGAGCACGCGTAAAGGAAGCTGTTTGCGGATGTCTTTCAATTGCACGCCGCCGGGTTCGGAAACGCTGCGATTGCCGGGAGCCTTATACTCATAGCGCGGGTTCATATTGTTGTCTCCTGTTCTTGCCTACGCTGATGCTGGTTGGGAACAGAGTTATTCTGCTTGGCGTAATCAGGGGCTGGTTGTGAAAATAGAGCGGAGAATGATACTTTTCAGTCATTCTGTGGGAGTATATGGCCGTAATAGTATGACTGGCGCAGTCGATTGGCGATGATAGCGCAACAGTTCGGCAATGCGGTGAAAGGCTATGAAAGCGCTATATGAAAAAGTCAGATATCCGGAGGACGCGTCCTGGCGCTTTTTTCTGCGTCAGTTAGATGAGCTGCCGTTCCAGTGGCATTACCATCCCGAATACGAACTCACCTACACCCTGAACAGCGCCGGTCAACGTTATGTGGGCGATCATGTAGACCGCTATGAATCCGGCGATCTGGTGTTGATAGGTCCGAACTTGCCCCATAGCTGGCGCTCCTCGCAACGGCCTGACGAAGACAAGCCGCACACGGTCTACGTGCTGTGGTTTAATCAGCAGTGGGTGGACCGCTTGCTGGAGAATTTTCCAGAGTACGGCGATGTCGGCGACATACTGAAGCAGAGCCGGCGGGGCTTAACTTTTTCGCCAACAGACCATGCATCGGTGGAGCGTCTGTTTACCGCACTGCCGACGCAGGGTCCTAAAGAGCGTTTGCTGACCTTACTCTCGTTGCTCGGTGGGTTGGCTCAAATACCGCATACTCCTCTGGCTTCCGCGAACTTTTGTACCGGGACGACCAGTCGCCGTGAGCAGGATATTCTGGACGGCATTTTGGACTGCGCCCATCTGGCGTTTGCAGACAAGTTAACAATCGAAGATATGGCGCGACGACACAACATGAGCGTCAGCAAGTTCAGTCGTTTTTTCAGCAAGCATATGAATCAAAGCTTTAATCAGTATTTGACCCAGATACGCCTGGGGCAGGCCTGCTCAAAATTGATCAATACCGCAGCGCCGATAGCGCTCATCGCGGAACAGACCGGGTTTAATAATCTTTCTAACTTCAATCGTCTGTTCAAGAAGCATAAAGGCGTGACCCCGCAAGGGTTTCGCAAACGTTTTACTGCAGCGGGGCAATGACGTGCGTATAGCATTTGATCTGGACGACACCTTGATCCCCACTACGGGTCCCTTTGCGGTTGGGGAGCGTCGACTTGGGCCGCCAGCAGGACTATGGTTCCGTGAAGCCATGCGCACAGGCGCGCCGACGCTCATGCAGACTCTGGCCAAAGATCATGAAATCTGGATATATACCACCTCTCTGCGTAAACCTTGGTTCGTTAAGGCCTGGTTTCGTTTGTGGGGCGTGAGAATAGGGGAGGTGGTCAACCAGGATGATCACCGTGAAGCGGTCGCCGCCAATCAGCGTTATTCGCGCTTCAGCAAGGCCCCCAGGCTGTTTGGCATTGATTTGATGATTGACGATTTGCCTGGAGTGGGAATTGAGTGTGAGCGTCAGGGATGTCGTTCCGTTATCGTGACTCCTGACGATCCAGAGTGGGTGGAAAAGGTTCTGGGCAGTGTCCAATAGTGTCATTGAGCAGTGCGCTGACTTGTTATTTGGCTGGGCAAAACGCTAGACGCAGGGCGTTATTGGCCGGACGTTGAAAGAATCTGGATAGAATAATTAATAAACAGGCGGTTATAAGCATGAAGGTATTGGAGACAGAACGTTTAACGCTCCGTTGGCTGCGGCTGGAGGATGACCATTTCATTCTGGCGCTGTTGAACGACCCATCATGGATACGCTTTATCGGCGACCGTGGGATAAGAACGCTGGAGGGCGCTCGCCAGTATATCCAGACTGGCCCGTTGGCGATGTACGAAAGGGAAGGATTCGGGCTCTATCTGGTTGAGCTTAAGCAAGATAGAGTTCCAGTAGGCATGTGTGGTTTGATCAAACGGGATGGACTGGATGACGTGGATATCGGATTCGCTTTCATGCCGCAATTTCGTTCGCAAGGATACGCCTTCGAGGCGGCCAAGGCGGTGCTGGACTTTGGCGCAGCCAAACTGGGAATGAACCGCATTGTCGGCATTGTGGACCAGAGCAACGCCAGCTCGATCCGGTTGTTGGAGAAAATCGGCATGGCGTTGGAGAAGACCACCCGACTTCCCAATGACGATGCCGACTTGTTTTTGTATGGCGTTAACTTCACCTGAGGCGCTTCCTGTCCATATCAGGTAAGTTGGGGACATAACTCCAGCCAGTTGTCGATACCGGCGCTGCGGTATTTTTCTTTATGCAGAATAAAGTAGAAGCGGCGCTGGAAGTTTCGATGCGGCGCCTCCAGCGGCGCCAGACTGCCGCGTTTGAATGCGTCCACCAGCGTTACCCGCGACAGACAGCCGATCCCCAGCTTCGCCTCCACCGCGCGCTTGATCGCCTCCGTGTGCTGCAATTCGATAGAGACTTTGAGGTCAGGAAGAATGCCATGCATGGCCCACTCGAAGGCCTGTCGCGTTCCTGATCCCCGCTCTCTTAATATCCAGTGGGCGCGCACCAGATCTTCGTCGTCCAGCAGTTTCTTCTGCGCCAGCGGGTGGTCGGGAGCGCAGAAGATTTTCAGCTCATCGTCGCGCCAGGGAATCACTTCCAGTTCATTGTGATTGATTTCCCCTTCCACCAAACCCACATCTAATTCAAAATTAAGCACCTTGCCTGCGATAGTGGTGGTATTGGCCACCTCCAGGGATACCTTGGCGCCGGGATGTTGCTGCATGAAATCCGCCATGATGCTGACCGCCAGATAATTACCGATGGACAGCGTGGCGCCCACTTTCAGTGATCCGATATCCGTATGCTGTTGAAAGTCCAACTCCAGGTCGCGAGCGCGTTCTATCAACGCCTCCACCCGGGGACGCAGCATGCGTCCCAGTTCGTTGAGCTGGAGGCTTTTGCCGATGCGGTCGAACAATTGAATATTGAATTGGGATTCCAGATTGCGCAGCGCGTCGCTGGCGGCGGATTGAGACATGGACAGGCTTTTGGCGGCCTGGGTGATGTTTTCGAAGTGCGCCGCGGCCAGAAATATTTCCAATTGTCGCAGGGTGTAGTGCATTATCGATAAATCCGATAAGAGTTATTGAATAATCCTGTTTTACAGATAGATTATACTCGGGTTAAATATCGATCAATGAAAACTTTAGCGCCTTTATCAGGAGTCAATGCAGATTATGTCAGGAATGCGTAAAGAAACGGTCACCAGCGTGCGTCATTGGAACGACACTCTGTTTAGCTTTACCACTAGTCGCGATCCGTCTTTCCGTTTTAAAAACGGACATTTTATTATGATTGGCCTGGAGCAAGACAGCGGTCGTCCGTTGATGCGCGCCTACAGTATCGCCAGCGCCAACTACGAGGAAGAGCTGGAGTTCTTCAGCATCAAAGTGCCGGATGGTCCTTTGACTTCCCGTTTACAGAAAATCAGCGTCGGCGATGAAATCATCATGAGCCGCAAGCCTACTGGCACTCTGGTCGTGGACCATCTGTTGCCAGGGCGCAATTTATACCTGATCAGCACCGGCACCGGTCTGGCTCCGTTCATGAGCATTATCAAAGACCCGGAAACCTATGAGCGTTTTGACAAAGTCATTCTGACTCATGGCGTGCGTTATGTTTCCGAGCTGGCTTATCAGGAGCTGATTCGCGACGAACTGCCGCAGAACGAGTTTTTCGGTGAACTGGTGCAAGAAAAGCTGATTTATTATCCCACGGTCACCCGTGAAGACTACCCTACTCAGGGGCGTATCACTGACCTGATGGAAAGCGGTAAGTTGTTCTCTGATCTTGGTCTGCCTGCAATGGACCCCGAACACGATCGTTTCATGGTATGCGGCAGCCCCAGTATGTTGAAAGACACCTGCTCCATTCTTGATTCCCGCGGCTTCACTGAAGCCCGTCAAGGCGATCTCGGACACTATGTCATTGAGCGGGCGTTCGTCGAAAGCTGATCCCCCCTTAGAAAGTGATTTCGCAGCCTTCGGGCTGCGCCTTATTAGCCGTTCCGAACGTTAGTCCGGTTCTGCTATAGGGGCCGTCTGTTAGTGACCGCAGACGGTCCCGCCTTTTTCTACACGCCATTTCTCTTCCTGCACTCCTGTCGCCAGCGCTTAGAGCTATTCAGCCCGCCGCTGAATGCGGTTGCTCGCGTTTGGTAATGCTTTCTCAGGCCCATGATCATGGGGTTCCCGCACTTCACCCATAATTGCAGTGGGTTTGTAAGCTTTACATGTGATCGCCTTGCCTCACTTACTCTGTTAAAGCCTTATTAAATTCTTAAAATGTTGATATTTAACATAAAAATGTGAGTTGGTCCAAGTTATGACTGTTCCCTGTTGAGTTCGGAAACAAGTAAGGAGAAAGGATATGTTGTATTGGTCAATTGTATTTTTTGTCGTAGCGCTGGTAGCGGGCGTACTTGGATTTACCGGCATTGCAGCGGCGACTGCCGACATTGCGCAAATACTGTTCGTTATCTTCCTGGTGCTTTTCGTGATCAGCATCATCGCCGGAGGGTTTCGCAGAAACCGATTATAGAGATGTCTTGAGAATGAGAGGAAAGGCAGCGGTCGGTCGCCGCCAATGAAATAAAACAACTGTTAGGAAACGAGGAGATGACGATGAATACATTCACCGACCTGTTGAAAGCGATGATTATAGCCGCTCCATTGGCTTTTTCACTGACCGCGTGTGATGCGGACGATGGCGAAGCGGAGCAAATCGGCGAAGAAGTAGATAGAGCTTTAACCGATGCGGGTAACCGGCTGGAGGACACTTGTGAAAGTGTCAAAGAGGGCGTTAACGCGAGAGACCAGGATTGCTGAGCCCCATTGAAGCTGTAGTAGTAGAGTCCTGGCGGAGTGGGGCCGCCGATGAACTCGTAATCGAGCTGATCGGCGGCCCTTTTTGATGGCGGTTATTAATCCCGCGGCCAGGCGTCGCACAGGCGCATCCATGCGCCTGATTATCAACATGCCAGTATCATCGCCATGTTGATAGAAAGTTTTGAATAACGGAGCTTTTAGGAAGCGTAATGTTGGCGCTATGAATGGTAACCACTATGCAAGTAGCTGAAATCAAAAGACACATCGTTCACACGAGAGAGCGTAAGCTAGTGATGCTGGTTAACCTCGGTTCCGGCAAAGGGCGTTCGGGAGATTCAATGGCCCAGTTGCAGTCAGCTCCGGCCAGTGTGAGAGAAAGGATATTGTCCACGCACAGCATTCGTCAGGGCCTCGGTTTGCAGGAAACCATCCGCAGGGCGGCGCAGGAAGCCAAGGAGAATCAGGCGGTGCTGGTTCTGGTTGGCGGAGACGGAACGATTAACGCCGCCTTGCCCCACATTTTGGAGCAGGGGGTGACCTTCGCTGTTGTTCCTGGCGGCACCTTCAACCTGTTTGCGAAAGAACACAAATTGCCGGAGAACTTTGCGGAGGCTTTGGATGTTGCGCTCAATGGCGTGGTCAAGGCAATCCCTTTGTATCAGGTCAACGACATATTGTTTGCGGTAAACGCCAGCTTGGGGTTGTATCCCCGCATCATCCAAGCGCGTGAATCCCATCAGAAGCGTTTTGGTCGCTTTCGCTGGGTGGCGTTTTTGTCCGGCGTGTGGACCTGCCTGACCCAGGCCAGGCCGCAACGGATGAAATTAACCTCGGAAGGGCTCTCTCGCGCCATCAATACGCCACTGCTGTTTAGCACCGTCAGCCGTATGCAATTGGAACTGTTGAATCTGCAGGATGCGAAAGCGGCGGATGATCAGGGTTTTGTCGCCATTGTGCTTAAAGCCAGGGAGCGTCTGCACTTGATCAGGTTGCTGGGGCGCATGGCGTTAGGCATGCCGGAGAGCCCTGAATATTATGAGCATATGGTTTGTCGGGAATTGGAAATCAGCTCTCACCGCAAGTCGCTACGGATGGTGGTGGACGGCGAGATTCGTAGAGTATCGACGCCCGTGAGGATGCGGGCGCTGCCAAGAGCCGCTCTGTTCGTGGCCCCGCAGGACCCAGAGAAAAACGCCAACTGATTCGTTATGCAGATTATTCAGCTGTCTGATCCCCATTTCGGCACGGAGGACTGGACCGTACAGGAAGCATTGGTGCGGACCCTAAACGACATGCGCCCGGAATTGCTTCTGTTCTCTGGCGATATCACTCAGCGCGCCACCCGTCTTCAGTTCGCCGCCGCGCGGGCTTTTTTGGAGCGAATTGAGGCTGATAACGTTTTAGCCGTGCCGGGAAATCATGACATTCCTCTGTTTAATCTTTGGAGTCGTTTGACGGCGCCATATAAAAAATATTGTGAAATCTTTGGGACTGACTTGGAGCCGGAATTTGAGAACAATCTGGCGCTGATCGTGGGCGTAAATACGACCCATAAATATCGCCACGTGGACGGTGAAATCAGCCCGCAAAGAGCCGACGCCGTGGCGCGCCGTTTAGCCTCCGCGCCAGACAAGCTGCGGGTTGTAGTCGCGCATCACCCTTGTCAGGTGGTGTTGCCGTCCGACCAGAAAAACCTTCTCATTGGTCGTGAATATGCGTTGAAAGCCTGGATCGAAGCCGGGGTGGATCTGGTGCTGGGCGGCCACATTCACTATCCCTTCATTTTACCTCTGCGGGAAAGCTTCCCAGAGGCCCCGTCGGGTGTTTTCGTCATGCAGGCGGGGACGGCGACATCGCCCCGTGTTCGTAGCGGAAAACCTAATTCTTTCAATCGGATACTGGTAAGAAGGGATCGTCGTATGACGCTCCTTGAGCGTTGGGATTATGACTCTGCAACAGGACGTTTTCGCGTCGCCTTGAGGTTTTCTCCCTGGGGTGACGAATCCTCCCGCCAGGTCCAGGCGACCTTCTGCTGATTCAGCTAATATAGATAGTATTCATACAACCGCTTATAATGGCGCCCGTTATGAAGCCGGCCCCGGTTTTTAATATCTATCTGGTACGACCGCTGAATCTTAAGGAGTAGAACCAAGTGACGTCTGTATTACCACGCTGGACTTGGTGTTGCATCTTGTCCCTGTGGGTGACGATGACCCAGGCGAGCCCCATCGCAGGCTTGCCATCGCAATTGTTGGAATGGGCCGCCGCCGGCCAGCCATTATCTTTTCCCTCCCAGAAAAAAATGCTGCATCCCGCCGAAGTTCGGCAGATTTACGACATGAGCCTGTATAAGCCTGTTTGGTTTGAGGATGAAACTTTGACGGAGCGCGCCTATGCATTGGTGAGGATGCTTGAACATACCGACCAGGAAGGATTGCCCTCGCAAAGATACCACACTGCGATTTTGTCAGAGTTGTTGGGGCAATATCAGTCGGCTCCGGAAACGTTTGAACGCGGATTTGAGCTGGAACTGTTACTGACGGACGCCATGGTGGCGTTGTCCAGTGACCGTCTGACCGGCCGCTTTGATCCCAGGTCGATTGACTCTGTCTGGCGTGAAGAGCGCACTACCGGCGAGCTGGCGCCTCGCCTCTATCAGGCGCTCGCTGAGGATCGCCTGCTGGAGGACATGAACGCGATGGTGCCGACGCCGGAAGTATACAAAGGTCTGTCGCAACTGCTGACGGATCTGCGCGAGACAGAAGCCCAGGGCGGTTGGCCCATGGTGTCCTATGGCCCGACATTGCGGCCCGGACAATCCGATTCGCGAGTCATTGAACTGCGCCGTCGCTTGATCGCCAGCGGTGATATGGAGCGTCCTGTGATCGATACCTCCGAGGGCGATGATGAAACCCTTTTTGATGAAGGACTGGTGAAAGCAGTCCGCTTTTTCCAGGAGCGTCATGGCTTGAAACCGGACGCTATTGTAGGAAAGGAAACCTTGGCGATGTTGAATACGCCCATTTCCGAGCGTATCGAACAAGTTCGCAGTAACCTGGAGCGTCGTCGCTGGACGCCAACGAATCTGGGCGACCGTTATGTGGTGGTGAACATCGCCGACTACCGTTTGGACTTGGTTGATCATGGCCGCACTGAGTTGAGTATGCGTGTGGTGGTGGGTAAGCCATACCGGCGCACGCCAGCCTTCAGTGGTTTGATGACTTATCTGGTGGTGAACCCGCTATGGGAGGTGCCTACTCAGATCGCCGAAGAAGATATGTTGGAGCGGTTCATCGAAGACCCGGAATTTATCAACAAAATGGGCTTCAGAGTATACAAAGGCTGGGGACGGGAAGAGGCCGCATTGGACCCGGAAACCATTAACTGGGAAGAAGTCAAAGGCGGCAAGTTCCCCTATCGCCTGCAACAGGCGGCGGGCCCGATGAATGCACTAGGACGCATCAAGTTTATGTTTCCCAATGAATTTAATGTGTATCTTCACGATACGCCGAGCAGAAGTTTGTTCTACAAATCACAGCGCGCCTTCAGCTCAGGCTGCATCCGTCTGGAGCGGCCCCTGGAGCTGGCGGCGGCTTTAATCGGCAGCAAGAGAAAAACAGGCATCGAGCTGGACAAGATACTTGCGTCGGGAGAACCGACGACACTGCGTTTACCGCGCCCGGTTCCAGTACATCTGCAGTACTGGACCGCCTGGATGGATGACTCCGGCGTGGCGCAATTTCGTAAGGATGTATACGGAAGAGACGCCCGACTGCAAATGGCGTTTGAAGGAAAGACGCTGGCGCCGGAGGATAATGAATGGTTAGAGCACTAACGGTCGTTGCGCTCTGTCTGCTGATGACCCGTGCTTTTGGATTTGAACCCGGCAAAGTCGACTTCAGTATCAGTTTTAAAGGCGAAACCAGTGATTTCCGGGTGATGTCCGCATTTTTGCAGGCGTCAGAAGATCTTATCTTCAAGATTAATCTGCCGGAGAGCGAGCAGATTGAAATAAGCGGTCAGGGCAATGTCGTCAAGGAGCCTGGCGATCGTTACCGCTGGATTGCGCCTGCGCGTCCTGGCGTCAGCCGTTTAACCATTCGCAGGCCGGCCACCGGGGCGCAAATGACCCTCAACTTATTTGTTCTGGTGCCGGCGGATCAGGTGGAAGAGGGGATGTTGAATGGCTATCAGATCGGCCACTATCCCAGTGAGGCCTATCTCAACCAGGCTATCTATCTTCCGCCTCCTGGATACCTTGAAGTCACCAAAGATATGCTGGATATCGAACTGACGCCCAATTATCGTTTGGAGCAGTTTCTTTGCCGGCAGCCATCGGAGTTTCCAAAGTTTCTGGTGCTGAGGGAAAAGCTGCTGCTCAAGTTGGAATACCTGACGGAGCAGGTGAACATGGCGGGTTTGCCGGTTTCATCTTTCGTTATCATGAGCGGCTTTCGTACGCCGTATTACAACACATCAATTCGCAACGCCATGTACAGCCGTCATCAATGGGGCGGGGCGGCGGACGTCTTTATCGATGAGAACCCCAAAGACGGTAAAATGGACGACCTGAACAAGGACGGCAAAGTCGACAAAAACGACGCAGAATATCTGGCGCAATTGATTGAGACGTTTGCAGAAACCACGGAGTACAAATCCTTCATTGGCGGGTTGGGCGTATATTCCGCCAATAGCTACCACGGGCCATTTATCCATGTGGATGTACGAGGCGCAACGGTCCGGTGGTAGGCCGGGACGCAGAATTGTCATCCAGTATGGGCTTTGATGCAAATCTGATTCTGACAGCGAGAAAAAGCCCGAAGCCGTGAGGCTTCGGGCCTTGCTCATGTCTATGCGCATGGAGTGCGATGAATTAGTTGATCATCAACTTGTTTTCAACGGAATCCACGTCGTCCACATTGCTGGCGAGTTTCTCCGCCAGGTCCTTCTCTGCTTCTGACTCCACTGCGCCATTCAGCGTTACCACGCGGCCCTCTGTATCCACGTCAATATCAAGGCCGGCGACAGATTCGTTGGCCAGCAGCTTCATTTTCACCTTGGCGGTGATAGTGGCGTCAGCCACAGAGCTTTTAAAGTTCTCGCTATCTGCGTTTTCCTTCTTGGCCGGTGTGGAGGCTACCTGCAGCTGGTTATCCACATCCTTGACGCCTTCTACGCTCAGGGCGATCTGCTCCGCCAGCTCTTTTTCCACCTCTGAACTGACTGTTCCCACTAGCGTGGCGTTGGAGCCATTAACGGAAGCATCAATCTCGAACGCGCTCAGGTTATCGTTGAACAGAATGGCGGTTTCAATCTTGCCTTCAGTCCAACCGTCCTTGAAATACTTTTTCGCATCCTGGCTCATCTCTTCCGCTTGCTGGCCGATAGTTTCTTCATTCTTGACTTTGTCTCCAGCCGCGTAAGCTGGAGCCACTGACACAGCGCCAGCCAGGGTTGCGGCGATCAGAGCAGCATAAACAGGTTTTTTGGTAAAAGTTTTTGGCGTTTTCATAACGATCTCCTTTTCTATCTTTTAAAGTCCCAGATCTCTGTCGTGATCGGGTAACAGGACTCTATGCCTCGTTGTCACCTAAGAGATAGCTAGAAGCGTGCCAAGTTATTTTTACCGAAATTGGCGCTTTTTATGCGCATATTGTTGAAAAATTGCGCAGCTTTTCCGTTTGGTTGGTAATCTTGGGTAAAAGACTTGCAGAACTTACAAAGTATTGGGTTTTATTGATTTGATACTTAGGCCTGTCTTTCCACGCTTCCACGCCCGCCTCGCTCTGAGTAAAGCCGTCGATGAGTCTTGGGATTGCCTCGATGGACCCGGACTCGCCGGTCCCATCCGCGTACGAAAAGTAACCACTGCTGCTATATTAGTGATAATAACCATAAGCGAAAAACGCACTTCGGTATGATCCTTCCACTCAGTAATCAGCGGATAAACAAGCGCTACTGCAATCCTCACGCATTTCTAAGATGCTTTTTTCTGCGGCGCTGCTTTGGCGGCTTTAATAGAGGATGGGGCAAGAATCGGTTCTATCCTCTCATGGCGCTGTTTGTATGCCTTGATTTATTCAGCGTCGCAGAGGCGGAGGAGCGTCAGGTAATACTGGCCGCAACCGAATACCCTCCTTATTACGGTGAGCATTTAGAGAGTAAGGGATTTATCACGGAGATCATCTTCACCGCCTTTCAGCGGGTGGGGTATGACGTGGAGGTAAAGTTTCTACCCTGGAAAAGGGCCTATGGCATGGCTCAGGCTGGCGATTATGACGGGGTTTACACCGGTTGGTTCCGAAAGAGTCGGGAGCAGTGGTTTGAGTTTTCAGATCCACTCCCAGCCAATGAGTTGGGTTTTTACGCTCTCAAGGAACGCAATATCTCTTATGTCGCCCTGAATGATTTGCAGCCATATAAAATTGGCGTGGTGCGGGGGTATGTCAATCCGCCTGAGTTTGAACAGGCCAGGTTGAATACCATTGAAGTCACCGAAGATCGCCAGAATGTCCTCAGTCTTTCCCGTGGCTGGATTGATCTTGTGCTGATTGATAAGTTTATGGGGCAGTATATTATCAACACGGAATTTCCCGACTCCGCCCATAAGTTCATCTGGCTAGACCCTCCGATCAAAGTGGAAAATCAATACCTGATGTTTTCCAGGAAAGCGAAGAACTTTTTGAAAACCTCCCAGGACTTCAATCACGGCTTAAAGCAACTGGCGCAAGAAGGTAAGATTGACGCGATTATCGCCAAGCACAGGGCGCTGTGGGTAATTTCACAAGGAGAGTGAAAGGTGTGTTTGTAGATGCCTTCCGTGATGACTAAGTAGATTATATGTCTGAAAAAGAACCGAATAAAATTAAAGCCGATAAAGAGCTTTGGCCAGAAGCCATGAAAGCCTCTCATGATTTCCATAATCCTTTGTATGACTATTATTACGACATTCAGTATGTGTGTCGGAAATGTAAGAAGACCGCTATCTGGTCTGCGGAGCAACAAAAGTATGAATCAGAGGTTCTGAAGAAAAGTTATTACGGAAAGGTTCTCTGTGAGCTGTGTTACAAAGCCTACAACTTGCTGAAGGCTAGAATTCGTGAGTATGAAAGGTTATGGCTGAGGGAAACGGAATCCAGTAAGAGCCAGGCTGAGTATATAGCGAGTTGGCTTGCTGATATTCAGGAGTTTAAGAAGTATACAGATAAATATAATCAGAGTATGGAGCATAAGCTGCGCCGGCTATTGGACGCGAATCAATGAATAGGGGAAATGCTCTAGCATGAGCTACCAGCATAAAATTGTTTCGGTTGAAAACGACGTCCTTATTGTGGCGGTAGAAGGTTGGGGTGACGGGTATATTCTCTGGCAGAGAGGGTTGACTGAGGAAGCCGGTTCGGAGCATGGAATCTATTTTGAGTGTGACGACCAATTTAATGGTGGATTTAACTGCGTAGAGGAGTGTTTGGTAACCAGTGACGGCATTCATGTATCATTGGCAAACGGTAAGCTGGCGCATTTTTATTTCATTAAAGGATTCGATAAATTTGTAGAACTGAAATCAGGCCTGATGCAAATTTATGAAGGGCATGAGGACGTACTTGAGTTCACTTTATAAGTGCGTCGCTAACCGCCCTCCTGTGCTTTCTTTGAGATACAGCAAGGCGGTATTTTCAGCTGAATTTACGCCGCCGTCTCCACATCTTCCTCAGTACGAGCACTGATAATCTGATCAAGCTGCAAGCCGCCTTTCGCGGCAAAGTCCAGGGTGCGAATTGGGAAGGGGATGAGGATATCGGCCTCGTCCAGCGCTTTCTTCACGGCCACGACGCCTTTGTGCTGGGCGGTCATAAAGTCTACTTTCCCGGTGGGATAATCGATCCAATACCACACGACTAAATTGATGCTGCTGTCGCCGAAACCAGTGGCGAAAACCTGGGTTTCCGTGCCGTTGCGGGTGAAATTCAGGGCGTCGATGGCTTTGGTGATGACTTTGGCGGCTTTGTCGATGTCGTCGGCGTAGGAGATGCCGACCTGGATTTCGAGGCGGCGTTGGCGGGTGATGGAGTAGTTTGTCAGTTTGTTAGTGAATACGGCCTTATTGGGAAGAATGACCCTTTGCCCTGAAAACGTCAGGATATGGGTATTGCGCAGATTAATCGCTTCTACGGTTCCCATAATGTCTGCGGTCGCCACTATGTCCCCAACCCGAAATGGCTTGCGAACGCCCATAAAAATCCCGGCGATAAAGTTCTCGGTGAGGTCCTGAAATGCAAAGCCCAACGCCAGACCAATGATCCCGGCCCCGGCGAGGAGGGAGGTCACGGTGCCTTGCAATCCCACAAAACCCAGTGAGACGAAGACGCCGATGGCAACCAATACAATATGCACAATGGTGGAAAGCAGGTTGGCCACTTCCATTGAGTCCAATGAGCGCGTCAGCACCCGCTGGGTCAGGTTGGATACGGCTTTGGCTATGTACAAAAACAGGAAGAAAAACACCAGGGCCACGATGGCGCTGGGCAGGTTGGCCAGTGCTGTTTCCGCCCATTCCTGAATGGAAGACCAGACAATGTCGACGGCTTTTTCAAATTCTATTATGTCCATTGCTTAATCCTTAATCTGTTCATACAACAACTACAGCGATGTGGGCGAACCCTCTCTACGCCTGAATACCTGAAGCTGGTAACGCAGAAATCGTGCCGGTTTTATTAATCAGGCAGTCAAATAGCTTCCTTCTATTTGTCTGCAACGACAGGGCCTGCACAGGTCAGGCCCTGTCTCCCGCGGCCAGCCGCCGCGCAGGCGCATCCATGCGCCTGATGATTAACATGCCAATATCATTGCCATATTAATAACCCTGAGACGGCGCGGCGCTCCACTGTCCTCTACTCATAAAAAAGGCCACCGGAGTGGCCAAAAAAAGAAGGTAGGATAAATGTGGAGGGTATCGTTTGGGTGGGATAGGGTGAGGATTACTCCTCGAGAAGGCTGCCTAACATCCAGACAGCCTGTTCGTGGGAAGACAGTCTGTTGATCATGAGGTCCTCTGTCGCAAAGTCCTCGGCTTTTTGCGCCGCGACGATGCACTTTCTACAGCTTGCGACTGTGCCCTCATGGGCAAAAATCAATTCTTTAATCAAAGCCGTCGCTGTCCGCTCTTCTTTTGGAGAAATCGTGGAAAACTCCGCCATGCGGGACAGGGTTCCGGGGGCTTTGTAGCCGATGGCGCGCATGCGCTCAGCGATATCGTCGATGGTTTCGGCGAGCTCTTTGTATTGCTTCTCAAACAACTCATGCAGTGCGAAGAAACTCATGCCCCGGACGTTCCAGTGGGCGTATTGGGTGTAGAGGTACAGGCTGTAAGTGTCGGCGAGCACGCGCGCCAGTTTGTCGGCGACTGAGTCCGCCTTGCTCTCTTTAATGCCCATATCCGGGGATGTAGCAGTCAGGTCGAGTTTTTTAGCGTGCTGATTCATAACCTCTCCTAGGTTTGTTTGCTTTCCCTGAATAGAGCAGAAACCGGGCCAGGTTTTAAATTTCTTTAAAAGCATTTAAAAATCAAACACTTAGTTTTATTTTTGGGAGTAGGGGTGGGGTTATGGGATGAATTTGAGTCGGATACGACTGCAAGTTTTGCAATGGCTTTGCAAAACTTTCTCTGAGGAGGGTGATTCAGGCTCATAGGCGTCGCCCCGAGCCTGAATCGAGGAAAGCTATTCGGGTTTGTTTTGCTCAAACTGTTTGAGCTGGCTTTCGCTCGCAGGTTTCTGATGCCTGGCTTTCCACTCATCGTAAGGCATGCCGTAAACGATCTCTCTGGCTGCAGCGTCTTCCACCTGTTCTCCTCGTTCTTCCGCCGCGGCGCGATACCATTTGCTCAGGCAGTTGCGGCAGAAGCCGGCGAGATTCATCAGATCAATGTTCTGGACTTCAGTGTTGTCCTGCAGATGTTTGACCAGTCGGCGAAATACCGCTGCTTCGATTTCGGTTTGGGTTTTAGAGTCCATAATTCAGCCTTGTTCTCAATAAAATAAAACGTACTTCCCAGCGCCCCATTTGCCGAGCTGTCCTCAATAGGGCGGTTCGGCAGGTCATTGGCAAGTTCAACCGCAGATCAATATCCGTTAGATAAGCTGCGGTTTGCAGAAAATATGCGCAGACAAATAGCGGACAAGCAGAAGAAAGCTATGTGTCCTCAGGGTTGATAGTGTAAACGATTGATTCCGCTGCGTTGAGAGCGGACGGCGCAATATCGCAGTCCCAATGCGCTATGGTGCATTGTTCTCAGTATGGGGCGGTGGCTGAAAACCTTCCGGCGTTTTGCCCTGAATGTGATAGGCGAAGGCGATAATTTCCGCAATGACCCTATACAGCAACTCAGGGATTTCATCGCCAAGATCCAATTGCGCCAGAGAGCGCACCAGTTCCGGGTTCTCGTACAAGGGGACGCCATGCTCCCGGGCGATGGCGATGATCTCCTCCGCCAGGTCCGCTTCGCCTTTAGCGGAGACCTTGGGCGCCTGCTTGCCATCGTAAAACAGGGCGATGGCCTGCTGGATGTCGTTCTGAGACGTTTCCTGGGAGTGATTGCTTTGCGTGTCCTGTTGTTTCTTCGTCATGCGCGTTCATCGATCAGTTGGCGGGAAATCGGTGCGGAAGGTGTTGGCGGCGCGCCTTTGCGCACCGCCAGATCGCCCACCTCAAGGCCCCAGTCCTGCA
The DNA here is from genome assembly GCF_000012985.1 of Hahella chejuensis KCTC 2396. NCBI lineage: Bacteria > Pseudomonadati > Pseudomonadota > Gammaproteobacteria > Oceanospirillales > Hahellaceae > Hahella > Hahella chejuensis. The sequence continues at coordinate 4,515,315 of NC_007645.1, read as the reverse complement.
GACCTTTGCGCAGACGCGGCAACTCCTCTGTGACCAATCCCAGTGTCCTTTGCTCCATCGCCCAGAATGTGGCGGACACCGTTCCTTCCGTGTACAGGACTTGGCTTTGCATGGGGCCGAGCCCCTCCAGGTCGAAGGCGAGGACAATTTTCCAGCGGCTTTTCTTGTTGTCTTTGGCACCACTGCGTTGTTCCTTTTCAAAGCGCATCTGAATGCTATCCATGCGTGGGGCGGCGACAGGCACCTCCACAAACCAGACTTGCGCTCCGCTTTGGTCAGGGCCGGCGCTGAGATTTTGTTGCAAGGCGTTCAATTGATGGCTGTGCAGACGCGCGGTGGCCTGCGCCAGGGCGCGCAACATTTCGCCGGCGTCTAAGTTGGCGGGCAGGGGAGGTCGTCCGCCTTCGCGCGCCATGGGCGGTGGAAATTGCAGTGGATGTCCGCCAGTCGCCATGCCCGGCTGTTCTGCCGTTTGCCGGGTTAACCAGCTGACCAGCTGCTCCCAGTTGGCGGGAAGCGCGCTATTGGGAGCACGATTAAGCTGCGCCAGAGCGGCTCCCAGCGCTACTGTCAGCAACGCTTTGATATCCTGCGGCGCGGCGCTCAGCAGGCGCGATTCGGCGCCAGGGGATAATATGGACGTCTTGTCGGGGGAAGCCGTTCGACTTTCCGCCAATGACTTTAGCAATTGACGCTCGAATCCCGCCCCTGACTGCTGGATAGCCTGCTTTAGGCCGCCGGCTTCGCTGACTCGCGGTGGCGTCGGCAGCGTCTGATTTAGTTTATCAAGCGTTTGCGCCAAGTCCCTGGGCAAGCGTGTATCAGAGGATAGCCGGACTAACGCTTCCAGGTTGCGGCGAAGATCGCCCTGTAACGGCAGCCACTTGGACAGCGTCTGTAAAGTTGTGGCGAGAAGCGCCTGTGGGGGCTCTGTTTGTGGCGGCGCTAACGAATCGACGACTTTTAAGCCTAATGCAGTGACTTGCAGTTGCAGCACTTTGCCGACCAGCCAGTCCTGGGGCAGTTGCGCTGTGCGGATATCAGTTTGCAGCGGCTGCGGCAGCCCATCGGCGCTCAATATCAAACGCCAGGACGGCGTGGCGGAAGTTTGTGCGCTGAGGCTGGGATTGGGCGTTCCTGTGCTGGGAGAGGGAGCGATATCGGTAATGCGGGCGGAGAATAAATTGCCGACTTTCTGCACGATAGCCGCTAATTCCGCCTGTATCTTCGGTGGAAGAGAGTGAGTGCGAGTAGGCGCTGAGGCGGCGTCAGACTGAACTTTCATCGCTTTTTAACATTTCTCCCACAATAAAATGATCTTAATCAGGGCTATGCACTGACCATCCGGGGAAAGCTGGGCTATAATGCGCCCGTTTTACAAAGCTTAAGCGCGAGCGGGCCACTTTTCTAACTCTTTTCCGTTATTGTTGACGACTTTTCGGGAAAAGCGCCAATTTGTTATTCTTGCGCCGCTTTATTTCCGGTTGTTCCGCGTTTTCCTGCACGCCAGAGGCGCATACAAGAGGCTGCTTTAGTAATTATGACAGGTCAAACTCCTCTGCTTGAGGCCAAGAATCTCCAGTGCGAGCGAGATGACCGTATCCTGTTCGAAAACCTGTCCTTCTCCGTCCATTCCGGGGACGTCGTACAGATAGAAGGCCCCAACGGGGCCGGAAAAACCACTTTACTCAAACTTTTATGCGGACTGGCCCCATTGCGTCAGGGCGAACTGTTCTGGCGTGGCGAACGCATGTCGCAGGCGCGTCCGCAATTTCTTTCTTCACTGCTGTACCTGGGCCATAAAACTGGCGTCAAAGCGCTGTTGACTCCGTTGGAAAACCTCCGCGCCTGGTGCGCCCAGCGTGAAGACGTGAATGAAGAACGCATGATGAGCGCCCTGGAGACGGTGGGTCTCGCCGGCTATGAATATTCGCCCTGCAACAGTTTGTCCGCCGGACAACAGCGTCGGGCCGCGCTGGCGCGCCTGCACGTGTCCTCCGCGCCTCTGTGGGTGCTGGATGAAGCTTTCACCGCCATTGATAAGAAGGGGGTGGCGCAGTTGGAAACGCTGCTGCGTGAAAAGGCTAACGGCGGCGGCGCGGTGATTTTGACCACGCATCACAGTTTGCATTTGTCCGGCGAAGTGCGCCGCATCCAATTGGGGGCTGTGTCTTGACGGAAGTAGGCGTATGGGCGGGTTTTTGCGCCGTAGTGCGACGGGATTTGATGCTGGCGTTCCGGCGTCCTCAGGAACTGGCCAATCCACTGGTGTTTTTCGTGATGGCGGTCAGCCTGTTTCCCTTGGGGGTTTCACCGGAAAAGAGCTTTTTGGCGCCTGCCGCCGCCGGAGTCGTTTGGGTGGCCTCCTTGCTGGCGACGTTGCTTTCTCTGGATGCATTATTTCGGGCGGATCATGAAGATGGATCGCTGGAGCAACTGACGCTGGCCCCCCAGCCCTTGTTTATTCTGGTGCTGGCGAAGGTGTTCGCGCACTGGTTGACCACCGGGCTGCCCTTGCTGTTGCTAAGCCCGGTGCTGGCTCTGATGCTGCACGTCGACGAAGGCTTACTTGGCGTCTTGATGCTGTCGCTGTTGGTGGGCGCGCCGGTTCTCAGTCTGATTGGCGCCATTGGCGCCGCCTTGACGGTCGGGTTGCGCGTGGGCGGGGTTTTGATTTCATTGTTGGTGCTGCCCCTGTATATTCCCGTGCTGATCTTCGGAACCGGCATGGTGCAGAGCGCGGCGGCCGGTATGGATTACACCTCTACGCTGGCCATGCTGGGCGCAATACTGGCGCTGTCGCTGACATTGGCGCCTTTCGCCGCGGCGGCTGCGCTTAAAATAAGCGTCTCCAACTGAGACAATAGAACAGGTTGGCGCGGCGTCTTCTTGTGCGGGCGACGCGGCGGCGGACTGAATAGCTTGAATACAGATAACAGAAGCGATTATGTGGGAAGCATTTAAACAGTGGTTTCACCGATGGGGTTCGCCCAAATGGTTTTACGAGCGCAGTCTGGTGTGGTCGTTCTGGCTCGGTTGGGGCGCGTTGATCCTGCTGCCTGTCGGCATCGTCTGGGGGCTGGCGTTTGCGCCCCAGGATTATCAGCAGGGCAATAGCTTCCGCATTATTTATCTGCACGTCCCCGCCGCAATCCTGGCGCAGTCCTGCTACATGATTATGGCTGTCGCCGGCTTCGTCAGCCTGGTCTGGCGCATGAAAATGGCGGATGTAGTGCTGAAGTGCGCAGCGCCGATAGGCGCGTCTTTCTGTTTTTTGGCGTTATTCACCGGAGCGGTCTGGGGTAAACCCACTTGGGGAACATGGTGGGAGTGGGACGCGCGTCTTACCGCCATGCTCATTTTGCTGTTCCTGTATTTCGGCATTATCGCCCTGGAAGCCGCCATCGAAGACAAAATCACCGCTGGTAGAGCGGCGGCGGTATTGAGTCTGGTTGGCGTGGTGAATATTCCCATCATCAAATACTCCGTGGAATGGTGGCGCACCCTGCATCAGCCCGCCACCTTCAAGCTAACGGAAAAGCCTGATATGCCGGTGGAAATGTGGGCGCCGTTATTGGTGATGGTGATAGGCGTTTATTGCTTCTTCGGTTATTCGCTTTTCTTACGAAGTCGTAATGAGATAATCGAGCGTGAACGCCGTACCCTATGGGTCCGCGAGCTATTGGCGAAAGAGGGGAAAGTATGAACTTCGAAAGCCTCAATGAATTTTTCGCAATGGGCGGCCATGGTCTTTACGTCTGGTTGGCCTATGGCGCGGGCGGACTGGTGTTCCTGTATAACCTGGCTGCGCCGAAACTAAAGCGCGATGGCCTCGTCAAAAGATTGTCCCAGCAGTATAGAAGGGAGAAGGCGTCCCAATGAATCCCAAGCGCAAGCAGCGTCTAATTATTGTGTCATTCCTGGTGATCGGCGTCAGCGCGACCGTCGGTTTGATCATGGCTGCGCTCAGCAGTAACGTGAATCACTTTTATAATCCTACTGAAGTGGCGCAAGGCGCTGCTCCCGTGGACAAAAGCATTCGCGTCGGCGGCATGGTGGTTGACGGTAGCGTGAGCAGAGACGGGCAGTCTTTGGCGGTGGCCTTCACTGTGACGGATTACAACAGCAACGTTGACGTCAAATACACCGGCATTCTGCCCGATCTGTTCCGAGAGGGGCAGGGCATCGTCGCGACCGGCAAGCTGGATGCGCAGGGCGTGTTCCAGGCGGAGGAAGTGCTGGCCAAGCACGATGAAAAATACATGCCGCCGGAAGTGCAGCGCGCCCTCGACAAGGCGCAGGACGCCGCGCCCGCGCAGACTTACTGAAGGAATGACGTATGATCGCTGAGCTAGGCCACTTCGCACTGATTTTAAGTTTTTGTTTCGCAATCTTGTTGGCGGTTACGCCCATCGCCGGCGCCTGGATCGGCGATCGTCTGTGGATGCGATTATCCCGTCCTTTGGCGGGCGCTCAGTTTCTGATGGCCACGGTGGCGTTCGCCGCGTTAACAACCTCTTTTCTTCAGGACGATTTCAGCGTCCGCTATGTGGCGGGGCACTCCAATAGCCTGTTGCCCTGGTATTACAAATTCAGCGCTGTGTGGGGCGGCCACGAAGGCTCATTGCTACTGTGGGCGTTGATTCTGACCGGCTGGACCGCCGCCGTGGCCAAATTCAGCAAACAACTGCCGCTGGAGATGGTGGCGCGTGTACTGGGCGTCATGGGCATGATCAGCATCGGCTTTATGTTGTTCATCCTGCTGACCTCCAACCCCTTCTTACGCTACCTGCCGAATTCGCCGCAGGACGGCGCCGACCTGAACCCATTGTTGCAGGACTTCGGTCTGATTGTGCATCCGCCTATGTTGTATATGGGCTATGTTGGTTTCTCCGTCGCTTTCGCATTTGCGGTGGCTGCGCTGATGGGCGGTCGCCTGGACGCAGCATGGGCGCGCTGGTCGCGTCCCTGGACGACGGTGGCCTGGGCGTTTTTGACTCTGGGCATCGCGTTAGGCAGCTGGTGGGCCTACTACGAACTGGGTTGGGGCGGCTGGTGGTTTTGGGACCCGGTAGAAAACGCGTCCTTTATGCCCTGGTTGGCGGGCACGGCTTTGATGCACTCCCTGGCGGCGACGGAAAAGCGCGGCGTTTTCAAAAGCTGGACCGTCTTGCTGGCGATATTTGCTTTCTCGCTTAGCCTGCTGGGCACCTTTCTGGTTCGCTCCGGCATTTTGACCTCAGTGCATGCTTTCGCCTCAGATCCTGAACGGGGGCGCTTCGTGCTCATGATGCTGGGCGTGGTGATTGGCGGCTCGCTGCTGCTATACGCCTTGCGCGCGCCAGTAGTGAAAAGCCGCATTGGCTTCAGCGAAACCTCCCGGGAAGTGTTCCTGCTGGTTAACAACATTATTCTTGTGGTCGCTATGCTGACAGTATTGATCGGCACATTGGCTCCGTTGGTGGCGGAGTGGATGGATAAGGAAATCTCCGTCGGCGCTCCCTATTTCAATTTGATGTTCTCCCTGTTGGCCCCTTTATTGGTCATCGTGATGGGCATAGGCATGTACAGTCACTGGAAGGACACCAAAGCCGCGCAGCTGCTGGGTCCTGTCCCCATGCTTTTGTCGGTCAGCGCAGTTCTTTCCGTTGCGATTCCCTGGATGTATGGGGAAATCCTTTTGATGGCGGTTATTGGCGTTTTTATCGCCGTATGGTTGTTCGCCGCGACTCTGCGCGACGCCTGGCTCAAAAGCGCTTCCTCTCAAGGACGCGTACGTGGCTGGTTGCGTACTTCCCGTAGCTACAAAGGTATGGTGTTGGGCCATCTGGGCCTGGCGGTGACCATCGTTGGCGCGACCATGGTGTCGCAATACACGCTGGAGCGGGACGTGCGCCTGGCGCCGGGGCAATCTGTTGAGCTGGCGGGCTTCACCTTCCGTTTTGACGAAGAAACCCAGCGTCGCGGTCCAAACTTTATTGGCGATCGCGCCACCATTTCGATTCTCGACAGCGACGGTGAAGTGTTGCATGTTCTGCATCCGGAAAAGCGCCGCTATCAGGTGTCCGGTAATGTGATGACGGAAGCGGGCATCGATCCAGGACTGTTCCGGGATCTCTACGTTTCTTTGGGCGAATCTCTGGATGACGAGTCCTGGACCATGCGCGTGCAATACAAGCCCTTTGTGCGCTGGCTCTGGTTGGGCGGCGTATTCATGGCCTGGGGTGGTTTCCTGGCGGTGGCGGACAGGCGTTATCGCATCAAGTTGAAACGCAGGCTTACGGCGGCGGAAGCCATGGATAGCGGCGACGGTCGGAAGTCGAATGGCGAGGCCGACGCTCTGGGAGGACAGCAGGCGTGATGAAGCGGTTTTTCTTGTTTATTCCTCTATTGGCGTTCGTCGCAGTCGTCATTCTGTTCAACCAGAATATAGACAACGATCCGTCCAAGCTGGAGCTGGCGCGCAAGGATCAGCCTGTGCCGGCGTTCAAGTTGGGCGAGCTGTACAATCCTGACCGGGAAATGACGCCGGCGGATCTCAAGGGCGAGCCTATGTTGCTGAATGTCTGGGCGACCTGGTGCCCTTCCTGTCGGGTGGAGCATCCTTATCTGCTGAAATTGGCGAAAGAATACAACGTGCCGGTGATCGGTCTGAACTACAAGGACGATCGTGAGGCGGCGAAGAAGTGGCTTGAGGCGTTAGAGGACCCCTACCGCTTCGTAATTTTTGACCCGGAAGGCCGTCTGGGATTGGACCTGGGCGTTTATGGCGCGCCTGAGACTTACGTTATCGACGCCGCTGGCGTGATTCGTTACCGCCATGTGGGCGTGGTGAACGAAAAAGTCTGGCGGGAAACGCTGGCGCCCATGCTGCGTAATCTGAAAATGGCGAACGCCAATGGGATTGAGGAGCCAGGAACATGAGCGCATTGCGACGGTTGGTATGTCTGACGGCTCTGTGGGCTTCCGCCGCCGTGTGGGCGATTGACGATTATCAGTTCAGCAGCGAAGAAGGTCGCGAGCGCTATCAAACACTGACTTATGAACTGCGTTGTCCCCTGTGTCAGAACCAGAATATCTCCGACTCCACCGCGCCCATCGCCAAAGATTTGCGCCGTGAAGTGCATCGTATGATCGAAGAAGGGAAGAGCGACGACGACATCGTTGACTTCATGGTGGCCCGCTATGGCGATTTTGTGTTGTACCGACCGCGCCTGAACGCCCAGACCGCCGTTTTATGGCTGGGGCCGGTCACTGTGGTGACCCTGGGCTTGTCCGTTCTCCTGTACATCGCCCGTCGCAGACGCCGCTCACAGGGCGAGACGACTGACTTGAGCGACGACGAACAAGCGCGTCTGCGGGCGCTATTGCAGCAAACCTCTTCCGAAGAATCTGAGCAGAAATAACAGGCACTCCGAATGACAGTATTCTGGCTGGCTATCGTCCTTCTGGCGGTTTTGGCGATAGCGATCATCGCCTTTCCTTTGTTGTCCATCCTCAAATCCGGTTCACAGGGTGCGGGCGCGCGTTGCGACACCGCCAACGTGGCGTTGTTCGAAGACCGCCTGACGGAATTGCGAGCGGAGCTGCAGGCGGGGCTAATCAGCGACGCGGAGTTTCACGATCTGCATATTGAACTGGAAAAGTCGCTGCTGAACGATGCTGAGCCGGGCGCGCAAAGCATGGCGTACCGCAGCAGCCGCCTGCGACAGATTCTGATACTGGTGCTGGTCGTTGTGGGCGTTCCCGCCGCCGCGCTGTTGATGTATCACCAGTTTGGCGACTATAAAGGCCTGCGTCAGGTGGAGTGGATGAAAGAAACTCGCCTGCAGTTGGCGTTGGCCGGAAACGACCCTGAAGAGATTCTGCGTCGTTTGCGCGATCGTCTATTGGAGCAGCCCGAGAACATAGAAGGTTGGGCGCTATTGGGGCGTTCACTGATGACCATGCAGCGCTACGTGGAAGCAGAGGAGGCGTTTCGTCGCCTGGCGGAGTTGTTGACGGCGGAAGGCGAAAACCCCGCTGGCGCCCATGGGTTGCGCGCGCAGGCGCTGTTCTTCAAGGAAGGGCGCTTGAGCGCTCCGGTCAGAGCGGCGTTGGAGCAGGCCCTGAAAACCGACCCCAACGAAGGCAGTTCACTGAGTATTCTGGGCGTGGCGGCGTTCCAGGAACAGCGCTACGCTGAAGCCGCCAAGTTCTGGCGCCGTATTGTCGAGCTGAACCCGAACGACCCCAACGCCGCGGCGATTCGCAATGGCGTGGCGAGAGCGGAGCAACTGGCTGCGGAGCAGGAGGCTCAGCAACCCGCACAGGCGGCGGGCGGCGCCAGCCTGCAACTGCAAGTCAGTCTGGGAGAAAGTTTGAGCGCCAAAGCCGAGCCGGGCGATACCGTGTTTATTCTCGCGCGTCCTGCAGACGGTACGCGTATGCCATTGGCGGTGGTGCGTAAAACTGTCAGCGAGCTGCCAGTCAGTGTGACCCTGGATGACTCCATGGCCATGGGGCCGATGGCGAAGCTGTCTTCCGCCGAAACCGTCGAAGTGGTCGCGCGGGTATCTAAGTCCGGCTCGCCTCAGCCTCAGCCGGGAGACTTACAGGGCGTGGTCGGCCCAATCGAGCTGCGAACCCAGAGCGAACCGCTTGACCTGGTGATCGATCAACAGGTGCAGTAAGCGCGCTGATGGCGCTACTCGCTGAGTAGCGCCGCCTTGATTTCCTCCAGCCTTTCCCGATTGACGCCGAAGTCCCGATAACCCAGTCGGGACGCCGAGCGCAGATGTATCACCCCGGCCTCCCTGTCTAACAGAAACTCTACATCGTCCACAAAGCGAAAGACGAAGGACGTGGCTTCCGCACGGATGTAGTCGGGTTTACGTTGAATGATGCGGATATTGCCGGCGCTTTCCAAAACAGTGGGCAGTCGCTCCCACATTTGAGCCGCTTTGTCGTTGTACAGGGGGGTAATGAAGTGCTCCGCGTCGCTGGGGTCGCTAAAGCTGCTCACGCAGTTAGGGCTTTCAGGGCAGGAGGACAATCGTCCGTCATGGGCTCCCAGTCCCGCTGGAGGCGTGCTGCCGCAGGCGCTGAGACCTGCGGCGAAGAAAAAGATTGTCCACTTTGCTGTGTTGTTCATCGCTCCTTCTCCGCTGCGTGTTGGCGCAGACCTTGATTAAGGCGTGAAATACAGCTGCAAGATCAGTCGCCTTGTGCGTTGAATGCCTGACCGGTAACGCCAATGCTGTCTTTACCCATCAGATAAAGATAGACGTTCATGATCTCTTCAGGCGTTGGGTTTTTCGTGGCGTCTTCCGCCGGATAAGCCAGAGCGCGCATGGCGGTGCGAGTGGCGCCGGGATTGACGCTGTTGACGCGAATGCGTTTGTCATCGTCGTCCAGTTCGTCCGCCAGCACCTGCATCATGCCTTCAACGGCGAATTTGGATACGGCGTAAGCGCCCCAGTAGGCTTTACCTTTGCGACCGACGCTGGATGAAGTGAAAACAATGGAGGCGTCTTCCGATTCGCGGATTACCGGCATCAATGACCGGGTCAACAGAAAGGGCGCCATGGCGTTTACCTGCATCACGCGGGCCCAGCTGTCCGGGTCGTAATGCTCCAGCGGGGTGCGATGACCGAGAATGGCGGCGTTGTGCAGCACCCCGTCAAGTCGGCCGAACTCTTCACGAATGGCGTTGGCCAGATCGTCGTAATCCTTCGCTACAGCGCCTTCCAGGTTGACGGGGAAGATGGCGGGTTTCGGGCCGCCTTCCGCTTCGATTTCATCATAGACGTCTTCCAGCTTCTTGGTGGTGCGGCCGCTGAGAATAATCGTAGCGCCGTGTCGGGCGAAGGTCTTCGCCGCCGCGCGGCCAATTCCCGCGCCCGCGCCTGTGATCAGGATGACGCGGTCGTGCAGAAGGTCGGCGGGGCTTGGTAGGAATACATAATGCGTGTTTTCTCTCGTCGTGATCTGTCTTTAATGTGCGGTGTTTTTCGATTATAGCGCCCGTGCGGAGTTCAAAGCACTTGTTTCAGCAGGGCGGCGATGTCCTCCACGGAATGCGCCACATGGTCCGCATTCCACGCCAGGGCGGATTCGGGCTCATCCAGATAGCCGTAGGCGGCGGCGATGGTAAGCATGCCGGCGTTGGCTCCCGCCTGAATATCGCGAATATGGTCGCCAACATACCAGCACCTTTGCGGGTCGCAGTCCGCCAGTCGAGAGGCCAGCAACATGGGCTCGGGGTCGGGTTTGGTGCGAGAGACGTCATCGGGACACACCAGAGCAGCCATGCGGGAGTTCAGGCCCAACGCCTGCAGCAGCGCTTCGCTGTACAGTCTGGGTTTGTTGGTGACGACGCCCCAGCTGACGCCCTGACTTTCCAGTAATGACAGCAGCGCTTCATATCCTTCGAAAAGACGGCTGTCGACGGCGATGTGGCGTAGATACAGGTCCAGCAGCTCCTGGCGTAAAAGCTCAAATTCTGCGTCCGTTTCTTCCATGGTGAAAGACAGTTTCACCATCGCCCGCGCGCCGTCTGACACGGTTTTCCGTACGGCCTCGTACGCCATGGCGGGCAGGCCGCGCTGGCCGCGCTGCATGTTCATCACGCGGAAGAAGTCGGGGGCGGTGTCGATCAGGGTGCCGTCCAGATCAAAAAACACCGCTTCCGGACGGTAAAGTTGCGCCGCCGACATCATGCGTCCTTGAGCGGTTTGACCGCATGCATGAGGTAGTTGACGTCTACGTCGTCGCCCAGCTTGTATTCTTTCAGTAGTGGGTTGTAGGTCATGCCCCGCATTTCGCACAGATCGAGATCGGCGCTACGCAACCAGGCCGCCAGTTCACTGGGTTTGATGAACTTCTTCCATTCATGCGTCCCCCGCGGCAGCATTTTCAGCACGTACTCAGCGCCGACGATGGCGAACAGAAAGGACTTGGGATTGCGGTTAATGGTGGAGAAGAACAGATCTGCGCCGGGTTTGGCGACGCGAGCGCAGGCGGCGATGACGGAAGCCGGGTCGGGAACATGCTCCAACATCTCCATGCAGGTCACCACATCGAAAGACTCTGCTTCAGCTTCCGCCAGCTCCTCGATGGTGGTGCGGCGATAATCGACGCTGACGCCGGACTCCAGCCCGTGCAGGCGCGCCACGGACAACGGCGCTTCGCCCATATCGATGCCGACCACGTGAGCGCCGCGACGCGCCATGCTCTCGCTGAGAATGCCGCCGCCGCAGCCTACGTCCAGCACTCTTTTGCCGGGAAGGGCGGCGCGCTCGTCAATAAAGTCGAGTCGCAGCGGGTTGATCTCATGCAGGGGCTTGAATTCGCTTTCCGCATCCCACCAGCGATGGGCGAGATCTTCAAACTTTTTCACTTCACTCAGATCGACGTTCTCAACGGGAGTCATGTATCCGTTTCCTCTGAATTGGTCGGAAGGGGCCGGGATGCGGCCCCATGCGTTCGCTGTGGCGGGCTATTTTAATTGGCTTCGGCGGTGTTGGCGATTTTCTCGCGCCATGCATCCACTTTTGTCCGTAGCTCGCGGACGTCCATGTTCAGCAACTTCTGTTCTTTTACTTGCGCCACACCGGAGGTCCAGACATGACTGACCTGGCTGGATTTGGTGGAATACGCCAAGTGCGAGGCGACGTGGTACACCGGCTGCACTTCGATCCCGCTCAGATCCACCGCCATAATGTCCGCCCACTTGCCGGCTTCCAGAGAGCCGGTGACGGATTCCATACCCAGCGCCTTGGCGCCGTTGATAGTGGCGATTTCCAACGCCTGGAAAGCGCTGACGGCGGCGGCGTCCTGCGCCACGGCTTTGGCCAGCATGGCGGCGGTCTGCAATTCGCCCAGCATGTCCAGATCGTTGTTGCTGGCGGCTCCGTCGGTGCCAAGAGCCACGTTCACGCCGGCTTTCAGCAGACGGTCCAGTGGACAGAAACCGCTGGCCAGCTTCAGGTTGGATTCTGGGCAGTGAACGACATGAGCCCCGGTTTCCTGCAGAATTTCCAGGTCGCGCTCGTTAATCTGGGTCATGTGCACGCATTGGGTGTTTGGAGTCAGCAGGCCCAGCTCATGAAGACGTTCGGTCGGGCGCTTGCCGGTTTTCTCCAGACCTTCCTGCACTTCGCCGGCGGTTTCGTGAAGGTGAACCTGTACAGGCATATCCAGCTGGTTGGCCAGCGTTACTACTTGCTCGAACTTGTCGTCGGAGACGGTGTAGGGGGCATGAGGACCGAAGCCGATGCGCACCAGATCGCTGTGCTTGTATTCGTCGTGCAGGGCCAGGCCTTTGTGGATGGACTCTTCCGCCGTCGCCGCGCCGGGTACCGGGAAGTCGATGACCGGGAACACGATCTGGCAGCGCATGCCGAGGCGGGTGGCTTCTTCGGCCACTGCATCCGGGTAGAAGTACATGTCGCTGAAAGTGGTGGTGCCGCCCAGCAGCATTTCCGCCATAGCGAGTTTGGAGCCGTCGCGCACGAATTCATCGCTGACCCATTTGCCTTCCGCAGGCCAGATGTGGTGGCTCAACCACTCCATTAAAGGCAGGTCGTCCGCCATGCCGCGGAACAGGGACATGGCCAAGTGGCCGTGGGTATTGATCAGGCCGGGCGCCACAACATGGTTCGGCAGGTCGACGGTCTCTTTGGCGACATAACGCGCCTTGGCCTCGGCGGCTTCGCAAACGCCGACAATTTTACCTTCGGAGACGGCGACGGATGCGTTTTCAAGTACGACTCCCGCTGGTCTGACGGGGATAACCCAACGCGCATTTATCAATAAATCAACGCTTTCTTGAGCCACAGCTACACTTCCTATATCTATTCAAAATCAGCGGCCAAGTATACCTATAATACAAGGGGATAAGTAGGGCGCAGGGCTTAAATGGCGTATAATGCCGGCCCGGACCAGCAGATTTTCGCCCGGTTCCGTTTTCTGACCACTTGATCAACTTATTGGGGCGCGCCACATGTCGCAATCTTCCGTTTCCGCCATTCGCTGGGCGAACAACCAACTTATTCTGCTAGATCAACGCAAACTGCCGCTGCAGGAAGCATATGTTAACTGCGTCACTCACGTTGAAGTGGCTGACGCCATTCGTCAGATGGTGGTGCGTGGAGCGCCTGCAATCGGTATCGCGGCGGCCTATGGCGTGGCGTTGGCCGCCGCGGAGTTCGGTTCCGACAGGGACCGCCTGCATCGCGCCCTGGAAACGCTGGCGGATTCGCGTCCGACCGCGGTGAATTTGTTCTGGGCTCTGCGTCGTATGCGGGGTCTGATCGACGGGGCTTCCGTTGCGGATCTATTTCCATTGCTGGTGGAAGAGGCGACGCGTATTCATGAAGAAGACCTGCAAGCCAACCTCACCATGGGCGAGTTAGGCGCTGACCTGATCGCAGAAAGCGGACGCGGCGCGCTGCTGACGCATTGCAACACCGGCAGCCTGGCGACCGGCGGCTATGGCACCGCATTGGGCGTGATTCGATCAGCCTACCGGCGCGATCTGGTGACGGAAGTGTTTGCGGATGAAACCCGCCCCTGGCTGCAAGGCGCCAGACTGACCGCCTGGGAGCTTTGTCAGGACGATATTCCCGTCAAATTAATCGCTGACTCCGCTGCGGCGCACGTCATGAAAACCTGCGCTGTGAAATGGGTGATTGTCGGCGCTGATCGCATTACCGCTCACGGCGATGTCGCTAATAAAATCGGCACTTATGGACTGGCGGTTCTGGCGCGCCACCACGGCGTCAAGTTTATGGTGGCGGCGCCCTCCAGCACCATTGACTTCGAGCTGTTCAGCGGCGCGGATATTCCTATTGAAGAACGCACTTCAGATGAACTGAAGTTCGTGCAGGGAACCCCGCTGGCGCCGGAAAAGGCCGATGCCTTCAACCCTGTTTTCGACGTAACGCCGGCGGAGTTGATCGACGCTATCGTTACCGAACGGGGCGTGGTGTTGCGTCCGAATGCGGAGAAGATGCTTAAACTGCAATAGACGCCCTCGCGTTCCTTAATTTTGCGGGCGCAGGCGAATACGGGGAGGATGATATTCCTTCTCGGGCTGCTATTTGTCCGCCCGTTGTCGGAAGATCCGCGCATAACCTTTGAGATCAGGCGCGCGGCAGCCCAATCGCGAAGCGCACGCCGCGAGCCGTGTTTTCTACTTTGATCCGCGCCTGATGGAATTCAGCGATCAGCTTGACGATGACCAACCCCAGGCCCAGGTGTAACTCCTGGCCGCCGTCCTGGCGCACGCTCATAAAGGGCGTAAACAGTTTTTCCTTTATGTCTTCCGGAATCGGATCGCCTTCGTTTTCGACAAAGATCCAGCGCTCCTGTTTAGTTTCTTCGACGCCGATGTAAATGACCCCGTCCGGCTTGGTAAAGTCCCTGGCGTTCTCCAGTAATTTGTCCACTGCTTGCGCGATCAGCTCGGCGGAAATGTCCGCCACCATAGGCGTCTCTGGCAACTCAAGCTCCAGCCTGCGCGGCTCTACGAGGGGGCGGTAAGACTGCTGTAGCTCACTTATAAGCTCGCTCAAATCGAAGGCTTCAACGCTTTGCGTCTGAATTGTGGCTTCCAGCCGCGACGCCTGTCGCATGGCGGTGAGCAGGGCGCTGATGCGTTCCGCCCCGGCGCGGGCGCGACCCAGATACTCCTGCTTTTCCTGTTCATCGGCGGCGCTTTCCAGCAATTGCAAGGAGGAGCTGACGATAGCCAGGGGCGTGCGACACTCGTGGGTCAGCTTGCTGGCGAAAGACTCCATATATTCCGAGTAGCTGCGCAGTTGGGTCAGCATTTCGCTGAAACTGCGCGATAGATCCCCCAGCTCATCCGGCAGGCGCGAAGCCTGGAATCGACCGCTGAACTTGGTTTCAGTGTCCAGCGCGGAAACGATATCCTTGCTCAGATGCGTGATGCGCCAGGATAGCCAGGAGGCATAGCCGAACAAAATGAGCATGATAATGATCAATAGCGCCACGGACCCGCCTACTGCCGCGAATAAAGCGTCATTGGCCACAGCGGCGATCTGCGGCGTGCGTTGCTCCAACTGCACCCAGCCCAATAATTCGCCTGTCTCGCTTTTAACGGGATAGCGCGTTATCAGGTTGGCGAGTTCCGATGTGGCGCTGGCGTCCCACGTGGAGCGCGGCGCATCGGCGGCGATCGGCCTTGATTCCTCCGCCTGGGAGACGCCGTCTACCGCCCAGCGCACCAGGCGGCGCATGGCCATGCGCCAAACGTCGTCCTGCATGCCGATGTAGCGCATCAGGTCGTTGTCGTACTCCAATAAGGTCGCGCCCTGAGCGTCGGTCAAGCGTAAACGGGTGTATTCAGGGGTTAATTCCTGAGCTTTGTGAATCAGTGCAGGCGGAGCGAAGTTCAGCAACATGGGCTCTGCGTCGCTGCCCAGGACATTCAGCGTGTTGCGGTTGAATACCCAGGCGGCGGATTTGTCTATGTCGACCCAGCGCAGGCTGAAGCCGTCCTGCAACGATGCGAGGGGGATGCGTAGCTCCAGGATGAATCCAGGGCCGTCCTCCTGCCACATGCCGTGCACGCTGCTCCAGGACCCCGCCAGACGGGCTTTGATCTGTCCGGGACCTTCCGTTTCCAGCATCGTCACCGCCTTGCCCCCGGCAAGGTAGCCGGTGATCAGTTCGAAATGGTCCGCAGGCTGGCTGCGGGCGCTGGGCTGCTGGTATTGAATGGATGCGTCGTTGGCGGCGACCAACAAATACAGGTCCTGGCCGTCAGTGGCGGCCTTGACGGCGCGAATGGAGTCCGGCTTGGGGCCAGACAAGGCGGGAATTTCCGCCCAGTCGTCCTGATAGCCGTCCAGATAAACAGGCGTATCATACTGGCGCACGTTGAGAATGCGTCCGCCTATCGATGCCGGCGTCGGCCATTCCGGGCGCAGCAGGGAGGCGATAAAGCCCGCCAGCTGGATATGATTCTGCTGTTGGGATTCCCGCAGACTCTGTTCTATCTGTTTTGCGAACTGGATGACCGCCCACGGCAGCAACAGCATGACGCAGGCGATCAGGATAAGCTGGCGACGTAATTTCATGCGTCAGCCTAAGGTTGTGTCGAATCCCAGCGGTATCCCATGCCGTAGGCGGTGTTAATCGCCCGGAAATCCGGGTCCACCGCCTGGAACTTTTTGCGGATGCGTTTGATATGCGAGGTGATGGTGCTGTCGTCGAGAACGGCGTTGGCGGCGTCCATCAATTGGGTGCGGTTTTTGACATGCCCGGGGTGACGCGCCAGGGCGTGCACAATCCAGAACTCGGTGACCGTCAGCATGATCGGCTCATCGTTCCAGAACGCCTGCATACGATCGATGTTGAGTTTAAGTTGCCCGCGGGTGATCAACTCGTCCTGCTTCTGATTGGCGGCCTGTAATGCGTCCAGACGACGGAAGAGGGCGACAATGCGGGTGAGCAGATAGGGAATGCTGATATCTTTGGTCAGATAATCATCGGCGCCCAGACGCAGGCCGGATATCTGATCGAACTCGCTGTCCCGGGCGGTCAGAAAGATAATGGGAACCTGTGAAGACAACCCGCGCACTTCGCGACACAGCTCAAAACCGCCTTCCACATCGGAGCCCAGGCCCACATCAATGATTACCAGATCCGGCAGTTGTACGCGGAAACGTTCCATGGCGGAAGGGCGGGAATCATAGGTTTCCACCTGATAGCCGTGTTTCTTCAACGCTTCACTGTAATTGGCGCGGATCAGAGGTTCGTCTTCAACTAAGGCAATTCTGCGGGTCATTTCACACCTATCGACAAAGAATGGCGCTATTAGAGCACGGCTGAATTTCTCTGCTCAAGAGAAGCCGCGCGCATTGCCACAATTCGTCATTTTTTGATCGACGCTTTGACGGTTTTTTAGCAGATAAACCGCTTAATTCTTGAGTGAAATGTAAAACGACTGCAACAAAACGGTTACTAAACTGACAGAAACAGTCTGAGTGTCCCGCAGTCGCTTAACCGGAACATCACTGCTGTACCCAAGAGGAGATACGCTATGAGCGAGAAACTTCAAAACGCCTCTAACGCGCCATCACAGTCGAAAGCCATGCGTTATGGTTTGGCGTTGCTGACCTTCGCCGCAATTGTTTGCGCACAGAATCTTTGTTTCATGATCGACAACCAAATGATCTGATTATCACTGCGACAAGATGCACGAACGTTTTCCTGGAACTCAACCGCGCCCAGGTCAATGCGGTTGAGTTACTTCCTTCCCTGATTCATACTCCCCTAAGCCGCAAGAGCCGCGCCGATTCATTCGGCGACAAAATCATAAAATGAGCAAATCAAACCCCGGTTGTTGAGTATATTCATCAAAATAAAGGGGATCATCATGCGCGCGCTGCTGTGCAAAGAGCATGGACCGGCGGATTTGCTGGTCATTGAAGACACTGTCGAACCTGAAGTCAGCGGGGCCAACGTCCTGGTGGACGTCAAAGCCGCCGGGCTTAATTTTCCCGATACCCTGATCATTCAGGGTAAATACCAGTTTCAGCCTCCCATGCCCTTCAGTCCCGGTGGGGAAGTGGTTGGCGTGGTCAGTGCGGTGGGCGACAAAGTGAAACGCTTGAAGCCCGGCGACCGCGTCATGGGACTGACAGGGTGGGGCGGTTTTGCTCAAAAAGTAGCGGTTCCCGAATCCAACCTGATCCCCGTTCCTGCGGGCGTAGACGATATCGTTGCGGCCGGATTCGTCATGACCTACGGCACCTCTATACATGCTTTGACTCAGCGTGGCCGACTGCAGGCCGGGGAAACGCTGTTGGTGCTGGGCGCGGGCGGCGGCGTAGGACTGGCTGCGGTGGAAATCGGCAAGGCCATGGGCGCCAAGGTGATCGCTGCCGCCAGCTCAGCGGAAAAGCTGGCGGCAGCTGAAGAAGCGGGGGCGGACGAGACTATTAATTACGCCGAAACGGACTTGAAAGAAGCTATTAAGGCAATGACAGAGGGGCGCGGCGTGGATGTGGTTTACGACCCGGTTGGCGGCGCCCTGACTGACAAAGCGCTTCGCTCCATGGCCTGGGGTGGTCGACATCTGGTTGTCGGCTTCGCCAGCGGAGACATTCCCAAGCTGCCGGCCAATTTGACCCTGCTGAAAGGGTGCGAGGTGGTGGGCGTGTTCTGGGGCGCCTTTACTCAGCGTCAGCCGCAGGACAATCTGCAGAATTTCCAACGCCTGTTCCAGTGGATGCAGGAGGGCCGCATAAAACCGCGAGTCAGCAAAGTTTACCCATTTGAACAGGCGGCGCAGGCGATTGCGGATATGGCGGAGCGCAGGCTGGTGGGTAAAGCGGTGGTGCGCATCGCGGAATAGGCGACGCTACAGCCACTCGTAGTCCGCTTCGTTGACCTTACGGGTGCGGCGACGGTATTCCACAGTAAATCCGGGCCAGAGCGTGGTGATTTTGCCGCTCTTGGTTTGATACCAGCTCTGGCAGCCGGACTTCCATACAGAGCGTTGCAGACGGTGTTGCAGCGACTCATTGAACAGTCTTTGCGCGCGGGAGCGCAGGTGAATCTGTCTGACTCCCAGCTCGCGGGCTTTGTTCATAGCGTCGAGAATGTAGTTAACCTGAGACTCGATCATAAAGATCATGGAGCTATGGCCCAGCCCGGAGTTGGGGCCGACCACCATAAAGAAGTTGGGGAACCCGCTGACGGTGACGCCCAGCATCGCCTCCGCCCCATCTTCCCAGGCTTGATTGAGACTGACGCCCCCAAGTCCGATGAGATCGAAGGGAATCACTGCTTCAGCCGCCTGAAAACCCGTAGCGAGAATAATGGCGTCGAATTCATGGTCCACTCCATCCCTGGTTCGTACGCCGCTTGGCGTCACTCTGTCGATAGGCGTGGTTTCCAG
Organism: Hahella chejuensis KCTC 2396; assembly: GCF_000012985.1. Taxonomy (NCBI): domain Bacteria; kingdom Pseudomonadati; phylum Pseudomonadota; class Gammaproteobacteria; order Oceanospirillales; family Hahellaceae; genus Hahella; species Hahella chejuensis. The sequence goes on along the minus strand of NC_007645.1, from coordinate 4,496,399 downwards.
GGCGACGTCCTTGCGTCCCAGCGCCTGATAATAATCATTGGAGATCAGCACCCGTTTGCAACCCAGGGTGTACTGCGGCGTTAATTTGGCCCGCAACGCCGGGTCTGTCGTTTGCCGCGTTAAGTGCGCCAGGGCCTTTTTCTCCACCAGTTTCATGACGCCCGGATGCAGCACAAACCCCATGACGCGCCATTCCAATACCCAGTAAATCACCTGACGACTGAGCCACAGTAAGAAAGGGTAGCGGCGATACAGTGAGCGCTCCATTGGACTGATCATGCGGTCCGGCTTGGGCAATATCCAGGGCGGCGTGCGTTGGAAGACGGTGGTGTAAGCGGCAAGTGGCGCGATATTCGGCAACAGCTGAATGGTGCTGGCGCCTGTGCCGATGACGCCGACCTTTTTTGCGGTCAGGTCGTAGTTGTGATCCCAGCGGGCGGAATGAAAAAGTTTGCCTGTGTAGGACGATAAGCCCGGAATATCCGGCTGCGCCGGACGGCTGAGCGCGCCGACGCCGGAGACCAGAAAGCGCGCTTGCAGCCAGGCTTCGCCGTTAACTTGTACGCGCCATTGATCCTCGGTTTCATCGAACTCTGCGCGAGTGACTCGTTGATTGAGTCGAATAAAAGGACGCAGGCCAAACCTGTCTGCGCACTGTTGCATGTAGGCCCAGATTTCCGGCTGCGAAGCGAACATGCGGCTCCAGTCCGGATTGGGAGCGAAGGAAAAGGAATACAGATGGGAGGGAACGTCACAGCCGGCGCCGGGGTAGGTGTTGTCGCGCCAGGTTCCGCCGATGTCGTCAGCCTGCTCCAGAATCACAAAGTCTTCAATGCCGGCCTGTCTTAGCCGTATGCCCATGCAGAGTCCCGCAAACCCTGATCCGATGATAATGACTTGGTGACGCGCCGCTTCGTTCATGAGCTACCCCCTGCGAAATATCTTTGTTATTTTGTTTACGCCGGGCTCCGTTGAGGTTTCGCTGTGAATGACGAAACCTCAACAGACCTTGGTAAACTCAAGGATAGGTAAGTCTCCCGCTAATTGGCAGCCCCTTTGGGGTGATCGGCGCGGCGGCGATTTGAAAGAGATCACACTATATGTCAAAACAAACTCTAAATATGAACGACAGCCTCTATCAGTACCTGCAAGTGACCGGCGTCAGGGAGAGCAAAGTGCTGCACGCATTGCGGGACGAAACCAATCGACATGAAATGGCGCGCATGCAGATCGCGCCAGAGCAGGGGCAATTTCTGACCTTGCTGACGAAGCTGACGGGCTCCCGAAAAGCCATTGAAGTGGGCACTTTTACCGGTTACAGCGCTATCTGCATCGCCGAAGGCTTACCCAAAGACGGCAAACTCATCTGCTGCGACGTCAGTGAAGAATGGACCAGTATCGCCAGACGCTATTGGTGTCTGGCGGGGCTGACCGACCGCATTGACTTGCGACTGGCTCCTGCGATGGAAACCCTTAACAAGCTGTTGGATGAGGGCCACGCGCGCACTTTCGATTTCGCTTTTATCGATGCGGATAAAACCAACTACGACAACTACTACGAAGCCTGCCTGCGCTTATTGCGTCCGGGTGGTCTGATCGCCGTCGACAACGTGCTGTGGGACGGCAGAGTCGCCGATCCAACGGAGCAGGATGACGATACCTGTGCGATTCGCGCTTTAAATGAGAAGCTGATGCGCGACAAGCGTATTGACTACTCCATGGTGCCCATTGCGGACGGCGTCAGTCTGGCGCGGAAAAAATAATCTCGAATTGAGATGACCAAGCGGGGCTCGATCTGCAGCCGTAGTGGCGGATCGAGCCCCGCGTTCATTAAAGCAGCTTAGGGTGTGAGCGCGGGATTATTCCTGCCCGGCCTGTGTCAGCGCGACAGCCACTTCTTTGCCTTGAACCCGATCATCGTAGCGGGCCACCAACTGTACATCCGAGTAAGGATCGAAGGCGTGCAACATCACATGGTAAACCCCGATCTGCGGCGTGTTGTAGGAACAGGTTTCTTCCTGCGTGGTTTTGAAGGGACGGCAGTCATATTCGTTCAATGTCGGGGGCGTTCTGAAGCGGACATGCATGTCCGCATCGCCCTGGCCGCCTGACATTTCAATGCGCAGATTGCGGGCGCCTTCCGGTATGTCGACGTAGAAATAATCCATCTCATCCTGGCTGCCGGAAAGTTTCGTCGCCGCTTCTCCATTCATCAGCTCCTGGCTGCTGTCGGCGTTAGCTTTATAGCCAGCTTCAAAGGTGATGCCGGAATAGCTGGAGAATGCGTGCAGCATGACGTAGTAATTTCCCGCCTGAGGCGAGTTGAAGGTGCAGATTTCTTCCTGAGTGGTTTTGTAAGGCCGGCAGTCATAGGAATCAAAGGTCGGTCGGCTGCCGTATTTGACGAACATATCCATGTCGCCGCTGCCGCCAGAGATGCGGAACGCCAGATCGCTCGCGCCAGGATCGACTTTCAGCACGTAATAGTCTTTATCCTCCTTGGTGGCGCTTAGATTGGTGAGCACCTGGCCATTTTCCAGCTCCGTATCCGGCGTATCGGGATCGGTGGGGCCGGAAGTACCGGGGTTGTAGAGCTTGTTGCTGGTGCAGTACTTCGAACCGTTCTTGCTCATCCAGAAATAATTGCAGTTGCCGTCATAGCTATAGCGACCTGTCTTCACCTTGTAACCGGACAGGTATACGCCATCCAGATGGTAGAAGCCGCCGTCATATTTCAGGCTGAAGTGCTGATGGGGACCGGTTGAACTGCCGCCATTGCATAGCGCCTGAGAGCGGTTGTTGGCGTAGTTCGCCAGTTTCTGGTTTTGCGACACGCTGGTGCGATTCTGGAACTGCACATTGTCCAGATGGTAGTAAGTGGTTGACCAGCCGCCATCGTGCAGTACTTCCACGAAACAGGACGAATGCCGCACCGCCGTACCTGCGGCGGACGCCACCGCCCACTTGGTGGAGGTATCCGAGCCCCAGGAGCCGCCGTTGTTCATATCCAGGGAGGACATCGGATAATTGCCGCTGCCGGTGTTGGTATGCGCGCCGCCGAACCACCAGCTCTGATCAATGGGGAAGGGGAGCTGAAGCATGTTTTCCGGAGGGACCAGCCTTTTGGAGTAGGCGGAGAAGCGACTGACGCCGGGAGGTTCCGCGCTTTCCTGCTCCTGCGGGAACAGGCGCTGGTAGACGGTCGCAAATTCATCAGCGTCGCCAGCGGCGTTGTTCATCAAGGTGCGGGAGAGCGCCCGTGTGGCGATGTCCTCGCCGCTGATGGAGAAGCTCTTCTGCTCCTGGTTCACGGTGCGATAATACGATCTGGCCAGACGCATTGCGACATCTTCAACCTGAGCGCTGAAGCCATCCCGCTCGGATAAATCGCCAAGGGGGCGTTGCAGGGTTGCAGTGCGTGCGCCGCTTACTAAGCCAGTCTGCATTTCTATCAGGGTTAACAACACTTTAGGGCTGACGGTGCTATAACCGGCCCAGTGGGTGATGACTTCGGTCTGATCCAACAGGTGGGGAGCGTTTCGCTTCAGATAGGCGGCGACATCGAAAGTCAGCATCTCTTGGTAAGAATAAATAAACTGCTCGTCCGAGATGATATCTCTGCTATCGTCGGAATGCGCCAGGAGGGGGAGTGCTGTTAACGCGCAGACGAAGATAGATCCGATACTCTTTTTCATATAAATTCCCTTTAAAGTTAATGAGTTGAACGCGGCTAGGCGAGGCTGGCCGGTTTAAACGCTGCGCGATTTTGCGCGCAGTCGAGCGGTCTGTTTCTCAAATGAGAACAACTCTCAGACAGTTATAAATGAAGACTAAAAAATGATCAGTTGCAAGTCACGGTTGCGGGTTGGGAATGATTTCAAACCCCCTGCCGTTTGATTCATCGTTAGGCGAAAGCGTCCGCTTTTACACAGGAATGAAGACTAGGCCGTATAAAAAAATCCGGCAATCCGGTTGAAATACCTGAACAAAATATACGGGGCGCATTATTGCGTTAAGCGGCGTAAAGTCGAACAAAAAAGTCGGATGAAGAAATATGAGCGGCGAAGCTGAACAGATGAAATTTTTATGTCTGAAGCATACGCAGGCGGATATCGCCAGGGAGCTCTATGAGCTGTTTCAATCGGCTTATCGGGTGGAAGCCAAGCTGATTGGCGTTGAGCAATTTCCGCCGTTGCGCAGAACCGCTGCTGATATTATGAGAAGCTCTACGCAGTTTTTGGGATATCGACAGGTGTCCAGGCTGGTCGCTGCGGTTGAGATTGAGCGCCAAGGAGAGTGGCTCAGCATCCACAGTCTGGTGGTTGTTCCCGACATGTTCAGGCAGGGCTTCGCCAACGGGTTGCTGGAGTATGTTTTTACTCAAAGCCATCAATTTGGTCGCGCCAAAGGCGTGAAAGTGTCCACCGCCGCAGTGAACGCGCCGGCCATAAGTTTGTATGAGCGATTCGGGTTTCGGAAAGTGGGAGAGAACCGCACGCCGGAAGGCATATCTGTGGTATCCTTTGAGGCCCTGTTCTGACACAGACTCCATCAATAATTTTATCGACGTCATTGTCGCGCGATGGATGCGCTTTTGAACTCAATCCGTCCGCTTGCAGTATCTACATCTACGAGTTCTCTTTAGGCAGTATTAATTCTCATGAAGCAACGGCTACAGGCGCCTTTGGACGCACTTAAGGCGTTTCCTGGAAAATACGAAATCCATATTACTATCTTCGTTCCCGATCAAGGCGCCTTGCAGCGTTTTATCGGCTTTTGCGCTGCGCAGGAGGCGAAAGCCATTGTGATCCAACTGTCTTCCGGGCGCCATTGCACGCAGCCGATGTTATGCAAGCGTATTGGCGGTGAGCCGGACACTGTCTGGGCGCATGTTCAGGCGCTTTGTGAGGGGATGATCAGCGAGGGATTCGCCGTCGAGCGCTTGAAAATCGAGGCGGCGATCGACAACGCCAATATCCCGCAAAGCGATGAGGTTGCGGCGCAGTTGCCGGATTATTGTTATTTCGAACATCACCTTAAGCTGCGTTTGCCAGCGGATTACGATTTGGATGCATTGCGCAAAGCGGTGCGGGAGTATCGCGGGCGACTCTCCACCAATGCGTTTTGGCGCAACTATGAACATATGGAGCAGTTTGTCACCCAGCGTATACGGGGAGGCGCGCCAAAGGCGGGCGAGGTCCTGAATGCATTGCGCGCTTTTTTGGCGGCCAATGAGGTGACCATTGTGAAAGAAATTCGCGAGTTCAATATCTATGACAGCAATATTGGACTTGACGCAGACTGGGGCGGCGCAAGCGCTGAGGCTCACCCATGAGCGCACTATCCATGGATTTGTCGGAAGGGCGCCGCACGCTTGTTGCTATTGAGACGCTGTTGACGCGTTTGCGGCCCCAGCCGCATGCAGACTGCTTTGTGGTGCGGGGCAGCTACGTGTCGCGTCTTTGGAGCGGGCCGCAACCGCGTCATTGCAAAGATCTGGATCTACTGTTTTTGGGAGATTATACGCCGGATTCTTTTACTGCTTTGATACGTCTGCTGATGGCTCAGCAAGACGCCTCGCCCTGTCGTTTTGAGCCCGACTCCCTGGAGGTTCTTCCCATTTGGCAAGACAGTATCTCTCCAGGCGTGCGTTATAGCGTGAATTATGCAATTGCAGGCATTGAAGGGACGTTGCAGTTGGATATCGCCGTAGGCGACCCCTTGGTGGCGCCGCCTCGGATTGTAACAGTTCCCTCCGCCCTGCAAGACGGCGCTACGATCACCGTTCCGACCGTCGCAGTGGAAATCGCCGCCGCCTGGAAACTGCATGGGTTGTTTGAACATATAAACGGCGGCTGGATGTCGAAGACTTTGTGGGACCTGTATCTGTTTTGCCGCTACAACGAATTGGATGCGGACTTGTTACGGCGCGCCACTATGGAGGCATTCGCCAGCAGGATGGACCCCTTGGAAATTTGCCGACGTCTGATGTTCGGCGACTTCGGCCGCAGCAAGAAATCCCGTAGAAACTGGCGCAGCCTGATCGCGGAATATCCGCATCAGCAGATTGAGCCGATGGAGTCGGTGTTGGAGTGGCTGCGGAGTTATCTCAAACCTGTATTGCAGCTGGAGAATGACGAAACTCTGCTGACGCAGTCAGAGGTGATCACCTATCGCGTGAAGCTGCTGAAGGAAGACGGTTCGGAAGCCGTGCGCAAGAAACTGCGCACACTGCAACAGAAACGCAAGCTGCTGCCGTTCAAGGCCTATACGTCCATCCCGCATTTACCCGGGTCGCGTACTGGCCTTGCGGATAAACATATCGACGCCAATAAGGCGGAGATGTTGACCTCGCGACAACGTCATCCTGATGATGTGGTTATCGTGCAAGAAAAGCTGGATGGCTCCTGCGTGGCGGCGCTGCGAACAGATGACCGTGTCCTGGCGTTGGGACGCGATGGCGATCTGGCGGATGAGTCCCCCAATCCGGCGCGAAGATTATGGGCGGAATGGGTGGAGGAGCATCAATCTCGTTTTCTTGATGTGCTGGCGCCCGGCGAGAGAGTGGTAGGCGAATGGCTGGCTCTGGCGCATGGAACCCGCTACCGGCTGGCCCATGAACCCTTTGTTCCATTCGATATTTTTACCACGGACAATCGACGCATACCCTATGCGGCCTTTCATCGACGCGTAATGCAGGCCGGGTTTACCCCCGCCCACATCCTCCACATTGGGGAGCCCTGTTCTATTGATGAGGCCCTGCGATTGTTGGGGGAAGGCGCGCACGGAAGCGTCGACGCCCCGGAAGGCGCAGTGTGGCGTCTGGAGCGGGGAGAGCAAGTGCTGTTTTTGGGCAAGTTTGTGCGCCATGGCAAAACCGATGGCGCTTATCTTCCAGAAAACAGCGGACGTCCTGCGCTATGGAACTGGCATCCTTACCTGCCTGCTTTTTTTGACGAAAAGGGGGAGAAGGGACGAGAGGGTGAAGAGGTCATTCACGAGACGGCAAGTAAAAGTAAAACCGAAAATGGCGAGACGGATTAACAGCGGTTTGGAAACGGCTTAATGAAATCATTGGATCAATTGGTGAAAGGCAATCGTCGTATTCGGGTCGCCGGGTTTGACGATGCGCCTTTTTCACGGCGGCGGGGGTCGCCTGTCAACGTTGCGGGAATTATCTGCGCGGATGGCGAATTTGAGGGCATGCTCTGGGGGACGGCGGCCAAAGATGGCGATGACGCCACGGACTGTCTGATCGCCATGCTGACGAACAGCAGGTTCTATGATCAGGTCGGCGTCGTGCTGACGGACGGCGTGGCCATTGGCGGGTTCAATGTCATTGACCTGCCCAGATTATGTGAAAGCGTGCAACGTCCCTGTATTGCCGTCATGCGCAAACACCCGGATCTGCAGGCGATAGACAAGGCGCTGCGCAACTTTGACGACTATGAGCGGCGGCGTGGTCTGATTCGCGCTGCGGGAACTATTTTTAATAACGATTTCTGTCATTATCAGGTCGCCGGCTGTGATCCGGAAACCGCCAGCAAAGCGTTGGAGAGGCTGACCACCAAAGGCAGAGTGCCGGAAGCTTTGAGATTGGCGCATATTATTGGTTCGGCGGTGATGACCGGCGAAAGCGGTCGGAGGGCCTGACGCTCATGGAAAATGCCGTGACGCAATGGTTTGGCGAGGCTTTCTCGCACCTGCACCCAATGCTTCAGCAATTACATCGCGAAGGCGGAACGCTGACGGGGCGGGTGCAGGTCGAATACGGCGCGGGACTGGCGGGTTGGATTGGGCGACGCATCGCGACGAAAACCGGAGCGCCGCAGACGACAGGAATGGTCGGTTTTTGTGTTGAAATCCGCCACTCTGGCGACGCGTTGCAATGGAACCGCACATTCGAATCGGGAGCGCAGATGCGCTCTCTTTTCCGCCCTCATGGCGCCTTTCCCGGCGGATACTGGAGCGAGTCCACCGGCGACGTGGAGTTACACTTGGGCGTGGATATCCGAGATGGCGGCTGGCGTTGGGTTCCCCGGCGCTGCAAGCTGCGCGGTTTACCCTTGCCCTTGTGGCTGGTCCCTCGGACGCACGCGTATAAAATGGTTGTCGACGACCAGTATCGGTTTGCGGTGACCCTAAGTCTTCCTGTTTTGGGCAAGTTGATGGGCTATGCGGGAGACCTAAGGCTGACCTGAGGCGCGCCAGGCCCACCTGACATAACTTGATAGAGAGGCGCTATGCAAACGGAGACATACAGCGGCGATATTGTCATCGCCAGCAGAAGAAAAAAGTCGTCGACACTGGAAAGAGAATTTCCTGGGTACGCCATTATAGACGTCACCTCAAAGGCTTCGGCGCCTTGGGTGAAATTTTCCCCTTTTTATCCTCATAGTGGGATTCCCATACCGTTTTCATCCGAGACCGCTCAATCCGTAGAAGGCATATGGCAGGGCTTGAAGGTGTTTGAAGGGCAGGACATTGACCCTTCTCGCTTCGATATCACGGATATGAAAGGCATTAAGCGTACAGTCAGACGTTACGGGCGTGTGTTAGGGCATCGAAAAGGACCCGGAGGGGAGTTAATTCCCTATATCGAAGCGAGAAAGCAGATCTATCTGCCCGCGTATCATTGGACGCTGACGCACAGGCTACAGGCGGAGCTAAGCCAACTATCCGAGCTGCTTGCCCGGCATGAGGGGCTGGTTTTATTGGATTATGAGACTAACACGGATATAAATGATCCCCGCAAACCTTTGTCCCACGCTGCGCTGATACGTCGCTTTCTACAGCCTTAATACGCTCTTAATCCCGCCTTTTTTAAACTCTCCCGCAATGAGATAGGCCGCAGCATGTGCTGTGGCGCTGTAGGCGAATGAGGGAGGTGAGAGTGGATAATTTGCAGGCGCGTTTTGATGATGCGGGTGTCTGGCTGGAACTGATTGATCTGAGCTTGCTCGCTGCGCTTTGTCTCGTGGGGGCGGGCGTATGCTGGGATATAGTGCGGAAGCGTTGGGAGCCTTTACGTGAGAAGCTCGCCAATATCGCTGTCGCCATCGGCAATATTTTGTTGGAGAGGACTCTTTACGGCGCGGTTTTTCTAATTGCGTTATGGCTGGTGGAGCCGCTGGCGTGGTGGCGTATTCCAGTGAATGGCTGGACCTGGGCGTTGGCGCTTCTGGCGGCGGACTTGAGTTACTATTGGATGCACCGTATCGAACACAAAGTCAGGTTTTTCTGGACGATCCATAGCGCGCATCACTCTTCGGAGCGCTTTGACTTCAGTACGTCTCTGCGTCTTTCCTGGCTGGAAGGTCCGGTGGAGTGGATCTTTCTGGTTCCCATGGTCCTGCTTGGGTTTGACCTGGTGCAGACAATCGTGGCTTTCTTGGCGGTTGTGGCCTATCAGTCCTGGATTCATACGGAAAAGGTGGGGACGCTCGGCTGGCTGGACCGCGTCTTCAATACGCCGTCTGCGCACAGAGTGCACCATGGCTCCCATCATCCCTACCTGGATAAAAACTTCGGCGGCGTACTGATGCTTTGGGACCGGCTATTCGGAACCTATCAGCCGGAGACGGCTCCGGTGAGCTATGGTTTGACGACGCCATTGGCCTCACGCAATCCCTTCATAATAGTTTTTCATGAGGCGAAGGCGTTATATTCAGATTGTCGAAACGCGCATTCATGGCGCGACCGGCTGCACTTTTTGATCAAGTCCCCAGGTTGGAAACCGGACACTCATGCGCATACTGATCATTGAAGACGATCGACATTTGGCCGCCGCCATCGCCGACTACCTTGAGTTGCAGCAGGCGGAGTGCGACTTCGCCTTCAATGGGACCGCCGGGCTGCAGCGTGCGGCGCGAGACAGGTTCGACGCCATCATCCTGGATTTGATGTTGCCGAAAATGAATGGCTTTGATCTGTGTGCGGAACTGCGGCGTCAAGGGATATACACCCCGGTGTTGATGTTGACCGCTTGCGATACGGATGAAGAGCAATTGCAAGGGTTTCGCAGCGGCGTCGACGACTATGTCGCCAAGCCCTGCCCCATGCCGTTGCTGTGGGCGCGGTTACAGGCGCTGGCGAGACGCGCATCGAAACAGGGAGAGACGCTGCGAGTGGGGCCTTTGGAAATACGCTTGGGCGAACATCGCGTGATGCGAGAGGGACATGAGATAAGACTGACGCCAACCGGTTGGAAGCTGCTAGTGACGCTGATGCGGCGCAGCCCTGATGTGGTTTCCCGGGAGGAGCTGGAAACCGCCGCCTGGCCAGGAGGCGACGTTGACCCAGGCAATTTTAACGTGCAGCTTCATCAGCTACGCAAAGCCGTGGATAAGCCCTTTGCGCAGGCTCTGATTCATACTGTTGTCGGCGTAGGCGTGTGTATTCGGGAAGACGGCGCCTGAGCGTCCCTGCCCGGCGCTGCAAAACCCGGATGACCGATTAAGGGTTATTGCGGGCGTCCCAACTGCCGCTTGGGCCGATCATTCTTGAGCGACAAAAGACGCAGTGAATCTTGTTGTAGCGATAACCATTGCTGGCGAGCATGTCCAGTGCATGTTTGAGGTTTACTCCGCCCATCAGCTTGCGGTTGCGCACGGTCAATACATCGAATTTGGGGAATGGGTTGGGGCATAAACGTTGCGCTTCCGCCATCATTCGCGCGTCGCCGCTGTTCAAGGCGTCCTGACGTAAGGTAATGAATGTCCGGTTGCTGTCTATATCCCGGCTGATGCTGTGGTAGGTCTCTCCGGTTTCATCCCCCTGGTATTTGCTCAGGCTGTAATTTCTGACTTTTGTATTTGGCGTCAGACGCTGCAAGAACTTGGTTTTACCGCTGATGACGGAGCCCAGGCCCGGGTCCAGCAATGCCTGAGTGTGAGGGCCGTAGAAGTACAACTGGGTCCATTCCGGCACGCCGATCCAGCCCCCCAGGCCGGGAATATTGCGCGCCCAGCCGGTCTGTTTTCCAAACTCGGGGCGGGAAATATAACCGCCATGGGAGGTGATCAGCAGGTTTTCCGCTATGATGCCGGTGGCGTCAGTGAATAAATACAGTTTGTCGCCTAATGGGATTTTCTTCGCCATATGTAGTCCTGATATATCGTTGAGAAAGTATTATAAAGATGAGAGTTTAAAATCGTCTGTTGTTGGCGTGTAACAATAGAGCCTATGGTGGATTCTGTATAATTAGTATGCTCAATGGATTTGATAATCAGATTCTAAAAAAGTTCCAGAAAGGAGATTTTTCTTGAATGGCGCTTTTAATAAAAAGCCGGCGGCGACAGAAATTATATTGGCGGTTCAGTGTAGGACTTGAATGAGCTAACTATCGGTATTGCAGACAATGAAATTAATACGCTTTCTTTAGGCGTTATCGAATAGGGTTTAGCCACTTGTAAAGTGGTATCGCCGCCAGTAAGAGGAAATATTAGTCATCAAGGCAACTGCTGTAATGTCTATTATACTTTGGTGGACGAGAGCTATTATTTCGTGATGGTTCTGAAGCTGGATGCTGAACAAGGGCGAGCCTGATGATTAACATGCCAATATCATTGCCATATTAATAATAAGGTCAAGGCGCTGTATGACGGTGACAAGAACAGGATGTTGAGATACAAGCATCGGGCCCGGATTGGCCGGGCCTGTAGCGGGTAGGCTCAGCCCTCTTTCTGTAAAGCCCGGGGCCGACGCGTAGACGGGAGCAAAGGCTATCGATGAGGACGGGGAGCTACTTCCAAATGATTGTAATAGAAAACATTTGGCTCATTTTTCCAGGTGGCTTCTTCTGCGCCTCTTAATACTGCGCCGCACGTATAAACCTTGCAGAGTTTGTTTAAACCGTCAAACTTCTTGGTGTTATTCCTGTCCACATATCCGCCTACGGCATTTACTTTTACACACTGGTTTGTCTGTGTTCCGATAATAACGGCGCCGGTAATGTTCAATCTTTTTATCTCGGCTGCAATATCCAGATTGGTTTCGGGGTTGAACATACTAATGTGCGGTTTCTTAACCACTGTGGCGCCGCGTACGCAGTAGTCTCTCCATGTTCTTACTCCCACTGGCGGAGCTCCGCCAATAACGACAGGTTGCGCTCCATCGCTGAGTGCGGCGTGATCAATTTCTATTAAGTAAATGGGCATGCGCAAAGTCTGCGCTTTAGTTATAGTCGACAATAGCGAAGCATGATTTCTGGGTGCTTGTTTTCCTTGTTCATCTATGACAAATAACGCGAGCTTCTTTCCGCCTTTTTTCACTTCATTGTTCATGGCTTCATGTAAAGAAACGGTGTTGACAATAGTCATGGCAGTATCCTTGTTTCGTGCTGGATTGTAGTTTGTATTAATCGAAATGGAATGATATTTAATCTTAATGATTGTCAGAATGATCTGTATCCATTTGAGTCTGGCGCCGACTTAATTGCAAAGGCGTCAAATGATTGGATAACACGTCAAAAAATAGGTATAAATACTTGAGCTCTTTGGCTTATTAATAATGGGAACGATTAAAACCGGTATTGTTTGAAACAAATAGTCTCCAGAGAATGACATGATGTTTAACTCACACAGGGAAAGGTCCCGTGATCGCGCGAAAACGTTGGCCCAAAGTCTCAGAGATCAATTGTGTTGGATGGGAGCCGGGTTGTTGTTGGGGTGTCTTGCTCTTGCTTTTATCTCTTCCTGGAACAACATGGACTGGGCCGGCGATACGCTGATGAAACTGGAGGCCCAGGCTCTACTGCGACAATCCCAGCGAGCGGATGGAACACCAAAAAGCAATGATGCCTATATGAGCCTGTATCAAAGCTGGGCGGCGGTGCCTGAGCCAGTGCGGTCGCAGTTTGGGCCTGAACCGACCCGGGACGGCAAGGTGCTGGAGGCGGTGATTAAACATGCCGGCGAAGAGGCGTTTTTATATTTATTGCCGTTTCAGACAGAGGATGGAGAGCGCCGGTTTTTATTAAGCCGCCATAATCGTGCGGATATCGAAACGCTGGGAGAGGAGTTCTTCAGCGCCGCCCTGATACATTCATTGCTTACAACTTTGGTCGTGTTCGGACTCCTGTTCGCGCTGTTTTTCTGGTTGATCCGACGGGCCACGCAGCCTATTGCCCTACTTAGCGCCTGGGCGCAAACCTTGGGAACCAGGACGCGGGTGGATGCGCCGAATTTTGAAATAGAAGAACTTAATCAACTGGCGCAGCGAATGCAGGAGGGCGTCGCTCGCATAGAGGCCTTCAATGCTCGTGAAAAGCAGTTTCTGAAGCACGCCAGTCACGAGATGAGAACCCCTCTGGCGATCATCCAGGCCAGTTTGGACACGCTGGAATTGCAAACCGGCGAGGCGGGTAAGGCTTCGCTGCGGCGGGCGCAATTGGCGGGGGCGAATATGGCGTTGCTGTCCAGCGCGCTGCTATGGCTGGCGCGGGAATCTCCGCAGGCGTTGAAGAAAGAGCGAGTGTCCCTGGATGCGTTTTTCCAGGCGATCATTGAAGATCACCGATACTTGCTGACGGCTAGAGATGTGGAGGTGCGGCTGGAGCTGAGTCCAGACATCGTCAAAATAGAGAAAAGTCTGTTGCATATTGTATTGGCGAATCTTGTTCGCAACGCCTTTCAGCACTCATCCGGCGGCGTGATCGTCATGACGACGGACCGCGACGGTTTGCGTATGACGAATCCGATCAACCCTGAGGACGCTGACTCAAATGTGGAAGGATTCGGTTTGGGACTGGAGTTGGTGCGACGTATCTGCGACAAACTGAACTGGCGCTTTTCCGTTGATCTCACTGGCGAGGGCGCGCAAGTCAGCGTGATCTGGTTACCGACCCCGGCTTCTTAAGGCGATCTTAAGATTGTTTCGGATTTAATGTGGCGGACTTCACAATGGCTAAGGGAGATAAGATGAAAATTGTGGCGGGTCTGCTGTTTGTATGTGTCTTGGTCGCAGTACTGGTATTGGGAGTATTGGATCAGCACAGCCTGAAGTATGGGCGAAGAACCGACTTCACTTTTCCCTATGATGGCCAGCGATTGGGAGCCACATTGTTGACGCCGGAAGGAGACGGCCCCTTTCCTGTTGTCGTATTTCTGCACGGTGACGGCCCCGTGGACCGTTTCGCCAACGGCGGTTATGTCGCCATCATGAACCGGCTGCTGGAGCGTGGCGTGGCTTGCCTTAGCTGGGACAAGCAGGGGGTTGGCGAGTCCAGTGGCGACTGGTTGGCGCAAAGTATGCGAGAGCGGGCGGGAGAAACGGTCGCTGGCGTTAAGGCGCTGCGAGGACAGGCAGGCGTCGATGTGGGCGCAGTTGGCGTCATGGCGTTTTCGCAGGGGGGCTGGGTGTTGTCGGAATTAGCGAGAGGACAAGCAGACATCGATTTCATGGTGGCGGTTGGCGTCGCCGTCAATTGGCGCAGACAGTCGCTTTATTTGCAACGCGAGCGCATGCTCAGGCAGGGCTACAGCAAAGAAGACATTGCGACTGCGCTGGAGTTCAGCGAAAAAGCAGATCGCTATCTCGCGCAGAATAATCTCTCCTATGATCAGTATCTGGCGTGGCTGCGTAACAGCGCCCCGCCAGCGGGCGTATTAACTGAGCCCATGTCCCCCGAACGCTATCGTTTCGCCATGCGCAACATGCAAGCCGACATGAGTGCGGGGCTGGCTCGCGTCAATGTTCCCTTTCTGGGGCTGTTTGGCGACAAAGACCGCAATGTGGATTTCCAGGAGAGCATGCGGACAATAGACAGCGCTTTTCATTCCTCAAATTGGCGGGACTACCAATTGACGTTGTTTCCTGGAGCGACGCATAGTCTGCTGAAAGCGAAGTACTTTGATTTCCAAACGCCTTCAGAGTGGACGTCGTCCGCTGAAGCGATGTTTCTAGTACTGGGACCGGACGCCTTCGTAGAGGGCTTTCTCGACACATTGGGCGATTGGGTGGTCGCAAGGTCAAAGGACGCTGAGAAGAAGGCGACGAATAGCCAGCCTGGCGCATCGGGCGCTCAGGCGATTCAATAAAAACGCTGGAGGAAATGAGTATGGCCGTAGTTAAGGGTTCCTGTCTGTGTGGGGCGGTGAAATTCCAGATAGAAGGCGAAATCAAAGCGCTGACCTACTGCCATTGTCGGATGTGTCAGAAGGCTCATGGCTTCGCCTTTGGCGCATACTTGGTGACTGGCAAGGACAGTTTCGTGATGTTGGGTGGCGTCGAGAATGTGCGCATCCATCGCTCTTCCTCGAATGTCTCGCGAACCTTCTGCGCAGACTGTGGATCGAACCTTCAATTTATTCGCGATGGGCGGGACGATATTGGCGTTGCGGCCGGGGTTCTGGACGATGATCCCGGCCTGCAAGCCTCGAAGCAAATATACTGTGATTCAAAAGCGGCCTGGCATCCCTTGCAGGAGGATGTCCCGCATTTCGCTGAAAGGTCATGAAGCGCCTGACTTGCAGCAAAGGGTCAACCCGAGGCTGACCCGAACATGGATATGGGGTAGGGTATAGAACTTGGTCGGCGCATTGCTTTTGCATCAAGCGAAGCGCCGAGTCCCGCATTGCAACTCAGACAGGTATCTAATGAGCCAATCCAGCAGTTCCATAGACGTCCATTCCATTATTTATTTCTATCAAGGCGAGCCTGTCGAGGCTGAGGATATCCCGGCCGGGGCGGAATACACCTGCGCTCTGCTCAATGAGGAAGAATCCACTGAATACCTGGTTTTCTGCGAAGGAAACACCGCCCTCCGCTTGCTTGGACCCGCGTATGACGGTGATTATCTCGCCAGGGCTCAAGCGATCTGGGAGCATGCGTCCACGTTGGAGAATGGCCCGGAAATCAGTCCCGGGACGATGATCACGGTGGAATTTCCTCAAGAGACGTTCAGTCACAGTATTCCCTTCGGTGAACTGGAGGAAGGCAAGATGCACGCAGAGTACCTGGTCGACATCGACCCGGAAAAGGGCGAGTTCAGGCTAATTCCGAATCCTCATAATGCATTCCGCATGGAAGTCTCTGACCGTGGACCCCATCCTATCCCGGTGAAAAACGTTTATTTCAATCAAGACAAGGCAGTATTGGGCATAGAATACCCGCTGCTCGGATTCGATGAAAAAGACGGCTTCAGCGGTCCTCTTTCCTTCGTAGAGCTTTCGGAGTCTGGTATACAGGCTATGCGCTCCCTGGATGACGACGGCGAGGATTGGGATGAGGAAGAACAGGTTATTTTTCCAGTCGATTGTCAGGCGCAGCTGGAAGAAGTCGCGCATTTCGTCACGCCGGAGCTGGTCGCCTTCGTTGACCTTGAAGGCGTTCCCATTGAACATGACCAGATCATGGAGCATTCCGACTACCGACGTCATTGGTTCCACAGCGATCAGACCCTGGCCATGAGTGAACTGATCGCAGGGCGGGGCATTGCGCATACGGAAATCATCAATGTGCCGCAGGCGCTGCATCAGAAAACATTGCACGCCTATCTGCGCCGCGTTCACGCCAGTAAGGAAGCCATATCTCTGGATGGGCTGAGAGCGACGCATTATGTGGTGCTGTATGAACCGCTGTCTCAGGAATCAACCCCTGCGGTTCCGTTGGAAGCGGAGCAATCCAAACTGCATAGCTCCATCTATACGCTGAAAGGGGTGCAGGTGGTGTCCGAATGCATGGTGTTTGACGCCGAAGGACGGCCCATTAAAAAAATGAGCTTTGGCGGACCTGGCGAACAGAGGCTGATGTACGAAGAGATCTTCAAGTGCGATGAAAATGGCCAGCCGGTAGACTCGGAAGTCATTCACCACGATTTGAGTTAGGGCGAGACGACCTTTTCGCTGTTCTCAGTGACGTCTTGCGGCTGCCGATAGGCTCCGCGTCGAGAGTCCTCCAGATAGCGGTCGAGCAGACCGCTGTCTTTCAGTTGACGCAAACCTTCATTGAATTGTTTGACCCGCTCCCTATTCGCCGGCAGGGCGCGAGTCATTATCAGGTGATAAGTGGTGCTGTTATAGACATGGGGAGAGATGGTGAGCTGCGCCACGTCTTCCGGCTTGAACAATTCATATAGCAAGGCATAACCTGCGTCTTTGTCGGACGGGAAAACGTCGATTCTTCCGCGCAGCAACTTGGTGAAATTGATCTCGTCACTGGACACTCGATCAATTTTCACTCCCTCCGTATCCTCGAACTGATAAGAGTACCCGAGCGTGCCGCCAATGCGATAACGTTTCAGGTCGGAGAAGCTGTTCCAGGTGAAATCGGAATCCACACGGTGAAAAAACACGGATTCACCCATGACCACCGGCTCGCTGAAGAAAAACAGCGCTTCCCGGTCGACCGACGGGCTCCATAGCAGGGTGCCGTCAAGATTGCCGGAAAGGGCTTCGGCGTAGGCGCGCTTCCAGGAATCAAAGAAGACGTATTGCACGTTCACGCCTACGATGCCGAAAGCTTCCGTAACAATATGGCTGGCCACGCCATAATGTTTGAGCGTTTTCGATTGATAAGGAGGCCACTCGCCATTGGCCAGGCGCACGGTGATATCGGCGGCGAAGATCAGGGAGGCGGACAACGAGAACGTGAGCGCGACGGCGCCAATGGCGGCCCGACGACTGCAATATCGCCGCGCTTTTTTCCATGTATCGTTCTGGCCTCTGACAGGGAATCGTATTGGCATGTCAGGGATTGCTCCTGACCTGCCCGGTCGGATTAATGTAGCTGTCCAGAATTTCTTGTAAGCGTCCTTCTTTCTGCATTTTGATGATGCCTGCGTCCATCAGCGCCTTGAGATATTCTCCCTCCGGGGTGCGAGGAAACAGCATGTGGTAACCCTGCGGCGGAGAGTTGGGTATGGGGCTGTACCGCATCCCTGGCGTGGCGATCAAATCCAGGCCTTTATGAACGAATCCCTGCATAATTTCGTAATCAGCGGTAATCAGGTCTACTCTGCCGCTGCGCAACTTCAGGAACAGGTGGTCATAGGTCACGGAGTCAGTATCCATTGATTCGCTAGGGTGATCCAGATAGGTGTAATTGTAGCCGGAGAGCCCGCCGATGACGTAAGTGTCCAAAACGCTTTTTTCCACTTGGTCCAATCCATCGGGAAACCGCTGTTGCAGGTAGAAGTAGTAAAGGTGCGTCCAGTAGTAGGGAAGGGAATATAGATACTGCTTGCTGCGCTCTTCCGTGTAGGAGGCGTTGAGCAGCATGTCGAATTGGCGCGCTTTTCTGACTTCCAGCAAACAGCGCTTCCATGAAGGAAGTTCAATGGAATACTTGATATGGTTGCTTTCCAAAATCTCCCGCGCTACGTCCACTGCATAGCCGGCAACCTCCTTCTTGCCGTTTTCCACTCGATAAAAAGTATAAGGCGGCCATTCTCCTGCGTCGTCGCAAATCCTGACAAAGGATAGCTCCGTCTCCGCCGCATAGACGCCCTGAACGATAAGCAGCCATAACAGCGCAAGTACAAACCGGGTAAATCGGCGCCGCATGTATATAGTTTAAGTCTCTATCGCTGAGATTAACTGTATTAAAGATAGTGCATGCTGAAACAGTCTACAAAGTGGCGGACAGGGAGGCGTTTCCGCACTGGGGGAATTATGGCTTGACAAGTAGTGGCTCAGAGCCTTTAATTTATTTGGTGGCTTTGAGCCACTATATTAAGAATAAGGAAGAGGTTACAGATGTTCAGATATATAAAAACCGAACCCACCACCTATATCATGCAGTTCAACAAAGGAAAGCTTAAGCGGGAAGGCGCGGGCCTGGGCTTCTTTTACTTTGCGCCGACGACGTCACTGGTTTCGATTCCTATCGGCTCGGCGGATTTACCGTTTATCTTCAAGGAAAGCACCAGTGACTTTCAGGAGGTCACTGTGCAGGGGCAGTTGGTATATCGTGTGAAGAGCCCCAAGATACTGGCGGCGACCATGAATTTCACCCTGGCTGATGACGGTAAATCCTATGTTTCGGACGCGCCTAAGAAGCTGCCGGCGCGGATTCTCAATCTTCTGCAATCCATTACTCGCAACAGCATTCAGAACCTGTCCTTGAAAGCAAGCCTGCTGGCTTCAGAGACTCTGGCCGGGACACTCGCCGCCGCGCTCGATTCCGCCCCGGTGCTGGAAAAATTGGGAGTGGAGATTCTGGACGTATCCATACTCGCGATAAAACCCAATCCGGAAACCGCCCGCGCGCTTGAAGCGACGGTGCGGGAGCAGATGATGAAGGATGCGGACGAAGCGGCTTATACGCGTCGCAACGCCGCCATTGAACAGGAGCGTAAGATCAAGGAAAACGAACTGGAGACGGAAATTTCCGTGGAACAGAAAAAGCAGCAGGTCAAGGAAGCGGAAATGGACGCCCGTATGGCGGTGCAACGTAAAACTCAGGAACTGCAGCGGGAAGTGCTGGAGAACGAGATAGAACAAGAGAACAAGCGTAAGGAACTGGTGGCGGTCAGTGCAGAAAACAGCCGTAAAGAAGCGGATGTCAAAGCCTATGCGATATCCGCCAGCATGAAAGCGATGGCGGAAGTGGACAATCGCATTCTTGAAGCGATCACCAACAGTTCTATGAATCCAGAGCAGTTAATTGCTCAGGCTTTCCGACAACTGGCCACTGGCGCTGACAAGATCGGGCAGTTGAATATCAGCCCGGATCTGATGCGCGAGCTATTGGGTAAAAAACGATGAGCGAGCGCGCTACGGAAACCAAGCTGATCCTGGTAAAACGCCGGACGCGGCTGGAAGAGCTGGCCTGGCGGCATAATACCGAAGAGCAGGCGCGCTTTTACATTGAAAGCCGTGGCGAAGACTTTGATGCATACATTCATGAGGATCAGAGTTACCGGACTTCATTGGCCGCCGCGGAGACGGCGTTATCTCGAATAGGGCGCGTGCAGACGCTTGATCGAGACTTTCTAAGTAATTTCATCTTCGGCGCTCAGGACGTGGTGGTCGTACTCGGACAAGACGGGCTGGTGGCGAATACGTTGAAGTATTTGCATGGGCAACCTGTGGTGGCGGTCAATCCTGACCCTGCGCGCATCGACGGCGTATTGCTGCCATTCCAGGTTACGGATCTGGACGTGGTGCTGAAAGAGTTGCTGAGAGCCAAACGGCCGATCAAGCGCGTCTCCATGGCGGAAGCCAGTCTCAACGATGGCCAGGCCATGGTGGCGGTGAACGACTTTTTTATTGGCCCCAAAAACCATACTTCCTTACGCTATGAAATCGACTTTCGGCAGATGTCGGAAATGCACAGCTCAAGCGGCGTGATTGTCTCTACAGGGCTGGGCTCTACCGGGTGGATGCGCAGTGTAATCGCCGGTTCCTTGGGCGTGGCGCGAGCCCGCGGCGTTCAAAGCGATCGCACGGAAATCTATCAGCCGCTTTCATGGGATGCGCAAAAGCTCATGTTCTCCGTACGAGAACCTTTCCCCAGCAATACCACGCAAACGGAACTGGTGTATGGAGAGATCGCCGGCGGTGAGGCGCTTATCATCAAATCACAGGCGCCGGAAAACGGCGTCATTTTCAGCGACGGTATGATCGGCGACGCCATTGAGTTCAATAGCGGCGCGGTGGTCAACATCAGTCTGTCGCAACGATATGGTTCAATTGTTCACTGAGAGAATGACTTGTGCGGTAACAGTTATCTATAAGCAAAAGGAAAAGATCGATGGAACCCTATGAAAACTGGCCGAAAGAGCAATACAGTCGCAAAGTTTCGGCTTCTCACGCTTTTGGAGAGCATCTGTTCAAACACGTCAGAGAAGAGGCGTTGAGGGATTTTAAATTGCTTGAGGGCGGCACAGATCGTGAGTTGGCGGAACAAGCGGTGGATGCAACCCTGTACGCCGTGATGCAGTTGCTGGACGGGATTTTCCTTAACGAAATTGATGGGAAACACCAGGCTGAATATGCGCTGATTCAGCGTATTCGCGACGATCAGGGCGTTTTGCTGGAGGAAAATGAGCTGGCTCCGGATGGCGAGGGGCTCTGCATGGGATTTCAAGGTTGGCGTGCAGGGGATTTTGGCTGAATGAAAATTTCCTGAGTCGGACTGCCTGCGGAAGGCTGAATATTGACTACACTTTTAAAGTCTAAGCCCCGTTGAACTGATTTGCGACGCAAGCATCCGCGAAAAGGGAGTATTTCATGAGGGAAGCCCATCCTGCCACCGCTATTGACCGTTTCTTCGCCCAGCTGACCTTGAGACAAAAATTCCTGGGGCTCAGTGTGGTCATCATGATCATGTTCATCGCTTCCAGTTGGTATAACGCCAGTTTAACCCGTGAATCCCAACGTGACGCCCTGCGTGAGAGCGCAATGAATATGGTGGAGGCGGCCCTGCATAACCTGAAACAGTACAAAGCCCAGCACCCGGATGAATTGAATCAGTACATTGGCGAGATGCTTGGCGGTCTGCGTTGGGGAGAGTCCCTGGACGGCTATGTTTACGCCTTCTCCGTCGACCAGAAGTTTGTTGCGTTTCCCCCTAAACCTGAATGGGTGGGGGAGCCGGTCCCTAACATTGACCTTAATGAAGGCGGGCGCTTTGGGGATGTGGCGACGCAATGGTTTCGCGCCGGCAAGTCCGGATTTGTAACGTACCAGTGGCGTAAACCGGGAAAAGACGAACTGGTCGATAAGACTACCTACATTGAGCCGTGGCCGGAACAAGGCTGGATCATCGCTTCGGGAATATACCTTGATGATGCGGATGAGCTGTATCAGGAGACATTGACCCGCTTGGTCTGGGTCAGCATAGGCGTTCTTGTCGTCATGTTCGCAGCGTCTCATTTCGTCGTTAATGCGATGCAGCGCAGTTTCTCAAGAGTGGTGGCGGCGATGGAGAATCTGGCGCGGGGTAACCTGACCTTTCATCTGGACTGTATCGGGCGCGATGAGGTGTCCCACATCAGTCGCGCCATTGAATCCACACGGCAGTCCCTGGCGGAGTTGATTGGGAAGCAAATGGAGATCAGCCAGTCTTTGTCGGAGGAATCGAAAGAGCTTTCCTCACGCATGGCGACTGCGAAGCGGGCGATTGACGATGAGTCATCCCAGCTTGAACAGTTATCTTCCGCCATGGAGCAAATGGCGGCGACAGTGAGGGAGGTAGCGGAACACGCCAGCACCACCTCCGCCGCGACTCAGGCGACTAATGAACGTGCGGCCACCGGCAATGAATTGGTGGGAGACGCGGTTAACGTCATCAATAATCTGTCACGCAACCTTGATAATTGTTCTAAAGCAGTGACGGACATCGCCAATCAAGTGGATACCATCTCCTCTGTCACCGATAGCATTGAAAGCATCGCCGAGCAGACCAACCTGCTTGCGCTTAACGCCGCCATTGAAGCGGCGAGAGCGGGAGAAAGCGGCCGCGGTTTCGCCGTTGTGGCGGATGAGGTGCGGCAACTGGCGATGCGTTCCCGGGACGCCACTGGCGAAATCAACGGCACCATCGAAGCATTGAAGAAGCAGGTGCAGGATGCCGTCGAACTGATGAGCGCCAGCGTCGAAGTGGCGGAAACCGGCTCATCGAAAGTGGGTGAGTCGGGAGAAATGTTTGACGGCATTGTGACGGAAATGGGGGAAATCACCAACCGCAGCCTGCAGATCGCTACCGCGGCCGAGCAGCAGGGCAGCGTAGCCGGTGAGATGACCGCTAACCTGGCGCATGTGCGGGATGCAGTGCGCGACACCGAACAGGTGGTGAGCAAACTGTTTGATTCATCCCAGAATCTCAGCAACCGGGCGGCGCAGTTAAAAGAAATGGTTTCCAACTTCAAAGTGGCTTGAGAAACAATTTGAAACAATCGGCGAATAACTCATTGTTGCTATTCGTGATATACCATCCTGTATAGGTCCGGCAAGCTTACAGGGAATAACGGTCGATGATAGGCGGTCATAGTTTGTCGGTCTAATAATTAGAATAAAGAAAGGTTGGACTAAGCTTACATGGAGGGCTGTGCATGGGCTTACACTTACAGGGTTATAAATATGCGGCTGGCGTCTCCCATACATCTTTATTGTTGTCGCCGCTGGCGTTAGCGTTAAGTGTCGGACTGGGAAACGGCCTTTTCTGCTATTTGATTGACGACGCGATCGGACGGGACTTCACTTACTATCACCTGTTTCGCCTGGGACCCAGCCTGTTGCTGAGTCTGGCGATTATCATCTGGATCGCCCGCTTTCAAACGGTAAGCGGCAAAGGCGCACTTGAGATCAGTGGTAAAGTTTTTCTTGGCTGGGCCACTGCTTTGTTCATGGGCGAAACATCCACGGAAGTTTCCGTAATGTTAAAGTGGGCCGGGATCGCCGTCGGCGCGTTAATTGGTTGCGGATGCGTCTACTGGGCGCTCCATCCCTACCTGAAACATATTCCTCCCATGCAAGAGTCGCTGATCAAGCTGACGTCCATCACGTTGCTGGGCGTCGCCTGCGTTATGTTGTTGTTCGAAGTCATGGAAAATGACGCTCTCCAAAACTGGCCTCCTCTGATGAGACGCCTGCTCGGCAACACAATCCTGTTCACCCCCTGGACTTACTTTGTGCTGATTTGCGCTGGCGGTTGGTTGGTCAAGGCAGGTGGAAATAGTCAAAGAAGGTGAAGGTGTAGTCTCTTTGGTGTATTTATAGGGGAGAGGATATGACATACAGTTAGTGCCTGTATACCTAACTGCTTATTTTAAGGAAGAATTATGTCTGCCTCTACCACTTTACCTGAACATATACAGTCTTATACTAGGCGAAGTTGGATTGATCGTGAATATATTGTGGGTGGCGGGGCAGATAAAAATGATGTGCTTAGCCGTGTTGTTGGTCCTACAAACTTGGTTAAAGTTGACATTATCGACAGGTTTAATTTGTATGGCGCTAGTGATAGGAAAGTATATTACCGAGGACATGAGGGTGAAAAGGAATTATTGGAGGAAATAATTAGGGATTGGAAGTCATACAAATTTAATAATCTTCGCCTAACGGGGCATAGCTGGGGTGGTCAGGCTGTAATGAATATTGCCCAGAATTTGTTTGTCAAGGGGGTGCCTGTAAAAGAGCTAATTACTCTTGATCCTGTTTCAATGTTCCCATTAGCAAGGCCGCCAGCTGAGAAATGGGTTAATGTCTACATTCGTCAATCTATTTGGGATAATACTATAGGGAAGATTCCTTTGGTGAACCAAGTTGTCAGTAGTGTTGCTTCCCTTCCAACTTTGTTAACAACAAATGGGCGTTCAGGTGGCTACATAGCTAATATAGGTAGTCAGTTGGGCCATGAAAATGGCGCATATAACTATGAAATGGATGTCTCACATGCAAATGCAGGAGATATGTACAAAAAAGCGTTATCCTTGTTAGAAAATGCGCCAATGAACCCGAAAGCTATAGGGGTTCGATAGTGAAGCAAATAGTATTGCTTATTTTATGTTTTTCATTTTTTGGTTGTGCTGGTTCAGTCAATATTAGTCAGCAGGAAATCCGGCATGTAAATATTTCTACTAGTGACGGGATAGACCTTCCACACAGTTTGGTTGTCATTTTTGAATCTGACCAGAAAAAGATCCTTGAAAACGCCCCTGTTTTAAGGTCGGACTTCATCCTCTATAACGCTCAAAATGAAAAGATTCTCAGTGGTACGAGCTTGGTTAGCTATTATTTAGGAGACGTAAAGTCCATTGTAAACACCCAGCCGGGCAGTGAGTACAAGTATGCTACGGTTCTGGTAAAAAATTACATGGTGAGAGGGCGTTTGTCAGGTGGTCAGGAGGAACAGCCTGTGGATATTCGCGAACAGCCTTTTTCTTATATGACAATATCAATTTCCGCACCGAGTGTCGGTCTGCCTAAATCCTTGGTGTCTAACACAGTACGACTGTCAAAAGAGGATATTCTTGCTGCGCTTGAACGGCGTGGAGAGAAGCTTTCTTATACACCCTAGAGGCCTCAAAACAGCGATAGCTGTTCTCCAAGGTTATTGTTTTTGGGATCTCTCAGTCTGACTCCCATTCCCAGCAGACGTACTGGTTTTTTCTGGCGCGCCCAGGCGGCGCTCATGAGGCGCAAATAGTCGGGCAGGCTTCGCCACTGGCCGCTGTATCCTGGGAGGAGTTCTTCAAGGGTGGTCTGAGTGAAGTCGGCGAATTTGACTTTGACGAAACGCTTGCTGACCAGATAGGCGTCGCTGATGCGATTGAAACGCTCCAGCAGTTCTTCGAAAAGAGGTTCGCAGCTATCGAGAATGGCGTCGAGATTTTGCAGATCGTGGTCGTAGGTGTGTTCGACTGACAGGGATTTACGCACCCACTCTGTCTGTACGGGACGGTTGTCCACGCCGCGTGACAGGTTGTAGAGACGCTCGCCGTAACTGCCGAAATGGCGCTCCAGATCATCTTTGGACAGACGTTGCAAGTCGCCGCAGGTGGTGATGCCCAAAGCCTCCATTTTTGCTGCAGTCACTTTACCCACGCCGTTGATTTTGCGAACAGGAAGTTGGGGGATAAAGTCTTTTACGTCTTGCGGTCGAATGACGAAGATGCCGTCGGGCTTATTCCAGTCACTGGCTATTTTGGCCAGAAACTTGTTTGGTGCGACGCCCGCCGATACCGTCAACCGCAAGTCTTGTCTCACGCGGGCGCGAATTTCTTCCGCGATGAGCGTGGCGCTGCCTTTGCAGGCTTTGCATTCAGAGACGTCCAGATAGGCTTCATCCAGTGACAGCGGCTCAATGAGGTCGGTGTAGTCGCGAAAAATCGTGTGAATGTCCTTGGATACGCTGCGATAGACCTCGAAGCGGGGACGTACGAACACCAAATCCGGGCATAGCAGAACGGCTTTTGCTGAAGACATGGCCGAACGCACGCCAAAGGCGCGTGCGTTGTAATTGCAAGTGGCGATGACGCCGCGCTTGTCAGGGCTGCCGCCTACCGCCACTGGCAGGTGTCGCAGTGACGGATTATCCCGAATCTCTACGGAGGCGTAGAATGAGTCGGCGTCAATGTGGATGATTTTTCGCATAAAGCCTGTCTACAGGCGGCCTCAACAGCGATTAATATGGACCAAGGATAACGCCTCAGGGTTGAGCGAGCCAGCTCAGGCGCGCCATAAAACGGCGCCTTAAATCTACTTGCCCAGAGGCGTCAAGGAAGGTAGCAGCCTGATGGTTTCCAGCCGCTCCATATCTTCCTGCAGGCCCGCAATCAGCCAACGCTTGAAGGTAAGAATGCTGGGGTCAGAGGCGCGTAATTTCTGATGTACGAAATAATAGCCCCAGCCGCTGTCATGGCTATGATTGCGGGGCGTGGTCAGAATTCCGTTTTTCAGCTCGTCCATAATGAACAGCGGGTCCGCCAACGCGACGCCGTGTCCTTGCATGGCGACGGTCACCGGCATATCCAGGGTGTCGAATATCAGCCCCGAGGATGGATCTACGCCAGGTACGGGGTTTTTCGTCAACCAGTTGCGCCAATCTTCATGCGTGACGGATGGGTGCAGGAGCGGCAAATGGCGGATCAAGCGTCGCCAATCACCGCCATGCTGCTCCAGTAGCGATGGATGGCATACTGGCGCCAGCTGCTCCTCCCGCAACAAATTGGCGGAGCCGTTATCCCTGCGCCGACCGCAATGCAGCACGATATCGTAGTGATCCAGGTCCAGGTCCGCCTCTTTCTCCGCAGACAGCCACATGGTCGTGATTTTCAGCTGGACATCTTTGAGTTCTCGTTGCAACTGAGGCAG
Source organism: Hahella chejuensis KCTC 2396 (assembly GCF_000012985.1). Lineage (NCBI taxonomy): Bacteria > Pseudomonadati > Pseudomonadota > Gammaproteobacteria > Oceanospirillales > Hahellaceae > Hahella > Hahella chejuensis. The sequence continues at coordinate 4,469,640 of NC_007645.1, read as the reverse complement.
GCGAGGGAACAACCAGCGGACGGCGAGGGAAGGCGTTACTTGTAAGCGCAGAATGTTTTTCTGATGGGAAGACGCCGCGTCACAGGCTTTGACCAACTGATCAAAAATATCCCCCAGGCTGTGAAAGAGTTTTTCTCCCGCTTCCGTTAATTTGATATGGCGCGCCCGTCGTAGAAAAAGAGGTTGCTCAAAATATTCCTCAAGTAATTTTATCTGTTTGCTGACTGCGCCTTGCGTTACATTCAGCTCAAGCGCAGCGACGGAGAAGCTGAGTAGTCTGGCGCTGGCCTCAAAGGCTTTTAGCGCATTCAGCGGCGGTAATTTTCTGGGACGGATTGGCATGAAAAAAACTCATGTATAAAGGCGAATGTTTCGCTTGTGAATATTGCCGCTCCAACCTAATTTAGGCAACAGCTTTGTTAAGGCCCCCACTATCGACAGCCTCTAACTGGCCTCGTTTGGAATGAACATCGACCTGCGGGAAGCAGTTTCCGGACGACAGCTTTAATTTAATAAGTGAAACTAACAGATGTATGGCGAAGGCTCGTCGTGAGACGTTGCCGAAGAGTGAGCAAGGAACAATGAGCAGGTTAAGAGAAGTTCTAAAATTATCCCTTCCGTTATCCGCGGCGCAGGTTGCGCAGTCAGCCATGATTTTCTGCGACTCCATTATGTTTGGGATTTTGGGCGTGGAGGAATTGGCGGGCGCCGGGTTGGGGTCGGCTATATTCAATTTCATATTGGTGGTGATCAGCGGTTTGCTCGCAGCGGTCGCCAACGAGGTTGCGTTTCATACCGGGCGCGGCGCGCAGAAGGATATTATTCGTATTGTCAAAGCGGGATTGATTCTAGTGGTGATTGTCGCCGCGATGGTGGCGTTGGCGATGAAAGTGACGCCAGCGCTATTGCTCGGTATGGGGCAGGAGCCGCAAGCCGTAGCTTACGCCTCGCAATACCTGGGGCAGGCCGCCTGGATCAGTTTGCCGGCGTTTGCATTTATGGTGTTGCGTGGTCTGGCCGCGGGAATGTCGCGCACCACCTCCATCATGCGAATCAGCTTTGCGGCGGTGGCGCTGAACGTGCCGCTGAGTTATGCGCTGATGACCGGCTGGCGCTTTTTCCCCGAATTAGGCATCGCCGGCGTTGCGATCGGCACGGCTCTGGTGAGCGTATTCATGTGCGTCATGCTTGTATTGGACTTGAACCGCTATGCGGAAGTCCGCGAGGTACTGAGCGGGCTGACGAAAATCAGATCCCGTTTGGTGGACTTCAAGCCGTTCTATTCCCTGGGGCTGCCGATCATGCTGGCCTGGACCATGGAGGCGGGATTGTTTACCGCTGCGACATTACTGGCGGGCGCGATGGGGGCGGTAGCGCTGGCGGCGCACCAGATTGCTCTACAAGCGGCGTCCATGTCTTTCAATATCTATATTGGATTCGCTCAAGGCGCTTCGATCCGGGTAGGGCAATGCTACGGCGAAGGCCGCATGGGAGAATTGAAGAGCTACGCCTGGACTGGCCTTTCGCTGGGTGGATTGTTTTGTCTGGTGTCCGCACTGGTATTTCTACTGCTTCCTGAGCAGATTGTCGGTCTCTTCACCCTGGGTGGAGAAGGGGCGTTAGATCAGGATGTGTTGACGCTTGGCGTCAGTCTGCTTGCTGTCGCCGCGATTTTCCAGGTAGTGGATGGCGCTCAGGTCATCATGATGACCGCCCTGAGGGCGTTGCGCATGGGAGCGACGCCGACCCTGATTACAGTGGTTGGATATTGGCTGGTTGGCTTCCCTGTTGCGTGGCTGCTGAAAGGACAGTGGGGAATTGTCGGCGTCTGGATGGGATTGGGCGTCGGTCTTGGATTCACTGCAATATGCCTGACAACGCTGTTCAACTGGCGGGTGAACCGGGCTCTAAAAGGCGAATTACAGAAAGAAAACAGTACTTTTGTAACGGCGCCAACTGAGTCCCAATTAACTCACAACTAAGCCAAATGGCCGGCGCGTCAATCGTTCTTTTCCATTAAACTGCCTATAAATTCAATAGGTTGTCGCACCTCTTTAAGCTTGAGTCGATTTTAGACTCTGTATGACATGCCTGAGGTGCGGCGATCTGTTGTAATTAGAGGCGGTCTTCCTTCTCATTCTTACAAAAACTATATAGTAGTCCGCCCCGAATCCGTTTATATATTGAGGATTAACTTGGTTGTGTTCGTTTTTTGATCGCAACTGACCGCAGTTTCTCTCGGGGGTATAGTGCAGTTACGCAAGTCCATAAAGTCAGCGCAGCAGTTTGCTTTGATTGGAGGAATCGTTTTGATGTCCCAGACCGCAAGTGCTGAGACGTCATTCTGGTCGCCCATTGCGGAGACGCAGAAAACGCAAGAATTTCCGTACTTCGCTGTCGCGTTAAAAGGCGAGGAGCTTCGCGCCTACCTTAGAGCCGCCCCCCAAGAAGGCGCCGCTGACGGGTTGCAATTGACATTGCCCATGCCGGACCGGCGCTTTATTGCTGTCGAGGCGTTTGACTCGCCGGTGATGGCCCCTGAGCTTGCTGAAAAGTTTCCTAATATCCGAACTTACAAAGTTCATGGCGTGGATATGCCCACCTTGTCAGGTCGCATTGATTATACCGATGCAGGCTTCAAGGCTTTTCTCACCATGGATGGCCGTAGTGTATTGATAGAGCCCGAAAGCCGGTTTTCCGATAGGAAGACGGATGACCGCTACCGGGTTTTCTTCAAACAGGATCTGCCATATATCCCCAAACCCATTGAGCCGGAAGGCGCGCTCATACCGGAACAAGCCGGGAGTAACATTGAGCGCCATGAAGAAACGGCGAGCCCTGGGTTCTTCTCACGGATGTGGCGATCCATACAAAGCTGGTTTTAACCGCCAGTGAACTAGCCAATTCCCTATTTTAAGGGCGCGCAGGCGTCAGAGATTTTTTTCAGGTATTTGAGTTGATAAGCATGAATAAAGCAGCATTTTTTGTGGCGTCGCAGTTGGCGCTGGCTATCGCCAGTGTCTCCCATGCCCAGTCTCCCGATGGATTGTGGCTGGATGTGGCGGGTAAGGCGCAGTCGCAGACTGAGTCGGCGTTTCACTATCGCGGAATAGCGGCGGATATAGAGCGCCTTAAAGTCTATCTGCAAGACGCCCCCCTCGAGGGCGCGTTAGAAGGATTGCCGTTTTACTACCCCAAACCTGATGGCGGCTTTTTACTGCTGGAGGCGTTTTACTCTCCTGTCATGGCTCCAGAGTTAGAGGCCAAATACCCGGAACTGCGCACCTACAAGGTATTCGGCGTTGAGGACGAAGGCGTCAGTGGGCGAATCGACACAACGCCCCGCGGTTTCCATGGTTATGTGAATACCCCGGAAGCCACTATGGTCATTGAGCCGGAATCCAGCTTTAGCGAGACAGAGAGCGCCAGCCAATATCGCGGCTTTTTCAAAGAGGACATGCCAAGTAAAGAGCCCTTGCAGTGCGATACGGCGGAGCATGACCACTCCGTAGAGAGTGGTCATGAATATGGTTATCTGAAGTCTCTTGAAATGCCTGGGCTGGCGGAACGAGTAAGTTTTGGCGACAGCTATAAAGTATATCGACTGGCGATGGCTGCTACCGGCGAGTTTTCTGCTTCGGTCAGCAGTGATTCAAGTAACCCTTCTGTGGCGGAAACTCAGGCATTTATTGTTTCTGTCGTTAACCGCCTGAATCAGATTTACGAAAAGGAAGTCGCGGTTCGTTTTCAGCTGGTTGCGGATAACGACAGCATTATTTACACAGACTCGTCGACAGACCCTTACTCTAGCTCCTCAAGCATGCTGTCGGAAAATCAGTCCAACCTTGACAGCGTTATAGGAACTGCGGATTACGATGTCGGCCATCTTCTCAATCAAGTGGGCGGCGGTCTGGCCTATGTCGGAGTGGTTTGCAGTAGCACTCATAAGGCGCAAGGGCGGACCGGCCTTGGCAACCCAGATGGCCGCTTTGAGTACTTTGTGTCGGACTTGCTGGCGCATGAGCTGGGGCACCAGTTTGGCGCAGGCCATACATTTAACGCGGTTAGTGGTGATTGTGGCGGCGGACGTCGTTCTTCCAGCAGTGCATGGGAAGTCGGGTCTGGCTCGACGATTATGTCTTACTCGGGATTGTGTTCTCCTCAAAATATACAGAGTAATGCAGACGACTACTTTAACGGTGGTAGTCTGGAACAAATCCACAATCATCTTACAGGTAGTGGGGCTAGTTGCGGAACGCAGGTTAATACCGGGAATGCAATGCCCACTGTGAATGCGGGTGCAAGCTACACGATTCCCGCCCAGACACCTTTCATGCTCACGGCGACAGCAAATGATGCTGACCCAGGCGATTTATCTGGACTAACCTACACTTGGGAGCAGCAGGACAGAAGTGATAGTGGTGGAACCTCGGATGCGGTTGAAATGGCCACTGATGATGGAAAGCGTCCTTTGTTCCGTTCTTTTCAAGGAACAACTTCGTCAACGCGCTATTTCCCCAAATTGGATGCAATTATCTCTGGTGATCTGAGCAGCTCTCTAGGGGAAACCTTGCCTACGACCGACCGTGATCTTAATTTCAGGGTCACGGTCAGGTCGGGCGACTTCGGCGTGAATCAGGATGACGTCAAGTTAACGGTTGATGGCGACTCTGGCCCATTTAAGGTAACGGCTCCAGGCGCAGGGACATATACCGGCGGGCAGCAGATGGATGTGACCTGGAATGTAGCGAATACGCATTTGGCTCCGGTCAGTTGCAGTCAGGTGGATATCGAGCTGTCGAAGGACGGCGGATCTACATTCACGACAATGATCAAAGCCGGCGCCTCCAATGATGGGTTTGAGAGAGTGGTGGCTCCCAACACGGACACCACAAATGGGCGGATTCGGGTGAAGTGCAGCGACAACGTGTTCTTTAACGTTTCCCCTGCCAACTTCTCCTTGGTTTCCGTGAATACCTCGGGGAATATTTCCGTCAGCGCGATCAGTGCGAACCAAGTTGAAGGAAATAGCGGTCAGACAGCCCTTACTTTTCAGGTTTCCCGTCAGTACGCCATTGTCGACATGACAGTGGATTACAGCGTGACGGGATCTGGCGCTAATCCAGCCAACGCGTCGGACTTTGGCGGCGTCTTGCCTTCTGGGTCAGTGAGTTTAGCGGCAGGTGAGTTCAGTAAGACATTTACGATTAATGCCTCTGGCGATACGACATTTGAGACGGATGAGACTTTCACGCTGACAATAAGCAACCCCACCTCTGGAACTATCAGCCAGGCGACGGCTTCAGGCGTTATTGCGAACGATGATGATGAGCCGACTGGTGACGACGACTCAGGTGATAGCGACTCAGGTGATAGCGACTCAGGTGATAGCGACTCAGGTGATAGCAACTCAGGTGATAGCAACTCAGGTGATAGCAACTCAGGTGATAGCGATTCAGGTGATAGCGATTCAGGTGATAGCGACTCAGGTAGTGGTGATTCCGGCGGCGGTGGCGGCGCAGTCTGGTTGATGCTGGCGGCGCTCGGTTGGCTGCGGTTTAAATTTCCACGTAAATAACGCCAGTCTTAAGTTAAGAAGGTGAGTGCAATACTCACCTTCTTTTAAATACATTCGTCGATGGCTCAGGTCGATAAATCTGGGTTCAACTTTCCTCCTTCCTTTGTTCGCCTGTCGCTTTTTCCTCAAAACGAGTGAGGGGAATCCAAAACCGGTAAAGCATGTCTTCATAGCTGGGGAGCTTCTTGAATGCTTCATAGTTTTCTTTCATCAGGCGTAGCCGCAATTCCGAGGCCTTCGCATTTCTGATGAAGAACAGCAAACACAATGCAGTCATAATCAATATGGCTCCGGTCAGGCTTAGTAACAGCATGGGCCTCCCTTTGCTATTCCTCTATATTCCCTTGGTAACTTTGTCCGCATCGCCGGTTTTGTCGCTTTTGGCTTTCTGTCCAAACTTTACATTTTTCTTCAGAATTTGAGTGGATGATTTACCTTGTCTACTTCGCTTCGATGAAACCTTTAGAACGCCGTCGGTCAGAACCTGCAATTGCCATTGCCGTGGCTCAGGCACCGAGTCTCCCCACTCATAAACAGCCTGAGTGGTGATTCCTAACGTTTTGGCGACGTTCGCCACCGAACCGAAGTAAGCAAGTACTTCCGCTTTCGTCATAGCTGCCTCCTTACATCGCGCGTTATACAAGCATAATTGTTTTAATAAAGCAAGCATATTTGTAGCAATGCGGGTTACAATGCGGCAAACTACAAAGCTGGCTTGCATATGTCTGTAACCGAAAGAATCGAACAACTACTACTCGAAAGAGGCGTTCATCGCCGTCAGGTAAAGCGGAAAATATCTAACACTTGCGGAGTCCGTTATGAAACCGTACGTCAGTGGTTTAACGGCACCATTGCTGAAGTGGGCGCGAATTATCTTCTGATTATCGCCGACAAATGGGACGCCAACTTTGATTGGCTCTACACGGGCAAGGGCTCGATGGAAAAGCCTAAGATCAGTGAAGAAGCCGCTTCCTATCTGCCCGAGGAAAAAAGGGCGTGGTTAGAATTGTTCGATAACACATCTGATGTCGAGCGTGCTTACATGCTCAATGAGCTGAAAAGGTTCCGTAAATCTATTCAAAATCCATACGAAGGGTTGGAGCCGGCCTCTTTCTCAAAAAAGGAGGAAAAAGTTAAAAGCTGATAAGTTGTTGGCTTTTAACTGAAAGTTGTACTTCCGTCCAAGTCTCTGACTGGCTTTCACTTCAGAGAGTCAGTTTTCCGCCACGAAGCGGGCCTTTCTTCTTACCTGTTCTTAATATTCTGTCTTCTTTTTCGTTTGTTGCGCGATTGTGTCTGCGTTATGAGCGAAAGCGCATCACGCCTACTGTCTTAAGCCTTTAGCGGGGAGTTCAAAGATGCGGGATGAGGGCGAAACCCAGTTGTACTTTTATTAATCATTGTCAATGTAACAAAAAATTTTGGAATTAGGCATGCAAGCTTGTATTAATGCGAGATACAATTTACAAATCTTAACAAAGCTGGCTTGCATATGAGTGTTACAAAAAGAATCGAAAGACTACTACTGGACCGGGGAGTGCATCCTCGGAAAATCAAACGGGAAATCTCCGTCGCCTGTAACGTACGCTACGAAACGGTGCGCCAATGGTTCAACGGAGATATTTATCAGGTGGGAGCAGATTACCTGATCACCATTGCCGACAAGTGGGATGGCAATTTCGAGTGGCTGCGTACAGGCGATGGCCCTATGTATCGCGTGCGTATGGAAGAAGACGGTCCTGTCTATCAACTGCCGCCTGAGAAGCAGGCCTGGTTGGATCTTTACGATCGCACAACCGAGTTTGAGCGCACGTTGTTGGTGTCGGAATTGGATCGTATCCGTCACGCTTTCCGCAAGCCCTCCGGGCCGAGCGTCAAAAGAGGACATAACGGCGCTGCTGTAAGGATTCAGGAAAGCCCCGTCGCATCCTGACGGGTCTTTTTGTCGTCTAAGTCGCATATGCGCGGTTTACAGCTGTAGCGAAGTGGTGCGGCTTTGAATTATTCTGCAGGGTCTCAGGAATTACTGGAGACAGGGCGGCGGCGGGATTGGGCCGCGTCAGAGTGGAATTGACGACAAAGAGGGAAGCGCATGGCGACTATAGTTATTTTAGGCGCGGGCCTGGGTGGAATGCCTATGGCGTTTGAATTAAGGGAAACATTGAGTAAAGACCACCGCATTGTGGTGGTGAGTGATAAAGACTATTTTCATTTCGTGCCGTCCAATCCTTGGGTGGCCATCGGATGGAGGGAGCCGGAAGCCATCAAAATTCCGCTGCAGTCTCCCTTATCCGGCAAAGGCGTAGAATTAGTGGTCGGCGCAGCGCAAAAGGTCGACCCAGGCGCCAACTGCATAGAACTTCATAACGGAGACAGTATCTCCTACGATCATCTCATCATCGCGACTGGTCCCCGTTTGGCGTTTGAAGAGATCCCAGGGCTGGGCCCTGACGGTTATACCCAATCCATCTGTCATATTGATCACGCTATTAAAGCCAATCAGAAGTGGCGCGAGTTTGTTGACGATCCGGGCCCGATTGTCGTGGGTGCGGTGCAGGGGGCTTCCTGTTTTGGGCCCGCATATGAGTTCGCCTTCATTATGGACCGCGACCTGCGTAAACGGCGTATTCGCGATAAAGTGCCTATGACCTTCGTCACGTCAGAACCCTATATTGGTCATCTCGGTTTAGGCGGGGTAGGCGATAGCAAAGGAATGCTGGAGTCGCAATTACGACAAAGACACATAGACTGGGTTTGCAACGCAAAGGTCGAGTCTGTCGGCGAAAACCTCATGACTGTCATGGAAGTGGACGGCGACGGAGAGAATAAACAACGTCGTGAATTGCCCTTCAAATACGCCATGATGCTACCCGCCTTTACCGGCATTGACGCCTTGAGAGATGTGGAAGGTCTGGTGAATCCCCGTGGCTTCGTCGTGATTGATAAACATCAGCGCAACCCAACTTATCCTAATGTATGGGGCATCGGGGTGGCGGTGGCGATTGCGCCAAGGGAAAATACGCCTGTGCCGACTGGCGTTCCCAAAACCGGCTATATGATTGAAAGTATGGCGACGGCGGTGGCGAAAAATATCCAGGCGACGCTCGCAGGCGCTGATCCCAAAGCCGAAGCGACCTGGAATGCGGTGTGTCTGGCGGATATGGGAGACACCGGAATCGCATTTGTGGCGATTCCTCAATTGCCTCCGCGAAATGTCAACTGGATGCGTGAGGGCAAATGGGTGCATGTCGCCAAAGTGGCGTTCGAGAAGTACTTTCTTCTCAAAATACGTAAAGGCTCCACGGAACCTCTCTTTGAACGTTATATCCTGAAAGCTTTCGGCATTGAAAGGTTGAAGGCTCCTTCTTAATCCCGTTATTAGGTTCCGAAAGTCAGCCCGCTAAACTTTTTAACGCTTCACCCTAAGTGGGCGGAGGCGTTTCTCTATGGTTGCAGCGACGGAAGTTGTCCGTAAAAAACGCTTAAATTCCCTGTGATTACGTCTAAAAATAGGAGGGGCCATGTTTAGAAGGGTTACTGCTGCTTTTATTAGCGTTTTGAGCGTCGCCAGCGTATATGCCGACGAGCCGGATCATCCGTTGCTGAGTCGCTATCCGGGCGCATCTGTAAGCGCCTATATGCAAATCGATTATGCGCCGTTTACGATTCCCGCGAGTAAGCTTAGTGGCGAAGGCGAGCCATACGAATATCAGAAACTAAGCTTGAAAGGCGATTTGACCCAGCATTTCTATAGTCTGGAAAACGTCTCCACACTTAAAGTGTATAAAAATTATCAAGCCGCGCTGGAAAAAAGCGGCTTCAAGTCTGTTTATCAGTGTGAGCTGGAGCAATGCGGATCAGCGACGCAGGCGGCTGAACTAGGCGCACTGGTTTCGCCAGGTGATAGCGTTTACAACTATTACCGCAATCCTTACTACATGGTTTATGAGAAGGGTGCCCAAAAGGGTAAAGTCAACGTAGCTTTGTTCATCGGCGGCTATGATGACGAGGTTGCTGTGCAGCAAGTTATCCTTGAAGAAGAACCGCTACAGAGCGACCTTGTCAAAATGGACGTTGAATATCTCGGGGCGCAGCCGCCTGCGACCCTGATGAAAGCTAGTGACCCGGATACCGCGAAGGAAGATCACCCGCTGTTGCCCCGCTATCCTGGCGCCGATTTGCGGCAACGCAAAGTGGTGGATTATGAGCGCATCAGTATTCCGGTTTCCGCACTAAGCGGCGACGACAAGCCATATCAGTTTGAAACTTTGGATTTGGTTGGCGATCTTTCCAGACACTATTACGAACTGGAAAATGTGTCCACTCTGAAGTTGTACGAAAATTATAAAGCGGCGTTGTCTAAAGGCGGCTTCGCTACTGTTTATTCCTGTGAGCTGCAGCAGTGCGGCGACGAGTACAAGTCCTCTCATCTCGGTGGACTGATTTCACTTACAGAGTCCGTCTACAACTACTACCGTAAGCCGTATTTCATTGTGGCGTCAAAAGACGCAGCAAAAGGCAAGGTGTATGTCGCCTTGTTTATTGGTGGTTATGAGGATGAAACGGCAGTGCAGCAGATCATTCTGGAATCGGAAGCGCTTGAGGACGACCTGATTACAGTGGATGTGGATAGCCTGAGTCGTGATATTGACGAGACAGGAAAAGCGCTTTTATACGGCGTGTTTTTTGATACGGACAAAGCCGTCGTCAAAGACGAATCTAAACCTACTCTGGAGGCTATCGCAGGTTTGCTGAAAAAGCGCCCGGAGTTGTTGCTTTATGTGACAGGTCACACGGATGACACGGGAGCTTTTCAACACAACATTGAGTTGTCTTCGGCGCGCGCCAAAGCGGTTGTTGAACGCCTGATAAAGGACTATGGCGTTGCCCAAGCGCGCTTGACTCCTTACGGTGTTGGTCCGGTAGCGCCGGAAGCAGATAACCTGTCTGATGCAGGGAAAAAACGCAATCGTCGGGTTGAGCTGATCCGGCGACTTCAGTAGCGGGGCGGGCCTGTATCGCACTGCTCGCTTAAGAAAAAAAGAGGTCTTGGACGGCCTCTTTTTTATTGGCGTTATGTATTACATTCGACTACTGTCGAGTCAGTGCGTCAGGTTTTGGCGAACGTAGTTTTCAAACTCATTGCAGCCGCCAATGTGTTCTTTGTCGATAAATATCTGCGGCACAGTCAGCACCGGCTTGCCGACGGTTTTCTCCAAATCGGCTTTACTGATGCCTTCCTCGTGAATATCGATGTAGCGGAAGTCGAAATCTTGTCGCTGATCTTTTAACTGCTCTGCAATTTGTTTGGCTCTAACGCAATAGGGGCAACCTGACCGACCAAAAATCACCGTATACATGATTGATACCTCCGGAGAAGTGTGTAAAACAATGCGACATAGATTATACGGGGAGGCGAGTATAGGAAAATTGATAGTTAATAACGTTTTGATTGATTTTTGTTATTGGTCTACGTCGAAATTGTGTCTGTGAGAGGGGAAACCCCGGGCGCGAGCCACCCGGGGGATAGCGTTACTGACGCCAGATGCGAATGCGGCCATTGTCCTCATTGACCGCCAGATTCCAGGCCCCCCCCGCCACTTGGTTTGGCGAACTGAAGTTGGAGTCGATGGCGAATAGCAACTTCCCGTTGCTGCCGCTTGTGGTTCCCACCAATCCGCTGAATCCGTCATGGAATTGCACGCCGGAGTAAGCTTTCACGCCAGCGGATTTGCGTAGTTGAATCAGATTGCGGATGAAGTCGCGCATTCCCCAGTCATACATGTGAGGCCAATACACAACCGGCGTGCCGGGGCTGGAGAGAATGTAGGCGTAAGCCATTTTGCGTTTCCAATCCGGTAGCGCCCAATGATGCTGACCGCCCAGAGGGCCGGGAGAGTAGCCGGTGTCATGATTGTCGACGAATGTGACCGCGACCTCGCGCCATTGGGCGCTGGGGTTGCCGTTGAGCCCGTATCTCCAGTCTGAGATGGAGCCGTTTTGCATGCGTTCTTTCAGGGCGAAGTCGAAGACGGAGCAGTCAGAGGCATCTGTGAAATCTTTCAGTATTTCCTGCCAGCTGGCGCTATGACGCCAGTCCCAGGACGGATATTCGCTGGGACCTTTCCACAGCTCGCCAACGCAATATCCGCTGTCCAGAGAGGCGCTCATCCAGGCGCTGATGCGCTCCGGCGCGTAACCCCGGACAAAGTCGAAACGGAATCCGCCCGCGCTGTAGTTGGTCTTCAGGTTGACCAGTTCATTCTTAAACAGATCGTATACATCCGGGTGGGCGGTGCTGAAATCTGAGCCGCCGTCCATGAATGGGTCGCCATCGTCGCAGGAGCTGCAGTCGGAGCGATAGTAGCCTTGTCCGGAGGGCAGATTGAGGGAGTCATTGCTGTGCCCGCGATCGTGATGATTGGGCACGATGTCGTAGATGACTTTTACGCCTTTATTTTTCAGGGCGGAGGCGGCCTGTTTCAGCTGGCCGTCGTCGCCGTAGCGGCTGTTTTTATCCATATCGGCCCAAAAGTAGCCTTCGCCGCCAAAGCGCGTATCGCTGGACGCTTGCCAGGAAGAGTTGTCCCGCCAGGGTACAGGCATCCAGATGGCGGTGAAGCCGTCTTCGCTGATTTGCTGGGCCTTACTTTGCAGGATGTTGTACCAGTTGCGCTCCGCTGTGCGTACGACGTTCCAGTGGAAACCTTGCAGGATTATCTCGTCGCCGCCGTGAAAGCGGACGCCGGCGCCGCTTTTGCCGGAACTTTCAGCGTTCGCGGCGACTGCGGAAACACCTAACGCAGCGGCGGCCGCACAGGCGATTGCGTGTCGGATGACGAGAGAAATTCGGGTTGGACGATGAACTTTCAACATAATGAATGAGCTCCGGTATTGTATTTTTTCTAAAGTCCATATTGGTTCATCCGTGCGCCAAGCTCGTGGAATTGGCGGCGGCCCTTATGGCCGCTTCGGATGTACGTTACCCTTTGATCATAACCAAGGCGAGCTTGGGACGCTTCCATGCAAATGGGGGATTTACGGGGGGATTTTCAGCGTTTAGGTCCGCCGGCCTACCCCTGTTCGCCAAGGCCGGCGACCCGGCCCTGCGATAAATCGAGGGAAACCCGCCGGGCTTCCACCCGGCTGGATATGCCCAATTTCTGATACACATGTTTGATGTGGCTGCGTACGGTGCTTGGCGCCACATACAGTCGCTCGGCGATGCGTTCATTGCTGCTGCCTTCGCCTATTAAGCGCAACACTTCCCATTCTTTCGGAGTAAGCGCCAGCGCTCTGGCTTGTTCCGGCATGTTGCGCGTTTTCTTCTGTGGCCTGTGCTGACGTTTGGATAGCTCCAACACCCGTTGCAAATGACGGCGTTCGGCGCTGGACAGGCGAGAGTCGTCCAGCAGAAAAGCATAGAAATCCAGTAGCCACTCCGGCGCTTGTAACAAACTGGCGACTGCGCGCATGGGTTCCGCCAGTTGCAGGGCGCGCAACAGGGCGTCACTGGCCTCCTTCTCGTTCCCCAGACGCAGACAGGCCCAGGTTGTAAGAATCTGGTTTTCCATCTCACTCAGGCGCAGACCAAATTGACGAGACTGAGCGGTTAGTGGCAGCAGTATTTGCGCCGCTTCCCGGGATCTGTCCAGGCTGAGTAACGCAAAGGCGAGGTTGCGCGCCCGGCGTTGTTGAAAATGGCTTGGGGCGGGACTGGGTGGGGGCTCAGCGCTCAGCCACTCATGAATGGCGGATAGATTGCGCTGTTGTCGCCAATAACGAAGCTGGATGGATGCGGACAGGGCGCGCCAGTCCGAGTGGCAACGATATTCGCGCATTAATAGCGTATTTTTGCGCAAGTAAGTGTCCGCTGCGCCTGCTTCACCCTGTTGCAGTGCGATGCTGGCTTTCAATGCGTTGAGAGGGACGGCGCAATGGGGCTCAAGGTGCTCGACGATGCGTAGTCCGGCGTCACAATGCTGAGCGGCTTCATGGCATTGCAGCCACTCGATGAGCAGGTCGGCCCGTTGTCGATGAATGAACTCCATGACTGGCGTTTGCGCAAGGTGATGCTCGCGCGCCAGTTGCAAGATGAAGGTTTGCTGTTGATGGCATCCCACCAGATCCCCTTGGTGGCGCAAGACATCCGCCTGTTGTCCAAGCGTCCAGAGCAAGCCGTGCATGGAGTCGGCGGCGCGCGCGGAGGCTTCCGCCTGCATAAAAGCGTCTCGAGCCTGATCCAGCTCTCCTCTGCATACGTGAGTTTCTCCCAGTACAGACAGGGCGATGGCGGCGGCGTTGGAGGCGCTGGAACTAATCGCCAACGCCTGCCGCGCATGATTGTGCGCCGCCTCAATGTCTTCGACCGTGGCGTATAACTGGGCTTTGAGCGCGCTGATTTCTGCGCTGACCCGTCGCCACTGGGCTTCTTCCTGCTGGTCTGGCAAACGTTGTTCCGCCTGGTTGAGCGCTTCTTCCAATGAGTCTGGATCGGCTTGCGTCAGACATACCCAGGCTCTCAGTAGTGCGAGTCTGTTGTCGTTGGCGATGACGGTTTCGGGAAGAACATCCAGACACTGCTCAATGAGACTGAGTCGACCTTGCTCAAAAAGCGACCATCCATGGAGTGATAGAGCTTCGGCGATCAGCATCGGATCGCCTATCTGCAATAGGTGAGTCAGGGCTTCAGCAGTCTGGGCTTTTTGCAGCCACCATTCGTATGCCCTTCGATGCAAGTCGATGATGGTCTGAGAGGTCGCCTGGAGCTGTAGTTGATGACGTAGAAACTCGGCGAAAAACGGGTGGTAGCTGTACCAGGTGCGATATTCATCCAATGGGGCGATAAACATACCGCCTTTCTCCAGGTCCTGAAGCATGCCGAAGCTTTCTTTGTGCTCCGTCACCGCTTGCGCCAGTTCGGAATTAAAACGCTCCAACACACTCGTTTGTAGCAAAAACGCCTGGCGTTCCGGTGGTTGTTTGCTGAGAACTTCTTCCGCAAGAAAGTCCAGAACATGCGTGTGGGCGCCGTTAAAGCGTCTCAGGTAGTCATTGAGTGAATCTTTGGCCGGAGCCGACAACGCAATAATCTGCAAGCCCGCGGCCCAGCCTTTCAAGCGCTGCAACGCCTCCTGCAATGCTTGTGGGTCTTCGACGCGCAGTCCATTTTTTTCATGAAGAAATTGCTGCGCCTCCTCCAGTGTAAAACCCAGCTCGTCAGTTCCAATCTCGTGCAGCATGCCGCGCACGCGCCAGTTCGCTAATCCTAACGGCGGTTCAGCGCGCGTCAGGATAAACAGGCGTAGCGCAGGCGGCTGATGCTGAATCAGAAATCGCAGCGCGGCATGGATGTGTTCGTTATGCACATGGTGATAGTCGTCCAGCACCAAGACGAGTTGTTGATCCAGAGTGCTTAATTCATTGCACAGCTTTCCCGTGAGCCAGATAAGATCATATTCAGACAGCGCGCCTTCAACGCGAGACAGCGGCCCCTGAAGCTCTGGCGCCTGGCGGGACAATGTCGCTACCAGATAGCGTCCGAAAAGAATTGGGTCGTTATCCAATTCATCCAGGTTGATCCAGGCGATCCGTCCTGGCTGACGGCGGCTCCAATGGGTCATCAACGTCGTCTTTCCGAAACCCGCCGGTGCGCGCACGATGCATAAGGGTTTGCTGGCGGCGTCAATTAAGGCGGCTTCCAGACGAGGGCGGCTCAGAACGTGGGAGCCAGTTTGCGGCGGTGAAAACTTGCTGGGAATCAGCGGTCTTGCTTCAGGTGCGTCGCTCGTTGTCATAAGGGTGCTCCGCCGGCGGCCTCTCGCTGGCCGGTACGGCTGTTTATTTTTGTTATAGGCCGCTTTGGTTTTTTATGTGCAACAGGCGTGCGGGTCATGTCGGCGGCGTTATTACCCAGAATGTTATGGGGGTAAAAAATACGGGTAAACAGCCGCTCAAGGGGGGAGGCGGGGGTGAATGGGGGAGTAGAGGTCGTTTTCTTTGGGCGTAGAAAGGGGCGTAGTCTGACGAGGCCTGTTTGGCGGGCCCCGGAGCCAACGCGCAGGCGCTCTGGCGCCATATTAAATTACTAACAATATTGCCTGTTTCGTTTTACACTTGAATGAATAACAGATTACTAAAAGGATCGAGTGGTATGGGAGTTGAATTTCCTTCCGTATACCCGAGGGGACATGTCGCTTCGGGCTATGAATCTGATCCGCGATTTATTGACCTGCGCGCATTCTTGTGTGACGCCGAACGCTGTGAGGACTTGCTTAATTACAATCAATGTCACGGTTTTTTGTTCGGATTAGCCTGTTGCCCTGTTGAAATAGACGAGGAATACTGGCTGCCCGTCGCTTTGGGAGAATGCTATCAGGAAGAACTGTGCCGGGCTGACTCGACAGTGATCGAGGACATGAAGGCGCTGTATCAGGAAATCCGCGGACAAATAGAAGCCTGCGCGTTAACGTTGCCATCGGACTGCCAGTTCAGCTGGGACACTGAGGAACGCCGGAACTTCGAGAACTGGTGCGAAGGCGTTATCCTCGCGGACGAGTGGTTGGGGCCAAATTGGATGCGCGCCCTGGAAATGCTGGCGCAACGCGATCCCGGCGGCTACGAGAAAATGTCGCGGGATCTGGACGACACTATTTCAATTCTGAAAGTCTTTCAGGATGTGGACGCTGCGCTGGAGATTCTGGAGCGCGAAGGCGCATCTCAACAGGATGACTTCCGTGAGGAGTTGCGCGGCGCTCATGAGGATCTGAATGGGTATCTGATGCGATACGCCAAGGCGGGACGGGGCCTGTCCGTTTACTTTCAGCACCATGATCCACTGGTGCGGGAAGAGCCCAAAGTCGGTCGTAATGACCCTTGTCCCTGTGGGAGCGGCAAAAAGTTCAAGAAGTGTTGCTTGTGATTTAACCCTGCGGCCGCCGGATTCCCCGGCGGCGGGGCGGGAAGGTTTAAGGCAGGTACATTTCGAAGACGCCGCCATTCAGTGCGCCGCCATTGCGCAATGCAATCTTGCCCGTTTTGCCTTTCTGCATGTGCAGCTGCGCTATGCGGTGGGCGAAATACAAACCCAGATTAGTGCTGCCTGACTCGAAATCCACTTCTGTCGATAACTGTTCGGGAATTTCCACCATCTTGGCGGGGAACCCCTGGCCGTCGTCTTCGATCGTAATGTAAAGGCCATCCTCTACTGTTCTGGCCGATACTCTTATCTGACTGCGACTGTAGCGAATCGCATTGGCGAGAATGTTGTTCACTACGCCGGACACCAGATCGCTATCAAAATAGCCCGTTAATCTCTCATCACAGTCTACTTCACAACACATGTTGCGAGCGGCGAAGAGTGGAAGGTAGCGCGCCACTTGCTCTTCCAGAAAATCCAGCAGGAAGTGCTCGTCGATGTCTGCGGTCAGCATGTCTGAATCAAGCTTGTACAGACTTAATAATTGCACTAGATCGTTGTTGACCCGCGCAGCTTCGTACTGCAGCGTGGCCATACGTTGGGCGATGGGAAGATCCAGTTCCGCGATTTCGTGATTCACTTCGTCCAGCGAGTGCAGCAACATGCTCAGAGAGTTTTTCATATCGTGAACGCTGGCCGCCATGATAAAGCTGAAGTCCAGTTTGTTTTTCTGTGTCACGGTGTCTTAACCTCGTTGAATTTGCTGGTATCGCTGCAACAGGTGTTGATAGCGTTTGTGCTGCCTGTGTTGCGGCGTCAGTCGTTGCAGCCGACTCAGACACTGCTGCGCGAGCCCCTGATATTCCGCATTCAGTTTGGTCTGTGCGGCGGACTTGATCAGTGTTTGCAGCAGGTTTAGATTCAGACCGACATGCGCCGGTGTAATCGCCATCGCTTCCTTGAATACGGCCACCCCATCCGACAAGGCGCCTTCCTCGTATAGCTGAATGCCTTTTCTATTGAGCTCCCGGGCTTTGATTCTTTGTTTCAGACTGACCGGCTCGTCGCGCAGTTCTTCGATTCGATCTTGCAGTTTCTCATTATCCGGATACTTGGCGGCCAGTTCGGACAGTAGCTGTTCGGCTTCTTTCTCTTGATTCAATGCGTATAACGTTTGCGCCATTTCCAGTGCAATGTCTGGATTATCCTTGGCGGCCTCGTCGAAGTAGGTTTGCGCCTGCTTCAGCGCTTTGGCGCCTTCCTGGGCTTTGCCTTGGCCTGACCAGACTCTGGCCTCGACCATGTGACTTTTCAGCTGTGTCGCTGGATCGTCTTTGTATTTTCTGCGAATGCGGTCAAGGGCTGCGTTGGCCTCCGAGGCCAGCTTTTGGCCTTGTGATGATGTATCGCCTTCCGATAGGTCGGACAGGCAACGGGTGAAGTCCAGATACAGCTCGGGTGATTCGTGGCAGGAATGTTCGCTCAGCTTATTGGTATGCCGATACGCTTTGGAGGCGGTTTCCAGGTCATGCAGCGAGCGGCTGATTTCCGCCAGTTCTTTTTGGCGCAGTAAGGCTCGTGGGGAAATATCCACCGCTTGTTGCAGCGTCCCCTGGGCTTTTTTGCCTTGGCCAATATGACGCTGTGCTTTCGCCAGCCAGTCATAAGCTTCCACTAACAGAGGCTGCTCTTCGATCAGCTCCTCGAATTTAACCGCCGCCTCCTGCGCATTGCCTTCCGCCAACAGCACTTTCCCTAGCCCCAAACGCGCCCAGTCCAGCCGGCGCTTTTGCAGAATATCTTCATAGATCTGTTTGGAGTGCGCCAAGTCGCCGCTGAGATAGTACAGATTCGCCAAGGTTTTTACGGTCCAGGAACGATATTTAGTGTTAGCCTTTAGGTGTTGATTGCATAGAGAAATGGCCTTGGAGTAATCCTCCAGATCAATCGCGCGATTGATATCCGCCGTAGCCTCTTTTTGCTCCATTAACTTATCAAGTCGGTTTTGCAGTATGGATTGAGTGATTGGTTTCGTGATGTAACCGTCAGGCTGGCACTCCAGTGCGCCAAACACCATGTCTTTGGCGGCTTCTGCACTAACAAGCAAAAATATATCTGTATTTTTCAGTAGTTTACGGAAGCGTAATTCCTCCAGTACTTGTTGTCCGTTCTTGTGCTCCCCCATGTTGTAGTCGCAGAAAACCACATCATAGTGCTTGCGTAAGAACAGCTGTACCGCATCTTCGCCGTTGCGAGCGCTGTCGATATCTTCCGCGCCGAGTCGGCGCAGCATTTGTTTGAGTGAGAAGATGAAGTTGTCAAAATCATCGACCAGCAAAAACTTTTTCTTTTGATAGGTCTTGAACAGCATTGCGCTATTTCCCGGCTATTGGCTCACTGAGATGAACTTGGGTTTTCCTTTTATGCAGGCGCACTGCGCAGCAGACATCTTTGATGAAAGCTCAGAAAAACAATCGGTGTAATACCCGCTTTCTAAAGAATTACTTTAAGTAAGTGTAACGGATATTTATTTTCTTGCCTGAAACGAGGGTAGAGGCTTGCGCGATAGGGCCTTGAATGTTGGTGCGCCTGGCAAGGCCTGCAATGATGGGCGAGATTAGGGAAGGAGGAGAAATAATTAGAGGGCGCATTAGCGCCGCCTAATTCACGGTTGCTACCGATTCTGTTACTGACTCTTTGCGTTGTCAGGTTTCTTCCATGATGGCGATCAGTTCGTTCAGAACCTGTCTGGCGGAGTTCACCTCTTTTTGCATCGCTTCGAAGGCGGAATCGAGAGAGTTCAGCTTCAACCCTGTCAGAATGAACACCACGATCATCGCCCATAGCGCAATGCGTAGACGGCTGTTCTGTTTCTTCAGTTCCTCCAGCGGTTTCCAGTAGCGTTCATTTTGTTGCGTCTCCAGTTCGCTGCGCAAAGTAGCGATGCGCTGCTCCACGTGGTCTTCCATTTTCTGCTGACCAGGGCGCAAGGGGACGACTTTACGTGGGACGGTGGGGTGCTCTGTGGTTATGGGCGTTTGGCCGATCGCTTCCGCCACCGTGTTGACGCCTGCTTCCGTACGAGCCAGTTCCTGCTGCATATAAACATGCTCAACAAGCAGGTACAAACGTTCACGATCAACCTGCTTGGTGATGACTCCCGCTGCGCCAAGGGCCTTGGCCTCTTCCTGATATTTCATGGCGTTCTGGGAGGTATACATAATGACGGGAATCTGGTTGGTTTCCGGATTCTGCTTTAACGCTTTAAGTGTCTGGAAACCATCCATGCCAGGCATCAGGTGGTCGAGAAAGATAAGATCCGGGCGTTCTGCGGGAACCAGTTTCAGTGCTTCTTCCCCTGAGCTGGCTTGACGTGTTTTAACGTCCATGCTGTTAAGGACCTTGGCCAGCATAATTCGAGCTGTCGCTGAGTCGTCAACGATGAGAGCGGTTTTCTGAGCCATTTAATGTTCCTTAATCGCCTGTCTTTGCAGCAGGAGCTGGCCTGCTATACGTCGGACGAGAAAGCGTCTCCGACATGCGACGCCGTCCAATAAACTTAATAACTTTTAATATAGCAACAACCGAAGAATGAAGCTGTTATACCAAATAATGACGCTTTTAACTTAGATTGCAGATTATTCATTTGGCGTTAATTTTAGCAACCCTATTTTAGGCCTATGAAATATAGGCGTACCGGTCGATAAGTATAGGCTTTATGGTCTATTTTTATTGTTTTGGGTTTTATTCTGTTGCTGTCTAACCCTAAAGGATTATCCTAGGGGCGGTCGGCGACACAACGCCGTGTCGTTGCGCCCAGTCAGGGACGCAAACCCGGAAAGCCATTGTGAGTATATGCATCGCTTTAACTGGTAAGCATAATTAGTTAATCTAACTGGATATTTCCTTCGGACTTGAAAATCACCATGCAGGTAAAGCTTAGAGTCGTTCAATGTCCGCCTGAGAGCGAGATGGCGGGCAAAATCGTAACGGTTGAAGAAGATGGGGCGACGATAGGTCGCGCCAATTCGAATACGTGGGTGCTGCCGGACCCTAACCGATACGTATCATCCGTTCACGCGAAGATTCAATTTAACGGAACAGGCTTTGAAATTGTTGATCAAAGCACCAACGGCACATTTCTAAACAATCTGAGTCAGGCTTTGGTAAAAGGCCAGCCAACCCCTATCAACCAGGGCGACCAGATTTTGCTCGGGCCGTTCGTATTATTGGTGGAAGGGGATAAGCCGCAGGATGACGGCGAATCAACGTCTATTACCTCCGACATTGATGACATTCCAGGCGGCGCAGGCGCTGCAGCTTCCCCGGGTTTGGATGATTTGGACAAGTGGCTGACTGGCGTTGGATCGGAGCCGGAGCCCAAACCTTCTGTGGGCGCACTGAAAGGCGAGCTCATTGGCGGCGATACGGGGTTAACTGGCGGCGACTCTTCTGTCGATCCTTTGGTCGCGATTGGCGGATCGCAAAAATCGTCTCTGTATGATGAAGGCCTGGGATTGGGGGTGTCTGGAGACGAGCCCCCCGCAGACAATCTATTGGGTGATTCTTTTGGGCTCGGCGGCGGCTCTGCTGAGAGTGGCCGCATGGATATCCCCAGTATCCCTGAAGACTGGGATAAGTCCCTTATTCAGCCGCGCAAGCCGGAAATCCCGTCTACGCCGAAAGCGCCTGCGCCTCCCGTTGAGTCTAAGCCGAAGCCGCGTAGAGAACCCCCGCCTAAATCCAATCCGGATTCATTGCTGGATATCGTGAACACTCACCCCGAACAGTTGGCGGGATTGAATCAGCCGCACCAGCTTCCTAAAGAGATTGAACCGATACAGGACCTGACTGGCGCAGGGATTAGTAATTCTGATGCGTTGGAATCCACTTCTCCGTCGGAGTCCTCTTTGTGGGGACAGCAGCCCCCTCCTGTTGAACCTTCCGTTAAGGAACCTTCTGGCGGTGACGGCTCGCTCACGGACATATTGAATGATATGGCTCCGACCGGTGAACCAAAGCCTAGTGAAAAGCCTGTCGAACCGAAGCCCGAGCCGGATTCGCCGATTGCAAACATGGGCGCGCAAGCGCCGGGGAAAGTCGTGCCGCCCAGACGGCAGGTCGAGCAGCGCCCGGTCAAACGAGAGACGCCTCCTGTGAAGCAGCCTGCTATGGAGACGCCTCGGGAAGCCGAGCGTGCGCCTGTTTCCACGCCGCCGATTCAGGTTTCTCCAGAGCAGGCCGCCGGACTGGCGCAGGCTTTGGGCTTGTCGCGTTTAACTGCGGAGCAGCAGGCCAATCTGACCCCCGTTATCGCCGATATGGTGCGGGAAACAGTTGATGGTTTGATGAAGGCGCTGAGAGCCCGACAGACAATCAAAAATGAGTTTCGTATGAATCTCACCATGATTCAGGCGGCTGAAAATAACCCGCTGAAATTCTCAGTGTCGGCGGAAGATGCATTGGACAACTTGTTTACGAAATCCGGGCGCGCCTATCTGTCGCCGATGGAGGCGACAAAGGAAGCCTTTGCCGATATTTCTGATCACCAGTTAGCGCTCTTTAATGGCATTCGGGCAGCATACGACTATCTTATGAGTCAGTTTAATCCCGAAAAGCTGGAGCGTCGCTTTGAAAAACAGCGTGGAAAATCGTTATTTGGCGGCGCAGGTAAAAACTGGGAGGCCTACAAGGACTTCTTCGAAGAGATGAACGAGGACGCGGAAAAAACCTTCAAGCGTCTATTCGGTGAAACCTTCGCGGAAAGTTATGAGCGTAGTTTCAATGAGTTGAAGGCAAATCGTCAGAAATGACGCTTGCACTTTGAAATTGATTACTGTACCTAGAACTCCCTTGATGAACGTGCGGCGGCTGGCCGCACATTCTGTCTCTGATTCAAGGGAAACAATTGCAGGACGACAGAAATTGCCCTGCAAAGCATTATAATTTATAAGATTTGTCTGAGCGCATTTGATAATGCGTCAGGCTGATTACATAGTTTAGATGGCGCGAATCTATCAATATGGAGGACTTTTGTTCATGAGATGCCAGGCTTCTTTCAAAAATTGGGCTATGTTGTTGCTCTTGGCCTTGACGGTGGCCGGGTGTACGACTGTAGGCAAATGGACCGGACGGGAAACCACCGTCACTTTGAGGATTCACGGCGCCAATGACGTCAATCCTAACGAAGATGGGCGGGCTTCCCCTGTCATTCTGAATATATTCGAACTGGAAAATGATCGTCAGTTTGATCAGGAAGAATTCATCGCCCTGTTCCAGAGCGCCAAAGAAGTATTGGGCCGCGATCTGGTGAAAACGTATAAATTGAAAGAGTTAACCCCGGGCGAGTTGCGGGAAGAGACCTTCACCTTCGATAAACGCACTCATTATATCGGCGTCATGGCGGAATATATCCGTTACGACGACGCTTCCACCAAAGTGGTCTTCCAGATCGATCAGAACACCAGCAACAAACTGGATCTGTTCGTTGACCGCCTTGGCATGCGCATCAAGGATTAATCCGGGGCTATTCGATGTCATTTGAAAACCGCGTCGTATGGACGGAGGGCATGTTCCTTCGTCCGCAGCACTTTCAGCAACAGGACCGCTATCATGAGTCATTGCTCGAAGCCCGCTGCAAGCCTCTAAAGGCATTTTTTTGGGGATTTTATGATCTGGAGATCGACAGCCAGGTGTTGAAGCTTGGAAAGTTCTCCATCAATCGCTGCAGAGGTATTTTTCCCGATGGCACGCCGTTCAACGTTCCGGATATAGATTCTGAGCTTGATATTCTGGAGCCCGAGAAAGGGCTGCAGAATCAAACGGTTTATCTAGGTATTCCTGTTAAGCGTCCAGGGTCGCCCGACACGCATCTGGAAGAGGACAATCAGACACTGGTGCGCTTTAACGCCCGTGAGCTGGAAACCTTTGACTCCACCTCCGAACATAGCGACAGTTCCAAAATACAGATTGGGCAACTACGTTTTCGTATCCTGCTGGAAAGAGAAGATCGCAGTGGTTACGCTGTATTGCCCATCGCGCGGATACAGGACAAACGGGATGATGGAGAAATAGTTCTCGATTCTCAGTTTATCCCGCCCATGCTGGATGTAAGAGCGCATCCTCGCATGGCCAACCTGTTGCAGGAAGTGGCCGGCAGCTTGAATTTACGCGCGGAAGCATTGGCGGGCCGATTGAGAGACAGCGGCAGACAGGGCACTTCCGAGATCGCAGACTTCCTGATGCTGCAGATGATTAACCGGGTTGAGCCCTGGTTGTTGCATTTGGCGCAAATCCGCCCGCTACATCCTGTAGACGTATTCGGCGAGCTAATGCAGATAGCTGGCGAATTGGCGACGTTCACCAGCGTTCAGCGCCGGCCTCCCGCGACCATGCCGGCGTATCACCATGACGAGCTGGAAAAATCTATCCCACAGTTGATGCAGATTCTGAATCAGTACATGAATACGGTAAGCGAGACCTCCGCCGTATCCTTGGATCTGGTTGAGCGTCGCTATGGTATTTATGTTTCTCCAATTACGGACCGGTCATTGGTGGAGAAGGCGACTTACATATTGGCGGTCAAGGCCCAGATGAAGTCGGATCAGATCCGCAGCCGTTTCCCAAGCCAAGTGAAAATCGCGCCGGTCGAACGTATTCGCGACTTGATCAATGCGGCGTTGCCTGGCATCGGGCTGCAAGCCCTGCCTGTGGCGCCGAGACAAATTCCATTCCATACCGGTTTCACCTACTTCCAGTTGGATCGCAATAGCGACTACTGGCGAGCCTTGGCGCAATCCAGCGGTTTTGCCGTGCATATCGGCGCGGATTTCCCAGGTTTGGAAATGGAGTTTTGGGCAATCAGGGATTAATCGTTTTTGCTTCGAAGAGAGGCGTTTAGCCCTCGCCGCGTTTCATTGCGAGACGCGGCGTTTTAATATGAAGCGAATGGACGGCTTTAGCGAGATTAGAAGTCATGAGCAACGATTCTGATAAAACATTTTTCGGCGGCGCTGGCGGCAGTGATCGTACAGTCATTGTACCCACACCCGGGGGCCGCTCTTCTGGCGGCCTGTCGACACAGCCTCCGCCGACGGCTTTTGCGCCCCATCAGGCGCCAACTCCTCCTCCTAGCGCCGTTGACGGCGGACAGGGTTTGGATGTTAAGCAGGGGTTAAACCCTCTTACCGCCAGCGCCTCGGAGCTGATCGCATTACTGGGAGAGTTGCGTCAGACCGTGCAGGTGCAAAACCCGAATCAGCTGCGCCAGCAGGTTATCCAACAGATTCGCCGTTTTGAGTCCGAAGCGCAGTCAAAAGGGGTGGCCTCTGATGTCGTGCTATCGGCTCGCTATGTTTTGTGCTCGGCGCTGGACGAAGCGATCATGAACACCCCCTGGGGTGCGGAGGTCGGCTGGTCGCGAGCGACGCTTCTCAGCACGTTTCACCGTGAGAACGTGGGCGGTGAGAAAGTCTTCCTGATTTTGGACAAGATACTGGCGACCCCGGCCAAGTATATCGACCTCATTGAGCTGATATACGTGTGTCTGAGCCTGGGCTTTGAGGGGAAATATAAGCTGGACCCTCGTGGCAGGGATTATCTGGAGACCATTCGCGACAACTTGGTGCGTACAATTCAGATGCAGCGAGGCGAGTTTGACGGGGATCTGTCTCCTCGTTGGCGTGGCGCCACTCCAGCTAAAAAGCGTATTTCGGAGTACGTGCCGCTGTGGGTTGTCGCGTCCATCATGGCCGCGGGACTGTTACTGAGTTATAGCGGCTTCCGCTATTGGCTGGGTACGGTGACCGACGCGCAGGAACAGCAGCTTCAGGAACTGACGCAGAAGTATCAGTCTTAAGTTGATGAATCGATCGGACCGCTCCCCGAATCGGATATCCGGTCCTGTAGTTTGAACTCTCTTTTTCGGTTGCATGAGGAGACTTATGTCCCGCTTTTTTAAATGGATGATTGACCCACGGTTTTTGACGATAGTGGGACTTATAGCGCTTTCTCTGGTGATATGGTTCGGGGCCGATTACGTCCGCTTCGGAGAAAAAGCAGAGCCCGCTTCCGGGGCGGTCAGACTGGTCGTCATACTCTGTGTCTGGTTTGTCGCCACCATTATCTTCTTGATAAAAATGCTGGGGCAACGCAAGCAGAACAACTCCATGGTGGAGGCGATTCAAGAAGAAGCCAAGCCTTCCGCATCTGATGAGGAAGCGAGAGTTGTCGGCGAGCGTTTCCGTGAGGCGATGAGTCTGCTGCGCACCGCGAAGTTCGACACCAAGGCGGGGCGACGTTCTGTCTACCAGTTACCCTGGTATATCATCATTGGGCCGCCGGGCGCAGGTAAGACGACTGCGCTGATTAATTCCGGCCTGCACTTTCCATTGAAAGAAAAGCTGGGGCTGCAGCAAATTGGCGGCGTTGGCGGTACCCGTAACTGCGATTGGTGGTTTACGGATGAAGCGGTATTGATCGATACGGCCGGTCGTTACACCACCCAGGACAGCGACGCCGCCCAGGACCGCACGGGCTGGCGTAATTTCCTTGCGCTGCTGAAAAAACATCGTATGCGCAGACCGATCAACGGCGTCCTTCTGGCGGTGAGCGTTCAGGATTTACTGAGCTCCAGCGAAGCCGAGCGTATGCAGCATGCTGAGCTCATTCGCAATCGAATTCAGGAACTGGCTGAGAATTTTCAGGTTCGCTTCCCTATTTATTTCCTCTTCACGAAAGCGGATCTTATTTCCGGCTTTAATGAGTTCTTTGAAAATCTCGGCGCCACTGAGCGTGAAAAAGTCTGGGGGATGACTTTCCCTAATACAGAGGATCAGAATGCGTCTCAGACGGCGGAGTACTTTGCTCCCGAGTTTGAAGCATTGGTCAAGCGATTGAATGAGAGAGTGATTTGGCGGGCGCATCAAGAGCGAGACACCCGCCGCCGTTCTAAGATTCTCGCTTTCCCAGGGCAAGTGGAAAACATGCGCTCAGTCCTGGATAGCTTTATCAAGTCCGTTTTCAAAACCAGTCGTTTCGAAAAACAGTCGCTGCTCCGCGGCGTATATTTCACCAGTGGCACCCAGGAAGGCCGTCCGATCGACCGGATTCTGGCGAACCTGTCTTCCAACTATGGCATCAACTATAACGTTGCCGCCAATGCGCCGGGCGCAGGTAAAAGTTTCTTCCTGAACAAGTTGTTGAAAGAGGTTGTTTTCCCTGAGGCGGAAATCGCTACGCTTAATACCCGCTACGAAGGCCATATAAAGTGGTCGCGTCGCGTCGCTTTCATCACCCTCCTACTCGCCTTTGGCGGCGCACTTGCCGCGTGGACTTCAAGTGTGGTGAGTACACAGAACATGATGGCGGATATTCAGGAACTGTTGAACAAGCACAATCAGTTGGCGTCAGCAACTCCTGAGCCGAATGAATTCGAGCAGGTGCTGGATATTTTGAAGCCATTGGAAGACGCTCAGCAGCTCTATTCGGAAGTGGATCACCCTTGGCTGAGCAATTTGGGGCTGTATGATTCCGGCGTTGTTGCAGAAACTGAAAATACTTTTGACGCCTCCTTACGTCATTTCCTGACGCCATTGTTGCGCCAGAGATTGGAAGGCGTGTTGGTTACGGAAGACAACAATGACGCCATATATGAAGCGCTGCGCGTTTATCTGATGATGGGGAACAGCCGGGTTCGCGATAATAATGAAATCAAGACCTGGTTTGCGCGTTATTGGGAGGAGAAGCTTCCCGGCAAGGCTTCTGAGCAGAACGCGCTGAAAACACATCTGAACCAAGTGCTGGACAGCAACTTTACGGATTTGTCTCTGAAGGATACGGTTGTTGAGCGTAGCCGGGAGAAGCTGAGAACTATCCCGATCGAGAGACGTATTTATCAGCAGATCAAGCGCCAGCCTGAATTCGCAGGTTTCCTGAATTTGCGCGACGACTTGGGCGTGGACTTTGCGGGTACGTTTGTAGTGGATTCGCAAGTCAGCTCGGACCTGAAGATTCCGCGTCTGTACACTAAAGCAGGATACGGCAAGCTGGACCTCTCTCCCGATTCTAATCTGGTGAAGCGTTACTCAAGCGAACAATGGATTCTTGGCGCACAAGTGGAAGAAGACTTCTCTGAAAAGGATGTTGAGAACATTGTAGAGAAGATCAAGCATCTCTATTTCACCGATTATATTGACGTTTGGAGCCGGGCGCTGAACTCTCCCAAAGTGGTCGACTTCGGCTCTATGGATGTGGCGCGCAACAAGCTGGCCAACAACCTGGATCGTACTCAGTCTCCAATATTGACTCTGTTGACTCGCGCCAGCAAAGAAACGTTGCTAACGCCACCGCTTCCTGACGCAAATGTCAGTGGACGCACAGGCCAGGCTTTGGATGCGGCCGCTAATCTGGTGGCGCAGCAGCGTGAGCCTACGCCCGTGGATGATGCTTTCAAGTCGCTGCATAGGTTGATGGAAGATAAAGAAATTGACCGCTATTGGGAAAAACTGCGCGGCATATTCGACAAATTGGAAGAGACATCTCTTGCACCAAACTCATCTGAGGCTGCTTTCAAGTTCGCACTGGCCCGTTTCAGTGGCGGTGAAGACCCTGTCAAAGCATTGCGTGTCACGGCATCAAGAGCGCCAAGCTATCTGAAAGGATGGTTGGAGTCGATGGGCGATCAAAGCTGGAAAGTGCTGTTGGGCGCAGGTGGTTCGCACTTGAGCGCGGCCTGGAATAGAGAAGTGTACTCTGTCTACCAGAAGACGTTGGCTAAAAACTACCCATTCTCTTCCAGATCATCCAGTGACGCTTCCCTGAGCGACTTTGCGGCGTTCTTTAAACCTGGCGGCATTGAAGACAGTTTCGTCAAGGCGAACGTCGCGCCATTCATCACTTCATCCTGGCGCGCCAAGGGCGTGGATGGTCGTGGTATTGGCATCAGCAGTCAAGCCTTGCAACAGATGCAGGTGGCTGACTCTATCCGCCGTGTATTCTTTGGCGACAAAGGTGAAGACCCGCACGTTCGTTTCCAGGTAAAACCGCATAAACTTGATAACACCGTCCGTCGTTTCGACTTCGAGGTGGGTAGTCAGCGGTTGCGATACACTCATGGTCCTCAGTTGAAAATGAGCATGGACTGGCCGGCGGACAAGAGTGGCGCGAGAGTCGTCTTCGAGGACCTGAACGAAACTTTGCACACTGACGCCTATGAAGGAGATTGGGGACTGTTCCGATTATTGGACGCTCATAAGGTGAGCAAAGGGAGTTCTTCCCGTTTATACAACGTGATGATCAGTGTTGACCATCGCAATGGAGAAATGGAGCTTTTCGCCAGCAGTACGGTTAACCCCTTCACACCGGGATGGATAAAGCGGTACGACTGTCCGAGCAGCTTATAGTGAGTTGAATGACGTGATAGCAGAACATAATAGCTGTTCTAATTGGGTTGGGATGGTAGAGCTTGAGAAGCGAATATGGGGAGCAAGTGAATAACTCGTCTGTTGGCTATTTTGGCAAATTGCCGTCTTCGGGGGACTTTATCCAACTGAACCTGCCCGGAGGGTTTGGTTCAGCTTGGGATAAGTGGTTACAGAACAGTCTGTACGCAAGTCAGCAATCTTTGGGGCAACGCTGGCTGGATTATTATCTGGTGGCGCCCTGGTGGCGCTTCATGATCATGCCTAAGGTGCTGGATGAGCAGGCATGGATTGGACTGTGGTGTCCGAGCGTCGATAGCGTAGGCCGGTATTTTCCGTTTACGGTGCTGCATCCGCTCAATTCTCGTATCAGTTATGTCGACACCTTGTTGAGCAACGGTGAATGGTACGAGACCTTGGAGACCTTGATTGGGCGGCTATTGGAGCAGATCATTGATTTCGGCGAGTTCCGCTCGGAGCTTGCAGCAATGACGCCCCCTCTGGAGAGACCTCTGGCGGGGGGCTCAATCCAAAGCCTTAGCCTGGAGATTCCAGAAGAGGAAGAGTCCACTTTCCCAGTGGCGATCGGCGCCCTGGACGTCATGCTGTTGAAGCAGGAAGAGCCGCATAGTTTCTGGTGGACTCAAGGGTCCACCTGGGTGTCGCCCAGATTTGTCACAGCGGAAAGACTGCCTAAATTTCAGGGATTTACAGCTTTCCTCGATGGAAAATGGCAGCAGTGGGGATGGAACGATAGATAGGAATGGAAAATCGGACATTTTTCATCGGGCGCTACCAGCGTCCGGCGACCTGTGAACAGATGTAATTTTCATGGCGAACCACCTTAACTGGAAGTCTGAGCTGCGCACGCATGTGGGCAATGTTAGAAAACACAATGAAGATGCTGCGCTGGCCCGGGATGCAGGTGGGTTGTGGGCGGTGGCTGATGGTATGGGCGGGCATCATGCCGGCGAGGTCGCCAGTCAGAAGATTGTAGAGCAGCTTGATCATCTGTTGCTGCGAGCCTATTTGGTGGATGTGGTCGAGCAAATTGAAGACGCCTTGATCAAAACGAACGAGGACTTGCTGGCATATGCGCAGCAAGAACTGAACGGCAGTAAAGTCGGCTCGACGGTAGCTTGCCTGTTTGTCAGATATGGTGTGGCGGTTGCGGTCTGGGCTGGCGATTCCCGCGTATACCTTATGCGAAACCATAAGCTGCATCGTATCACGCATGATCACAGCAAGGTGCAGGAGCTGGTTGATAAGGGCGACATGACTCCCGCGCAGGCGGAGCAAAGCAGCTTTCGCAATATGCTTACTCGCGCAGTTGGCGTACACGAACATTTGTGCGTGGACGTTAACGCTATATTGGTTGAACCTTCTGATCGGTTTTTGATCTGTACTGATGGTCTATACAACGAAGTTGGAGAAGCTGGTTTAGCGAAAGCTATGCAAATTAGAAGTCTGAGTGAGGCGGCCGATACGCTGCTTACAGAAACTTTAAATGGGGATGCAAAAGATAATGTCACCTTTATCGCCCTCCAAGCGCACTGAAGGGTGCGGGAGTAAACTGCATCCTGATCTGATGAGCATTAATTATCAGCAGCTAAAGGGGCAGATTGGTCGGGGAGAAGTGCGTCGCCTGAGGCGTGTGGCCTTGGAGCAGCTTTTGGAAGAGAGAGCGCACGTTAATAAAGTCTCAGCAATTACCAAATCCCGCTTCAGGAATATTCTATTGACGCTGGTAGTGTCTTGTTGTGTGGCGGGCGGCGTTGCAGGTTTCTATTTTATTCTGCGTTAGCATTTAGTTTTTGGCTTGAAATATTAGGGCTGTCTTGTGGCGGCCTGAGTCTGAACTGGCCATATATATGTCACTTATAACAAAAAAGGCGAGGGGAAATCCCACTCGCCTTTTTTGTTGGCTTGGCGAGTCGCTCGCGAAGGAGCGAGCGACCCAGATCCAAATTAGATCTTTTTGCCAGCTTCCAGGTCGTAACCAACGCGCTCTGGAGTCTTGCCAGCGTGCTTCTTGTCAGCAGCAGTGTAAGACATAGTTACTTTGGAGAAGCTCAGGGAGATAGACTCAGCCGGAGCGGACTCAGCGCCAGCGGAAACGCTGTAGCTGCTTACCATTACGTCTTCCATCTCGTAGGAAACGTACTTCTCGATTTTGTCGGCTTGAGTACGAACGATATCAACCAGAACTTTAACGCCAGCAGTACCAGTCAGAGACTCTTTGAACAGACCGGAAGAAGCGGTGTCCATCAGTTTGGAAACGGAGATTTCGCTGATGCTGGGACGAGTAGCTTCGCGGTTGGACATGTGGCCGGCTTCCATAGTGATGTGACGACCAACGCCGAATTGGAAGCTGTCCAGACGAATCCAGTCTTTGTAGCCTTCAGCAGTCACGTTGCCTTTAACTTTCAGACCGTCGTAGTTCATGTAAATAGCCATGTTGAAATTCCTCTAGTTGAGTTATCTGTTTTAATTCATCTTCGAGATATAAAGCGTCGAAGATTTTGGAAACCCTTTAAAATTTTTTCAGAAAATTTCTATCGCTTTTTACTGCATCGGGTTACCTAAAGCGTGGTTGCAGTATGAGCGGATATACTTTGATCTTCAAGGATAAAATTCCATATTTTTCAATAAATTAAAACGACTCTGACACTATTTAAAGCCAGAATTTAATGTGACTCTGGGCGATAATTAAATCGAATTTTCGCTTCACTCTGGCACTAATAAAATACTAATGTATTCGCTTTGGATACATATATAAACGAGGCAGTGAGGATTAACTCTGACACCCTTTTTATTAAGTCACTCTGACACTAATTAATCAGCGTTCTTGTATGAAAACTCAGTGACTCGGTTTCCTATTTCACCCCCTTTTTTTGAATTAGTGTGATCTCTCTCTCAGAAAACGGGGGTGACCTTGGTAAATTTCTTTTCGCCAAATGCAAGTCATGACTCTCTCCATTTTGCGTAGTACCTATGACCAGCGTTGATAGGGTGTTTGCAGGAGTGCTGTTGTTGTGCGCCTCTAGTATTCTTTTTCCTGTATAAACAGGCTCTTAACAAGCTGGGCTTGATTTAGGGCTACGTGCTAATTAAGTGGGAGAATTCTATGGCGTTGCTGAGAAGATTGTTGCTGCCGGCTTTAGCGGCTCTGAGTTTTGCGCCTTTGGCGTTTGCGGAAACCTTTCAGTACGACGTTCCGACACGCATTGATCGCAATGCGGGCTCTGCGACCTGGAAAGAGATCGTATTGCCTGTCTCTTATGTAGATAGTATAGAAAGCATCAGTGTGAATCTGGGTTTAACTGACGCTAAGTCCATTAACGCAGTATTGACCGACCCCAGTGGAATGATGGTGGGGCGTTTTGCCGGCGTCGTGGGTGCAGGGGAAGGGTCTTTAAGCAAGCAGTACGTCATTGACCATACGTCAATCCCTGAGGTCAGCGGAAACTGGACTTTACGCATTCTGGCGTATGGTAAAAGCCTGGATGCGCCAGTCACTTTGGATAACTGGAGCATTACTATCGATGACGGCAAATCGGTAGGCGGAGACGATGCTGGTGACGACCAACCAGATAGCCCTTCTATTTATACCTATGATAAGGCCAGCCGCATCGATCGCGGCGCAGAAGGCAGCGCCTGGAAGCAGTTCAAGTTAAACGTGCTTTTTGAGAATAACGCGCAAAGCGTCGCCGTTACCTTGAACTTCCTTGATATAAAGTATGTCAACGCTGTGCTGACCGGCCCTTCCGGAACGCAGTTGGGACGTTATACCGGCAAAGTGGGTACGGGTGAAGGCTCCGTCAGCAAGCAGTACATTATCGGGCCGATGGACCTGGCTGAGCTTCAGGGAGATTGGACGCTGACCATTATGGGGTATGGCAAAACCTATAAAGCGCCTGTGATCCTGGATAGCTGGAGTGTGACTGTCGAGTAAGGCTCGTATGGCGAAGGCTTGGCATGGCGCGATAGTCTGGCGGCATGCCATTTACTGTCACATTGAGAACAGGATATGCGTTGAGCGCCTACAAAACCTCAACGCATATGGCCGCACAGCAAGCCTAAAGTGTTGCAGTCACCTGGCTAAGGCGCAAAGTGTAATGACTTCCAGGAATCCGGCTCAAACTTGAATCCAGGAGACTTTCTGGCGACCTCTGGTATTTGAGAGTAGTTTATCGCCGTCTTTATCCCTTTTTTCTCCGCTAAGCGCAGCAAAGCGAATGCCTCAATGGAAAAGTAGCGGGACCACGCCAATATCTCATCAGGAAGCGACTCGTTTTCGGCCATTTTATCCAGCCTTGCCGCCCGTACATCCAATAGCGCGCAGATGGCGTCATGCAACGCATCGCTGTCTTCGTCGAGGAAAGCTTCACAAATATCTCTATATTCTGAGTCAGCGCCTTCCGCTGCCTCGTCGTGACGTTCAATAATGCCTCTGCACTCATCTTCGTCGGCGCCAAGGAAAAAGTGCTTGATGATGAACAGGACAAAAAGGAAGTCTTCTTCCAGCTCATGCTTCTGATTCCAGGTCAGGCGGCTATGCCTCGCGATATCTTCCGCACACTCCCAATAACCTCCGCCGATGGCGTCATAGAAAGGCATCGCCCGGCTGGTGACTTTGTCGCTCTCTGGCGCAAAGTGAAGGTAGTGCTGATGTAATGCGGCGCTTTGCATCAGGTTGACATACAAGGCGTCTGGCTCACCGGTCAACAGTAATTCGCAAGCGCCTCGTTGCCGAAAGTACATGCATACTGATTGCGCCTGCATGTTGGTCAGAGTTTTTTTTACTGCGATAGGAAGGGCTATTTCCAGTTCGTACTCTGCGTTTTCCTTATAATCTTCGAGGTAGGGTGAGCTCATAATAAAGGTTCCGTAAGTTTGGCTTGCTATATCTTAATGGATTTCGATTTCGCTAAAAACCAAATTTGTATGGTCGGCATTTAGTAATGCATTAACAAGCACTTCGCTGAATATATACTCATCCGTCAGGTGCTGAATACGGAACAGGTGAGGGGGATTGCACATTTTGTTCTTATCAAGGATCAGCTTTTCATAGCTGGAAATATCCCCATTCTTTCTGCGATCACAAACTGTTTCCTTCCAGTTAATGCAGTCAATGGAGCCTACAGGATTAAGGAAAACATAGTTTGTGCTAAGTATCTTTCCTTTATGGTCAAAGAGAGTGAATGGGATCATTTCGACCTCAGATTTAGATCCGGACTGCGCAGTTGAGGTAATTAAGTCCGCTGAACTTTTATTAAATGCGAGAATGCTGTTTGGATTTCCAATATAGGAAGCAAGCTCTAGTCCTACAAAGTTATCACCAAGACGCCAATAAACATCTTCTATACCATCCGGGTATTCGTCAGAAAGTATAAAGCCGGCAATTAAGTCATAAGAGTCAATCCCACCTTCAGGAGCTTTTGAAGTGAAACAGTAACTATCGTTATCGGTGTCACCTAGAGAATTAAATAGAAAGTATTTCATGATTTAGGCGACTTCAATGTCCTTAAATATCAGGTTTGTATAGCCTTTGCTCAGCAAAGTATTTGCTAATGCCTCACTAAATAGATAGAGGCTAGTATCGAACTTAATGCGAAAAAGGTGAGGGCGCTGCTCTAATTTCTCTTTTGAAAAAACAAGCTTCTCGTAAGTTTCAATATTACCTTCATTATCTCTGGTACAAACAGATTCTTTCCAGTTAACGCAGTCTATAGCGCCAACGGGATTGATGAAGACATAATCCTCACTTCTAATTTTTCCTTTGTGGTCAAGTAGAGTAAAGGGAATAACTTCGGTTTCACTTTGATTGGTGTCTACAATGACCTTCGCAACATCTTTGCGAAAAGCAAGCATACGATCAGCGTTTCCAATATAGGAAGCCAGGACAAGGCCTGGATATTCTTCCTCCAGTCTCAGTATGGTTTTTTCAATTCCATTTGGATATTCGTCAGCTATCCGATACCCGGCGATTAAGCCCCAGGAATCAATGCCCCCTTCAGGTGTGTCAGAGGTGAAACAGTAGTCATCGTTGCTGGTGTCGCCGAGAGTGTTGAAGAGAAAGTATTTCATTTCGAATTAGGCGAACTCGATTTCGCTAAAAACTAAGTTTGTATGTCCGGAATTTAGTAATGTATTAACAAGAGTTTCGCTGAATATATATTCTGCGGTCAAATACTTAATACGGAATATATGGAGGAGGTCATCGTATTTTTCTTTATCAAGGACTAGCTTTTCATAATTGGCTACGTCACCATTTTTTCTACGGTTACAAACTGTTTCTTTCCAGTTAATACAGTCAATGGAGCCTACTGGGTTGATGAAGACATAGTCTTTGCTATGTACCTTTCCTTTATAGTCTAATAAGGTGAATGGAATAGTTTCGATCTCAGACTGAGCAGTTGATATTATCAGATTTGCTGCGCTTTTATTGAACGCGAGAATTCTATGCGTGTTTCCGATATAAGATGCAAGCTCTAGTCCTACAAAGTTATCACCAAGACGCCAATAAACATCTTCAATACCATCTGGATATTCATCAGATAGTCTGAAACCGGCGATTAAATCATAGGAGTCAACTCCTCCGTCCGGTGTTTTGGAAGTAAAGCAATAGCTTTCGTTGCCTGTATCGCCTAATGGATTAAATAAAAAGTATTTCATTGCCTGGTTAAGAGATTTCAATTTCGCTAAAAACTAAGTTTGTATGGCCAGCGTCTAGTAATACTTTAATCAGGGCTTCGCTAAACAAATATAAGCTGGTTTTATGTTTTACGCGAAAGAGATGTGGCGCCCCCACTAGTTTTTCCCTGGAAAATACGAGCTTCTCATAAGACTTTATATCTCCCTTTGCATTTCGCTCACAGACTGACTCCTTCCAATTTATACAATCCCAGCTTCCTACAGGATTGATAAACACATAATCTTTACTGTGTACTTTGCCTTTGCTATTGAGTAGCGTGAAGGGGATGGTTTCAGTTTCTGCTTGGTTGATGGAAGTAATTATTTGAGCGGCTGATACGCTAAACGCAAGCAGTCTGTTGGCGTTGCCAATGAATGAGGCAAGCTCTAAGCCAGGAAACTTATCTTCCAGTCTTAGAACAACATCTTCTATACCATCCGGGTACTCGTCAGATAAACGAAATCCTGCTATAAGGTCGTAAGAGTCGACTCCACCTTCAGGGGTATCCGTAGTGAAGCAATAGTCATCATTGCTCTTGTCCCCTAAGCATTTGAAAAGAAAATATTTCACTTTTAACTAGGCCATCTCAATCTCACTGAAAATTAAATTTGTATGATTTTCATCTAGTAGTGACTTGGTCAAAACTTCGCTAAATATATATGCGTTAGTTAAATGCTTGAGCCGAAAAAGGTGAGGAGGATTGTCTATTTTTTTCTTATCTAGAACTAATTTATCAAAGCTGGAAACATCGCCGTTCTTTCTTCGGGCGCAATCAGTTTCTTTCCAGTTTATGCAGTCAATCGCGCCCACTGGGTTAATAAAAACGTAGTCGTTACTATAAACCTTTCCTTTTGGCGTTAAGAGTGTGAACGGAATAACCTCTATTTCAGACTGTGCTATTGATATAATTAGGTCTGCCGCCTTTTTGCTGAAGGCAAGCATTTGATTTGGGTTTCCTACATAAGAGGCTAAGACAAGCCCGGGAAATTGATCTTCAAGCTTGAGGGTAACCTCTTCAATGCCGTCAGGGTATTCGTCAGATATTCGATAACCTGCGATTAAGTCCCAGGAATCAATCCCTCCTTCTGGCGTATCTGAGGTAAAACAGTAGTCATCGTTGCTTGTGTCGCCAAGGGTGCTGAAGAGAAAATATTTCATATAAACCTGTCAGATCACCTCGATATCTTCAAAAATCAAGTTAGTATGCCCCTTTTCAATAAGTGCATTAGCTAGGAATTCACTAAATAAATATAAATTTGTCTCAAATCTTACACGGAAAAGGTGAGGGGCTCCTTGTAATTTTTCCTTGGAAAAAACCAACTTTTCGTAGGAATATATGTCGCCATTATCTTCACGCTCACAACTGGACTCCTTCCAGTTTACGCAGTCCCAGTCTCCTACGGGATTAACGAAAACATAATCGGTACTGTGGACCCTCCCTTTGGGGTTAAATAAAGTAAAGGGAATAATCTCTGTCTCTGCTTGATTTATGGAGATGATTATGTTGGCGGCTTCCTTGTTAAAAGCTAACATGTCATTGGCGTTACCGATGAAAGAGGCAAGCTCTAAGCCAGGAAACTTATCTTCCAGTCTTAGAATTACATCTTCTATGCCATCTGGGTATTCATCAGATAAACGAAACCCAGCTATAAGGTCATAGGAGTCGATTCCTCCTTCTGGGGTGTCGATAGTGAAACAATAGTCATTATTGCTTTTATCTCCCAGGCAACTGAACGAATAGTACTTCATGATTTTCAAGCCACTTCGAGCTCAATAAAAACTAAGTTGTTGTGGTGAGCTTTCATTAGGGCATCTACTATGGTTTCACTAAATACGCATAAGCTGCTTTTATTTTGTATGCGGAATAAATTTGGAAAGTCTTTTACTTTACTCTTATCCATGACAATTTTTTCATAGTTCGCTATATCCCCATTTTTTCTTCGGGTGCAAACCGTTTCATTCCAATTTACGCAGTCAGTGGCGCCTACCGGGTTGACAAAGACATACTCCTCGCTATGCACATTTCCTTTTGGATTTAAAAGGGTGAATGGTATTAGTTCTATCTCACATTGGCTTAACTGGTGTATTAGATTTGCTGCCGAAATGTGAAAAGGTAATAAATTACTGGCATTACCAATATAGGAAGCTAACTCCAATCCTGGGAATCTATCATCAAGCTTCAAGAATACCGGTTCTATACCATCTGGATACTCATCTGACAGACGCAGACCAGAAGTTAAATCATACGTGCTTACGCCACCATCAGGTGTTTTTACTGTAAAGCAATATTCTTCTTTTTCTCTATTCCCTAAACAATTAAAGAGAAAGTATTTCATGTTTAAATCAGGCGACTTCAATATCCTTGAATACTAAGTTTGTGTGGCCTGCATCCAGTAGGGCTTTGACCAGCTCCTCGCTGAACAAACAGTATCCAGTATGATTTTTCACTCTGAATATGTGAGGCGCTTCATTTAATTTTGCTTTTGAATAGACAACTTTGTCGTAGGTGGAGATATCTCCCTCGGAATCACGAGTGCAGATAGATTCTTTCCAATTGATGCAATCTCTATCCCCAACTGGGTTAAGGAAGACATAATCCGTGCTATGTACTTTGCCTTTCTGGTTATAGAGGATAAAGGGAACTACCTCTATTTCTGACTCGCTCATTGACGTGATGAGCGTGGCGGCTTTTTTGCTGAAAGCGAGCATTTTATCTGTATTGCCGATGAAGGAAGCCAGCTCAACACCTGGAAATTGGTCTTCCAGGCTCAGAGTTACTTCTTCTATGCCATCAGGGTATTCATCCGACAAGCGGAACCCTGCGATTAGGTCGTACGAGTCAATGCCGCCATCAGGAGTTTTGGAAGTAAAGCAGTATTTTTCTTCTTTTTTATCGCCTAAGAAATCGAATAGAAAGTATTTCATATGCTTTCCTTGGAATTGAGAGTATTAAAGTAGATTGGAAGAAGGTCTATAGCTTTAACGGGCCAGCAAGCTTTTTGGCGATACATCGTTAATCTTTGTCGCTTTAGCTTTTGCCCGATTAGCCGCCGCATCTCCCATAATTTCTTTATAAAGTTTCTTGGATGCGTCTTCTAATTTCTTCTTCAGCTCTACTGGGTCGGGTTTGCTGTGAGGCTTGTTCTTTTTCATTTCATTTGCGATTTTTTTGTAGGGCTGCAAAGCCTGCTTCACATGCTGCAATATGTCCTTGCTATAAGAAGGGTGGCTCCCGTAGTGAGAGGGAAGGCCGGTTTTGGCCGAAGCGCTTCTTTGTGTCGGCAGTATCAGGCTGTTGTCTTTATAGTTAATGTTGTACTTTTCATCCAACAAACCATTAACGATCAATACTCTAAGGTCGGGTAGATCTTTAGCTATTTCTTCAATACCGTTTCTTACCGAACTTATATTAACTATGTGATGCACCTGATTGCCGTATGGGGCAAAGCCGGTGGTAAAGTTATTCACTTCCACTAGGGTCAGTGCGTCGCCTTTTTTGCTGGTGAAGCTTTTGCCCGCTACGCCGTCATGGCCGCTGCCGTCACTGGTGTAGTTAGACAGGTTGGAGGTGGCGACGGGGCCGGTTCCTCTGCCTGTGATGTGATATTTTGTGTTTGGGTGTGCGTTGTAGGCGTCGCAGCCGGGTTTCGTTTTGGCTTTTTCTACGCCCTGCCAGCGATAAGAGCAGCTGTTGTTTTTCTTGTAAGACTGTTCATGGCGAGCCAGGCAAGAACCGCCCTCCATGCCTTGCACCGTTTTGTGCGGGCCATAGCCGTCGGTGTAACACTCATGAGGTCCTTCTGACTTTTGCTTTTTGCTCATAACATCGCCTTTTGTAATATGCACGCACAGGTGTCGCCGTAATCCGAGCTGGACAGGATCGTCGCATAGGGCGCCTGGGATTGTCCCAAGGCTAATGCCTGGGCGGCGATGGCGATATTCAGCGCGCCGCTGGCGGCGCCTGTTTCGCCCACTGACTCCGCCACCGCTTTGAATCCGCCCGCCAGGCTTGGTCCAATTGACGAGCCGGGAATCGCCATGCCTAACTCAGTACTGCGCCAGTGCTCTCCGTTAATATCGGTATAGAGTTCTGTCTGGAAGTCCGGCCCGAAGTTCTGCATGGCTTGATTCAACGCATTGATCAATCCGCGCCCCTGGGTGCGGCCAATTTGCCAGAATCCATAATCGTCTTCGCTGCAGGCAGCGGCTTTCAGCCAAGCCATTGGCTTGCCCCCGCGTTGCTGCAAGGCGTCGGCCCGCTCCAGAATCAGAGCCACTGCCGCCTCTCCCGGCGCCAGGCCGTGGGCGGAGTCAGGCGTTTTTAGACGCCCGGCTTCGTTCAGCCATAGCAGAGAGAAGCCATCCAGCATCGAGTCGACGGCTATGATAATGCCCCGGTGAATCGCGCCAGCTTCCATTTTACTTTTTAAAGCGAGAATTGCCTCACCGATCCCGGCATGGCCACTGCAAAAATATCCCCGCTGCTCTAGCGGTATGTTGAGTCCGTGCTTGATCAGCAAGCCGCTGAGCAGGCTTTCAGAGCTGTAAGGAGGGCGTATTCTGCGGTCATAGTAGAAACGATCGCCTTCCAGGGTCGGCAAGACGATTGTGCAGCCGGTGGGCGTCTGAGTCAGTTTGGCTCCGGGCGTTTTACCACGCTGGATAAGATTGCCCAGAGCGTGGTCCGCCAGCAGGCGCCAGCGGGCAAGGGCGGAAAAGCCCTCAGTGACTGCGGCGACCGGGTGTCCGATTAACGGAACCATGTCGTGCTCATCGCCATCGAACACTTTAAACCCGCTCACTTCAGTGCTTCTGGACATGCCGGCGAGGATAGACGCGAAGCTGTCCTGTATGCCTCTTCCCACGGAAGTGATCGCGCCGACTTCGCTGACGGCGATAGGAAGCTCAGTATTAAAGTCCTGTGGGGTGCTCATAGGAAGGCTCTCTTACCACTGTCCTGGAGTATGGGCTGATCCGTGCTCTTGCACCCACTGGGCGATGCCGGATAACTGTCTATATTGCTGTTTGACGGGGTTCTCTACCGAGAACGGCGCGCCGAGTCCGAACCGAATGCACAGTTCATACTGAATCCAGCGGCGCAGGAAGTCGGGCGTTCGCGGGCTGGCCAAACTTCTGCCGATGGTTTGCGGGCTGGCGGGCTCCCCATAACGGTAGCGTAAAGCCGGGTCAAATCGGCTTTCATTGTCCAGCATCCATTGCCGCCATTTCGCCGGGTCCCGGGAGAGCTGTTCTATATTCTCGCCATAAGGGCGTCCGCCTGGATGCTGGGGAGATTTGCCGTTCTTGAAGTCCGCAATTTCATGATCAAACAGATCTTCTTCAAAAAAGCGCTCTTCATGAAAGGCTTCTTCATAAAGATTGGCCCCGACCAATAGGTTCAATGCGTGCGCGGCGTGATAGGCCAATTCATCGTCAGCCAGGGCGGGCAATAAAAAGTTCACGGCTCTGAGATCGCCGCTGATGCCTAATGCGGCAATCAGATCGATATTCAGTTCTTTTTTATTGATAGCCTGCAGAACAATCTGCATTTGTTGCCTGATGCCGGCCAGAGCAATAGGGATCGCAAACACCAGCGGCTGATTGAGCAACTGAGGGAGGACATGGGTTTCGCCAAGCCGTAA
The DNA here is from genome assembly GCF_000012985.1 of Hahella chejuensis KCTC 2396. Lineage (NCBI taxonomy): Bacteria > Pseudomonadati > Pseudomonadota > Gammaproteobacteria > Oceanospirillales > Hahellaceae > Hahella > Hahella chejuensis. The sequence goes on along the minus strand of NC_007645.1, from coordinate 4,428,386 downwards.
CATTCCCACCGCCGCCAACTGCCGCACTGCGGCGGACTCATGCTCCAACAGCGGATAAAGCAGCTTGGCGTGGCTTGTCGTATGGTTCTCCGCTACATTTTCAAGCGCGCTTGAAAGAAAGGGAGAAGGAATGTTCTCAAGAAGGTTTTTAGCGCCTTTATCCGACATTTTGCGGGTGATCGCTACGGCTGACGCGATAATCGGAAACAACTTATGGTGAGTGGTTTCCAAAATCGCCGCCAGCTTGATGCGCCACTCTTGAGGGTAGTCCTGGCGCAGTGCGCGTGCGGCGGCGGTTATCTTGTCATACTCTTCAGATTCTTCCTCAAGCTCATCGTCGATGCCTTTCAGTAGCGTTTCCCATAACAGAGATATGCATTGCCCGTCATGGGCCTGGCAAAAAAATCTGGCGATGGCGTAAATCTCGCCCGAGTCGGCTTTCGACAAATGCTTCAGACAGGTTTGCTTGGCCGCGTCTCCTCCTGAAGTAAGAGCGAAAATATGCGCATCTAGTCTATCCTCCAGGTCCTGAAGATCTCTCCAGGTTATTTCCGGGTCATTTCTCCATGCGAGATAGCTGTTGTATAGAAAAGACGCTTCTTCCAGGTGCTCCAAGTAAAGCTGACGACAAAACTCGTCTACAGGAGCGAAGTTTAGAGGTCCTGCTCCCATGTATCTAAGACTCCAGTTTCACATGTTTCATGACTTCGACGCCGGGGATCTGGGTGTTTATTTCCGCTATGCTGTTAAAGCCGCCATTAAGCGGGATAACGCAGCGCCAAATCAGAAACACCTTATGCTCGTCGGTGTTGATGATCAGCGTGTCCAGCTCGCCTTTATCTCTAAGACTGCCAGCGCCGCCTTGAAGCTGCACGTGACATTCCGGCGCTGGCAGGTTGGGCAGGAAAAACTGCAGGCGTCCACGAGGGGAGGCATTCACTATGGTGACTTCTTCGTTGCCGGCCAGATAGCCGTCCAACACCAGTCCGGGCGATGCGGCATTGTAAAATCTTTTATTGAAATCGAAAGGAAGCAAGGGCTTGCGCGTTTTCTCCCAGGTTTCATCGTAGGTGCCCGTGTACTTGATGCGCGGCTCCCAATGGCCTTCGATAAAGCCGAAACCGACCGGCGCAGGGGCGTCATTGTAGGCGCGAATCAAATCGTCCGGATTCTCCAGGTTCGGCAGGGGAGTCCCTTCTTCGAAATCTTCCAGCGGATCGCGATAACCGACCCCCATGGGGTTGCGCGATTCCTGGCTGATCTTCTCGCCATCGTCGCCACGGGGATCTTTGCCGCCAAATGCGCGCTCGTAGATCAGCGGTATTTTCTCGAAGGGCGCGGGAGCGGTGGCGATAGGATGGGACGGACCCATTGTCCATTGCCGGTCTCCGAACACTTGCACGATTTTTCTAGCCGGGCCTACGCGGATGCCAACTTTGACGCTGGCGTCGTTTTTGTGCTCAGGGTAAGCGTGTCCGACCAGAACAATATCGGCGGCAGGTTTAAAGTAGACGCATTCAGGCTCGTATTTCAGGCTGGACTCGCCAGGTTCTCCCCAGTATTCGCCAGCCAGACATAGCGGCGCCTGTTCATCCGCCAGCCGTAACTGCTGGTTGCCGACGATGTCGTAGGTCGCTTTCACAACCACCGTCAGGACCGGAACGAACTCTTCATCATTCAGGTAAAGGGGCTCAACAACAAAAGGGGTTTTATTGGTAATTTCCGGGTGCGGCATTGTTGATCGTTATTCACTGACCGAAGATTAAAGTTCTTTTTTACAAATGATGCACTTGGGTTTTTCAGTGATCGGCATCGCTATGATGGGCTTCTGCAGCACAGGGAAAGGCGGCGTATTCATTTTGTTATGAAGCATGATGTCAAAGGCGCGCGGCACGTTTTTCCCTTCGAACTTGGTGTCGAAGGAATACATGGAAAACTCCGCCTTGTTCTTGATGGTGCCGGAAGCGATGCCGCCGCCCGCCGTTCCGCCTTCGTCGCCAGTACTGGTTGAGAAGTTGGAATCTTTCAGACACACCGGATTGCCGTCGCACTTGACCTTCTTGGCGCCTTTCGCCGAGTTGCTGGACATGGCGATGTTGGGGTAGGGGATCGGAACAGGGCCGCCCGGTGTGGGGGTTTTACAGACGTCCGGGAAACAGATGGTCACTCCACCGCTGTCCTTGTGCACCACGGACATATGATTTACGCCGACTGTAACGCCCATTGCTATATTCCTTAATCTCTTGAAATCTCGTGTATATTCGCCCAGCGTCGCCTTTGACGCAACCGTTCTTAGTTGATCGCGACGTTAGCGCCTTTGATTTTGTTGGATGACATGGCGCGGTTCAAAATATCTTTGCCTTTGATGACGACCTTGCCATCGGCTCGCAGCAGGATGCTGCTTTTGCCGCACACCAATTGAATTTCATCGCGCGCGTCGAAACGTACTTTTTTACCATCTATAACGGCGCCATCTGTCTTACCCACAGGCAGCACGACTGTCTGACTTTCATTGGGAACCAGCGCTTCGCCAACGACGCCGATAATGACGGGGGATTTTTTGCGCCCGCCTTCGAATAACATCAGCAACTGTTGGCCTGGAACGGCCTGGCTGGGGGGGAGGGTGATGGTGGTTTTGGCGAGCAGTGCGCCTTCGCTGTTGCCGGGGAAGTCAATCCATGCGCGACCTTTAGCATCCACTTCCACCAGTTTTCCTATAACTGGCGTGGCGGCGGTTTCCGCTACGGATTCAAATAATTCGTTGACTGCACCCATGGTCGCGCCTCTTTCCTTTGGTGTTGAAAATAAACTTAATATTCAAGCGCCGTTCGACGCTGAAAGCCGTCATGCGAAGTATGTCGACGGCTTAAAACATGATTCCCCCATATGGCTCAAACCCCTTGAAATAAAAAGGCTGTCGGCCAATGCGGTTTTGCAAATCATTTGTAAATTCAAGTGTGGCTTAAGGATACATGAGCCTATCCCGCCTTACTACCGCCATAAGGCCGAGAGGGGATTGGTGAGTTTGAGTTGGCCAGTTGAGACGGCTTGGTTTAAGGTTCTTGAAACAATAATCAGAAACGGAACAGGGAATGGACTTGCATATGAAACACGGTGGCGATCTGGTGGCTGAGACGTTATTGGAGCATGGCGTTGGAGCGTTGTTTACTTTATGCGGAGGGCATATTTCTCCCATTCTTTCCGGTTGTCGCAAGGCCGGCATGCAGGTGATTGACGCCAGGCATGAGGCGAGCGCGGTATTCGCCGCCGACGCCTATGCGCGCTTGACTGGAATACCGGGTGTGGCGGCGGTGACGGCTGGCCCGGGGGTCACCAATGCAGTCACCGCCCTGAAAAATGCGCAAATGGCGCAGTCTCCGTTGATTCTGCTTGGCGGCGCCAGCGCCACGGTGCTGCGCGGACGCGGGTCATTGCAGGATATAGACCAGACCGGACTGCTGGAAACGACGGTCAAACAGTGCTTTGCGGTGGAGAAGGTCCGCGACATTGCGCCGACGTTACGGGAGGCGTTCAGAGTTGCTTGCGCTGGCGCGCCCGGACCCACATTCGTTGAGCTTCCCATTGATGTGCTGTATCCGGAGGAGGTTGTCCGGGAATGGTATGGCGTGAAGGGGGGAGAGCAGGGGAAAGGAAGCCTTGGCGGGAAGGCGGTGCAATGGTATCTGGACTTTCATGCGGAGCAGATGTTCAAGGGCGCCCAGGATTCTCCGCAACGTAACACATTGCGCGCTCTGCGCCATACTGCTGCGGACATGTCTATGGACCTGATCGATGCGGCTAAAAATAAGTCGCTGGCGGCGGTGGCGGCGCCATCCCTGCGCAAGGCGAAACGCCCTGCTATGGTGATCGGCGGTCAGGCGCTGCGTCATCCCGATCAGGCGGACAAGCTTGCTTCAGCGATTGAGACGTTAGGCGCGCCGGTCTATCTCTCGGGCATGGCTCGGGGGCTGCTGGGGCCGGATCACCCGTTGCAGGTAAAGCATCATCGCAAGCAGGCGTTGCGCGAGGCGGATTGGGTTTTATTGGCTGGCGCGCCTTGTGATTTTCGTCTTGATTACGGCTCTCATATTTCCCGCAAGACGACGCTGGTGTCGGTGAACGCGCAGCGTGAGGACCTGTTTAAAAATCGCCTGCCCACGATCCCGGTCTGGGGTGATCCCGCCGCCTTTCTTATGCAATTGGCGGAATCATGGGGGGAGACGAAACAATGGGACGCCGAATGGCTGCAGTCGCTGCGCGAGCGGGATCGGCAGAGAGAAAAAGATATTCGCACGCAGGCTCTGACCGAAGGAGGACGCATCAATCCTCTGGATCTGTTGTTGCAAATTGATACGGCGCTGGACGAGAAAAGCGCGATCATCGCCGACGGCGGCGATTTTGTCGCCACCGCCGCCTACACCCTGCGCCCCCGCTCGCCATTAAGTTGGCTTGACCCCGGCGTGTTCGGGACGCTTGGCGTCGGCGGCGGTTTTGTACTGGGCGCCGCAGCGGCCACGCAAGGGGTGGAGCTATGGCTGATCTACGGCGATGGCTCCTGCGCATACTCCCTCGCGGAATTCGATACTTTCGTTCGCCATAACATCGGCGTGATAGCGGTGGTGGGCAATGACGCCTGCTGGAGCCAGATTGCCCGTGATCAGGTGACGATACTGCAGGATGACGTTGGCGTCATGTTGCGCCGCACGGAATACCACAAAGTTGCTGAAGGTTATGGCGGAGTGGGCTTTCTACTGGACAAGCCATCGGATATCGCGCCTGTCTTGCAGGAGGCGAAAGCGCTGGCGCGCCAGGGCCGGCCGGTATTGATCAATGCGATCCTGGATCATTCGGACTTCCGTAAAGGCTCAATATCCGTCTAATCAATCCCGCGAAGCTTCTATGTTAAGAGCGCTATGGTAGCGGCGCTCCAGCGCCTCATCGATTGCTTCGGTTCCGTCGTCGCACAAGGGGAGTGGCGACACTTCAGGCGGTGATGCGCTGTCGGTGAAAGGCAGTTTTAAGTGCATCATGCCGCTGCGAAACAGTTCGATAGGCATGATCTTCAGCTTGGGAGAAATACGTGGGCGGAACCCCATATGGGCGAGAATATCCCGGTCAATCTGCACTCCGGGTGCAATTTCAGTCAGCTCCAGGCCGTCTGGCCTCAGACGAAAAACACATCGCTCAGTAATGTAGGTGACCTTTTGACCGCGCTCCAGAGCGTAGCGACCGCTGAAGGTGAGATGTTCGACGTTGTTCACCAGTTTCATGGTGGCGTCCGCAACGCCGAACTCCAATCCATTGCCGGTGATGCGGATGTCGTAGTCGCCCGCCAGAAAGGCGCCGAGAAAGTACACTTCCTTGGCGTTCTGGCTGATATTGATAAAACCGCCGGCGCCGGACATGCGCTGGCTGAAGCGGCTGACATTGACGTTGCCCTCACTGTCCATCTGCGCCATGCCCAGGAACGCCTGGTCCAGGCCGCCGCCATCGTAAAAATCGAACTGGGAGGGGTGGTCGATAATCGCCTCGGCGTTCATCACTGCGCCAAAACTGAGGCCGCCGGCGGGAAATCCGCCGATGCCGCCAGGTTCGATCGTCAGTGTGACTTCATCCATCAGGCCTTCTTCCGTCGCTACGGTCGCCATGGTCTCGGGCATCCCGATTCCGAGATTGACGATGGCGCCGGGGCGCAGCTCCATCACTGCGCGGCGGCAAATCAACTTGCGTATATCCAACGCCGCTTTGTGATCGCAGAAGTGCAGATTAATCTCGCCGCTGTAAGCCGGGTTATAGCTTTCCGCAAATGTCTGTTGATGGTGTTCGGGCGGCGCCACCACGACTTTATCCACCAGGATGCCGGGGATGCGCACCCGGGAGGGATGCAGGCTGTGGCGGGCGGTCAGTCTTTCCACCTGAACGATAACGATGCCGCCGCTGTTATGGGTGGCCTGGGCGATGGCCAGACTTTCCAGCGGCATCGCTTCTTTCTCCATGGTGATGTTGCCTTTGGGGTCGGCGGTGGTGCCGCGCAGCAGCGCTACGTGGATGGGAAAGGCTTTGTACAGTAGAAATTCCTGGTCCCCCACATTGAGTAGCTCTACCAGTCCCGGAGGCGTGTTATCGTTGATGCGACCGCCGTCGTATCTGGGATCAACGAAAGTATGCAGCCCGACATGGGTGACGACGCCGGGTTTGCCGGCGGCGATATCGCGATACAAGTGCGTGATGACGCCTTGGGGCAGGTTATAGGCTTCGATTTTGCCTTCGCAGGCCAGCTTGCCGAGTTTGGGCACGAGACCCCAATGGCCGCCGACGACCCGTTTCACTAATCCTTCATGGCCAAGGTGGTTCAATCCTCGCTCTTTGCCGTCTCCCTGTCCCGCCGCGTAGACGAGCGTCAGATCCCGAGGCGACTGTGTTTCCTGAAATCGCTTTTCCAACGCCACGGCGAGAGTTTCCGGAAAACCGATGCCGACGAAGCCTGCGGTGGCGACGGTGCGTCCGTTTTCAATCAGGGAAGCTGCTTGTTCGGCACTAATTACTTTCGGGTGCATAACAACCTCGGAGTCATGGATTGGCGTAGGCTTGCTGGGGTAGCCAGGTGACCAGTTGCGGCCACATGAATACGAGCACCAGGGCGGCCAGCTGTAGAAAAATGAAGGGCGTAACGCCGCGATAGAGCGAGCCCACCTTGATTTCCGGCGGCGCGACGCCTTTGCAATAGAACAGGGCGAACCCTACCGGCGGCGTCAGGAAGGACGTTTGCAGACAGACGGCGAACATGACGGTGAACCACACCAGATCGAAGCCCAGTTGCTGCACCACCGGCGCCACCAGCGGCAGAATGATCAGCGTGATCTCGATCCAGTCCAGGAAAAAGCCGAGCAGAAACGCACAAACCAGAATGCATATGATGACGCCGTTAGGACCAAACGGCAGACCGGTCAGCGCATTTTCAATCAGCTCATCGCCGCCCAGACCCCGCAATACCAGGGAGAAAGCGGTGGCGCCGATCAGGATGGCGAAGATAAATGCGGTGGTTTTGCTGGTCTGGCGGCAGACATCGCGCAACATGTTTACATTGAGCTTTTTGTTGCGCCAAGCCAGGAAGGTGGCCCCGAAGGCGCCGACGCCAGAGGCCTCGGTGGGGGTCGCCAGACCGAAGAAAATAGAGCCCAGCACCGCCAGGATCAGTAACGCCGGCGCCATGATTGAGCGTAAGGCGGCTAAAGCGATCTGGCCGCTGAGAGGTTCTGCGTCTGCGGCGGCGGGCGCGATGCTGGGGTCGAAGCTGGCGCGGGCGACAATGTAAAGGATGTAGGCGGAACCCAGAAGTACGCCAGGCATCACCGCGCCGAGAAACAGGTCGCCGACGGACATGGCCAGTTGATCCGCCATCATTACCAGCATGATGCTGGGAGGAATCAGGATTCCCAGGGTGCCGACGGCGCACACCGAGCCGACCGCCAGCTCCGACTGATAGTGGTTTTTCAACATCACCGGCAGCGCCAACAGCGTTAGCAGCGCGACCGACGCTCCAATAATGCCGGTGGAGGCGGCCAGCAGCAGCCCGATGATCACCACCGCAACGGCGGTTCCTCCGTTCATGCGGCCGAACAGCTTGGAGATGTCGTTCATCAGGTTTTCAGCGACGCCGGAGCGGTCGAGCATTTGTCCCATAAAGACGAACATGGGCAGCGCCACCAGCACCCAGTTATTCATGATGCCCCAGATTCGATCTACCGAAAGCGCGGTGTAGTCCCAATCGATGCCGACGAATGCGTCCAGATAAGTGTCGGCGAACAGGGCGACGCCGGTGAACACGACCGCCACGCCGCCCAGTAACCACGCGACGGGAAAACCGGAAAAGATAAGAATGATGAATGTGGCGAACATTGCGATGGCCAGGACTTCATTCAGCTCCATCGCATTACCTCGGTTTCAGGAAAAGATAGACGAACACGCGGCTGAAACGGGACGCCGTCGCGATAGAGAGAAGCAGCAAGCCAACGGGTAGCGCCGCTTTGATCGCCCAACGATAGGGCAGCCCACCGGGAGACAACGAGCGCTCACCACTGAGCCAGGCGCCATAAACGAAGGGAAATGCGTAATAGGTCAGTAACGCAAGAAACGGTATCAGCAAAAACAATATGCCGAAAAACTCAATCCAGCACCGGGATTTCAGAGACAGGCGCTCATGTACGACATCCACTCTTACGTGGTCGTCGGACTGATAGCAATAGGACAGTGCAGTAAGGAATCCAATGGCGTACAGATGCCACTGCAACTCTTCAAACTCAATGCGCCCTTCGCCGAAAAAGTAGCGCATCACGACGTTGGTCATAATCACCAGCATCAGAATGGGCCAGATCCAGGCGCTGGCTTCGCCGATGTGGCGTATGAATGTGTCCAGTAATCTGGACAGTCGTGTGTGCGGCAGTTCTGGCGGCGGGGTCGCTTCGGCGCTCAAATTGGAGAAAGCGTCTTTACGTTCAAAAGATGAGGGAGAGAAATCGGGTGGAGAGGCGTTGAGACCGCGCTCATGACGCAATAGCTCGCTCTGAGACGGTAATGCGCCGCTCAGTGCGTCAGTGTTGGCGCTTTCAGCCTTAATAGGATGCGCCTGCATAAGGATACTCCTGTTTATTATTCTTACTGCGGGCTATAAAACGGGCGTCCCTTTGGCGGAACGGGATGGCCACCAGCCGAAAAAGGTGGGGGCCGGGCCCCCACAAAGTGTCGTAGCGACACCCTAGAACGCTATGGGTACTGCTTACCTCAAGGAAATCAGACACCGCTGCGCAACGTCCAGCCAGCAGGCTTAGAAGTCGCGCGGCAGATATCCCAACTGCTTCCAGCGCTTATATTGCGCGCCGAACGCCAGCTGGTTTTCGTATACCTTCTTGAAGTCCGCATCTTTGGCGGCTTCTGCATCGAGTACTTTTTTGGTCACTTCCTGCAGACTGCGCAGTATGTTCTCCGGCAGTCTACGTGCGGCGGCGCCGTCAGCCTCCAATTGCTCCATGGCGCGACCCTGAATGGCTTCGCTGCGCGCCAGATCGCGGGTGACGCCGGCCTGGCACGCCATATTGATCATTTCTTTGTCGCCATCTGAGATGGCGTCCCACTCCTGTTTGTTGACCACCAGGTGGAACGCGGAGTGGGGCTGATGCCAGCCGGGGAAGTAGTTGTATTTGGCGACTTTGTTGAAGCCCAGCTTCTGGTCGACGGCGGGAAGGGAGAATTCCGTCGCATCAATGGCGCCTTTTTCCAGCGCCTGGAAGATTTCGCCGCCGGGCAATACTGTTACGGAAGCGCCGAGATCCTGCATGATTTGGCCGCCAATGCCGGCGAAACGGACTTTCAGGCCTTTGATGTCTTCAAGTTCATTGATCTCTTTTTTGAACCAGCCTGCGGTTTCCGGCCCGGTCAGGCCGCACAGAACGGGATGAATGTTGTCGCGATGATAGATATTTTCCGCCATCTGGCGGCCTTCGCTTTCATACCACCAGGCGATATATTCCCAGGGCTCCATGCCGAAGGGGACGGAAGAGAACAGGACGGAAGAGGCGATACGGCCCTGGTCGTACCCGAGCCAAGTATAGCCGGCTTCGATTTTTCCGCTCTTGACGGCTTCAGTGATGTCCAGCGTGGGCGCCAGTTTGTTGGGTTCGTAGTGCTTGATCATGATGCGGCCGCCGGAGGCTTTGTTAAGCGACTCCATGACGCCGGGAATCGTGTCGCCCAGGGCGGGAAGATTGCTGCCGTACGCCGCCTGCATTTTCCAGCGTACTTTGTCGGCCGCCTGCGCCGCCCCTGCGCAAGTCAGTGTGGCGACAATGAGAACTTTGGCGAGCGCACGCGAAGATAAGGATGAGGTTCCATGTAATTGCATAGTATTTCCCTAAATTTTTTTATTGCCGACTACTACCGGAAGGCAGAATACATATATTGAGCCAGCTTTTAAACTCCTTAATTTTCATATAGATACGCATCAAATATGAATTTTTGTCCGATGGGTGTATGGAAGGCCGGACAGAGGGTCTGACTGTTGTCCTTGGGAGCCTGCAATCGCTGACATTGGTGAGGCCTTAGAACTGTCCGATATTTCAGGCAATGTATGAAGAGTCGGACAAAAAGGGCGGGGAGGTTAGTTATAAAATTATTAGTGCAAGTTTATCTGTGCAAGCCGGTTGATTGTGCTTTTCAGGCTTTTATTTCGAGTATAAACGCGCAAAGAAGGCGTCTTGCGACGCCTTAAATCAACTCGTGCTTTTGGAGCTTTTCATAGAAGGTGGCGCGGGATATCCCCAGCGCTTTCGCACTGGCGGAGCGGTTGCCGTTACAGGCGGACATCGCTTGTTTGAGGAAGTTGCGTTCCGCCTCCGCCATCGCCTCCGATAGCGGTTTGACGGCCTCGCGACGATTCCCTTTCTCTCCAGCGCCTTGCAGGTGCGCGAAGTCCGCTACGGTCAGCTCGGTTCCTTCCGCGAAAATAAATGCGCGCTCTAATGTGTTGTGGAGCTCTCGCACGTTGCCTGGCCAATGATAAGTGCGTAATAGCTGCATCGCCTCCGCGTTGGGCTTGCGGAATGGTAAGGCGGAAGCGTCGCAGAATTGTCGCAGCATATTGCCGACCAGCAGCTCGACGTCGCCTTCTCTGTCGCGCAGCGGCGGCACTTCGATGGGCAAAACGTTTAAGCGATAGTATAAGTCGGAGCGGAATTCGCCGGTTTCCACCATCTGCTTCAGATTACGGCTGGTGGCGGCGATGATGCGCACATTCACGCGGATAATGCGGTTAGAGCCGAGGGCTTCGAACTCCTGTTCCTGCAACACGCGCAGCAACTTAGTCTGCAAACTCAGAGACAGGTCGCCGACTTCGTCCAAAAACAGCGTGCCGCCGTCCGCCAGTTGGATTTTACCAATGCGTCCTTTGCGGTCCGCGCCGGTGTAGGCGCCCGGCGCTGCGCCGAAAAACTCCGCTTCCAGCAGACTTTCCGGTATCGCCGCCATGTTGACGCCGACGAATGGTCGCTCCGCACGCACTGATGCGTGATGGATGGCGTGGGCCAGTACTTCTTTGCCGGTGCCGGTTTCTCCCAGCAGTAAAACCGTCGTGTCGAGCTCCGCCGCCTGTCGCGCGCGGCGGATCAGCTCGCGTATGACCGGGCTTTGCCCAATAAAATCCGCAAAGGAATATTTCGCCTGCCGCATATCCGCCAGTTGTTTTTCCGCTGTGGTGGGCACGCCGCGCAGACGACCGAACTTTTCCACCAGGGGTTTCATGTAGTCCAGTTGTTTGTAGAACACAAAGCCAATGCCGCCAATCACCTGATCCTGATCGTCCCGGATCGGCATACGGGTCACCACCATCCAGGTGCCGCGAATGCGCATGAGGTCGAGAAGAATAGGGCGACCGCTTTCCACCACTTGGCGCATCATGCTGTTGGGAATGGCTTCCTCCACCGGGCGGCCGACGTATTTCGCGGCGTCTTCCGGCAGTTCCAGCAGAAGGCGGTATTTGTCGCTGAGCCAGCGAATTCGGGCTTTCTGATCGACGATGATGCTGCCTTCGCAAAAACTGTCCAGCAGATCCATCAGAGGATTATCTTGAATAAAGGCTAATTGGGCTTCGATAGGAAGCCGACTATCTGAAATTGAGGTTGCCATGTCTACGCCGTCCGTTTCTTAATCCGACCCTGTCCGTTGAGAGGGACCGAATGACAACAAAAGTACTCCACGTGTAACCGGGAAACATACTCCGAAAGTAGTCGTCAGGCAATGAAACTGTGGGGTTACAACAATGGTTTAGGTAAAAAGTTCAATGTTTGAACAATTCATCAGGCTGTCGCTGATGTTGACGCCGCGATCAGGTTTTTGGTTTGTATATTTCTGCGGGTATGATGCCGCGAAGCGACATCGTCATTTGGTGTCGAGTTTCTGTTTTAACCAGGACGCTTTGAATGTCTGAAGACCATTTAGTTATCCGCTGGCGACAGTTATTTCCCCATGCGGACCCTGAAACCGTCCAAAGCTGCTTTGACGGATTGCGCCGCGCCTACACGGAACCCCATCGCCATTACCATACCTTGGACCATATCCAGGCCTGTCTGCGCCATCTCGAAGAGGCTACAGGCGAACTGGAGGAGCCTCGCGCCGTGGCGTTGGCGCTTTGGTATCACGATATTGTTTACCAGCCAGGAAATGCGGATAACGAAGCGGACAGCGCCCGACGAGCAGTCGCTGAATTGCGTCAGCTGGGCGAGTCTGACGAGATGGCGGAGAAGGTGCGGGCGTTGATTCTACACACCCGCCATCCGTCACAACCGGACTCTCATGACGCCGCGTTGCTGGTGGATATTGATCTGGCGGTGCTGGGCGCCGCTCCGGTTTTGTATGATCAATATGAAGACTGGATCAGACAGGAATATAAAGGCATCCCATGGCCGCAATACTGCGCTGGACGCCGTCGGGTGCTGCAAGGCTTTCTGAACGACGCCTTCATTTATCATACGGAAAGGTTCCGCAGAGAGCGGGAGTCCAGCGCCAGAATGAATCTAAAGCGTGCGTTGACGCGTCTTACTGAGCAGGAGGGAAAATAATAAGAAGTATTAATATGGCAATGATATTGGCATGTTAATCATCAGGCGCATGGATGCGCCTGCGCGGCGGCTGGCCGCGGGAGACAGGGCCAGGCCCTGTCGTAGCAGACAAATAGAAGGAAGCTATTTGTCTGCCTGATTAATAGTAGGAGAATCAGGACGGTGAGGGCTTCAAGCCATAGCGCAACATGTCCGTTGCAATGGTGGCGGGGACCGGTTTGCTGAAGTAAAAGCCCTGGGCCTCGTGACACCCCAGTTCCCGTAGCTTTTCCAGTTGCTGAACCGTTTCGATGCCTTCTGCGATGACCTTGAAGCCCATATGTTCCGCAATCGCCAGAATGGCTTTGACAATGGCGATGTCGTCGCTGGACTCGCAGATATTGCTGATGAAGGAGCGGTCAATTTTGAGACGGTTGAACGGGTACTTTTTCAGATATTCCAGGTTACTGAACCCCGTGCCGAAATCGTCGATGGCGATATCGAACCCCTGTCGCCACAGCGCTTGCAGTTGCCCGCCGCCTTTGGGGTCCATCAGGCTGCTTTCGGTCAGTTCCAGTTCAAAGTCATTCGGAGTCAGGTGGTAGCGGGTGAAGATGTCGACAAAGTCCTCGGTGAAGTCATCCCGATACAATTGCGCCGGTGAAATATTTATCGCCATGCGCACCCTCGGACCGATTCTGCGCCAGGCGACGATCTGTTGGCAGACCTGCTCGATCATCCACAGGCTCAGGTCATAAATGTGGCCATTTTCCTCCGCCAGGGGGATAAAACGCGCGGGGCTGATAAAGCCCTTGTCCGGATGTTGCCAGCGTAACAGGGCCTCAAAGCCGACCAGTGTTTCTTTGGATATGTCCACCAGGGGCTGGAAGTACACTTCAAACTGCTGATCGCGCATGGCCTGAAACAGCGCCTGGGATAGCCACCAGCGCTCGTAGTTTTCCGCGTCCATTTCCGGGATGAATTTTTTCAGCAGGTTGCCGCCTTCTTTCTTGGCTTCCAGTAACGCCATTTCCGCTTTATTGAAAAGGACGCGCCATTCTTGCAAAGGCATGCTGGGCGGTATGTAGCCGATAGAGAATTTCAGCAAAAACTCCTGCGATTGGATCATAAACGGCTGTTGCAGCCGGTGCTGCAACAAACGCAGCTGCGAGGCGGCTTCGTTCTCCGAGGCTTCCAGCACGACGCCGAATTTTCCAGGACCCAGGCAGCCCATCAGGATGCCCGGCGGAAAAATCGCGGACATGCGTTCGACCACTGTGCGGCTGATCTGCTTTTCGGACATGTCCCGATCCAGGGTGCTGAGAAGTCCGATCAGGGTTTGGTCCAAGTCGACTTCACATACCCCGACGCAGAAGGAGCTGTCTTTTTTCTTCTTGAACAGGGTGTTGGCGATTTCCAGCAGGATTTCTTTACGGGGCAGACCGGTGACCGGATCGTATTGCTCTAACAGGCGAATATTCTGGTTCTGAAAGTCATGCAGCTTTTTCAGTTTCAGCAGGTTATTGACGCGGGCGCAGAGTTCCCGGCGGTTGAAAGGCTTGCTGACATAGTCCTCCGCGCCGGCCTCCAGCCCGGAAACACAGGAGTCTCTGTCCGCCAGCGCGGTCAATAGAATAATGGGAATGTGTTTCCAGGCTTCATGAGATTTGATTTCCCGGGTCAGCTCAAAACCGTTTTTGCCTGGCATCATCACGTCCAGGATGATCAGGTCCGGTTCGTAATTGGCGACGGTTTTCAATGTGTTGCAGCTATTGTTCAGCTCGTGAACGTCACATCCTTCCGCGCGAAAGATATCCGCCAGCAGTCTGGTGTTGCGCTGTTCGTCATCGACTATTAACAGCCTGCTTCCCTCGAGCTGGAGCATAAGTTGTTTTCCATTGCTTGATCTTTCCAGTCTAGTCAAGAATTCCAGCAAATTTAACGTCCCAGGTCAGGACTTTTTGTTACAGGAAGGGAGGTTCTAATGCGGCTGTGAGGGGGCGGATTGGGGGGATGGGGGTGTAGCGGCCTATGTGTGTTTTTTTGTTAATTCCCAGCTTGTTTCTATACTGAGGTTAACGGTTCAAGGGAGTTTCGAGGATATGAAACAACGACCGTCCGACTTCGCGAAAATAGCAGGGTGTTCGCTAATGGCGCTATTTTCCGCTACTTCGTTTGCAGCAAGAGATGATTTGGTGCTGGACATCAAAGGAGCCAGTCTGGAGCAGCTCATGGGGCTGAAAATTTCCACCTTGTCCCGCAAACAAGAACTGCTCGCCAGAGCCCCGGCGGCGGTTTACGTCATTACCCGGGACGATATCCGACGCATGGGCGTTACCCATATAGCAGAGGCGTTGCGCTATGTCCCCGGACTTGAGGTGAATCGCTTCGAAGGCGGCAAGTGGAGCGTCAGCGCGCGCGGATTCAGTTCCTCCACCACTAACGCCAACAAGATGCTGGTGCTGATCGACGGCCGCAGCATTTACAGCATGCTGTACTCCGGCGTGTTGTGGGAAGAAAAGGACGTCATGCTGGAGGATGTGGACCGCATCGAAGTGGTGCGCGGGCCAGGCGGCACCCTGTGGGGGGCCAATGCGGTTAACGGCGTCATCAACATTATCACGCGTAATGCTCAGGAGACTCAGGGCGGGGTTGTGACCGTCGGCGCTGGGTTAGAGGAACGCGGTCTGTATCAACAACGCTACGGTTGGCGAATCGGCGAGGAAGGCTATGCGCGGATCTATGGCAAAGGGGTCTATCGCGACAATAGCGGCGGCTTGGGTACGGAGGACGACAGTGAACACCTGCAAACAGGGTTCAGGGTGGACCTGGAGCGCGGCAGCCAGGACACCTATACGCTACAGGGAGATTACTACCGGGGCGAGGCGGGCTCGATGGAAGAGTTCCACGGCGGCAACCTGATGTTTAATTGGAGTCATACCTTTTCTGAGCAGCGCAGCCAGCAGTTGTTGCTTTACTTCGATAACACCGTGCTGGAAACCACTGGCCTCGACGATAAGCGCGATATCTGGAATCTGGAATACCAGTTGCGCAATCAGTTCGGGTTTCATGATGTCGTGGCGGGCCTCGGTTATCGAGTGGTTCATGATGAAGTTCTGTCGCCTTCTGAGGTATCCGGCTTGCGGCCAGAGAAACGCAATGACGAGGTCAAGAACCTGTTTATACAGGATGAAATCAAACCCTTCGGCGAGAATTTCCGTTTCATCGCAGGAACAAAATATGAAGTGAATGATTACTCCGGCGAGGAATGGCAGCCCAGTGTGAGGCTCGCTTATGACTTCCCGGACGCCATTATCTGGGCGTCCTGGTCCAAGGCGGTGCGAGTGCCGACGCGATTGGAGCACGATTTGTATGCGCCGGGCCTGGAAGGGGCTCAAAGTCTGCTGCCGGAGCGCGCTAAATTTTATGAGGTCGGGGGCCGTAAATCCTGGAAGAAATGGACGCTGGATCTGTCCGCCTACCATGGCGAGTACGATGATTTGAGAACGATAGGGACCAGTGGCATCCGCAACGAAATGACTGGCGATGTCCGAGGCGTTGAAGTCTCATTAGATTACAAGCCCAATCCTGTCTGGCGGTTACGCTTAAATGCCAGCCATATGGAAATGGATATGGAACTGGACGCTTCGAGCGATTCGGTGATCAGTGCTGAAAGCCTTGAAGATACCTCCCCCAGAGACATGGCCCAATTGATTTCTTATTGGGACATCTCACCTTCCTGGAGTTTGAACGCCTATCTGCGTTATGTGGACCGCATTCAGGGTTCCAATATCCCCAGCTTTCTTGTGGCTGACCTCAGTGTGGTGTGGAAGCCGACGGAAGATCTGCGCGCGCAGTGGGTTCTGCGTCATTTGGGCGACCCGCACCCGGAGTCAGTGGGCGTGAATGGCGAAGTGGAATCCGACGCCGCCTTCTATCTGGGCTGGGAGTTTTAGCGGATGTCCTCTCGACAGATGAGATGGAAGTGGTCGCGCGGATTAACGGCGGCGACGATGCTGGCGCTCTCCGCCGCAGTGTGGGCGGTGGATGTCGAGTATCAAATCAAAGCGTCTTATCTCTACAACTTTATGCAGTTTGTCAGTTTTCCACAGGATTCTTTGGCTCAAGAAGGTCAGATCAAGGTCTGTATCGTCGGGGTAAATCGCTTTGGCGACGCATTGGATGAAATAGATGGGGCCAAAGCGCCGCAGGGGAAAGTTGTCGTCAGGAGTCTGGGGCGATATCGATCCAATCTCCCAGTACATGGCTGCAATGTGTTGTTCCTGTCTTCGTCGGAAGAGAGAGAAACGGAGCGCATCCTGAAACTGGTGGATGTGCGGGAAGTGCTGACCATCAGCGAATACTCTCCGTTTATCGACTATGGCGGCTTGATTGAGCTGTACCAGAAAGATGACAGCATACGCTTCAGAGTCAACGCGTCGTTAGTCACGGAAACCAAATTCAAGGTGGCGGCGCAGTTGGTGCAATTGGGAGTGGAATAACATGCAAGAGTCGCAAACGACGGAGTTAGGCTGGTGGCGACGGGTTAGCATCCGCGCCAAGATGCAGATAGGCGTTCTCGGTTTTGCGCTGTTGCTGTTGTTGATTTGCGCTATCACCCTGACGGTGATGGCGAATCTCTATTTCCATCAAAAAATGCGCCAGGATCTGCAAATGCTCAGCAAAGTGCTGGCGGAGAACAGCGGCGCCGCACTGACTTTCAACGATGCGACTTCCGCAGGCAAGGTGTTGTCCGCATTGAAAGAAAATGCATCCGTGGAGGCGGCTGCGTTGTATCAGGAGCGCGCCGCCGAGGCCTTTGCGGAATATCCGCAATCTGGCGCTGCGGCGGGCTTGGCGGCGATGGCCGGTCAAGATGGCGTTTGGTTGCGACAGGATTTTTATATCACCTCGACGCCGGTGAAGGTGAACGAGGAAACAGTCGGGTTCCTGGTGCTGAAATCGAATCTGCAAGAGTGGGATAAATTCAAACAGAAGTTGCTTAGTCTGTTCCTGGTGTTGATTGTCGGCATGCTCGCTCTGACTTTGTTGGTCTCCTATTGGTTGAAGTCCCACATTACCCAGCCATTGGCTTCTCTGTCAGAGTGGGCGATGCAGGTCTCCAAGCACAAGGACTTCAACGCCCGCGCCAGCAAACGCAATGAAGATGAAATCGGGCATTTGGTGGACAGTCTCAATGTCATGCTATCAGAGCTGGCGCGACAGGAAACCATTGTCTCGCTGAACCGGGAGCTGGAGTGGGAAATTCAAGAACGCAAAGTGGTGGAGAAAGACCTGATCGCCACACGCAATCGGGCGGAGGAAGCCAACAAGGCGAAAAGTCGTTTCCTCGCCAATATGAGCCATGAACTGCGCACGCCTCTTAACGCGATTATTGGCTACAGCGAAATGCTGCAGGAGGTCGTGGCGGAGGACGATTATGAGAGAGAGGAGATTCTCGACGATATCGGCAAGGTGCGCTCCGCTGGTAAACACCTGTTGAGCCTGATCAACGATATTCTGGACATCTCCAAGATTGAAGCCGGCAAGATGCAGATCAGCATCGAGGCGTTCAGCATGGAGGACCTGGTGGATGAGGTGGCCGGCGCGTTGCGGCTGCTGGCGGATGAACG
The DNA here is from genome assembly GCF_000012985.1 of Hahella chejuensis KCTC 2396. NCBI lineage: Bacteria > Pseudomonadati > Pseudomonadota > Gammaproteobacteria > Oceanospirillales > Hahellaceae > Hahella > Hahella chejuensis. The sequence goes on along the minus strand of NC_007645.1, from coordinate 4,410,166 downwards.
ACGCAATAAGCTGGTTGTGCGCGGCGCAGGCGATGTGGGCGTGGTGCACAGCGATTTGGTCAAGGTCAGGCAGATTCTGTTCAACCTGTTGAGCAATGCGGTCAAGTTCACCGAGGATGGCGTCGTAGAGCTGATATGCGAACGGGAGTCTGTAGCAGGGGAGGATTGGATGTTATGCAAGGTGCGCGATACGGGCATCGGCATCAGCGACCGCGCGATCAAGGAACTGTTTCGCCCTTTCAGTCAGGCGGACCCCTCCACCACGCGACGTTACGGCGGCACCGGCCTCGGACTGGCGATCAGTCGCTCCTACGCCACGATGCTGGGCGGAGAAATCACGGTTTCCAGCAAAGAAGGCGAAGGCTCGGAGTTCTGTATACGCTTGCCCACCACCGCTGAAATCAACGGTCCGGAAGAGCGCATCGAGGGCGTGGAGACGGTGGCCTCCAAGCCGCCATTGGTTGCGTCAGACACGCCGCTCCCAGCGCCAACTGCGATGAGCGGGGCCAGAGTATTGCTTATCGACGATGACCCGACGGTGCATGACATCCTGAAGCACCAACTGAATAAACACGGTTTCGTGGTGCGCTCGGCGCTCTCCGGCGGCGAGGGGCTTAAGTTGGCGCAACAGGAAGACTTCGACGTGATTGTGCTGGACATATTCATGCCAGGGCAGGATGGCTGGCAAGTATTGCAAATGCTGAAATCCGATGCGACGACGGCGCATATGCCGGTCGTCATGCATACCATCGAATCCAATGCGGAGAAGGGGTTTGCTCTGGGAGCGTCGGATTTTCTGGTGAAACCAATCAACGGCGCGCGTTTGTTATCCATTCTGCAGCGCTATCAGAAAAAAGAAACCGGGATGAAAGTGCTGTATGTGGATGACGATGTACACAGTCTGGAACTGGTGCGCGCCTACATGCATGGGACCGGATGGAATCTGATCATGGCGGAAGATGGTCGGGAAGGCTTGGAAAAGCTGAGCCAGAATCTGGATGTCTCGATGATCCTGCTGGACTTGATCATGCCGGAAATGAACGGCTTCGAATTCCTTGAGGAAATCCGTCGCAATGAGAAAACCGCGGACACCCCGGTCATTGTGATATCCGCCAGGGACTTGAACCAGGCGGAGCGCAGCTTGTTGCAACAGCACACCCAGGCGGTGCTGCGCAAAGGCATGTATGACAAGAGCGCGCTATTGAGCCGCATCAAGGAAGTGCTGGAGGAAAGGACGCCGGTGAGTTAGGGGGAGAGTCATGACGTTGCTACTGATTGTCGAAGATAACGATATGAATGCGGACATGCTCACGCGTCGACTACGTCGGAAAGGATACGAAATCGCACTCGCCTGCGATGGCGGCGAGGCGGTGACCATGGCGCAGGAATGCCGCCCTGCGCTGATCCTCATGGATCTGAGCCTGCCCGTTATGGATGGCTACGAAGCGACGCGAAGAATAAAGGAAAGCGGAAGATGCGACGCTCCGATTATTGCGCTGACGGCCCACGCCCTGTCGGAAGATCGCGACAAAGCGTTAGCGGCGGGATGCGATGATTATGAAACCAAGCCGGTGAATTTTCCCCGCCTGCTGGAGAAAATCGAACGGTTTTTGGCGGCGAGCTGACAAGACGTTTGAGCGCCCCCCCTGACAAAAGATATACGCAGTGCAGGACGAAAACAGTTGTGTAGACGGCGATGACTCAAGCGACAGATATTCTGATTGTTGAAGACGACCCGGCCTCCAGGCGTTTGCTGTTGGATGTCCTGGAAAATGCCGGCTATCGCTGTCAGGCCGTGGATAACGGCGAAGAGGGCGTGCAGCTGGCGTCTGAGCTTTCGCCCCGGGCGATACTTATGGATATCAAACTTCCCGGCGTCAGCGGTCTGGTCGCCGCCGGCCGGATCAGAGAAGCGGAAGCGCGACGGCGGGAAACAGCAACCATACGGACGGTGTTGATCATTGGCATGTCCGCTCACGCCATGAAAAACGATCTGGAGATCATCGATCAGGCGGGATTTGACCACTTCATCACCAAGCCCTTCAGTTATCGCGTGCTGTTGCGATATTTACAGGAAAACCTTCCCGCCGACGGAATGGGCCTTTGATAAGACGGCGCTTTGCACTGGCGCCCTGTGAGGGCGTATTACCAATTGTTCATGGAAAATGCCCGGGCCGGGCAATATTGTAGGGATAAGTTGCAAATTCCGCTGGAGTCGCGCTGGCTGCGTGTCTCTAACGGGTGCGTCATGGGGAGCGCTTTATGTTTCACAAGCGAATGATTGGCGGAGTGTCCGCCATCCTGGTTACGTTGACCTTAACCGCCAACCTGTCCGGCTGCGCCACGAAAGCGGCGCGATATGATTATCAGCCCGGCAGAGACTTTTCCACTCTAAAAACCTATGCCCTGGCGCCGCCCAGCGTCAACGGCGGCGCGACGACGCTGAGCGACGCCCGCATTGAAAACGCCATACGCCTGTTCATGCAGAACAAAGGCTTCCAAATGGTCGACAAGGCCAAAGCGGATGTCTGGAGCACCTGGCGCATTAAAGTGGAAAAGGAAATTCGCCGCAACGGAATCAGTTATGGTTTTGGATACGGCGTCGCGAGCGGGCGCACTGGCGTCGGCATCAGCCTGGGAACACGTCCGCCGGCGGAAGAGGTGATGCGGGGCAAACTGGTGTTGGAGATGGTCGATCCGCAGAATTCCAACGTTATCTGGAGCGCGGAGGCCGCTCGTCCTTTGAGCGAGAACGATACCCCGGCGGCGAAGGAAGCGGAAATCCGCAAACTGGTGGGAGAAATGCTACAGAATTTTCCACCGAAAGACGCATGAGGACGTAAATGGTAGATTGGCCGTCAGGCTGGCGCCGGTAGTGGAATGTGGAGGAGGAGACCTTGATGAATCTGTGCGGACAACTGAATCTGTTCAGTCGTGTGGCGACGCTGTGCGCGCTACTGCTGTTGGGCGGCTGCGCCGGTTATCAAGTGCGTGGCGACTACGCTGAGGAGTTCGACTTCTCCAGCATCCATACTTACCGCTGGGCGACGGAGAATCACGACGCCCAGGGCGTGGTGGGATTGCGTGAGCAACGCATGCGTCAGACTGTGGAACAGGCGCTGCAAGGCGAAGGTCTGTCTCCCGCTGAGTCGGCGGATGTGCTGGTGCGTGTTTTATATCGCGTCGATAACCGGCAGGAGTATCGGCAGGAGCCGGGGTTCGGGTTCTGGCGGCCTTTCTTTTCACATGATCGCGATGTGGTGGTCCATGACTACCAAATGGGCGTACTCACCGTGGAAATGATTGAGCCCACGACCAATCGCGTGGTTTGGCAGGGGGCTTCATCAAGGCGCATGAGCTACGATCAATCCCCAGAAGAAAAGATCAAAAACCTGGAAGAAGAGGTGCGCGCCATCTTCGAGCGGTACCCGCCGCAGCCGGCGGCGCAGTAGTCTTTCCGTCTTCATAGTCCGATTACAGCGTTCCTGCAAGGACGCTCTGCTCTGATTTCTCTGACCCCGAAATCGGGTCAATTTCATTTTCGTGTGTTGTCGTGAAGAGTCACCCATACAGGTGATTCTTTTTCGTTTGTCGCTTTATTAACCTGAAAACGCTGTTGAGAAGTACAAAAATAAACATTAACGAAAGCAGAAGGTAGCGTAATGGAAAAAATAACGCATGCTGTATGTTTGGTCGTGACAGCTTCACTCTCCTCCCTCTCACACGCTGATGGATGCAGCGCCTGGGCGGGTTCCTCGGATGGTTATACCGATACTCAACACCCCTTTCTAATGGTGCATGGCATTACCGGGTTCGACACCGTTGGCGGGTTGTTGGGTTACTTCCACACTGTGCCTATGAACCTGTGTCGCAGTGGCGCGGATGTGGTGATCGCCAGCGTATCGCCGTTCAACGATAGCGAACAGCGCGGTTTGTCTCTGGCGGACGATATCAATAGCGGCGTCTATGGCGATGCGGTGAAGTACAACGTTTTCGCCCACAGTCAGGGCTCGCCCACCACGCGCGCCGCCATCACCTTTGACGCGCACGCCAATGGGGAAGGCCAGGGCCACATCGCTTCACTGACCTCCGTGGATGGGGTCAATAATGGCTCCCGCGTGGCGGATATGATTCGCGGCGTCATTCCCGCGGACAGTTCAATTGAAGGCGGCGTCGCCGCGGTGGCGAACGCATTCGGCTCTCTGATCGCCTGGATTTCCGGGGACGAGCATCAGCAGGACTCCATTGCGGCGCTGGACTCACTGACTTCCGTCGGCACAGCGGACCTTAACAGCCGGCACCCCTACGGGACCGCGTCCGGGGAGTGTGTGGAGGACCGCGATACGGTGGTGACCTACCGCGGCAATGAAATCCATTTGTATTCCTGGGCGGGAAGGAGTGTGATGACCAACATTCTGGATTTGTTGGACCCGTTTCTGTTCACAACCTCATTGGTGTTCGGCGCAGAGCCCAGTGACGGCATGGTCTCTGTTTGCTCGCAAAAACTGGGCGAGTATCTGGGTGACTATGACGCCAACCACATAGATGTAATCAATCATGTCATGGGCGTAGGCTCTATCTGGCATAACCCGGTGTCGCTGTACCGCGTGCAGGCCAACCGCCTGAAAAATACCGGACTTTAATCGGCCGTTTGAGCAGTGCGCCCTCACTATGACATGCGGTGAGCGCGCGCTGCGATTTGCCCCCCAAAAAATCAATCGCACCAGTACGTTATAAAAAAAACAGGATGTTATAAAAATAAAAAGGAACCTCGCCATGAAAAATCTCTCCCTCGCCTTGTGCGTTGCGGCCCTCGCTGCCGCGGCGTTATTGCTCTTGCAACCTGACGTCACTGAATCTACCGTCGCGGCGGAAGCTAATCCCGAGGGCTCTCAATCAATGGGAGCTGATACAGTTAATGAGCCGCAGCCTCCCAGGCTTTCTCAATCCGATGCGCCAACGACGACGCCGGCATGGAATGGCGCCAACTTCGCCCGCGCCCTGGCTGGAACGGATATCGACGGTGATCTGCGAGTGGATGAGAATGGTCTTTTGATCATGGACATACAGGTGAAGGACTTTTTCGATTACTTCTTTCTTGCTGTCGGAGAGCGTTCGCCGGAAGAGGTGATTGCGGAAATCCAACGCCGTATCTATGACAAGTTGCCGGCGCAGGCCGCGGAACAGGCCATGGAGTTGTTGAACGATTACATCTCCTATCAAGAGCGCATAGGTGAGTTGATGGCGGCGCCATTGGCGCCGACGGAAAGTCAGGATTATGAATACTATGCGTCGGTGATGGCGAATACCTTCGAGCAGTTGAAGTCGCTGCGACGGCAAATATTCGCTCCGGATGTCGTCGATGCATTTTTTGGTTTGGATGAAGCCTATTCCGATTATGCGCTGGCGGTGATGCAAGTGAAGGCGGACGCTCAGTTGAGCGACAGCGAGAAAGCCAGTCAAGTGGAAGCCTTGCGACAAAAATTGCCGGCGCAGATGCGCGACGCCCATCGTCAGGCCGCGCAACGGGAGAATCTGACGCGGGAAGCGCGACGCATGTACCGGGAAGGGTATGACGCCGACAGCGTCCGGCAAGCCCTGCGGGGGCAGTTTAGCGACGAGAAAGCAGAGAAGATCATCGCCTACTATCAACGGGAAGAGACATGGCGCGCGCGCCTGGATGATTATCAACGTCGCAAGCAGGATATCCAGGCCGCTGCGCGCACCGATGCGGAAACCGTGGCGGGGCTCACGCAGTTGCGCAACAGCCTGTTTACCTCAGACGAATTGAAGCTGGTGGAGAGCTACGACGCTATCGAGAGGAAAGCCACGCGATATGAGAAACCATGACCGGCTATCATGGTTGCGGGCGGATGGCGTTGTTAAAGCGCCACCACCGCTTCAATCTCAATATCCACCTCGGGAGAGAAAAAGCGACTGACTTCCAGCAGAGTGCTCGCGGGAAAGGCGCCCTGATAATGCTTGTTGAGCCCCTCCCTCACCGTCGCCATATGTTCGGTGGACTTGATGTACACCGTGACCTTTAGAATCCTGTCCAAACCGACGCCTTCTGCTTCGGCGATGTGTCTGATTTGAGCGAAAATAGCGTCGATCTGCTGTGCGACAGGTTTGCCGACGCCGCTGCCGTCATAGGCGGTCAGTCCACTGATGAACAGCATGCCGTTGAACGAGGTAGCGTGACAATAAGGACCGACGGGCTGCCCCAGCGCTGCGTAATTTTGACGTCGAATCGGTTGCTTCTTATCCATGTGTTGATACTCGCTGTTTGCGCATTTTATACGTTAAGAACCCGTTTTGCGGCCAAGTGTAGCGCTTGCCGCCATCAGCATCTCGGTTATTTTATTGACCGTCGGTCCCAGCGCAAAGGCGATGGTGAAGGCCGTCGGCCACGCCAGCAGAAAGGCGTGCATCCAGTGTGCGGTGAAATCCCTTTGTAAACCCAGGTTGAGAAAAGTCACCCATGCGCTCATCAAAAAACTGAGCGCCAGGGACATGGTCAGGCTGTAGAAAAAACGAAATTTTACCGACATAAAGTTCTCCTGCTGATTACGAACGGCGCATCAAGGTCTTCTGGTCAACTTGCGCTGTGATCGACCGGCGTATGCACGACTATTTTCTCGACTTGCGTCAGATTGAGAGTCATATAACGCTGGGTGTGTTCATAGGCGAAGTGCTGGTCCAGCGCACCTGGACTGGTCCAGGCTTCCCAAAGAACAAAGTGAGTGGGATCGGCGGCGTCCTGGAAAACCTGGAAGGTCAGACAGCCTGGCTCTGTCTGTGTGTCAGCCTGCAGTTGCGCCAGTTCCCGATGGACTAAATCCGGGTCGCTACCTTCTGTAGCGCGAATGTGGGCGGTTAGATGGTGGGGCATGTTCGACCTCTTAATCCTTGTGATGGGTTGACGTTATTAACTAAGGCGGACATGCTAGTTCTATTCATAAATAGAATATACCGGCATAAATTAAATCTTAAATTCCAAATTTGAAATCATGCTTGATGACTTGGCTCTATTTATAAAAGTAGCGGAACTGGGTGGTTTCTCCATAGCCGCTGCAGCTACTGGTGTCCCGGCGCCGACGCTGACGCGGCGGGTGCAGAAGCTGGAAGCCGAGCTGGGATGCCAGTTGTTGCATCGCTCCGCACGACGATTACAGCTGACCGCTGCGGGCCAGAAGGTCTTTGATGAGTCCTATCTTCATCTGTCCTGTCTTGATAAACAGATGGCGTTGATAAAAAAGGATATTTCGGCGGAAGAAGGGGAAATCAGAGTGTTAGCCCCAGTGAATTTGGCCAATGGGCCTCTACGTCCTTTGTGGGGGGATTTTATGTCCCGTTATCCCAATATTCAGCTGACATTGCAGCTGAATAACAAAGTAGAGGATTTCACCGGTTCGCAAGCGGAACTGGCGGTGCGCGTCGGGCCGCTAGCCAATTCCGCATTGCGACAAAGACGTCTTGGCTCCATACGTACTGTACTGGTGGCGACGCCGGATACCGCTGCGCAAATCGAAGCGCAAGGCGCAGACTTAAACCCCGCAGAGCTGGAGCGCTGGCCTTGGGTGGCTTCAGTATCCGAGAGTATGCGCCGTCTGCGTCACCGCCGTACAGGCGAGATGGTGAATATCGACTGGCGTCCTCGCGCTCACATCAATGACCTCTCCCTCGCGGTTGATATCCTAAAAGCCTGCGGCGGGTGGATGTTATGTCCCGTTTCCCTGGTCTGGGAGGACCTGCAACGCGGCGACCTGCGACAGATACTGAGTGACTGGGAAGGGGCCAACAGGGAGGTGCATGTAGTATGGAACGACCGCAATATCCTACTTAGACGCACTCAGTTATTGCTGGATTTCTTGACGGAAGAAACGCGACGCATACCGAGTTTGCTTGGTGAACTGCCTGATATAGAAATCATGGGTTGAGATGAAAAGCGGGTATGGAAGTCAGTGGGGCACTAAGAAATAACCCGCTATCAGCTTGCTGTCAGCCTTCACGGTATAGCGGGTTATCCTTGTTTAGCAGATAAGTCTACTTATCCTCCGGCCCAACCCAGGCGTGAGGATTCCAGGCGATTTCCCACAGGTGTCCGTCAGGGTCGGCGAAGTAGCCGGAGTAGCCGCCCCAGAAGGTGTCTTCGGCGGGTTTGGTCAGTTTGGCTCCGGCCTCGACGGCTTGTTGGATCTGTGCGTCCACTTCTGCCTTGGACGCCAGATTATGGGCGAGGGTGACGCCTTTGAAGCCTGAGCCGTTGTCAGGAACTGCCGCGTCTTCCGCCAGCAGGTGACGAGGGTAGAGGCCCAGCCAGGTCCCGTTGAGCGTGAAAAACGCCACATTGGCGTCTTCCATCGGCATCTTGGGAAGCCCCAGTCCGTTCTCGTAGAAGTCCACGGAGCGTTGCAAATCCTCAACGCCCAGGGTGATCATGCTGATTCTTGGTTTCATTGCGCCTCCATGTACATTGGGACTGAGCGAATCCGATCAGGACTTCGCTGCGTCTTTCGGGGGGCGGCCACGCTTCATCGGCCGGACGGGGCGGTCCACCAGATCTTCGATCTGATTGATAAAGCGGTCTCCGCCTAACACCAGTTCATTAAGTAATGTCTGCTCGATATGCCGGCGTATCCAGGGCTCCATTTCGTACTGCATCAGGTCCAGGAAAGATTGCTGACGTTCTTCCGCATCATCCCCGAGATCCGTATACATGGGATGGTTACGAATCAGGCCGAGTTCGTCTTCACCCCTGGCGTGCGCATGATAGCTTGACCAGGGGTATTCCGATTCATTCGGCGCCAGGCCGCGAAACACGGCCAGGGAATCGATATAGCGATAGCACGTCAGCATATAGCCGGAGGAATCAATCAGACTGGATTTATAACGGCCTTCCCACAGCGTGCCGCTACGGTGGTAGCGGTGATTCACATACTGCACGTAACGACGTCCCAGAGACTGCATCATCTGAGGGATGCCGTTTTCAATGTGCGGCGTGACCAGCAAGTTGAACTCATTTTTCAGTAACACGTACGCATGCACGTAACACTGATATTGTTCAGACGCCTTGCCCACGCATTCAAGGAAGTACAGATAATCCTCTTTATCAAAGAAGCAGGGGAGGCGGTTATGCCCCCGCTGCATGATAAGCTGTGGATGGCCGGTAAGATTAAATCGTGTTTTTCTCGCCATGCGCGTCCAGTTGCACTCCTGTTAATTATTCGGCTGCGTCCGCATCGGCATCCACGTCTGCGTCAACACTCGTATCCACCACTGCCTGCGGTTCCGCAGACGCTGCAGCCGCGGCGTCGGCATTGAACAGATAACCGAAGTTACCTTCTTCCGTAGCGCTGATGTGGATGTGCTCGATATGTTCGCCGTTCGCCAGTCTGCTCAGACATTCGGTGGACAGTTCAGGCAGCACGGTGCGGTTCAGTATATGTTCGATATTACGCGCGCCGGTATCCACTTCCTGCGAACGGGCGACGATGTTGAGCAACACGTCTTCGTCGTAGGTGAATGCGGCGCCGTAGTGATTGCGTACTCTGCGCGCAATACGATCCATGTTGATGCGACAGATCTTGAACAGATTCTCGTCGTCCAGCGGATAATAGGTAATCACGTTGGCGCGACCCAAAAACGCAGGTTTGAAGTACTTCAGCAGCTCGTGGCGCATGCTGTCGAGCATGACATCCGGCTCCGGCTTCTCTTCAGACTGCGCGCAGATGGCGCGAATCGCTTCTTCGCCTGCGTTGGAGGTCATGATGATGACCGTGTTCTTGAAGTCGATGTCGCGGCCTTCGCCATCTTTGATGGAGCCCTTGTCGAACAGGTTGTAGAACACGTCCTGCACGCCTTGGTGGGCTTTTTCCATTTCGTCCAGCAGAATGACCGAGTAAGGCTTCCGGCGAGCGGCTTCCGTCAACACGCCGCCTTCGCCATAGCCCACATATCCGGGAGGAGAGCCCAGCAGCATGGAGACTTTGTGCTCTTCTTTAAACTCGGCCATGTTGATAACGGTCAGATTCTGCTCGCCGCCGAACAGTGTGTCCGCCAACGCCAGCGCGGTTTCGGTCTTACCTACGCCGGAAGGGCCGACCATCAGGAAGACGCCGATAGGTTTGCGCGGATCGGTCAGGCCGGCGCGGGAAGTGCGAATAGCCTGAGCGATGGCTTCCAGGGCGTGAGACTGGCCGATAACGCGTTTTTCCAACTGCTCATGCAGGTTAAGAATGCCATTGATCTCATCGCTCACCATCTTGCCGACCGGAATGCCGGTCCAGTTGGCGACGACTTCCGCCACAGCCTGACCATCCACATGAGGCATCATTAACGGCTGATCCCCTTGTGCGGACGCCAAGGCGGCGAACAGGTTCTTGAACTCCACCTGCAGTTCGGCGACTTCTTCATCGCTCAGGCGATCGCCGGCGTCTTCAGGGCCTTTCTTGGCTTGGTAGTCCTGCTCCAGCTTGGTGCGCACTTCCAGGATTTTGGCGATCAGATCTTTTTCCTTTTCCCACTGCTCGGTTTGGGCGGCGAGAGAGGCTTCCAGAACGGCTTTCTCTTCGGTGAGTAGTTCCAAGGTCTCGTGATATTCGCCGGAGGAGATATTTTCCTGGGAAATCAGATCGAGGTTAGTGTCGATCTGTTGAATGCGACGACGGGTGTCCTCGATCAAAGACGGCGTGGCGCTTTGGCTCAGGGAGACGCGGGCGCAGGCTGTGTCGAGCAGGCTCACGCCTTTGTCCGGCAACTGACGACCAGGAATATAACGGGCGGACAGTTTCACCGCCTGGATAATGGCGTCATCGGAGATGCGCACGTTGTGGTGGATCGCCAGGATTTTCGAGATGCCGCGCAGCATGTCGATTGCGACGGCTTCTGTCGGTTCTTCGACCTTGACCACCTGGAAGCGACGGGTCAGAGCAGGATCGCGTTCGAAATATTTCTTGTACTCCGCCCAGGTGGTGGCGGCGATGGTGCGCAGTTCGCCGCGCGCCAGCGCAGGCTTGAGCAGGTTGGCGGCGTCACCTTGGCCTTCTTTACCGCCCGCGCCGATCATGGTGTGCGCCTCATCGATAAACATGATGATGGGCGCGGGAGAGGCTTTGACCTCTTCGATCACGGATTTCAGGCGCTGTTCGAATTCGCCTTTCATACTGGCGCCGGCTTGCAGCAAGCCCAGGTCCAGAACATGAATATGTACGCCCTGCAGGGGCTCCGGCACGTCTTTTTGCGCGATGCGCAGCGCCAGACCTTCAACGACTGCAGTCTTACCAACGCCGGCTTCACCGGTCAGGATGGGATTGTTCTGACGGCGACGGGTGAGGATGTCGATGCACTGACGAATTTCCGGGTCGCGACCCAGTACCGGATCGATTTCGTTGTTCAGCGCTCTTTCGGTCAGGTTGACGGTATATTTCTGCAATGCGCCGCCTTGCGCTGTCGGCGCCGCCGGAGCGCCGCCGCCCGCAGCCGCCTTCAGGTAGGCGCGGCTTTCGGAGGATTGTCCGGTGACGGCTTTCACCGCAGGCAATACTTTCTCCAGAGAAATTTCCTGCAGGGTTTTGACTGAACTCAGCAATTGGTTGCGCATAGTGTTGTGCGACATGACCGCCGCAAACAGGTGCGCGGAGCTGATGAAATTTACGCCCATTTCCACTGACGCCAGTAGCCAGCCGGCTTTTAGCGCATCCACCACCAATGGTGAAAAGGGAACCATATCCCGGGGGTTATCGCGGTGGAATTTGCCTACAGTCTGGCTCAGTTCTCTGCTGACTTTGCCGATGTCGACGCCGAGCTGTTCCAGCACGCGGTCCAGATCGCTGTCGCTTTGCTCCAGCACTTTCAGCAGCACGTGTTCGATTTCCAGTGAGCTGTGACGTTCCTGTTGGGCCAGACGCAAACCATCCTCTAGCGATTTGCGTACGACGGAAGTGGTGGGTTCAATGAGTTGGCGTAAGTTTAACTCAATCATAAGGTTTCCCTTTTCTTTTGTAGTCTTTCTATAGTTCGCTGCATTGCGTGCCGGGATACAGACACGGTAATGAACCGATCTTGTTGTCGTGTTGAAAACAGTTTTGAGTTCCAGCCCAGCAAAGGCGGCGCCGTCGGGTGCGCAAGCTGGCTGTTTGGCAGTCGGTCCTGTCTGACTTTAAGCGATAAGTCAAAGTCTAGAGCAACCCCCGCCATAGTTCGAATCAGCTTATACATGGCCCCCAGGATTTCCGTGCCGGAAACGATAGACAGGAAACGTGGGTAGTCAATGTCGTCGAAGTGGACGGTGAAACGGTTCTGCACCGACCAGGTCTTCTCACCCAGAATGGCTTGTTGTCCCAGGCAGTGATTCACGCCGGGGAAGCGGCTGCCGCCCAGACGGGTCTGCACGTCGTCCGGCATGCGCCGCCATTGACCGCGGAAGTGCAGGATGCTCACCTTCAGACCGAAATGTTGGCGAATGGCTTGCGACAACGCCTCAGCGGAACACACGCCGCGACTCATCAAACCCGCGACGTTGAAGATGTCGCCGGAAGGTTGGTAGAACTTGGCGCTGCGCATGCTGGCCAAACCCATCAACCCTTTGATCATCTCCGCATGTCGGTCACGGTTGTATTTGGGGTCAAGCTGATGATTGGCCTCGAAAGTCAGCGGAATGCGATATTTTTTCCAGGAGCGATAAAACAGCGATAACGTGCGGTGGTCCAATAAGTCGAAGAAGTGCTTCATCGACTTATCTTTCTGTCGCAGACGCTGCAAAATCAGGTCGCGGTAATGGAACGGCAGTACGCCGCGCGAGCCGACCAGTCCCCAGAAGTTCACCGCCATTGACCACTGATCACGAGACGCCAGCGACTTGTCCCCGCCGCGGGTAATCTTGTCTACGGCGCCGCCCTCGAAGCCCATGCTGGGATTCACGACGAAGCGTACAGGCTCATTCCTGGGCGGGTAAAATCCACCCAGGGGAGTGCGAGGTCGCGCATCCTGCGGGTCGAAATGCTCCAGCAGGCGCACCAGCTGGAAAAAATCGAACCGCCAGGGGTCCTGCTGCAGCCGTTTGGCTAAATGAGAGGCTGGGAGCCGATTCTCGGTGGCCATTTCTTGAGAATATCCTGTCGCCCTTTGATACGGGCAATTAATCGGGTGAACGCGTTAATCGAACAATACATGGCGAAGAACCTTTCCAGAATCGAGGCGAACAGGAAGGTGCTGTTGCCCGACATCAGGTTGTCGTCAAAGGTGACTTCGATTTCCACCCCACGGCACACGGTGGTTTTGCCGCCAATAGTGATCGGCGCCGTCATCGGCCGGGTCTGCACATTGACCACGGCGGCGATGATCGCCCGTGAGGCCGCGCTGTCCTGAAAATCATATAGCGCCAAAATTTCCTTAAGTACGTCAATGGCTTCCGGACTATCAAGGGATAAATAGTTTAAGGTCAGATGCGACACAAGGCGCCAGCGCGCGCCGTCCCGCAACGGCGGTCGTACAGTTGGCGTCAGGTGTGTCAAAGAGTCGATGCCGCGCAAGGAAACGCCAACGTCCAGACAGGTGAAGCGAGGCTGTCCGCCGCCAAAAGGCAGCTTTTCCGGCGTATTGCGGTTGAAGCACATTACATCGACAGTCAGGGTCTCGTCGGACAAATTCGCCGGCGCGTAATTCAGGTCCACCAGGGAAATTTCCAGCTCGCTGCCGGGCTCGTTGCCTAGCTCGCCGCCGATTTTCGGATAGCGTTGAGCATGCCAGAAAAGCTGGGTCTCACGGCCGATATCGAAGTGGCTTAAGCCATAAAAGGGTTTGTATTCCTTTTTCTTGCCGTCGCCGGTCAGGCCCTGTACGCGATCAATGGAATACACTTCATAGTTGTCCGGGAAGCGCGCGTCAGGAATGACCGGGTAGCTGTATTGATCATGCTCAATATCTATGGGCTCCGCCCGATGCTTGAACAGGTTGATGATGGGCGTGCAACCCAGGGCGAAATTGCTGGCCTCCAGATTGCGTTCCAGCTCCGCATGAGATTTGTTGAGATAGAAATACAAATCCAGATTGGGGCCGAACTTCTCATTCAAGCGTTCGCCAAGACCGGTCAGGTCAACGAACAGGAATTTTTCCGGGAACACCATGTACTCGGTGAGCAGTCGGTAACCCGGGAAAGACTGTGGCGGCGTAGGTATCAGCGCTTCTTCCTCGGCGAAACCGACGGGCTGCAGGCAACTGCTGTGCAGGAACATCGGATTGACGTCATCGGCGCCTTTGGAAGCGACAATCTGCACACAATGGTTCATCAGCAGCTCATAAAGCGAATAAGCGTATTGCGACTGACCACGCAGGAAAAAGCGGATTTTATCCAGCGGCAACTGGCCCAAATCGATTTCCGGGGCGAAACCCTCCAGGCGCACGTGAATTACCGCAGAGGCGCCTTGCACGGTTTGCGAACCGGGGGCGATAAACGGGCGCTCCTTGAGGCTTGCTTTGGTGACTTCGACAGGCAGCAGATCCAGGTCGTAACCGGTGCTGAAACGGCACACTTTATTCTGGAAAACGTCGCTTTCCAGGCGCGAATGGCGTGCGACATGTAACGGACCGTCCAGATCTTTCGCTGCTCTGAACTGCACCACCGCCATAGACGGGATTGGTCGCAGATAGTGTGGGTAGAGCTGATCGAGCAGGGCGTCCGAGAGTTCGGAGAAGTCGTCCTCCAAACGATATTGAATACGGGCGTTCAAATACGCCACGCCTTCCAGCAGGCGTGAAACGTGCGGGTCTTCCACCACATCGCCGGAGATGCGTAAACGACCGGCGATCTTGGGATGCACGCGGGCGAATTCCGCACCGGACTGGCGCAGGTAAGCCAGTTCCTTTTCATAATAGGGTAATAATTCGTCGCTCATTAACGCGCCTCCTGAACGTTGACGATAGCCGAAATCGGCTCCAGCGAGGAATCAAAGGAGATTTCTTCGGGAGCGGGTTCGGCGAACAACACCGCCTCAATGCGGAAATGCAAGGTGGCGCCCTCCGCCCAGTCCTCATCCAGGGTGATGACCCTGACCGACTTAAAGCGGGGCTCAAACATGGCTATATGTTGTTCCACTGTGCGGCAGAACTGACTTTTACCTTCCGCACTAAGGAAGTTGATGGTGTGCAGGTCGGGCAGGCCGTAATTGATCAGCGATTCGTCCAACTGACGCAGGTTGTCGGATGCGGAGATAGGGCGATAACGCGTGTTGAGGAGATCCTCAAGATCGCGGCGCACGGATTCGCGGAGCTCGTTGAGCACCTGATGGCGATTTTTTTCCGGTTCTACTTTCAGGTCCGGCCTTTCATCTATCAGCCGGTCCAGCACCGAAGGGCGCAGTTTTTGGCTCTTACTTATTTTCGTCATCCGAATCCCTTAACTAGCGGTGTTAACCTCTGTCGTCAAATGTAGCTCCGATACCAGACGATCGGCCTGATAGTGCGGACGCAAGTAAATAGTGGTGGCGAAAGAGCCGGGCTTCTCAGGAATCTCTCTGACTTGCACCGAGCCTTCACGCAACGGATAGCGCGCCTGCATGAACCAGTCCGCGTCCTCCTGCGAGGTCACGTATTGAGTCAGCCAGCGCTGCAGTTCGCGCTCGCAGTCTTCCGCCCGCCTGACGGAGCCGATCATATCGCGGGTGATCACCTTGATATAGTGGGCGAAACGGGAGCCGCACAAAACATGTTGCAGCAATGAAGACAGCCTGGAGTTGGCGCTGGCGATCCTGTCCTGAAATACTTTTGGTCGGTGCAGGGTCGGGGTGCTGTAAAACACGCCCATGGGGACATCGTAGCATTGGCATAGCGCAATGAGTCCATGTTCACTGAGCGCACGCTCGCGCTCGTCGGAAAAGACGGCGTCAACAATCGGCTTGTGCGCGATCTTCTTGGCGTCCGTAGAGAATGCATCCACCACTAGGTTATCGACAGCGCCACCCGCCATGTGGTCGCGAAGTAAGCCGCGAATATGCGAAAACCAACCTACCTCGGTGAATTCGCGTATCAATACCTTGACCAGCGCAAAGTTGGCGTATCCCCATAAATAATTTTCATTGGAGGCCTGAGCGCGCTTTTCTGAGAAAAGCAGCCCGCCGTGTGGGGCGATTTGAACGGAATAGGGATTGCGGATCAGCACCCGGGGGATAGTCAGACCCAGGAAACGTGTGTCAGGGTGATCGCGTAGACTGTTCCAGGCAATGTAGTCCTGTTCGCTGAAGAGTTGCTTCAGGCTGATCGGGCTGGTGATTTCCGGGAAACTGTTCATTTCAAACAATTGGGGCGCCGCGTTAAGAAGTATCGGCGAGAAAGAGGCCGCGCCGATTTCAGCCAGACGCTCCAAGGTTGGAATATCGTTAAAACGGTGTCCCGCAAAGGGTTTATGGGCCACCTCAAAATTCATCACGATGATGCCGTAGGGTTCGCCCCCGGGCACGTCGTATTCTTCGCTGTATATCTTATGGAATAACTGACTTTGGTCGAATTCCACTGAGCGGTTCACGTCTTTGGTGATTTCCGACCAAGTGATATCCAGAAATCGGATCTTCACCAGTTTGCGGCCATATGCATAGCTCACTACGTCATACAGGCTGCGCCATGCGCGCTCCAAATCCTGGAACTTGCTGTGATGAAGAATATGATTGACCTGGTTGATGATCTTGTTGTCGATCTGGGCGACGGCTCTTTGCAGCCAAAGAATCAAGTAGTCGTAATCCAGTGGCTTACCAGCGGCTTTGTCCTCGTAACACCAGTCTGGAAGCTTGATCCATTGCAGTATCTTCTTGAGCGCGATGACTTCGGCGGAGCTCGGCCCCTGCGTGCGCTTCTGCGCAACACCGTAGGTAAACGGCATGGGGGTGTCGTTTGGAGATACTTTATTCTGCATCTTGGATTTGCGTAAGTCTGCCCGGAAAACGTTTATTTATTGGTTTAATTCTAAAATTTAAGCCGGGCTTGCACTCCAAGAGAGCAGGCCCGGCCCAAGCATGTCGCTTACTGTTCCTGAGCGGTTTTATCAACCAGACTTAGGAATTTCCGCAACCAGACGTAAAGAAGTGGTGAGCTCTTCCATTTGCAACCATGGGCGCAGGTGAGCGACGGCGCTGAAAGAACCAGGAGATTCTGGATTCTCTTTAACCTCAACGCGCGCTTCAGCCAACGGATACTTCGCCTTGGATTCGGGCGATGCGTCCGGGTTGCTGTTGCAGTAGGTGTTGATCCAGTTGTTCAACCAGCGTTCTGCGCCTTTGGCGTCCATGAAGGAACCGATTTTGTCGCGAGCCATGACCTTCAGGTAGTGAGCGACGCGCGAGGTAGCCATGATGTAAGGCAGTCTTGCGGAAATCGCTGCGTTGGCGGTCGCGTCGGCTTTGTCGAATTTCTTGGCCTTCTGGCAGGTCTGTGAACCGAAGAATACGGCATAGTCGGTATTCTTGTAGTGCAACAGAGGCAGGAAGCCTTGTTTGGACAGTTCCGCTTCACGACGCTCGGTGATGCCCACTTCTGTCGGACACTTCTGGTCAACGTCGCCGTCATCGCTGACGAACAAGTGGGAAGGCAGGCCAGTCACTTTACCGCCATTCTCCGCGCCGCGGATCGCCACACACCAGCCGTGCTCAGCGAAAGCCTGGGTCAGGGTGGTGCCCATGACGTAAGCCGCGTTCATCCACGCAAACTTGTCGTGCTCGACGTTAGCGGCTTTGCCAGTCTTGGAGTCGATCGGCAGCTCTTCGTAGTTGAAGTCTTCGATGGACTTACCGTTTCTGCCATAAGGCATGCGAGACAGTACGCGGGGCATAACCAGGGTGACGAAACGGGAGTCGTCGGAATCCCGGAAGCTGCGCCAGGGGATGTATTCCTGGGTCTCAAATATTTTCTCCAGATCGCGAGGCGTGGAGAGTTCGGTGAAGTCGTCAAAGCCGAACATCTGTGGGCCTGCGGCGGAAATGAAAGGGCAGAAACCGGCGGCGGAAACGCCAGCCATGTTTTGCAGCAACTCAATATCTTCCGGATGGTTGGAGAACTCGAAGTCGCCGATCAACGCGCCGTAAGGCTCGCCGCCTGCGGTGCCGAATTCAGATTCGTAGATCTTCTTGAAGATCTGGCTTTGGTCAAATTCAACAGCTTTGTCCAGATCTTTGTACAGCTCGCGCTTGCCGATGTTCAGCATGCGGATTTTCAGCGAGGAGCTGGTCTCTGAATTCATGATCAGGTGGTGCAGGCCGCGCCAGGAGCCTTCCAGCTTCTGGAATTTGTCCTCGTGCATGATGGCCGCCAATTGCTTGGACATCAACGCATCAATCTGATCAATCGCTTTATTGATAGTGACGGTGAGGTTGCGGTCCCATTTGACCATACCTGCGCCCGCTTGTTTCGCCAGGTTTGCGATCAGGTCCTGGGCTTGTTCAGGCTCGGTTTGTTTGGTGGCGGTAATCGCCATATCCAGCAGACTGGAACTGGACTCTTCCGCTGCTCCGGATTCCTGACCTTGTAATTCTGCGTCGCTCATTAGGCATCTCCTCCGTCTTCATCTTTGGCCGGGCTACGCTCTTCCACTTCTTTGCTCAATACCGCCATTTTGTCTGCGTCAGATAGAACCTGCTCCAACAGGCCTTCCAGCTCCTCAGAGCGGTCAGCCTTGCTCAGCAGGTCGCGCAGGCGGTTGCGCGCTTCCAGCAACTCTTTCAGCGCCGGAATTTGTTTAACGATATTCTGGGGTTCGAAATCTTCAATGGAATTGAAGGCGAGACTCATGCCTACTTGCTTGTCAGGGTCGCCGGAAATTTCGTCTGCTACTTTGAGGTCCAGAGTCGGAGAGACTTTCTCCATGATTTCGTTGAAGTTGTCACGGTCAATGTTGACGAACTTGCGCTCTTTCAGGGATTTCTTGGCGTCAGTGTTGTCGCCTGAGTAATCGCCCATGACCCCAACTACAAATGGCAGCTCTTTTTTAACTTCCGCACCGCCGGTTTCCACATCATAAGTAATGTGCACTCTCGGTTTACGGACTCTGTTTAATTTATCCTGTAGGCTATCTGACATTATTAAGTCCTCTTTGATTTAGCTGTAGGTATCCGGTTAAGCGTCAAAAAAATTTTTAACCCTTTAATATGTTGATTTGTCACCAACTACTGTCGCCGCTTCCTCCGCCACCGCTGTTATTCCAATCGTTGTCGGTGCCTTGCTCCGGCTCGGAAGCGCCCTCGGCTTTCGCCTTTGGCTCAGGAATGGTGACCGCTCTCGCGGTTTGCGATAACTGGCCGATCGGAGCTGCGTCTTCGCCAATTTGAATACCCGTCATTAAAGCATAGCGCGCCCGCGCTTCTTCGTCAGGTATCAGCTCCATGAGCAGTTCTTGAATAGACATTCTACCCCAGCTGGCGGCTCTTTCAATGGCTCCGCAGAGGGGGGAGTGCGGTTCTGTCTTGCGGAAGTATTCGGCGACCACCAACAGATGATTGATGGCGTCTTCACGGCTTCTGAAGGGACCATGCGCAACGCCGCCTCTCATTTGCTGACCGCCTCCACCGCCAGTGTTCCCGCCTGATTGGCCGTCATTGGTTTGTATCGGCGCTTCTTCATCATCAGAAAGCAGCTTGTTTTTCATCAGTCGCTTATACAGCTCCTCGACTTCCTGCAGCGCATTCTTAACGCCGCTGGTGGGGAGGCTGGCTTTGCTGCCGCTTTCTGCGCACTTGGCGTCGACCAGTTCTCCGATCTCCTGCCATAACGCCAGCGCTTCCTGAATATCTTCATATACATTCTGCGCTTTGTCAGGGCTTACAGTGAGGAGCTGCTGGTTAACGATATCTTCACTGAGACTCAGCTCTTCAAAGCGACGGATGCGCTCTTCCGGATCTTCGATATCCAGAGCGTCCTGAAGGCGACCGTAAGAGGTAAGCGTCAGCACGTTTTCCGTGTCGTCGGTCAACGGCGTATTTTTGATTGGCAGGACCAGGGTGCCTGTGCCGTCTTCGCCATTGAGCGATATCAGCGGATAAATGCGGGTTTCCACGCCGTCTTCGTCAGGAAGCGGGTAGATAGTGTCCCAAAAGTTTTCGACCAAGCCTTTAATGATCTGAAGGCCGTCGCGAAGTCCGGTGAAGCCTTCCAGTTTCAGTAACGCCTCGGTAAACCAGGCGGCGACTTCAAGGTCTTTGCTTTTGCGTTTAAGAATCGTCGGGGCGAGACGACGGATTTCCCGCCATTGTTCAACCAGTTCCAGTTCACCGTTGGCGTCAAAGCGCGCAGCCTTGGCCAGAGATACGACTTTGCGACGTGCGGCCTTGGCGGCGCTGAAGTCACTGTCGTTTTCATCTCTTAGGTCGGTTCCGGATGGATTCTCGTCACTGATTGGCGAGAAGAAAGGCTCTAACTCAATAATATTGTCAGACGCCATAATGTATTTACTCCATAAAATCGTTCGGCGCTCGGAAATAGAGGAGTATGTCCGATTTTTCCCTGAAATCAATGCTGTTTAAGACATCGGCCGGTCGTGAGCCTTGTTTGTCACGTCTGGCAGGGGGCTTCTCACAACCCTTGTCCAGGGTTCCGGAAAGGCGGGTTAATATACTAAAGTATTCACTTTCAAGCTAGCTCGCCCCCTTACTTTTTTGGCGCTAGACCTTTGTTTTAAAAGCTTCCTTTTGGGATTAGGGCAAATGGTTTAGCTGCATGTCGTGCATTTGGCGGGCCCCATTTTTAGGTCTGCTTTCTGGACGAAAATGCGCTTTCTTAAAGGTTGGAATAATTTGAAAAAAGCAGGACTGAATAATTTGACGTGGGGTTTTACGCATTGCCTTTATAAGAAGAAAAAGCGCGGTAAATTCATTACTTTACTGGCGGCTTTATTGTGTGTTTTTGTTACTGGGTGTGCAAGGCTGGCCACTCCGCCGGAAGTGAAAGAGGGGGGAGCGGGCTATGTGAACGCTGACGACTTCAACATGTGGCTGGCGTATAAAAACGGAACTCTCATGGACCATGGCGGCATGAGTGAGAGATTGGACATGCAAGCGCCCTTGATTGTCGTGCTGGAGGGAGATGGCCTGCCCTGGAGCCGTCCCTGGCGCATCTCCTCCGATCCAACTTCTCCAGATCCTCTGATGTTTGACTGGTATCGACAATGGCCGGGGGAGGCGTTGTATTTGGGGAGACCTTGTTATTTCGGCGCCAAGTCAAGACGCGTTCCCCCTGCGCCCTGGGATGTGGAAGAACCGCCAGAAACGCAGTCGTGTTTCGCCTATTGGTATACGCACGGTCGGTACAGTGAAGAAGTCGTGACGGCGATGGCGCAGGTTCTGCGAATGAAAGCGGGCGATCGCCCATTACTGTTGCTGGGGCACAGCGGCGGTGGGGCGTTGGCGATGCTGCTGGCGGCGCGGATGAGTAATACTGTAGCGGTGATGACGTTATCCGGGAATTTGAATGTGGCGGCGTGGACGTCAGGGCATGATTTTTCCCCATTGACCGGATCACTCGATCCAGCTGCATCGCCGCCTCTTAATCGCGATGTGAGGCAATCGCATTGGGCCGCCCGCGGAGATGAAACCGTGAAACCGGAATGGATAGAAAAGGAAGCTGCAAGGCAGCAGGCGACTTTTCAATTGGGTCCGGCTTCAAAACATAGCGACTGGCGACATTATTGGCCGCAGATAAATGATGCGATTTCTCAGCTAAAAGCAACTATAAGCCGACAAAGATAAACAATAATCGCGTTGCGCAGGCGTCGGATGCGATCAATACTTTATTTGTAAAAATATATTTTTTGTCACGAGCGGAGGCGGGGCTTCGGCGTTCAGGGTTTTAGGTGAGAACGTCGCTTTATCTGTTGCCTGTTCGGATAAGCAGGAGGCGTCGTCCGTGACGACGCCAGGGCAGTACAGCAGCGTTGATAAAAGTGAGATGAATTATGACACGCAGACAAGGTATGAGCAGTAAACAGCACGGGTCATTGAAAAAGCGTACCGGATGGGGCCTGCCTGCCGTGGTCGCGGCGGGCGCCTTGGCTGCGTGCAGCAGTCAGCCGGTGGATAAGGCTGGCGATCAGGGAACGGAGGCGGATAAATTAATGGTGGTGGATTGTCTGTTGCCAGGGCAGATTCGCCAGTTAGGGGCCAACGCCCGATTTTTGACCGCCCGCCGCCCCGTCAAAGCGACCGCTTCCGATTGCGCTATCCGCGGAGGCGAATTCACCGCATTCGACCGGGCGGATTATTCGACGGCGCTAAAGGTATGGCTTGAGCAGGCCAAGTCTGGCGATGCTGAAGCGCAGACCTACGTCGGCGAGATTTATGAAAAAGGCCTGGGATTGGCGCCGGATTATGAAGTGGCGGCCATCTGGTATCGCCGCGCCGCGGACCAGAACTTCACCCGGGCGCAGATTAACCTGGGCAACCTCTACGAAAAAGGACTGGGCGTTAATAAAGATCCGGTCATGGCGTTGAACTGGTATCGCCGCGCCTCTGGCCTGGACAGCGACAACCTGCAATACGCCTCCACTATTGTCGCCAATGAAGCATTGCAGAAAGAACTGTCTAATCTGCAGGGCGAGGTAAGTAAGCTGGAACAATACAAAGCGCAAACTGAAGCTGAAAAGCGCCGCGCCGCCGAGAAGGAGAGGGCGGAGCAGTTAGCTAAGCAGCAGCGTGATAAGGCGAATCAGGCCGCTACGCCGGCGACGCTGGAAGTAGCGAGTCTCGACCCAACTCTGGCGCCGCCTTCTATTCAGATCCTGGACCCGCCAATATCGCTGACTCGCAGCGGCCCGACTGTCTTGCTGCGCAATGCGGTGAGCGAAAAAGAAATCATCGGTAAAGTTGAATCTCCCGCAGGCTTGAAGTCATTTACGGTTAACGGCAAAAAAGTCGATGTGGATGAATTCAACCTGTTTTTCATCAAGGTGCCGGTGCAGGGGCGTAAAACAGACGTCGCCATGAACGCTACCGATAAAGTGGATCAACGTGTTGGCTTTGGCTTCTCCATGTTTCTGGAGCAGGCGGCGAATCAAGCCCGTACTCAGAAAATCGAATTTGACGCCAGTTCGCAGTCGCCCAAATTCGACGGCATCAGCTTCGGCCGCTATTACGCGCTGGTGATCGGCAACCGTGATTATGCTTACTACACGGACCTGGAAACCCCGGAAAAAGATGCTCGCACCATTGCTGAAATGCTGAGCAAGCAATATGGCTTTAATACTAAATTGCTGCTCAACGCTACGCGTTATGAGCTTTTGTCGGCGCTGAACGAAATGCGTGAAAAGCTGACCGAGCACGACAACCTGCTGATCTACTATGCAGGCCATGGCGAGTTGGACGCGCAGAATGATCGCGGTTACTGGTTGCCGGTGGACGCGGAGCCGGGCAATACGGCTAACTGGCTGTCCAACGTATCGATTTCCGATCAATTGAATACGTTCAAGGCCAAGCATGTGATGGTGGTGGCGGATTCCTGTTACGCAGGTACGTTGTCCACCGCATCCGTCGCGCGTCAGAGCGCAGTGGCTGAGAATGAACTGCAGAAAGAGTGGCTGGAGCTGATGGTCGACATTAAGGCTCGTACAGTGTTGACGTCAGGCGGCGTGCGTCCGGTATTGGATAGCGGCGGCGGTGATCATTCCGTGTTCGCCAGGGCGTTTATTGAAGCGCTGAACAGCAATAGCGGCTTGATGGACGGCAATCGTTTGTTTATCTCCGTGCTTGGCGATGTGCGTAAGCGTTCACAGCAATTCGGTATTGATCAGATTCCAGATTATGGCGCGATCAAATACGCGGGCCACGAAGCAGGTGAATTCTTTTTCGTGAAAGCGAAGTCCATGTAAATTGGCTTAACTCTCTCCGGGGCGGACTTCTACCGCCCCTTTTATTTCTCCTATCGCATGCGTCACTTTTTTGTAGCGCATTAATTTGCTGGATGAAACTGACAGTAAGACGTTATTATTTTTCCTCTGATGATTTCCGGTTTACTCCAGGCTCTTCGGGTTTTGACGCTATAGTTATATTAATAGCGCTTCCCTGGCGCCGTTTGCGCGAGCAAACGAATTGCTTGGATAAGCGGACTTAACCCTTTGAATTAATTGACAGCGCTGAACAGTAATTGAACGATGTCTGATACGCAAATTTTCGATCCCGCCTCAATGGACTCTCAGTATTTCGGCAAATACAAGGCGCAGCGCGAACTAGGGCGCGGCGCGATGGGGGTGGTGTATCAGTGTTTTGACCCTGACTTTGAGCGTATTGTCGCTGTCAAAGTGCTGCTGCCGGAATTGCTGGGCGCGGATGTCACGGGGGAGTTTCGTGAACGCTTTCGCAACGAGATGCGGGCGGCGGGCAAGATCTCCCATCCCAATGTCATTAATGTTTTTGACGCTGGCGATCAGGACGGCGCGCCTTATTTCGTCATGGAATATGTGGAAGGCTATGAACTCAAAAGCGCTCTCGATGACGGCCAGCGTTTTCCTATTGATAAAACCCTGAAAATCATGACGGATGTGCTGTCTGGCCTGGGGCACATACATGAACATGGCATTATTCACCGGGACCTGAAGCCCGCGAACATTTTCATCACTAAAAACGGCGTGGCGAAAATCGCTGACTTTGGCGTCGCCAAACTGGAATCCTCCGAGCTGACCCGGGTGGGCACGATTATCGGCTCACCCAGATATATGTCTCCTGAACAATGCCAGGGTTTGCCGGTAGATGCGCGTTCGGATCTGTTCGCTGCAGGCATCATTTTTTATCAATTGCTGACGAACGAGCATTGCTTTAACGCTAATTCGCCGACGGCGATCATGCAGAAAATTCTGCACGCCAAACCCGAACTGCCCTCGATGCTGATACCGACATTGTCCAAGTATTATGACGCTGTCGTTGTTAAGGCGCTGGAGAAGAGTCCAGAGAAACGTTACCAGTCTGCGGAAGAGTTCATTCAGGCGCTGATGCAGGCGGCTGACGGTAAAAAAGGCGGCGGCGTCAAGGGGCCAATGTTCGCTGGCGTGGGTGGTTTGCTGGCGGTAGCGGCGGCAGGACTGCTTTACGTTTTAATGCCGCCGGTGGAGCAAAATGGCGTGTCGCATCCAGTGGAGCCGGTTAAGCTGACTCCGCGTACCGTCAATGGAACGGAGGCTGCGGTCAGTCAGGCGAATACGGATAATGCTGATAACCATAATGTTAACGGCGGCAATACATCCAGTTCTGACAATAGCCAAAATGGTTCGATATCTTCGAATGCCGCGACGGGAACGACCAATCCCGTGCGCCCCGCCAGTAATGAAGTGCAGAGCCTGAATCCGGAGGTATCCGCCAAGATCGACCGGCTATTGAAAGTCGCCAAGGTGCATCGTCTGCAAGGGCGCTTGGTGACGCCTTCCGGTTCCAGCGCTTACGACGCTTATAAGATTGTGCTGGAAATCGATCCCGCCAACCAAGTAGCCCAAGAGGGGCTCAAGACGTTGGAGCATGACTTGGTAGTCCGCGTTGGCGAGCTGAGGGATCAGGGAGAATCGCAAATGGCTCTGGCGGAAGCCACCACTGGCAGCCAATTGTTTCCCACTTCCGAGCAGTTATCAAAACTGGCGGCGCAGTTGAAAAAGTAGCTCAGGCTTCTTCCGGTTCGGGAGCGACAGCATCCTGGATCGAACCCGACGCTAGAGGCAACTCCACATAAAAAGTCGCGCCTTTGCCGACTTCAGACTCGAAATCAATACGTCCGCGCATGCCTTTAGCCAGCTCTCTGGAGATGAACAGGCCCAGTCCGGTGCCGCCTTTCTGGCGGCGATCGGAGGAGTCCGCCTGGGAAAACTTCTTGAATATACGTGTATAAAATTCTGGGGGAATACCGGGGCCGCGATCTGTGACGGAGATGCGCACATAGTTCTCCCTGCGTTGGACTGATATATCCACAGTACAGCCCTGAGGAGAGAATTTGGCGGCGTTGGAGAGAAAATTAGCCAGTATTTGCTGAAATCTTAACGGGTCCACATTAATGAGGCTGGCGTCTTCCCGGTGAATGATTTTGTACTCCACCTCGTGCTGTTGGCCATATACCCGGTTAGTGTCAATGGATTGCTCCACCAATGGCATTACCGGTTCGACGGAAAAGCTGTATTTAACGCCGCCCGCGGTGATCTTCTCCATGTCCAATAGGTCATTTATCAGCAGGGCGAGTCGCTGGCTGTTTTTATAGGCGATTTGCAGAAAGCGGGAAAACTCTTCTGTAGGTTGACCCACGGCGCCGTTCAACAGGAGGCTGAGCGCCCCGGTGATGGACGTCAACGGGGTGCGCAGTTCGTGGCTGACAGTAGAGATAAACTCATTTTTCATGCGGTCGACACGCTTGCGTTCGGTAATGTCCCGCACCACCACAATAAATAAACGCTCCGCTCTACGGTGCACTTCAGACACGGATATGCCCACAGGAAAGCGCTCGCCATTCTGACGGACGCCCTCTATTTCTTGTTCCTCGCCGCTGGCGTCACTGCGTAGGGAGGCGGATAAATAGTCCGACATGGATTCCGAAGCGTCATTGTCGGAATAGTTAGCGAATAATCGTTTGAGGTTGTAGCCGATGACTGAGTCTGCGTTGTAGTGGAAGATACGCTCCGCCGCCCGATTGAAGGAAGCGATGAAGCCAATCTCATCCACGGTGATGATGCCGTCGTTGATATTATTAAGAATCGCCTGGGTATGTTGGGCGTGCTCTTCCGCCTCTGCTTCCGCCAGTTTTTGTTGGTGGATATCGGAGATTGAACCCGCCATTCTGATGGCGACATTCTCCTTGTTGCGGATAGCCGCGCCCCGAGAGCGAAACCAGCGCCACTCGCCGGAGCGGGTCAGCAGTCGGTGCGTAATGTCATAGGGCGATTCGCTTTCCAGATGCGCTTTGATCGCCTGCAGAACCGGGTTTTTATCCTGGGGATGAATTTTCTGCTCAAATTCGGTAAAGGTGTTGCTGAAGCTGCCCTCCTCATAGCCGAGCAGGGCCTGGAAGCGAGGCGCGTAATACATGTGGCCGGTTTCAAGGTTCCAGTCCCAGATCCCGTCGTTGGAGCCGCGCACCGCCAACTGGTAGCGTTCTTCGCTTTGGCGCAGGCGAGTCTCATTATCGCGAATGGTTTGGGTCATACGCTTGGCCAGCTCTAACGCTTGCTCCCGTCTAAATGACAGGAACCAGACCAGCAGCGTCAACAATAGACTGACCACCCCGCCGAGCCCCACCACCAATTTATCCAAATGAGAAATAGCGTTGGCTTCAAACGCAGGCGTGTTCTGAAACACAACCGTCCAGTCATGTTGATAGAAGGTCAGAGTGCGAGTAGCGGTATAGCGGGGAGGAGGCGTCCCTTCAATCTCCTGCAGTCCTGAGTGAAAGTCGTTTTCTTCCGTTTCGAACATCAGTGTTTCATCGCTGATCGTGTTGTTGTCGTAGATGCGAAATGAAATCTGTAATCGGCGCGGTCCGAGGATGCCGGCCATCAAGTCGTCAATGCGGTAGGGGCTATATACGAAACCTTGCAGGGCGCGCCAGCGCGCCTGTTCCGCTTCAGGAACCACGCCTTTGGCGTAAATAGGCACGTACATGAGAAAGCCGGACTGCACCTTTCCATGTGTCTCCTGCACTAACGTGACTTTACCGGACAGAGCGGTCTCCGCTGAAACTGCAGCCTGTCGCATGGCGGCCGCGCGGGTCTCCTCGGACATCATGTCGTAACCGAATGCGGCCAGGTTGCGCCCCAGAAAAGGCTCCAGGTAAATAATAGCGGAGTAAATTTCCCGATCGCCCTGAGGTTTGACGACATAGTTGGGAAAGCCTTCGGCTCTTACGGTTGCGATATGATTGGCGAGTTCGTGTTTGGGAATGACGATGGAATAGCCGACGCCGAGAATGCCGGGGTAGTTTTTATTCAGGTTGAGGCTTTCGATATAAATACGCCACTCGTCGCGCCTTACTTCATTGCTGGCTTTGAACAGCGCGCCGCCGCCGAGCAGAATTTGCTCGTGGTCGCGCATGCGCTGCGTGATTAGAGATGAAACCTCATCGACATAAAGTTGGAATTGTCGCTCGGCGCTCAGCTGTTCTTGATTGCGGATAACGCCGGCGGCCAGAACCACCATGGCCAAACTGGCGATCAACACGCCCCAGGCGGCAAGTAGGCGGCGTCTGAACATAGGGGCGACGGAGGCCCAGAGTGCGTTGCCGGGTTGATGTGTGATACTCGCCATCCTTTTCAAACGCGTTACTGGCCGCCGCCGAGGCGGCCGATTGATCGTTGACGCTTATGGAAAGTTCAGTTGGCGAGACTGAACTTGTCAAGGAGGCTTGCGCCTCTTGTCCATGGACGCGACGGCGTGCGTCGGGCGCGCCGTCGGCGTGAGCGCGATCGCAACTAGAACTGATAGGTGACGCCAATGGCGATGACTGGCCAGTACTTGGCGTTATCCAGGTCGTCGTTATTGATATTGTCCTCTTCTTTCGCCAATTCGCTCTCCAACTGTGCTTTTAGCGCCGGATTGGCGTCTGCGGCCGGGCTATCCGCCGACAGATGCGCTTGGGCTGTGTCGGTGAATAATACTCCCAGATCCGCGTTAAAGCCCCATCCTTTGGTTGGCGCTACGGCATTGCCCCAGCCAATGCCCAGATAAGGCGATATGGCGCGGTCATAGTCGATCTTGGCGTGCAGAGTGCCAACCTGTTCGGGGGTAAACGTGAAGTCCCCGATTTCCACATTTTCTGTCGGCGTGGCGGTACCGGTGAACTCGTTCCGATTGGAGAATAAGCCGCCACTGACGCGGAAGCCGCCCTCAAATGGATGCCAGTCCATGATGAGGCCGTAAGACTCCAGATCAATATCGATGTCATAATCCACGTCGTCCAGAGAACGGTCGACAGAGTGGGAGAATCCGTTGATCATGCCGCGCATGTTCCAACTCAGGTCATGCAGAGGAATGGTGACGCTGACGCCTGCGCCCAAGGTGCCCACCATAATCCCCGGAGCGATGGATTGCCCTTCAAGCGTGTGGAAGACGCCGCTTTCTGCTTGCGGCCCGCCCAGCTCCATGCGCACGCCCGCCTGCCAGACGTCGGTGGAGAGGTTGTCGCGGGCGAAGTCGGTTCCGTAGCGAACGTAGGCGGATGTGCCACTTTTGAAAACGCCTGTGAGCGATAAACCGGCGTTCATATAAGTTTTATCCGCTTCCTCTGTTTGTAGCTTGAACGAGCCCGCTTCTGGGAATATCGATAACTGCGCTTCGATTTCGGTCGGATCGTTTTTTAACTCGTTCACGAACGCTAGCTCAAGTTGCGGAATCAGTACGCCGAAGTCGTAACTCAACGCCTGACTGACCCGTGCGCCCAGGGTTCCGGTCATGAGGTCCGTAGAGTATTCCATCACGTCCAGCCCCAATCCTGCGTCGTTGCTTTCGCTGTAAGCGTCTACATTGACCGTGCGGTATTCGATATTAAGGAAGGCGTCGACCTGCCACTGCTGAACCTGATAATTAATGCCGGTCCCCATGGCGGCGTTCCATTGATCGCCATCGGTATCGCCTTTGGACGTCGATGTGACGCCAGGAAAGTTGACGGCGCGAGTGGAGTCAATGGAGACGCCGCCATAGCCCGCGATCCAGTCAAAGTACCAGTTGTCGCGTGGGTAATAGTTTCCATAGAAGGCGAGGTTCCAGGTATCTGTCTCCAACTTGGTGACGGAGTTGTTTTCCTCGCTCTCTGTTGTGGTGTAACCAGCGGATAAGCCGAGTATTAATTTGTTGGTGAAGCGATAATCGACGCCGGCGAGTAGTTGTTGCGCGTCATAATCGTATGCGCGTTGATCGCCGTGTGCGTCAGCGTCGCCAAATATCAGTGAGCCGCTGATAAATACCCCAAGTCGGTTATCCGCAAACATGAGGTCGTCGTCGCCCGCTCCGCCGCCGGTTCCGGTGACGCCTAACAGTTTACCAACGCTGAAATTCTGTCCTTGAACCTCAGTACGAAGGCCGATCAGGCTCAAACCAGTAGAGCCATTGCGCAGGTTGCTGAGGCGATCGCCGAGGCTTTTTACCTGTGACGCGGCGGCTTCTTTCATCGCGCCAGCCTGAGCGCCTATCTGACGCAGAAGGATTTGCTCCAGCGCATCCGATCTTTCCGAATCGCTCAAAGCGGCGAGTGCATTACAGGTGGCTTCGAAGGTGGAATCGGTTTCCCTGACTATACCTGCGGAATTGGCGTCACAGGCGGCTTGCAGTACGCCCGCCAGTTGTTCCTGCTCTTCATCTTTGGCGCCCGCCAGCAGGGGCTCTGAATCAGGATCGACGGAAATTGTGACTGTGGCGGTGCTGCTTCCTACACCTTCGTAGGTGACGGTGTAGTTGATTACGACATCAGTGGGCTCGGTCAAATCGCTGGGAGGGGTGTACTTGTATAGTCCGCTGATGCCGCTAAGTTGAGTGAGTGAGCCTTGCTCCGGGGTGTCTATGGTGAATTCCGATGGATTGCCGCTGGGTTTGACGTCGTTTTCCAGTGGGAAAATGGTAATGGCTTCCCGTCCCGCCAGATATTTGTCATCCAACGCCTGCAGGCTGCCTGCTTCTACTGTTAGATCCACTGTAACCGTGGCTGTGCTGGCGCCGCGGATATCCTGCAGGGTGTAGGTGAAGGTTACAGTTCCGGAAAAGGAGGGGTTAGGCACGAAATTCACAGACAAATTATCGTCTGTATCAATCGCTACGCTGCCCGCAGAGCTATTGCTCAGAGCTGACACGCTGGTAATTTTAGCGGCGTTGATGGCTTCCTGTGTGCTGATGTCGATCGTGTCGTTGTAAGTGACGACCAGTTTCTCTTGCCCGTCTCCTGGGTCGACGATATAGGAGTCGTTTACCGCAGTGGCGGCTAGGGAGACAGAAGCAATGCAATTGAGTAGCAAAAAAAGCGTGGAGCTGAGAAGAGATCGTAGTCTGAGCGTCATGTTGCGTACCTTGCCTTCTTCTTGAGGATGTTACAGCTGTCAATGCGATTATCGCGGCCGTGACCAAGACTTCAGCAGCTACCGCTGGCGGGCCAGATCTGCGTTTAATTAGGAAAGTGTAGGCGAGGCCTATGAAATCGTGTAGGAAATTTCCAGATGTTTTTTGCGCATCCGGCCCCATCAGGGCCGGATTGGTTCGCGATAAGCGTGAGCGGCCTCAGGGCGCTTCCGGCAGCTCCAGATAGGACTGTGCGGCGTTGCTGTGGCGGAAGCTGACGGCGTAAGGCGTCAGCGTGGGCGGGCCGTAAAGAATATCGAAGGTATCGAAAGCAATAGCGATGCGGTGTCCGGCGGGGACGTCATAAGCCGCCGCCGTCAACTCCATATCCAGGCTCTGATCCCGCCAGGGCGTAGCGTCGTGCAGTGTGGCCGGCGCATGGGTAATCAGCTTGCCGATCCCTAAGGCATCGACATCATACAGATAAGCGTTCAGTTGTACTTTGCTGTAGCTGGGCTCGATATTCAGATGTATTTTCGCCGCCCCACGGATTTTCAGGGTTTCCGACAGCGCACCGCTTTGATAGACGATGCCGTGAACGCGATTGATCAGCGGCATGGAGGCGTAAACTGGCAGGCCCAGCCCATCCAGCAGCGCGGACAGAAGGGGGATGCCGGTGCTGGCGCCGGAATCGAGCCCGGAATAGATCGTGTTAGTCCGGTTCAACCAGGAGTCGTATTGCGCGTCTGATAAACCTCCATTGCTGAGCAGGCCTCTAGGATGCATGTAGAGTGTACGCGTTTGCGCGCCAGGGATGGGCCACGCGGCGTATTCTTCCCGCTTATGCTTCAGATCGGTCAGCATGGTCAGGGGGGGGCGCGCCATGATGCCGGTGTCTTCGCCTTTCAGCCAATAGTCAAACCAGTCTCTTGCGTTGTCCCAGGTGTAGTTAGGAATGCCAAGCAAGCCGAGACCTTCGGCGGACGCATGCGTACCCTGATTCAGATCCAGACGCTTGGGACCGCTAAGCTGTTCAAAGAAACGCAATAGATTGTTAGGTTGGAACAGGTTGTCGCCGAAGCTGTTGGCCAGATATACCGGCGCCTGGCGAGCGTTGATCTGATCAATGACTCGAGAGGGCGAGCGTTCATAGCCCCAGGCCATAGTCTCCGGAATATTTTTATGCTCCACCAGATTGCGATAGTTCTGCGCGATGACCGGGTCCATATTGGCGGTGATCAAGCCGCTGGAGACCAGGAAAAAACCCCAGAACAAACGGGGAGTTTGCTGTGCGTACAGCGATTCCACCAGATCTCCCCAGGTGCTCATGGCGACGGCGGTTTTAATGCGCGGTTCGTGCGCCAGGCCCAACAGGCCAATGCCCGAGCCGTAGGATATGCCGGTGACGCCAATGGCGTTGGGATCGGCCTGGGTGTTGGCCAACAGCCAATCCACCATGGCTGACAAGTCCGCCATATCATTGGGGCCGGCTACATCCACAACGCCCTCGGAACAACCCCAGCCTCGGGAGCTGTAGCTCAAGGCCTGATAACCTCTTTGCGCATACTTGGCGGCCTGCAGAAAGTATTCATGTTCGTCCAACACCCAGCTGTTGATGAATATCACCGTAGGGTAGCCGTTCGCCGGGGGCGGCGTGTTGGGGGTGAACAGGTTGGCGTCGAGAGAGAGGCCATCGTGGGCGGTGACCTTGATGTCGTCGTTAAAGCGGTAATCGGCGTGATCAGGCAGGTCGAAATTGACGCAGATATTGGCGCTGGCGAGGTTAGACCAACCGAACGCTAACAGAATCCATAACAGAACAGGTCGAAACGTGACGTTCATGGGGGAGTATCCTTGTCATGTTATTTTTGTTTTGTGTGTGGTCCTTCCGCGCTAACGTACTCCTTCAACGGGGGAGGACCTGACAAAGTATTCCATAAATAAACGTCGTTCATTTCACCCGAACGGGTGAGGGCGCGCGTTTTTGTGAACTGCGTTAAGGTCAGCTCTGACTATCCAGAGTGAAGTAGAAGGTCGTGCCTTCACCACTGGAGGAATCCAGCCAGATTCGACCGCCATGCCGCTCCACGATTTTTTTCACAATGGTCAGGCCGACGCCGGTGCCGCCATATTTATCCTGGGGGTGAAGGCGTTTGAATATTTTGAAGATCTTCTCATATAGATTAGAGCTGATGCCGATGCCGTTATCCTTGACGTAAAAGATGCGCTGGGCGTTTTCCTCGAAGCTGCCCACCGTGACCCATTTTTCCTCTTTGTCGTTATATTTCATGGCGTTGGCGATGAGATTGCGGAACACTTCCGCCACTCTTACGCGGTCGCACTTTATTTCGGGGAGTTTGTTGGCGATGCGGCAGGCGACCCCCAATTCATTCAGGCGCGGCTCCAGCGTCTCGATAACCTCGGTGACCACCGTGTTCAGGTTGCAGCTTTCTATGGACAGATCGGTTCTGCCCAGGCGGGAGTAATGCAGTAGTTCGGTGATCAAGCGCTCCATGCGACTGGTCAGACGCACCAGACTTCGCAGCATCTGACGGCCGTTGTCATCCAGTCTGTCCTGGTAATCTTCGATCAGAAAAGAGGCGTAGTTGCTGATGCCGCGCAGCGGCTCTTTCAGGTCATGTGAAGCGATGTAAGCGAAATCGTCCAGCTCCTGATTGGAGCGCAGCAACGCTTCCTTGTGTTTGATCTGCTCTGTGACGTCCGCCGCCATGCCGATCAGGCAAATGAGGCGCCCATCTTCGTCCATCACGCCATGACCTTTGTCTTCGATATAGCGTAAGGAGCCCCAGGCGTCGATGATGCGGTAGTTGTGGGACCATTCGCCCTGCTTGTGGCGTTCCAAACCTTTAAGGATGCGGTCGCGGTCTTCCGGCACGATGGCGTCGATAAAGCCTTTGGGGGTTTCGTACAGAGACTGGCAACTGCGCCCCCAGATTTCCTCATAGCGACGGTTGATGAAGTAGATGCGGTCGATTCCCGGCGACGACATCCAGACCACGCCGGGCAGGGTCTCTGCGATGGTGCGGAATTTCGCCTCACTTTCTTTCAACGCTTTTTGGATTTCGTTAGTTTCGCGGATGTATTTCTGGTGCGCCTGCTCGATTTGCTCCTGCATACGCTTACGTTCGGTGATGTCGATGACGGTGGCGATAATGGTATAGCTGTCATACTCGTGGACGGCGGTCAGGCCGACTTCAACGGGGATCTGTCCGCCATTTTTATGCCGCGCCCATAAATCTCTTCCCACTCCCATCTTCCTGGTTTCAGGGCGTTTCAGATAGGCGTTGCGTTGAATCTGGTGTTGATGGCGGATGCTTTCCGGCAGCAGCAATTCAATTGGCTGTTGCTTAAGTTCTTCTTTGGAATATCCCAGCATTTCTGTCAGGACGGAATTAAAGGACTGGATCAGGCCATCGTTGTTGACTACCACCAGACCATAACCGACCGCGTTGCTGATGGTGTTGGCTCGCTCTTCCGCCATCCGGCGCTCAATATTTTCTCGCTCCAGGCAACGGTTGAGGTTTTGTAACTCCTCCGTGCGCTGCGCCACCTGTTTCTCCAGATAGGCTTTAACCTGGGTTAACTCGTCACTGCGTAAGCTGCTTAACGCCAGTTTGTTTTGCAGGTTATCCGTGAGCTCGCGCCACTCATTGAATGAAGGAAGTTGGGTGATTCTCGGCAGCAGGGGCCAAATGACAATCGCGGTGATTGCGGAAACCAGCGCCGTAGCAACCTTGAGGGCGCCTTCCGCGTAGTAGTACCCGTTCCAGACATTGATGATTTCCATGACATGAGTCATACCGCAAAACAGGATGAAACAGGCGAACAGAGCGAGGGTCCAGTTCAATTCAAATTGTCGCTTGCGATAAATGAAATACAGCAGAGCCGGGGGAATACTGAAGTAGGAGATGGCGATGACCAGGTCCGATCCCACATGCATGATCAGCAGATCATATTGCCAGAGCAGGCAGTGGCCATGGGGCATATAGTCGCCGGAGAGAAGCCGGTCGATAATTGACATTGCTGTTTACTCCATAAACGCTTGAAAGGCGTATTCAGGAGGATTTCAGCCCTTTCGCTGAATACGCGGGAAGTGTTCCATGAATTCTTTTAAAGACTGGCTGCCGCAGGGTGTTGGCCTACCGAACAAATAGCCTTGGGCAAGATCGCATCGTGATTTCTTGGCGTCATTCCATTGCTTGTCGCTTTCAATGCCTTCCGCAGTCACTTTCAATCCCAGGTGGTGTCCCAGGGCGACGACGGTTTCTATGACTTTCTTATTGCGTTCATCGTGCTGTGCTTCCAGAAAGAAACACTTATCGATTTTCAAAATGTCGATGGGCAGACGGGTGAGGTACGCCAGGGAACTGTAGCCGGTGCCAAAATCGTCCACGGCGATTCGCAGACCTAGTTCATGCAAACTATTGAGCAAACGAATGCTTGCGTCAGGTTGCCGCATCAGCGTCGTCTCAGTGATCTCCAGTTCGATGACAGAGGGATCGATAGGATAGCGACTTAGCTTGCTGCGAAACATATCCACCAAATAGGTGTTATGGAACTGGTTGGCGGGCATGTTGATGGACAGAGAGATATCCGGGAACTCCTTCGTCCACAACACCGCTTTACCACAAACTTCGTCGATCAGCCACTCATTGAACGGCTCCATTAGTCCCAGGCCTTCCACCATCTGGATTAGCTCCATCGCCTGGATATTGGGATAATCCGACATCGGCCAGCGACTCAGCAGTTCAAACCCGCGCAGGCGCTCACCGGGAATGTCGACAATGGGCTGGAAGTAGGGCTGAAGTTCTCCCTTGGCGATCGCTTTGGGCAAAGCCGCTTCCAGCGCTTGCTTGCGCTGCCAGATTTCCTTTTGCGATTGGGAAAACTCATGATACGTAGAGCGTCCGCGCCCCTTGGCGGCATAGAGCGCGAGATCAGCATGTTTCAGCAGTTCCTGCGCTGATTTCGCTGTGGTGGGGTAGCGGGCGATGCCAATGGAGGAACTGACGGCCACTTCATGCTCTGCGATATGAGTGGGCCGATTGACTTCCTCCAACAGTTTTTCCGCGACGTTGCGGGTGATGTTGACGTCGACATTCTCCAGCAGTACGACAAATTCATCACCGCCGATGCGGGCGACGCTGTCGGTTTCCCGCACTACGGACTTGATGCGTCCGGCGACGGCCTGTAGCAGGGCGTCGCCGGCGTCGTGGCCCAGGGAGTCATTGACCGGTTTGAAATGATCCAGGTCCAAATAGAACAGACTGCATTCATAGCTATTGCGCTCGGCCTTCTTGATCGCCAGCTGCAGACGGTCAAGAAATAGCGCCCGGTTCAAAAGTCCGGTCAGAGCGTCGAAGTGCGCCATGTAGTTCAACTGGTGTTGCAGACTGCAGGTGCGTACAGCGTTGCCGATAGCGCGGTGCAGCGATTCGGCGGTCAGGTCGCCCTTCACCAGATAGTCATGGGCGCCATTGCGCATCAGTTGCACGGCGATGGACTCGTCTCCCTGGCCGGTCAGTACGACGACCGGGATCATGTCGTCGATCCACAACTTTTTTAGCTTACGCAGGAACGTCAGGCCATCCATGCCCGGGAGTTGATAATCCAGTAAACAGCATATCGGTCGGTGGTGCTGCAGGATTTCCAACGCTTCTTCCGCGCTTTCCACTTCCTCGATGCTGGAAAAGGGTTCCTGATATTTGGCCAGTAATCTTCGGTATAGGTAGCGATCGTCGGAAGAGTCTTCGATGATCAACAGGGAGGTGTCGCCGCGCATTCCATTCATTCCTCATTACTGCGTGGAAGAACTGCTATTTCAAACCAATACTGCTTGAGCTCGCTGACCGCTCGAATCAAACCGGAAAGATCCACGGGCTTGCAGACGTAGGTGTTCGCTCCAAAGAGGTAACAGCGGGCGATATCCCTTTCATCGCTGGATGTGGTGAGTACGATCACAGGAATGCGGCGCAATTTGGGGTCGCTTTTGACTTGCTTGAGAACTTCAAAGCCATCAATGCCAGGAAGGTTCAGGTCCAGCAGGATCAACGCCGGTAGCTCGGCTCTGTCTTTGAAACGGTTACGCGCGAACAGGTAGTCCAGCGCTTCCTCTCCCAGCTGACAGTGAACGATGGGGTTGATCAATCCCGCTTTGGCGAAGGCGCGTTGCATGGCGGCATAATCATCCATGCTATCTTCGACCACCAGAATAAGCCGGGTGGACTGGTTTCCTGTCATGACTCCCGCCTTGAGAAAAATAGAAATTCCTTGCTAATTGAGAGCGCCGCATCTCATCGTATAACTATAGACAAATAGTCGCTGTTTGGCGTAAGTGCAAGCGGTTCATTCTTATTACATATTTACAAAACTGCTTTAACAGGCTCGGCTGCATAACCCCGCCGCGCCCGAGCAGATGGTCTTCACGGCGGCCTCGCGTCATTTTTGCTGTAGTCTAAACTGATAATTGTCGGAAAATGAAAGCATTGAAGATTTACTGGCGACGACTTTCGCGTCCGGTAGTAAATCGGGCGCAGACTGCTATGCCGTTTGCAGGACCACCCATAAAAACTGATATCCGGGACACTGTGTGACTGAATCCACGACCTCCGGTTCCGCTTCCATCACCCAACAGATTTCTGTGCTGGAGAAAAAGCGGTCCGCGTTATTGCGCTTGGTGAGAGCGACGTCTTCCTTGGAAAAGCTGCGCCAGAGCTTCCAGGCGGTGCTGCAGTTGGGCGCGAAGAAGATGACGCTGTCCACCTCTGCGCTGAAATCATTTGAATCTCTGGGGCGAAAAGTCCGCAACCTGCCTGACTCCGAGGTTAAAGTTCGCTTGGGTAACCTGGACGACCACGTGCAGAGCAATCTCGGCCGGGTGACGGAAATGGCTTTGCAGTTGGTGGACGCGGAGGAGGCGATCGACGAAAAGTTTGAAGAAATCAATCAGGTGGTAGGTGATTTCAGCCGTTACGCGCGCACCTCCATCGCCATGCGGGTATTGTTGGAACGACGCGGCGTGAAGATTGCGCCATTGAAGATCAGCCTTCCCGTCGAGGATATCAAGCGACGTTTGAGCCGGGTTTGCGAGCAGGAGAAAAGTTGTCGCAAGCAAGCGGAAGAGCAGATTGTCAGTATGCACGAGGGCATTGGCGTCATGCTGAGCAACCCAACATGCACGGCGATGCAGCGTCAGGTGCTGGAAGCGGTGGACCACGCGCTGATGGAAAATCTGGAACACATTCAAGCGGGTAAAAGTCTGGCCGATTTACCCACGCCAATCGAAGAGATTGAGCTGGAAACGCCGCGCCCGGGCGCGGTGACGAAGAGCGCAGAAGAGAAGGAGCTTGCGCAAGAGAAGGAACAAGCTGTTAAACGTCGCGAGGCGGCTCCGCCGACGCCAGTAAAAAACGAGAAGCCGAACGCCAATAAGTCTCCTCGGCCAGAATCACCGCCCAAAAGTCCTTCAGGCGTGATGGGGCGTTTCTTTGAATGGTTGAACACGCCTTGGAGCGTGGGGTGGAAAGACCTGAGAAAGAAGAAGCGCGACGGGAGACGCAAGTAAGCCTCAGGCCCCGTCTTTTGTTGACGAGGCCCTGAAGCGGGTTTTATCTATACCATGCTTTTTGATCATTTTCCCCAGGGCGCGGCGCTCTTTACCTGATCGGCGCGCCGCTTCGCTGATGTTTCCGCGCGTGGTCTCCATCAACCAGTTCAGATAATCACTCTCAAAGCGGCGAACGACAGCGCTCTTGGCGACATTGAAGGGTTGAGCTTCGAAGCTGATTTCACACTCTGGCGCAGCGACGCCAGTGGATGAGGGCAGAGAGAACTGCAGCTCCGCGTTGTCGTTGAGCAGGTATTCCCGTTGTAGCAGGTTCTCCAGCTCTCTCACATTTCCTGGCCAAGCGTAGGTCTTTAGAGCCTGTAAGGTCTCGGGGCGGAGCTTTTTTTCGGGGCGACGGTATTGCTGACTGAAGCGCTGCAGCATATATCGGGACAACAGTTCAATGTCCTCTTTGCGACCTCGCAGAGGCGGCATGGTCAACGTCAGGATGTGCAGGCGGAAGAACAGATCTTCGCGAAACTCTCCCTGCGCCACTTTTTGCGCCAACCTGGCGTTGGTGGCCGCGATCACGCGAATATCCGCTGTACGATATCCCGCGCAGCCTAGCGGGCGGTACTCACGGGTTTGCAGAAAACGGAGCAGGGCGACCTGGGCTCTGGCGGAGAGGCTGTCTATCTCGTCGAGAAAAAGGGTTCCTCGATTGGCTAATTCGATTAATCCCGGCTGGGCGCTTTTGGCGTCGGTGAAAGCGCCTTTGGCGTGGCCAAACAGTTCGTTTTCCAGTAACTGTTCTGGTAATGCCCCGCAATTAATGGGAATAAACGGGAACTGGCTGCGTTCCCCCAGATAATGGATCGCCCGCGCCGCCATTTCCTTACCCGTTCCGGTTTCGCCTTCAATCAGAACTGGCGCGTCGCAGCCCGCGATCCGGGCGATCAGTCGTAGCGTAGCGGTGAACGAGGCGGAGCGACCGATCATATTCAGCGCATCGAACTGCTCCCATAAAGCGGCTTCTTGGTGGGAGTCATTTGGATCGTTCCCACCGTCTTCCCGATGGCGTAATCGGTCCAGTCGCAAGGCCAGTTCCGCTTTGTGACAGGGCCAGCGCACGAATTCGTCGAAACGCTGCATGAAGTCCGCGTCCCAATCTTCCGCCTCGGAGCTGCACACACACAGACTGCGGCCGCGCTGCTCTGGCGTCAGGGCGGCGAGAATGGCGTCTTTGGGATACGGTTGGGCCCCCAGTAAAAACAGGGTAATAGCGCTTGAACAAGTCCGACGTTGATTCAGCCAGGCGTCGCCGGACACAAACTGTGGACGGTAGCCCAGCTCAGGCAGAATGCGACTGAATTCAGAGTGGTGCTGCGATGAAGAACTAAAGGCGATGCAGTCCAAGGTTTCCATATGCCTGCTCCAGGCGGTTCTTGCTATTGTCCAAGTCGCGTCCGCCGATGACTGCACTGAGGGAACGCGCCCATAAGAGTGCGCCGCTAACCTAAAGCGCTGCTAGGGAGTTTTAGTATAGTTCGAAATTTTCACTTTGCAGGGAGATTGAGAAAAAGATGCAGGCTGCCAAAAAGCGTTATTTATCAATAAGGACACGGGAGTAAGCGCAGTCCGGGGTACGGCGATTGTTCCACTGCGCAACTACAAAATATCCATAAACAAGTGGTAACTCACTCGCCTGTCAGTGAACCATGATGACTGACGAGTTGATGGTTGGTCTGAATAAAATTTTTTCCAAATTGGATGAAGGCTTTTCTCTAAAACTAGCGCTTTGTACCGCGTGGCTATGGTCAAAGCGTTTGGATTTAAAGCTATTGCAGTATCGTTTCTCTTCCGTTGCTCAACGCTAAAGAGTTGCTGAGGTGCGAGGCTGTTTATTTCACAACTTTTTGCTCTTGATTAAGAGATTCAGCATATCTGAAGCCTCGCTTTTTAAAAGGCATGAAAAACATGTAAATACAATGGCTTAGGTTGAATGAAAGGCCATCCGTAAAGACGTAGTAATTTCCAAAATGTGGAATAGGTCAAAAGGAATAGGTCTGATGGTGGGTTGAGCCTAAAACTCTCATCCGTTAAGTTTTGTAACAATAAAAACGTCAACCATCGCTTACAAATACTACCGCCGCCACATAACGTTGCCCCTGGCGTTACGCCAATGGTTACCCTGCCTAATTGTTGGAATTGGGACCCGCCGGGCTGAAAAATTAATCTTTCAACACGATCACGGAATTTTAGGGATTAAGAATGAATCAAGCTGTTAAATTAAATTCACAACGTATTGGTCAGCCAGGACGAGGAAAAATCGTAACTGCTGTAGGGTCTGTAGCGACGGCTTATAGCGAATTATTAGCTCATTCAAAAAGAGGCAATTATTGGGCTACCTACATCGTTAAAGAGTTTGAGCAGTTAAGCTCTGGTGTAATGAGTGGTAAAAATATTTATATGCACCAGCAACTTAAGGCTGGCGGATACGAAGCCTATAAAATGATATTGCCTGGCTGCACAGCAACAATACTTTGCCCACCAAGCGGTGAGCTTATTATTTACGAGCTGGGTATAGATCTTATATTTTTCGAGAAGCAACTTGACTCTAAACGGCCGGGGCTTCACTTTGTTAAGAAGAATACAGACGGAGAGTGGAAATCAGAGTTTTTGTTCCATAAGGAAGTATCTGATGAAGGGGTTGTCAAAAAGCGCGATCCAGGTTTTGTTCAATCTCAAACCAAAAATGAACGCGAATGGATAATAGCTGGCGTCGCTGATTTAAGTGACCACCCTAGAAAAGCTGCTAAGCGTGTATTAGCCCACATCGCTAATAGCCCCTATAATAGCTCTAGCCTACCTGAATTAGGATTTAATCTAATGTTCACTCCAGGTAAAGGTTCAATTGGTGGTTGGAGAAATCTGCGAGAGGCTTTTGATGCGACGAACTCTGATCGTTTGAATGAAAGCGCTCACGTGCTTGCAGATGCGATGATTAAGGCCCAGCAAAAGCGTCAAAAAGTAGCCTGGATTTCGGAGCTCGGTGGCTCTGGGGTGTTAACTCAAGCTATGAAAATTTGTAAAAGCCGAAATGTTAAACTTGACATGCAGGCGGCGTATCTTAGCTGTCCAAGAACTTTATCGACTCGAGCGCTTGCATTAGCCTTAGATTTAGGTATGCAAATAGATCTTAATGAGACCTTTGCAAAAAATCGTATTTTCAACGCAGATGAATTAATTGGCGGTATGTTATGCGGGGCGGCCCCTATATTGAATGTGGCTAAGCGTCTTCGCTTACAGAAGGATTATGGAATCATTAACGCAACTTTCGATAGCGTGGCTGGTTACAACGGTGGTAAAGATCTCGTTTCTCTTGGTATGGGAGCAGGGGCATTAGGTGTTGCTCTTGCTACTGGGGGGCTTTCCACTATCTGTACAGTGATATTAAATAGCGGCACTGTATTCTCTGCAATTGGAGCAAATCTACCAGGTTTAAACCAG
Source organism: Hahella chejuensis KCTC 2396 (assembly GCF_000012985.1). Taxonomy (NCBI): domain Bacteria; kingdom Pseudomonadati; phylum Pseudomonadota; class Gammaproteobacteria; order Oceanospirillales; family Hahellaceae; genus Hahella; species Hahella chejuensis. The sequence goes on along the minus strand of NC_007645.1, from coordinate 4,368,121 downwards.
TATCCTTCTCTAAGGTCTGGTGTTAATAATCTCGATAGAAAGGTGTGGTAGTATGCCTATTCTCACGAAGGGAGCCTAACTATGAATCCTCTTGCCCTTAAACTTAGGGAGTTACGTGAGCCTTGTGTTCCTCTGGCGCCTGATTTTAAAAATGCCAAGGCTATGGACATTTCATTCTCTGGTAGTACGCTTAGAGTAATGTTGTTGGATCATAAACCTTCGACAGCATATGAGGAGCATGTTAAGCCCAAGGGGGGGTATGATTTATTCGATAGCTCACAGTATAAGCACGCAGATCAAGAAGGATTTGATTACTTCCAGGTTTTAAAAAGGTCATGTCGGTTTCGAGGTCCTCTTTTTACAGGATATGTTGCTCAGCTGAATACCTCACTGCTTATTATAAAGCATAAGCCTACTCGTCCTGACTTCTCATTATTTAACCCACATGACTTTGAAAATACTATATTATCTACGTTGTCCGCAGAATATGGCAATGAGATTCTCTTGGGTAGAAGTAGCTACGATGCGCCAATAGACTGGGAGGTTGTTAAAGACTTTCCTGTTCCTTGTGTAACCTACGAAGTACGGTCTGGCCCACATCGGGACGGATGGCGGAATAAGTACATGGCTTTCCCTCTAAGACATGAGTTCTATGTCAGAATGTCGTTTCATTTTGAGCAATCTGCAGTTGGAAAGCTTAATGATCAGGATCGGCTCATAAATCCCATGCCGCTTTATGAGCTGTCACAAAGTATTATCAACAGTATAAAGTTGGAGTTGTCTCCTGATGCCGAAAAAGAACTCGAAGATGTGCGCAGTGCTAATCCCGACGCTAAATTGAATGAAAAAGTTGACCCTCTAAAATGGACTACACCTGAGGACGATGCTGAATGGGAGCATTACTGTGCTGAAGTTGAAGAGAAACTCAAGTCTATGGGGCGAATCAATAAAGCAACTCAAATGGAGAAATAGTTCTGTGCTTATATACCTAGACTGAACACGGTATATTTGTATTAATTCGCCCTGATTGCTTCAGGGCGTTTTTATATATGGGTTGGTTTGATTTTAGAGGGCGATGCTTATGAGCTTTTTAGCGATAAAGCTGAGAGAAGCTAAGAAACCCTGCTCGCCAGTAGGCCCAAATTTTGGGAGGGCGAGGCCTGTTGAGATAATATTATCTGGTACTAGGCTTAAAATGCTTGTTAACTCTCACGGACCTTCTGCAGGTAGAGATGACAAAGTTGAACCATGTGAAGAGTATAATCTTTATGATGACTCTTTATATCGTACTCAACGATCGGATAATGAGCCAAGCAGGTACTTTTTGGCTTTGTGTAGGAGTTGGGGGTTTAGAGGACCTATTTTCTCTGGCTATATTGCGAAAGTAAACTTTGCTGTATTAGTTCAGCGAGTTAAGCCCCGGAGGGAAGACTTTTCATTATTTAATGCAAGAGACTTTGAACAGTTTCAGCTTGATACTTTGTTTTTTGAGCATGGAAACAAAACTGAGAATGGACGAAACCTGTATGATGCACCTGTTAACTGGAAAGCTGTTCCAAGATTAACCGTCCCTGCTGCTACATTTGAAGTACTTTCTGCGCCGCATAGAGGAGGAGTTAGGAAAAAAATAATGGCATTCGCCGTGGAACATGACATTTGCGTCTGGTTGAGTTTTAATTTTGACAGATATGTCCCTGGAAACCTTGAGGAGCAAGATCAGCTAATTTTTCCCGAGCCTCTTGATGAGTATGTGCAAAGAATTATCGATAGTGTGGAATTAGAGCTATCAGAATCGGCAAGGAAAGACTTATTGGATGTTCGGAGTAAGCATCCTGATATGTCTTTAACGCAAGTTGACCCAATAAAATGGACAACGCCAGAGCAAGATGCGGAATGGGAAGAGTACTATATGGACTGGCAAGAAAGAAAACGGTTATCTATACGTTAAATATTGGTTTTTTGGGTCTTTATATGTGCCCTAGGGAAGGAGCTCATGCTCTTTAAGCGTTAATGTTCAATCTGCTAATTTAAATAGTATTTCGACTCATCTATACAGGCAATCTTCTCGCGTCCATTTCAGCTTTGTCAGTTTTTCTCCTGCCATTCTTTGGTTTACCATCAGTATGGCCTTCAACAAAGGATTTTCAAAAAATAGTCGCTAATTACAAGGGGTGCTTGACCATAACCTTAATCCCCATATGCACCCATTTAAAGATACAGCTAGCTTTAACATACATGTTTCGAAGCATCACGGTTCAGCGAAGTCGTTTTTTAATTTGGTGAAAGTTATTAGAGCACAGTCCCATGCGCCTTTTGCAACGGTATAGAGCATCTAAGATGAACCCGCTGGGCCCTGACTTTAAAAGGGCGCCAGTTTGTTCAATCGACCTATCTAGAACGGAACTCAGGTTCCGTAATCCTGCCCATGAGGCGCCATTTTCTTGTGAAGATCCTCCTGATCACTTAGATATATACAAGATAGACAATTTTGATATTTGGCCTAATAACAGGGGGATGACGCTTATTCTGGCCAGAACTGGGTGGGGTTTTTGGGACTCTCTCTTCGGGGGAGATGGGATGCTGGGCTATGTTATGATGCAAATGATATTGCAATGTAGGGCTCCAAATAACCGACAGAACGATTCATTGTTTAACCCTAACGGTTTAAGTCGCTGGGTGCTTGATACTTGTGAGCAGAACTCTCTCGTCTTATGGACCAAGCAATAGATGCTGAAGAGAAAGACAAGGGGGAAAGCTAACCTATTCGCTTTCCCCTATCATCACGTTGTGGTCTAAAGTAGTGTAGATTTTTCTTTCGAGGTATTCTCGGGTAAGTAGCGGCTGCCGTCAGAAATAGCATCAGCGCGTTGGCCTATATTGAATGTGGCTAAGCCTTAGGTCGCAAAAGGATTATGGAATCATTAACGCAGCTTTCGATAGCGTGGCTGGATACAATGGCGGCAAAGATCTCGTTTCTCTTGGTATGGGAGCAGGGGCATTAGTGTTGCTCTTGCTACAGGGGGGCTTTCCACTATTTGTACAGTGATATTAAATAGCGGTACCGTGTTTTCTGCAATTGGAGCAAATCTTCCGGGCTTCAATCAATATCCTTCTCTTAGGTCTGGTATCAATAACCTCGATAGAAAGGTGTGGTAATATGCCTATTCTCACGAAGGGAGTTACCTAACTATGAACCTGCTTGCCCTTAAACTGAGGCCGTTGCGCGAACCTTGTGTTCCTGTGGCCCCTGACTTTAGCAATGCTAAGGCTTTGGAAATCTCTTTTTCAGGTAGCGTGCTGAGAGCTATGATGTTAGATCATAGTCCCGCGACTACATATGAAGAGCATATTAAGCCTAAGGAGAGTTATGATCTTTTCAATAACTCTCAGTATAAACATGCAGAATCTGAAGGGTTTGATTACATTCAGGTCTTAATGAGGTCTAACAAGTTCCGTGGGCCTTTGTTTACAGGGTATGTTGCACAACTTCATACTACGATACTCCTTATTAAGCATAAACCTACGCACTCAGATTTTTCTTTGTTTAATCCACATGACTTTGAAAGCGCTATATTGTCTACATTGACTGCGGAGTATGGAAATGAGATTCTCCTTGGCCGAAATTGCTATGATGCGCCAGTGAATTGGGAAATCGTTAGGAAGCTTCCAGTTCCTTGTGTAACGTATGAGGTGTTGTCTGGGCCTAATCGGGGAGGTTGGAGAAGTAAGCATATTGCCTTTCCTATCAGGCATGAATTCTATGTTGAGATTTCGTTTCATTTTGAGCAGTCAGCAATAGGAAAGCTTAGTGAGCAGGATAAGCTCGTTAATCCTAAGCCCCTGTATGAATTGGCGAAAAATATAATAGATAGCGTAAGTTTGGAATTATCGCCTGAAGCAAAGAGGGAATTTGAAGAGGCGCGTACCAACAACCCTGATGCTAAGTTGAGTGAGGAAATTAAACCTCTCAAATGGACCACGCCAGAGCAAGATGCTGAATGGGAACAATACTGTGCAGAAGTTGAAGAGCAACACAAGTCCACAGAACGCATTAGGAAAGCAGCTCGGATGGAAAAATAGCTCTGTTTATATGTGCAGCTTCTGAGAGTATTGGAGTATGGTATAAGTTGTATAAACTCGCCCTGATTGCTTCAGGGCGTTTTTATTGGGAATCTAAAACCACCACCTACGGAAGTGGTGATCATCGTGTAGGCTCTGCCTTAAAGTATGGCCCATGCTAGATTAAGTTATAACTCTTCGAAGCATCAAGGCTCAGCGAAGTCGTTTTTTAATTTGGTGAAAGTTATTAGAGCACAGTCCCATGCGCCTTTTGCAACGGTATAGAGCATCTAAGATGAACCCGCTGGGCCCTGACTTTAAAAGGGCGCCAGTCTGTTCAATCGACCTATCTGGAACGGAACTCAGGTTCCGTAATCCTGCCCATGAGGCGCCATTTTCTTGTGAAGATCCTCCTGATCACTTAGATATATACAAGATAGACAATTTTGATATTTGGCCTAATAACAGGGGAATGACGCTTATTCTGGCCAGAACTGGGTGGGGTTTTTGGGACTCTCTCTTCGGGGGAGATGGGATGCTGGGCTATGTTATGATGCAAATGATATTGCAATGTAGGGCTCCAAATAACCGACAGAACGATTCATTGTTTAACCCTAACGGTTTAAGTCGCTGGGTGCTTGATACTTGTGAGCAGAGTTGGGGGAGTCGTAATAGGGAAATGCTAGAGGAGCGCGATAACTATCGCAACTTTAGCCCTGAAAGAAGTTTATGGAAATACCCAAAACAGGAAAAGGATTTTAAAAAAATGACTATTAACGGAAACCAATGGCTCTATTATGAAGCGGGGCAGCCTGTTGCAGAAACACCTAAAAAAATTTGGTGTACAGCTATTTCTGATGATCACCTTTTAGATGTTTCTTTTCAGGCAGGGGGGAATCTTAGAAGCTACTTCGATCCAAAGCATGATATTGATAGTGCTGTCACCAAAGCCATGAATGAGTTTGTTAACAATATATATATTAACTTTTCTCCAAGTGCTCAAGAGGAAAGGGATGAGTACTCTGCTGAACTTGCAGAACAGCGTAGCGCTTCGGAACGCTCGAAGCGACGTAGTTAAATCGCTTGGCTCACCATTGGCGCACATTCTCATTGGAAAGCCCCACTTGCGCGGGTTTTTTCGTATCCAGGGTTTATAAACTTTGCACTCATATGGTTGGGTGATTGCTTGCCCGTTTAACTGGGTGACTTTTGACCCGTTTGACCCGCTTTGTTCTTTTTCTGATATATGGGCCTTGTGTCTATCAGAGGCGTAAGCCGTGTTTCTGTGGTTTGTTCTGGCGGTGAGGGAAGGGAGGGTTCCTCGTGCTCTGGCGCGCAACTTGCTGCACTGGAATGAGAGAAGTAGTCGGGAAGGAGCATTGCTTATGGAAATGGAGCATGAGGACGATGTCCTGAGAGTGGGCCGGAAAATTATGGAATACCTGCAAAGTCACCCCTCTGCGGCCGACTCGTTGCAAGGTGTGGTGCGCTGGTGGCTGGCGGGGGAGGAGGCATGCTCTAGGGACAGTGTGCAACGGGCGCTTGAGGGCTTGGTGCGTCAGGGCGTTATTGGGCGGCGCATTCTGAGTGACGGCGGCGTAATCTACTACTCACTTGAAAAGTCTTGAGATGAACGCATGTAAGAATGTAAGAGCAGTTGTAATTCGCTGCGTCCTCAGGAAAGGAGTTGCAAATGAAACCAGACGAATTCATGAAAAAGTATGGCTTTGTCGAAGAAGAGGAAAAAGAACACAGCTTGCAGGAAAACGCCAAAGAACGGGCCAGGCGCTTGCATCGACCCAACGCTGGGACGCCTTTTGACTGGGAGGATTGGGAGCGTTATCAGCAGGAGCGGGATGTGGGGGAAGAGGATGCTGACTAAGGTCTCTTTATTACAGATCGAGTTCATCTAAATCGCGTGGCAATTCCACAAAAAAGCGACAGCCTCCCTCAGGTTGATTCTCGAAGCCGATACGCCCCTGGTGTTGCTCGATGATGGCTTTGCTGATGTAGAGGCCAAGGCCGGAGCCGCCGGTGCTGCGATTGGCGGCGGTGGTGGCTTGTGCGAAGCGGGTGAATAGTCGTTTGGTGAGTTGTTGCGGTATGCCGGGGCCTTGGTCGATGACGTCAATATTCAACTGTTCCGGCTTATCCTTGAGTTTCACTTCAATCACGCCGCCGGAAGGAGAGAATTTCAGGGCATTGGAAAGAAGATTTTGCAGCACCTGCAGCAAGCGGTCGTGATCCGCCTTAATGGGCGTTGCGTCCTGTGGCTGGTAGCGCAGCGATACATTTTTAAGCGAAGCCGCCGGGGCGATGGTGTCCACGGCCTCCTGAATCAGCTCTCTTGGGTTTAACGACGTTAATTCCAGAGTAAGCCGTCCCGACTCGATCCGCTCAATGTCCAATACCTCGTTCACCAGCTTGACCAAGCGAACCGTATTATTACAGGCCATTTGCAGCATATGGGCTTTTTGATCAGGGTTGTGATCGAAACGACCGCTTTGCAGCAGTCCTAACGAACCTTGAATAGCGGTTAAAGGCGTGCGCAACTCGTGACTGACCACCGCTACCCACTCCCTGCGGATGTGATCGAGCCTGTCTTTCTCAGCTTCTGCACGGCGTCTTGCTTCCTCGTAGATGTGCGCGATGATGGCGACAAAGCTCATTGACGCGACGCTGGCGGACATACGCCCGACTAAAGAATCGTCCCAGCCTTTGCCTTGTATCAGCGCCAAATCGTGGGCTTTGAGAATGGCGAATAAGCCGATTGCCGCCAACAGGACAATTCCCGGCGCCCGATATTTATCGCCGACGAAGCTTGCAATGAGTGGCAACGCTGGCAGCCAGGTCAGCACCCGGGAAGTCAGGCCGCCATCGCTCCAGGCGGTGGCGAGGATGATGAATAACGTGGATAGCAATAACAGATCCGCCGCCAGACTGGGTCGTCCTGTCCACCAGAGTGCGATCAAACCTGATAGCAATGAAGGTGTGGCGAAGGCGACGACCAACGTGGAAGCGGTCCAGCCGTCAGTGGCGTAACGTACCATCGCCATCGCGGCGGCGCTGATAAAGCCATAGAGCAATAGACCGACAAGCACTCTACGACGGCTTAGCTGCGCCTCGGATAAAGACGCGCCGCCAGGAATAAGCTTGTCGAGCAGACTGACATGCAGCTCTTTGAGTTTTCTCATGGTGCGATGCGTTTATGGCTGGACTTTCCGGTGCTCCATCCATCGCCATCAATTCAGTCGCTGCGTTTGGGGACGGGTTGAAACCAGAGAAAGGCCAGCCTATAGGCGAACTAGAGTCAGGTTGTTGTTTCTACCAGTTTAGACGAGAAATCAAGGTTATAGCGCGGAGTAAAAGTCGGCGTTGTCCCCAGAGGATGCTTGCCGGGCGGTTTCAAAGGCTTTGGCCATAGAGTCCGCGATAGCGGCGGCGCGCGTCTTCATCAGGTCCGCTTTGGGGCCGGCATGACGGCGGTCCACTTCCTGCCGCCACAGTGTCAGCCAGCGTTCGAAGTGTTCCGGACGCATGGGGGATTTTGCGTCCAGCGCCGCATGCGCTTCATAGACTCTGCCTTGAAAGCCTGCGCGCACTCCGAACAACAGAGAGTTCCAGAAGGCGACGATGCGCGGCAGGTGGGCGGGCAGGTCGATGGCCGCCACATCCGTGAAGAAAAAGCCAACCTGCTCATCGTTTAAAAGCAGACCATAGAAGCGCTCTACGATATCCTGAATATCGTCGATACTCGCGATGTCCTGCACAGGCTGAGTGGTCACAAGGCTTTCCCTTTTGCTATTAATCCGGCAATGATATTGGCATGTTAATAACCAGGCGCATGGATGCGCCTGCGCGGCGGCTAGCCGCTAGCCGCGGGAGACAGGGCCTGACATGTGCAGGCCTGTCGTAGCAGACAAATAGAAGGAAGCTATTTGTCTGCCTGATTAATAATAGTAGGTCTTTCTTATACGCCAGCGGGGGCTTTTTGCGCTGCGCTGGGTGCGCCCCATGCGAAAGCGGCGTTTAATAGAGCGCACAACAGCATAACGGCGACAATAGGAATCAGTGTGCCGTCGGACAGGGCGGATGACAAGGCGCTGATGGCGCCGGAAATAGTAAATTGCAGTGCGCCCATCAACGCAGATGCTGTGCCGCTGTTGCTCTTGAAAAACTGAATGAAGCAAGCGGAGCCGTTAGGCATGGCGGCGCCCAGAGAGCCTACGGAGAGCATCAGCGCCGGGGCGAACAGATACAGTGACGGATGGAGGATCGTAATCGACACCAAGGCGATCACCCCACAGGTCTGCAGCCATACCGCCAGCCGCAATAATTGGGCGGACTCCACCCAGGTCAGCAGCGCGCGGTTGGCCATGCTCATCAGGGCCATCACTGCAATATTGCCGGCGAAGAGCAGGGAAAATGCGAATTCGGATAAGCCGAACCATTCCTGATAGATAAAAGACGCGTGAGTCAGAAACGTCAGCATGACGCTGAAACCCAGTGACTGAATAAAAATAAAGCGCAGGGCGGCGGTGTTTTTCAGAATCTCCAGATAGTCCGCCAACACATTGCGCTTGGGCGGCGGCGTGTGGGGCGGCGCATCGGCGAATAAAGAGAACCAGAGCGTGACGATCACCACGCCGGTGTACAGCGCCAGAAACAGGAATATCCAGCGCCAGTCAGCAAAAGCGAGAATGGCGCTGCCCAGCGTGGGGGCGATGGCTGGGGCTGCAATCATGATCAACCCGATCAGGGAAAACAGTTTGGCGGTTTCCTGTCCTTCTGTGCGGTCGCGAATGATGGCGGGCACGCTCACCGCGCACCAACCGCCGCCAAACGCCTGCGTAAAACGCCAGACCAACAGGGACGCCAGACTTTCGCTTTGTGACAGCATGAGACAGGAGAACAGGAATACGCCAAGGCCAATGAGCATGATGCGGCTGCGGCCAAGACGGTCCGATAATGGACCGCCGATCAGCTGGCCGATAGCAAGCCCGAGAATATACACGCTGATGCTGAGAGAAACGTCATGAATATCCGCCCCGATCGCTTTGGCGATATCGGGAAAGGCGGGTAGATACGTGTCGATGGCGAAAGGGCCAAGGGCGACCGCCATCGCCAGAATAAAGGCTAGACGTGAGTGGGTGGTAGAAGATGTCATGAGTCGGCTGCGCTGGAGCTTTGTACGAAAAAGCAACAAAGCTTGGTTGTAACGAAGAAAGGGGGCTAGGATGCCTAATCCTGACCGCCCGGACAAGTGGTAAATTTCGAATTCCTTATGTAATTAATTCGAATTGAAAAATTAACGAATTTTGTCACCGCCATTCCGCATATTCCCTTCGGCTGATTTCATTAGTTTGGAATTGCAGTTAGATTGAACTTACCCTGAAACACAATAAAAATTGATTTTATGTTGCACGATAGATCATTTTTACTGAAAGCGAAAGACGCCCTTACTGAAGCGGATCTGCTCAAGACGGAAAGTCCGTTTTACGCCAGCGTATTGTTGCGTGAGGCGGGGCGCACTATGTTAATGCCGGACCGTATCGGCGCAGCCTGTTGGATAGGAAAAAGCTACTCACTGCGAGATATTCCATCGTCGCAATCGAGATATTACGCCAGATGGTTCAAGGACTTGCTGGATCGTTTGCGTCAGGAGCGGGTGTTTCTGGTGTATAACGACAACGCGCCGCCGCAAATGCCGATTTTCCAGCGCAGCAAGTTTGGAAATGGTTTGGAGGCGGCCCCGGATTGCGCCGAACTCGCTTCTCGTCTGCTTGGTGAATTGAATACTGATTTGGCGCAAAGCGTGAAAAGCGAACCCGCTTCTCACCCGAACCAAACCCGGCGGAAAAAACAGGCGGCCTTGTTGTTTGAATAATGTTTGCACAGACAGGCGAAAAATGGTCTCATTGCGCGCCTTTTTGTTGTCGTGGTGTTTTTCATGAAAAAGTTGTTCGTGCTGGCGGTGATCGCAGGCCTTATTTATCAGTTCAAGCCAGAGTGGATTCCGTTTACCCAGCCTGAAGGCGCCTATCACGCTGATGGCTCTCCCAGAACACTGCTGTTTACTTTCAGCGACTGCAAGCAACCCTGCGCTAAAGTCAAAAATGAACTAGAGCGCAGAGGCGCGGCCTTCGAAGAAGTGGTGGTGGACGCCAACGCGGAAAACCGCCAGTTGTGGGACAGCTTCTCCCCCTATAACTCATTCCCATTGTTGATTGTCGGCAAAGAGCGGGCGTATGGCGATATGAGCATTGAGGTGGCGACGACGTTGGCGTTGAACTACGGCGATGGCTTGCTCACTTCAGAAGAGCGTGGATTGACGTCTTCTCACTTCAACCCAGACGGTTCCCCGAGGGTTGTGATGTATAGCGCTGACTGGTGTCCTTATTGTAAAAAGCTGCGTGGCGCATTTAGGGATGACGGCATGGCGTTTCAGGAAATAGATGTGGAGAAGGCGCGTAATAAAGAGCAGCTCATCCGTACTCTTGGCATTAGCGGCTACCCCGTGACTTATGTGGGTTACCGAAGGGTGGTGGGAGATGACATCAAAGCCATAAAGAAAGCGCTTGCCAGTTATTAGTCTTCATTAAATATCCAAGCCTAAAAAAGGCCGCAGTCGCGGCCTTTTTTATTTCAGGTTCTCCTGCAGAATATTACAGAACAGCGCCCCTTGTTCGATGGCGTCGTCCAGCGCCACATGGGTATGGGGCAGGGGATCAAACCAATGTTGGGGCATCTTGCGCTTGGCGGTTTCCCTAAAGGGCGTTTTCAGCACCGCCATCGCGTAGCTTTTGATGTCCAGCGCAGAGTGAGAAAACGGGCTCTCGCCGGTGAACTTCATCAGATACCAGTAGACGAACATAAAGTCGTAAGACGCTGGATACCCAACGAAAACCGGTTTGCCGGGCAGTTGCTTGAGCCACTGCAGATACTGCTGCATCGCCTGCTGCGGCGGCTGCAGGTCCTGGCGACAGGTTTCCCAGGCCGCCAGGTTCTGTTCCCACCAAGCCTGCGTATCCGGGTGAGCGGACGCTTCAGGGAGCGTCTCCAGGTTGGCGGAGAAGGTTCCGACCAACTCCTTTTCCGCCGTATAAGCCGCTGACGCGAAGCTCAGCATGGAATGCGGCCCGGGAATCGGTCCATCCGCCTCCACATCGGTGCTGACATAAATTTCTGGTTTCGCCATAAGTCACCTGTACTGATTAAATAAGATGGGAATTTCATCGTGGATGAAAACCTCCATGATAGCTTCCAGCAGATATCGCTGCGCTGCGTGCAATCCTCATGGCTTGTATACAATGGAGAGGGCGCACCTGGAAAGTTAGGCGTTTGGTAGTGACTACCTATTTTTCCGACGTTTTGGGTAGTTTAAGCTTAAACTCCAAATGCATAACCAGCGAGCGCTACTGGGTCTTGTCCAAACGTAGCGCCTCGCTAGTCATTGTGTAGCAAGCCAAAAAGAAAACCGGCGCTTATATCCCTTCCATAAGTTACATATCTTCTTGTTTTCCCTAACAAAAAACCGTCAACGTTAATACTCTTTCATCCTTCTTGCAAACACTTTCCTATATGATGGCGTTTCCGTCGATGGAGTGGCGTTTATCCTTTGCTGATGCGGGTTGGCGACAGCAATTTCAGGACTGCGTTCTATACTTGGCTCAGAACTGAAACTAAGTTTGCGAACTTTTGCAATCTGCGTTGAGGACAAAGGGATGAACGGACAAGAAAAAGTCTTGTTGGACGCTGAGCCGGGACAAGCGGTTTATAACCGCCTCACCTTGTCGTTGTACGACTCAATGGTGCTTGGTTTTTCCAATTACTTTGCTTGGCGTTGTCCATCGGCGAATCTGCTCGAACTGTATAACCGGAACCTGTCTGCATCTCATTTGGAGATGGGCGTGGGCACCGGCTACTTTCTCGATCATTGTACTCCTGCCGTTCGGCTCGAAAAGCTGACGTTATTGGATTTGAATCCAACTTGCCTGGACTATACCGCCGGCCGCCTGAGGCGCTATCAACCGCGGTCTCTGAGGCACAATGCGTTAGAACCATTCCCTTTGGACTCACAACAGTTCGGCTCTGTGGGATTGAACTACCTGCTTCACTGTATGCCCGGTTCGCCGGAGCAGAAGGGCGTGGTGTTTGATCATGTGAAGGCTGTATTGGCGGAGGTAGGCGTCTGCTTCGGTTCGACAATCGTTAATAACGGCGGTGAATCCCGGCTGGGCGGATTGTTGAAGATGATCTACAACCGCAAAGGGATATTCAGCAATTTGAAGGATACCGCCGACGCCTGGATTGAGCAGTTGGAAGCTAGGTTCAGGCGGGTGCAAACGCAAGAGATCGGCGCTGTTCTGCTATTTTCCGCCAGAGACTGATCTTGTTGCGGTCACTAACTGACTGGCGACAGAGAGCAAAAAAATGGCAATCACCTCAAAGAAAACCGGAGTTATCGCGATTGTGGCCGTTATCTGGCTGATCGTGACCTCTTATATTGTGTATATCAGCCTTACCACCGAAGCGGGCTCAGACCGCATGCGGGATATGAGGGAGTTTCAACACGGCGTGGATTTCGTGCGTCGGGCTGACGGCAAATATGTGTTGATCTGGTCCAGTTCCGGATCGCCGTTGGAACCGAAGGAAGCCGACGGCGATGAATGGATACACGATGTTTATTACTCCCACATCGATCCGAAAAATCCTCAGCTTGATCCCGTCACTCTGATTTCCGCGCCGTTGGCGCAAGAGCCGGCCAGTTCCGCCATCAATGACGATGGTCATATCATGGTCACCATGGAAGACGCGTGGAATACGGAGAATGTGCTGGCGCAGACCTTCGGGCTCTATGACAGCGACATGAGCCCGATCAAAGCCTATCAGCAAGTCGTATACGACGGCGGTCATTCCGGCCATGTGGCGGCGGCGGGTAAACGCTTTGTGGTGTTTTATTCCGATGAGTGGGTGGATGGCGGCGGCGTCGACGACCTTGGCTCCGGCGACGACGTGATGATGGCGGTCTACGACACCCATGGAGAACTGCTGCACGAGCGTCATGTCGCTGTCGGCGATCGCACTCGTGACTGGTGGCCGCTGGCGGCGGGCTCTGATCGTCGCGCTTTGCTGGTGTGGCAGCGTTTCGTGGACGGGAAGTCCTACGCGCGTCTGATGTATCGCATGTACGATCCGGTGAGCGACAAATGGGTGAAAGGGGAAACCGAGCTGGTCAAAACCCAGGAGTATTATACCTACGACGTGCAATACATCGACGCCATTGACCGCTTTCTGGTGACCGGCGCCTACAGCAACGGCGGTGGATTTGCATTCTTGATCGCCGCGGACGGCTCTATTACCGCCAGAAATACCAGTCTGCCGCCTTTGGTGCGAGAGGCGCAGCCAGCCATTCGAACCGTGAACGGCAAACTACTGGCGGTCTATCCCGCCGCGCCAGACAGGTTGATGGTGTTGTCCCTCACCAAGACGTCGATCTCTCTTGAGAAACGGATACCGGTTGACTATCGCTGGTCCTATATCGGAACTGACGGCATTTTTCTGGATGACGGCACCGTGTATTTCGTGTCTCTGTCCGCTAACGGCCCCAAACAGCTGAAAGTCAGCGTCAACCTCGATTAAATCCCTCGCCCAGGCCGACGGATCAAGCGCCGTCGGCGATCCCTGTCTATAGTAAAAGTGGCTGTGAATCATAAACGAATGGAGATTCTCATAGGGAATGCACCAAAGGGAAAGGATCAAGGCTATGGCTACAAGACAGGCAATGTTGGAGAAGGATAATTGGCTGGAGAGTCCTAAATCGAAGCGTTGCGCAGGGTTGCTTGCAGTGGCGTTGGCGTCAGGTTTGACCGGCTCTTGCGCATTGAAACAAGAGGGAAACTGGATTCAGGAAGGAGAGAAAGTTCCCGGCGCCAAAGGTAACGTGGTGGATTTAGATCAAGGTTGGACCGATGACACTCAGGCGGCGTTCTACTTTTCCTCTCAAGGCTCGCGGATTATTCCTTACAAATGGTTTCTGGTATTGGAACGCAAGGACAGTCAGGCGCTGTTCCGCGCGGATGACCATATGGAGCGCATGCGCTATCTGCCGTCCACTCAGGTTGGCTCCTGGAACCCGGATGGATTGCCGGTAGGCTTCGTCAAGGATGTCGGGAAAGACGGCGAGCAGTGGATGGGGTTCAGTTGCGCCGCTTGTCACACCGGTCAGGTCCGCTATCGGGGGCAGGAAATACGTATCGACGGCGGCCCGACACTGGGAGACGTGCAGACATTCAACGCCGCATTGGTGGATGCGTTGAGCAGCACCTATCAGGACAACGCCAAGTTCGACCGTTTCGCCAACAATGTGTTGGGCGAGCCAGATATGGAATCCAGATTCAAGCTGCGCCAGGCGCTGCTGGCGCAAACGGAAGAATTGGCCACCCGCAATCTGATCAATCATTCCGCGCCGCATCAGCCGGATTATGGCTACGGGCGGGTGGACGCCATCGGGCAGATATTCAATCAGATCATGGTGTACTTCAACGATATGCCCAACAATGGGCATCCCGCCAATGCGCCGGTCAGCTACCCGTTTTTGTGGGGGACTCAGCAGTCCGATGTGGTGCAATGGACAGGCTTTGCGCCCAATGGCCCGTTTGATTTTGGCGCGTTGATTCGCAATGCGGGCGAAGTGCTTGGCGTGTATGGCCAAATCAATATCCCTGACGACAAATCGGTGTATCGCTACAAGTCCTCGTTTGATATCAAGGGGCTGGGCGATCTGGAAGCCTGGGTGGCGGATTTGCGCTCGCCGGCGTGGCCGACGGAGTATCTTCCCGCCGTCAATCCAGAGACCGCTGCCCGCGGCAAACTTCATTACGATAAGTTTTGCCTGAGCTGCCATCAAGTGATTCCCCGTAGCCGTGAAGCGGCGATTTACAATGCAGTGCTGACGCCGATCAATGAGGTTGGCACGGACCCGCTTGAATGGACCAACATGATGAAGTGCTATGAAGCCGGCAAATATGAAGGCCGCAAGAGCATGGGCATAATCGGAGACCCCATTCCCGCCACGACGTCCGGGCTGGAGCCATTGGTGAATGCAGCGGTGGGAGGGTTGTTGGAGCATACGGCGGACTCTATCGAAGCGGCCTCCGTGGACTATGCGACCGAGCTGCATTCCGAGAAAGCGCGTCTGGAGAAAATCCAGGATATTTTGCAGCAGTTCAAAATCAAACAATCGCCTTCAGTCGCCTGCGGCGATAATCTTCCTATCAGTGAGGGGACATATAAGGCGCGGCCATTGAACGGCATATGGGCGACGGCTCCTTATCTGCATAACGGCTCTGTGCCGAATCTTTACGAGCTGTTGCTGCCGGCGTCGCAGCGCTCGAAGAAGTTTTATCTGGGCTCGCGGGAGCTGGATGTGGTTAAAGTTGGATACGTCTCCATGCCGCATATGACACTGTCGGACGGCACGTTGATCAAAACGTTTGAATACGATACGGACCTGAAGGGCAATTCCAACAGTGGGCATGAGTATGGCGCTAACGACATGAAAGAGGTCGAGCGCATGGAGTTGCTGGAGTATTTGAAAACGTTGTGAGGCGACTTTCGCCGAGATAACCGGAGCGCCGTGGGGCGTTCCGGTCTGATCGAGTCTTGATACCACAGGGGAGGGATTAGCGTCCCGCTTGCTCCACCAGCGCCCGAATTTCCGGGTCTCTGACCTCAAAGGTCTCGAACACGCCCAACTGGCGCAGGCCCGGGATAAGTGCCAGCAAGTCGTTTTTCGCCGCCGCCCGATCCGCGTCAGAAAGGCGCTTATCCTTCATATCGCGGGCGCTGAGCATAAACGCCGCGATTGACCCTTTGCGCAACGTTACGCCCTGATGGGCGAACATGCTTTCATTTTCGGCAAGTACTTGTTCAGGTTTCATATCTACGATCTCCTTTGGGGGGGGCGGGCCCAGATGGGGGCGCCGGATTGATTTCTATGTTATTTCCCCCTAGATTGACCGGCTAACGCCAGTCAGAAAATAAATTGCTCAATCCGGCCAAAATTATGTCTCCCTTTCGTGCTAATGCCGGTTCGCCGGTTTTACCTCAAGATATTTTGGTGCGCCGCCTAAGATCGGAGGGGACGGAAGAAAGGGAAGGGCATTCTCATGAACATGGGCAATTGTTCTGTGTATTGCAGGGGCTGACGGTGGTGGATACGGATGCCGGGCGCTGGTTAATGCCGTCCAATCGTCTGGGCTGGATACCCCCAGGCGTACGACACGGCGCGCAGTATTTCGGCGCCATAGCCGGCTGGAGCCTTTACTTGCATCCAGATATTTGTGAACCCTTGCCTGACGAGCCATGCGTATACGAAGCGAACGCCTTGATGACGCCTGTCATCGCGCGAATCGCCGAGTGGACCGCCGGCGAGCCCCTGGACGCCCCCCGTCGCCGCTTGTTGCATGTCCTGATGGATGAAATTCAAGCGGCGCAACAACCCGCACTGCACCTGCCCATGCCAAGAGACCAACGCCTTCTGCGTCTGAGCCATAAACTGCTCGCCACCCCGGAAAACAACGATTCCTTGCTGGCGCTGGCCAGTGACATCGGTCTGAGCGAACGTACGTTGACCCGCAAATTCCGCGAAGAAACCGGTCTGTCCCTGGGACAATGGCGACAACTGGCCAGACTGGCCCGCGCCCTCGAACTCCTGGCCCAGGGTGTCTCCGTCACCCAAACCGCCCTGGACCTGGGATACGACAGCGTCAGCGCCTTTATTGCGCTGTTTCGGCGTTACTTTGGAGAAACGCCGGGGCGGTATTTGAAGTAGTCAGAGTCAGCGAGGGCGATAGTCTCAGTTTTAGCCATTTCCTCATTTCTTACACACTTCTTCCGTAGTTCCTGCGGATTCGCCTCTTACTATGTTCTTCACGGATCGGGAAGAATAACGTGAATAACAGGTGTAGGTGGCTGTATGAAAAGCTCTTTAAAAACAAAAAGCTGCGATGGGTATTATGATGCGATCAGGCTGGGCGGAAGTGGTTTGGCGGCGCTGTGTCTGAGTGCGGGACTGATTTTGTCCGGTTGCGGAGGCTCTGCGGCGGTGTCCGATGGGGCGGCCAGCGATGACTCGGGAGTATCGGTTGATGAAGGTTCCTCAAGCGATACGTCGGGCGATGCTGGAGACGCCTTCAGCGTTGATATCACCAATGCAATATTTACCGAAACCAGCGGCGACTGCGCCGATTATGACAACACGCTTGAAGCGTCCGTGACGGATATCCAGCGTGGGTTTGGCTTTGATGCGGCGGTGACCATCAGCAGCGACTCGGACAGTTGCACGCTGACGTCCAACTCGATTCCCAATCACGATTTCAACGACGCCTCCGCGCATTTCGCCAACAGCGTGGCGGAGGTCAGTCAGAGCTTCCATATTCCCAGAAATCCTTCCTCTGCGTCTTCCACCACCTCGCTCAGTCAGCGTCTGGTGAATGGCGTGATGTTGAACGGAGTGGTATTGGATCTGTTGTCCGCAGGCTGCTATAACCCCTCCAGCCCCATGGCGGATGCAGACGGCAACACCGCCATTGGGTGTCCAGACACGTCCGACTGGTTGTTGGACCCTCTGGGCGCAGACAGCAAATTCGGCGCGGACGCCCATAACGCCCACACCCAACCGGGCGGTCTGTACCATTATCATGGCAACCCCAACGCCATGTTCGATAGCAATCCCGGACCAAACGGATCGCCGGTGATTGGTTTCGCGGCGGATGGTTTTCCGATCTACGGCAGCTATTTTCTGGACCCTGACACAGGCACGGTGCGCAAGGCTGTATCCGGCTACACCCTAAAGACCGGCTCCCGGGGGACCAAGAGCACGAATAACCCGGGCGGCGCCTACGATGGAACCTATATTGACGATTGGGAGTTCACCAACGCTGGCGACCTTGACGCCTGTAACGGCATGACGGTGGACGGTCAATACGGCTACTACGTGACCGATGCTTATCCCTGGGTGCTGAATTGTTTCCGAGGCGCGCCTGACAGCTCGTTCAACAAATAAAGGGAGGTTGGCGATGAGCGCTTTCAGATTCGCATTCGCAGCGTTGTTTGTTCTTCTGACCGCCCCGGCGTGGGCGCATCAGGCAGGCGTCACCGATACCGCCGTGCAGATCGGCGCCAGCAAAGTGAAGGTTGTGTATACCGCGCCTGAGGCGGAGTTCGCCGCCGACTCCGTCATCGCTTCCAGGAGCGAAGCGATGACGGCCTTGGTTGGCGCAGGCTTTCCGTTGCGCAACGGCGATCGAGCCTGCGTTCTGATAGACGCCCGCTCACAGACACTGGAGCAAATCGCCTCGCGTCAGTTCGCCATGCTTTACGACTGCGGTAGCGATATCGGCGTCTTAACGGTTGGCTATCTCCTGTTGCAAAACAATGCCGAGCACAAGAATTTCGTGCGTATTGTCCTGGCGGACCGGACCGCCACGGTGGTGTTTGACAGTGCGCGCAGAACTCAGGAGATTCCCGTGGCGCAGTCTTTGCGGGCATGGAGCAAAACACTGACGGACGACTTTATGGGGAACCTGGGCGGCTCCAGCGGCATGAGCCAGTATTCCGACTATTTTATGCTGGGGTTGGAGCACATTGTTTTCGGCTTTGATCATCTCTTGTTTCTGCTGGGCCTTTTACTGCTGCCTTTAGGGTGGAAACAGCTGGCTGCGTTGACCACCTCTTTTACGGTTGCGCATTCGATCACACTGGCGGTCTCTGTGTTGAATTGGATCAGTCCGCCGATGATGTGGGTGGAGGCGGGCATTGCGTTAAGCCTTGTCTACGTGGCGCTGGAGAATTTGTGGGAGCTGAGCGGAGAGCCTTCGCCAAAAAACATATCCGCACGCTGGAAACGCCGCTTGCTGGTGACGTTCTCATTCGGACTGATTCACGGTTTCGGTTTTTCATACATCCTGCGAGAGATTGGACTTGGCGACCAGTTAGCTGGCGCGCTCATGTCGTTCAACCTGGGCGTAGAGGCGGGACAGATCGCCATCGTCACCGCGGCGTACGCCTTGATTTACTACGGAATGAAAGATTGGAACTTGCTGCGCATGGCGCGGGTTGGCTCCTTGTTCGTGGCGGCGATGGGCGGTTATTGGCTGGTGGAGCGACTGGTTGCATAGAGGTCAAAAGCCCGGTGTTGAAATGGGGGCGAACAGGCTAGAACTATTTGTGCAGCGCTATATTGAGCGCGCAGATAAAATCGCCGAATTTGCAACCAACAGCGGTGAGCGGCATATGTGGCGTCAGGTTTCTTCAAGCGAGCAAGGTCAACAGCAGGAACGGCGTCCCGCCGCGGGAGGCGTGAAAGAATCCAGCTTCTGGTTGAGCCAGATATTCATGCTGGCGGCGACGGTGCTGGGCGTTTTTCTCGCTGCGCAGGAGGGCCTGAATCAGGCGATCGCATTCGATGACCTGACTTCCCGCCAGAATAACTATTATTTGCGCAGTTCTCTCTACAGCGAGCTGCAAAGCAATATTGCACAGGCGAAGGAGTACGCGGCGTTTGTCCAGCGCGCCAGCGACAACACCATCAAGCAATATCAGCTGCAATTGGACCTGTTTGTGTGGGAGAGCATGCGCTATTCTCCCGCCACCCTGGAGACGCCCTCCGAGTTCATCTCGGAAATTCAACGCTACTATCGGGAAGCCAATGATATTCGCCAGAAAATAGAGCGACGGGTATATGGATCTGAATACGGCGGCGCGGAGCTGTTGAAAGTTACTGAGCGCATGGAGAAAGACGTGGCGCCGAAACTGCGCGCTAATATCGACCACCTGAAGAAGTCTCTGATGGATAAAGGCGTCGCGTTGGATTGAAAGCGCCGCGTTGGCGGCAAATGTCGCCTAAAATGTTTAAAGGTTTCACAGACTTGCTTGTATTCGAGCGAGATGGGGTTGATCGGTGTTTCTGCGAGTGTTAGAACTTGGCCCTCCCCACTAACGGAAAGACTTATCGTCACGCCATAAGCAAGGGATAAACTATGGTTAGCCTTGAATATCTGATGACTTCCCTGATTGTTGTGTTGCTTCCCGGCACGGGTGTGTTGTACACCGTATCCGCCGGTCTGATGGGCGGTCGGCGCGCGGCTCTGTTCGCCTCCGTGGGATGCACCGCAGGCATTATTCCGCATTTGCTGGCCTGCGCTTTGGGGCTGGCGGCGATTCTACACGCCAGCAGTCTGGCCTTTCAGGTTGTCAAATATGTCGGCGTAGCCTATCTGATGTATCTCGCCTGGGTGATGTGGAGGGAGTCCGGCGTTGTCGCCTTTGACGCCTCGGCGCAAGAGAAAAAAGCCACGAGCTTCGCCATCAAAGCCTGCCTGATCAACATTCTGAACCCCAAGCTTTCCATATTTTTTCTGGCGTTTCTGCCTCAATTCGTGCCTCACGACGCCGCTTCGCCGGTCTCTCACATGCTGCTGTTGAGCGCTATTTTCATGGGAATGACGCTGGCGGTCTTCACCCTTTACGGCCTGTTCGCCAACGCCGTGCGCGCCTACATTACAGGCTCCCCCAAACTGATGAGGTGGACCCAGAAAACCTTCGCCGGCGCTTTCGTCGCATTAGGCGTCAAGCTCGCGACAGTGGAGCGTTGAGAGCCTCAACTCACAGGAAGTCGTCAAAAGGAGTGAGCGTGAAAAGCTTATTTAAAAAACTGGCCGGATTTTTCTCCAGCAAAGCGTCTGCGAGTGACCAGGGCGCTGCGCCGATCACGCAGAATGGAAACCCGCAAGAGCAGTTCTGGCGAAAAGTCTACGATGAACGCTCTGAATATTACGAGACGCACTTTGGCGCGTTGCCGTCGGAAATTTTGAAGATCGGCCACATGTTCGGCGTATGGCCCGGCGGGGGGCTGTATATGATTCCCGCCAATAAATTGGGCGAAGGCATGTGGGTGTACACCACCTTCGGCTTCACCAATCCGGACATGCCCTCGGGCGTTGCGGCGCAGAACGTGGAAGTAGAGAAGGATGAGCAGGGGCGTGTGGTCAGCACAGCGGCGACGCTGACCCGAAAAGAGGCGGCGGCGCAGACTGACGGCGTCCCGGGCTACGGATACGAGATGCTGGTTATCGCCCGGGAAAAAGCGGAATGGCCGCTTTGGTTTCTACAGTGGACCGCCAACGCGGAGATTCTCAACGATGCAGGCATACTGGAGCGCGTCAGCAAGCATGACGGCCTGACGGTGGAGGAAATCCAGGCCGGCGAATCCGAGTTCATCAACGTCCTCATCGCCAAAGCCCAACCGCCGCTGCCGTCATCAGGAAAACTGTCCAATGGCAATATGGAAATCCTTATCGCCACTGTCATTACCGAAGAGGAAATGCGCTGGTCCATGGAGCATGGGCGTCCTGCGTTATTACAGCGGCTGATGAAGGCCGGCGTGGGGCAGGTGAGTGACCGTCATCGGGCGAGTGTGGTTTGAGCGCCAGTTTCTTCTTGGGCGCAAGCGTCGCTATCGCCCCCTGTTACTCCATCTGTAGTTCTGCTTGCTCGATCGGATATTCATAGAAAACCGTGCCGGAATGGTTGGATGCGAGATGGAAGTTATTTCTCTCCAGCATCTTTACTGACGCAGCGTTTTCTCTGGCGACGCCGCAGCTTATTTTGGCGACGCCTTTGTTTTGCCTCGCCCAACCAATAATGCCTTCCATGAGTTCTGTACCAAGTCCTTGCGACCAATATGACTCGCCTAAAATGTAGCCCAGGCGCCACTCGGTGAGTTCCAGCGGTAGCGGGATTGGATGGAGAAATATGAATCCGACT
Organism: Hahella chejuensis KCTC 2396; assembly: GCF_000012985.1. NCBI lineage: Bacteria > Pseudomonadati > Pseudomonadota > Gammaproteobacteria > Oceanospirillales > Hahellaceae > Hahella > Hahella chejuensis. The sequence continues at coordinate 4,346,233 of NC_007645.1, read as the reverse complement.
GCAGCAGAAGTGGCTATTTGCTTTACGACATATACAGGCGACTCCGCTAAACGGTCCTCCAACCAGGACTTGGCGTCTTGTCGATTGATGACGCGGCGCCAGTCGTCAGGAGCGAAACGCGTCGTGCTCGGTGTGATTATTCTCAGTACGTCTCTGTAAAGGTCATCGCCCTCGCCGGTAGAGGTCACGCAGCGAAGGTTGTACACGTAAAGTCTTCGTGTTTTGAATCCACATCGGTACATAGCGGTATAGGGCTCTCTCGGCTGGCGTTAATGGGCGATTCAGGGGGATATCTATCCTAAAGAGCGGGCGTGAGGCGCAGTAGAGCGGATATAGGCATTAAATCGGCTGATTTTGGGGTTTCCGGCGTTGGAGTTTACCAACGAATCTCCCATTTCTGACTACACTAAGTCTGTAGCCTGACGGGCGCCGCCGACAGTGATGGTGGATTAAATGAGCGCATCTGCAATGTTATTTGAACGACAGCAAGACCAGATCTTACTCCCTTCTTTTAAAGCGCTGCTATCCGTCATTACGTTGAGCTTCGTCGTGTGTACGTCTGAGGGTGTATATGCCAAAACGGCGCAGGAGTGGGTGGAAACTGAATTCACGCCTTCCACCCTCAGCCGTGAGCAACAACTGCAGGAAATGCAGTGGTTTCACAAGGCCTCTGAGCCGTTTCGGGGCATGACGATTTATGTGGTGTCGGAGCCTATCGATACCCATTGGTACGAAGCCGATACGCTGGCGAAAGCCTTTGAAGATGTTACCGGCATCCGCGTGGTGCATGAAATTACGGGCGAAGATGACGTGGTGCGCAAGCTACTGGCGCAGATCGAGACGCAACACAACATCTACGACGGATTCATCAGTGACTCAGATCTGATTGGCGGGCATTTCCGCAGCGGCGCTGTGGTGGCGCTGTCGGATTATATGCAGGAGGAGGGCAAGGACGTCACACTGCCGACCTTGGATATAGAGGATTTTTTTGGCCTGTCTTTTACGACAGGGCCTGATGGCAAAGTCTATCAATTGCCTGACCAGCAATTTCCCAGTGTGTACTGGTATCGCCATGACTGGTTCAGCCGCAAGGATCTGCAGGATCGCTTTCGCAAACTGTATGGCTATGAACTGGGCGTACCGATGAACTGGTCCGCCTACGAAGACATTGCGGAATTTTTCACCGTGCATGTGCGGGAACTGGACGGCCATCGGGTATGGGGACACATGGACTACGGCAAAACCGACCCATCCCTTGGGTGGCGCATCTCTGACGCGTGGCTGGCGATGGCGGGGATGGGCGACAAAGGGCTGCCCAATGGCCTGCCGGTGGACGATTGGGGCATTCGAGTGGAGAACTGTCGTCCCGTCGGCGCCAGCGTTCGGCGCGGCGGAGCTCTGGATAGTCCAGCCGCCATCTATGGCATTCGCAAGTTTCTCGACTGGTTCCGGCTGGCGCCGCCGGAGGCCCTCAATGTGACGGATAAAGTCATGGGCGAGTGGGTGGGGTCCGGGCTGATCGCCCAGCAAATTTTTTGGTATACCGCGTACCTCGCGCAGATCACCCAGCCGGGGCTGCCAGTCGTGGATGCGGATGGCGCGCCCAAATGGCGCATCGCGCCGTCGCCGCTGGGCGCCTATTGGCAGGAAGGCATGAAATCCGGCTATCAGGACGCGGGTTCCTGGACTTTTCTGAAGAATACGCCGGAGAAGCGTCGTAAGGCGGCATGGCTTTATGCGCAGTTTACGGTTTCCAAAACGGTGTCTTTGAAGAAAACGATGGTGGGCCTGACGCCCATTCGGTTATCCGATATCAACTCCCAGGCGATGACGGATCGCGCGCCTTATCTGGGCGGATTGGTGGAGTTTTATCGCTCTAACGCGCGTTACTATTGGACGCCAACCGGAACCAATGTGCCCAGCTATCCCAAGCTTTCTCCATTGTGGTGGAAATATATGACCCAGGCGCTCAAGGGAACCCAGCCGGTGGAGGACGTCATGCACGACCTGGCGCTCGCCATGGATGAAGAACTGGCGGCAATCGGCCGGGAAGACCCCGGCCCCTGCGCTCCCCGCCTTAACCCCCAATCCCCCAAAGATTACTGGCTCAACCAGCCCGGCTCCCCCAAACCCGAACTCAACGAACGCCCACCGGGGAAAACCTTGAGTTATGAGGAGGCGTTAAAGGCGTGGCATTGAGAAGCCCTCAGATTGGAAAGATTGAGCCTAAAACCGGCCCCAAAGGCAGCGTCAGCAACAGCAGGGCATAGATCGAGAGCGCGGTAATAAACGCGGCGAAGTTCAGCAGTTTTTGTTTTAGAGGGGCTTTCTGCATCAGGCTTTCCTCGCGCAGAGGAAACGCTCTCTTATCCAGGTTGAAGGCAGCGTATAAGCCCAGGATGGAAATGGCGGCCAATATCGACACCGATAGCCATTGCTGAAACAGGCTGACAATGACCGCAGTGGTGATGCAGACTTCGAACAGCATGAGGCCGGCGGAGTGGAAAAAGCGATATCTGGCGAAGCCCTTGTGGCAGTGGTTGCAATAGAGTGGCGCGCCGATCACGCCGGAGTGTTTATCCCATATTTCCAGGCTGTTTTCTCCGCAGCCAGGGCAGTCGGCATACTTAAGCATCTGGTTTGACTTCTTAATTGCGAAATTACTGATGCGTCGCATCATTCAGGATTTGCCCTGAGAATGCAAAAATTCAAGTGCGCGCTTCCCATGGCGCGGCTCTTGTCTTGAAGCTCGGTTCTTTACGCAGCTAGAATCCTTCCCCTGAATACACTCACCAAAGGTCTATGAATATGCAGCAGTCCTCGTCCGCCGAGACTAACGACGGCCGTCGCACCCATGAAACACAAGTCAAAAAAGAGGGGAGCGGCATCAAGGAATCCAGCTTCTGGATCAGTCAGATATTCATGATCTTGGCGACAGTGCTTGGCGTCTATCTGGCGGCGCAGGAGGGGTTGAATCAGGCGATTATTTTTGACGATCTGACTTCCCGGCAAAACAATTATTACTTGCGCAACTCTTTGGCCAGCGAGCTGCAAAGCAACCTTATCCAGGCCAGGGAGTATGCGGAATTTGTGAAATCCCCTCCCAGCCGCAGCGCGATCAAGATGTTTCCACTGCAACTTGATCTGTTCGTTTGGGAAAGCATGCGCTACTCCCCCTCGGCGCTGGAAACGCCCAGTCAGTTTATCCTCGAAATTCAACGCTACTATCGGGAAATAGAAGACATTCGCGGCAAAATCGAGAGCAGCGCCTATGCGCCTCATTACGGCGCAGAGGAGATGAAAAAGCGTACGGAGCGGATGGAGAAGGAGGTGCTGCCCAAGTTGCTCGCTAATATAGATACGTTGAGACGATATTTAAAAGAACATGATGTGCCGGTGGATTAATCCATTGCAGCATCGTTGCCGCTATTTATGTCGGGTCTCCGACATCACCCAAAGGGAAATGCCGTTGCTGACGCTTCTGCAAAAAGCCAGCACCGGCTTTTCGCAATGCTCCATGACATCGATAAAAGAACTGATTTGAGTTTGTTCGTCCGCATTTTTATGCGAAGGAACGCTGTGGTAAGACAGGCCGAGGGCGTCAGCCCCGCGGCGTAGAGATTCGGACTCCGCCTCCTGGTCGGGTTCGTTATTGACGATGGAGCGTACGCCCAGCTGGGCGGCGGCCTCCAGCTCGTTGCTTGACAGGCTGGAGGTGACGTAAAAATCAATTGCTAGTCTGGTAATCGACACTGTTTATCGCCTTCTAATTGTAATAGACGCCAATCCCTGATGTAGGACTCTTTGCGGAGCTCTGCGAAACGCGGCTGGTTTGGCCAGCGCTTTCGCAGGCTCCTTAGTTGTTGTTCTTCTTCACCTTAATTCTCTGCGCCTTGACGGACTGCACGCCGGTCAGGTCACCGACAATTTCCACAAACGCGCCCACCTTGAGTCCGTTTTGCGAACCCGAGGCGTCACTGATGTCCACGGCGACTCCGAGAATGCTCAGCACTTCCCCGGAGATGGCCGTTACAGGTCCTTCCACTGTTACAGAGTCGTCCGCGCGCAGACGTTCGATGCGGGAAGCGGTTAAGGGCGCAGTTCCACTGGCCGCCCTGACGGACAGCCGGTCGCCGCTGCGAATGTCATCCAGCCCGAAATAAGGCTGGTGCGCTTCGCTGCGGTCATCGAAGGCGGTCAGTTCATTGATGCTGAACGCGACGCCAAGGACGACGACTTGTTTGGCGGTTTCGCTGACTGAATCCACTGAGGCTTCGATATGCATGTCATTGGCTTTCTTGAACGTAATCGTCTGCGCCTGCAAAACGCCGCCTGCGTCGATCGTGCCTTCCGCTTCGATGCGGACGCCATCCGCCAAATCCTGTTTCTGGCCTCTTCTGAATTTGGCGCTGGCGGCGTTGACAGGTTGGCCGCTCAGATAGAAGCTTTGTTGCGACGCAAAGTCAGTGATGACGCCTTCATACTCCAGTCTGACGCCGCTGGCGGACATATCGCCGCGGGTTTTCAGTTTGACCTTCGCGGCGATGACGCCGGTATCTTCAAAGAAGCGCCCATTGACTCTTACATATTGGCCAACTTCCGGTTGTCCGCTGGAGAAGCCCTGCAGATCCGCCATGCTGTAATCCACGCTCAGATCGCCAATGACAAACGTACGGTTCGGCGTATCTACGCTACGAATAATGGCGCTCACCGCTACCTGATCGCCATCGCTATATGTGTCCGCCATTTTCTCAATGCGCGTGGCCAGGACGCCTGTTGCGTTGGTGAGTCCGCTGATCGCCACCACCTGGCCGATCGCGAGACTGCTGAAGTTGAGGTTTTCGAACACGGCGCTGTCGGGAATCAGCGCGGTTTGTCCCAGCACTGTGATTTCGGCGTTATAGCCATCGACGAAGTTCACCTCGGACACGGGGCCAAATAAGGTCTGTTCAAAACTGACGCGATGGGCGTCGCCAGTTGTTTCGCCTGCATCCAAAGCGCCCTCGATAAGCACCACCATGCCTACTTTTAGTGCGCTTTCTGAATAGCCGCTGACGCTGTCGATAACGATGTCCGCTGTGTTGGTCTCGTACTCCACGCCGTTGACGAATACGCTGCCGAAGCCGCTGATTTCGCCGCGCGCAGCCACTGGCGCGCCGGTGCCTTCGATACCGCCGTCAGAAGATGCGCCGCCGGAGCAGGCTGAGAGCAGACTGGTCGTCAACGCCAGCGCCGTCAGGGCGTATAGAAATCTGCTCATGGCTGCTCCCCGCGGGTTAAGGACTGCTCGAAATAGTATACGCCTATTCCTGCGCGAAATTTCCCGCTGCCCTGGAGCTTGGCGTTGACGCCTCTGTCGTACCCGGATAACCACCGGTTTATACGTTGCAAAATTTCTTCCACCTCTTCTTTACTGCGTCCGCGTATCGCTTCCAGACACTCCATGGGGATGTCGTTGTACGCCACGGTGCGTTGCACGCGCGCTTCAGTGCGATCCGCCTCCAGGTTGTGATCTATGGTGCGAAGCAGGTCCGCGACCGCCGTACTCATAATCCTTAATTTCTCTTTTAGATCGGTTTGCGGCACGTAGCCTTCCACTTTCAGAGCAACCCGTTTGCCCGCCGCCTCTCCGTGATCGCTGACCTCCACCGAATCCAATCTGATCAGCTCGTCCAGGACCGCGCGCACCGGCACGTCGCCGCCGTATAACCGCACCAGCTCAGTAAAGCTGTTATCGCCTTCGTCCAAGGGGAGGGTAAGCGGGGCGCCATGCTCATCCTGAAAACGAATATCTCTGATCCAGCCGTTGACGACCCTGGAGCTTCTGTTGGCGCTTTGCGTCTCACCGGTCTCAATGGGGTTGGGCAGCTTCTCCAGTCTGGCGATTTCCTTGCGGTTTATACCGGTCAATACGGACACCCTGGAGAGGCTCTGTTTGCGGTTGGGGAGGGGGAATTCTTCCGTGGCGGCGTCTATATAGGCGCGCTTCGCGATCTCCGCGAACTCGTTATACGACATGCCGCGCCGCAACAGCAGCGCAGCCAAAGGTCGCAGTAATTTGTATATGGCGGCGTACAGCGCCTGACTTAATGCCTGGTTCATGATTTGGGATATTATCGCCAAACTGTTGGTTAAGATGTGATCTGATTGGCAAAATTATTCTTATGTTTGGGCTTATTATCCCAAAATAACACGGCCAACCCGTAGGGTCTGGTCGTAACCTCTGACGATGAGACCACCAATATGGCCGCTTCTTTCGGTGATCTGGCCGCCGGCGATACGCTGGATATTTTTGGAGAGGAAGATCTCGCGGACGGTTGTTTCAACGCGGAGACTATTTTTATCTACTAGTGAAGCACTGACAGGTCGTCGATAAGCGACGACCGGTTATCAAGATCGCCGGCGTGCAGTGAGATTCTGTTCGCCGGCGCTACGTTTACAGCAGCTCCCAATCCCCTCGCACCAGACGGAAACACTGCCCCTGCTCAGGTAAGTAGACATCCTCGCGCTGATACATCAGGTCGCCCAACCGCGCTTTTTCCTGTTCCAGAACATGGTACAGGCATATCAGGCTGCCGGGCTTGAAGGTCAGCCTATGATACGCCTCCCAACTACCGTGAAAGTCATGGCGATCTTTCTTGATCGAACGGCACTCGAGAAAAATCAGATCCGCTTCTCCAGCCAGTCGCAATGGCGCTTCCAACAGCACGCCTTCCCCATTGAAAAACAGGGCTCCATTGGGTCCGTTTAGCAGCATGGCGCGGTTGGGCGAAGCATGTTGCGTCATGGCGGTGGATAAGCTCCATGGACCAACGGCGAGCCCCTTATCTGACTGCTTCCAGCGCAGCAGGAAACAGAGCCGTTGTTCGGGCCAGATGGCGTAATTCAGCAGACTTTGCAGCAGGGGACGATGACCGTGGGGCGTAATCAGTAGCAAGGGCTTGGTGCGCCCCTTGGCGTGCATCCAATTTACCAGGGTAATAAGCCCTGCGGCGTGATCCGGGCCGCAATGACTCAGCTGAATGGCGTCAATCTCTTCAACAGTGGTCTCTCGCCGCCACAAGGCCTGGGGGACGCTGGGACCGCAGCCGATCAACATTTGAAAACGCTCTTCTGTGACGAGCAGGGATGAGTTTACCCGGGCGCGGTCGTAGGCTTCGCCGCTCCCCAACACTTCAATGTGCATAGCTTTCCTCATAAATCCTGGGGCCTGGATGAAATAGCTGGTATTCCATTCGCTCCAACTGACGCCATGACAGCGTCGATAATCTTAGCGTCGCCGACGCGTCAATGCGGCCGCCCATTGTAACCAAATACAACGGCGCCGGGGCAACTCCCGTTACGTCGCAGGCTGGGTCAGGCGTTGTAAGTTAATTTATTGAATTTAAAAAAGAGACCAAACGGCGGCGCAAAGCCGCCGTGGGTGGAAGATCAGGTTTGCGGCGCGGAGTCTCCCGGGGCGCCGGCGAACTTATTGATCAGAGGGTTGGCGTACATTTCCAGAATGTAGCGTTGCAGCAGGTTAGGGTAACCCCCGACCCGGTCGGAAAACTCCGAGGCTTTTTGCCCCATCTCATCCCGGTCCAGGTTGTCCCAGGCCTGTCTGGCTTGCCCCGCCAGCTCCTGCAGACGGTGCAGTGATTCTTCCTGCAAATGAGCGAAAGATTCGCTTAGCGTCTTCAATTGCTCAAACGCCAGTATGTTCGAGGGGAAGAGTTTGTAGTTGCGGGTGATCTGTCGGTCGATCGCGGCGGCCACTTCTTCCGCATCCTCGAAATCCTGTTGCAGCGGCTCGCCGAAGGCGATATGCACGCGGCCTTTGGGGCAGGAGATGCCGCGGATGATGCTGGCGATATCCTCGCCTTCGCCCTTCACATATTCGGATTGCTCCCGCGCCTGCAGTTCTTTCGCCTTGAGCAGATCGCAGGGATCGTACTCATAGGATATCGACACCGGCACGATGTTCATGCGCTTAATGGTTTCGCTAAAGGCCATGCCTTGCTTGCGGCCATAGATGTTGAGCATCTTGATGATGGCCGGATCGGTTTTATCCAGGCCATTCTTTGCCCTGCCTTCCCGTTGCGCAATCCAGATGGCGCGATTCTGGGAAAGAGTGTGATCGATGTAGGCGGACAGTTGAGTCAGCGCCTGCAACTTGGCTTTGTGCCCCTCCACCGAACGCTTCACGATAAAGCTTCGGTTCAGGCGCATGATGTCAGAGACCAGCGGGTTCGACAGCAGATTGTCGCCAATGGCGATTTCCACCAGTTCGCGGCCGGACTGATATAGCGCGAAATTGACCAGCGCCGGGTCCATGGCGATGTCGCGATGGTTGCTGATGAACAGAAAGGCGCGGTCCTTGGGAAGCTTGTCCAGGCCCTCATAAGTGAAGCCGGATGTGGTTTTCCTGACGGTGTTGATCATGAACCCCGCCACCATCTCCTGAACATCGTGTATCGTGTTGATTCTGCGCAGATTGTGCTGCAGATTGCGTCTTACCAGGAACGAGGTGAGACTGCGGCAGTATTTGGATAACCTGGGAAACTTATAATGTTCTATGGCCCGGACGAGTTGCTCGTCATGGCGCAGCCGCGAGATCACCTGAGGAACTTCATCATCCCGATAGGGACGAATATCATCAAATGTACTCATGAATTATATTTATGCTCATGCTTATTGGACGCGCCAGTGTCTCATTAATGTAACAGCCGGTCCATTACAAAATGTATGTGAAACGCTGTGATAACGAGCGCTAAGCGCTTGTTTCTTTAAAATATTCCGCCCACTTTTCATCCGCCTCGTCGCCGAACAGAATCCGGCAGGCCTCTCGCAAACCCTGGGCGCTTTTAATTTTATCACGCCGCACCACCAAAGATATTTTCGATCTTCGGCGTAGAAAGTCATCCAGTTTGGTCACCATTTCCCGGCGCGCCGCCTGTTCAATCTCGCACCGCAGGTACTCGGCATTCTCGATCAGCAACTCCGCCTGCCTGGGATCGGCGCGAATGGTCTCCAGCAGATCAAAGGCGTGTGCGGCGTAACGTCGCCATAGTCGTATCGACAATTTCTCTGAGGAGGACGGCGGCGTCAGGCTGTCCAGGTCCATGAGTCGAGCCTGATGCATGAATTCCTCTTTCACCCGATTGGGAGGCTCTCCATACCAGATTGTGTTGGGGTAGGGCGGATACAGGCCAAGCTCGGCCGCCGCCTGACAGATTTCATCGCCTACATTCAGGCAGTCAGTAAGCTTGCCGCCGAAGATACTGATGTGTCGGGTCTCGGCGTCGACCTCGATCACGTGCTTGCGCGACAACTGCAGCCAATCGGTTTTAGCTCCGTTGTCGCCCTGCACCGCCAGCGGGCGAACGCCGCATCGCTCCGCCACCACATCGCTTTCCGTCAACGGTTGCGGCAGACGCAGACGCGCATTGATATTGTCCAGTACGAACTTGCGGTCTTCCGGCGTCACCGTCGCAATGGGAGACTCCATGCGCGTGTCGGTTGTGCCGATGCAGGTTTTCGGTCCCATGGGGATCACGAAAAACAGGCGGCCGTCGTCGGCGAAAAAAGTCAGCACCCGCTTGTTTTGCGTTATGCGGTCGACAATCAGATGTATGCCTTTGGAGAAGGCGTGCCGATATTTCGTGGTTTGTCCGGTGAGCCGGTTGTGGTCGTCAACGAAAGGGCCGCAGGCGTTGATCAATAATCCCGCGCGGATTTGAAATTCCTCCCCGGAAATATTGTCTCGGGCATTGATAGTCCAAATCCGGTCCGCCCAGTGAGCGCTGACGGATTCCACGTAATTGGCCGCAATACAACCGTAATCCATGGCGCGGCGAATGAAGTTGAAGACGAAGCGGGCGTCGTTGTCATGTAGAAATGCGTCGGAATATTCGAAACCACCCGTGCTGCCCTCCGTATTGACGATAGGTTCTTCACGACTTATCCGCTCGGGAGTGAGGTAGTGGGGAAAGCGCGTAAAGCCGTTCCCCATAAACCAGTACAGCACCCCGCCCAGATAAAGAAACCAGGGGGGATAGCGAAACCCTTTTTTAATCGTGGTGAAGAAGCGGATTTCCTGCACAGTGGAGGGGTAGCTGCGCATCAGCTTGTTGCGCGACATGCATAACTTGCGCACCAGGCCGAACTCATAGGTTTCCATGTACTTGATGCCGCCCCAGGCCAGATTGGAGGACTCCTGGCTGGTGGAGCCGGCGAAGTCGCCCCGATCTATGAGCGCTACTTTCAGTCCCCGCGCGGACATGGCGGCGGCGGAGACCGCGCCATTAATACCGCCTCCGATCACCAGAGCGTCGAAACTGAGGCGGCGTACCTTGCTGAGGTTATTGTCTCTGAGCTGCATGAAAACCGGTTTCCTCCGGTTGGAAAGACAACGACGGCGGTCATTTCATTATCCAGTATTGCAGGCGGGAACGGATTTCGCGAATTCCGTCAGTCCCGCGCCAGTCTTGAAACCAGAAAGTCCACTGCGGCCTTGACTTTGGGAACCGCATACTTGGGACGTTGATAGAGCAGGTAGATGCCAAGCTGCGTGGCGCGACTGACATACAGAGGATAATCCAGTTCTAGTATTCGGAATCCGGCGGGAAGCGAATTCGACCGCCACACCCAATTCGGCATCATCGCCAGCCCTTTGCCTTCACCGGCCCACTGCCGCAGCAGACGGGGGGAACTGGTGATCAGGGCGGGGCGGATGTCCACCTGTCGCCAGCGACCATTGATATTGGCCTGCCAGTGGAGCACTTGATCGGAAGTGCGGAAGAAGATTGCCCGGTGCTCGCTTAAATCCTCTATCCGGAGCGGCGTTCCGTAACGTTGCAGATAAGCGTCGGATGCCGCCAGAGAAAAGTTATTGTCGTCAATATGCTTGGCCACCACCCGTTCGTCCGGAATCTGGCCGGCGCGAACGGCGATATCCACAGAGTCCCGCATGATATCGACAACCTTATCGGTCAGATCGATATCAATGATGATCTCGGGATAAAGCGCTTCAAACTCAGACAGAATCGGCAGGATACGACTCTCCCCATAAGACGAGCTGCAACTGATGCGCAATACGCCTGAGGGTCTGCTGCGGTAATTGACGATGAGCTCATCCGCATTATCCAGGCTGCGCAATATCTGGCTGCAATGCTGAAGATAGATCTCGCCGATTTCCGTCAACTTCACTACCCGGGTGGTGCGGTGCAGCAGACGTGCGCCAAGCTCTTCCTCCAGAGCCTGAATCTGACGGGTGACGCTGGATACCGGGATATCAAAGTGCCGGGCGGTATCACTGAAACTGGCGGCTTTTCCCACGTGTTCGAAAAAACGTAGGGCTTTGAGTTTGTCCATAAGAGTTATATTTTTGCTGAAATGACAAAGGTTATTTGAAATTTAGCATGTTTATGTTTCTTGGTGGCAAAAATACACTGGTTAAAGAATTTCATGATTGATGAATCGCCAGAAAATTAAGGAGCGCACCATGAGCTACAAAGCAGTCAAGTTAGTGACAAGACCCGAAACAGATATCACGCCGGCGTGTTTTGAGTTGGTGGAACTCGATATTCCAGCGCTGGAACCAGGGCAGATCCTGATCAAACAGACGCATATGTCGCTGGACCCGGCGATGCGCGGATGGATGAGCGCGGCGACTGACAGCTATATTCCGCCAGTGGGCCTGGGCGAAGTCATGCGCTCCAGCGGCGTTGGAGAAGTCGTGGAGTCCAGGAATGATAGATTTCCTGTGGGCGCCAAAGTGGCGGGGATGTTCGGATGGCGGGAATATTTAGTCAGCAGTGGCGAAGGCGTATCCATCATGCCGCAAGAACTGCCTGCGGCGGCGATATTGTCCGTGCTGGCGTTGCCCGGCGTGACCGCATACCACGGTTTGATGGAGGTTGCGAAGCCCAAGGCAGGTGAAACGCTATTGGTTTCAGGTGCGGCGGGTTCAGTAGGCTCACTGGTGGGGCAAATCGCCAAGGCGGAGGGGCTGCGGGTGATTGGCGTCGCCGGCTCGGAAGAAAAATGCCGCTGGCTGGTAGAGGAGCTGGGCTTTGACGCCGCCATCAATTACAAGTCGGAGGACTTGGCGCAGGCGGTGAAAGCGGCGGCGCCAAACGGGATCGACATTTATTTTGAGAATACCGGCGGCCCTGTTCAGCATGTCGCCATGGCCAATATGAGCGCGTTTGGGCGCATCGTGGTGTGTGGCGTCATCGCTGATTACAACGCCGCCACGCCTGCGCCGGGACCAAGCTGGACGCAGATCGTGAAGAAGCGCCTAAGCATTCAGGGCTTCACTATGCCGGATCACATGCATCGTTTCGGCGACTTGTCGCAAAAAGTCGGCGCCTATCTGTTAGAGGGTAAAATCAAATACCGTACTCACGAATTGAAAGGGTTGGAAAGCGCTATAGAGGGCATCAATCTGCTGTTTACCGGCGCTAATGAAGGCAAACTGCTGGTGCGCCTGTAATTCATTAGGATTTCCTCCCTCCGCGCGAAGCGCCTGACGTGCGTGCGGAGGGCGTGTAAATTTTATGTAAATACTTGCCGTCGTATTTTTACAAACTCATGTCTAATGTCTTCGGGACCGCGGCCGTATTCTGACTCCAACGCAAAAACACTGCCTCGAAGGAGTCTGAAGATGAACCACTCACACTGCCCTGCTCAAACCCTATCAAAACTTTCTACCCGCGTTCGTAATGATTCGCTCTTCCGTAAAACATATTTGGCTGTGGCGATGTTGGCCGGATGCGGTTTTTCCGGCATGGCATGGAGCGCTGAAGCACAGGGAGAGAATGCTCAACCTGTTACCCAGGCAGTAACGCAACCTGCCGTCGCGCCACGCATTCAGGTGGCTATTTTGCTGGATACGAGCAGCAGCATGGACGGTTTGATCAATCAGACACGCAATCAGCTGTGGAAGATGGTGGACGAATTCTCCAAGGCCAAGAAAAATGGCGTCACGCCAATATTGGAAGTGGCGGTGTATGAATACGGCAACAATGGGCTTTCTTCGCAAAACGGCTATATTCGCCAAGTCACCGGACTTACCAGAGAACTGGACCGCGTGTCGGAGGCATTGTTTTCTCTCACTACCAATGGCGGCGACGAGTTCTGTGGTTATGTGATCAACGCCTCTGTGAAAGAGTTGCAATGGAGCCAATCGCCGAACGATATCCGCGCTATTTTCATCGCCGGCAATGAGCCCTTTACGCAAGGTCCGGTGTCGTTCCGCGAAGCGATTGCTCTGGCGAAGCAGAAAGACATTACCGTCAATACTATCTTCGCCGGAGCCTATAATGACGGCGGCGAAAGCGGTTGGAGACAAGGCGCGCAATTGGCGGGAGGCAATTACATGAGCATCGATCAGGATCAGCAGATTGCGCAAATCGAGGCGCCTCAGGATAAAGAAATCGCCGCCTTGAACGCCAGACTCAACGAGACCTATGTGCCATACGGCGCAGGCGGTGCGGCGGCGTCCAAGCGTCAATATGAGCAGGATGCGAACAGCCAGAATGTTTCACTTGGCTTGCTGGCGCAAAGAGCCAAGTCCAAGGCTTCCGTCGCCTACGATAACTCAAGTTGGGATTTGGTTGACGCATACGAGGCCGGCGAAGTGGCGCTGGAGGAAGTGGACGCCAAAGCATTGCCGGAGCCCATGGTTGGGATGAGCCAAAAGGAAAAAGAAGAATATATAGAAACGAAAAAAACAGAGCGCAAAGAGCTGCAGGATAAAATAAAAGCCTTAAGCGATGAGAGAGAGGTTTATATTGCGGAGGAGAATCGCAAGGCGGCCAAGTCTGGCGCCAATACCGTGGATGAAGCGCTGATCTCAGCCATTCGTAAACAAGGCGAGCAAAAGGCCTTTGAATTCAAGTAGCCCATCTTCAGCATAATCCTGCATACAAAAAAGGCGGCCTAGACAAGGCCGCCTTTGCATTCAAGATGATAAGACTTACAGCTCGTAACGCAGACCCGTGTTGATCTGGAAGGCGCTGCTGTTGTCATAGCTGACGTTTTGCTGGTAATCGATAAACGCTGAAACGCCATTCTTCATAACCGCGACTGCGCCCAGGTTGAAGATGTAATACAGGCTGTCTTCGCCATCTGGGCTCAGCTCAAACTTGGTGGCGTCGGAGTCGCCGATAAAATGGAACTTGACTGGACCGAAGTTGGTGCTGGACTCGCTCACTGCAGATGCCTGGAAGCTAGGCTGTAACACGCCCCAGTTATAGCTGACGGGATACGTGGCTTCAAAGCCGGCGCTGGTGGTCATCTGGTCGAGGTTCTGCTCGCCGACGTGCACAGACCAGCCTTCGCCGCCTGTTTCATCGAAGCTGTCGATTTCCGTGTTGGAGTAGTTCAAACGCAGGAATGGCTGTACGGACAGGGCGCCGCTGTTGAACATTACGCTTGCTTGCAGCGCGACGTTCAATTGCTTGCTGTCAGTTTCGCCTTTGGCTGTGGCTGAGAATTCACTGCCTGACTCGGTGTAGTTGATGCGACGCTTGGTGTTGTAGTCGCCAGCGCCGTAGCCTACCTGCATATCCAAACCGAAATTGCCGATGTAATAAGAACCGTAACCGGTCAGGTTGTAGGCGTCCGCATCTACGCCGCCGCCGCTTTCAGAGAAAGACAGGTCGTTCTGTCCCCATCCCAGCGCGGCGCCGACTAACAGGTTTTGGCTGACGCGGTAATCGGAGCCCAGAGTAAATCCGTCATTGTCATATTCATATGCAGATTCACGCTCTGTTTTATCATGTTCCACAGACTCGCGGTGCAAGCTCAAGAACACGCCGAAAGGCGAAGTCTGTACGTCGCCAGCGGCGCCCCCGGTCATGGCCTGCTGGCCCCAAGTGCGGCCGTTGACGGTCACTTGAATATTTTCGTTATCCTGACGCAAGGACGTCATGCGTTTGAAAATACGGTTGGTATGCGCTTGCGAGGTTTCGGAAGCGACGCGCAACAGGGACAGGGTTTCTTCAGGCGCCAGTTGGTTGATGATTGAGGCGACTTTCGTTGGGTCATCAGTAGCGAGTTCATAGAGGGTGGCGCAGCGCTGCGCCAGCTTTTCTGCTTCACCGGTAGCGTCTTCGGGAATTGAACCGCAAATTGCATCAAGTACTTTGGATACTTGGCGGTCGTTTTCATTGTCAGTGAGGGGAAGCAGTTCAGATGTCGGGGCTTTTGTCACAGTTATCGTGACAGTACCTTGAACTTCTATTGGCTCTTCGCAACGAGCTTGAGGGGGCTTGACTTCGGACGGAGGTAAGACAAACTCTCCACCATAATCTCCACCATAATCTCCACCATAATCTCCACCATAATCATCGTCTGGAGTACATTCCACAATATCAATAATTTTGTATGTGAAGGTGTCTTGGCCAACAAAATCTTCATCAGGTATATAACGGAGCCATGGCCCGTCTGTAGTAGTAACCGTACCGTGTCCGGGCTGTACGAAGCTTACAAGCCTGATGCTGTCGCCATCGGGGTCAGAGTCATTCGCCAATACGTCGATATTGGTGAAACCGTTCATCTGAAGGGCGGCGGAGTCATTATTGGCCACTGGAGCGGCGGCGTTCGCCAAGGGCGCCATTGCAGCGCCCGCTAGAAAATACAGGGGCAATTTGTTCCGTTGCATGTTTAACCTTAGCTGAATAATGTAGTTAGAATTTTGGGTCGCACATTGTACGTAAAATGGGCGCAAAAATGAAACCGGGGGAACTACTATAAAACATGAGTAAGTTGGTATTTTGCTGGGAATTGGGTGGTGAATTAGGCCATTTGGCGACACTTTCCGGCTTGGCGCGTGAGTTCGTCAAGCAGGGTCATGAGGTGACGCTGATACTGAAAGACCTTGTAAGAGTTCCGCTCTTTTTTGCTGACATTCCGGTCATAATGCTACAGGCGCCGGTCTGGCATGCAAAAGGAAAAAGCTCGCGGCCAAGCAGTTGCATCTCCGATATTCTGTTGAAAAGGGGATATGACTCTGTGGAGGGACTAGCCACTTTGGTCAGCGCCTGGCAGACGTTATTTCGATATATACAACCGGATGCGCTATTTTTTGATTTCGCTCCAACCGCCATGCTGGCGGCGCGTTCTTTGTCCACTCCCAAATTTGCAGTTGGAGCAGGTTTCAGCGAACTTTCCCCTGGTCAGCCCAATCCCAACATCCGGCCTGAGTCAGCGGACTACAGTCAGGTATACGAGGCTGAGTCAAAGGTGGTGGCGAACATGAACCCTTTGGCGCAAGCGATGGGGATGGAGCCTTTGTCTTTCTTATCAGACTTATTTCAGGTTGACGCCGCTTTTATCGTCAGTTATCCAGAGCTTGATTTTCAGGCTGCACACCGACAGCACGCCCAGTATTGCGGCCCGGTTGCAGGAGACTTTCCGGGAGAGACTGCGGAATGGCCGCAGGAGACAGGTAAAAAGGTTATCGCCTATCTAAAGCCTTTCTACCAGCATTTGGAAAGAGTGTTGGAAGGAATCAAGCGAGTTGGTGAAACGGCCTTGATTGTCTGTCCTGGGATCTCGGCGGATGTCATGGCGCGATACCAGAGCGAGACGTTAAGAATTTATCCTTATCCTGTCGCGCTGAACCAGGCGCTGAATGAGGCCGACTTATCGATATGCCATGGCGGCATGGGGATGTTGTCGAAGAGTGTAAAAGCGGGCGTTCCCGTGGCTTGTCTGCCGACTCAGCAAGAGCAATTTCTCAATAGCCGGAGCGCCAGCGAGAGTGGCCTTGGGGTGCTGCTTGACGGAGGAGATGCGGCGACTTTCGCAGATGGGTTGCGGAGTTTGCTGACGTCAGAGGCGATACCGGCCCAGGTTCGCAACTGCGCAAATAGATATTCCGGAAGGCTGCGAGGCGCTGAGGTGGTTCGCCAGCAGGTCGAGGCTGTCTTGGCGGAAAGGGGGCGAAAGTCATGAAAACTGTCGTTATCCAGTCATTCCGCACCCATGATGTCCCGCCCTGGGTGGAAAAGTGCCAGCGCAGTGTAATCCATTGGGCGCAGCTGCAGGGCCATGAATATCTTTTCTACGATGATCGTTTCTTTGACTGTCTGCCTGATTGGTATCGTGCGCGTACGGGCGGTCAGATTCATTTGATGGCTGATCTGGCGCGGTTGGAGCGTGCGGCGGAATTATTGGCGGGGGATTATGAGCGCGTAATCTGGGTGGATATTGACGTATACATCGGCGCGCCTGAATGTTTGACGGTTGTGGATTCGGACAGCTTCGCATTTTGTCGGGAGGTATGGATCAGCGAGAGTGACGGAGCCATTCACCGATACCATAGAGTGAACAATGCGATCGCCGTTTTTTGTCGTGATAACCCGTTTCTGGACTTCTATCGCTACTCCTGCAAACAGATGGTGCGTAACGACCAGGCATTGCGTCACGTGACTATCGGCACTTCCTGGTTGACCCATCTGCATGAGCGGGTGCGCTTTCCCTTGCTGAATCATGTTGCGTTGCTAAGCCCGTGGGTGTTACAGGACCTGAGTCGCGGGGAGGGTAAATTTCTGGATTTATATCGTCAGGAGTTCGCTGCGCCGGTTTATGCGGCGAATTTATGTCTGACCTTCAGGAATAAGAATTTGACGGGAAGAACCGTGACGGATGGGGATTTTGAGCGCGCTATATTGCACTTCGCGCGTTTAGGGGAGGAATAGCGTCCTGAGACGCTATTCCTCAATGAGCTGATGGTTTAACCGCCATTCGGGTTGAACGGCTGGCCATTAACGATCAACGCCCCTTTGGCGAAGCCTACTTTGGCGTTGTACTGAGCAGACGCTTCGTCGTAGTTCAGGAACCCCATTTGCACATACATTTGCGCCATGTTGGAGAACTGCATAAGCAGCATTTCTTTCATTTGCGCTTTGTCTTCGTCGGTTAATTCCATTTTGCTGCTTTGCGTAGCGACCATGATGTCGGCGTAGCTGTTGACTAACGCTTCATCCAGCTTCCCTTCTGCGTTTAACAGAACGTTCGCCATCAAAGCTTGTGGTTGCTCCTTCAGGATCTCGGCGGATAGCTGGTCAACGCCATCCATACGCAGGTCTGCGTTGGCGTTAAAGCTGTTTTCGCCCAGCTTAAGTTCCCATTTATCAATTTTGATATCCGCCTTTTTCGCCAGAGTGATCAAGTCCGCCACGATAGCGTCTTTCTGGTTTTCCAGTTCGGCCATGAACTTATCAGGATCAGTGGTCGTGGTGGCCTGGGCGTTGATTTGCTTGATAATGCCCACTAAACGGTTGGTGGCTTCCGTCTCAAAGTTATTGAAGGACAGGTCCAGGGCCATGGAGCCCGCATCCATTCCGTTATACAGGATGTCGTTCACATTGACGGACCCGGCGCTGCTCACCATGTTTTCTGCGACAGTGTCTTTGCCTGTTATCGTGATGGCGCTGATGCTGAAGTTCTGACCGTCTTCGCCGCCGACTTTGATGTCGCTGATAATCTGCTCAGAGGAACCCGCCCAGAGATGCTCCAGGATTTGGCTCGCTTCCATTTTCAAGGTGTAAGAGCCAACCTTTACGTCGCCGACTTTCTCACCATTGTGAGCCGTCACATTGAGGCCCTGCCAGTTGATATTCGCCACCACGTGGTCACGAGTAGAACTGACGCCGACTACGCCCTGCATGGGCGTGACGTTAATCTTTAGTGACTTTCCCTCTATTTCTTTGTCCAGATTGACAGGCTTGGAAGAAAAGGTAATCGTGTTGGAGCCATCGATTTTGAAGGCGGACTCGATAGTGAAGGGGCCTTCTTCGCCAAACTGCTGGATGTAGATGTCCGCCAGTTCTTTTTCAGAAGTGAAGACTTCCGCCAGACCACAATCCGCCTGGTTTTGAAGCGGCATAACTCGGGTGGTCGCAGTCAACAGACCGCCTTGCAGCAAGGTCATGTAATCGTGTTGGATCTCTGTCACTAAGTCCAGACACACAGGCTGGTCGCCGCCAGTACCCATCATGTTTTGGAATTCGGGGGAAAGTTGCAGGCGGTTAATCGCCTTGGAACTCAGAAAACCTTTTTCATATTTTTGAACGGTGAGTTCAACAGGCAGGCCGTTGAAGGCCAGATATGAAGATACGTCCTGTACGCCAGCGTCGAAATTCTGTTCGGCTTTATGTGCGATGACAAAGGGAGTCGCGGCCACTGCAACGGCGATGGGCGCCGCTAACCATATTTTTTTCATATCGAGTTTACTTATGTGAAGGTGTGTGACTGAGTCATTCGGCATAGACTCAAGCTTGCAAAGGGCGGAAATTCTAGCCTTTTTGGCGAAGATGTCTATATGGGGGACTATCTATATCTCCCAAACGGGCGTTATGCGGCGTCAGTCGAACCAGTTATGGGAGCCGCCGGAATTGTGGTATTTCGGGAAGTCGGAAAAGGAGCTGCGCAGAGTAGCGATGGAATCCACCCGGATAAAATCCTCTTCCTGAAAGAAAGACGTTTTTGTCACAGGCTCGTTCACGACTCTGACGACCCGATATGTGAACTCATTGAGTTTACTGACCACCTGCGCCGTCTTGGTCAGGGCTTTGCCGGTGAGCTTCAGAGCTTTTTCCAGTCTGGGGTCAAGACCGCTATCTCCGTCTTTTTCCTTTTCCTGTTTGGACTCGTCAACGTGTTTGGGCGCTTTTTCCTGCATCCTCAACGTCACTTTGAACGGGAAGCCCGTGACTTCCTCTGGGATTCTCAGTTCCGTATAACGCAGCCACTCTCTGGGAATGCCCAAGTGATCACAATGAATCGTTGTGTATAGCTCTGGCGAGATAGAGTCCGGTTGCGTGATATCCAGCTGTTGGCATGGATGTTCGTCATAAGTCGCCGGGCCGGGTTGGGCGACGACGAGGGTGTCTTTGTTTTTTTGCATGCCATTGAAATAGGTTCCGAACCCGAAGCGATCATAATCCATGATGCTCCAGCGCCCCTGGTTTTCCATGTACTCCAGATATTCTTTGATGGTGACCTGAGTGAAGTACTTCTCCGAACCATTGCGACGAAACATCAGTACGACATCTTCCAAAGGATAAATAGTGACGCCGGAATAATCGTTTTTGGAATGAACCACCACTCTTTGAATAGCGTCGTGATCGACGGTGTAGACGATATCATCCCGGGTAACGTACTTCAGGAAGTCATCTTCTTTGATGGCGTAGATATGTCCCGTGAATGCTGATTTTTCCGCATTGGCCGCAGGCGTGGATTCCTCAGCCTGAATTGTAAGGCTGGTTGCTGATAGCGCAGCGCTTAACAGCGAACCAAGGATAAACGACGAGGAACGGAAGTGTCTGAACATAACGCGGGATCATGGTTAAGAGTGAGAGGTAAACAGCCCCGGAGTTATACCCAATCCCTGGGGTCCACACAATAGTAGTTACGCAACTCGCGAAACAATTCAGGGTGCTTCTCCGCCATCTCCTTCGGCTTTTCATAGAAAGTTTCCGTGGCGACGGCGAAAAACTCGGCGGGATTGGTGGCGCCGTAATTGTCCATGACTGACTTTTTCCCTTTGAAGGCGCTGTCGCGCAATATATTGAACTCATCGGACAAGACGCGGGCCCAGCTACGGTAACTGGTGGGCGTCCGCAGCAACGGCGCGCCGTTGGTGGAGCCGGACTCGCCGTCCAGTTGGTGGGCGAACTCATGCAGCACGACATTGTGGCCGTCCGTAAAATCGCGGGCGCCGGCGATAACATCATCCCAGGACAAAATCACCTTGCCATTGTTCCAGGACTCTCCCAGCAGGCCATGAGAGGACACGGCGGCGGTCCCGTCGTCGTTGATGACCTCGCGCTCGGCCCGGAATGCTTCTGGATACACCAGGATAAAGCGCAGGTCGTTATATTCATTAGTGGACCTGTTCAGTAGAAGCAAACAGGCTTCTCCAGCGATGGTGACCCGCATCTCATCCGTGATTTCCAGGCCAGCGCAGCCGTAGAAGGTTTTCTGGTGCAGAAAGACGTTGATCAGTCCCTGAAGCTGATGCTTGAGATTGTCTGGAAGGCGTTTGTAGACGGGCAGGTTGGCTTCCAGAATGACTTCCCAGGTTTCCGGGAACGGAGCAGAGCGAATTTTCCTGAGGCGTTGGTTGGGATACCACATCACCATCACTACGGCGCTGGCTGCGAGGATCAAAAACACAATAAAAGGCGCCAACTCTTTCCAACTCATATCAACACTGCCTTGCGCTATCGGTTTACACTGAAACCTAGTGTACCCCGATAGCGCGCCTGAGCGTAAATGTGAGGGCTCTGCTAAACAATAGCTTGCGTGATTGTCATCCGTAGTCGGCGAATGAGGGGTAAGAAAACAGGCGAAAGAAACGGGAGCTACTATGCATGAGCGAGGACAATGATCGTCGATGTGAGGCGTTGCAAGGGTCTCTTCTCGGGCTGATGGTCGGCGACGCTATCGGCTTGCCATGCGAAGGAATTGGACCAAAGCGTTTGGCCCGGTTATTTCCGGGACCGCTGCAGCAACGTTTGGTTTTTGGGAGAGGTATGGTTTCCGACGATAGCGAGCATGCGGCCATGACCGCCGCTGCGATGGCGCATTATGGCTCCGATGCGGATCAATTCGCCAGGAGTCTGGCGTGGCGTCTGCGTTGGTGGCTGGCGCGACTTCCTGCCGGAGTCGGACTGGCTACCGGGCGTGCGCTTATAAAGTTGTGGCTGGGATTTCCCGCAGGGCGTAGCGGGGTTTGGTCTGCGGGCAATGGACCAGCCATGCGCGCGCCGATCATTGGCGTGGCCCTGGGGGGCGAGCCGGAGACCTTGTTGGCGTATTTACGGGCGTCCACTCAGTTGACCCATCGAGACCCGAAAGCGCTGGTAGGCGCCGTCGCCGCAGCCCGGGCGGCGTATCTGGCGGGGCAGGGGCGCGTCGAGGTTGCGACTTACAGGTCGGACCTGCAATGGTTTTTCGCGCAATTGGGTCAGTCAAAGGCGACAGTGGCGGCGGTCAGCGAATTCGATGCGTTGCTGGATAGTTTGGACTTTGCGTTACAGCAAGGTTTGACTCCCGCGCAGTTTGCGCAACAGCTTGGGCTGGAGCGGGGCGTGACGGGATATATGTATCACACCATGCCGATGGTGCTGTACGTCTGGCTCCTGCATCAACAGGACTATGCCGCTGGGATTGCGCAGATCGTGGCGTTGGGCGGCGATACCGATACCACCGCCGCGATTCTGGGCGGCATAGTGGGCGCAGGCGTGGAGGAGAAAGGCATACCCGCATCCTGGCTGCAGGGGATAAAGGATTGGCCTTTCAATCCCGTTTATTTCAGAGCGTTGGCGGGGCGTGTGGATCTCGCCATCCGTCAGGGAAAGACGGTGCGGACGCCGCTGTTGCCCGGCCCCCTGCTATTACTGCGTAATCTGGCGTTTCTGGTCATTGTCCTATGGCATGGTTTCAGGCGTCTGGCTCCGCCATATTGAAGTCTTTGTCGGCCAGAATGATTTACTCTTTTCCTTCATAGGCGGAAGGCGGCGCGCCGAAGCGATTTTTCCAGGCTTTGCGGAAAGCGTGCGCGGACTGAAACCCCACTGTTTCAGCCAGACGTTCGATGTTCATGTGCTGGCCATCTCTCAATAATTTTTGGGCGGCTTCAAGTCTCAGAATGAGTTGGTATTGCTTGATGCTGACGCCCGTAGCGAGACGGAAACGACGCGTCAGCTGCCGATAGCCCAAATTGACTTCCCGCTCCAGTTGTCCGGCAGTCCAGGGCAACTCCGGCGCGGCGGAAATGCGATCCTGCAAGCGATGAACCTTCTGATCCAAATGATTGCGATAGCGTCTGCGTTCGGAAATTTGCGCCTGCTCGCCGTCTCTACGTGCGTAGATCACCAGCTCCCGGGCGATATGCTGCGCCAGATCATCGTCAAAGGTCTCCGCCATCCAGGCGAGAATCATATCCGCTCCTGTGGTGACCCCCGCGGACGTGATAATGGGACCGTCGCGCACATACAGGCGGTTCTCCAAAACCGTCGCGCTGGGCTCGGCCAGCTTCAGGCTGTCCACATGGCCATGATGAGTGGTGCAGTGGCGATTGCGCAGCAGTCCCGCCCGGGCCAAATAGAACGCGCCGGTGCACACGGAGGCGATGGCGGCCTGAGGATAGCGCTGGGCGTAGTTCTGTAACCACATCAGGCCTTGTTGGCTTTCTTTGTCGCTGACCATGTCTTCTTTGTACTTGCTGCCATTGACGATCAGTAAGTCGAAAACGATGTCTTCAGCAGGCAACGAGGCCAGTCCGCTCAGCGTGACGCCCTGGTAACTGACGACCGACGGCGAGGGAGAGAAGAAGATCATCTCCACTTGCCCAGGTCGATGATCACTGAGCGTGCGCAGCGCCTGCGCCGGTCCGGACAAGTCGAGTAAATGAGTGTCGGGGAAGAGCAAAAAACCAATTTTAAGCGGCGTCATAGCGGCGATTACTCGCAGTCAGCGGAGGTGGCGATGAATGCTCAGGAATTCCCCGTCACCGCCTGTTGCAACATCTTTCAGTAAATACGACCGAAAAGTTACCAATGATGTCCCTGTCGGCGATGTTTAATCGTATTGCGTTATCTTAGTCTTAACCGCATGGATTGTGAACATCAATAAGCAATACGCGCTAATGGAGAGAGGTGAATCATGAGAGAAAAAATCAACGTCGCAGCGGTTCTATTCGAAGGTTTTGAACTTCTGGATTTTTACGGACCATTGGAAATGTTCGGTCTGGCTGATGAATTTTTCGTTGTTTATCAGGTGGCTGAGAAGATGGGGCCAGTACGCAGCTCCGCAGGTGTCTGCGGCTATGCGGAATATGCGTTGGCGGACGAGCGACGCTATGACCTGATTCTGGTTCCCGGCGGAGCGGGGACTCGACAACAGGCGAGCAATCCGGCATTGCTTGAATGGCTGCGGCGGCAGGCGCACAGCGCCAGGATTCTGGCCTCGGTGTGCACCGGCGCAGGCGTTCTGGCGGCGGCGGGTCTTTTAGACGGTTATCGCGCCACCACTAACAAACAGTCCTTCGCATGGCCGATGTCTCAGGGCCTGGAAACGGAATGGGTGAAACAGGCGCGCTGGGTGGAGGATCGTAATCGTTACACTTCTGCGGGGATTTCCGCAGGGATGGATATGGCGTTGCGACTGATCGAAGTGCTGGTTGACGCGGAAACGGCGGAACGGGTAGCGAATGAAGCGGAGTACGAATGGAATAGGAGTCCTTCCCATGATCCCTTTGCGGGCCGCTTTGGATTAGTTTGGTGATAAATTGTAATGTTTGTTGGTATGATCCAGCGTTCCGTTAGCTAAGTGATTGACGCAGAGGGACTCTCTGCGCCTGCAAGTCACCACCGCGTCATATCGGAATGAGACGATCAAGCACTGTCAGATACATTACATACAGAAGGATGTCGGTTTGAAACCTGTTGTTGGAACTCTGTTGGTAGGAAGCGTTTCTCTAGGGATGGTTGGGTGTTCAGGAGGCGGGGGATCAGGCGGCTCAGAGCCTGTCAAAGTGGACCCTCCCGCCAATAATATCGCCGCCGTCTATTTTCGCGATCAGGATGGCGCAGTCGGCGCCATCGGGGGCGGCGTCGAGATTCAATTACTCAAAGCGGCGGCGCAGGGAGAACGCGTGCGTCTGTACTGGATGGACTCCACCCAGGGAGCCCGATTGGGCGATGTGGTGGCGGAGTCGGATTCAGCCGCTCCCAGCCATCTCACTTTACCCAATGGAAGTCAGCCGCCTCAGGATGGCGCCCAACTCTTCGCTTATACCGCCACTGCGGCGGGAGAATCTAAAGACGGCGCGCCAGTCAGATTTTTGGATTATCAAAGCAACGCCGAGATTCAGGGACCTGGCGGTTCAGCCTTGGCGAGTTGGCGTTATGGCGTTGATCGATCTGCGCTGAAAGTCGCTAAGTCAGAGGACGGCCGCTGTACTTTCGATAATGGGCTGGTGCAAGTGATAGACATGGCGAATGAAGTGGATGCTGTGTATGAAGGCGGCTCCGGCGATCAACCGAATACCGTCGATGAGCGAAATTTCCCTTCCTATGACTTCGATTGCAGCGCCTCAATGGAAAACAATTTCCGCACGACATGGGCGGACGACGCAGAAACTGAGGTCTGGACCTATTCCTCTTTGAATGACGCCTTGTTCTATGGGACCCTGACCCATGACATGTTCGCCAAATACCTGGGCGAACCGCCTTTGGAAGGCAAACTGCGCCTGCGCGTTCACTATGGCGACTGGTGGCGAGCCAATGCCTACTGGGATGGCGCTTACGCCAATTTCAGCGACGCCGTGGGAGTGGCCTACGGACTGGCGACCCTGGATATTGTCGCTCATGAAATTGGCCATGGGGTCCTGTCGCGCATCAGCCGTCTCAAGGTATTCGGTGCGGCGATGAGCAGCGACGCCAGAACCGTGCATGAAGCATTTGGGGATATATCCGGCGCAATGGCGAAATACGAGTACACCGGCGAACTGGATTGGGTGCACGCTAAAGAATCGAATCACCGAATGCGTCAGCTTGATCGCATCGTGACCGAAACCGGGGCGATCGCCAGCTATTTTGATTATGACGAGGCAGGCGATAACGTTTATCTGCGTATCGGCATGATGACTTACCCCTTCTATCAACTGGCGAACAAGTGGAGTCCGGAGCGGGCGTATCGGCTTTATATCAAGGCCGCCAGAGATTGCTGGGACCCGCAAATGGACCTGCGCGGCGCTGCGCAGTGTCTGCGCACGGCGGCGATCGCCATGGGTGAATCTGAACAGGATGTGGTGATGGCGTTCCGGGCGGTCAAGATACAGTTACTGGAACAAGACACGCTAGCGCACTTTACGAATGAGAGTTACAAGTTGCGGGTCGAGTTCGCGGATGACAGTCGTAGCGATAGTACGGTTTCCTCCTGGCGTTGGGAGTTTGGCGATGGGCAGATGTCGACAGAGGCGTCGCCGCAGCATCTTTACGATCAGAAAGGAACTTATGAGGTGTTTCTGCAAGTGACGGACGTTGACGGCCGCACTGATCGTTTCAGTAAATCTTTATCCGTGACGGATGAGTATTGCGCGTTTTATCAGGCGGAGAAAGCGACTCGACGAATTGATCAAGTGACAGTCGCCGGAACTGTCATCGATACGCCAGATCCTTTGCGTACGGATTACACTGAGAACGCTATCGCTATCACTGATGCGAACGCTGTGACCATCACAGTGAAAGGCGATAAGTTAGCTGCGTCGCCTTCCAACACATGGAAGATCTGGCTGGATGCGGATAACGATGGACGCTTTGAAGAGAGTGCGAATGAGATGCTGCGCGAGGTGACGCAATCTGAGGCGGATGCTTATGAGCTGACGACCACGATTCAGTTGCCGGATGGATTAAGCGGCGGGCCGTTGTATATGCGCATCGCCGGGGATTACGCCATCCACTCTCCCTGCACTTTGAAAAAAGGCTCGGGCGTGGATATTCGCATCGCGCCGTAATTTCAGATCGCGCTCTGACGCGGAGATAAAGTAGAGATAAACAAGCCCGCGGTGACAATGATCGCCGCGGGCTTTTTAATGTCTGCAATGGACAGGGATGCAATGGTACAAAGCTGTACTGGTCTACAGCAGAGACTTCAGGATCATCATCACGCCAACTCCCGCCATGATGACGGCGAAGCCCTGCTGCAGGTGCGGTCCGGCGAACCGCGGCGCGAGGCGACGCCCTCCCAGCATGCCCGCCATGGCGCCGGCGACGAAGGGCAGGGCGATCATCCAGGGAAGTGTTTTGCCGCTGAGCATGAATAAACTGACAGTGCCTGCGCTGGTGAGGGCGACCGCCATCAGCGAGGTCGCCACCGCAGAATGGAAGGGAAGCGGCGACACCATGCGCAAGGCGGGGACGATAACGAATCCTCCGCCCACGCCCAATAAACCTGACAGAAAGCCGGTGAGCGCGCCGCTGCTGACGATCGCCATAGAGCAGGGGCGGGTCCAGCGCAGACGACCCGTATCAGGGTTGAGCTGGCAGATGGGACCTTTGAGTTCAGTGCCGTCGCTTTGCACGCTCGCCCAGCCCATTTTGGCTTCTTCGGGAGCGCGACGGGC
Organism: Hahella chejuensis KCTC 2396; assembly: GCF_000012985.1. Lineage (NCBI taxonomy): Bacteria > Pseudomonadati > Pseudomonadota > Gammaproteobacteria > Oceanospirillales > Hahellaceae > Hahella > Hahella chejuensis. The sequence goes on along the minus strand of NC_007645.1, from coordinate 4,319,103 downwards.
TTGTCGCCACATGCGCAGAGCCACGCCCAGCAACACCACGGCGAACACCAACGCCAGCAGGTGTACGGGCGCGCGATGGGCGGCCCAAAGGCCGATGGGCGCCATCAGCATACCGGCCAGGGCCATCACCGTCGCGGCGCGATAGCGAACAGAGCCTTGCGGCCAAGCGTTCACCACGCCTAAAGTGGCGGCGGCGCTGACCGCCAGCAACGCCACTGGCGCCGCCTGCGGCAGCGTCCAGCCGAGACTCCACATCAACAGGGGCACAGCGATAATGGAGCCGCCGGCGCCAGTCAGCCCAAGCAGCACTCCCACGGCGATCCCCAGGAGCGCTGCTATCAGCATGTTTGCGGTGCGGCGGCGGTCAGTAAACGACGGACTTCCTGCTCCAGGCTGGCCAGGCCGCCCGCGCAGCCGATATCCAATGCTTCCTCTAAGGAAGCGCCATCCACGAAGAAGGCTTTCAACGCCAGCAGCGCGCCAACCCGGTTGCTGCTCATGCAGTGAACCAGAACCGGACAGTTTTCCGCTTCATTCAGTATGTCCGCCAGCGCCCGGGCGTTTGCTTCCGTTAAATCCTGCGGGCCCGCCACCGGAATGCTAAATAGCTGTAATCCCTGATTATCGACAGGGAACGCATTCAGCAGAGGCGTTTCGTGAGGCTGGCATAAACTGACGACTGTTTTTACCCCCGCCGCCCGTATGCGTGGGAAATCATCTGGCGCTGGCAGGCCGCAAGTGAAAAGCTCCGGTTGCGGCCGACGCAGATTGGGCAGCAGCAGAGAGACGTCATCTGTCATGGGGTTCTCCTTGAGTGGTTTGGGTTGAAGCAGCGTTGCTGCAATAGTGGCGGTGCAGGAGTTTAACTATGGCCATAGCCGGTCCCTCCGCCACGGAATAATAAACGGCTTGCGCCTGTTTGCGCGTATGCACCAGATGTTGATGGCGCAGCACCGCCAGATGTTGCGATAGCGCTGATTGCGACAGTTCTACGAATTGATTTAATTCGCTGACCTTACGCTCGCCCTCGGAAAGAGCGCACAGAATCATCAAGCGATGAGGATTGGAAAGAGCCTGCATCAGCGCCGCCGCCGCTTCCGCATTCAAGGCCGCCCCCATTAAGTCCGATGGAGAAAGGGGGGAGGAATGGGGAGCAGCGACTTTCTTTTTCATTTAGTTAAATCTAAATAAGTGTTTTCTAAATCAGTCTAAGCTAATATATTTAATCTATATCAATTGCGCAATGTCCGAATGACTTAACTTTGCTGTCATGGACTTAATAGTTTAAGAGCCAAGGGGATGGAAATGAATTTGATCGTGCGGCCCTTTTTTGATCGGGCGACGTATACGCTAAGTTACGTGACGCATGCAGAAGGGGATAGCCGTTGCGCTATTATTGACCCGGTGCTGGATTACGATTCCGCCGCCGGGCGCGTCAGCACTGACTCGGCGCAAAATATCGTTCGCTATGTGAAGGAGAGCGGGCTGCAAGTTGAGTGGATACTGGAAACCCATGCCCATGCGGATCATCTGTCTGCGGCGCAATGGCTGAAGCGCGAATTAGGCGGCAAAGTCGCCATTGGCGAGCATATCCGCGAGGTGCAGAGCGCGTTCGGGCGTATATTTGATCTGGGGACGGAGTTTGCGGTGGATGGTTCGCAGTTTGATCACTTATTTCGTGATGGCGAGACGTTTCACATAGGGACGACGCCCGCCCAGGTAATGTACACCCCGGGGCACACGCCCGCCTGTGTCAGTTACGTGGTCGCTGACGCGGTGTTTATTGGCGATACGCTGTTTATGCCGGATTACGGCGCGGCGCGGGCGGACTTCCCCGGAGGCGACGCGACGGAGCTGTATCGCTCCATTCGACGTATTCTGTCATTGCCGCCGCAAACCCGCTTTTTTGTCTGCCACGATTACCTGCCCAACGGCCGCGAGCTGCGTTATGAAAGCACGGTGGCGGAACAGCGCAGAGAGAACGTACTGTGTCATGACGGCGTTTCCGAACAGGGTTTCGTGCAGCAGCGCAAAGACAGGGACGCCAAGCTCGGGGCGCCTGCGCTCATGCTGCCGTCTCTGCAGGTAAACATCCGCGGCGGCAAGCTGCCTGAGGCGGCTGACAACGGCGTTCGCTATTTGAAGATCCCGTTAAATCAAATCAGCTGAGCCATCTCGACGCGACGGACGCCGCTATGTCCGCGAACCAGGAACTCAGAGTTTGCCTGCTTTGGCGGCCAGTGATGTTTCCGTTGACACATTGCTGTAGCGTTTAACGTAATCATTGGACATGGCCGTCGCCTGGGCGAGTTGCTTGCTGTTCATGATGCCTTTCAGGAATTGCTTCATTTCAGACGCGCGTTGCGGGTCCCAGTCTGTGATGGTTTTGCCTTTCTTGTTGAGTTCAGCGGCGGTCAGCCAGGCGTAGGCCTCCACATAGTCTTTGTTGACGCCCAGTTTTTTGTAGTAACAGTAAGCGACGCTCAATTGGGAGACGGGATTGCCCCGTTGGGCGGCCTTGAGAAAGTGCTCAAACCCCTTGCTTTCGTTCTTGGTCATACCCTGTCCCTGTAAGTACATCACGCCCAGATTATGCAAAGCGTTGGTGCTGCCGGCGACGATGGCTTTCTCGAAATAACTGGCGGCCTGCTCATAGGAGCGGTAGACGATTTGCCCTTCCTTATAGATCAAACCCAGCGAGTTCAGCGCTTCTTTACTGTTCTGGTTGGCGGCTTCCGTCAGCCACTTCAATGCCGACGAGCTGTTGGGGCTGATACCCACGCCATACTGATACATTTGCCCCAGTAACATTTGAGCTTCCATGATTCCGGCTTCCGCCGCCTTTTTCATGTAATCCGCTGCTAAATAATAATCCTGCTGTCCAGCCAGTCCCTCCAGCAGCATTTTACCCATATAGAAATGTCCTTGTTGATGCCCATGGGAAGAGGAGGTTTTACAGGAGCTCATGGCCGCCGCATATTTTGAATTGACGTAATCCTGTTCACAGGCTTCGCTTAGCTTGCTGACGTCCACGGCGACCGGCTGTGCGTTGCGCAACGCATCTTCGCGGTAACTGTCATAGTCGAACTTAGCGCTGGCTGTTGACGTTGCGGGTTGCGATGGGGAGCCGCTCGTCAGCAACAGATTGCGGTTGATTTGCTCTTTGACCGTGGCGATAGGAATCGCCATGCCAATGCCTTCCATACCACTCAGACGCAAGGTGTTCACGCCGATGACTTTGGCGTTGGCGTCCAGCAGCGGTCCGCCGCTGTTGCCTGGGTTGATGGCGGCGTCCGTTTGCAGCAGAGTAACGCCTTCGAAGTCTCTGATGCCGGAGAGAATGCCGGAGGTAACGGTAAATTCCAGTCCGGCGGGCGAGCCGACGGTATATGTGGGCTGTCCCACTGCCGGATCGGTTTTCACCGCCGCGTCGAAGTATCGGCACTCTTTGACGGCGCCGACCAGAAAGGCCAAGTCGGTGTCTTCGCTTTTAACTACGGTGTGCGCGGCGAAAGTGCGTCCATCCAGGGTCTTAACCTGGACGCTGGCGTTTCTCTGTTCGGAAGACAGTTTATCGTAAGCTTGCTGCAGCTCCTGGCGATATTTTTCCATGCTGCGCAGTTTGTCCTGATCCACACTATGCTGATCCGAGCCTTTATATTTGGGATGGCGCTTCTCCCAAGCGGCGATGCGTTCGCGCATCACCTGCGTTTCTCTATCCGCTTTGTCCATCGCGGCGGAAACATTGAGCAGTGCGGGGCTATCAAACTCCACCACATGTTTGTTGGTGACGATCAGGCAGTCTTTGTTGATGAAGAAACCGGAACCTACGCTGGCGCCCACACTGATGGAGACAGCGGCTTCCCGCGCTTCCTGAATCGAGCGGATGATGTGCGTATCGACAGTTTGCTTGTCTTGGCCTTTGGGCTCCACGATGACGATGTGCGTCCCTTTCTGGGATGGCGCCGGCGCGTCGTCATTCGAGCAGGCGGTGAGCAGCGTCGATGTGATGAGGCTGGCTGCAAGCAAGCGGAAAGTCGTGGCGGAGACTCGGGTATAGGACATGGATCACCTTATAGGGGGATGAATATCGGTATGCGCCATTGCATGCGCCATTGCATGCGCCATTGCATGCGCCATTGCATGCGCCATTGCATGCGCCATTGCATGCGCCATTATAGGTTGTGTGGAGCAGTGCTTTGGGTGGTGAGCGCTTGGATTTGACGTTGTTTTGCAACGGCAAAACTGGAGGGACCGGAATTTGGTAAGGCGCTTTGTATTCATGGCGACGTCCATGTCTGGCAGACCCTGGATTATTGAAATTCAGTGGGGCTGGGAGCGAGCTCTTCCATGCCAAAGCGCTTTTTCAGTTCTTCATATGCATTGTCCATACGATATAAACGATAGGCTTCGGCGAACTCTTCCGCCATGCCGTCCGGGGCTTTGCGCGAGAACGCCGCATACATACGCTTACCGGGGAACAGCGCCCCGTCCAGGCGTTGCACTTGTTCATCCAGGCCGGCAATTTCTGCGCGGGCTCTTTCTATGGCGCTGGTGGCGCCGAAGATGGCGTCGAATCGATTACTGATCAGCATGATGAAAAGCTGTGATTGATTGACGGTAGGTTGCTCGATAGGCGCCTTTCTGCGCAACAGGTCAATCACTTGATCGCTCATGTAATAACCGCTGGCCGCCGCTGTGCGCCAACGCCAGATAAACTGCTCTAAAGGCGGCTCATAGCGAATTTCGTCACTGCGGTCGCGTCTGATATACAGGGTGGTGCGGGAGACATGCAGCAGGTTGTCCGGTAAAAAATCGGCGAATTTCTGTCTCTCAGGAGAGATGGCGACGAAGGTCACTGCATGCACGCCGCCTTCCTCCAGTTCTTTCATGGCCCTTTTCCACGGATGTCGACGGAACTCGATATCCCAACTCAGCCGCCCCGCCACCGCTCGCATGATTTCAACGTGAAAACCGGTAAGATGCGCCGTTTCATCGATATATTCAAAAGGCGAATTATTGGCTTCCTCCATGCCCACCAACAGAGTCCTGGCCTGACACCATGGCGCAAGCCAGCAGCAAAAAGCGACCAGAAACCATTTCATGGAAACGGACCTCCCGAACTATGCGCTTGTGTGAGTTGAATAGACGCCGCAAGTAGCTGTATTAAGTATAGGCGTTAGATTTCGGTGCGTGTCTAAATTAGCCACCACTAATCATTGGAGAAATCGAAGGGGGTATAGAGTGCAGTACAGTTTTGAATTACGCGCATGCGCTATTTTGATCGCAAGCTCTACTGTGTTTGTAGGCGCTTGTTCACTAAGAGACAGTGCTGCGAGTGACGAATCACTTTTATCGATTCCTGTACTGAGCTCAGAAAATATAGATATATCGGGCCTTAATAAGAGAATTAACAATCAGTCTGAAAGCGATTTGTTTGCCGTGCTTTCGATGATTAGCGGGCCAATAAGTGAGCAGGGAGCGGTGGTTGTCAGGTCAAACAGAAAGGGCTCTGAAAAGGAATATAGTGTCGTGCTGATTAACGATAATATCCCCGATGATGACTCGGTAAGCGGATATCGCTACCATATTGTTTTGAAAAGGAATATAAGCGACAAGTGGATTGTTGTTGAAATGAAGCAGAGTTGGCGCTGTTGGGAAGATCGTGGGCATACTCAGTTTAGTGCAGAGCCCTGCGTATAGTTGAATCCAAGGATTAACAAACTTTTTCTGCTGTAATGTTCTGAAACCGCTCGATTGTCTGGCAAATCCGGTCCCTTCAACCATAATTTGATTGAACGGACGCGTAGATTTCCCGTTAATCAGTTGAGGGTTTCTTCGATGAAGTTTAAATCCGCCGTTTTGACTTTCTTTGCGTTACTCCTTGCGGTTTCCGTTCGAGCGGAAACTGTCACTGCCGCCGGCGACCCCTGGCCTCCTTTTATCGATCCTAACGACCCGGATGGCGGCGTCGCCGTTTCTCTGGCTCGGGAGGCGTTTTCCCGTTCCGGGTTTACCCTGGAGATGAATATCATGCCCTGGGCGAGGGCCATTGATGGTGTGAAAAACGCCAAGTATGACGTGCTTATCGGTACGTGGTGGACGAAAGAGCGAACGGAGTTTCTCGATTACAGCGAGCCCTATCTGACCAATGAAATCAAATTCATCAAACGCAAAGGCGACCCGTTTGAATATAACGGGATGGACAGTCTGACTGGCAAGTCCGTGGGCATCGTTCGCGGGTATGGATATGGGGATGAGTTCCTCAACGCCACAAATTTCAAGCGCCCGGAAACCGCAGACTTTTTACCGAATGTGAAGAAAGTGGTGTCCGGCAGGGTGGACCTCACCTTGGAAGATGAACTGGTGGCCCGCTCGCAGATCGCCAAAGAAGATCCGGGATTAATCGATCAAATTGAGTTTACCAAGAACGCGCTGAGCGCCAATACCTTGCATGTCACCTGCGGCCTCGCCAACGCCAAGCACGAAGAGATTATCGGCGCTCTGAACAAAGGAATGGCGGCGATGAAGGCGGATGGGACTTTCGATCAGATCTTGAAGAAATACGGCATGAAGTAGTGCGCGCCAATCTATTTCAGGACGGGGCGCCCTAAAGTAAAAAGCCGGACGTTTAATCGCGTCCGGCTTTTTCTTTGGGTAGTTCTAACGGCGGGTTAGAAGCTGACCATCATGCCTTGCGGCAGCCATTCGTTGAAGACAGCGGAAGCCAGCAGTTGTTTGGCTTGCTCGATGTCCGGGCCGAAGTAGCGGTCGTGATCGTAGAACGGCACCACCTGACGCACAGACTTGCGCGCTTTCTCCACCAGCGCTGAAGATTTCAGCGGGCTACGGAAATCCATGCCCTGGGTGGCGGCCAGAATCTCGATGGCGAGAATGCCGCGGGTGTTGTCCGCCATATCGGTCAGACGACGGCCGGCGTAAGTCGCCATGGACACGTGGTCTTCCTGGTTGGCGGATGTCGGCAGGCTGTCCACGCTGGAAGGGTGGGACAGACACTTGTTCTCGCTGGCCAGCGCGGCGCTGGTCACCTGAGCGATCATGAAACCGGAGTTCACGCCGCCGTTGTCCACCAGGAAAGGAGGCAGTTTGGACATGTTCGGATCGATCAACAACGCCATGCGGCGTTCGGACAGAGAACCGATTTCCGCCAGCGCCAACGCCAGATTATCCGCCGCCATGGCGACCGGCTCCGCGTGGAAGTTGCCGCCGGACAGAATGTCGTCTTCGTCGGCGAATACCAGCGGGTTATCGGACACCGCATTGGCTTCCGCCTGCAGCACTTCCGCCGCGTTGCGGATTTGCGTCAAACAGGCGCCCATGACCTGAGGCTGGCAGCGCAGGGAGTAGGGGTCCTGCACCTTGCCGCAGTTGCTGTGGCTCTGCGCGATCTCACTGGTGTCCGCCAGCAGGTGGCGATACATGACCGCCGCGTCGATCTGGCCTTTCTGGCCGCGGGCGTCATGAATGCGGGGGTCGAAAGGCGTGCGGCTGCCCAGGGCGGCCTCTACGCTCATGGCGCCAGTGACCGTGGCTGCTGCGTACAAATCCTCGGCGAAGAACAAGCCTTCCAGGGTGAACGCCGTGGACGCCTGCGTGCCGTTGAGCAGAGCAAGCCCTTCTTTCGGCGCCAGGGTGACGGGCTGCAGGCCGGCGATATCCAGGGCGGTCATGGCGTCGACGATTTTGCCGTCATGTCTGGCCTGGCCTTCGCCCAGCAGCACGCAGCTCATATGCGCCAGAGGCGCCAGGTCGCCGGAAGCGCCCACGGAGCCTTTCTTCGGTACGATTGGGTAAACTTCTGCGTTCACCAGCTTGATCAGCGCATCCACCACCAGGCTGCGAATGCCGGAGTAGCCCCGCGCCAGCGCATTGATTTTCAGCGTCATCATCAGGCGCACGGTGGCGTCGTCCATGAAATCGCCAGTGCCTGCTGCGTGGGACAGCACGATAGAGCGCTGCAGCACTTCCAGTTGATCTTCGGCGATACGGGTGTTGGCCAGCAGGCCAAACCCAGTGTTGACGCCATAGACCACGCGGCCTTCGCGCATGACGCGGGCGACGGCTTCGTGGGATTTATCCATGACGCGGTAGGCGTCTTCGCTCAGTGACAGTTGCACTGGGCCGCGGCTGACTGTGCGCAGATCCGCCAGGGTAAGTTGACCGGGGTTAATTAACAGCTCATTCACGTTATGTACTCCGCTACGCATTAGTCTTTCAGCATTGGCAAGTCGAGGCCGTTCTCTTTGGCGCAATTACGAGCGATGTCGTAACCTGCGTCGGCATGGCGCATTACGCCGGTGCCGGGATCGTTGCGCAGCACGCGGGCGATACGCTGATCCGCCGCTTCGGAGCCGTCACAGACGATCACCACGCCGGAGTGCTGGCTGAAGCCCATTCCTACGCCGCCGCCGTGGTGCAGAGACACCCAGGTGGCGCCGCCGGCGACATTCAGCATGGCGTTCAGCAACGGCCAGTCGGAGACCGCGTCGGAACCGTCCATCATGCTCTCAGTTTCCCGGTTGGGGCTGGCGACGGAGCCGGAATCCAGGTGGTCGCGACCGATAACCACGGGCGCTTTCAATTCGCCGTTGCGCACCATTTCATTGAAGGCCAGACCCAGACGGGCGCGGTCTTTCAGCCCGACCCAGCAGATACGCGCCGGCAGGCCCTGGAAGCTGATGCGTTCGCGCGCCATGTCCAGCCAGTTGTGCAGGTGGGGATTGTCGGGTATCAGTTCTTTGACCTTGGCGTCGGTCTTGTAGATGTCCTCTGGGTCGCCGGATAGCGCCGCCCAGCGGAAAGGCCCTACGCCTTCACAGAACAGGGGACGAATGTAGGCGGGCACGAAACCGGGGAAATCGAATGCGTTCTTCACGCCTTCTTCCAGCGCCATCTGACGGATGTTGTTGCCATAGTCCAGGGTCGCCGCGCCGGCTTCCTGTAACGCCAGCATGGCTTGCACCTGCACCGCCATGGATTGTTTGGCCGCTTTGACTACGGCAGCGGGGTCTTTCAGACGCATTTCCGCTGCGTGCTCCATAGTCCAGCCTTGCGGCAGGTAGCCGTTCAGCGGGTCGTGAGCGGAAGTCTGGTCGGTGACCACGTCAGGAGTAACGCCGCGCTTGACCAGCTCTGCGTATACGTCCGCTGCGTTGCCCAATAGACCGATAGAGATCGCTTCGCCAGTCTTCTTGGCGTTTTCGATCATCGCCAGAGCGTCGTCCAGGTCTTTCGCCTGCTTATCCAGGTAGCGCGTGCGCAGACGGAACTCGATGCGGCTGGGGTCGCAGTCCACCGCCAGCATGCAGAAGCCGGCCATCGTCGCCGCCAGAGGCTGCGCGCCGCCCATGCCGCCCAGACCGCCGGTCAGAATCCATCTGCCGTGGGCTTCGCCGTTGAAATGCTGCTTGGCGACGGAAACGAAAGTCTCGTAAGTACCCTGCACAATGCCCTGAGAGCCGATGTAGATCCATGAGCCGGCGGTCATCTGGCCGTACATCATCAGGCCTTTCTTATCCAGCTCGTTGAAGTGTTCCCAGTTGGCCCAGTGGGGTACCAGGTTGGAGTTGGCGATCAGAACGCGGGGCGCGTCGGCGTGAGTCTTGAATACGCCAACCGGTTTGCCGGACTGCACCAATAATGTCTCGTCATCTTCCAGGCGCTTCAGCACTTCCACGATTTTGTCGAAGCATTCCCAGTCGCGGGCGGCGCGTCCGATGCCGCCATACACCACCAGAGATTTAGGGTGTTCGGCGACTTCCGGGTCCAGATTGTTCATCAACATGCGCAATGGCGCTTCAGTCAACCAGGACTTGGCGTTCAGCTCGGAGCCGCGTGGGGCGCGGATCTCTCTCTGGTCGTCATGGCGAGGATCTTTCATCGGTTTCTCCTGTGAGTTACTTCTACGCTTTTGTTGTTGGTTTTCCCAGCAGGCCGGCCAGGCGCGCGGCGAGTCGGGCGGCGACGCGGGCGGTTCTGCTGTCAATATCGTAAGTTGGGTTGTATTCGGCGATATCCGCCATCAACACCGGCAGCGCTTTGCGCTGAATGGCGTCCAGCATAGCTTCTACGATTTCCAGCGGTACGCCGTAAGCGGCGGGGGCGCTGACGCCGGGGGCGGTGGCTGCAGGCAGTACGTCCAGATCAATCGTCAGATAGAGGCAGTCCACTTTGCTCAAAAAGGCGTCCAGGGCGCGCAGCATCGGGCCCAGTTGGGTATAACCGCAATGAGTGTCTTTCAGGTAGGTGACGCCGAGCTTGTCGGCGCGATCGAATAAGGCCTGGGTATTGGCGTATTCACTGATGCCGAAGACGGCGTAGTGAAAGGGCTTGCCGGCGGTCTTGCAGTATTTGGCGATCTGCTGGAAAGGCGTGCCGGAGCTGGCCCCTTCGCTGTCGCTGCGCAGATCGAAATGGGCGTCCAGATTCAGTATGCCGAGGACTTTGTCCGGGGCCGCCTGATCCAGGTGCCGGCGTAAGCCCTGAAAGCTGCCCCAGGCGACGTCATGGCCGCCTCCCAGTACGATGGGGCTGTGGCCTGCCTGCAGTTGCTTGAAGACTTTGGTGGCCAGCGCCGCCTGGGCGTCTTCCAATTCGCCTTCCCACTGAATATTGCCGCAGTCATAAACCGGATGGGTCAGACGCCAGGGCAGGTTCGCCAGGGCTTTGATGATTTCATCGGGGCCATTCGCTGCGCCTACGCGGCCCTTGTTGATATAGACGCCAAGGTCGCAGGGGTAGCCGATCAACGCCACGCCCGCCGGGCTGTCTTCCTGTGGCGCTCTAACTTGCTGGTGCCAGCGTACGGCGGTGGGGCCGTCGGCGCTGTCGATGCGTCCTGACCAGACTTTTGTCTCAGACATTGTGAATTTCTCCATGAAAAACCCGTTGATGCGGGCCGGTGACGCCGAATTCGTAGCTCAATTGAGCCGGGTGCTGACAATCCCAGACAATAAAATCCGCCGCCATGCCTGGCGCAAGATGACCGATGCGGTCTTGCATGCCGAGGGCCTTGGCGCCATGGCGCGTGACGCCGGCGAGCGTTTCTTCCGGCGTCATGCCAAAGAAGGTGCAGCCCATGTTCATCATCAGGCGCATCGACGCCAGAGGGCAGGAGCCGGGATTGAGATCAGTGGCCAGAGCCATGGGAACTTTGTGCTTGCGCAGCAATTCCATGGGCGGACGCTGGGTTTCCCGTAAAAAATAAAAGGCGCCGGGCAGCAGCGTCGCCACCGTGCCGGAGGCCGCGATAGCTTGTACGCTGGCTTCGTCCAGATATTCCACATGGTCGACGGAAAGCGCGTTGAATTCGGCCGCCAGCGCGCTGCCGCCGCTCAACGTCAGTTGCTCCATGTGGCCTTTCACCGGCAGACCCAGTTTCTGTGCGGCTTCGAACACCCGGCGGCATTGCTCTGGCGTGAAGGCGATGGATTCACAGAACACGTCCACGGCGTCAGCGAGCTTTTGCTCATGGGCCACAGGCAGGGCTTCTTCGCAGATCCAGGAAATATAATCGTCGGAGCGGCCGGCGTATTCGGGAGGCAAGGCGTGAGCCGCCAGCAGAGTGGTGCGGACGTTGACCGGATAGCGCTGCCCCAGGCGGCGCGCCACGTGCAACATCTTCAGTTCTGACTCCAGGTCCAGCCCATAGCCGGATTTGATTTCCACTGTCGTCACGCCTTCACGCAGTAGCGCCAGCAAACGTTTCTCTGATTGCTGCAACAGCTCTTTCTCGGTGGCGGCGCGAGTCGCGCGCACGGTAGAAATAATGCCGCCGCCCTGCTTGGCGATATCCGCATAGGAGACGCCCTGCAGGCGCATCTCGAATTCAGCGGCGCGGTCGCCGCCGTAAACCAGATGGGTGTGACAATCCACCAGGCCGGGGGTGATCAGGCGGCCATTGGCGTCAGTGATGTTATCGGACGCGTCGCCATCCCATTCAGACATGGGGACAATGGCTTCGACTTTGCCGTGCGCCACGCCGAGGGCATGGCTTTCCAGCAGTCCGTAGGCGTGTTGGGCGTCAGGATCAAGGGTGGCGATCCTGGCGTTGATCCACCAATCCATAAAATCTCGCTCTCCGCAGTGTTTTTTATAAATGTATATACATTTAAAGACAAAAAACGCATTTTACGCAAGAGGGGAGACGAGAAAAATTTCTTCTCATAACGAATATTGAAACCGGTTAGGTGTAGCCTGGAGACTGTGTTTATATGCCGTAATAGCTATAAAAATAGAGGGATTAAGACTTTTTTTGAATTTGGCGAGCTAGAGTGAATGTAGCGGTTTCTGCGTTCTCACAGCCTGCGTTCAGCGGGGTTTTGTGAGGCTGGGAATTTTGAATGTATATACAAATTTTCGATCCGCTAACTGCTTGATCTAAAGGCAAGATGATTGGAGTCAGGGGGAATATAAGGAAAACCACAAGAGTTCAGCCCGCGCGAAAGGCGAGCCTGCCGCCATCATTCGCGGGTGGGCGCGATTGCAAAATAATCTGATTTGATGATCGTTATGGAGAGGGAGGCGATATCTATGAAAAGTGGCTGTCGGACTGCAGGCGATAACGGCTGCCAGGATAAGTCAGGTGGGCGCTGCTGACCAGCTGCTGACGGCTCCAGGTGCGGCGGTAGATGCGCAGGCAGGGCTCATTGATATTGATTTCCAGTAGCTTGCACTGATCCGGGTCCGCCAGCACCGCTTCAATAATATGCTCCACATCGGAAACCGGATAAACGGAAGTGAGGTACTGATTGGGAGTGACGACGGAAAAGTCCTGATCCAGATACTCCGGCGCCAGTAGAGGATTGATATAGCGGTCTTCCAACTGCACCGGCACGCCGTCTTCCAGATGGACTATCAAGGTGTGAAACACCGGTACGCCGGTTTTGATGCCCAACTGCACCGCCACATTGGAGGAGGCGCGCAATTGTTCCTGCTTGACGATGCGGGCGCTGTACTCATGCCCCCGCGCTTTGATTTCTTCCGCGATGTTGCGGATATCCTGAAACGAAGACGTGGGTTTGGCGTCATTGACGAAGGTGCCTTGACCTTGATACCTCACCAGACGCCCTTCATTCACCAGATCCCGTATCGCCTTGTGCACAGTCATGCGGCTCACCTGAAACTGCTGCGCCAACTGCATTTCTGTGGGAATGCGGCCGCCGACCACATAGCGCTGGCTCTCGATGCCGCTGACGATGAAGTCCTTAACCTGCTGAAACCGGGGTTTGGATGACACGGATAAATTGTCCTTGCAATGACCTGACGAAAGCCGTCGATGATTCGGGCGCTTATTGTATAGGCATTTTAGCGGCGAATCAGGAGGTTTTAATGCTTGTGGTGGAAAGAATTCCAGCGTTGGTGGAGCTCGTCAGAAGAGGAAAAGGGATAACTTGTTTTGTTTAGTGGGCGGAGATTAGTTCTAAGTGTATAAAAAACAAGAAAATATGTACTTGAGAGGAGGCCTATGTATAATGGTGCGGCCTTTCAATTGGACTGATAACGTATGCCGTTTAATACTTACCTATTCTTTATTTTCTTTGCTTCTGTATGGATTATATACAGCTCTTGTAATAACTGGCGTTTGCAAAAATTAATATTGCTTGCAGCCAGCTACTTATTTTACTCGGCATGGAATCCAAGCTTTGTCCTCTTGTTACTTTTTTCAACGATTTGTGACTGGTATGTTGCGAAAGGCATCTTTCGTGCAGAGTCGAAAAAGAAGAAGCAAGCATACGTTTGGACAACGCTTTTAATTAATCTCGGCTTGCTGGGGTTTTTCAAATATTGGAACTTTCTCTCTGAGAACCTTTCCTTCCTCAGTGGTGGGCTTATCCATGCGTCATCGTTTGATATATTACTACCTATGGGGATATCATTTTATACATTTCAAACAATCTCATATTCAATTGATGTTTATCGAGGAAAGATTAAGCCCGCTACCTCGTTCAGCGACTATGCGCTGTATGTCTCGTTTTTTCCACAGCTGGTAGCTGGCCCAATTGTCAGGGCCAATGACTTTTTACCACAGTGTGAAAAGCCAAAGAGAGCTTCTGCTGATCAGCTGGGTTGGGGGCTGTGTTTAGTCATTTTTGGCGTGTTCCAAAAAGTAGTATTGGCCGATAGCCTTTTTGCTCCGATTGTCGACACCATCTATCAAAGTCCGGAAATTTACGGTCAGCTCGAAACCTGGGTTGCTGTCTTCGCATTTTCGGGACAGATATTCTGTGACTTTTCCGGCTACTCGACCACAGCAATAGGCGTAGCCTTGTGTTTTGGTTTCATTTTGCCGGATAACTTCAAATCTCCATACGGCGCGGTAGGCGTTCAGGACTTCTGGAGACGGTGGCACATCAGTCTTTCCACATGGCTCAGGGATTATGTATACGTGTCTATGGGCGGGAACCGGGCCGGTAATGCGCGGACTTACGTTAACCTCATGCTTACGATGCTTATTGGCGGTTTGTGGCATGGGGCTTCCTGGATGTTTGTAATATGGGGGGGGTTACACGGGATCTATCTTACAGTAGCGCGCTACATCCAGCGTTCCTCTTCTTCTGACGGTTCGGAGAGAACAACAGGACAAAAGCTTTTATTGGCCTTTTTTACTTTTATTCTTGTCTCTGTGACCTGGATATTCTTCCGTAGTCAAAGTATGGAGGAATGTGTTCAGGTCGTAAGAAATCTGTTTGGCAATGCTGACGCAACCGGGAAGGTCGACGGGCTTAAGATGATCTATGCATTCGTTGGCGCTCTGGCCTTGTTTTTTACACACTTCGCGTTGCGTGAACGTAGCATCGAAGCCTTGTTCACGAAGCTGAATCCGTTCATGCGGGCTGCCTTTTTAAGTGTTTGTTTAGTTAGTCTATTTCTATTTGCGAGTGGTGATACCCGTGCGTTTATCTACTTCCAGTTCTAATGACCGCCTACCAACAGGGCGTTGGGGGATAACTTGGTTGTGTGCGTTGTTCGTGGCTGCCACCGCCATATCTGTATTTGAAATGGGTTTGCGATACTCTGGATTTCAGCCCACTCAAGATGATTCTGTGGAGTTCTGGATTGAGCAAAGAGACCGTATCAATGATAGCTCTGAGCGGCCGGTAGTGCTTTTGGGAAGCTCGCGAATTCAATTGGGAGTCGATACGGCATATCTAAGAGATGAGCTAGTGAGGCCCGTAATACAGTTAGCCATTGACGGCACTTCTTTTATGCCATTGTTGGAGGACCTCAGTGAAGATGAGAGTTTTGTTGGCGATGTGGTTGTATCGGTGGTTGAAAGTCATGTGCTGCCATCTGAAGAAAATCAGAGGGCCTCAGAATGGGTTGATGCCTATTATAAGTATAAAAATAAAGGAATTGAGCCTTATAAATATTTTGATCAGCTAATCGAGCTTCAACTGAGATCTAGGTTGTCCAGCCGATTTATGGGAGTCAGCCCTATAGATATGACTGATAAGTGGAACCCTGCGCTGACAAGCACCCCGAAAGTATATTTGACAACAAACACTGATCGTAGCCGGAATGCTGACTATTCTTTATTAGATCAAGTTCAGACCTATATAGGAAGAGTGCTTCGGCATTACAGCTTAACTTTTCCTCAAGGGGTTAATAACTTCGAGGCATTCGATAGATATTGTCTGGACAAACTGAGCGAAAGAAGCAAAGCTGACCTTAGCCTGTTCGAAGAGGGAGTCCAAAAAATGGACAGACATATAAAGGAAATAGAAGAACGGGGAGGGCGGGTCTATCTCGTACGTTTCCCTACTGATAAATTAATATGGGCATTTGACGATCATGTATGGCCCAAAGGGGAATACTGGGATACATATATTGGAAGTCGTTATAACTCAGTGCACTTTAGAGATTACCCAGAGATGGCGCGTTTTTCTCTCCCTGACGGTTCACATCTGGATATGAGAGATAAAAAGCCATTTACTAAGGCGCTCTTGGAAGCCCTAAGTGATAAGGGATTTGAGATCGAGTAGACCAATTTGTGAAGGGCGTCTATTCTTTAACCTGAGCCGGGCGTTGGATCGAGTGGTTGCTTCCAGTCAGACGCCGTCTGTGTCCGCTGTATCCAGCGTAGTGCCTGTGTTGTGCTCGCCAGAGGGAGCTCTGATCAGCCAGAGGAGTCCCTGCAGGATACCGCGGCCCGCTTTCGCCAGTTGCTACATCCGTTCCCCTGCAGGCGTGGCTAGAACGCCGACAACAACAGAGGAGCGAAGCTATGTTGATCAAACACCACCTCCCGACGCATTCCTATCCGGTTGTTCCAGCGAATCTGAAGATATTTCTGTTTTATCTGGTGGCGATTCTGTTCGCAGTAAGCGGCATCGCATTGGGTTGATGTCACAGACGCCCGCTGGATGGGGGGCGTTACAGCAGTTTGCGGTTGAGCGCGACGTCCTTGTATCCCTTCTGCACGTCGAACAGACGACTCAGGTGCGGAAGGTAAGGGCTGTCGACGGCTTTTTCTCCGTTGATAGTGTCCAGGTTAATGCTTTTCAGCGGCTGACAGGATCGGTGCAACAGGTTGCTCAACGGGGCCAGACAGGCGTCCAGGTCCGGGTGATCCGGCGGGATCATGATGTCCAGCTGTTTGCCGTTACGGCGCGCCACCATGATCAGTTCCGGCCCCATGAAACTCATATGTATGGAGTCCAGCCGCTTCGGCAGCTTCTGTTTCAGCCCCGTCAGACCCAGTCCGCACAGGGACGCGGGATCGGTTGCATTGAGCCAGTACAGTCGGGTTTGCGGCAGGCCGTTCTGCAGCATTTGCAGCGCGTTAGGGGTAATGAACTGCGGGCCGGGGATATCCTTGAAAAAGTAGCCGCCGATGATTTCCCTGGACAGCTCCATCAGGCGCAGGGAGCGAAACACCGCGCTCCAACGCATTTCTGGAAGCTCTCTTTGCAGGAGTTCGCGAAACACTACACCGTAACGACTTAACAGCAGGCGTGCGCGATCCTTGCCGCGCTCCTGTTCCGTTATAGGATCATCCTGTCGCAAGGGCCAGCGCACTTGCCGCCAGGTTCCAGGACTGTTCGCCGCCTGTTTCGACTGGGCGAAGGAATGGCGCATGGCCCGACGACGGGATGGCGGTCTGCCGGAACTCTGAGTGGGCAGATTCGGAATGGTGAATTTGTTTTCCACTCCTCTGCGCAACGCGGCGAAGGCGTCGTTGTTGATGCGTTGTTTCCATACCCAGTCCCATAGGCGTTCTGTCAGCGTAGTGTTGTCCAGTCCGCTTTTCCCGGAGAGAGCCTGGAAATCGTAGCGGCTGTCGACGTCTGGAAACAGAGCCCGCAGGTCTTCGGCGGCTTCTTCGTTGAGAGGCGCAGGGGCGTCAAGCAGGTCCAGATCGGCGGCGAAGCAGAATAGGGTTTTGCCTTCCTCCACGCCAAGCCACTCCAGGTCGGACTCCTGAAACAGATGGTCCAGTAAGGCAGGGTTGTAGTCCGGCAATCGCGCGGGAAGTATTTCGTTCTCCCACAGCGCAGCAGGGGCGGGCGTTCCCTGCAGGCGTTGCACAATATCGAAGAGTCGCTCATGGGGATCGTCGTCACGCTCGCACGTTAGGGTCTGCCAGCAGTGTAAGAACAGGGGAAGCTGCTCCAAGGGGAGGGGGGCGAATTCCGGCGCGGCCTCTTTGCGCGCCATATGCAGGAGGATTTCGAAATTCTCCCGATCGCAATAGCGCAGCTCAGCATTGCCTTCGATCAGGGGGCCGGCCACGATTGCGCGCGCTTCCACCAGATCGTCGAGAGCCCGCTGCAAACGTTGTGGGTCGACGCCAAGCCAGAGGGATATCTCTGTGGCGGACACCGGCCCGTAAAAGCGTAGCCATTCGCCCAGCAGCGTATCGAAGAGCGCATCGGATTCCGCATCCGCGTCTGCTTCCGGATAGAACGCCTGTGCGAAGGAGGCCTGGTTTTCCCGCGCCACAATAACTTGGGCGTTGCGGCGCTCCAGGCGAATAATTTTGGTTTCCGTCGCCGACAGCATGTCTTGCAGTGTCTCATTGCCGGACTCTGATTCAATACAGAACAGCAGTTCGCGCCATTCAGAATCCGGAATAGCGCCGCGTTCCTTGATCCAGTCCAACAGGTCTCGCGCGCTGTCCGGCGCATAACCTGGCGCCAGACGCTGGCGTTTCTGCACGAAGCGCTGACACAGTTCAGCGTTTACGGTGGGACGCAGCTCATCGTTGTACAACAGCTCTCGCAGCAGGTCCTCACTGAGATTGGAGGTCTTGTCCGAGGTGGGCGTGTCGTCCTTGTACATGTACAGGTTGACCTGCTCCCAGGCGATATTCTGCGCCATGGGGCTGGGCGTTCGGGTATTGGCGACGGACCATTGAATCTGTTCGGTTTGCAGCTCCTCCAGCAGTTGTTTTAACGCGGTCAGATCAAATTCGTCCTGCAGGCAGGTGCGCCAAGTTTCCAGCAGAATGGGGAAGTCCTCGTACTTGAGCACGGAGTTCAGCAATTTCTGCGACTGCAGGCGACTCATCCACAAAGGACGACGCTCGTTGAATTTGCCTTTGCTGAGCAACAATGCGCGGCCTGCGCATTCTCTGAAGCGCGCGCCAAAAAAACCGGAGCCTTCCAGGCGGGCGCGTAACAGGGCTTCTATCCGCTCTGGAGAAACCAGGGAGAGAATGGCGTCGACGGGAATTTCCTCCGGCATCTGCAGGACGATGCATTCGTTACTGACATACACCACCGGCTGTTCGCTGAAGGATTCCAGCCAGGCGGCTTCCAGAGCCATGCCCCAGGGGCGATTCACTTCAGCGCCCCAACCGGTGTGCAGCACCATCTGACGGCCGTGGCTGTGCCCCAGGATAGAGTCGACGATCTCCACCAGCAGATGGTGGCGATGAGGCAGGGGGCGTCCCGTGTGCGCCCGTTGGCGACGCAGAAAATCCAGCAGGGAGTCCGCCACCTCCGCCGTCATGTAATATTGCGACTGCAAGGTGGCGACAATATCAGGGGCGTCCAGATTGGCGTCGAGATGCTCCAGGAACAGGCCAATTTGCTCGGAGAAGTGGAAGTTGCGGCTGATGGATTCGGCTTTCCAGAACGGTGGCGTTGACGCTCCGGCTTTGGCGGGAAGCACGAACACATCGTTGTGGGTGATTTTCTGAATCTGCCAGAACTGCGCGCCCAGAGTGAAGCTTTGACCGATTTTCGCTTCCCAGACGAACTCTTCGTCCAGCTCGCCGATACGGGCGCTACTGTCCTGGTGGCGCAGATGAAAATAACCGCGATCCGGTATGACGCCTCCGGATTGATACAGTGAGAGCAGGGCGCCGGGGCGCGCCGTGATGGCGTTGTCGATGCGATCCACGGATACGCGCGCCTGCAGTTCGCGGATACGACTCTCCGCGTAACGTCCCGCCAGCATGTCAATCAGCAGATCAAACTGGCGACGGGATAAATTGTGGTAAACGCTGGACATGCGCAGGTGCGCGTACAGTTCGTCCAGGTCCCAGGTCGCCACCCCCGTCATGGAGATAATCACCTGCGCCAGCACATCCAGGGGACACTGCAGTGGGCGCACCGGCTCCAGGTCTTTTTCCATGATGGCTTTGGCCAGCACAGCGGACTCCAAAAAGTCCTGGGGATGAGTCGGAAACAGCGAGCCGACGCTGACGTCGCCGACGTTATGGCCGGCCCGCCCCACGCGCTGGATCGCCGCCGCCACCGAACCGGCGGTCTGCACCAGCACGACTTCATCCAGGGCGCCGATATCGATGCCCATCTCCAGAGAGCTGGTGGCGACGATAGCGGCCAGTTCGCCTCCCTTGAGGCGCCGCTCCACCTCGGTGCGGATCTCCCGCGACAGCGAGCCATGATGCGCGTAAGCCACCATCGCGTCCGCCGCCTGATTGATCTTGTAGGTGAGCTTTTCGCACAGGGCGCGATTATTGGTGAAGATGAGCGTGGCGCGATTGGCCTGAATACGCGTCAGCAGGGTTTCCGCGAGAGCGTCCCAGAGGTGTTTGTCCGCGCTGCGGTGAGCGATGGCGGCCGGATAGTTGACGCTGAGCCGGTAATGCTTGGCGGCGTGGGATTCCACCAGCGTGACCGGCCGCTTGCGATATTGAGGATTGCGCGCATAGTCAGGCTGACGGACATCCAGTTCGTAACCGGCGACAAAGTCCGCGGCGGCGGAGACCGGGTTAATGGTGGCGGACAGAGCGATGCGCTGAAACTCACCGGACAGATCCACCAGACGCTCCACGGCGGAGATCAGGTAAGCGCCCCGTTTGACGCCCAGCAGAGAATGCGCTTCATCAATGATGACCGTATCCAGGTCCTGCAGCAGGCTAAGGCCGCTCTGGGAACTCAGCAGCAGGTTGAGGCTTTCCGGCGTGGTGATGAGAATTTCCGGCGGTTGGCGCAGCATCTGACGGCGTTCGCCTGAGGGGGTGTCGCCGCTGCGGGTCTGTGCGCGGATAAGCGGGAAGGGCTCCCCCTTACGCTCAAAGCACGCTGTCAGTTCCGCCAGCGGACGGCTGAGGTTATTGCGGATATCGTTATTCAGCGCTTTCAGTGGCGAAATGTAGAGTATGCGCGTACGGCCCGGTTGCAGCTCGCCGGTAGCGAAGCGGTTGAGAGCCCAGAGAAAGGCGGTGAGGGTTTTGCCGCTGCCGGTGGGAGCGGTAATCAGGCAGTGTTCGCCGGAAGCGATGCGCGGCCAGGCTTTACTTTGGATATCCGTGGGCGCGCCTAGGTTGGCCGCGAACCATTCCGCGATAAGTGGGTGAAATAAAGCCAGCGCCTGGGACATAAGAAACCGTTGTCGACCTGTGATCGTAAATAAAGGTTGCTGATAAAAGTAATCTGAATCATATATGAATTCGGCGAAAGTTTGACGGTTCTGCACTTCGCGTAAAGAATTGAAGATATAACGCCCGTGTCTGGTTTCTGTGGGACGAGGAAACCATTTTGGTGTGGAGGCATAAAAGCATGCGATGGTATTCCTGGCCTGTCATGGCGCTGGTGGGGCTATTGTTGAGCGCATCCCTGTGTCGGGCGGACGAAGCGATAGAAAAACTGACGTTTATGACTGAGGACTATCCTCCTTTCAACTACGTCCAGGACAACAATCTCAAAGGTTTCTCCGTTGACCTGCTGGAGCTGATACTTAAGAAACTGGGCTCAAAAAAGACGCGCAAGGATATCCAGGTGCATCCCTGGGCGCGCAGCTACCGGCTGACGCTGAAAACGCCCAATACGGTTTTGTTTGTCATGACCCGGCGTGGTCCGCGGGAGGATCTTTTCAAATGGGTAGGCCCAGTGGCGGCGTCGCCGATTGTGTTGATGGCCAAAAAAGAACGCAATCTGAAAATACGTTCTTCGGAAGAGGTGAAGCAATACCACATCGCCTCCGTGCGTGAGGACATCGCTGAGATTGTACTGGATGAATACGGCGTGCCGCTCGATAAACGCGAGCCGGTGCCATACCCGGAACTGGCGGCGAAAATGCTGGAGGCGGGTCGGGTGGACATGTGGGCCTACGGCGACATCGCCGCTTACTGGATCATCAAGCAGAACGGCTTTAACCCCTCTGAGTATGCGCCAGTGTACGATTTCGGTTCCGCCGGCGATAACTATTACGCCTTTAATATTGATACGCCGGACTGGATTATCGAGCGCTTTCAAACTGCGCTGGACGAACTGAAAGCGGAGATAGAGGAGAACGGTCAATCCGTCTATCAGAATATTATTGATCGTTACATCAAGTAGGAACGGACGTCCCGGCATGAACAAAGATCTCAGCTTCGGCGCGCTTATTGGCCTCATTTCCGGTCTGGTTATCGCTGGCATTGGCGTCTTGCTGGAGCTGGCGGATGCCAGCGACGCCCTCTGGGTGAACTACTGGATGCCCGGCGGCGTGTTTGGCGCCGCGATCTGCCTCGGCGCCTGGCTACGGGGCTGGAACGCCGAGCGCAAGGGGCTGACGCTGTTGATTGTTATCGCCGGCACGATTCTGGGTTGGCGTTTATGCTTCCTGTTCTTTATCGCTTCCTGGGAGGTGGTGTCACTGGCGCTGATGGGCGCGGTGGGCGCTTGCGTCACCGCCATCGGCGTCATCCTCGCCTGGCGTATGCGCGCCTGGATGATCTTTTTGGCGTCATTCACTCTGGCTGGCGCCGCGGGCGGCGTAGTGGACTTCGTGTTGATCAACAGTCTGCCGGAGGCCGCCAAAGACGCCGTCTGGCATGGCTTTTGGGAGAGTGTGGCGATTTTCCCCGTTTGGCAGGCGATAACGCTGGCCTGCGCCCTTGCCGTAGGCGGCCCCCGACCCTCCAGGTAGGGCCTCCCAACGGCCAAACTAAGTAAACGCCGTTAAATTAAATTTGCGTAACCCTTGATCCCCGACTAGCCTTTCAGCTATCCAGTTAGCGGTCCCTGCATTACCGGCGAGCCAAGGTCGGCGACAATACTTTTTTCTTTTATTAATATGGCAATGATATTGGCATGTTAATAATCAGGCGCATGGATGCGCCTGCGCGGCGTCCAGCCGCGGGAGACAGGGCCTGACGTGTGCAGGCTCTGTCGTTGCAGACAAATAGAAGGAGGTTATTTGTCTGCCTGATTAATAAAAACAGGAGCGAAGCCGGTAGGAGAGACTGGATTGAATTGCGTTTCCAATTAATGGAGGAAAAGACAATGCAATCCAGAACAAAAATAAAAACAGCGGTATTTCTAGGTCTTCTTGGCAGTTCAGTTGGCGTATCCGCAGAAATGGGCGACTACTCATTCTGGGATACCCTGGGCAATCTGATCTGGCCCCGGGGGGCGGATAACCCGGTCACGCAGGAGCAGCAAAACGCAGCGCAGTATCCCTTGACGCCCAACCCCTCCGAAGTCGCCGACGGTTTCAACCCTGGCGCCTATCTGCAATGGCAGACCATTCAACTACACCCGGACACCGGCGCAATCTGCGGCAACGGCTCGCCTTATAAGTTCTTCGTCAATCGCGTGGCGCATACCAGCAACACAGTGATTTATATGGAAGGCGGCGGCGCCTGCTGGGATTATGAAAGCTGCACCGGCCAGACCGGCATTCGCGGCGCCCGAAATCCCAACGGCATTCCCGATGACTACATGAGCTTGCAGAACCCCTCCGCCAGTCTGGTGAGCCCGTTCGTGTTCCGTCTGCATCCCTGGACCCGCACCAAAACCCAGAACTGGAACATGGTGTACATTCCCTACTGCACCGGGGATATCTACACCGGCGACAAGGTCGCGATCTACGAGGACCCCACTGGCGAAAATGACCCGCTGGTGTGGCGGCATAACGGCGTGCGCAATATGCGCGCAGTGGTGGCGTGGCTGAAGAACAACCTGGAGCGTTCCGGACAAATGCTGATGACCGGATGCAGCGCCGGCGGCGCGGGTTCTTTCGCCAACTATCACCCGGTTCGCCGCGATATGGCGCCAGGCAAGGCCTACCTGATCAACGACTCCGGCCCTATCTTCCCGGCGCCGGTGACTGGCTCGGAAGAAGAATATCCCTCCCTCAAACTGCAGAACACCATTCGCAATGTGTGGGGTCTGGACGGCGATGGCGACGGGCCTTTGTACTACCTCCAAAACGAGCTGCCGTCACTGGACTTGAACGACCTGGGTACTCTGTACACAGCCCTGGGCGAATACTATCCAAACGATCGTCTGGGTCATACGCACTTCTGGGATGACCTCAATTACTCTTCCTATTCCTATGAGCGTTTCTATGACGACATTAATAACGAGCCCGATGCAGAGAAGCGTAAGCAGAAAATTCATCAGCGTTGGTACAAAGACACCAGTCACCTGATGACGTCGCTGGACGGCTATGATAACTGGGGCTACTACATTCCGCGTTTCCGCGATGTGAATGAAAGCCATTGCACCAGCATCATCGAGTTCAACAACGCGGACATTCAGGAAGACGGATTGGAGCTGGGCGACTTCGTGAATAACGTGATGGAAGGCTCCGGCCCGGTCATGTCCGCTTCGGAAGAAGACTCCGTCAGCGATTATCAGAAAGGCTTCAACCTGCTGTACTGGTTGCTGGATCAGTTGCTGTAAACAGTTCCGGGCAGTGACTTTGTACGCCTGAGCAAGCCCCCGATCGGGGGCTTTTCTCTGTTTGATGAAGTTGGGCTGGATGGGAAGGCTAACGTTATATTATGCGCAGGATTAATTCGCAGACCCGTGATTATCCAGCGCGTAAGCCTGCCTGAGTTCCTCGTTCAGACGCTGGGCGAGGTAATCGTCGCGGCTGAGTCCGTTGGGGTAATGGGTCATCGCCAGCACTTCCTTCACGATTTCCGCCTCGCGTTTCTTGTACTCGGCGAAACGCGGGTCCGGATTGTCCTTGAACTCCTGCATGCGCGCCTCGCCCGCCTGTTTGTACTGCTGTATCAACTCCATTCCTCTGGCTTTGGCTTCAGGATCATTGGGGGTGATTTTTAATAGCGCCAGTTTCATGATCAAGGCTTCCGCCGCGGAGAGCTTGTGCTCTTTTTCCAGGCGGTCGATATTTTGTTCCGCGCGGGAGAATTTTTCCCGACGGGTGGCGCTGTCCATTTGCTCTGCGTGTTGCAGCAGCTCGCGATAATCGCGTCCGTAGTCGAAGTAGGATTGGTATTCCGCATAACGCTCCAGAGCCTGGTCTTCTAATAGGGTGTCCTGGCTTTGGCTGAGACTGGAAGGGCGCGCCTGGGCGGAAAAGTTTTGCATGCCGATGGGAAGAAAAGCGTTGGCGTCGTTGACTGCGACAGTGGTTTCGGGAGGCGTGCTCGTGTGTGTGTCGGATGGAGACGGGGAGGAGGAGCCTCCCAGCAGCCAGGTGGAGAGACCCAGTGTGGCTGTTATGAGGGCAATGCCGAAATAGGCCTTGGGTGTCATGATCAGTCTCCTTTTTCTTATTTGAATATCCAATAGTGAGAGATCTTCTCATTTACAAATATAGCCGCCGAATCCGGTTTTAATAAATTTTTTTATTTTTATGCATCCAAATTGATAACTGGCGTCGTCTTGATAAGTGAAGACATTCAAAACCCCAAAATAGTCACTTAGGAGACGCCAATTATGAAATTCAAAAGCCTTGCCGTTCTGACTGCTGCAATGATGCTGACTGCTTGCGCCGCTAACTCTGAAAATCATGCAGGCGAGCCGGTTTCCAGCAGAGATACGTCACTTGGCTCCGTCATGACCAGCAAACAGGGCATGACGCTGTACACCTTCACCAAGGATGCAGCAGGCGTCTCCAACTGTAATGGCGGCTGTGCGGAAAACTGGCCTCCATTCATGGCGGGTCCATCCGCGCACGATACCGGTAAATTCACCATCATTACCCGCGCTGACGGCTCCAAACAGTGGGCGTATGAGAGCAAGCCGCTGTACTTCTGGGTTGGCGACCGCGCGCCTGGTGACGTAACGGGTCATGGCGTCAAGGACGTCTGGTTCACAGTGAAAATGGACTCGGCGAAAAGCCACAAGCAAAGCAATTACAACAGCAGCAGTTACTATTAATCAGGCAGACGAATAGCTTCCTTCTATTTGTCTGCAGCGATAGGACCTGCGCATGTCAGGCCCTGTCTCTCGCGGCTAGCCGCGCAGGCGCACGCAGGCGTCTCGTTACGGGAGCGCAGAACCGAAAATTCGTCGCAAACCCCAAGTCCGACTGGTATGCGGCGGCTACCTGGATATAATGCCTGGGAACCTTCGGGGGAATCGATCAGGTGAATTCAATTCAGGAGCCGTCTTTGAAGACCGCAACCGACACAGATTGGTCTGTGGAGCTGTCGCCGCTGTTGCGCCGCATCGTAGACCAGGACCGAGCCGCGCTGAAGCGTCTGTATGATTTAACCGGCGCCAGGCTAATGGGCGTCGCCATGCGCATATTGCAAGATGAGGGCGAAGCCGCCGACCTGTTGCAGGAAGTGTATATGAAGCTGTGGCGGCAAGCATCGCAGTATTCGGGAGCCGGGTCCGCCTGGGGCTGGCTCTGCGTGCTCACCCGCAACGCTGCGCTGGACAAGCTGAAAAGCAGACAGCGCAAGCGTGAAGATCTCATGGATGATGTGGAGCCGTTGATGGCGGATCTGGCTGGCGAGGGGTGCGGGCTGGCGGACCAGGAAGGCATGAGGCAGTGCCTTGAAAAACTGAATGAAGAGCCTCGTAAAGCGATTTTATTGTCTTATATCCACGGATACAGCCACGGCGAACTGGAAACTCGGCTAGAGCGCCCATTAGGGACGATCAAAGCCTGGATCAGACGCGGACTGCAGGAGTTAAAACAATGTCTCGAAGCATGAGATATAAAAACGCCACAGTTTGCGACCATCTGGCGAGTCAATATGTGGCGGGGGCGATGAGCGCCCGAGTACGTCGACGCATGGAAACCCTGATGCGCGACTATCGTGAAATGGATACGGCGGTGGCCCATTGGTCAGATTTGATGACGCCGATGCAGGAGAGTCTGCCGGCGCAACAACCGCCTGCGGATCTGTGGGCGAAAATAGACGCCGCCACAGCGCCTGCCGCGAAACCGCAAAGGGCGCAGGCGCCGGTCGCCAAAACCAGCTGGCTGGCCAGCTTCTGGGAAAACCTCGCCGTGTGGCGTTTCTCTGCGATGGCGGGAACGGTGGCGTCAGTGGTGTTCGCTGCGGCGTTGTTATGGAACGTCATGGGCGGCGCGCCGGGACGAGGGGCTGACTATATGGCGCCGATGAGCCGCAATGGCCAGGTGGCGCTGGTGATCTCCGCCTACAAAGGCGAGGAGCCGGGAACCTCTCAGCTGGTGACCCAGTGGTCCAAGCGCTTCCAGGATAAACCTTCAGGCCCGTTGCATTTGTGGGCGGAAAAGATGGATGACCACAGTCTGGTGTATCTGGGGCAGATTGACTCCGGCAAAGAGAACTGGACGCTGACCTCTGCGGAATGGAAAGTCATCGCCAACAGCAGCCGTCTGTTGATCAATGACAACCCCGCCACGCTGGATGTCGCCGCCGTCGCCTTTGAAGGCCCCTGCGTCCAGCTGAACGCCTGGAAGAGCTAAAAGGCTGGCGTCCTGAGTAAAGCTGGACAAACTGAGCTAGATGAATAGAATTGCGCGGAATCTGATCAGTCATGATCAGCCCGCGCATTTTTTATTCTCAGAAATTCAGAGGCAGTACCATGGAAAACCCGTATCAGGCGCCGCAGGCCGAGCTGGATACGCACGGCGAATCTTCAACTCCCTTTTTCACCACATCAATTACCAAGCTGATTGTCTTATACATTGCTACGCTGGGTTTTTATCGCCTCTACTGGTTTTACAAACACTGGAAAGCGCTGCAGGTTCACGAAGGTCTTAAAGTAGCGCCGGTATGGCGCTCCATCTTTAATATCTTCTTCACGCACTCTCTTTTCAAACATATCGCCAACCGTCATCAGGAACAGGGCCTGGGAGGCTGGGGCGCTCACGCCGTGCTGGCGACCTTGTATGTGCTGATGACGGTTGGGGGCGAGCTCATCGCCCGTATGCCGACGAGCGATGTTTTTGGCGTTTGGGATATTGTGCTGCTTGCGACGTCTATCATCCCTCTTTACACGCTGTACGAGGCGCAAACACATGCAAACCGCGTCAATCAGGACCCTGACGGGGAGAGCAACAGTCGCTTCAGCCCCTGGAATATTCTGTTTATCCTTCTCGGCATCGCTATCTGGGGCGTGGTCGTGTTAGGCGTGCTAGCGCAATACACCGCCATTCTGGACTGATAATTCCACACACCTCCCCGGGAGTCATGATTCGTGACTCCCCAATATCCCCCTCAAATTCCCCCTCTAAAACCAACTCGGACGGATGCTCGCTCACGTAGTCACGACTAATGTAAATCCGTGGATGCGCTCTGCTGTCGAGTCGCAGCAGGCTATCCATGCAAGGAGTTAACAATAATAAGCTTGCGGGAGAGCTGACATGGTCATGGATAACGTGAACAACAAGAATGGCGATAACAGGCTGGGCGAGGGCATGAAGCGATTTATTTTTGCTTCAGTCTGCGCGGGAGCGCTTTGCGCCGCCGGTAATGGCTATGGCGAAGTGAATCGTCATGCCTCGGTAATGGTGCATTTATTCGAATGGAGCTGGGAGGATATTGCGCAGGAATGTGAGCAGTATCTGGGACCCAAAGGATTTACGGCAGTGCAGGTGTCGCCGCCGCAGGCCCACATCGGGGGCGCGCAATGGTGGACCCGCTATCAGCCTGTCAGCTATGTGTTGAACAGTCGTAGCGGCGACCGGGAGCGTTTCCAGAACATGACGCAACGGTGCGCGGCGGCGGGGGTGGATGTGTATGCGGATCTGGTGATCAATCATATGGCGTCCACCGGGTTCGACTTTCCTGACGTCCCCTATGGCGTCAATGACTTCCATAACTGGAACTGCGGCGGCATCAACTATGGCGACGCCAATCAGGTCTGGAATTGCGATCTGGTGGGTTTGAAAGATTTAAAGACAGAGAGCGATTATGTGCGCGGAAAAATTGCGGATTACATCAACGACCTGATGAGGCTGGGCGTGAAAGGCTTTCGTATCGACGCCGCCAAGCACATGCCGCCTGCGGATATAGAGAATATCGTCGGTCGCGTTCAAGGCTCTCCCTATATCTTTCAGGAAGTGATCCGGGCGTCTGGAGAGGCGGTGCAACCGGAGATGTACACCCATATCGCCGATGTCACCGAGTTTCAAATGGAGCGGGATCTGGCCTGGCATTTTCGCAATGGGCGCATGGCGAATCTGATTGATTTCTCTCAATGGGACGGTCGCGTGGCCAGCAGCGACGCCATGGTGTTCGTCGCCAATCATGACGACCAACGCCAGCACCCGGAATGGGCGCTGACCTGGAATGATCCTCAGGGCATGTACTATCTCGCGCATATTTTCATGCTCGCTTACCCCTACGGTTATCCCAGAGTGATGTCCAGTTATTACTTCAATAATCATGATCAGGGGCCACCCAACTCAGGGCCGCACACCGCCGGCGCCTGCGGTGTGGACTGGGTATGCGAACACCGCTGGGGCGGGATCGGCAATATGGCGAAATTCCGCCAGGCCACCGCCGCCAACGCTTATATCTCTAATGTGTCCCGCGACGGCGACAATCGACTGGCGTTTGGGCGCGGCGGACTTGGCTTTGTGGCGCTGAACAATGACACTGGAGCTTGGAGCGCCTCGCTGGATACCGGTTTGCCGGCGGGAGAATACTGCGACATTCTGCATGGCGATTACGTCAAAGGCGTCTGCACCGGACCTACCGTCTTTGTAGACAGTGCGGGCTATGCGTCCGTCAATGTCGCCGGCCGCGACGCCATGGCGATGCATGTGGAGGCGAGAGTGGCGGATTGCCCGCAGTGTCAGTCACAAAGGGTGGATGTCTCTTTTACCTGCGATAACGGCCAAACCCAATGGGGACAAAGCGTTTATGCTGTTGGCGACCTCCCCGAACTGGGCGGCTGGAGCCCGGCAGGCGCAGTTAAACTGGAGCCCACCGCCTATCCCGTGTGGAGCGGCGTCATCTCTGTACCCATGGGAACACAGATCGAA
Source organism: Hahella chejuensis KCTC 2396 (assembly GCF_000012985.1). NCBI lineage: Bacteria > Pseudomonadati > Pseudomonadota > Gammaproteobacteria > Oceanospirillales > Hahellaceae > Hahella > Hahella chejuensis. The sequence goes on along the minus strand of NC_007645.1, from coordinate 4,289,496 downwards.
TGGAAATGCCTGAAACGGGATGAAAACAATCCGGGGGCGGGAATTGAGTGGCAGCCCGGAAGCAATACGGTATTCAACAGTGACCTGATCAACGCCACTCGCGGCGGCTGGTGATTGGAAACGTCCTGATTAATAACTATTCCCTGAATGCGCGATGAGTCATGCTGAACAAGAAAAAATTCCTCACTGAGTTGGCGTTGAAAAATGCGGCGTTATTGCTGGTTATTGCGCCAGCGATGATTCTGTTCACCCTGGATAGCATGCAGCATATGGAGGCGGGCAATCAGTCCGCCATTCTGGCTGTCATCGGCTTGTTGATGGCGTCGGCGATAGTGGGCATATTCGAGACCACTTACCAGAAATCCGTATTGGAAAAGCCGCTGCAACGTTGGCTGGCGCACTTGACCAAGGCGTTACTGTATCTTGGCGTGACGGAGCTGATGGCCATCGCGATCGCTGCGGTAGGCACGACCTATCCTTTCTGGGACGACCCTTTGATCTGGGCGCTGTCGCCGATTTATCTGGCTTTGTATCTGTATGACTGCTGGGATGGCCTGATCGCGGCTGATAATCTGTCCTGATCATCACGTCGGGCCAGGGCAACAGGCCCAACAAATTGAGTTTATTCCGGCAGCAGGATGCGCACAGATTTGGAAGGCAGAGGAAGCGTCAACGTATGTTCATCCGTGATGAAAATATCCCCGCGGCACAGTTCCCGCCAACGGCTTCCCGGCGCGCCCAACAATCGCGTATCCAGGAGCGCTGTAGCTGCGTCGCCCCGATTGGCGGCAATGATGACTGCGCCTTCCCGGGCTGTTCTGGCGAAGCAATAACTGTTCGTATCCGCCCACAGATCAATGTGTCCTCCCCGACACAGAGCCGGCGTGTTTTTACGCAGTGCGATCAGGGTCTTACACCAGCTCAGAATGTCCATATCCCAATGTTCCCGATCCCAGGGAAAGGGGCGTCGACAGTCCGGATCTCCGCCGCCGGGCAGCCCGATTTCATCGCCGTAATACAGACAAGGCGCGCCGCTGTAAGTGAACAGCAGACCCAACGCTAGCTTGTACAGGTCGCGATCCCCTTGCAGTAGCGTAAGAAAGCGGGGCGTGTCATGAGTGTCCAGCAAGTTAAGCTGGCTCAATTGAATCGGGCAGGGAACCGCCGCGCGCGCCTCCGCCAGCCAGGCGGCGAACTCGCGTCCGTCAATGTCCCCCGGTTGTCCGGAGATATCCAGGCCAGCCAGCCAGGCGCGCAGAGGGTGGGCGAAGCCGTAGTAATTCATTGCGCCATCTTCCTGATCGCCTTGCAGCCATTCCGTCGCCTCGAAGAAATGCTCGCCCAGCAGATAAGCCTGCGGCGCCTCTTGTTTGACGCTGTCACGCATGCCGCGCATATGCGTAGCGTTATTGTGTGCGCTGGGACCGTCGCCCAGCATATGCACGGCGTCGAGACGCCAGCCGTCGATGGCGTAGGGCGGTCGCAGCCAGTGGCGAAGAATGGCGTTGTCGCCCGCGTACATGCTGGCCGCCACTTCGGGATTGGCGTAATTCAACTTGGGCAGACTGTCGATGCCTTTCCAGGCGGCGTAGCGACCTTCCGGGTCAAAGTTATAGAACGCGCGGTAACGTTCATCGCCGGCCTGCGCCTGCTGAAACCAGGAGTGATGGACGGAGGTATGGTTGACGACGGCGTCGAGGATCAGGCGCATTCCCCGCGTTTGGGTCGCTTCCCGCAGACGTAGCAGGGCGGCTTCGCCCCCCAAACGCGGCTCTACTTGCCGATAGTCATCGGTGTCGTAACGATGGTTGCTGTGCGAGGCGAAAATGGGGTTGAGATAAATCGCGGTGACGCCTAGTTCATCGTGCAAATACGGTAATGCGTCAACAACGCCGTTCAAATCGCCGCCGAAGAACTCCGACGATCCTCTGGACGGATCAGGGGTGGCGTCCCAGTTGCTGAGAGGAGTCCGTTCTTCATGTTCGCTATGTTGTTTGGCGATGGATGAGGAAAAGCTGTCGCCTATGCGAAAGCGGTCTGGGAATATCTGATAGAACACCTGATCCCATACCCATTCCGGCGTCTGCAGCGCCCGCACATGCTTGAAGTGACAGGCGCGGGAGCGAATACGGGGATGTACGCCGCCGGCGTCGAGACAGAATTGCTTCACACCACAGATAAACTTGAACAGGTAATAAGTGGTTGGCGCGCCGGGGTTGACGGGAATCTCGATAAGCCAGCGCTGCGTCCCGTCGGCTGACGCCTGCGGCTCTAACGCAGTCAAATACTCTTCATTGTCCAACTCATAACGAATCCAGGCGCTATCGATACAGACATCGGATGCAGTTTGTACGCGGAGGCGAATTTCGCTGTCAGTCAGCCGCTCGACATCGGTGAGAGGGTGGTGATGGGCGATAAAAGCGGTCTGCATCGTAGCGTTCTCCGGCGTTAAAAATTAGTCGGGCTTTGTGAAGGCGTTCTGGTTATGCTAGTGACGTAATGCGCGCTTGGCATCAGCCGGCGACATGCGTGTTCTACGCCCCCCAAGAGAAGGACTCGCCAAAGGCCGGGTATGAATCAACGTGCGCAGCGTTGGCTGCAACTGATCAACGACGCCAGAGCGCAAAGCCGTTATTGCGGCGAGGCGTTTTGCCAGATTGCGTCGCCATTGTTGTGGAATGAGCGCCTGGCGCTGGCGGCTGAAGAACATAGCTGGGATATGGCGCAGAACGGCTTTTTCGATCACATTGGCGGCGACGGCTGGCCGGTGGGAGAGCGGGCGACGCGCAACGGCTATAGGTGGTCGCGGGTGGCGGAGAATATCTCCTATGGCTCCAATTCCGTAGAAGAGGTTGTCGTTGGCTGGTTGGGCAGTCCGGGTCATTGCGGCAATATCATGGCGCTGGAATATACTGATATGGGAATGGCGTGCGCTTGCAGTGTGGCGGCGCCGGCAAGCGTTTATTGGACGCTGGTGTTGGCGCGTCCGCTGCCGCTGAATTGACGGGCGCGCAAATCAGTCACTGACGTTAGAGTATGAATAGCGGGTCGATATGAATATAGCCATTGTTACATGTGACGGATTCAATGAGATGGATTCCTTTATGGCGCTTACCCTCCTGAATCGGGTGAAGCAGCCGGGATGGCGAGCGGAGTTGGCCTGTCCGTCCATGCACGCCCTGTCAATGAACGGGGTGAAAATCACCGCGCAGCGCCCTTTGATGTTCGCCAGCGAGGCGGATGTGGTGCTGTTCGGCAGTGGCGCGCAAACCCGTGATCATGTGAAGAATGACAGTATTATGTCGGCGTTTCATCTCGACCCGGAGCTCCAGTTGATCGGCTCGCAGTGTTCCGGCGCTCTGTTTCTGCAGAGTTTGGGGTTGCTGAACAATGCCCCCGTGTGTACGGACGCGACGACCGGGCCTTTGTTGCAAGGCCTGGGCGTACAGGTGTTGGAAGGCCCTTTCCACGCCAGCGGCAATGTGGCTACCGCCGGCGGTTGTTTGTCCGCTACTTATCTGGCCATGTGGGTGGTCTGGCGCAGTCTGGGGGAAGAAGCGGCCAGGGACGTCATCGCTTACGCCGCGCCAGTGGGACAAAAGGAACTGTACGTGGACATGGCGGCGCAGGCAATTTCCGCATTCATCTGATTTCCATGTGGAATAGGTTATAGTGCGCGCTGGGGTGAATAAGGCGTTTCCGGCTTTCATCCATAAAACCCACGCGTCGAGGCAGGCTGAGGCGCGGCGAAAAACGGTCGTTATTGGGCGACTCCCTGGCATTAAACGCGTTTAAATCAGAGTCATGTATTCGTTAGTCAGATCCAGCAGTGTGTTGATTCTCCTTGCAGCCTTGTGCAGCGGGTGTGCGAGCCAATTCAAGCCGCAAAACGAACCGATTAAATCCTACAACCGCGATCACGCCTATCGTTTCCGCACTTACCAACAGGATAACGACTTGGGGGAAACCCTTCTGATTCTGGCGTTCTCCGGCGGGGGAACGCGGGCTTCTGCGTTGTCCTACGGGGTCATGGAGGAGTTGAAGGATACCCGCATTGAAATAGAGGGCGTCAAAACCCGTTTGCTGGACGAAGTGGATTACATCTCCGCCGTGTCGGGAGGCAGTTTCACAGCTGCTTATTATGGCTTGTTTGGCGACAAGCTGTTTTCGGACTATGAGAAAGTGTTTCTCCGTCAGAGCGTGCAGGGCGCATTGCTTTGGCAGCTGCTGAGCCCGGGCTATTGGTGGCGCTCGCTGTTCACCCGCTTTGACCGTACGGAAATGGCGGTCGAGTACTATGACAATTACATATTCAAGGGCAAAACATTTGGCGATATTCCACTGAGCCGTCGTCCCTTTATCAATATCAACGCCACGGACTTGAGCCAGGGAAATCGCTTCTCCTTTGATCAGGACACCTTTGATCTGCTGTGTTCGGACCTGGACACGTTCAATGTGGCCCGGGCGGTGACGGCGTCATCGGCGGTGCCGGTGGCGTTTCCTTCTATTGTGTTAAAAAACCACGGCGGCGGCTGCGACCTGAGCGAATCCGCTATGTTCCGCATGTTGAATGAATCCAAACCGTTGGATATCCGCCAACGGGAGCTGGTCAGTGGTCTGCTGTCCTATAACGACAGCAAGCAGCACCCCTATATTCATCTGGTGGACGGCGGTATTTCAGATAATCTGGGCCTGCGAGGCGTGATTGACGGCCTGCAATTGGCTGAACTGGAAAACGTCGCGCAGGATCAAACCAAGAAAGTGAAGCGAGTGGCGGTGATTTTGGTGAACGCGGAAGTCAGGCCGAAGCGGGGCATTGACGAAAGTCCTAACAAGCCGTCCATCACGGATACCATCGACGCCGTCACCAATGCGCAAATACAGCGATACAACGTCGAGTCGCGGGCGATTCTGCAGGACCAGGACGACCGCATTGTCAGAGGGTTTCAACGCTTCGGGCGAATTCCTTATTACTTTATTGAAGTCAATTTCCAGTCCTTCTCGTCACCGTCGCTGAAAGAATTTTTCAACGCACTGCCGACCTCACTGGAACTCAGTAATCGGGAAATCGACACCCTGATTCAGGCGGGGCGCTCGTTATTGCGCAATTCCGAGGAATACTCGGAGTTTCTGGAGAACTTTACGACGGAAATGCCGGACGGACACATTGAAATCAGGATCGATGATTTAACTGATGAAGATGAGTGATTCTATTCAGTAATGATAAAAAGTATCTTGTTCCTGATGCTCTGTATCCTGATATCCGCATTAGCGTGGGGATTCTTTCACTTACTGGGCCAGTACGCCTTTCCCGTCATGTCGGTAATGACTTTGGTGGGCTTACTGGCGCATAGAAGAAAAAGAGCGAAAGCCGCAGAAAATTCTCCTCAATAACACTCCACGTCATCCATCGGACTTTGTTTATGACGCAGCGCATCGTTGTACACGATGGCGTTGCTTGCGCCAGTCTTCGCTTGGTATAGCGCTTGATCCGCGCTCTCTATCAGCAATGGCGCAGAATAATCCGGGTCTACCCTTGTAAAGCCGATGCTGACATTGATTTTGCCGGCGGGGAAAGGGTGTGAGGCCACGTCTTTGCGGAACCGCTCCAAGGAGGTCTCCACGCCATCTTTGTCGGTCTGATTCACGATGACGACAAACTCTTCTCCATCAAAGCGAAATAACAGGTCAGAGGAGCGGAAGCCTTTCTTTAACAGGGCGGACACGTGCAACAGCGTTTCCTCGCCATCATCGTCGTGGGAGAACGAAGCATGATCGATATCCAACAGAGCGAGCCAGGAAGACTGAGTTTCTTTCTCAGGTTGCTTCAGGTGGTAAAAATCGACGACTTGTTCCAACACTCTGTCCATTGAGTCCCGGTTCAGCAAGCGGGTGAGCGGATCTCTTTCTCTGGCGTCCAGTAAGGCCACCTGATTGCTGTAGACGCCGAACAAGCCTCTGATCACCTCGAAATCATGGGCGCTGACCGCGCCCTTAATCAGGACAATACGGCGGGGCTCCATGGCGCCGGCGACATCGTAATAAATAACCGGCGCAACGCTTCCAACCCAATACCCCACGCCGCCTTGAGACTCGGCGACTAGTTTCCGCAATACGTCGGCGTTTTGATTGTCGAAATCATCGTTGGAGATAAGTGGAAAGCGCCGAACCAGGGTGTCTCTTTGATTTTCGCCGCCAGTGCCGGCGGCGGGCGTGGCGCTGAATATTTCATAAGCAGAAACTTCGTCAACGCCTTCAATACTACGTAAGAAACTGATCAGGTTCTGCGTTAAATCGTGATAAGACTGGTTTTGCAACAACTCAGCAGAAAGCTGAAACGCTTTCTGCAAATCCTCTGTCGACATGGCGGCGTCCTATCCGTCCGGGAATGAACTTTTTAAGAATAGATGTAATCCCGGTACGGCGCTATTAAAATTTCCGGTTCCGATTTATGGATAGACGCCCTGGAAGAAGTCTTAAAGCGCCTTGAACGCTCTGACGCATCAGGCATAGCCAATAATTGGAGAAGACAGCTGCAAGCGCTGATGCGCAGCGTTCCTCCAGAGCGAACATAAAGACGTTGCCCGGCGCCCAATTCCGATATCGCAATCTTTACAATATCTCTACGCTGGAAGTGCTAGGATTAATAGCGTTCAACTTAATATAGCGTTAGCGAATGCTATTTAAAGAAGGTGGTCTGGATGGCAATGGATACCGAAACCTTCGCAGCCATTTTGGCGAATATGCGGGAACGTTTTCTGCAGGAGCTGGATGAACGTTGCAATAAGCTTGAAGAGTTGATTTTGTCGCTGGAAAGAGATGGCGCGAATAAGGAAGTGTTCAATGAACTCTATCGCGGCATCCACAATGTCAAAGGGGCGGGAGGCACGCATGGCCTGAATGTGGTGACCACCATTTGCCATCAATTGGAAAGCTTTCTTGCTGAACTGGGCGCCAACGCCACCTTGGACGCCAGTTCCGCCAACAATGCGCTGGCTTACCTTGATTTGTTGCGTCGCGTCAGCGTTGTTCACCGCAGCGAGCTCATGCAGCAGTCGGATATCGAAAGCGAGCTGGAGCGTTTGAACCAGAGGGTGCTGGAAAAACGCAAATCCGGTCTACTGGCTGAATCTTCCCAAACACTGGCAAGTTACTATCAACAAGCGCTGGAGCCTCTTCCGGTACGCCTGGTGTGGGAGCACAACGGCTTGAGCGCACTGGGACGCCTGCTACGGGAACATTTCGACTTCATTATCGCCGGCGGCGAACTCAAAGAACTCAACAGCCTTGCCGTCGTCGCCGCCTTACGCGCATCGCAAACCCGCAACCACAAAATCCCCGCCATCCTCATCACCAGCCGCCAGGGCCTCAAAACGGAAGAAACCCAATTCGACGCCATCCTCTCCAAAAATAAAGAACTGCCGGAGACATTATTGGCGGCGGTGCGGAAGGCGTTGTCGTTGTGATTTTACGAACTGGAATTAGCCGCCCGGGCAGTTTAGCAACGCGATGGAGATAGGCTGGTGGTTATCGAGCGCTTGGACGTCTGTTCTAAACTGTTCCTTTCCGAACACCGTTTCAGACCCGCCACATTGAGCCTTCACAGTAAATTTCCCCTGACTGAATCCTAAATAGGACTCTTCTGTAATCTGGTAACTAATACTACCGCCAGCCTCCACTGATACCCGAGGAAACTTAAATCTGTAAGGGCTATCCGGCGTACTTCGAATTTCCAGAATGGTCAGCGGCAGGGCTGATGGGTTGCTTATTTCAATCGTTTCTGAAAGTGGAATGTCGATATTTGGTCGTTGGTAGTTGCAGCATCCTGACAGGGTAATGGTCGTAATGAAGAATAAGGCAGTGTTGGTCGGTTTCATATTTACTTAAACGCGTCGCAGTTATCAATGACGATTAATAGCCGATACACTGGCTTAGTTGAAGCTTCTACCCGGAATCGGCTCCCAGGAACCTGACTGTTATCAAACTCGCCACATGCGCCGCTAACAAAATATTGGTCAGACGCAATGGCGTCAAAGCTGTTTACGGCGACATTTGCAGTCTCAGACAGCTCTCCTGGGCTTAAGAACATGCTTCTGGTCGTAAAACCTGCGACTCTGGTATCAAAGTTATAGACGGTTCTGATATATACGTCTTGGTCTGTTTGGTTTTTGACGACCAGATCCACAGGAACAAAGCTGTTGTATTGATACGGGCCATCAAGACAACAGCCGCCGAGGATAATAGGTAAGAGTAAGAGAAAACCCCTGCTCACTCACCCTCCGTGGCGCATTGACTGAACTCTATCTCCACACTTTGTAAGGCGGCGGTATCATCGGAGGTAACTGATACAGACTCTTTTCCAAAATATCTTTCCGCCATTGAGCATTGATAGCTAACTTCGAAATCCCCATCTTTGACGAGTGAATATGTCTTCTCCGACACTGGGAACGAAACTGTCTTTCCTGAGGCCAATTGAGTCGGTGGGAAGGAAAAAATACGCTGCTTACCTTCCTTTGATTGCAGCTTTTTGATGACCAGAGAACTATCAGACATGTTTCTCAATTTAAGCTCAGCTGTTAAAGGGATTTCGACCTCCGGAATATAAGTTGTGCAGCAACCTGTGATACCTGTCGATAAAAGAAAAATCAGGCTTATTACCGAGGTTTTCATGTCGCTTCCTTATAAATTTTCCTGTGGGTGAAAATAGCTGCAATCGTCAATGATTATTGTGGCTAGCCAGTATCCTTCAGATCTCTCAAGTCTAAAGTTTTCACCAGGAGATAACTGGCTCTCTGAGCCCTCGCATGCGCCAACGAAATAAAACTTCCTATCGACGATAGCATCAAAGGATGAAATGGTCATTTGTAATACTTCTGAATCTTCACTCGGATGGAGGCGAAAGTTTCTCATAAAAAATGCAGCATTAGCCTCTGGTGTGGCATAGAATTCTTCTATATTAATAGTGTTGTTTGTGTTGTTTTTTATAATGATATTGGTTGGAACTACTCCCCTGATCGAGTAGGAGTAGTCGAAGCAGCAACCGGTTGAAATGGTTAATAGTACGATAATTATTAAAAGCTTTTTCATGATAAATATTTTTTGAAGTCATCCATGTTTGTCTTTACATGTCGATTTCAGTAGGTTTTAGACTACAAAATGGCTTAGTAACCCCGTATGATGCAATGAAAGTTATCGAGATACTCACTTTCCTTCATACTGATCAGATGGATTAGAGTTTAGGTAGCTGCAATCATCAATGATTATTGTGGCCAGCCAGTATTTTTCTGATTGCTCAAGCCTGAAATTTTCGCCAGGCGCCAGCTTTTTCTCTGCGCTTCCGCAAGCGCCTACGATGTAAAACTTCTTCGCCATAATGGCGTCATAGGAAGTGACCGTCATTTGTATTATTTTTGACTCTTCGCCGGGAGATAAAGTCATACTTCCAACTGAAAAAGCGGCATCTGCATCTTCTGACGCAAAAAAGCTATTGATATATACCTTGTTATTTGTGCTGTTTTTAATTGTTACGTTAGCAGGGAATAAGCCGCTATGTATGTATGATTCGCCAGTGCAGCAGCCAAACAAAGCGATGGGGAACATACTGATTAGAGCTAATTTTCTCATTTTGAAAATGACTCGCAGCTATCTATTACGACCAGTGCATATTCCTTCTCAGCTGACGCTTCGACTCTGAAACGATTCCCTGGCGCTTCATCATTGTCAAATTCGCCACAAGATCCGCTTATGAAAAAGTACTGATCCGAAATGGCCTCGTAACCTCGCCTGGTGATATTGATAGTATCCGTTTCTTCATTTGGGCGAAGGGATTGTCCAGGTATGGAAAAACCTGCGACTTCGGTGTCGAAGTTATATAGAAGTTTTATGTTGACTTTGTGATCAGTCTTGTTTTTTACGACTAAGTCTGCAGGGACAAAGCTGTCATGCTGAAGTTGGCCATCGAAGCAACATCCGTAGGCAGTCACGGAGTATAGAATAAAGAGAAATTTTTTCATGGCGGCGCTTGATAGGAAGAGTCGCGATCTATTGCTGTTTTATATTGATATAAAATTATACAAATACATTCTGATTATGGACTTCCAACTATAGGGCGTTTCAGTGCGGTATTTTCAGACTACAAAAATTGGTTAGCTAAAAGAATAGAGCGTAGAGACTAGCCTGAAAAATCGGAAACAAGGGACAAGGGACAAGGGACTTGCACAGCCCCTCGCACTTATTAATTGCTCAACTGTTTAGTAAAGGCTTTATACCCGCTCCACCTCTACACCGATACCCATATGGTCGGTGATGGCCACTGCTTCCCAGCTTTGGTGGCTGGTGGGGGTGAATTGAGTGAGGTAGATCAGGCGATTGATCTTGACTGATTGGGTATTGTAAACAGCGACGTCGTATTTCTTGGTTCCCGTGCTGTTTGTTCCCTGAAATTCTCTATCGTGAGCGTCGAAGGGTTGTATCGATGAGCCTGTGTGGGCGTCGACGTTTTGAATATCGGGCCGGCGCTATTTTTCAGTGTGGCCCATTCTGCATGCTCGCTGTTCAATTCACCAAAAACCATCAGGTCGCAGCTCTTTCCGAAAGCTTGTCCCAAATGTTGATGATTCAGGCGCGCCTTGCCCTCCACCAGGCTCCGAAAGGAAGCGTTATCGTGTTGTCCTTTATTTTCCCTGCTGACGCCATGGTCGCTACTGGCGTTGGAGTTTAACGACTGATATGCAAAAACTGGCATGTCCTGTTACCACTTACTGTGTGCGTTTGAGATTGTTCGAAACAGTATGAAGGGCAGGGAGAGGCAATCTTTGGCGCGTACTCCGTTACACTTTATCCGTTTCTTATCAGTCGCCATTTATGCTTTTCAAGCGATTGATATGCAATGAAAAAATAACGAAAAACCGCTGTGCGTCACATAATAATTCGTTAGGCTTACGCCTGAGCGTTCAATCAGGCGTAAGCGACTTTTATTTCACCAGCGCCATAAGCTTTTTATCCAGCGTTTCGATGTAATCATAGCCGTATGCGCCTCTTTCCAAATTGCCGTAAAGCGACTGCGGAAGATTTTTGTCTACCTCTTTGGAGCACGCAGCGGCGGCCAGGGCGATAGTGGCGATGGTATCCGTATCTCCTGTATACGCGATGCATTTCAGCAAAATGGATTTGAGGTCGTTTTCCGTTATGACTGCCGTAATGGCGGCGCGGGTGGAATCCACGCCCAAGGCGCCGACTTTACCTTTCCAGGGAGAATTCCAGTCGCCGGGGACTTTGGAGGCGATGTATTCGCCAAGGTCCTGTTTCGGGCCGAGGTCGTAAATGAAATAGTGCGTCATCAATGCGGCGGCGAGGGCGGCGTTTACGCCGAGCGGCGTGTTATGGGTGACTTTCGCCTGAAGGGCGCTGTATTCGATAACCTGCCTCTCATCCGCGATGACGCCGATGGGGCTGGCGCGCATTGCGGCGCCGCTTTTCTCGCTGTCGGGCCTGATGCGGGCCAGAAATTCCTCCGCCGTGTCTACGCTACACAGAAAATCATAAAAGCCTTTGGCGTAGCCTTCTCTCTGGTCACGTTTGAAAGCGTTGAGGAAGTAGCCCGCCAGGATGTCCTCGCTCCAATGTGATTCTGTAACCAATACTTCCGCCACCGCGATGGCCATCTGAGCGTCGTCGGTGTATTGGCCGGGCAGAATGCTGGTGTGTCTGGGGTGCTGGAAATAGCGCTCGCCCCTGTTGTTTTCCCGTACGATTTGGTTGGACGCGTATTCAAATCCGGCGCCGTAGGCGTCGCCGATAGCGAGTTCTAATAACATGTTGAATCCTTCTGCATAAGCGAAAAAATCTGATTGGCCGCCGCAACGATGTGTTTGATCGGCTTGACCGGGGTCGCCATGGGCGCTGCGGCGTCCACGCCGGTGTTAACCGGCCGTTAACCCAATACCCGATAGGATGTCGCCATTGTTGGTATCAAACTTATCGGGGTCGATGAAATTGTCCGTAGTACTTCATTTCAAACGATGCATTATTCCTGTTTTGCTGTTGTCGCTGACGGCATGCAGTCTGGCGCCGGCTAAACAGGCTGGCGAGCTGGAAAATATGGAAGCGCCCGCAGCCTGGGAACACGCCCTGGGTGAGGGCGTTGCGCTGGAGAGTCTGACAGATCTGATTGCCGACGGGCAATTACAAAGCCTGTTACAGGAGGCCATGCAGGCTAATCCTGACCTGCGCCAGACCGCCTTACGCTTGCGTGAAAGCGGGTTGACTCTGAAAGCGCAGAACGCCTCGCAATTGCCGGAAGTGTCCGCCAGCGCCAAGGGCGAGCGTTCCGGCAGCGAAGAGGCGGGCTCCCATAACGCCTATACAGCGGGCTTGAATCTGTCCTGGGAGCTGGATATCTGGGGTCGTCTCAGCGACCAAAGCGACGCCGCCGGAGAAGACTATATCGCGGTAGAAGAAGACTTGAACGCGGCTAAAGCCTCCCTGGCGGCGCAGGTGATGCAAACCTGGATTGCCTTGTCCGCTGATCAAAGCCGGTTGGATATTCAACAAGCGCGCATCGACAGTCTGCAACTCACCGAAACCACCATCCTGGAGCGTTTTCAGAGCGGACTTGGCGACCTTGCCGATCTGGATGCGGCGCGCTTGTCCACCGCCAACGCCAAAGCTCAGCTGGAGCAATTGCAGCAAACCTTTCATGACCGTCTGCGCACGCTGAATGTGCTTTTGGGAAGATTGCCGCAGGCAGAAATACTTACTGCGGAAATCCTGCCGGATGTGGCGCTGCCGCATGCGAATACCCCCCTGCAAGTGATCGGCGCCAGGCCGGACCTGAAAGCCGCCTATCGCCGCATTCGCGCAGAGGACGCTCGCACCAACGCGGCCTACAAGAATCTGTTGCCGGGGTTTTCATTGTCCGCCTCGTTATCCGACAGCGGTGAGCGCGTGAGCGATCTGTTCAGACAAAGTCCGGCCTGGAGCCTGCTGGGATCGATGACTGCGCCGCTGTTCAACGGCGGAAAAATCAAAGCCAATGCGGACACGCAGGCCAGCGTGGCGGAGCGGGCCTGGTGGAGCTACCGGGAAACCCTGCTGAACGCGCTCAACGAGGTGGAAAGCGGACTGGAAAGCGAGCGCCGCCTCAGCGCGCAGCAGGTTCACTACCAAAGCGCCAGAGAGCACGCCGAGTCCAGCCTAAATCACTATCAGGAACTGTACTCCCAGGGCTTGGCCGACATCACTGATCTACTGCAAGCGCAGCGCAGCCTGTTCGACGCCCAGACCCAACTACTGGAAACGCGCCGCGACCATATGAGCAACCGTATTACATTGGGCCTGGCCCTTGGATTGACACTATGAACGCCATTGTAAAACCCACCTCCGACGCCTCTACCACCCAGTCACAAAATAGCGACGTCAAAGCCCGTCGCGGCAAGAAAATCTGGGTGTCCCTACTGGCGCTGACCACGATCCCCTTGGCGCTTTGGGCGACCGCCTACGCCATCAACAATAAGCCGGCGCCGATGCAAAGCGAGAAGCACCAAAGTTTGCCCGCGGTGACGGTGATCGACAGCACTCCTGGCGCTTATCCCTACCAGCTCACGCTGAATGGAGAAGCGACGCCGGAGTATGAACTGAAGTTAAAAGCGGATGTGGCCGGCAAAGTAACCGAAGTGGGAAAAGTGTTCACCGCAGGAGCGCAAGTCACCAAAGGGGAATTACTGTTCGTTATCGACGCCACCGACTATCGCGCAGCGCTCGCCAGCGCCAGGCAGACGCTCGCCGAAGCCGACTACGCTTTGCAGCAGGAACAACGCGAAGCCGAGCAGGCGGAAAGAGACTGGAAACGTTCCGGCATTAAAACGCCTGCGTCGGATTTGACCTTGCGTAAACCGCAACTGGCCAGCGCCAAAGCCAAGTTTGAAGCGGCGCAGGCGGCGGTGGAGCAGGCGAGCAAAAATCTGGCGCGCACCCGGGTGATTGCGCCTTTCGATGGCGTTGTGGTCAGCCGTAGCGTGGCCCTGGGCGATTACGTCAACGTGGGCGCTGAAGCCGGGACGCTGTATTCCGTGGAAGCGGTTCAGGTGCGCTTGTCCCTGACCCAGCAACAATGGGGAAGGCTGCAACAGGATTTGCCGGAAACCGTCACTTTGCGTTCCATAGAGGATAGCGGCGCGACCTGGAGCGCTCAGGTAGTCGGCCTGGATAACTACATCGACACCTCCACCCGTTTGCGTGGGCTGCTGGTGGAAGTGCAGCGGCCCTTGCAACAGGAAACCGCGTTGCTGCCCGGCGCATTTGTGGAAGCTGAAATTCGCGGCGCGGATATGGCCGGTGTGTTGAAAGTGCCAGCGTCCGCGGTCACCGCAGGCGGGTACTTGTGGTATGTGGATCAGGACAATAAGTTGGCGCGGGAAACGCCGGAAATCCTGTTCGCCGGAGACGAATCCATCTACCTGAAAGCGGAAAGCGCCGCGGCCCTGGCGGTAGTGCGCAATCCGTTGGCGGGTTATGCGCCGGGAGCGCAAGTCCATCCGGTGCGGGAGGCGGCGCAATGAGCTCCAAACAGTTCAACGCTGGCGGCGGCTGGGTCGCCTGGTTTGTACGTAATCCCGTCGCCGCCAACTTATTGATGGCGGTGATTCTGTTGGCGGGCGTGGTGACTGCATTTGAATTGCGCAAGGAAGGTTTTCCTTCTTTTCCGCCGGATGAAGTCACTGTCAGCGTCAGCTACTCCAGCGGTTCCGCCAAAGCGGCGGAAGAGGGCGTCGCCATCAAGATCGAAGAGGCTTTGCAAAGCGTGCAGGGCATCAAACAGATCACCAGCCAGTCTTCCACTTCCTCCGTGACAGTGACCATTGAGAAAGAGAGCGACTACGACCTCGATAAGCTCAATCAGGACGTCAAAATCCGCGTGGACGCCATCAAGAACCTGCCGGAGGCGGCGGAAAAGCCCGTTATTAGCCAGGCGGAGCGTATTGATCATGCAATCTGGGCGCAGCTCTATGGCGACGCGGATCAGGATGTACTGCAGGATCTGGCGGATCAATTGAGGGATGAATTGCTCGCTGATTCTGAAATCAAACGGGTGACTACCTATGGCGACCGCACGCCGGAAATTACGGTGGAGGTCAGCGAAAGCCGTCTGCAATCTTACGGTTTGACCTTGGCGGATGTGTCCAATGCGATCAACGGCTCGTCGCTGATTCGCAGCGGCGGCGAACTGCGTAGCGCGGATGGCTATCTGGTCATCAAGGCGGACGATCAGAAATACCGCCGTCGCGACTTCGAAAGTATCGTAGTGAAAGAACTGACCAACGGCGCACGCGTCACTTTGGGAGACATCGCCGAGGTCAAAGACGCCTATGACGATACGCCGGTGCTGTCCCGTTTCAACGGCGAGCCTTCTATTGCGCTGAAAGTGGAGATGGTCGGCGATTCTGACATTATGAAAGTCTCAGAGCGGGCGGAGCAGATCACGGAAGCGTTTCGAGACACCCTGCCGGAAGGTGTTTCCACTGCGGCCTGGTATGACAAAAGCAGCGCCATCGCGGATCGCCTGAACCTGATGTACAAAAACAGCCTGCAGGGCATTCTGCTGGTGCTGGTTCTGCTGGCGTTGTTTCTGAACTTTCGTGTGGCCCTGTGGGTCGCCGCAGGCATTCCGATTTCCATTGCCGGCGCAGTATTTTTGATGGGAGACGGACTGTCCGCCATGACCATTAATTCACTCACCACTTTCGGCTTCATCATGGCGCTGGGCATTGTGGTGGATGACGCCGTGGTGATCGGCGAAAGCATTCACACCGAGCAAAGCCAGCGCGGCGCCAGTGTCGCCAGCACCATTCGCGGCGTGCAGCGCGTACTGGTTCCCGCCACCTTCGGCGTGTTAACCACGATCGTGGCGTTCGCCGGACTGCAACTGGTGGAAGGCAAGATGGGGCAACTGTTCGCCCAGTTCGGCATCGTGGTGATTTTCTGTCTGGTGTTTTCCCTGATCGAGTCCAAACTGATCCTGCCGGCTCACCTGGCGCATGTACGGGAAAAGAAACAGCAGGGGCGCAAGCATTTCGCCGCGCGCTGGCTGGAGGCGGTGCAGGAGAAAGTGCGTCTGGGTCTGGAGCGCTTCACCCATCGCTACTATCGCCGCGCTTTGCACGTACTGTTGGAATACCGTTACGCCACGCTGGCGGCGATGCTGGCGTTGTTCATCGTCGTGGCCGGATTGATTCCGTCCGGCGCGGTGCGCTTTGTATTTTTCCCCAATGTGCCCGGAGATGTCATCAACGTGCAATTGACCATGCAGGACGATGTCGGATACGGCCTGACCCAGCGCGAGGCGTTGCGCATTGAGCAGGCGGCGCAGGATTTGAACGCCGAGTTGATCGAGTCCAGGCGGATGGAAACGCCGATCATCGCCAATCTGCAGGTGCGAGTGGCGTCGGAAACCGACGTGTCCATTACCGCCGAATTGGCGGAGCAGAACCAGCGCGCTCTGACTATCGACGAAGTGGCGGCCCTGTGGCAGAAGAAAGTCGGCGCCGTGGAAGGCGCGCGGGCAGTGAAATTCATCACCGCATTTGATGGACCGGAAGATTTACGCGTTGAGCTGGCCTCCAACGATAACGAAACCCTGACGCTGGCTAATGACCGACTTCTCGCCGCATTGCAGGAGTATGCCGGGGTGGAGAATATGGAGAGCACCCTCAAAGTCGGTCAGCCGCAGATTACGCTGTCACTGACCGACTCCGGCCGCGCGCTGGGATTGACCACGGCGCAGTTGTCCGCGCAGGTGCAGCAGAACTTTCAGGGCTATGAAGCGCAGAGCTTTCAGCGCGGTAAAGACGAAGTGAAGGTGAAGATCCGTTATCCCTCCAGCGATCGCAGTCATGTGGATGACTTGGTCAACGCCCGCGTGCGCACTGACGACGGACGCGTGCTGCCGCTGTTGAGTGTGGCGAAACTGGAGTCGTCCTATGTCGCCAATGAAATCACCCGGGTGGACCGTAAACAGGTGGCGGTGGTGACGGCTGATGTAGACAAAAACATCACATCGCCTCAGGAGATTCTCACCGCGCTGCAGAACGGCGAGTTGCGCAAATTGCAGCTGGATTACCCAGGTTTGACAGTCAGCTTTGGCGGCGAAGCCACGGAGCAGGCGGAGACCAGCGCTTCCTTCATCAAGGCGTTCGCCCTGGCGTTATTCGGCATTTATGCGCTGTTGGCGATTCCGCTGCGCTCTTATGGCCAGCCCTTGATCATCATGATGGCGATCCCGTTTGGCGTGGTGGGTGCGATACTCGGTCACTGGATGGTGGGCATTTCCATGAGTCTGCTGTCCCTGTTCGGGGTGCTGGCGTTATCCGGCGTCGTAGTCAATGACAGCCTGTTGATCGTGGCCGAATTTAATGAAGGCCGCAAAAGCGGCATGGCGGTGAAAGAGGCAGTGAAGCACGCCTGCGCCAGTCGTCTGCGCGCCATTCTGTTGACCTCCAGCACCACCTTTGTGGGGCTGGCGCCGCTGATTTATGAAACCTCCGTGCAGGCGCAGTTTCTCATCCCGGCGGCAGTGGCGCTGGGATACGGTATACTTTTCGCAACGGTCATCACTTTGGTGTTGATACCGGTGTTGCTGGCCATCAGCGAAGACATGCGCAGCCTGTTTGGCGGGCGACGGGAAAATATGAGCGACAGGGGCGCAGACAGTTCGGCTCTGACTGCTCCCGATGCAGTGATTTAAGTACGGGAAAATGATTATGAGCGGCCATTTGCGAGTGCTGCTGGTGGAGGACGATATCGATCTGGCCACCACTGTGTTGGATTATCTGGCGCTGGAGAACATGAGCTGCGATCACGCCGCCAACGGCGTGGCGGGCATTAACCTGGCGCGCGCCAACGCGTATGACGTGATGTTGCTGGACATCAATATGCCGCGCATGAACGGTTTGGCGATGTGTCGAAAACTGCGGGAAGAAGGCGTGGACACCCCGGTCCTCATGCTGACCGCCCGAGATACCTTGGACGATAAAGTGGAAGGTTTTCGCGCCGGGACGGATGATTATCTGGTGAAACCTTTCGCCTTTGCGGAACTGATCGTGCGTTTGCAGGCGCTGTCCCGCCGTCGCAGCGGTCAGGCGCGTTTGTTGACGGTGGGGCCGTTGCAGATGGATCTGGATCAACGTCAGGTGCGGCGCGAGGGCAAGCCCCTGATGCTTACCCCCACTGGCTGGCAATTGCTGGAAAAGCTGATGCGACACAGTCCCGGCGTAGTGAGCAAAAGCGATCTGGAGCAAGTGCTGTGGCCTGACTCGCCGCCGGACAGCAATGCATTCAAAGTGCATTTGTATAAGCTGCGCATGGCGGTGGACAAACCCTTCGCCAGCGCGCTGATTCATACCGTGCCGGGGCAGGGCGTACGTTGTGGAGAGGCGGAGCGCAGTGAAGAGGACGCGCTTTGAAATTCGCTAAAGAGCTTGGCGTCAGACGGGTTTTTCGCTATTACCTGCTGGGGATTGCGACCCTGATTGTGATCATCTACACCCTGTTGCTGAAAGAATACTTCGGACGCGGTCTGGAGCAGGCGATGACGGTGGAGATGTACTTCCTGGCCCAGGATTACGATCAGCGCCTCGCCAAGGACCCCGAAGCGGAACTGCCTTCGGGTCTGTACGTGCAGTCCTACAGGGACTGGTCAGCCGTGCCTGAGCCTTATCAGTCGCGCCTTGATCAGTCTGAGTTGGTTTCCGCCAATCTGGAAGTCCTGTTCCGCAACGAAGTGTCGGAGCCGAAAGCCCCGGGAGATATCTATTTCCTGTTTCCTTTCCATCTATCCAACGACGAGTGGCTTTACATTACCCGGCATCCCACGCCGGGGGCGCTGCAGCATGACGTGCGCCATCAGATCTGGCGCATTCGCGTGAGTCAGATCATTTTGGCGCTGGCGGTGATATTGTGCGTCATCATTCTGACGCATCTGTTTCTGGTGTATGTGGGGCGTCGCGTGGATCGTCTTGCGCACTGGGCGCATAACCTGAATCTGGACACGTTGACGGAAAAACCGCCGCGCATGGGTTTTGCGGAGTTTTCCGATATTGCGGAGAAGCTGCACAGCGCCTTCGCGCGGCTGCGCACCGCTTTGCAACGGGAGAAGGACTTTCTGCGTCACGCCAGTCACGAGCTGCGCACGCCTATTGCGGTGGTGCGCAACAACGTCGAACTGCTGCAACGGCGTAATCCGCCGGAAGAACTGACGCCGTCGCTGGCGCGTATCGAGCGGGCCGCTTATGGCATGCAAAGCATGACGGAAACGCTTCTATGGCTGGGGCGGGAACAGCGGGAGGATGCGGTTCGGCGAGAAGAAGACCTGGCCGCTGCGATTCGGGAGCAGATCGACTTTCATCGTTATCTGCTGCATAGCAAGCAGGTGTCGGTGACGCTGGACGCGCCGGAACAGCTGGCGACGCCAATGGCTATCACGCCCTGGACCATCATTTCCGCCAATCTTATTCGCAATGCCTTTCAGCATACCGCGGCGGGCGCCGTTACAGTGACTTTGAGTGAGACAAGCCTGGTTGTCCATAACATTGACGAAGAGGTGGATGGCCCCTCAGAGGCGGCCGAGAGGGAAGAAAGCAACCGCATTGGTTTAAAGCTCTGTCAGCAAATTGCGGAGGCCATGGCCTGGACGCTGCAAATTGACCGCCGTCCGGATGGAATGCGAGTGGAACTCAGGTTTGAAGAGATGGGGATTAAATAGAGTTTATTTTTTCCTGATGCCGGAGCGCCGCCTTGCAATATGGATGTTACACAGTATAAATTGCCCAAACAGCGTGGCAGTTACTAAAGTACACCTAAATATTCAAACGTTTACAGTAGGTTATGATCAAATGGCCTAACCTAATCGGCTGTACTACTGGCCTCCTTCTTTACTTTCGGAGTAAAAATGGATTCGGTTGCGAAGCGCATCTCGAGCTTGCGGAAAGGTCCCGACGGAGTCCCTGATGGAATCCCCGACAGGGTTTCGGACGACCTTTATGATGGCGTCCAACCAGAACGCAATCAGTACCTCCCTTTTTTTCAGCCTATCGTCGATATTAACCGGGGAATGGTGGCCGGTTATGAGGCGTTGGCGCGCATTCGACGCGATGACGGAACGGTGACGTCGGCCGGGCCCTTATTCTCTGACCCCGGCGTTGACCGACGGCGGCTTTTGAATATAGATCGCATGGTGCGCAAGCAGGCGCTAGATACAGCTCAAACCCTTCCCCCCGATTGTTTCCTCACTCTCAACATTTCCCCCGAATGGATGCGCAAAAACGGCGACGAAGAACAGATTCCCACCATCCGCATGATTCATGAAGCGGGCATTGATCCGCAACGCGTGGTGGTGGAGTTCACGGAAAACGGCGGCGATGAGGCGGCGTTGGTGGAGCAGGTGGCTGAGTACCGGCGCGCGGGTTTACGTATCGCCATTGATGATTTCGGCGCCGGCTATTCGCAATTGAACCGTATTATTTCCCTGGAGCCGGACCTGATTAAACTGGACATGCGTTTGTTCAAGCGCGCCGCGCGCGGCGGCATATCCGGCGAAGTGGTGCAGTCCGTCGGTTATCTGGCGGAGCGGGCGGGCAGTCAGATCATCTGCGAAGGGGTGGAGACGGAAGACGAATTCCGTTTCGCCATGGAGTGCGGTGCCCGTTACATTCAGGGTTACATCTTCAACCCGGCGCTGGAGCGTTTTCTGGCGCCGGATGCGCCGCAGTCGAAAGTCGGCATGTTGTTGGAGAGTTTTATCCATCGCAAAGTGGAGGAAGAGCGCCGCCATATTTACTACATCCATCAAATGGAAAAGTGCGTGCTCGATATCAAGGACTGCGTGCTGCGCAATGAGAATTTCGTGGGCGCGCTGCCGACGCCGCCGGAAGGATTTTTACGTTTCTACATCTGCGACCACACTGGCGTTCAGATTACGCCCAATTTCGACTGGGACGGCGCGCACTGGCTGCAGCACAGGGGGAATCAAGGTGTGAACTGGGCCGCCAGACCTTATTTCTACCAGATGCTGGCGATCGAGCGTTTACTGCAGCGACGGGTCATCAGCTCGCGGCCTTATCGGGACACCAACTCCGGCTATTTGTGTCAGACCATCAGTACTGTGCTGGATAGCGAACGCACCTTGTTGGCGGATATTCGTTACCTGCGCCAATAGGGGAGCGTTCAGTCTTCTCTGCGTCAGTTCATTTCTTGCTGTGGCTACATAAATAAATTCGTCGACAGACCTTGAGAGGCATACAATGCGCTGGTTTGCAGACAGTGAGTGTGGAGTCTTTCGTGGTTGAAAAAGTGGTTGAAAAAGTAGATGTGGTCATTATTGGCGCCGGCGCCGCCGGTTTGATGTGCGCGATCACCGCAGGTTATCGCGGCAGGAAAGTCCTGGTGCTGGATCACGCCAATAAAGCCGGCAAGAAAATTCTTATGTCCGGGGGAGGACGCTGCAACTTCACTCACCTGAACTCCACTCCGGCCAACTATTTATCCAATAATCCCCATTACTGTATCTCTGCGCTAAGACGCTATACCCCTCAGCATTTTGTGGAGTGGGTGGAGCGCCATGGCATTGAATATCATGAAAAAACGCCTGGGCAGTTGTTTTGCAACGAGAGCAGTAAAGATATTCTCAATATGCTGCTGACCGAATGTGACTGGGCCGGCGCGGAAATTCGTCTGCAGTGCAGCATCGATGTGGTGGCGCAGGACGGCGACGGCTTTCGTTTGCAAACCTCAAGCGGCGTTATTCAATGCGAGTCACTGGTGATCGCCAGCGGCGGGTTGTCGATTCCTACGCTGGGCGCATCGCCCTTCGGTTATAAAATCGCGGAGCAGTTCGGCCTGAAGGTATTGCCGACGCGGGCGGGGCTGGCTCCTTTCACGCTACAGCCGGAAGATTTACAGCGCTTCGCGCCTTTGTCCGGCGTCAGTTGTCCGGTCTCAGTCAGCGTTAATGGCGTGGCCTTCAAAGAGCCCATGCTGTTCACCCATCGCGGTCTCAGCGGCCCCAGCATGTTGCAGATCTCCAGCTTCTGGAAACCCGGGCAGGAGCTCACCATCGACCTGTTACCGGACGACGATGTGCTGGCGGAGCTGAAGACCTGGCGGCAGGAATCGCCCAATAAGCGCCTTGAAACCTATCTCAACGCCAAGCTTCCCAAGCGTGTGGCGCAGATATTCACCGAATGGAAAAACTGGAATGAAACCTTCCAGCAATGCTCCAACCAGCGCTTACAGGAAGTCGCTGACGCCCTGAAAAGCTGGAAGATCAAACCCAACGGCACCGAAGGCTACCGCACCGCCGAAGTCACACTGGGCGGCGTCGACACCGACTGCCTCTCCTCCAAAACCATGGCCGCCAAAGACATTCCCAACCTCTACTTCATCGGCGAAGTCGTCGACGTCACCGGCCACCTGGGCGGCCACAACTTCCAATGGGCCTGGGCGTCTGGGTTTGCGGCGGGTGGTGAGGTTTAGGGTAGCCCGCTATCGAAAAGCTTGGCGCTACGAGCTTACTTAAACCCGGCCAACTTTCCTCTATCCCCAGCGATGTCCTGAAAATGCGATTATTGTTGGCTTTTGAGAGCGGACTTATCGAAACGGGACGGATACCTTAGTCGAGGACGTTGAGAATGTTAGGTTTGATCAAATGCCCGCACTGTAAAAAGTTTAATACCCTTGAGGGGCGTGGTATCAAGGTTGATCCATATACATGCCGCCATTGCGGCAATAAGTCCTACCGTATGCCAGGGGTAATTTTTGCAGTGGAATTAGGTGTTGCGCTTGTAGGTCTTTATCTGATTTATACATTTTTGAGAGTAGGGCTGGATAGTATTGTATGGCATGCCTTAGGGGCCGTTGCGATTCTTCTGACGGGACTCTCATGTTGGCCTAATTTGAAAGTGAAAGACAGGTAACGGATGTCTTTATTTTTGACCTCCATGCTACTGATGGCAAACCGCATGATAAGGCCCTGTATTTTCGTATTGGCGACCCTGCTGGCATTTCCATTTTCCGCCTGCGCGCAAACAACCTTCTCATGGAGGCATGACGGCGTTGTCGTTAACCAGGGGCAAACGCTCCAGACAGAGCTGCAAAACGCCTACGCCGGGTTTGAAACAGACGAAGGGCTCTATCTGGCGGGCTTTAAAATTGATCAGACAAGGGAGAACTTTCCCTTCGTCGTGTTTATATCCCGTAATTTGGAGAGGGTGAATAGCTGGCCACTGGAAACGATGGCTGGCCAGTTTTTCGAGTACCAGCAAAAACTGCATGTGCTGGATGTAGAGGGGAAGGCGTTTCAGTTCGAGAGTAATAACTGGCGTCGCGCCAATCTGACATTCAAACCCAACTCAATCATCGTCTCCACCAGCCGGGACATAGTTGCCTGCAACCCTGCGCCTTTGACTAAGATCGCCAACGGGACAGGCAGTTGTTATTCACTGTTTAAACAATGGAGTGTGGATGCGAACTGGCGTGCTGCTCAGCCCAGGATTTGCGACGGGGAATTAATTATTCAAGAGCACAAAGACGGCTCGCTCCACTATCTTGCGGTAGATATCGAGTCGGGTAAGGTATTGAAATCTCTTTATACTGAGAAAGCATTTTCCGGTTTGTGTCTGGTTAGTTTTTGATAGCTTAATCTGGCTTTCTCTACGATAACTGCCTGTCTATCACGCCCACCTACACCTACTCACCCGCGCCGTTTTTCATGCTTAACGACAAATTATGTCTTTACGATAGATAGAATACTATTATCGCGAGTGCAGGGGATAATCTGAATATTATCCATTGGCGTATGGCCGCTTTTCAGTTTTAGAAATATTCGCGCCTTAAGTTTCAATCATTTTAGAGAGGGAATATTTATGGATATTTTCACCGAATTCAATCTGAATAAAATTAAGGACAGGCAAATAGATACACTGATCGGTCTGAGTAAAGGCATTGTCGCCGATGGAAAGGTTGAGCAGGCGGAAGCGGAGTTTCTGCAAACTTGGCTGGTGCAAAGCAGGAGCGCTTCAGATAACCCGATTATCGTTAATTTGTTAGATAGAGTTAGCGTTATGTTGGAAGACGGTGTTCTGGATAATGAGGAGTCCTCCGAGCTATTAAGTGTTCTGAGAAAAATTTCCGGGGATGAGTCTTATATAGGAGAAGTCGCCAAGGCAAGCAGATTACCCATTATTGAGCCCATGCCGCCCATTACCTTTCAGGGGCGCTCTTTCCTTTTCACCGGCGTTTGCGCGCTGGGAACGCGGGAGCAATGCCAGGAAGCGACTGAAGCGCGAGGCGGAGTGATCGCCAAGAACGTTACGAAGTCGCTGGATTATCTAGTGATAGGAACCTATGTAACGGATAGCTGGGTTCATGAAAACTTTGGACGAAAAATTGAAAAAGCGATGACATATCGGGATAGCGGCGTTCCTGTTGTGATAATTACCGAACAACACTGGGCTCAGTCGGTATGCATGTAACTGCAAGATAGATCGTGCTGGGCTCAGGGATCAAAGTTTCTGAGCCCTTTAGGGACAGTGTCAGTACGCCTGATCTTCAGTGGGAAGCAGGCCGGCATGCTTCGAAAACGCCTCCACTATCCGAGGGATTTTATCTCGGTGCTTGATATTCAACATCATGTAAGTGACAGCTTCATATAACATGTGGTCACTGCACTTTTTTAAATCGACATCGAACTTTTTGCTGATCTTTTTATAGTGATCATCGGTGATGGCGATGCCGTCTATACGGTGCGCCATCGCCATGTTCACGTATGACTCCAGATTGGGGGAAAAGACCATGTTTCTTTTGATGTTTTCTGGAAAATGATCGTACGCGGAGATGCCTAGTAATTTCCCGACCACTAATTTGTCGATATTGCTGGTATCAGGGCAATCCAGGGTGGTTGGTATAAACAGATAAAAGCGCTGGCGATTCAATGGCCAAGGCACGGCCACTAAATTGCTGTAAATCTCCGTCACATCTTTAATCCTTATAAAATCGCCGTCAATACTGCCTTCATTGGCGGCGCGTATTGAGCGCGCCAAAGGAAGGTTCACCCACTCGATTCTCCAGGGGGTATCCTGAAAAGCGGCTTCAACGAACTTTTGATAAGGCGCATACAATTGCGCGATCTCGTCGTTTGCTCCGATTCTCAGCACCTCCCGCGCATCCGGAGCGGCGTAGGCGGATGTCATTGCGCAGGTCCATAACCATAATACCGAAAGAGCTTTCATAGCATTTTCTACCGAAGCGTATCCTGGTGCAGATGGGTTGAATTTTTGCAAGCGACGCGCATCTTCAGTTTAGTAAACTACGCTGGCAATTAAAGCGCGATAGGATAGTCGGGTTGAGGCATCTGCTATGCCTCACGCGTAGCCGGTTTTTTGCTAAAAGAAAGTCTGGTTATGATATGTCCGGTATGTTCCATTATATGAACGGGACAGGAGATAGGGCCTATAAATTAGCCCGTTAGTCAGTTTGCTCGCCAGCAATATACGGAAGCTCATTGTTTCTGAACTGTTCGAAGACCTTTTCTATTAGCTCCCATGCTACAGCCGCCTCCATATAGCCAGCCTCAGGCCATTTCCCCCACGACTCTTCTATAAGCCAGCCTGGGTAAGGGCCGACTAACGGCAGGCACTCACAGTCAATGCTCTGATCCTCCGCGATCTCCATTGACCATGAATCGCCGCGCGCTCTGAAGTACCATGGATGGTTGTCAACAATACCGCAACCTTGGACTGGGCAGGAGCCGCTGACATACCCATTCCAGTTGACGCCTGATCGTTCAAACATAATAGAACCCGATTGTGTTTTTAAATAGGAATAGGGGAAATTGTAATTCAAAGCATAACTCGCGATCATCCATAGTTTCAGCCTTGACGGGCTACTCTGGTTATTTCTCCAATAATTCCACTCAGGTATGGGCGATATCATCATGGCTTGTATAAAAACCTACTCAGAACTCCGTATTCTTTCAGAAGTACATCCACCTGATGTGATAAGCCGCATGCTGAAGACTGAAGCAACAGAAGTGCTGCTCCGTGATCCTGAGGCTTTGGATGAACAGACCAGACTGCGCCATACGTGGCTTTGGTCCACCAAAGGGCGGCTGGACTCGACTAATCCTTTGGAACACGTGAGTGCTGTGGTTGATGCTGTGGAATACCGGGGCATGGCGTTATCTGTATTACGAAAGACATGTTCTATTGAAATCTATTGCTATTACCTTACCAACAGCCGGGGAGGTCCAAAGTTGACGGCGGAGATAATACGCAAGCTAGGGTACTTGAGCATCGATATATCCTGGGATATCGATTTCCATGCTGGATGTTGAACAGTCAGCTTCCCTGCTGAGTCCTTTACATCACTCCAACAAGCTCAATGCTTTCTCTATTCCGCTGTCTTTTCCGGCGTACACGTCTTCCGGTTGCATATAGAGCGCCTCATATTGGGGAGGGACGCCGCTATATTCGAATACTTCTCCTTGGGGAGATGAGTAAACTTCGTTGGAAAGGGAAAATTCCCAGCCGTTCGGGAGTTGGAAGTCCAGGCTGTCTGAAAGGATGCCGCCAGTGGGCTCTCCAACCAGGACGACATGGGGCAGGCTGCGCATCGTAAGAGAAAATATTTCCGCGCCGCTGTAGGTAGACCCGCTGACGAGCAGGTAAATCGGCTTGGTGTATTGCAGGGCGCCGGTAGGGGCGAGAAAGACTTCGTGGGAGTTAGCGTAACCGTTTGGATAATGCGCTTTTTTACTGAAAGCGAGTTGACGTTGCTGAGTGAAGCGGCCGGCGATTTCCATCGCACTGCTATCGTAACCACCGTTATTGCGACGGACATCGATGATCAATGCGTCAGTGTTGTACAGGGCGTTGATGGCGTTATCCAAAGCCGCTTGAAGAGCCTGAAAATGCGTTTCAAATGGCGCGTCCTCATCTTCTCCATAACCCAACATAGACTCAATGAGTAAATAGCCAACACTTTTTCCTGTGGCGTCGAGGTCAATCAAGCCATAGCAAATCTGGTCGTTGGCGATGCAGTCGACCTCATTCAGATAATCAATCAGATTCTGGGTGTTCTTGTCATTGATTTCGTTATAGAACGCCAAGAGGCGAGACTCGTAGAAAGCGCTGAAATCGTCATACTCACTCTGAGCCTCGAAATCTTCCCTTAACGTTTCGTCGGAATTCTGCTCATTGAAGTAAGCGTAAAGACGGCGCACCCAAGCCGGTGACTCTTCGGGAGAAAATTCCTCGTCCTCTTTAATCAGGTTGATATGTCCGTCGTCCAGGGAAGACAGCATTTCCTTGAACAGATTAAAAAGCGCCTGATCGTCATTCACCTCAGACAGCTTGCTGCGACTGTTTTCATTGGTTTGCGCCCAGTTCACGCCTCGTAGGTCGAAAAATGCGTAGTAGTCATTAAAGGTGTGCCAGAACACCTCATAGTTGGCTTGGTAGTCGGTGGTGGGCGCCTGTAAGCCATCACGGCAACTTTCGGGAAGTTGGGGCAGCTTGTGACGCGTATAGGGATGCGTATCCGTGGGGATACGTTGCGGCAGGGTGTCAAAGCGTTGGCCGTCACCGCTGAGAGATACCTCTTTCAACAGCTGATCGGCCATGGCGAGAGGCAGTTCGGCGGTGAGGAGGCAATTGTCGCGATTGCTTTGATATACAGTCACGGTACTGTCGCCAAACTCGATAATCTGCCCATATCCCCGCTGCTCCCACACTCCGGTCAATTCAGAGGCGGGTATTATTTTGGACTCTTTGTCGGGCGTATTGGATGAGCCGTTATCATTGCACGCTGTAACCAGCGCCGCCATCAAGGTCACGCCGGCGAGCCGGGGCATCGGCAGGCGTTGGGGTTTTATTTTAGGGAGTTCAATTTTCACAATATTCTCCTCAAGTGATGTGAACTTGAAGGGAATTATCATGATCTCTCTGAAGAAATTCTTTATAGAGTTTGCGCCGAATTGTCCGCTTGTGTGGCGCGAAAAAGACATTTCCAGACAATTCCGCACAAAGTTGTGTTGGTTCTGTTTGTGGGGCCCATTAGGATAGCGAGGATTATGACCAGCCCCGCGTGTTTTCATCCATGGCCAGATTATTTATTAGCTTCTACATGACTTTGATTGTTGGCGTTTTGGCGTATCAGTACGTCGGCGAGTATGGCTCCCAGAAATATGTGCAAGACTGGGTGGCCCTGGATAAAACCAATGATTATCGGGGACTGTTTTATTTGCTGGATGCATTGCATCAGCGAGTGGATGCGCAGACGTTTCAGCGAATCGTTGCAAGTTACCCCGAAACATCCAATGTCCCAGTTGAGATAGGCGATATAAATGCGTTTGAGTTGACGGCGGATCAAGTGAGCAGATTGCGCGGCGGCCGCGCCTATGTAGAAGACGCTTTTGACGACGTTCTCTATTTCAAACTTTCCGGCGCCGACCTGATTGCGCGTTTTGGCCCCATGCATACCTACGAACCTCTGATGCAGGCCGTAGCCATATATGAAAAAGCACTGTTTGCGGTGCTGGCGATACTGGTGTTGCTGTGGACAGTGGGCTTGCAAATCAAACTCAAGCGCCTGGAGTCGGCGGCAATGAAACTGGGGGAAGGGACATTCGCCGTCAGGGTGTCGGAAAAAGGTCGTCATGCTGTGGGCCGATTAAATAAAACGTTTAATCTTATGGCCCGTAAAATCGAAAAACTGGTGGAAGGACACAAGAGTTTGACCAACGCGGTGGCGCATGAGCTGCGAACGCCGATCGCCAGAATCCGGTTTCAACTTGATATGCTCAATGGTGAGGAAGACGCCGAGGAACGCAAAGAGCTGGTGTACGGTATTTCCGATGACGTGAATCAATTGGGGGAGTTGGTGGAGGAGCTGCTCAGCTACGCGCG
This sequence comes from Hahella chejuensis KCTC 2396, assembly GCF_000012985.1. Lineage (NCBI taxonomy): Bacteria > Pseudomonadati > Pseudomonadota > Gammaproteobacteria > Oceanospirillales > Hahellaceae > Hahella > Hahella chejuensis. Next base: position 4,260,544 of record NC_007645.1, on the reverse strand, counting down.
TTTTGATCGGGAGCCCGCATCTATGGAAATGTCCCGTCACTCGCTGCACGAGAGCCTTATGGCCGCTATTAAAAACTGTTATTTCGACAATAAGGTCCAGCTTCATTACGACCCTGACTGGAGCCGATTGTCGCCAGACAAAGACCTTCTCCCTTTTGATCCCAGGCATCTGGAGAGAGCTGTCGGTAATCTGATTACCAACGCCCAGAAATATGCGACTTCGCAGATTCAACTGCACGTTGCAGTAAGCGGGGACGACTGCTCCATCATCGTAGACGACGACGGCCCCGGCATTTCTGACGCGGATCGGGAGCGGGTGTTTGAGCCGTTTCGTCGACTTGACGACAGCCGCACCCGCGCCACTGGCGGGCATGGTTTGGGGCTGGCTATCGTCGAGAAAATCGCTCACTGGCACGAAGGGGAAGTGCGAGTCGAGCGCGCGCCGATTGGCGGCGCACGTCTGATATTCTCATGGCCTGCGCGGCGGCGAGCCGCTGGAGACAGGGCCTGACACGCGCAGGCCCTGGCGTTGCAGCCAAATAGAAGGAAGCTATTTGGCTGTCTGATTAATAATTGGGAGCGCACAGGAGAATAACAGTGGGGGAGAATAAATAGGCGTTCGCCTGGATGGTGAGAGAGGCTATGGTTAGAATACGACTCTTTGACGCCACTTAAGGCATCGTCGATATTCAATTCAGAGCCAACCAGATGCCCCGAGTTCTCCTCGTAGAGGATGATGAAAAATTATCATCGCTTATCTGTAAATATTTGCAGCAAAACGGTTTCGAAACGGAAGTGGTTTGCGACGGCGGATTGGCGGTGGACGCTATCCTTGCCTCCCAGCCTGAAATTGTCATTCTCGACTTGATGTTGCCGGGGAAGGACGGCCTGACCATCTGTCGTGAGATTCGCGCGCATTACCATGGACGCATTTTATTTCTGACCGCCAGTGAAGACGACATGGATCACGTCGCTGGCGTGGAGTTAGGCGCAGACGATTTTGTAGTCAAGCCTATCCAGGCTCGGGTGTTGCTGGCGCGACTTCGCATGCTGCTGAGAAGGTCAGAAATCTCAGGCGCCGTAGAGCCTCACGAGCGTTCGCACCTTAGTAGCGGCAATACAATGACATTTGGGCGGCTGGTCCTGCATCTGCCGAAGCGCGCCGCGACCTTCGGCGGTGAATCCGTTGCACTGACCACCGGGGAGTTTGATGTGTTATGGCTCCTTGCCAGCCATGCCGAGGAAGTGGTGTCCCGCGACTACCTGTACAAGAACCTGAGAGGTCTGGATTATGACGGGCTGGATCGCACCATAGACGGTAAAATTGCAACCCTGCGTAAGAAGCTGGGTGATAACGCGTCTTTATCAACCCGGATCATTACAGTGCGAGGGCAGGGGTATTTATTTGTGCCGGATAGTTGGGACTGAACGCCGAGCCGCTTATTAATCAGGCAGCCAAATAGCTTCCTTAAACAAGCCATAGAGTTGATTAGGAGACCCGTAGTGAAAGATATCATCGAAGGCTTTCTGAAGTTCCAGCGCGAAGCATTTCCTGAGCGTAAGGAGTTATTCAAAGACCTCGCCAATCAGCAGCAGCCGCGCACTCTGTTTATTTCCTGTTCCGACAGCCGTCTGGTTCCGGAACTGGTCACTCAGAGAGAGCCAGGGGATCTCTTCGTCATCCGTAATGCGGGCAACATTGTGCCTCCGTATGGGCCGGAGCCCGGCGGGGTGTCGGCGTCGGTGGAATACGCCGTAGCGGCGTTGCGGGTAGCCGACATCGTTGTGTGTGGACACTCCAACTGCGGCGCTATGACCGCCGTCGCCACTTGCCAATGCATTGATCACATGCCGGCAGTGGCTCACTGGTTGCGCTATGCAGACTCCGCCAAGGTGGTGAATCAGGCGCGTAAGCACGCCAGCGAACGGGCGAAGATTGAAGATATGGTGCGAGAGAATGTCATCGCCCAGCTGGCGAATTTACAGACGCATCCGTCTGTGCGCCTGGCGCTACAAGAAGGCCGCCTCACCATGCACGGGTGGTTCTATGACATCGAGTCAGGCGGCATTGACGCTTACGACGGCTCCAGACATGCATTCGTGCCGCTGGCGGAACATCCTGAAGCGCGGGCGATTCCTGGGAAGTTGTCTCACGCGGTTTAACCCGTCTGTCGCATCGGGCATACAGCGTAGTGGGGCGTGTACATGTGGTATTTCGGTTTTGAATAGATTGCTTGCATACACCCCTCACTCATCAACTCTTTTATTAACCAGGCAGACAAATAGCTTCCTTCTATTTGTCTGCAACGACAGGGCCTGCGCATGTCAGGCCCTGTCTCCCGCGGCTTGCCGCCGCGCAGGCGCATCCATGCGCCTGATCATTAACATGCCAATATCATTGCCATATTAATAACTCATGTGTAGAGACGTGCGTCATAACTACCGAATGGGTTGGCCAGATGCGACTGATACTGAGCAGAAAGGGATTCGACTCATCCGCTGGAGGAACGCCTAGCCTGATCATGCCTGATGGCCGCATGATTTCACTACCGATCCCAGCGGGCGCTAAGTATCAGAAGCTCGGCATGCTCAATATTGAGGGCGTCGATATCGGCGGCATTCTTGAAGACCTCACAAATGGCGGAATCAACGCTGCGACGACGGTTCACATAGACCCGGACTTATGCGCCACGTATATGACCCGAAAAGAGGGCGCTTCAAATATGAGCGAAGTGTACTGGCTTTCTACTCTGGATAATTAAATTCCCAAGTAATTCCCCACCTCAAACATATCCGGCTGGCCTTCTTCAAAACCGAAGTAACACACATCTTCCTGTTCACCGGTTTTCTCATCAATGATGCCGATGACAAACTCACATTTAAGGCGCTTGGCGATTTTATAAAGGCCTTCCAGCGGTTCTTTAAGCTGTTTCTTGTTGCGGATGCTCAGGTTGACGCCAATGCGCCAGTCCGAAGGATCATCCAGGTCCACGTCTTCAGAGGCTTCCGGCTCGGCTTGACGGTTATCGACAAACGTGAGGTCCAGAGCGGATTCTTTTACCCAACTTTCAATTGCTGAAGAAACATCTCCGGCAATATCTTCCAAGTCTGTTCCATCGACGTAGATGTATAACAACATGCTCGCTCGCCTCTGCTTTTACTAATGCTTTGTCTGTAAGAAATAAGATAGCCGAATACGCCCTGTGCGGAGTGAAATCGGCGCACTGTCGGATGTAAAAAGCCCCGGCTATTGATTTGGGCGCACATTGTAAGCGTCTGCGGCCTAACTTTCTAACATTCCATGATTGTAGTTGCTGTAGTTATTGTAGTTACGGGTTTTGCGCCGCGCCGCCGCATACAACTTTGCCTTTGTAACCTGGTCTGAGGATCACTACAATGCGGCCCGCGACAATAAATGCCGTTTCGAAGCTTATAAGAGCGGCCTTTCCAGAAGCTCCTCGCAAAGCGAGTTGGCAGGGCTATTGACGAACATTGAGCAGAATAAGCAGTGGAGAACAATAAAATGAAAATCGGGGTTGTAGGATTCAGCAAGCGCTGGTTTGACCAGGAAGCGGCCAGCTCCATTCTGGAGCGCGCCATCAAGTCCTGGGTGAAGGAGACGAACAAGGACCAGGTGGAGATTGTCAGCGGGCTCACCAACGCCGGCGTACCGAAGCTGGCATACGAGCTGGCGGTGCGCATGGGCATTACCACCGTCGGCATATCCGCCAGACGGGCGCTAAAGGTGCGTAGCGGCATTTTTCCTTGTGATAAGCAGATTCTCGTCGGCCTGGATTTTGGCGATGAATCTGAAGCTTTCATTGATTACATCGATTGTCTGATCCGCGTTGGCGGCGGTCCTCAGAGCCGTAAAGAGGTCGAACTGTTCAAAGAACGTAAAGGACTCTCCGCTGAAGAGCTGTCCTCATATCTTTATGAAGAAGAAGTGGAGTGGTTCGGCAAGGATTGACACTTGCTCGCCCCTCAAGAGTAAACGCGCAACTTATCGATTTTTGCTGACACTCACACAATGCGGCGCGATTTTTATACAGTCGCGCCCATTTTTGGATTAATATTGAAAACGTTTTCAATTGCGTGAAGCTGTCGCGACACTGGGGTTGCGTTCTGCATAAAAACGACGCTGAGGCCATATACCGCCGCGTCGGGCGAACCTGAGGGAGTGAAGGGCGCATCGGCGTGGAGCCTTGTAACTCAACCAAGACAATAAGGATATCGCTATGCATAAGAAGAGGTTTTTTACGTCGTCATTCGCCGCTTTATGTCTGTTCAGCGCGGCTGTACACGGGCAGTCCTCATCTGCTCATCAAGAGTACCTGCAATTCGCCCAAAACGATCACGGAGAAGTCCGTCTTGATGACGGGCGCACTTTATATTACACCGTTAAATCCCGGTCGCTGGAGAATGGCGTTGAAGTAATTCGCGCGCAGGTGGATGATCCCACACTGGCGGATTTCGTGGACTACAGCAGCTTTATTATCACTCTGGATCACACTAAGCAGGAAATGTCGGGATATCTGGAAACAGGTTCCGGTCAATTTCGTTTGCAAAGACCTTTGGATAAAAGTGAAAACGTTTTCTGGCGGCGTATTCAGCCGCCAAAAATGGAGGATCGTATCCTGAAGAACCTGGATACGGGTTTTATGGGGCGTCTCAACCAGGAAGCGGTGGGTGAGAAAGACGCTTCAGGCCGATATGTTATTGATGTCTTCATCGGCTTTTCCGAACAGGCGGCGCAGGATGTGGGCAATATCAACACCGAAGCGCAGATGTACGTGGAGACAGTGAACGAAGCGCTCAATAACAGCCAGGTAGAGGGCGTATATCTGCGTTTGGTGGGAGTGGGCGTGTCGCCCCATAACCCGGGGGTGGTGACTTCTGTCTTACAGGACGGCAAAGAGTGGTTTAAGGACGATATTGCGCGTTACGCGCCGGATCTTATCGGGCTGGTGCAACGGCCGACGGATGCGCCAGGAAGCGCCGGAGGCTGGGGCTATGTGCCCGGAGACATTGTGGTGATTGGCGCTCCCTGGCCCGGCGCGTACCGCCATGAAGTCGGCCATAATGTGGGCGGGATGCACTGCAAATCCGAAGGCGATACGGGTTATAACTACGGCTTTAGCGTCAGACAGGGACGAGGCACCGCACAATGCGGCAATGATCTGAGCTATTACTCCTCGCCGCTGGTGATGGATGATGAAGGCAACGTGCTCGGGACGACGCACTCCCAGGATATGGCGCGCTTGTGGCGCGAACGTTCCGCGGCGATGTCCGCCAATCGCATCCATACCGTGCCGTTTCCGGGGGAAGGCGGCTGGCCGCTGACGCTGCAAGCGGAGGACTATCTGCAGTTCAGCGACACGACCGCCGGCAACCAGGGGGGCGCTTACCGCTCTGATGACGTGGATATTGAAGCGACGTCGGATTCGGGAGGGGGCTACAACGTAGGCTGGATTAGCGACGGCGAGTGGTTGGCCTACAGCGCCAATATTCCTGCGGCGGGGGAATATGTTATTTCCTATAGGGTGGCGAGTCCCAGTGGCGGTGGCCGTATTCAGTTCGAAAAGCAGGGCGGGTCGCCAGTGTATGGTGGAGTGGATGTCCCCCCCACGGGTGGTTGGGGGAACTGGACCACCATACAACACACCGTGAATCTCCCCGCCCGGCCAGCAAAATATTGCTCTGGCGATGAAAAACGGCGGCTTCAACCTTAATTGGTTCAAGATTGATAAAGCCAATGCTGTGGGAGGACGCTACCGGATTCAAAACCAGTGGCGCGCCGATCAATACCTGCATATGGAAAACGGCGGTTTGCAAAGCGGCGCCATTGAGTCTGGCTGGTGGAGCGCGCAATGGGATTTCGAACCGGTTGGCGACTATGTGCGGATCTGCAATCGCTGGCGCGTCAACGCTTGTCTGAATATTGAAAATGGCGGCTTGCAGGCGAACGCCGTTGAGGCGGGCTGGCACAGTGCGCAATGGTCTCTGGAGGCGGTGGAGGGACGCACTGATCTCTATCGAATTAAGAATCGCTGGAAGCCGGATCAATACCTGCACATCGAAAACGGAAGCGTTGAAGCCGGCGCGATTCAGGACGGCTGGCTGAGCGCTCGCTGGAAATTGACGCAGGCGGACTAACCGCTGACATTCCCAACCAGCGCCGTTCGCAGCGACGAATGGCGCTTTTCGGTAGCGTTACTCATTGCCTGGAAGCCTTGCTTGCGCTAACTTGCTCCGTCTCGCGAAAAAATCGCCACCAAAAACGGTAACGGAAAATGAGTTGTCCGCTTGCGCGGATATACTTCAGACTGTGCCCATGAGATGGCTGCGAGCGCCGGAAAACAATAGACGACGGGCTAAAGCAAACGTGGAAGTGATCAAGTTTTATAGCGTAAACGATGAATTTGGAGAGTTTTCCAATTTCGCTCAATACCCGATCAAGCTGAAAGGAAAAGTATGGCCCAGCAGTGAGCACTATTTTCAGGCCATGAAATTCGAGGAAGAAAAGGACCGTAGCGATATCCGCAAGGCCAAATCTCCACTGGAGGCGGCGCGTAAAGGCCGCGACCGCAAAAGAAAACTGCGTAATGACTGGGAGTCCGTCAAGCTCAACATCATGCGCGAAGCCATTCTCGCCAAATTCACCCAACATGACGCCCTGCGCGAACGCCTGCTCAGCACCGGCTCCGCCAAAATCGTCGAACACACCGACAACGATGACTACTGGGGCGACGGCGGCGACGGAAGTGGGCAGAACATGCTGGGGCGCATTCTGGAAGAGGTGAGGGCGCAGCTCAGCGAAGACTGAGCTTTTCCCCCTTATTGTCGTACAGACAATCTCTGGCCATATCCGTTTATTAATCAGGCGGCTCTCCGCCGCGCAGGCGCATTCATGCGCCAGATATTAACATGTCAATATCATTGCCATATTAATAACAAAGGACTTTTGTTCTTATCCTCTTAGCCAGCAGTCAAGGATTTCTGATGAAGCAAATACAGCAGTCTCCAGATAACGCGGCGCCATTTTTGGCGATGGCGGCGTTGTCGGCGGTGTTTATGGGGACGATCGGCGTTATCGCCAAATATGCGCAATTGAGTGCGGAAACCGTGACTTTTTATCGGTTGTTTTTTGGCGCGGCGATGATGCTGGGGTATTTGCTGGTGATTCGTAAGGCGAGTCTGTTGTGGTGCTGGCCTTCCTGGCGGGTGCTGATCAACGGCGGCTTTCTGGCGGGGTTTATCGTGTTTTATATCCAGGCCATGGAGCACACCAGCATGGCTAATGCGATTATGACCATTTATCTGGCCCCGGTAGTCGCTTCTGTTTTCGCTCACCTGTTCTTGTCGGAGAAGCTTAGCGCCAGTGCGATGGGGTTGATTCTTACTGCGTTGTTCGGCTTTGCGATGATGATGGAGTTCCGTCTTGAGTTTGGCGGCTCGCAGGACGCTTTGGGCATGACCTACGCCGGGCTGGCCATGCTGTGCTACGCGGGTTTTATTATTATCAATCGCGCCACGCCCGCCCATGTACATGTATACGCCAGAAGCTGGTATCAAATGCTGATTGGCGCGCTATGTATGGCTCCGTTAATGCTGCAGCAACAGCAAGTGATTGCGCCAGCGCAGTGGGGCTGGCTGTTGGCGGCGGGGTTGATCCCCGGTTTCCTCGCTATCCTGTTTGCGGTGATCGCATTGCGCGAACTGCCTTCCGCCACTTTCGGCACCTTAGCCTACCTTGAGCCTATCGCCGTGGTGACCTTTGGCTGGGCCTTGTTTGATCAGGCGCTCAGTCCCCTGCAAATAGCCGGCTGCGGCCTGATCATGTGCTCTGGTATCGCCCAGGCGGTTCTGACGCAAAGGCGGAACGCCGCAATATCGGGGCAAGTTTGTTCCGTCGCTCAGGGCTGACGGTTTTTATTAATCCGGCAGGCAAATAGCTTCCTTCTATTCGCCTGCCGGATTAATAAACGTATGTCGTTTTAAATGCTAGGTTGCCGGTTTGACTCATCGGCGCGACCAGGAACATTAACATGCTCACCACGCTCTCCATCAACAACTACCGCTCCATACTGCAATTGACCATGCCACTGGGTTCACTGAATGTGATCACGGGACCTAACGGCAGCGGCAAGTCCAATTTGTACCGGGCGCTGCGCTTGCTGGCGGAGACCGCGCAAGGCGGAGTGGTTAACTCTTTGGCCGGAGAAGGCGGGCTGGGTTCCACATTTTGGGCCGGGCCGGAGAAAATCAGCCGTCGGATGCGCACTGGTGAGATTCCTGTGCAGGGCGGCCCGCGTCGTGACGCGGTGCGATTGCGGCTCGGCTTCTCCAGTGAAGATTTCGGCTACGCTATATCGCTCGGGCTGCCCAAGCCTTCGCCGTCTGCATTCGCCTTGGACCCGGAGATCAAACGAGAGTGCATTTGGGCCGGGCCGTTTTATCGTCCCGCCGGGCTGCTGGTGGACCGGGACGGGCCGATGGTGAGAGTACGCGATGGGCGCAGTTGGAACGTGGCGGCGCAGAATCTCAGCCTTTTCACCAGTATGTTTGATCAACTGGCCGACCCTGGCGCTGCGCCGGAGGTATTTCGCGTGCGCGAAACCATTCGCAACTGGCGCTTCTACGATCACTTTCGTACCGATCGCGATGCGCCTGCCCGCAAGCCGCAACTGGGGACGCGGACGCCGGTGTTGCATCATGATGGGCGTGACTTGGCGGCGGCGGTGCAGACCATTAGAGAAATCGGCGATAGCGAAGCGCTCGACGCTGCTATTAGTGACGCCTTTCCTGGGGCCAGGCTGGATGTAAGGCTGCACGAAGACGGCCGCTTCTCACTGCTGTTTTATCAGGAAGGGTTGCTCAGACCGCTGACCGGCGCGGAGCTGTCCGACGGCACTTTACGTTACATCCTCTGGGTGGCGGCCCTGCTGACGCCCAGACCGCCTTCACTGATGGTGCTGAACGAGCCGGAAACCAGCCTGCATCCAGACTTATTGCCGGCATTGGCGCGTCTGATTCTCCGCGCCTCAGAGCATTCCCAGGTCTGGGTGGTGTCCCATGCATCCCGTCTCGTCGCCGCGCTCAATGAGCACCCGGAATGCAATGCAGTACAACTGGAAAAGCCCCTGGGCCAGACGGAAATCATTGGACAGGGCATTCTGGACACGCCGGCCTGGCATTGGGCGGATAAGTAGAGACTGTTGAGTCGGAAAGGGTGGTTCGAAAGGTGAATGAGAACAATAGGGAGGTGAGGAAAGTGGCGACCCTGATCTTTGAATAGGGTAGAAGGAAGGACCGCCATAGCCTCGTTGCGCAGGATAACATTGGCCCGGCGATGGCGTCCACCAAGTGGTAAGACTTGGTTGCAACCCTGTTGATGGTCTGGATTTATCCTCTACCAGCACCTAAAGTGTGGGGCTGTTCTCATCCACTTTACAGCCCCCGTTATGACACCCAAAACGCCTGCGCCAACGATTCCCCATCTCTCTATCGAAGAAGTCGCCATCCGTAAAAAACAGGCGTTGTATTTCAGCTCTGAAGCCGTCGGTTCATCCACTGCGCCAGCTGATCAGGCGGCGCAACTGCAGGTGGAAGCTATGTGTCTGGGATTCGTATTCAGCGATAACGCCTTACAGGCTTTGGCCGCCAGGCCAGAGCAGCGTGAAGAGATCTTCCTCATTCTGCAAAAACTGGTAGGGGCGGATAAAGTCTGGCGGCCCATGTATCCCAACTTCCCTTCTCAAGTGTTTAACGCATCGGATTGCGAGCTGTTTTTTAACGCCCTGGCGCATTACCGGACGCAGGGTCAGTGGCTGCCTGAGTATATCGTCAATGAGCGCATGCCGGTGTTTGAAAAGGTGAAGCTCAAACCTATTGGACTGGACACGGATGATGGACTTTTAAAGTTGTTTCATGACCTGTTGGCCGCCAACGGCTCCCTGGCGCCGGTTGATAAAGCCTGTCTTCGCACCTTGTTGGAATATTTCGACGAGTCGCTTTTGCTCCCACGGACGCCTGACAAGATTCCGTTCAAAGAAACCCTGTGCCAACTGGCGGCGGATGCCTATGCACTGGATAAAAGGGCTTTGGCGTCAATCGGCGTCAGCAACGCGACGGACGTGCTGCGCATCGCCACGCACTTGTCCGGGGGAGATATTTCTCTGGCGACCAACACTCGGTTCAAGCTGAGCAAAGCCCAGCGCAAATGGCTGGTTGGGCTGCTGGAGCCAGTCGTTAATGAGGCGGACCTTAGACGACACAAGGGGAAATGGAAACGGCTGTTTCACTGTCTGCATATAGGTACATTCGCCTCGGCGCCTAAGACCAATGTCTTGGCGGCGCGTTTAAGGGAGGACCAGCTGCAGGGGGATAACCGACACGTAGAGGCCGCTCTGGAGGCGGGGGAGGCGAATATACTGGTGCGCTTGCTGAGTCGCAAACCAGGAGAATTCGCACGTAGACTGGATCACTTGCTGAGACGCTTTTCCCTCGATATCGCCAAGGGCATTCTGGAGGCGTTCCTGCAAAAAGTCGACGCAGTGGATACCCGGGTTTTAGTCCAGTTATTAGGACACTTTGCTTATCGCCTGCAAGCGCGCGACGATGGCTCCGCACATGGAGAGATGGGACCTGCGCGGGCGCGGATATTTTTGCCTAAAGGACAAATCGCCAAAGCCAAGGTATTGCATGCCGCCGTCCCTGAAATTGATGCGGCGTTGTTGCACAGGCTTCAGAACGCCATTCGTGACGAACTGACAAAGCGCTTCGCCAGATTGCCGCCCTTAGGCAAAGTCTGGATTGACCCCGCATTGCGGAATTGCCCGACACCACTGCAAATGCGCAGCGCTTCCGAAGGCCTGAAAATAGTTCCCCGCGGCGCCCGGTTGGAGATGGGAGATAAAAATACGCTGCGTTTCTTCCTGCATTGGGTGGGACATGACCTGGACTTGTCCGCCAGCTTTCTGACGGAAGACCTGAAATATCATTCCTCCATCGCCTATTACGCGTTACGCGGCAAGGCTGCCGAGGTCGGATATCGCGCTGCGCACAGCGGGGATATCGTAGAAGCGCCAGAGCCTGACGGCGCCTGCGAATTTATCGATATTGATCTGGGCTCCATCAGTGATCCGACCATTCGTTATATCGGCATGGACGTACGCGTGTACAGCGGTCCCTCCTTTCCCCAGCAACAGGCTAATGCGGGTTGGATGATGCGGGAGGGAGTGGGTGAGGGCGGAAAGGTATTCGACGCCACGACAGTAGAGCAACGCATCGCTATCAGCGCCTCGACGCGCACCTGTCTGGCGGCGTTTTTCGATATCAAGCAACGAGAGGTGATCTGGCTGGACCTGATGGGTTCTTCCGAGAGCCTGCATCACGGTAATAATGTCGTCAATAACGCCAGTAATATCGAGCAGATGCTGCTGGCGGCGCTGAATTTTCGACAGCTATCTCTGTATGAGCTGTTGTCTCTACATGTTCAGGCCCGCGGCGTGATGCATGCTGGCGCCGCAGGCGCTGATACGGTTTTCGGACGGGATATGGTTTTTCAGTATGAGCAGGTCCTGGCGCACTTTCTCCAGTAGATTCCCCCAGACGCACCGATAAGCATAAAGGCCGCTGTGAAGCGGCTCAGGCTTATTTCCTCACACTTGAACTGTGACTTTTTCCACTGCGCTTTTTCTTTGGCGGCGTTAATTTGAGATTAACGACGGGTTTCCCCGTCGTAACGATAACAAACGCAGAACAATGAAACGGTGGAGAGTCATTATGGGACAACCCTGGGAAGATCGGCTATTGCAGGTAGATATGCGGCGGGTGGATTATCCCAACGCACTGTGGTCGCCGGCGGCGAATTTCAGGATACCGCCGGGGCGGCGGGACATTCGCTACATTATCATCCATATTACTGGCGGGCCTGCGCTGACTGAACGCAACGCCCTGAATACCTTTCGGGCGGGCCCCGCCAGCGCCCACTATATCGTTAACCGGGAAGGGCGCGTGGTGCAGACCGTGAGGGAGGCGCACATCGCCAATCACGTCGATAACATTCATTCCCAAACCAATCGGGAAAGTATTGGCATTGAACACGTGAATCCCTGGGACCCGAATCCGCGGACTTATCCTACGGATGCGCAATATATGGCGTCCGCGCGGCTGGTGGCCTGGCTGTGTCACCGCTACGGTATTCCCGTGCGTCATGAAACCGCGCCTCACACCGCCGGCATCCGCGGTCATATTGAAGAGGCCCCGCATTCCGGTCATCGCACCTGTCCTAATCCCGCCTGGAACTGGGACTTGTATATCGATCTGGTGCGCAGCATTCGCGTGGAAACTTTTGATGAGATGATTCGCACACTGGCGCGTTAGCAGTCTCTATACCTCCTTTTCCACGCTTTATATAAACGTCTGGGGGCGCTATGGACTGGAGCCGCCCCCGGTCGCTCTCAAGGTTGTTAATCCCGCCTCAAGTCTTCAATATAAGTGCAGGCCCTGTCGTTGCAGGCAAATAGAAGGGAGCTATTTGTCTGCCTGATTAATAACGGGCGCTTCGACCATCATTTCATTGGACGAGGAGGTCGCTTATGCCGCTTGCTTACAAAGCGTTGTTTCTTGATCTCAGCGGTGTGATCTACGAAGGGAACCAGACTATTCCCGGCGCCGTGGAAGCAGTAGTCAGGGCGCGGGAGAAAGGGCTGGCGCTACGTTTCATCACCAACACCGCCAGCCAGTCCTCTCGCGATTTACTGCGTCGTCTGAGAAGTATGGGCCTCAGTTTGCAGGATTCTGAGTTATTCACCGCGCCCCTCGCAGCCAAGGCTTATATCCTCGAACACAGGCTGCGGCCGCTATGTATTGTCAATGACGCAGTGCAGGAAGACCTGGCCGATCTTGATTCTGACGATCCCAATTGCGTGCTATTGGGAGACGCTCGCGACGGTTTAAATTACCGCAACCTGAACCGCGCGTTTCGTTTATGCCGCAATGGCGCGCCATTGATCGGAATCGGCATGAATAAATATTTTAAGGACGATGAAGGGCTGATGCTGGACGCTGGGCCTTTCATCCGCGCATTGGAGTGGGCGGCGGATGTGACGGCGGTGATTATGGGTAAGCCCAGTCAGGCGTTTTTTGATCAAGTGAGGGCCACTACCGGTTTGTCGCCGGAACAGTGTCTCATGGTGGGGGATGATGTGGCCGGCGATGTGGAGGGAGCGGTTAAAGCCGGTCTGCAAGGATGCCTGGTGCGCACCGGAAAATTTCTCCCCGAAGACGAACAGCGACTGCCTGCCGGGGCTCAGGTAGTGGACAGTCTGGCTGATCTGTTTTATTAACATGGCAATGATATTGGCATGTTAATACGCAGGCGCATGGATGCGTCTGCGCGGCGGTTAGCCGTGGGAGACAGGGCCTGACATGCGCAGGCCCTGTCGTTGCAGGCAAATAGAAGGAAGCTATTTGTCTGCCTGATTAATAATTGTGCTCTATGCTAATATCAAAACACGATGTTGGCCTTGCTAAGGGAATAACGACTACGAATATGGCGACAGTCACTTTCACTAATAACCTAAAGCGTTACCTGTCCTGTCCGCCCCGCGACGTTCAAGCGGGAACGGTGGCGGAGGCCTTGCAAAGGGTATTCGCGGATAACGCGCGGCTGGCGGGTTATATCCTTGATGATCAGGACCGGTTGCGTAAAAACATAGCGATTTTTGTGGATGGACAGATGATCCGGGACCGACTTCATCTGACCGACGCGTTACAGCCTGAGTCCGAAGTACATGTGCTGCAGGCGCTCTCCGGCGGTTGACGGCGGCCCCAATCCTTCAAACTGATGGGAGCGGCGGCGATGAATCAAAAATTACGTATCGGAACGCGCAAGGGGTTGTTTATCTTCGAACGCACGGGACACGGCCAGTGGCGCTGCAGCGAGCCCGACTTTCTGGGCGACCCGGTATCCATGGCGCTGCGCGATCCGCGCAATGGCGACCAATATACCGCCCTCAATCTCGGCCACTTTGGCGTCAAACTGCATCGGGCTGAGCCCGGCTCCAGAGAATGGAAAGAAATCGAGCCGCCCAAGTTTCCCAAAAGCGGCGAAGAGGATGGGCCTGCCGTAGAGTTAATCTGGGAGCTGGTTCCCGGCGGCGCGGATCAACCGGCTACCCTGTGGGCGGGCACGATTCCTGGAGGCTTATTCAAATCCACTGACCGGGGCGAGAATTGGACGTTAATTGATTCGCTATGGCGGCGACCGGAGCGGGAAAACTGGTTCGGCGGCGGTTACGACAAGCCCGGCATTCACTCCATTTGCGTGCATCCCAACAACACCCGTTGCGTGCGGTTGGCGATCTCTTGTGGGGGGGTATGGGAAAGTCTGGATGCCGGCGATACCTGGGCTCAGACAGGGCAGGGGCTACGGGCCGCTTTTCTGCCCCCGGATCAAGCCTACAATCCTGTATCTCAGGACCCCCATCGCATGGTCAGTTGTCCCGCTTCGCCGGACCATATGTGGATTCAGCACCATAATGGCGTCTTTCGTTCCGAAGACGGCGGGCATAGCTGGACGGAACTCACCGATGTTTCACCCTCTGTGTTCGGTTTCGCTGTAGCGGTGCATCCCCAGGACCCAAACACGGCCTGGTTTGCTCCGGCCATCAAGGATGAACGCCGCGTTCCAGTAGACGCTAAATTAATCATTAATCGTACGCGCGACGGCGGGAAAAGCTTCACCGCGCTCAGCAATGGGTTGCCGCAAGGTCCCGCCTATGATTTGACCTATCGCCACTCCTTGGATGTAGACGACAGTGGCGACCTGCTGGCCTTTGGCTCAACTACCGGCGGGCTGTGGGTGAGCGAGGATCAGGGCGACCACTGGCAGTGCTTGAGCGCGCACCTGCCTCCGATTTACGTTGTGCGGTTCGATAAGCAGTTCTAATCCGGACGCGACGAATCCTGACCAAAGCGCAGGTAGAAATGAGCCTGGAATCAGTAGCGGGGCATGTCTGGGTCGATCTTGTCCGCCCAGGCGAGAATGCCGCCGCTGAGGTTGTAAACGCGATGGAAGTCAGCGTCGCTGAATAGCTGGCGGGCGCCGGCGGAGCGCCCTCCCGACTTGCAATAGAACACCAGCGTTTGCTCTTTGCTGAATTCGTGTATTCGAGCTGGCAGGCTTTGCAAGGGAATGTGAAGACTGCCGTCGATGGCGCAAATTTCCCGTTCGTAGGGTTCTCGCACATCAATGAGCGTCATCTGCTCTCCCTTTTGTAGACGCGCGTTTAGCGCCTCCGGATTGATATCGCATTCCTGCGCCAGGGCTTTGGGGACGCCGCAAAATGCGTCGTAATCAATCAACGCTGTGATGCTGGGATGGTCGCCGCACACGGGGCACTCCGGGTCCCGGCGCAGACGCAACTCGTCAAATGTCATGCTCAATGCATTGTATTGCAGCAGGCGGCCGCTCAGAGTGTCGCCCATACCAGTAAGGATCTTGATGGCTTCAGTCGCCTGTATGCCTGCGATCATGGCGGGCAATACTCCCAGCACGCCGCCCTCGGCGCAGGACGGAACCATGCCCGGCGGAGGCGGTTCCGGAAACAGGCAGCGATAACAGGGGCCGCCCTCATGATGAAACACGCTGGCCTGACCTTCAAACTGGAAGATGCTGCCATACACATTGGGTTTGCCGGCGAGCACGCAAGCATCGTTGGTCAGGTAACGAGTGGGGAAGTTATCCGTGCCATCAATGACCAGATCGTAGTCCTTGATCAGCCCCAAGGCGTTTTCCGAGGATAGCGTCATTGTGTAGGGCCGAATGTCGACATGCGGGTTCAATGCGTTCAATCGAGCGGCGGCGCGCTCCGCTTTGGGTTGGCCGATGTCATCCACGGTATACAGCACCTGCCGCTGCAGATTACTTTCCTCCACCACGTCGCCATCCACAATCCCTAATATGCCCACGCCCGCCGCCGCCAGATACAATCCCAATGGCGAGCCCAAACCGCCAGCTCCCACAATCAACACGCGCGAAGCCCGCAATTGCTCCTGACCCGCGCGCCCAAACTCCGGCAGGCTGAGGTGTCGGCTGTAGCGGCTGAGTTCGGCTGTAGTAAGCACGGTGCGTCCTCCTTGGGGTTAAGTGACAGGGTTGGATGCGTTGTTTTTATTTTAGGCGTGGAGATCTGGGAAACCAATTATTAATCAGGCAGACAAATAGCTTCCTTCTATTTGTCTGCAACGACAGGGTCTGCACCTGTCAGGCCCTGTCTCCCGCGGCTAGCCGCCGCGCAGGCGCATTCATGCGCCTGATTATTAACATGCCAATATCATTGCCATATTAATAACACCTCTTTAAGTTGTCACACTGACTCATCAAAATAATCAGATTGTTGCGCGAGCCCATTCGTGGTTAGTCTATGTCTGTAAATTACGAAGAGAAAGTGAGGTAACTTGTGGTAAGCAAAAGGAAGTCTATTGCGCTGTCGTTATGTTTGAGCGCGGGATCGGCTTGCGCCGGGGATTTTATGCTTGGCGTTGGCGCAGCAGCCTGGAAATCGGAGTACGAAGGCGTGAGCGGCTCAGATGAGCTGGCGGTCTATCCGGCGATTTCTTACAAAGGAGATCGTTTCAGCATCAGCGGAACCGAAGCTGATTATCGCGTATTGGGCGATGGCGACAGCGGCTTGAACGCCTACGTCAGCCTGGGTATGGGAGACGGCGGATACGATGCGTCAGACTCCGTTGTCTTCGCGGGAATGGACGATAGAGACGCCAGCATCGATTTGGGCGTAGGAGTGGAGTATGCATTTGATCAGGGCTCATTGAACGCCGCCATTGCGCACGATGTATCAGGCGCATACAAAGGATTGGTCGGCAGCGCCAGTTTCTCCTCGTCGCAGAAGTTGAGCGATACTCTCTATCTGACGCCTTCAGCGGGTTTTTACTACCGCAGCAGCGACTATGTGGACTACTACTATGGCGTTCGCGACAGCGAGGCGACTTCCGACCGGAGCGCTTATGAAGGCGATGACACGCTGACGCCATTTGTCGGGTATGAATTATTCACTGTGTTGTCGGAACACTGGCGCATCTCTCATTCAGCGGAAGTGCGTTGGCTGGGTGACGAAATCACTGACTCGCCTTTGGTGGATCGCAGCACGGTATGGAGCGCCGCGTTGAACTTCCTTTACCTTTTCTGAGCCAATCATGCTCGGATCGTCTAGAGGGGCAGGGCCGGACACGCCATATGGACGCGGCCCGGTTGACAGGGTTCATGAAGCGGCTGATCAAAGACGCCAGACGCAAGGTCTTCCTGATACTGGACAATTTGAGAGTCCATCACGCCAAGATGGTGGAAGCCTGGCTTGAGGAAAATCAGGATCATATTGAAGTATTCTACTTACCCGCCTATTCCCCGGAATTGAACCCAGACGAATACTTGAATTGTGACTTAAAAGCGGGAGTTCACGGCGGTAAGCCAGCGCGAAAGAAAGGGGACCTCAAAAAGAAAATCCGGTCACATATGTGTATGTTGCAAAAGAAACCTGTGAGGGTGAAAAATACTTTAATCACCCAAGCATCAAATATGCGGCTTGGAATGCCTATATCGATGCCTCGTTAATGAACGATAAGTTATTGAATGCATAGAAGTGAGCTGTGGCGAATTAGCGATGATGAAATCCCTTTAAAATTTAGCCAGATTATGCAGGGTGACTCCGTTTCAATTCAAATGAGTAATGTGAAGACAATTCCTAACCCCAACCCACAATATTTCACCTTTTTTAAATTGATCAAGAAGTAACAGGTTGTTAGAATTGCCGCCTCCATCGGAGGTGTGTTCCTTAGGGATGAAGTATCAAAAACTTTGGGCTACGGGCCGCTCCGGATTGTTGTTAGTAGTCATTTTCAGGTGTAAGAATGATGGACCTAAGTCTCTTTGAAGGCGATGAGTTGCTTGCCTTGGCCAGGTTGGATGTTGACGCAAAGCGAATTGACGAAGCATTGGCCAAACTGAAGAGAGCATATCAGCTCCCCGAATTCCCCCCCGAAGTAGAATCTTTATTAGCTAAAATTTACGCTCAGCTGGATTTGTTAGAGCGTGCATCCTTCCACTATGAGAGCTTTCTCGCCAGAGAAACCAAAGCGGTTCTAGAGCGTTTTCAGTACGGCATGGTGCAATTTGAACAAGGCATTAAGGACCGCGCCCTGCAGGTTTGGGCCGAAGTGCTTGAGGACGAACCCACCCATCCGCCTTCATTGTTTTACGCCTCATTGGCGAATGTTGAGCTGGGGAATGAAAATGAAGCTCGGCGTCTGATCGATATTCTGCTAAAGTCCGCCCCCGTCGATAACCTTTATTTTAATCGGGCTAAAACCCTTCTTCAGGACCTTGACGGGCGACGCTCCCAGGCCGAGTCCATGAGTGATTTGAAAGAAGCGGACCATCTATACAACTGATACTACGGACGGACACATGTCAGTCTCCGACTTGGCGGAAAAAATCGCGCGCCTCAAGCGTTTTCTCGAACAAGATGAAAACAACCTGAATCTGTTATTGGATTTGGGGCGCGCGCTGCATGAAAACGGCCAGCCTGAAGACGCTGTTCCGCTCTTTGACCGCGCATTAAAAATTGCGGCGGACCACCCTCAGGCGATTTATGAGCGCTCGATGGTCATGATCACATTGGGACGAGTTGACGAGGCGATAGCGGGCTTCTCCCAGCTTAAAACAGCAGGGCTGTCTCACCCAAGCATTAGCTACAATCTAGGTTACTGTTACCTCCTGCAATCAGCGCCGGATAAGGCGGTCGTTGAACTGAGCGAGCATATTGAAGAGCCTGGAAAGAATCCCGGTTATGCACTAATCCTCGCGCGAGCCTATTACGCCATGGGCGACCTGCCAGAGGTGGAGCGCTTTGCAAATCTGGCGATTTCTCTGCAGCCGAACTTCTCCGAGGCCAAAGCTGTTTTAGCGATGTGTCTGCAAGACAACGAAGACTTTGATAAAGCGATACGCGTGGCAGAGGAAGTGTTGGCGCAGGAGCCAGACAATGCGGAAGCATTGGGTGTTAAGGCATATTGCTCCCTCAACGCATTGGATCTGAGTACGGCTGCTCAAAGCTTCGACGCAATGATTCAGGCCAAGCCGAAAAGCGGGCGTGGATGGGTTGGCAAAGGCCTCCTTGAAATGCAGCAAGGTGATTTGGCCGCCGCTGAAGGCGCCTTAAAAAAAGGGCTTGAAAATATGCCTGGCCATATCGGTTCCTGGAACGTATTGGCTTGGTGCCAGATTTTGCAGGGCCGGATGCAGGAAGCAGAGGAGAGTTTACGCCGCGCCAGCGAAATCGATGACCGATTTGGCGAGACCTACGGCGCCCTGGCGGTTATTAAAGCGTTAACGCACGATTATGCGGAAGCGCGTTTACTGGCGCGCAAGGCGACCCGACTGGATAAAGACTCCTTCTCTGGACACTTTGCCCGTGCTTTATGTGACCAAGGTGAAAACAATCCAGAGCAGGCGCAACAGATTATGCATCGCCTTATGAATGCGCCTATTGATGATAAAGGGCGTAAGCTGATTGATATTCTTCCTCAGTTTATCCGTCATTGAGAATAGATGGAGATGAGCCTATGAACGCTGATCTGGCGATGATGCTTACCGAAGACATGTTATGGACGGCAGTTTTGGTCGCTGCGCCTATTTTAATAGTCAGTCTGGTCGTGGGGCTGATTATCAGCATATTGCAGGTAGTCACTCAGATACAGGAAATGACGCTGACGTTTGTGCCAAAAATTGGCGCTGTCGTGGCGATCATATTTGTTATGGGGTCCTGGATGCTGGCGACATTGACCCTTTATGCAAAAAATGTAATCGGGAATATACCGGCATACTTTTAGACAATGCATTTCACCATTGATCTATCCTGGGCATGGGCCTGGTGGCTCCTGTCCATACGACTGGCGTTAGTGGTGATGGCTTCTCCTTTTGATATGTTTGGACGTTTGCCTGGGCGCATTAGGTTTTTCTTGGTTTGCGCCCTGGCGTTGTTGATGGTGCGTTTCTCGCCCGCCACGGGTGTGCAATTACCATCTTCAGTCGTTGATATGGCGTTGGCCTGTGCGAATGAGTTGGTGCTGGGGTTGGCGATGGCTTTAGGTTTGCACGCCGCCTTTACCGTATTTCAGATAGCCGGCAGGCTGATTGATTTTCAATCAGGCTTCGGCGCGGCGAATATAATGAATCCCGCAACAAACTCGGCGGAGCCGTTGATGGGAACAATATTGCTGTTTTTCGCCACCTTCGTTTTTTTTAGCATGGATGCGCATCATATGGTGATTAAAGGGCTTGCTTATAGCGTTGCTCAGGTTCCCCCGGGCTCAGGACTGGTGAGAATGGATTTTCCTGGCGCCATGAAACAGTTTGGCTTGATGTTTTCATTCGCGATGGTGCTGGCGGCGCCAGTCCTGGCGGTGTTGTTTTTATTGGATGTGGGCGTGGCGGTGATGGCGAGGACGATGCCGCAAATGAATGTTTACTTTCTATTTCTGCCATTAAAAGTGGCGTTAGGGATCATCGTGACGGCGCTCTCACTCAAATACCTGACTCCACTTATTGGAGAAGTGTTTAACTCTATATTCCGCTACTGGAGTGGAATGCTGACAGTCATTTGAAGCAGTTATGGCAGAGTCGCAACCAGATAAGTCTGAAAAGACCGAACCCCCTTCGCCTTTTAAACTCCAAGAGGCGAAGAAGAAGGGTAGTGTGGCGAAGAGTCAGGAAGTCAGTCATGTCTTCGCTCTCGCCGCTGGTGCGTTGCTTTTGTGGTCAGTATCACAGGATCTCGCCACACGTTTCTTCAGCCTGTGCCAAAAACTATTCGCAGACGCAGCGTCTGTTGACTTTGACATCATAACGGCAAAAGCCTGGGGAATCTGGATTGTATCGGAGGTAAGTTGGATATTGAGTCCGTTACTGGTTGTAATGATGGTGATTGGCGTTTTGTGCTCAATAGTTCAGACGGGCCCTGTATTTTCTTTTCACCCCATTAAACCTGATATTAAGCGGATCAATCCAATCACAGGTTTTAAGCGCTTATTCTCCATCAAGATATTGTTTGAGCTAGTGAAGAACCTGATAAAGCTTGCTTTGCTGGGGAGCGTTTTGTACTGGGCTTTGGCTGGCCTGATGCCAGATCTCTTCGGGTTAACCGCCAAGTCAGCGGCGACGGCATTGCCTGTATTCATTGGATACGCTGCGGGAATTATATTCAAACTGACGGCGGCGCTATTATTGATTGCGCTCATTGATATGTTGTTCACCCGCTGGGAGTTTATGCGCAACATGCGCATGACTAAGAAAGAAGTTAAAGACGAGATTAAAAGGCGCGAGGGAGATCCCCACATCAGGGCGAAAAGAAAAGAGCTGGAAAGGGAGCTGCGTAAACGCAGTGGCTCTGCAGCCAGCGTTCCTGAAGCAGACCTGATTATCACTAATCCGGAACACTATGCGGTGGTTGTAAAGTATGACGCAAAAAAAATGGCCGCGCCGACAGTGACCGGGAAAGGGGGGGACGCCATGGCGAAACATCTGCGGGACTTGGCGCGCCAACATCAGGTGCCAATTATTCAGGACCCTCCGTTGGCCCGTTATTTATTCAAGAAAACTGAGATTGGCTCAATGATTCCAGAGGATGCGTTTGTGGGCGTGGCAAGGGCTTTACGCCGCGCTTATCAAATCAAAAGAGAACGGCAGGGGAGAGATCAATTCAGTATGAAAGGGGCCGCCACATGATGAGTAGACCATCAATGGCTTCACTGCTGGGAACACGCAGTGAGTTGGCTCTTGTCCTGGGTATGGTGGGCATACTGTTGGTGCTTTTTACACCTATACCCTCACAGCTGCTGGATGTGCTGCTAATCATTAATTTCAGCTTTGGGCTGTTAATTCTCCTATTAACCTTCTTTGTCGATAAGCCGCTTGGGTTCTCGACGTTCCCTTCATTGTTACTTATCGCGACATTATTCCGGTTATCACTGAATATCGCCGCCACCAGACTGATTTTGTCTGATGGAGACGCAGGTGAAGTAATTAACGCTATCGGTACTTATGTCGTTGGCGGTAACTACGTGATAGGACTTGTCGTTTTTCTCATATTGATTGTCGTTCAGTATGTGGTTGTCACCAATGGCGCTCAGAGGGTGGCGGAAGTAGCCGCCAGGTTTACTCTGGATAGCATGCCGGGTAAACAAATGAGCATTGACGCTGACATGAACATGGGCCTCATTGATGAAAAAGAGGCCCGCGAAAGGCGTCAGAACATCGAGCGCGAAGCCAGCTTTTACGGCGCTATGGACGGGGCCAGTAAGTTTGTAAAAGGCGACGCCATCGCCGGCATTTTAATCATACTAATTGATATTATTGGTGGATTGACCGTTGGAATTGCACAACGAGGCCTTAGCTGGGGTGAAGCGCTACATAGCTATACATTGCTGACAGTTGGCGACGGCATTGTGACTCAGATTCCTGCGCTGGTTATTTCTACTGCAACGGGAATTATCATTACCCGTGCGGCGACAGATGCATTTTTGGGGGATGAAATTTCCAGGCAGGTTACTCGTTATCCTAAGAGCCTTGTAATAGTTACCCTGGGGTTGCTCTCACTGCTGCTGCTTCCTGGCATCCCTGCACTTCCAATTTTTATTGTCGCTTCACTGATGGCTGCGCTGGTGGTGTATGCCTTCAAACAGAACAAGTATCAGGAAGCTGAGGATAACGTCGAAGATCAGGAAGATGCGGAAAAGGACATCTATGAGGAGCTGAAAGTTGAACCGTTGGAGATCTCGCTTGGACCTTCGATCGCCGGATATCTAGGGGCTAGTGAAGGGGCCTTGATGGATGAGATCAAAAGGCTCCGTAAACAGCTGGCGCTTGAGCTGGGATTCGTTTTACCGAATGTGAAAATATATCAGACAGATCGCAATAGTGAACGCGAATATAAAGTCTGTGTGCATGGCGCTCAAGTTGCTGAAGGCGAGTTGTACTCAGATCGAATATTGGCGATCAGTGCGCAGGACTTGACGGATAAATTACCTGGGGTCTCAGTGAAAGACCCTACCTATGGGCTACCGGCGGTCTGGATAGAAGAGAATTTAAAAGAAAAAGCGCGGCAATTTAACTGTACCCTGGTTGACCCGTTAACAGTGATGCTGACTCATGTAAACGAAACAGTCAGGTTACAAGCGCCGGCCCTTTTAACTCGGTCAGAAACAGAAAAACTGATGGGAAGAGTGCGTACGGCGCAGTCTTCTCTGTATGAAGAGCTGGTTCCCAACACGTTGACGCTCTCTGATATTCAAAAAGTGCTGCAGCAACTGTTGCAGGAAAAAGTGTCCATCAGAAACATTGAGCTTATCGCGGAAGCGTTAGTCGACGCCGGCAAAGTAAGTAAGGACCACGAGCAATTGGCGGATCAGGTGCGACAAAAGCTTGGCGCTGAAATATGTCAGGATTTAGTGGCGCAGGATCGTTACCTCCACGTCATGAGTATGGACCCGGGAATTGAGCAACTTATGCAGTCCGGCATTAGAGTGACGGAACAGGGGGCGTCTCTATATGTTGACCCGAAGTTGACCGAACAGGTGCTGAGCAGTCTTGCGCGGCAGGTAGAGAAAATGATGGCGGTGGGATTGAAGCCTGTGTTGATTACTTCACCTGGAGTTCGCCGTCATATTAGAAAGCTGTCTGGAAGACTGCTTCCACATCTGACCGTGTTGGCGCTAACCGAGGTGCCCGTCGGCATGAATATCAAGTCATTTTCCATAGTGGAAGTTGATCGTGGCCTTGTTAACCGCGCAACGACCAGAGAAAAGAAGGAAAGCTAGTATGGCTGACGTAATTAGTGCAATTCAGCTCACATTGAATGCAGATCTCGAACGTCTGCGGACCATTAGTCAAAACCTATCTAATCAGGGCGCCCCGGCTTACAAGCGTGACCAGATGATAGTGGAGAAGTTCCAGGCGGCGTATCTGAGCGGGGCGAAACTGGAGCCGGAATTTTCGCTGCAGAAAGATTTCACGCAAGGCGCTTTTAAGTTGACAGGGAACGCTATGGACATCGCTTTGGATGGAGAGGGCTTTCTGATGGCTTCATCAAGCGATAAGACCTTTTTCACCCGCAAAGGGCAAATGCGCCTTAACCCTGACGGTTATCTGGGATTGGTGACTGGTGAGCGACTACTGGGGCGTAGTGGACCTATTGCATTGAATGACGCTGATTTTGTAGTGCAACCAGATGGATCTGTTGTTCAGGACGGCGTTGTTTTGGATAAATTGGCGGTGGTGACTTTTCAACACCCTGAACAGTTGAGCTATGCTGGCGCCGGGCTTTTTGAAAATCCCACGAAGCAAGCCCCTACCGAGGCGACAGGCGCCCAGGTTATGCAGTCTTATTTAGAAATGTCCAACGTCAATACAATGGAAGAAATAGTGAGACTAGTAGAGCTTACCCGCCATTATCAACTTTCGCATAATGTTCTCAAAGCCTATGACGGCTCGATAGACAGCGCCATTAGCACTTTAGGAAAATTTTAGGAGATTAGGTTCATGATTGATGCGTTATATGTTGCTGAAACAGGTTTGCAAGCCGGACAAAAGCAGATCGAAACCATCTCTAATAATATGGCGAACCTTAACACCGTCGCATATAAGAAAAGTCGGGTGGCGTTTGGCGACCTGGTTAGCCGGCAGCCTGCAGCCTCGGCGGCAGAAGGAAAAGGAATAGGGTCTGTCGGAATGGGGACAAAAGTCGCTGAGGTTTCTATGCAGTTTGACTCAGGGGACCTTAAAGCGACTGAAAACCAATTGGATCTGGCGATTCGTGGGGATGGTTTTTTTGAGGTGTTACTAGAGAACGGTGAGTATGGCTATACCCGAAACGGCGCTCTCAAAATTGATGAGGACGGCTATCTTTCAACACTTACGGGATTGCGCCTGTCTGATCAGATACAGATTCCCCCCGATGCGTCAAAGATGCAGATTTCAACAGATGGAGTGGTGAAGGTGTTGATAGGTGAGGATGTTCTTGAGGTTGGCGAAATACAACTGGCTAAATTCGTCAATGACCAAGCGTTAGAGTCCGCAGGACAGGGTTTATATATCCCTGCGGATGACGCGGGCGCCCCTTTATATTCCCAGGCGGGCGTCAATGGCCTGGGTATGATCCAGCAAGGATTTCTTGAAAGTTCTAACGTGGATCTCGTGAAAGAACTGGTCGAACTGGTGACAGCCCAGCGTGGATATCAAGCTAATTCCCACGTCATCAGGGCGGCTGATGAAATTATGCAGATTACCAACGACCTCCGGGGTTAATAATAAACGTTAGCTCTGAAGTTAGGTTGTATGCGTTACTTTTTGTGCTTGGTCATATATGCGTTAAGTCTTTCTTGTTGGGCTGAAAATCACCTGACATTAAGCCCGTATGTAACCTTGATAAGCACGAACGAGCATGGGAAGGGCAAAGAGGAGATACGCATTGAGCTCAAGCGTCTGGGCGCTGTGCGGCTGGATGGAGCTCAGAAGGGGAGCGCGCTACCTATGATTGTGCTTTCTCCTCGTCAACTAAGAGCAGGCTCTATTTCTAAATTGGAAGTCGACAAGCAACTGGCTCAGTGGGCGTTAGAGTCCAGTATGTCCTCATGGAAGGTGGAGGGACCGGACTACGTAACGCTGAATCTAGCTGCCGAAAAGGTCGACCTTGCGGCGCTTGAAGCCAAGGCTGGCGAGTACTTGAATAACTGGCTTGTCGATGCAGGCTTTCAAGAAATCAAAGTAAAGCCAGTTAGCACAAAGAGAAGAAGCGTGTTGGTTTCCAGGCGCGTGGCGGAGATACGAATTCGCCCGCTGGAAGTGAGCGCGCTATCTCGCCGTTTATGCATCTGGGCCGACATCGTCGATGCCTCAGGAGTGCTGCTTAACAGCGCTCCGGTATGGTTTGACGTGTCGGCCATGGGGGAAGTCTGGACTCCCTCTACGGATGCTGAAAAGGGAACGGCGGTTGATGTTCATCCTCTGAAAAGGGAGTTCATTGATGTCGCTGCAGCCGGGATTGAGCCTGCGAGCAGGAGAGAGATTGAAGGAAAAGAATTCTCAAGAAGAGTTGAGTCGGGTCAACCGATTACAAAAGATGTGTTACGAGCGATTCCGGAAATTAAAAACGGCGACATAGTATTCGTAGAAGTCCGCGTTGGAACTGTGTTTCTGCGGAGCCGAGCAGAAGCGATGCACGATGCGTATATAGGCGATCGCATCAAATTAAAGTCAGTTAGCAGTGGGGAGACCATGTTGGGTGTGGTTTTGTCTGCTGGTCGAGTTTGGATAGGAAGTTAATTGTGAAGTGGTTAATACGAGCATTTTGTCTGTTGGGCGTTTTGGCGCTGCCGAATTTGGTATTTGCCGAGAGTCTGTTCGACGAGGCCAGCTTCCGGCCTTTGACGTCAGATAAAAAAGCCTACCGAGTAGGCGATAACCTGACGGTTCTGATCGTTGAGGTATCTAAAGCCGGCGCGAGCAGCGATTCGAAGGTTAATCAGTCACTTGAGGCTTCCGGTTCCTTTGGGCAAACCAATCGTACCGAAGTGGGTAGCCTTGAGCTTGGTTTAGGCAGAAACAGCGGCGCCAGTACACAGCGTGAAGGTGAGTTGAGGGCGCGCGTTAGCGTTGATGTTATTGATAAAGATGACGTAGGCAGACTGCTGATCTCTGGCGAGCAGAAAATTACGGTTAATGGCGAGAAGCAAACGATCAAGCTAACTGGTTGGGTAAGGGAAGAGGATATTACTGCTCAGAACACTATTCTCTCCACCAGAATTTCCGACGCGCAAATCGAATACAACGGGAAAGGTATCTTGGGGGATTCCGATGACAGAGGTTTTATTCACTGGTTTCTTACCAAGGTGGGCCTAATATGATGAGGGGAATTAGCCGACTATATTGGTCGTTAGTGCTGATATGTTTCGCCTTTGCGCCCATTGTTGAAGCATCTTCCGTGCGTTTGAAGGAACTGGCCCGCATCGAAGGCGTGAGGGAAAACTCTCTGTTTGGCTACGGGCTGGTGGTTGGATTGGCCGGCACGGGCGATACCCACAGAAGTAAGGCGACTCTGCAAAGTATCGCAAATACACTCCAGCAGTTTGGCATCAGTCTGGACTCTGATGAGATCGCCAGTCGCAATGTGGCGGCTGTGACGTTGACCGCGAAGCTGCCGCCTTTTGCAAACAGCGGCGATATGATCGACGTGAACGTTTCATCCATGGGAGATGCAAGGAGCCTGGTTGGCGGTACGCTTTTGTTAGCGCCACTGAAAGCAGTAAACGGAAAGATCTATGCGGTTGCGCAAGGTCAAGTGTCTGTTGGCGGCTTCAGTTATGACTTGAATGGTAATGTTGTACAGAAAAACCACCCAACAGTAGGCGTCATCCCTTCAGGCGCGTCTGTCGAGAGAGGGCTCTCTACAGACTTGGTGGGGGCGGATGGGCACATTAACGTCATTCTGAATCAGCCGGACTTTACTACCGCCAGCCGAATTAAGAACGCGATAAATAAAACGCTGGGCCCGGGAAAAGCCAGAGCGGTTCATGCTGGGAAAATATCAGTCGTGGCCCCGGCTGGTGAATATGACCTCGTTGATTATTTGACCCGGATTGAAAATTCGGTCATCGAGCCTGACCGTATTGCGACGGTGGTGGTCAATGAGCGTACTGGAACAGTGGTGGCTGGAGGCGATGTCACCATCGACAATGTCACTATTTCCCACGGTAATATCAAAGTGGTGATTTCCACTGATTATCAAGTTTCGCAGCCTGTCTTTGTAAGGGAGCCCGGCAGGGGAGTGTCGACCGTGGTAGTGCCTGACACATCCATTGATATAGAGGAATCGGTCGCGGAACCCGTTCGATTATCTT
The DNA here is from genome assembly GCF_000012985.1 of Hahella chejuensis KCTC 2396. Classification (NCBI taxonomy): domain Bacteria; kingdom Pseudomonadati; phylum Pseudomonadota; class Gammaproteobacteria; order Oceanospirillales; family Hahellaceae; genus Hahella; species Hahella chejuensis. The sequence goes on along the minus strand of NC_007645.1, from coordinate 4,232,569 downwards.
CCGGCGCTTCAATTGCTGATCTGGTTACGGCCTTGCGACAAATAAAGACCAGCACTCGAGACGTAATTACGATATTGCAACTTATTAAAACGGCTGGCGCACTCCATGCGCAGCTAGTCATCCAATAAAGCGGCCGTGCTGCCTAGAACTAGAAAGTGTAATCATTTATGGATCTTTTAACTTCAGTCACATCGACTTTATTGAACAAATCACTGGATGCGGCTCAGCTGCAGCAGCGCTTAATCGCCCAGAACGTGGCTAATGCTTCTACCGAAGGCTATAGAGCCATGTCGCTGAATTTTAAAGCGGCTCTTCAGCATATTGACTCGGTCGCCAATAGTAGTTTGAACGACGCTGACAAAGTAGACCGAATTAACAACGTGAATCTCGACCAGTTTATCTCGCTTGAGGAAGCGGCGGTGAAGATTGAACTGGATGAGCAAATTCTGGCGCTGAATAAGAATGTCATTAATTATCAAGCGCTTTTGACCGCTAAGTCTAAGTTGGGCGGAATCATGAAATCAGCAATCAATGGCGGGCGTTAATTATGGATTATTTGCAGGTTTTTGATATTAGCGGCTCTGGGCTGGACTTCCAAAAGCTCCGGCTACAGGCGGTTGCGACAAACTTGGCCAATGTATATTCCACATCATCTAAAGCAGGCGCTGCATTTAAGCCTTTGATGGCGGTGGCGACTGCAGAACAGAGTGGCGGCTCTTTAAGAGGAGTGGGAGATATGCAGTTAGTGGAAAGGGATGTCGAGCCCCGGTTGAAGTACGATCCTGCTCACCCACATGCGAATGCCGATGGCTACGTGGAGATGCCGGCGATAAACCCCGTTGATGAAATGACCTCCATGATGCTGGCGACCCGTGCATACGAAGCCAATGTCAGTGTATTAAGCGCGGCTAAAACCATGGCCTTGAAAGCACTGGAAATAGGGAGTTAATAAATGACAGTTGAAGCATTACTTGGCGTTGGCGTAATTGGAGAGAGTTCAGCTATTCATAAGTCCGCCAAGGCGAGCGGCGTTTCTTTTGCTGACTGGCTTGGCGGAGAAGTAAACCAGGTTAATCAGCAACTAGCCGCCGCAGACAGCGCTGCGAGAACTCTGGCTACGGGGGAGGCTGAAAACCTGCATCAGGTAATGATTGCTTTGGACAAAGCGCAGTTATCCATGAGCCTGATGGTGGAAGTTAGAAATCGCCTTCTTGAGAGTTATCAAGAAGTGATGAGAATGTCTATTTAATTTAAAGGTAGTAACTGATGGCGGGTTTTTGGTCAGAATGGTCCGGCGGCAGACGCGTGACGTTTGTATTGGCTGCGTTGATTGTAGTCGGCGCTGGGGTGGCCTTATACATGATGTTAACCTCACATAACTATCAAGTCCTGTATAAAGACTTGGACACGGAGCAGGCGGCCAAACTGACCGAGAAACTGAACGAGTTGAAAATACCATACCAACTTGGCGCACAAGGCTCCCAGGTTTTGGTGTCTCAAGATGATTTGTATAACGCCAAACTTAAGTTGGCGTCATCAGGGTACGCCTTGAATGGCGGCGTAGGCTTTGAGCTTTTTGATGAAGCTGATTACGGAATGACTGAGTTTGCTCAGAAAATAAATTACCAGCGCGCTTTGCAGGGGGAACTGGCCAGAACGATCATGGCATTCGATGAGATTAAATTTGCCCGCGTGCATCTGGTGTTGCCTGAGTCGTCTTTGTTCAAGAAAGACAACAAGCAGCCCAAAGCGTCTGTGACGATAGTAATGGAAGACGGCAAGTATCTTTCATTGGACCAGATAAATGGTATTCAGAATTTGGTGGCTGCGTCAGTAGAAGGGCTGAAGCCCGAAACAGTGACATTGCTGAACCATAAAGGAGTGGCGCTAACGCAGGTGGAAACAGGTGATCAAGCCACTGTTAGCGCCCAGCTGAAGGGCAAAAGCTCAATGGAGGCGTTTCTGCAGCAGAAGATTGTGGTCATCCTCAATCAGATTTTTGACGAAGGAACCACTGCTGTCAGAGTTGACGTGGCGCTAAACCATAAGCGGGTTGAGAGAGTTCGAGAAACTCTGGTTCCCTTTGGCGATACGGATAAAGGCGCGGTAATAAAATCCAGCGCCAATCGCCAATACGAACTCCCCGACCAGGATGGTAGAAAGAAGCCATCTTCCGTCATCAGTTCTGATGTCAAAGAAGAAGAGTACGCCTATGGAAAACAGGTGGAGACTCTGTCGGACGCTGGCGGTGAGGTAGAAAGAATCACTGTTAGCGTCGTCATTCCTGCGAATGCCTCTGGCGAGCAAATCGAAGTAATAAAATCTTTGATTGCTTCAGCCATAGGCTTGGATTTTGAGCGTGGGGATCTCGTCAATGTTGCGGCGATGGGTATAGGCAGCCTTGCGCCGGCTACTCTGAATGAGGTGGTGGAAGCGGAGCCTGTGAAAACCGCTGTGCCCATGGCGGCGCAAGCACCATGGGAAAATATGAAATACCTTCAACTGGCGGTAGTGTTGTTGGTTGTTGTCGCTATGCTGCTGCTCATATTATTAATGGCGTCTTCCGGGCGTCGCAAGCCAAAGCTGACGGCTGCGGAGAGAGAAGAGACTCTGGCGGAAATAAAGACCTGGCTAAACTCGGTTGATCGCGCATGAACATGGCCTCACCTGAAAAGCTGATCGCTTTACGCCTTATGGGGCTGGCCAGTTCCGACCGAAACTGGATACTGGCGCAGCTTGCGCCTGAGCAAAGAAAAAAAGCGCAAGCCGCTATAGAACATCTCAAGCTGATGAAGCGCGCCAGGCGCAAACTTGAGTTTGACGATGTTTATGCAGCGTTGTCTGAGCAAGATGAAAGCAAGGAATCGTCAGACGCCGAGGAGGCTATTGGCTCTGCGGAGGTTTCGACTTTTCTAAACTTGAGCTTGCCGCTGCAAGCCCTTGTCTACTGTGCGATGAACGATGTGAAAAGAGATCGCCTGAATAGTTTCCTTGACAAGAAAACCAAACACTCTCTTCAGCAAAAGTCAGTCTCTCCCGCTCATCTATCTGAACGAGTAAGAAGGGAGCTGCTACATCAGTTGTCGGCTGATGCGCCATTGGCGCCGGAGGTTGCAAGTCGTGGATAAAATATTACGCTCATCGCCGGTTGCAGGCTCGCGTAGGCTGTCCTATCGACCGGCAAGCGTTAAAGCGCAAAACTCAGCTTCTCATAAAGTAGCCGATCCCGGTCAGGATGCGGACGGTAATGCGCCTGTGTTGAATGGCGAAAGAGCGGATAATCCACTAGAGGCTGAATCAACTCGTCAACTTGTTGCGATGCAGAGGAAGTTGGATGAGTTGTCACGGGAAAAAGAGAGCCTGGAGCGACGGCTCGCTGACAATGAACGACAGTTAAAAGAAGCGACGCAAGAGACATATGATGACGCTAAAGCAAAAGGATATGCGGCTGGAGTTGAAGAAGGGCGTACCCAAAGCCAGAAAGAAATTGAAGAGGCATTAGATCAGTTCGGTGAATTGCTGAAGAGTATCCAGGTCCAAACGGATAACGCCTTTAGTCAGCTTGAGTCCATTTCTACCGACATTGGTTTTGCGGTGGTTTGTAAAATACTTGGAGAGAAGCTGATTACGCGCGAGGCGGTTTTAGCGTCGGCCAATGCTGTATTAGGCGCCATCCGTGATGCAAGCCACCTTAAGGTATACCTGAGTAAACGAGATTATGCATTGCTGAGTCAGGTCGTGGATGGTGAGTTGGCGGGCGGCTCCGGCAAGGTTGAGTTAGTTATCGACCCGAGAATAAACATAGGCGGCTGTAGAGTGGAAGCCAATACGGGTTCATGGGATGGTCGTCTGGAGTCGCAACTTAGAATTCTGCGCCAGAAGTTGGAAGAGCTCTCCGACAGTGAGAAAAGCTAGTTTGTTGCTGTGGAGGTCTTTTGAAAGAAAACGCTAACCAACTTGCGCGACTGATCGATGCGATCAGAGAGTGCGAGACAGTTCGTCGGGTCGGACGGGTGGAGCAGTTTTATGGTTCGGTGCTGGAATGCGCTGGTCCCGACGCCTTTTTGGGCGAAGTATGCGAGGTCTTTTCACCTGGACAGTTAACGTCAATAGCCGCAGAAGTGGTCGGATTTCGTCATGGTCGCGTTCTGTTGATGCCATTAGGTCGCGTCACTGGCATTCATGTGGGGAGTGAAGTAGTGGCGACTGGCTTACCAGCCAGCGTTACTGTCAATGATGGCATGTTAGGTAAGGTGGTGAATGCTTTCGGTACGCCACTTGATGGAGGAGTCCTGTCGAGCCCGGGGAAGAGCTATCCGCTTTATCGAGAGCCGATTAACCCCATGGAAAGAGCACCCTGCGATGAGCCGTTGAACTTGGGTGTTAGGGTTATTGACGCATTCTGTGCAATGGCCAAAGGTCAGCGAGTGGGTATATTTGCTGGTAGCGGTGTAGGTAAAAGCACCCTGCTGGGCATGATCGCCAAGCAATGCGACGCCGAGGTGAATGTCATCGCGCTGATAGGCGAACGGGGTAGAGAAGTCAGTGAGTTTATCCAGGATAACCTGGGTTCTGATGGTTTGAAGAAAAGCGTTGTTGTTGCGGCGACTGCGGACGAACCTGCATTGGTGCGCGTTCATGCTGCATTTGTCGCGACAGCTATTGCTGAATACTTCAAAGACAAAGGCAAGCACGTCATGCTGTATATGGATTCAATTACCCGGCTGGCGACTGCGCAACGTGAAATAGGCCTTGCGATTGGGGAGCCTCCCACATCAAGAGGTTATACGCCCTCAACTTTCTCCTTGTTGCCAAGGTTGACGGAGCGAGCGGGAATATTCAAAAGCGGCGGCTCTATCTCTGCGTTGTATACAGTATTGGTTGAAGGCGATGATTTTAATGAGCCGGTTTCGGATACAGTACGGTCCATCTTGGATGGTCATATCATGCTCAAGCGGCAGCTGGCTCATCAAGGGATATTTCCCGCCATTGATATTCGCGAAAGCATGAGTCGTCTTTTCCCGCGTGTTACAGGAAAAGAGCAGCAAATGGCCGTGAGAGAGCTGATCCGCCTTGAGAGTCTATATCAGGAGTCAAAGGAGCTGATTGAATTAGGGGCGTATAAACAGGGCGGAGATCCTGAAATAGACCAGGCTATCCGGGTACATAAAGCCCTCAACAAGTTCATCTCTCAGTCTGAAGGCGAAAGCGGGTCGAATAGGGATATTGTCACCGCCTTGAAGCAAGTTTTATCAGGAAAGTAATTAATTGGACTTTCCCCATTAAGCTAAGGGAATAATCAAGGGTGCTTATGAAGATGTCGAAGCGCGAGCGAGCAATCAGCATAATCAATAGCCAAAATAAGCTGGAAATGATTCAAACCCGCCAGGAGTTTATCAGCATTGACAATGCTTTGAGTGAGCTCAGTAAGTCCAGAAAAAAATTGCTGGGCCGGATTCATTCACAGGAATCAGAGTTCAGGGCAATGCAACAACCTGGAGCGCTGTTGGATCTGCACCGATTTATTGAAATTGGAGCTTGGCTAAGTTCGGCTGGGGAGGATCTGAAAGCGCTTGACATGAGCATTGACGACATGGAGTCCGCTTTGCGGACGCAACTTGAAAAGCTGGCGCGACTTGAGGCGGCTCAAGAGGTGATTAAACAGAAGTTGTTGGATGAGCGCGCTTTAAAATGGGCGGAGTTGGAAAGTCGGGCAGAGCGCGATTTATCCGAGTTAACCAATGCTAAAAACGCACAATCCATGGAGTTGTCATATGGAGCTTAATGCCGGAATAGTCGAGAAGCTTTTAAGTGACTGGAAAGATAAGTCCAGCGGCAACGGGGCGGATATAAAAGCTAAATGGTTGTCCACATTGGAAGCGGATATCGATTTGACGCCTGACGATGGCTCACATGCGAAAACTGCAATGAAAGGGGAGGCGAATATAGCCCCGATGTCGAATGAGTCAGTGCCGCCAAGCATAAGCCAGCTTCACTCAGGCCTTGCAAAAGAGGCGATTGCGCCAGCGTCTTGGGCTACAAGTACTTCCATTATCAGTCATGCACCTGTTATGCAGCTCCCAGTCGACAGGGGGGATACAGGGATTAGGGCCAAGACTGCTGAAATAGTGACGGGTATGAGACAACTACCCAATCTGGACGAGCGACAAAGCGCTGGCAGGGAAAATCGGTTAGTGATGGCGCGCGCTAAGGAGTACGTCTCCCAATTGCTGGGAGAACTCTATCCCGCAACCAATATCCATATCACTAAAAACGGAGAAAAGCTGGTGGTATGGATAAGGGATTACAAACAACAGCATAAACAAGCGTTACTGGATTTGAGCAAAGTGATTGTAGAGACGCTTGGGTGCGATGAAGATCAGCTCAGCTTTATGTTTAACGGTAAACCGCTTCATGAAGACAAGGACAGCTTGTCAGCGGTGACGGCTAGAAACACTTTTAATCAGGAATAAGTTGTATGGCGATAGATTCTATAGCGCGAGTGAGCGCCGAAGCTGGCGGGTTAAAGCAGAACACGGTAGGAATTGAAGATTTCCTGCAAATATTCCTGACTCAGTTAACCTTTCAGGACCCGCTGGAGCCAGTGGATAACAGAGAGTTTATCGCTCAGTTGGCGCAGTTCTCTTCATTGGAAACGGCGACCAGAACAAATGAGAACATCGAAGGGCTGTTGGATGTGCAGTCTGTTGCTCAAACAGTCGGCTTGATAGGGAAAACAGTTCAAGTGAATGATGATCAGGGATTTGCTGTCGGCAAAGTCTCAACCATTACCTTTAATAATGGAAAGCCCGAAATAACCCTGGTTCAGGAAGATGGGACTCCCATTGTGGGAATCAGTCCCTCCAGAATTTCCCTGGTGCGTGAATAGGAAGGTGCGTTTATGAGCATGAGTTCAATATATTCCAGTTTGAGCGGGATGCTGGGGTTTTCAAAGGGGTTGGAAAATTCAAGCAATAATGTGTCAAATCTGAATACGCCTGGATTCAAAGGAAGGGACGTATTCTTTCAAGAGTTGAATCCATACAGCGATGGACAGGGCTCTCATTATGACGGTGTCAAAGTAAACGGTAGCGGGATACGGTTCAGCGCTGGCGATCTTACGACGACTGGCAACAACACTGACCTTGCGATTGATGGAGCCGGCTTTTTTATTTTACGGGGAGAAGGGGAAAATCTGTACACCAGAGCAGGCCAGTTTCGTCTGGATAATGATGGTTATCTCGTTGACCAAAACTCCAATCGTCGAGTCGCTGCTTTAACCGGGGGGAATAAGCTGTCGGACCTGAACATAAAAGCGAATATGTTCACAGAAGCGTCCGCTACGACTAAGGCCACCATAAAAGGAAACATCGACGCGGGGACTTCTGAGGGTGGTGTTGTCAGTGCTGGCTCGGATACTCCGCTAACTATTGACGTTATTGATAACCAGGGGGTTAAGCGTAACGTTCGTGTCTCCTTCGTCAAGAAATTTGGCTCGCAATGGGCGATGCAGCTGAAGGATCAACAAGGCAATTTTGTCGCGCCTGAGACTATTGTCTCTTTTGGCGCTGATGGCTCGATTCGCGCTGAAGACGCCAATCTTTCAATAAATTATCTACCTTTTTCAGTATTGAGTGCGGAAAAAGCCAAGGACGTTTTCAAGCAAGATGGCGAATACGCCTTTACAGATGGTGACTTCACTTCTGCTCCTGCGTTGGTCTTCAACCTAGATGATGAAGTTTTATTTATGGCCAGAAACAATGAAGGGGGCGAGCCGGACTATATTAATGGCGGCGAGTTTTCTTTTGACGTTGACGGTAATTTGGTTGTCACCGGCAGTGACAAGCGAGTAGCTGGAGTTAACTCCGAGGGAGTAATTGCGGACTTTAGTCTTAAAGATCTGAAAGAGAATCCTGCGAAGCCTACCGCTAAAGTGCAGGCGTTTGGCAACTTGAATCCCGAACTTGCTGATTTCGCCAACTTTCCGGCGGAAGGAGAGGACCCGATTTCCTTTGAAGTCATGCAAAGCAACGGGGAAAAGCTGCAGATCAACATGGAGTTTACTAAGCAAGCAGCGAACGTATGGAATGTAACGCTGAGAGATACAGAGGGCGAATTAGTGTCTGGCCCTTATTCGCTCAATTTTGACTCTAACGGAATCTTGGCGGCGGAAAGTAGAACTTTTTCTGCATCAATACCGGACAGTGACGATACCGCGCTTAGTGTGGAACTAAAACTTTATGAGTCGGATAGTAAGAGCCTGACGCAGAAAGTCGATGTGACTGACGGCGTATCTCCCGTGGCTGATGGTAAAGAAAAAGGCTTGTTAGAAAAGGTGACCTTCGACGAAAAAGGCGTAGCGCACCTTTCCTATTCAAATGGCAATACTGCTGAAGGGCCGAGAATCGCCTTGGTTGATAGGGGAACAGAAGCCTCCGCCAATTTTGACTTGTCCTTAAGCGGACTGACGTCTTTAAGTGGCGTCAACTCAGTTGAAGTTTCTGATGTTGATGGCTTTGAGGCAGGTCGGGTGACGGAGTTTTCGTTTCAGGAAGACGGCGTCATCGCATTCAAATATTCCAATGGACAAGAAAAAACGGGCCCTCAAGTGGCGATGGCCAATTTCTTGAATGTTAATGCCCTGACTTCAGAAGGCGGTTCTTTATTCAGTGCTGGCGAAGACGCTGGAATAACTGTCGGCGCAGCTAACTCCGGCGGATTTGGAAAAGTAAAAGGCGAGAGCATAGAACTTTCCAACGTAGAGCTTTCCAGAGAGTTTGCGGAAATTATCATTATCCAGCGTGGATATCAGGCCAGCTCTCAGGTTATGAACGTCTCCAATGAGATGATAGAGAACTTATACAACAGCGTAAGGGGACGGTAATGCCGGTCAGGCCTTATAGCCTTTGGGGCGCTTCATTATTGAAGCGGATAGAAGCGGAAGTGGTTGCATGCGCTAAAGCCTGGTACGGAGAGTGGGTAGGAGAGGATGTTGCTGTCAATGTGAGTCTGGCGCAGAGTCAGGATATCGACAGTCAGCTGCTTCAGCGTGCGACATCCGCTGGCGAGCAATCATTGAGCATACCTGGCGTGTTCGTGTTGCAAGCAGATCATGGTGAGTGGTCCTCTCTTTTACTGAAAGAAAAGTTGGTCGACGAAGATGTCAGCCATAAGCTGGTTGCCAGACTCGTCAATCAGGCGCTAAGTGAGCTGGCGGAGTCCTGGGGAGCGGCGGACCCAGTCGAAATGGAATCCTTGGCGTATGCGCAAGAGTATGCGTCTGGTTGGATTCAAGTGAGCATAGCGTGGCCTTCCGCCAGCATCGTTCTATTATGGTCTCCAAAGGTGGTCGAAAAGCATTTCCCAGCTGGCGCGGAGTTTAATAGGGGCGCCCTGAAGCCTCTAGAATCACTATTGCGTTCTTGCGGGGAACTATCGGCGAAGCTGTCTGTACGGCTGAACTCAGTGGAGCTCACTATTAACGAAGTGACGAGTCTACAGGCCGGGGACGTTATTAAACTGGACCATAAATTAACTGAACCTGCGCTGGTGTTTACTCAAGACGGCGCATTACGTTTTAGAGCCAGCCTGGGTGAGTGCGAAGGTCGTAAATCAGTTAAGTTTTTGAATATTAAGGGTTGATATTAATGTCTCAAGAAAAAGACGTGAAAGAAACTAATTCTGACGCGATTGTGGAAGAAGTTATTCTGGAGCCAATGAACGAGGGCGGCGCTGGCGATAAGCTTAAAAGCGACCCATTGGATCTGGTTAAAAACGTGAAGGTGACACTGGATGTATATCTCGGCGACGCCAATCTGACCGTTGCTGAGCTGACAGCGCTGACGAGTGAATCCGTGGTAAAGATGAATAAACAGCTGAATGATCCAATTGAGTTGTTGCTGGATGGTAAAGTCGTCGCTAGAGGAAAGCTGGTGGCGGTCGATGATGTGTTCGGTATTCAGATCACTGAGACCAGTCGTTAAAAATGCGACGCTTGATTTCTATATATTGCCTTTTGGCGGCGATAGGATTTACGCCTCCATCTGCACTGGGGGCGTCTCCCGAAGGGTTGGACGATGCTACTGCTTTTTCACTGGTGACGGAGGCGGCAGCGAGTTCTGCGACAACAGTGGAGAATCCGTCCCGTAGCGCTGAACCGGCTTCAGTAAATAAAGGCGTTCAAGGAGGAATTGAAACAGTTCCTCTCAATGAGTTGCCTTTCAAAGACAAAGGCGGTCAACCCTCTCATGAGTTTAGTGGCGTTTATACGCTACTGCTTTTTATTCTAGTTTTACTCGCCCTGGCTTTATGGGGCGTGCGTCGCTTACTTGCAAAAAAAGGCGCGCTCCCTGTTCAGGCTGGGCAGATACGATATATCGAAACCAAGCGTTTAAACGCTAAAACTCAGGCCTACTTGGTGGAAGTTGAAGGACGAAAAGTGCTGATTGTTGATAACGGACAAAGCGTTGCAATGCAGACATTGACCTTGCCTGCAACGAGCGAAGAAAAAAGAGAGCAAGGTAGTGATTAGGTATTTATTGCCTTTATTGGGATTACTTTTATTTCCATCATTGAGCTGGGCGGACGCGTCTACGGCTTCATTTGGCGTTGACTTATCCGGACTGGATAAGTCATCTCCTGATGAAGTCGCCAGCGCGCTTCAAGTCTTAGCGGTTTTGACCGTACTAAGTTTGGCCCCAGCATTGTTAATCGCCCTGACGTCGTTTACTCGCATAGTCATTGTGCTTTCCATGCTGCGATATGCGTTTGGTATGCAACAAACGCCGCCTAATACCGTGATTATTGCGCTTTCTCTATTTTTGACTCTTTTTACGATGGCGCCTGTGTTCAATAAGATTGACCAGCAGGCGGTGCAGCCTTATTTGGCTGGAGAGCTTGTTTTTACGGAAGCCGTGAACGCGGGGTTGGCGCCGATGCGGGAGTTTATGGTCAGGCAAACCAGGGAGAAAGACCTCGCTCTTGCCATTGAAATGGCCGGAGAAGAGTCGCCGGAAACATTAAACGATATCTCCAATACGTCGCTTATAACGGCGTTTATGCTCAGCGAACTGCAAACGGCTTTTCAAATTGGATTTGTCATTTTCCTGCCGTTTTTATTGATTGATCTGGTTTCAGCCAGTGTGCTGATGTCAATGGGGATGATAATGGTGCCGCCATTGACAATATCGCTACCCGTTAAAATTCTAATGTTTGTGCTTATTGAAGGTTGGACTCTGGTGGCTCAGGCATTAGTTGGAAGTTTTAATTAAGGAGTTGGATATGAGTGACTTAATGGATAACCTGGATTCGGAAGAGCTATTTTATCTTGGTCTGCAGGCCAGCGGTAAAGGCGATCATGAAAAGGCCATTCTGCTTTTTAAACGGTCTATTTCATTGGACTGTAATGCTCGAAATACATACTTGTTAGCGGCCGAGTACGCGGAAATCGGTATGTACGAGCGGGCATATGAAACAATGCAGAAAGCGGTGGATCTGGACCCGCAGCTCTGGACCGCCCACTTTCAGGCGGGGCTGATTAAGTTTTCGGTAGGAGATACGGAAACTGCTCGGGAAGCTTGGTCAAAATTGGATGCGCTGCCCGAGAGTAATCCGTTGCGAGTTTTTAAAAACGGTATTATTCAGTGTCTGGATGGAGACCTTGAGAGTGGCGAAACATTGATTCTGCAAGGCTTGGAGGTTAATAACTCCAATCCTGCTCTCAATGAAGATATGAAGAGGCTGCTTGAGCTTCTAAAAGCAAATCACGGGGAGCAAACACCGCAACACACTCGTAAAGATGAGAATGTTACAGCGGAAGATAGCCTCAACCACTTATTTTTATCGGCGTATAAGAACAAGACTAAACAATAATGTTGCTTTGTACGCTTGGACATAAGTATTGCAGTTTGGCGCAGTTCTCTGCGCCTCTGTTGGTTTCTATTTTGGGTTTAGGCCGCTGACGACAGGCGCAAAGTCTGCCGTCAGCGGCTTTTTTATGCGTTAAAAAAGTCAGTCGAAGTATTTCAGGAGTCATCGAATGGTTGCGGTCGTTTCAGGGGAAGGTCTGGGATTGTTTGGCGCGTCCTTGTCAGGCGCGGGCGCGGGGTTATCGCAAGCGGGCGTCGGGCAGAGCGGCGAGCGGGTCTACGTCAATGCGGCCACGGGCAACCTGGTGTTGCAGCGCCGCGATGAACTGCTGTTAGGCGCGGGGCGCGACGCCAGTCTGATCCGCACCTACAACAGCCAGGGCCGCTTCACCGACGACAACGGCGACAACTTCTACTTCAGCTTCAACCAGCGTCTGGAATTCAACGGCGGCAATCTGAACAAAGCCGGCAGTCTGATCACGCGGATCGCCGGCGACGGCAGCCGCACGGACTATCATTATGACGAGAGCCGCGGGCTGTATGTCTCCAGCGTCGGCGAAGGGGCCCACGACACCCTGGAGTTCCGCGGCGGCACCGGTTCTGACGCGTTCCTGTGGACGGAAGGCGAGAGCGGCGCGCAGGAAGTGTACAGCTGGCAGGGCAAACTGAGCGCGCTGGCCCATCGCGACGAACCGGGACGAGTGACCATCAGCCGCAGCGCGGCCGCAACGACCCTGACGACGGCGTCGGGGGAGAAACTGGAGATTCAGTACGACGGCGCCGGCCGGGCGGTGCTGGTGAAGACGGTGGGCGCGGACGGCGCGCAACGCAACCAGACCTATTACGGCTATGACGCCCAGGGCCGTCTGACGACGGTGACGGTGGACCTGACCCCGGCGGACAACAGCATCGGCGACGGCCGCACCTTCGTGACGCGTTACAGCTACGACGGCGACAGCAAACGGGTGGCGAAGATGCAGGCCAGCGACGGCGTGTCGGTGAGCTTCCAGTACCAGGACATCGGCGGCGAATACCGGGTGACCCGGGTGACCCAGGGCGACGGCGCGGACGCTATCGTCACCACTTACGCCTACGATCTGGCGCAGCGCACCGCGACGGTGACGCGGGTGCTGGACCCCGTGACGCTGAGCGGCCTGCAGACGGTGCTGCGCTACGACGAGCGCACGCGTCTGGTGGAAATGCGTCTGCCGCAGCAGGACGGAACCCAGAGCGTGCGCCGCTACGCCTACGACGCCGACGACAATCTCATCCAAAGCACGGACGCCGACGGCCACAGCGAGACCTACCGCTACGACGCCATGGGCAATCTGCTGACCCATACCGACCGTTTGGGGGGCGCCACCGACTACACCTATAACGCCCACAACCAGACCCTGACGGAGACCACGGACGGCGCCACCCAGCGCTACGTTTACGACAGCGCGCACCGTTTGCGTTACCGCGTGGACGCCGAGGGCGGGGTCACCGAATTCCGCTACAACCACCTGGGCCAGCTGACGGCGACCCAGGGGTACCTGGCGCGCTACGACCTGAGCGGCCTGAGTTCCAATCAAGCGCTGAGCGAAGGACCTCTTAATACGTGGGCGCCCGGCGCCCGGGCGCAGGGAACCAGCCTCACGGAATACGCCTACGACTTCCGCGGCCAGCTGAGCCGTCAGACCCGCTACAGCAAGACTGACGCCACGGGCGCGGGAATCGGCGCGGCGACGACGCACTTTATCTACGACGCGGAAGGACGCCTGCTGAAACAGGTCAACCCCGAGCAGGCGGCGCCGACGGAGAACGCGGGAACCGCCCCGGAGAGCCTGGGCCATCGCACGGGAGAAACGCTGTACGTCTACGACGGCCTGGGCCGGCTGCTGTCGGTGAAGGACGCGCTGGGCGCGGTGACCACGCAGACCGAATACCAGGGCGCGACCATCCTGAGCCGCGACGCGGCGGGTCTGCAAAGCGTGAAGACATACAACAGCGCCGGCGCGCTGATCGACGTGGTGGAGCGCGACGCCGGCGGCGCCCAGCTGGGCAAGGCGCAACAGTACTACGACGCCCAGGGCCGGGTGATCCGCAGTGTGGACGCGCAGGGCGCGCAGACCCGCTACGTCTATGACGGCCAGGACCGGGTGCGTTTTGAAATCGACGCCCTGGGCTACGTCACGGAGAACCGCTATGACGCCCTGGGCCGGGTGACGCAAACGCGTCGCTACGAGGCCGCCTATGGCGGCGCCGACGTGAACCTGACGGCGCTGGAAACGTTCGCCGCGGGCCAGAGCGCGATCACGACGCGACGCTTCTATGACGCGGCGGGCCAGATGCGTTTCGAAATCGACGCCCAGGGTTATGTCACCGGCTACGAGTACGACGGACAAGGGCGCGTTGCGAAGAAGACCCGCTACGACAAGGCGGCGGACCTGAACGCCGCCAACCTGGCGTCGCTGGCGGCGCATGCGCCGAGCTGGCGCGGCGATGGCGTCGTGCAGATCGACGCGGGACGGATTATCAAGACCGCCGCCACCGGACTCAGCGGAGGCCGGGCGGTGGCGAACGAAACGCTGCGACAAGGCCGCGGCGCGCTGGAGTTTACCGTGGCGGCGCTGCCGACCGGGGCTTCCCTGGGCGCGGTGGGCTTCAACAAGAACCCGGAGACCGTTCTGACCGGAAACGATTATCTGAATGAAGTGGACCTGGGCGTTTTCATCCGCGACCCGGACGGGGCGGGTTCGCAGGGCCACAGCCTGATGATCCAGGTGAACGGCGTGCGCACGGAGCCAACCTCGGCGACGCCGATTCAGGTCGGCGACCGCCTGCGCATCGAAATGCGGGGCGCGGACGCGCGCATCCTGCTTCAGCGTCCTGGCCAGCACGGCTTCACATTGATACAGACCCTGACGGGCGTGGTGGATGCGAACGCGAATTACACGGCGCAAACCAACCTGTACGGCGCCGGCGCGGCCATTGAGGGCGTGGCGCTCAGCGGCGATGCGGACTACCACAGCGCGGGCGTCTCCACCCGCTACGTCTATGACGCCAAGGGCCAGGCGCGCTTTGAGGTGGACGCGCAAGGCTACGTCACGGAGAACCGCTACGACGCCCTGGGTCGGGTAACCGAAAAACTCAGCTACAGCCACGCCTACACGGGCGGCGTTTTCACTGAAAGCGCCTTGCAGACGTTCGCGAACGGCGAAGCCCCGGCTTCTCACTCTCGTTTGGTGTATGACGCGAGAGGTCAGGTGCGCTTTGAGGTCGACGCCCTGGGTTACGTCACGGAATTCGAGTACGACGCGCAAGGGCGGGTGGTTAACAAGAGCCGCTATGAGCAGCCGATTGACGTCGCCACGGCGGATTTGGCGTCGCGCCTGCCTCAGTTACTGAATTGGGGAGCGGATGCGGAAGTGTCCCTGCAGGGAGGCCGCCTGACGCGAACCGGACCGGCGAGTCTGACCGCCGGGCGCGCGATCGCGGGGAGTGGCCTGACGGGCGGCGAAGGCGTCCTGGAATTCACCGTAGACCAACTGGTCAACGGGCAATCCCTGGGCGTGGTGGGCTTTAACCTGAACCCGGAAGAACGGTTGTCGGGGAACGACTACTTTAAGGAAATCGACCTGGGCGTGTTTATCCGCGACCGGGACGGCGCGGCGGCGGAGAAGCACAGCGTTCTGATTCAATACAAGGGGACGCAGATCGCGCCGCCGACGATGCAGTTCGTGGAGGCGGGAGACCGTTTCCGGATTGAGCTGAAGGATGGCGACGCCCGCATCCTGTTGCAACGCAAGGGACAGGATAAGTACGTCCTGATTCATACCTTGGAAGATGCGGTGGACGCCACGCAGACCTATGTGGCGCAGGCGAACCTGTACGCGCAGGGCGCGGCGATCGGCGACGTCTGGATGAGCGGAACAGCGACGCAGAACAGCGAGCGCAGCCGCGAACGTGTGGTTTACGACGCCAAAGGCCAGGCGCGCTTCACCATTGACGCTTTGGGGCAGGTGACGGAGAACCGTTACGACGCCCTCGGTCGTGTCACGGAAACATCGCGTCATGAGGTGACGGTGGATGTAAACCGGGCGTGGAGCGAATCGGAGCTGGTGGTGGCGTTGGGACAGGTGATCTGGACGGACGTGTCCAGTCGCCTGGAAGTGAACGGCAGCGGCGTAAAGAGTCTGGCGAGCCTGAGCGACTGGACGGAAGGCGCGCGCTCGGCGCAGGTGATCCGGGGCGAGGGCTATGTGGAGTTCAGCGCTGCGCCGCCGCAGCAGCGGGTAATCGTCGGTCTGAACAGCGCGGACACGATGAAGTCGTATCAGGACATTGACTACGGACTGCTGTTCAACATCAGCGGAGAAATCCAGATCCGGGAAGAAGGGGTCTGGAAGCAGAACCTGGAGGGGGTGACGCAGCACCCGGACAACCGTTATCGCATTGTGATGAAAGACGGGCGCGTGCATTACTACGTGCGACCGGCGGGGCAGAGCGAGTATCAGGAAGCGTATGTGTCAGAGCGCCTGCCGGAGGCGGATAAGGCGTATTTTGTGGATGCCTCCTTCTTTGACGCCGGCGCGGAGCTACGCAATGTGGCGCTGACGCCGGAGGGGATCAAGACGCGCTACGTCTACGACGCCAAAGGCCAGGTGCGCTTCACCCTTGACGTCCTGGGCCAGGTGACGGAGAACCGTTACGACGCCCTGGGTGGGGTAACCGAAAAACTCAGCTACAGCCATGCTTATACGGGCGGCGTCTTCACTGAAAGCGCCTTGCAGACGTTCGCGAACGGCGCAACTCCGGCTTCCCATTCTCGTTTGGTCTATGACGCCAGAGGCCAGGTGCGCTTTGAGGTCGACGCCCTGGGGTACGTCACGGAATTCGAGTATGACGCGCAAGGGCGGGCGGTTAACAAGAGCCGCTATGAGCAGCCGATTGACGTCGCCACGGCGGATCTGGCGTCGCGCCTGCCTCAGTTACTGAATTGGGGAGCGGATGCGGAGGTGTCCCTGCAGGGAGGGCGCCTGACGCGAACCGGACCGGCGAGTTTGACCGCCGGCCGCGCGGTTGCGGGGAGCGGCCTCAGTGGTGGCGAAGGCGTCCTGGAATTCACCGTAGACCAACTGGTCAACGGGCAATCCCTGGGCGTGGTGGGCTTCAACCTGAACCCGGAAGAACGGTTGTCGGGGAACGACTACTTTAAGGAAATCGACCTGGGCGTGTTTATTCGCGACCGGGACGGCGCGGCGGCGGAGAAACACAGCGTTCTGATTCAATACAAGGGGACGCAGATCGCGCCGGCGACGATGCAGTTCGTGGAGGCGGGAGACCGTTTCCGGATTGAGCTGAAGGACGGCGACGCGCGCATCCTGCTGCAACGCAAGGGGCAGGATAACTACGTCCTGATTCATACCCTGAAGGATGCGGTAGACGCGTCGCAGACTTATGTGGCGCAGGCGAACCTGTACGCGCAGGGCTCGGCGATTGGCGACGTCTGGATGAGCGGAACAGCGACGCAGAACAGCGAGCGCAGCCGTGAGCGATTGGTCTACGACGTTAAAGGCCAGGCGCGCTTTACCATTGACGCTTTGGGGCAGGTGACGGAGAACCGTTACGACGCCCTCGGTCGTGTCACGGAAACATCGCGTCATGAGGTGACGGTGGATGTAAACCGGGCGTGGAGCGAGTCGGAGCTGGTGGTGGCGCTGGGACAGGTGATCTGGACGGATGTGTCCAGTCGTCTGGAAGTGAACGGCAGCGGCGTAAAGAGTCTGGCGAGCCTGAGCGACTGGACGGAAGGCGCGCGCTCGGCGCAGGTGATCCGGGGCGAGGGCTATGTGGAGTTCAGCGCTGCGCCGCCGCAGCAGCGGGTAATCGTCGGTCTGAACAGCGCGGACACGATGAAGTCGTATCAGGACATTGACTACGGACTGCTGTTCAACAGCAGCGGAGAAATCCAGATCCGGGAAGAAGGGGTCTGGAAGCAGAACCTGGAGGGGGTGACGCAGCACCCGGACAACCGTTATCGCATCGTGATGAAAAACGGGCGCGTGCATTACTACGTGCGACAGGCGGGGCAGAGCGAGTATCAGGAAGCGTATGTGTCAGAGCGCCTGCCGGAGGCGGATAAGGCGTATTTTGTGGATGCCTCCTTCCATGACGCCGGCGCGGAGCTACGCAATGTGGCGCTGACGCCGGAGGGGATCAAGACGCGCTACGTCTATGACGCCAAAGGCCAGGCGCGCTTCACCCTTGACGCCCTGGGCCAGGTGACGGAGAACCGTTACGACGCCCTGGGACAGGTGGCGGAAAAACTCAGCTATGACCGCGCCTACGTCGGCCCGGATTTTAGCGAAGCGGCGCTGACCCAGTTCGCCAACGCACAAAGTCAGCCGCGCAGCGGGTGCCTGGTGTATGACGCCAAAGGCCAGGCGCGGTTTGAGATCGACGCGCTGGGCCATGTGACGGAGCGGGAATACGACGCGGCGGGGCGGGTGACGGCGACGCACAAATACCTCAACCCCTTATCGCTGGCGGGCCTTGTTTACGACGAAGCCGGAATAGAGAGTAAGCTGTCCGCCGCCGGTGGTAGACACACGCAGCGCACGGTGTACGACGCGCGCGGTCTGGCGCGCTTCAGCCTGAACGCCCTGGGGCAGGTGACGGAGACCCGTTACGATGCGGCGGGCAGAGCGACGCAGACGCTGCGCTATGAGACCGCCTACAGCGGCGCCGATTACAGTGAGGCGGCGCTGGCGCAGTTCGTCGCGGGCGAGACCCGGGCGCAACATGCCTACATGGTGTACGACAGCCTGGGTCAGGCGCGCTTCAAGCTGGACCACCAGGGCCATATCACCGAACTGGAATACGATCACAACGGTCAGGTGACGCGCACGCTGAGTTACGTCGCGGCCTATGACCTGAGCCAGCCGCTGACGGCGGCGGCGCTGGAAACTTATGTGCAAGGCCACGCTTCAGCCGGGGACCGGGTGGAGCAGGTCTTCTACGACGCCCGCGGCCTGGAAATCTACCGGATAGACGCTGGCGGACGCCTCACCGCACAGGAATATGACCACGCAGGCCGTCTGACCCACCGCGTGCGCTACGCCGCCAGCCTGAATCTCGGGACCGCCGCGACCCTGACGCAAGTGACGCAGGCGGCGGACGCCCATCGCAGCGTGGCGGCGAACCAGCACAGCCGTCTGGTCTACGACGCCCTGGGACGTCTGCGCTACAGCCTGGACGGCGAGAATTACGTCTCGGAAACCCTGTACAACGGACAGGGGCAGGTGACGGAAGAACGCCGTTACGCCGCCCCCTGGACCCAGGCGGCGACCCTGAGCGCCCTGACGGGGCTGCACCCGGACGCCGAGACCCGCATCACCCGCTACGCCTATGACGACGCCGGCCGCAAGATCAGCCAGTCGCAGCGGCTGATGACCGGCGGCGCGGAGACCTGGATTACTGAAAGCTACGCCTACGACGCCCACGGCAACCGCACGGCGGTGACCGACGCGCGGGGCAACGTCACCAGCTTCGCCTACGATGCGGACAACCGCCTGATCGCCAAGCTGACGCCGAAAGACGCTATCGACGATGCGGACATCAGCGCCAGCGCGCGCAAAGGCGCGGTGACGCGCTACCAGTACGACGGCTTCGACAACCTGATCCAGGAAAGCCAGTACGTCACCGAAGTATCGATCCATGAACGCACGGCGGCGGATTACGCCACGGCGAACGTCCCGGCCAATAACGATCCGGTCAGCGGAGACCGGCATACCCGCTACGAATACGACGCGCTCAACCGTCAGGAGCGCATCCGCACGCCGGAGCTGAATGGCGTCTCCACACTGACGCGCAAGGAATACGACCGCTACGGCAACGTCACGGCCTTGATCGAAGCGGAAGGCTCCGCTCTGGAGCGCACCACGCGTTACGAATTCGACGACCTGAACCGGGTGGTGAAAGAAACCAAAGCGTTCGGCACGGCGAACGCCAGCAGCACGGGCTATGTTTACGACGCCTTCGGCCAGGTGGAGCGGGTGATCGATCCGCGCGCCTACGAGATTCTCGACAGTCAAAGCGACTGGGCCAAAGGGGAGCGGGCGCGGTTGCGCCTGCTGGCGGAAAACTATCAGGCCAACCCTGCGGGACTGTGGCAGTCTCAGCAGGCGCAGTGGCTAAAGGACAATGCGTTATTGCTGAGCTTCCTGAGCCGGGAGCACCTGCCGGAGGGCGAGCACCGGGCGTTGCTGCTGCAGATTTACAGCAAATCGCAGACGTTCGACGCGCGGGGCCTGAAAACCTCGGAAACCAACGGCGAAGGCTATACGACGCACACGCAATACGACGCGTTCGGCAACATCACCTCGGTGACCGACCCGAACGGCGCCACCGGCTACTTCTTCTATGACGCCCTCAACCGCCAGACGCTGCAGGTCAGCGCCGGCGGCGCGGCGAAGGACTTCACCTACAACGCGGCGGGACAGGTGATCGCCCAGCGCAGCTGGGCCAACCGGATCAACGCGGCGTCCCTGGCGGGCAAAACCGAGGCGCAGGCGCGGGCGATGCTGACGGTGGACGCGGCGCATGACCAGTTCACCCGCAGCGACTTCGACAGCCTGGGCCGACTGAAGACGCAGACGGCGCAAGCGACGTCTGCGCAACAGGTCAGTGAAAGCTACAGCTATGACGCGCAGGGCAACCGGATCAGCTGGACCGACCGTGGCGGCCATGTTTACGCCTACCGTTACGACGCGCAGGGACGCCTGCTGGAGACCATCAAACCCAGCGTGCGGGTGACCTTCAACGCCGATGCGAGCCTGACGGGAGAGCGGCGTCTGAGCGACCGCAACAGTTACGACGCACTGGGCAACCGCATTCGCGTGGTGGAAGGCGGCTATCGCGATGCGGACGGCTCCTACAAAACCATCAGCGGGCAGACGCGCGCGACGGAATACGTTTACGACAAACTGAACCGGGAAGTTCAGGTGTGGTCGGACCTCATCGACATCGGCTTCGCCAACGACGCGGGCGAGATCCGACGCTATAACCGGGTGCGGCAGGTGACCCAGCGCGAATACGACGCCTTGGGCAACCAACTGAAAGAGACCGTGCAGGCGTTTCAGGTGGACGGCGCCAACCGGCCCACCACGGCGGTGGGCGCGCAGCGCACGCAACTGTTCGAATACGATAACCTGAGTCGGGTGAAGGCGGCGGTGGACGCGGCCGGCGGCGTGACCGCCTACGACTACGACCCCAGCGGCAACCGCATCCTGGAGCGACGTTACGGCGAGGCCTTGAGCAATCCCGGCAATGCCGCGCTGGCGGCGTTGCTGAGCAAAGATACGGACGATTACCGGGAACTGCGTTACACATTCGACCTGAACAACCGCCAGGTGGAGACACGCACCCGGGGCGAGACCCACTTTGATCTGGCGCTGAGCAATCAGCAACTGGCGGCGCTGACCCAGGGCGAAAGCGCAGTGAGCAAGGGCTTCTACAGCTCCGCGTACAGCCAGGAGGAGGTGGTGACGCAAACGCTCTACAACCGTAACGGCGACGTGATCGCGGAGCGGGACGGTCGCGGCGGCGTGACGCGTCACTTCTATACGGCGCAGGGCGACCTGCAGGCGACGCTGGCGGCGGGCGTCACGGATTACCAGCGCGAAGGGGGAGCGGTGACGGTGACCCGTCGTCACGCCCTGACGCAATGGACGACGGACGCGCTGGGCCAGATCCGGGAGCAGGTCCAGTACGCCTATGAGGCGAAAAACCCGGCAGAAACGGCGACCCTGGCGGAGCTGCTGGCGAACGTGGCGGCGCAGCGGGCGGCGGCGGAGAGCGACGCGGCGAAGCTGGCCGGGCGCGACCTGGCGGACCTGGCGGACCTGAGCGACGCGGAAGTGGCGCAGAAACTGGTGCGGGGCGACCGCAGACAGACATACGACTATGACCGCCTGGGACGCCGCATCACGGAAACCGTGCACGGGGTGGAGGACTACCAGTTCGTGAACGGGGCGCCAAAGAAGACCACGGCGAGCAGCCGCAGCACCCGCTACGACTACGACAACCTGAACCGCCTGCAACGCACGATTGCGCCGGGAGAAGGCGCGGAGACGCTGCGCACGCTGGAGACGACCTACGACGCCCTGGGCCGCAAGACGACGGAGAAAGGACAGAGCTTTACGGACTACAAAGGCCGTATGGCGCGCGCGACCGTGACCTATGGTTATGACGCGTTAGGACGTCAGGTGACGCAGACGCGAGTGGCGCTGGAGGCGGGCGCCAACCAGACCACCCGCACGCTGGTGAACGCGCTGGGCTTTGCGGTGGCGGACATTGACGCCAGCAGCGCGCGGACGGATTACGCGACGGACGCGTTCGGCGCGGTGGCGGAGAAAAGCTGGAGCCAGCGGCAGGCGGAAGGCGGGAGCCAGAGCTATTGGAACCGTTACTGGTATGACGGCGCCGGCCGTGAAATCAAGCGCGTGGACACCACCGGCCTGAGCCACGAGACGCGTTATAACGGCTACGGCGACATCACGGCGAAAGGCATGAACGGGCAATATCAGGAGCAGTTCAAGTACGACCGCCTGGGCCGCCTGTTCAGCACCAACAAGGAAACCGGCGCGCCGCAGCTTTACCTGTACGACAAGAACGGCAACGCCTCGGCGGAGTTCATTCTGGTGGACGACCTGAAGGACGCGTCAGGCAAGGCGATCGACCTGGCGACGCTGACGTCGCCGGAACAGGTGAAGGCCCTGGGCGTACTGCAGACGCAAATGAAAGTCAGCGTGTATGACGAACGCAACCGCCATACGGACACCTTTGAGGCGCCCCATGATTATAGCCAGTTGGAAGCGGATATTTTAAAAAGTAACGAGTCGATCACGGATTGGAAATCCGATGCCGATTGGCAATTGGGCGTCGGCGATGTCGAAAAGATACGTTTTGAAGACAGCGTAGGGCCTGCAGTGACAGGCGCAGACTCTGCAATTAATACTTCTTTGACGCAGCCGCCTCACACTGAAGAAGTTACTGTCAGTGGCGGCAAGCCAGGACCGGTCACGCAAAAAAGTAATGTCACTGACCTCGGCGCTAATTTGAGCGGACTCATGGGACACCTGGGCATCAGTCCTGAGGCGTGGAGCAAGTCGGGCTCGTCTTATGGCGCAATCACCCTAAATGCCGCGACCAATAGCTACGCCAGTGCATGGAAGGGTGAGGGGCCGTTAGAGAAAGTAAATGGCGCGTTTGAAAAAACGATTATTCGGATTTGGAATCGTAATGAGAACGGGATTACTTATATCTATCGGGATGTAGAAACACAGCGGTATATTCTGACCTCGAATACAGAAGTCGGTGCGGAGCAAATCGTTTCCATCAACGTGGCGGATGAAGACGGCTACCAGGTAAATACGATAAAAACCCGCGATGGTGAAATTAAAGTAACAGGCTATCGAACCTCCAATCACGATGCAGGCAGGTTCAGATTAGAAAACCAGGTTGAGACGCGTTATAGCGACTTAAGTTCTGTGGGGCCTGGAATTATCCAGGCGGTTAAGCAGTCAAAAATTACAATTGATGCGAAAGAAGTTATTCGTGGAGGGCATCCTGGAGGGCAGGGAAGCTTCAGTTTCAAAGTGAATATACCTGAAGAGCTCGGGAAGCTTGGTATGCCGGTAAGGGTTACATTCTATGATCAATATAATCGTGCATTTGATGGAAAATGGGATCCATTGACGCCTGAAATGATGCCTGAATTTCGTTCGACTGCTTACTGGAGGACAAATGATGATCATGAGAAAAATAGCGATTGGGACTCATATAAATATAAATTTAAGGTCACTATTCCTAGCCTTTCCGGCGAAGAAATATTCTATACAAATTATATTACTAACAGAGGGGATAATCACGGCACGTTCAATAAGAGCCTTTCTGGCCTGACAAACAAAGCATTTTTGATTATTGAAGATGCTAATCCTTATGTTGAAAGGCTAACAGGAAGTATTGGTGGTGTAGACTTATCTACTGCCCAACGCTTAGGTAACAATCGATTTTTGGTTCGTCTCAGCAATGGACAATATGATTTGTCTTATGCTACATGGGATTCCACAAGGAAGCTGAATGAGGTTAAAACGTTCATTAACTTAACCGATATGAAGACGGTTAGAAATACGAATATTTATTTTAAAGCGCTAAAGACGACGACTCATAGACAACTAGTCTATAAGGCTACCGCCACACCTACGAGCTCAAATCAAAACGCTTTAGAACCACTCGTCCAGGAAAATGATCAGCAGCAGCGTATTTTCCAGAGCTACAGGACGATGTGGACGTTGGGTGGTCAGACTACTTATCAAATCCATCGCCAGCAGCGTTACAACGCCTTTGGCGAAGTGGTGCAGGAAGTGGATGGCCGGGGGAACGCGACCCATCTGGCGTATGACGCACAAGGCCGTCTGACTCATAAAATCGATCCTAAGGTAGAAGTGAGTCAGGATCACGCCGTCAATGGCGTCTTAAAGTCGCTGAATGCCCACCCTATCACTCGTTATTTCTATGATGCCTCAGGGAATTTGGTGGCCAATCAGGATGCGAACAGTTATCTGGCGGAAAAGAAAGCAGGCTATTCCATCAGTAACAACGCCGCCTTCTATCGGGGCCAGACTTATTCGGCGGGCATGGTTGCAAGCGAAACCAATGCGCTGGGGCACGGCAAAACCTACCGGTATGACCAGCTTGGCAATAAACGCCTGGTGATTGATGAGCTGGATCAATATCACAGCTTTGTGTATGACAGCGTGGGCAGGCTAACGGAAGTCAGACGTTTCGAAAACCTGGCGAAGTACAATGCTGGCGATAGTTATACCTCTGACAAGTACTCTTATGATGAGCTTGGCAACAGAGTGACGCATACCAATGCACGAGGTCATGTTGAAAAATATGTCTACGACGGCGAAGGGCGCATCGTTAAACATATTGGGTTTAATGACGGAAGCCAGGGAGGCGGGGCTAATGAGACCTCATACGAATATCGCTATGTCAGTAGCATTGGCGGCATAGGCGGTTATAAAAAGGTCACGACAAACGGCTTGTCCACAGAAACTGACGCCAACTATAAAACGACGTCTAACCTGACTGATGAGACGGATTACTTTGGCCGGATTCGCACTCACCAGGACTTGGGTGGGCATCAGTTTGTATATGAATATAATCGGGCGGGCTGGCTGCAGAGACAGAGCACCTCAAACAGCGCTTATACCTATACGGACGGGGATATTCCTGCAGAACTGCTGTCGGATGACTCGCATCCCACGAGAGGGTTGCAGGATATTCAATATGAATACTACGCGAATGGCCGCGTGCGTCGTATCAGCGACAAAGGCGCGGGGAGTTATTCGGAGTTCAAGTATGATGCGAACGGGAATGTGGAAGAAGAAACCTACCGTCGTTCCCCCTTTACGGAACTGGATAGCATTGTTGGCGCTGGGCTGGAACAGAACTCGCTGCCATATCAAAACGTCAGAGCGACCTATGATGCGTTGAACCGCGTGGTCAGCATCCGCGATGACGACTACGACCTGACATACTCTTATGACGCTGTGGGTAATCGGCGCCATATGAAGTCCATCTATGACGACTATCTCATCACCGATAAGAATAAAGGCGAGGATATTAAGACCCAGGACTTCTATTACCTTTACGATAAGGAAAACCGCTTCATCGTAACGATGGGGGCGTTGAGCGCTGGGGCGACGCAAAGCATATATGCCGGCAATACGGGGCATGAAATTGGCTATGATCAGGGCGGACGCCGCATCATGGATAACAGCGCGTTACTGAACAAAGACGGCGCTCCTGTCGAGAGCCACCAGAAGTTTGAGTATGACGCTTATGGGCGAGTGCGCGCAGTCTGGTTGAAAGATGCGAGGCTTAATGGCAAGACCGGCGAAGGCGTGAGGGCGGATGGTTATGCACGGGTAGCGGTGCGTGAGACGGATGAGCTGGGGCGTACAACCACACATTCACAGTATTCTCATTACCTTGATGCCGCCGGAGCTGTAAAAGAGCGCTTGGAAAGTCTGCATCATTATGACTACAACGCTAATAATCAGGTGTTGAAGGACACAGCCTATAAAGACGCCTCTATGAGTGATAGCAGCCGTAAGTCCATTTTGACTTACACCTATCTGAATGATGGACAAACACTCAAACAAACGTTTTTTGATGATTTGGCAAATAATAAAGGAGATGTCACGACTACATATCACTATTTGGCGCGTGACCGCTGGGATAGCTATAAAGCCAGCAAGGTCACCGTATCCGCTTCTGTTGGCGCTGGCGCGTCCTATTACATCTATGATGCGAACGGCCACACTCGCTGGGTCTATGATCATCAGGATAAGCGGACTATTTCCTATGTTAACAATCAGCGCGGTCAGGCCATTCAGCGTAACGAAATAGACTGGAACAAAACCGGTCAGGAGAAATCCATCCGTCGTAAGTTCTACTATTTGGACGGCATTGTGCGTGGCGACATTGGCAACGATGGCGTTCCTTCAAGGACGGACTACGTTCAGCAGTTAGCTGAAAATGGCGACCACAGCGTTGTTGTCGGGCAGGAGTCGTACTCTGTTACCAGATATGCAGGGCGGGATGACAATCGCAGCCTGGTAGAGACCAGAACCAGGGATATCAAAAAGAAAGTAGGGTATTCCAGTTATTACAGAATGACGCCTGTGACTTCTGCGGACTTCGACCAGAACTTTCAGCCGATTAACTACGATTATCCCAGCAAGGCATCCTCTTTCTACGAGGTGAATCAAGGGGACAAACTGTCTTCGATCGCCGCCAGTATGTGGGGAGACGCGAGCCTGTGGTATCTGTTGGCGGACGCCAACGGCCTTTCCGGCGATCAGGACCTGAAAGCCGGTTTAAGTCTGGTGATCCCAAACGTGGTCACCAACATACACAATAACGCCAGCACATTCCGACCCTATGACCCGGGACTGGGCCTTGGCGACACGACGCCATCGTTGCCCGAGCCTCCGCCGCCTAAGAAAGGCAAATGTGGCGCTACCTTTATTGTCATGGTCATTGCTATCGCTGTTGCGGCAGTAATAGCGCCGTATGCGATTCAAGGAGCTGTCAGCTTATTTGGCGCTACCACTGGCGCAGTTGGAAGTGGCGTCACCTTAATAGCTGGTACAACAGGGATAGGCACACTGGGAGCGACTACGGGTATTGTTGCAGGCGCTAGCGGTTATGCTGCCGTCGCTGCAGGCGCATTTGTCAGTGGAGCGATAGGCAGCGCAGCATCTCAATGGGCGGCGAAAGAGTTGGGAGTTCAAGAGCACTTCTCTCTTCGTGGCGTATTAAGGTCAGGGCTTACTGCCGCTGCGACAGCGGGTGTCGCAGCGTATGCAAACACAGCTAAATGGGCGAAAGATTTACCTAAATGGGCTAAAAACGCGGCTACAGCCGTAACTGGCGTCGGGGCAAATTATCTCGCAGGCAAAGCCACAAAACTCCCCGCCACCTTCCGCTGGAGAGACGTCGCCACTAGCTTCGCCGCTAATTCACTGATGAGCGGAATTGGCATAGGGGATGAAAATGCGTTTTACAACCAAGGACTAAGCAGCTACGTCGATGGTTTTCTCCCAGGCAGTATTAGGAACAATGACATCGCCCGCAATGCCATCCAGGGCTTCACCGCCGGCGCAGTATCCGAAGCCGTTCGCGTAGCAGTCTATGACAGCGAAGACTATCGTCCTGACTATGTGGGGATGATCGCGGGGGTTGTTGGTAGTACGTTGGGGAGTTTGGCTGTCGATGGGCTGGCAGGGGCGGAAGGCCGGAAAGGCGCATGGCAAATAGCTACAAGTGAGACGGAGGGAGCTGCGGAAAGTTGTAGTGTTTACGGCCAAGGATACGGCTCTAGCGGAGCTGCTGGTGGTAATGTCGGATCGCTTCCAGGCTCTGTAATGGGGCTCTTTGATAGCTTTGGCAGCGGTTCAAATGGAATGAGAGGAGTCGGACCGTCACTCCGTATTATAACTGACGAGGAATTAGATCCTATCAATGCATATAAGCAAACGATGGCTGATGCAAATGTCGATCACTCAGTAAGAAAAATTGTAGATAGTTACTTTCTAGCTATGAATGCAGGCGATTCAGCTGAGATAGAGATAATATATAAAAGCTTGGAGCCTTATATTCCTGAGGAAGCAAAGCCTATGGCAGGTCTCGGCGTCGGTGCATTCCTCGCAGTTGGATCTATAACCTCAGACACGGTTGCAGATACTTTTAATACCGCTGAGATGGCGGTTAAGTTTGGTGTAGGCGCAATTGATTATGCCCTTTATGAAATCACAAAGGGAAATAGAGCCTTTCAAGAAGGAGCTAAGTCGTTTAGGAATGATTTTCAAGGGTTCATTGATTTTCTCAAAAATATAGATAGGCTACCTAAAGATGCTGCTCAAAAGTATAAAGACACCTTTGATAAAGCGGATGGGTACTGGGCTGAAAAGGACTATGTTGGCGCTGGAAGGTATTATACTGAAGGTGCTGTAGGAGCTGTTTTGCTTGGGGCGAGCGTGGGAACGTTTATTAAGACCCTTCCCAAAGGCGTAATATATGTTGAGTCAAAGAGTGAAATCCCTCTCTCTCAACGTGGTTCTGGAAAATATCAGCTTGGCGGGCAAAAGCGGGATTATGTTGTTGTTTTAAACAAAATTACAGATATCGCTAACTTAAATAGAAGCCCTATAACCAGCAATTCGTTAGTGGTAGACAACAATATAACTAGTGCTATATTAAAGCGGGAAAATGGTGTGGATATATCAGCTCTTAATAAAGCGGAAAGAAATTCACTGCTTTTCTTGGATAGTAAACTAAATGCTGATATTAGATTAACAGATACTGGTGCATCGGAAGCTCTAGATAGTTTTTCAAACTTGGGGTCCTTAAATAAAGGAATAGAACTTACTGTTAGTAGAGACAGTCCTGAATTTCAGCAAATGCTGGATACTTTGAAAAATCTTAAAGGTCCTAATGGCGACCCTTTACCAGTTGGCCGCAATAAAGGAGCGAAAGATCAGATGATTGTGGCTGAAGCATTTTTCGCTAGAGGAGGACAAGCTACCTTGGTGACGGCGGATCAAGGTGTATTTAGCCCATTAGCGGTTTTGGCCGGACACAATCCGGCAAAGCTAGGAGTATCTGTTCCTAATGCATTCCCAAATGGCTTTAATGTAACTGTTAATGGAAAGAGTATTCTGGTACTACCTATAAAAGGAAAATAGTGTGAGTTCGTTTGATTATTTCGTTGGAAATCTTAAATGTCCTAAATGCGGAGAGGTATCTCCCGCAGATGAGACTACAGGTATGCAAACCAAGATTCAACGATATTCCGATATGAGGAATCTTGGTATAGGTGATGAAGTGAAGCTTGATTCAGATGTGGAGTCAAGTGGTTATCGATGTTATATGGAACATAGGGGGAATTCGTTAAAGTTAATCGAAGCTTGGGAATGTCCTTCTTGCGACAAGCCCTATAACTGTGCATTGATAACTATTGAGGACAGTAAAATAGTCGATATTGTCGAAGTAGAGTTGACTGAGCATGTTATAAGATCAGTCAACTACATATTTGAAGAATGTAGTCTGATGGGATGGCATGTTTCTAGAGGGATTGTTGAGTTCAGTGATGTTTAACATGTTGTTCTAGACAGTGTTGGTTTTACTCCATGGAAAAATCTGGCTTAGAGTTTAATATGGCATCGACGCAATACTGCAAAGCGTTGAGGACAATGTAGCCGAGGAACTCCGTAGTGAGAGCCGTGAAGCAACCATTGAAATTGTAAGCCTCAAGGCGGTGACTGGGTTAAGGAAGGCTGTGGTCAGCGCAGGTGAATCTCTGCAAGCATCGTAAATTTTAAGGAGCTAAAGAGGCTGATAAGCTCCAACCAAAACGATATGTGACCAAGCTGTTCTCTCCAGATAGTGCATCATGGGTGGCGTGTCACCAGTGTAAAGGAGCCTAGGAACCCTATTCTGTTCCGTAAGGCAGGACTCCCGCGAGGGAGTCTAGAATAGGATGTCGAAAGAAGCGAATTTGAGAAATTGCCGCTGCGCCGCCTCTACTGTGTTGGTGGTATAAATGGCGGCTCGCACATAATCAGGATGCATGAAGTACGTCGAGAGTGACCGCCACTTGCCGCGCTAGTGCTTGATCACTATTGGGTACTTACTTATCTCCCGTTATCTCAATTTTGTAGAGCCCCCTAATCAGAATAAGCACTCAAATACTTGTCATAACTCCCGTCCGACATCATCTCTTTCAACGCAGCGTCGAATTTGTCCCGTAGGCCGGCGAGGTCTTTCTTTTTTGAGAAGGCGATGTAGCTGGGGACGCTTTGGATGGAGGGGGTGAGTTCTTTGAACTGACCGGCGAAGCCGAGGTTTTTGAACATCGCCAGGGCGGTGTATTTGTTGCTGATGAGCAGGTCGATGCGTCCGGATTCGAGTTTTTTAACGCTCTGCTCTAGGTTAGTGGTTTCGGAGATTTGTTTGAACATGCCGTTTTTACGGGCTTCGTCGAAGGTGCTGCCGTAGCTGATGTCGCGCACCACACCGATTTTTACGTTGGCGAGGGCGGTCAGGTCGCCATTGAAGCTGATGTTGCTGTCTTTTTTGGCGAACAGGACGATTTCCTGGGGCATTAATATGACGTTGGAGTAATACAGAAACTCTTCGCGTTCGGGAGTTTTGTACGCGGTGAAGATGGCGTCGGCCTGTCCGCTTCTCACCATCTCCAATGAGCGGGGCCAGGCGTTCAGGCGGATGTTGGTGTCCATGCCCACACGGCGAAAGGCTTCATATACAATATCCACAACCAGACCTTGAACCTCATCTTCTTCCTGATACTGATAAGGAGGGTATTGCAGGGTGACGAGTTCTACCGTCTCTGCTTTAACTATGCCTGACATCATGACGAGGCTGATTAACGCCAAATAAAGTTTTTTCATAGCCGGTCCATGTTGAAAAGTAGCGAGTTGTTTTCTTTGCTGTAAGTATAGAAATAGATAGCTTAAGGCGACGGGATTATCCAATGACTGTTCAAATTCCGCGCTCGGGCGGTTAACTTTTTCGATATTGCCTGCTATTTGACCTGTTTTACGGCTCTGGATATCCACACAACCTGTGGATATCTCTTTGGAAAACGCTGGCTTCCCTTTATTCCGTAGGGCTTCCGGGAATTTTTACAATTTATGATCAGTGTTATTTTTATACAGGCGCGCCACGTCTGACGCTTGTTATTGGGTTGTTGGGAAGGCGTTGCTAAAGACACAACCGTATTTGTGTCAGGCGCTCATTTTTTGGCCTTCAATGGCGCTATAAAGAGGGAGAAAGCATGCTCGATTTTTATGATTCTGCATTTTTGACTACGCTGCCACTACTTATTGCGCTGCTGGTGACCCCCGCTTCTTTGGCGAAAAATAAAGCCCCTGCGCCATTGGTCTCGCGTCGGTTATCGCTATTTTATAATCTGCTGGGAGCCGTCGGCGTAGTGATATATTTTGTGAGTGAGTTTATAGAGCCGTTTCAGACGCCTTTTGAGCATATGGACGCAACCGCGTTTTTTGCCGGGCTGTGGCTGATTTCGTACGCAAGAGTGGGGCGGCGTATCAAGGTCGTCAGTGTTGACGATGCTTTGAGTGAAAGTTAACGGGGCGAGACACATCATCTATACAGCTCATAGCCATTCAATTGCCCCTGCGCCAGAACCTTGCCATTATGCCTTTGAAATACGTTTCCACAGAGGAGAAAGAGAATGACGCTGAAAGAAAAAGCGACCCAGCATATCCTGGAGATCTACCGCGATAACTATGATGACGATAAGTCGGACGAGGAAATCCTGGCCTTTGATCCGAATGAATACGACGTGGACCCGGAAAACTTCTATGAAGACGTGTTGTACTCTTTTTTCGGTATGGGAACGGAGGTTGATATTCAGGGTGGTACGGTTCAGGAGTTGATCGATCAGGTCGCTGCGAGGTGGGACGGTTCGGACATTGACCGAGACTGGATGGAAAACGCCATGCCGGACGATTTTTAGCGTCCGCCTCACAACAGGCCGCCCGATGGTTATCCGTGTGGACGACTACTTTTCGACTAAGCGGCGGCATATCCCCGGGTTCATTGCCGCCTCCTCGTCGACCGTCTAAGCTTATCTATACAGACCAGTGCTTCTCTGAATGAAGGAGTCTTATGGCGGTATTCCTAAGGTGGTTCAGGGGATTGGCGGTTGTTGTCCTGCTGTCGCTTGCGTTGGGGGCGGGAGCCAGGCCGCTTATCGTGGTAGGAACGCCTGAACTGCGTTATCGAATGGAGCTGAATGGCGTATACACGGGCATTGATGTTGAGATTGTCAGAGCCATTCTCAACGATCTGTCGATTGAACACGAGTTTCAGTTGATAGAGTCCGGCGCCCGGATTATCCGTGAGGCCCATCAGGGCCGAGTGGACTTGGTGATGAGCTTTTCTTTTAAGGAAGAGCGTGCGGAGTATTTGAATTACCCTCAGGTGGCGTACAAAGACTTGAGCTGGCACTTCTTTGTCCTCACAGACAATCAACCTTATATCACCTTCAACACGCTGGAAGACCTGAAAAACCTCCGTATCGGCGCTGTGAACGAGTGGGCCTACACGCCGGAATTCTGGAATTCAGATTTGAATATCGTCAAGGTGAGCCGTCATACGTTGCTGGTGGAGATGCTGCTGAACCGGCGTATAGAAGCCGCGCCGATGAACACTCAGGAAGCGCTATACGATTTGCGCCAGAGAGGTTTGGATAAGCTCATTACCTACCTGCCCAAACCCCTTGTCAGCCGTCCTTACTACAACGTATTCGTGAAAGCCTCCGTGCATCCGGACATGGCGAAGCTGCAGGCCGGCTATGACCCGTCGCTCAAGAAACTGGAGGAGTCCGGCTTTGTAGCGGACGTCTTCAAACGTTTCCTGGGGCAATTCCCCCTGGAGTGACGCTACTGCGCAAGCCTTTATCTTTGCGGAATATCTTCCTGGGGCTCGGTGATATTGAAATGTTTGTAGTAATAAGTGGCCCACTTGCGGAACAGACTGTTCTCAGGGTAGTCGTTCGACGCCATCTGCTGCTCAATAAACTGCTGCATTGCGCTGATATCCGCGTTGTTCAGAGCCATCCCATACCAGCGATGTAGCTCAACGGCTTTTTTGGCGATGGAGATTTGGTTATGTCTCCCCGCTGTCTCAATAATTTTTCCTGACATGATGTAGAGATAAGCGCTAAGCCGAGAGCGTTCCTCTGAAGGGGTAAATGCGGTGAACTGCTCCGTGTTGGCGACCGTCAGTTTGGTGATGAAGCTTTTTATCAAAACGAAGGTTCCCCATTGAAAACGTCAAAATTTCTATGTTGATCCGCGTGCGAGCAGGAACGGGGTGTCCAAATAGAGTAAGCCGAATAACGGCTTGAGCGTATTCGTAGGGTTACCGAAAAAGTCAGTATGTTCTAGGTAATACTACGGAGTACTGTCACCGACCATGATCCCATTCACCAGCGGACTAAAGTTCTTCCTGTGCAATGTCGGCGTGATGCCGAATTCTTTGCGGAAGTGGTGGCGCATGGTGGCGGCGTTGTCAAAGCCGGAGAGTGCGGCGACTTTTTCGATGCTGTAGTTTTGATTTTCCAGAATTTCTTTGGCCAGATTCAGGCGCTGGTGCGTCAGCCACTCTTTGGGCGTGATATTAAAATCCGCCCTGAATTTACGGTCGAAAGTGCGGCGGGACATACTGGCTTTTTGAGCGAACAGATTGATGTCGATAGTCTTGTCCAGGTTTTGCAGCGCCCAATCGATGGCGTTGTTAAATTGGCTGTTGTTTTCCGGCACCGGCGTTTCCGCGAACTGGGCCTGACCGCCTTTGCGGTGAGCGGACAGCACCATGCCCCGCGCCATACGGTTGGCGACTTTATAGCCATAATCGTCGCGAATCACCTCCAGACAAAGGTCTATCGCAGCGGAACTACCCGCTGAGCAGCCTATTTGTCCGTCGTATACATAGAGCACGTCATCCTGATAGTCGACGCCGGGATAGCGGCTTTTAAACTTTTCGCCGTAACGCCAGTGGGTTGTCGCCTGACGTCCTTCGAGCAATCCGAGTTCCGCCAGCAGAAAGGCCCCGGAGCAGAGAGACAGCACGCGTTTGCCCTGTTCGTAAAAGCGCGTGACGGCGGCGGCGATGGGGACGGGGATGTCAGTGAGCTGGGTGGGCCAGCTGGGAATGACCAAGGTGCTGAAGGCATCGAGATTGTCCACCTGACGGGCGCAGATCTGAAACCCTGAGGTGGTGGTCAATGGTCCGGGAGTGAAGGAGACGAGATCGCATTGATACCAGTCTTCGACGCCAGGACGGGGCAGGGCGAACAGTTCCACCGCGCAGCCCAGCTCAAAAAACGCCACGTCTTCAAACGCCAGAATGGCCACGTTATGCATCGACTATCTTCCCTTCCACTCCTCAATAGATATTGGCTTGATATTAACGAACAATGTCTTTCAAGCCAATGGCGACTTGTCGTGGGAAAGCCAATAATGATCACGCACTAACCCAAAGGAGAACTCTATGTCATCTGTTGTATCCAGAATTCCCGCCGCAGACAGCCAAACCGCGTTGGCGCATTTTCAGGCGCTATTACAGTTTGAAACCGACTGTTGGGACGTTCATCATGCGATCAGTAATAAGCGACAGGACTTTGTGTTGCTGGACGTGAGAGGCGATGAAGCCTATCGCAAAGGCCATATCGCCGGCTCCATCAGCCTGCCGTATACGCGTCTGAACGAGCAGAATCTGGCGGCGTATCCTGCGGATACTCTGTTTGTGGTGTATTGCGCCGGCCCGCACTGTAATGCGACGGAGAAGGCGGCGATCAAGCTGGCGAGTCTGCAACGTCCGGTCAAGAAAATGATCGGCGGCGTGACGGGATGGATTGATGAAGGCTTCACTTTGGAGACGGATGCGGATGCCTAGCGACAATCCCTGCGTCATACGCCCGGCGCGACCGGAAGACGGACCGCGCCTGCTGAGCATGATGCGGCAGCTGGCCGAGTTTGAAGGCTACGCCGAGGACTTTGCGGTCACGCTGGAGGAGCTGGAGCGACGCTTATTCGTCAATCGCGATTTCGGCGTCTACGTGGCAGAGTCGGATGGCCAGGCGGTGGGCATGCTGGTGTACTACTACCTGCCGTTCACCTACGACCTGACGCCCTGGGTTTACGTTAAGGAGCTGTTTATCGAGCCGCCATATCGCTACCTGGGACTTGGCGGAAAACTGATGGCGGCGTTGGCGCGGGAGTGTCTGCGCGAGGGGGGACGCAAGATCCGCTGGGATGTCCTGGCCACGAACGAACCGGCGGCGATGTTCTATCGTTCTCAAGGCGCCAAATGTGAGGATAACTGGCGCATATTCAGCCTCAATGCGTCAGAAATTTCCAGGCTGGCCGGTTACGAATGAAGGTATTTACGTGGCGGCTGTATCGTCATGTCAGCTCCCTGGCGCATGGATGCGCGTGGGATCGCTTGCCCCTCTCCATCCGCGCCGCCGGTTAATCCTGCTCCAGGCTCAATCCTTCCGCACGCAGTATTTCCTCCAGCTCACGGTAGCCCTCAAGCTCCGTTAGCAAACGTGTTTTTTCCGATTTGGCGATTTCCATCCAGTGACGGTCTTCCACGGCGCCGACCATGGCGTATAAAAAGTTAAGGCTGGGCTTTCTAGCGCTTGCTTGTTTTAGTCGCAGGAACGCTCTGACCGGACCAATTTCCCTGAGCTTTTCCGGCGTATCGACGCCAATGTCGACGAGGTCTTTTTCTGACTTGGGTCCAAGCCCTTTAAGGTCTCTGAGGCGCATAATGATGGAGTCTCTGAACAATGAGGCAGGACGCCCGGCGAGGCCATATTATCACCATTTCGCCCGAACCCGGGAATAGGGCTATATTTGAATCGTTGACAAAAGAAACGCTGCCGCAGCGCTGTTTATAAATGAGGCCAGTTCATGGAGATAGCCGTTCATCTGCCGGATGTAACGCTGCTTGATATGTTACGCGTACGCTCTATCTATCCCATCGCCGCAATTGGGCAAACAGTGCAAAAAGGGCAGGTGATCTGCAGATTGAACCTGGCGGGAGGCGAGATTGATCTGGTGAGTCCGGAAAGCGGGCGGCTGGAATATCTGGATGTCTATGCGCTGGAAAAGGTCAAACCTGAGCGTCCGCTGCTGTTTCGCATCGGCTCCATCCAGCAAAACCGGGTGAATACGGAGGCCATCGCCAGAGACATCTGGCAGAGCCTGCTCAAGATGTTTGATCAGCACACCCAGAGCATTAAAGAGGATATCAAACGGGACAAAACCGCGCGCTGGGCGCTGCCTCTGTGTTTCTTCGCTTTCTTTCTGGTGGCGTGGGCCCTGGCGGAATCCGTTCAGCATTTCTCCGGCGACACCGCCGCCTACAAAATCGCACTGATCTTTCCGGCGGTTTCTTCGGTTGGCGTGCTCATTTCTTTGGTGGCGCCATTCTTTCTGCGCAAACAGATACGGGACAGCGAAGGGCGCTTGGCCAGTCTAATGCAGCTCGACATCATTCGTCGTTGCCGGGATACGATCGCCATTCTGCAATAGAAAACACACTGCGGAAGTGAAAAGGACTTTTCTTTAATGCTGTATTTATATACAGTATTTCGCATGAGAAAGACCAAACCCATCAGAGCTGAGTTGGAAGAGTGGCGCTGTAAGAAGTGCTGGCTGGGTGTATTGCGGGCCACTGACGACCACCCGGAAATTCGGGACTATCTGACTCAGATGCCCGAGTCCATTTTTCACGTGCGCTGGCCTCACGCCTGTTCCCACTGTGGTCATGTCTACGACTGGTCGGACAGCTGTCCCGTGATTTTATACGGCGGGCAACGCTGGGTGCTGGAGAAAGCGGTCAATCAAAAGCTGTCCGCCTTACTGGAGCACCTGAAACGCGCCAAGGATCTGGAGAATATGCCAAGTGGAAATCCGGGGTGACTTGGTCAGGCTGATCGTCTACATTCCTCTCCCGTGCGTCTTACTTATGGTCGTATAGTAGAGGCTGCAGTAGCGTGATCTAAGTCTCCAAAAATGACGGCGACATGATGAATTTTTAATGGCGGGTTTGATGGCGTCCAGGCGCTTGGACTTGTATTGTGCAGTGAGCTTATATTCAGCCATATCAAGGAGTTGTAACGTGGA
The DNA here is from genome assembly GCF_000012985.1 of Hahella chejuensis KCTC 2396. Classification (NCBI taxonomy): domain Bacteria; kingdom Pseudomonadati; phylum Pseudomonadota; class Gammaproteobacteria; order Oceanospirillales; family Hahellaceae; genus Hahella; species Hahella chejuensis. Next base: position 4,195,395 of record NC_007645.1, on the reverse strand, counting down.
TAACCGCAATACCCAGTTCATAAGCGATCCCATTGCGTTTTTGAATAACAATACGATCAATCATCGCTGGTTCGATGAGCATATCCAGAGACGCAATAACAACCCGCAGAGCGTATCCATGGCTGAAAGGGCCGCAGTGGACCTGTTGCCGTACACGAAGATGGGAAGTTTCGACTTGCAGCCCGCGGCGACGCCAGTGGGTGGTCGACGTCAATCAAGGTTTGCGGTGATCCACGATCACCCTGCGAATGACAGCGCGCTGACCGGTTACTGGTGTCCCTATGTCAACGGCGCGGGACTGCCGGGATTTGTCGACGCGCCAAGGCATAATCCTCAGCACCGATTTGTGTTTACTGCAGCGATGAACGGTTGCGCCTTCTTCATTACAGAATCGCCCCTGGGCGGCGCTTACTTTCGCGTCTATCACCACCAGCATCCCGGTAATGTCGGGGTCAATAACCTGATCAGCGCCGTGACGCCCAACGTCATTTCGGTCTTTGATTTCAGTCAGTATGGCAATGACAATCTGCCTGGCCTTAATCTTCCGGTGGCGTTTAACTTTTTGTACTACCGCAACAGCGGCTGGGTGGTGGTCAGTCACGCCACCGCCATGGACGCCCATACGGGCGTCGTGCGCTTTGATCCCGCCAAACCCACATTGGTGGCGGACACCTTCGTATAAACAGCGACGAGGTCTCTCCCGCAAGCGCCAGGTTTGCGGGACTGCTTATAATGCCTTGATAACGATGGAAATATTTCTTGCTTTGGCGTTATAAAAGAATGCGCTCAGCACAGAGTTTGATATGGATTAATCAACTAAAAATCAGTTGATCTCCATCAAAATTCAACCTGACTCCTTCCCATCAAGATACCTTGCAGCGCTACACTGTTTTTGTGTCGGCGTCTGCATATAGATATGCGTCGGCCACGCATTTATCCATAGAAAAAGAAGCGAGGAGGTCAATATGAATCTGAAGAAATGGTCTCCCTGGAACTGGCTGCACCAGGAAGGAAAAACAGCGAGTGAAGTCCCCGTCAGTTCTCGTCAATCCAGTAACTATCCCATGGCGAGGTTCCGTCAGGAAATGGATCGCCTTTTTGATGATATGCTGCACTCCTTTAAATACCCCGAGCTGCCGGAGTTCGGCTTGAGACGGGAATGGGCGGGATTACTGAAGCCCAATCTGGATATTTCCGAAGGAAAAGAGTCATACAGTATCAGCGTTGAACTGCCTGGCGTTTCCAAGGAGGATGTGAAAGTCAGCCTGGATGGCCAGCGGTTAACAATCAGCGGTGAAAAGAAGCATGAGTCGGAAGAAAAGAGAGAGGATTATCACTGCGTGGAGCGTAGCTACGGCAGTTTTATGCGTATCCTCACTTTGCCCGATAACGCCGATGGCGAACGTTTGCTCGCAAGTTTCAAAAACGGCGTGTTGACCTTGAAAGTGCCCAAGTCCGGTGAAGTGGCGGTGAAGGGCAGGGAAGTGGAAATCAAAGGCGATTGACGCTTTCCTGAGGATGGATTAAATCGGGGCGTTACGACGCCCCGGTTTGCAGGCACTCATCTATCTGCGCCTTATGCAGCGTTTCCGACCGCTCCAGCAACGCCACCAGTCTGTCCAGCTTTTCTCTATGCGTGCTGATCAGGTCGGCGGCGGTGGTTTCCGCCGCCACCAGCAGCTCGCGTACGGCCTTGTCGATGATTTCCGCTGAGAACTCGCTGTGGTGGTGCGGCTGGGCCATTTCGCGGCCGAGGAAAGGGTGTTCTTCGCTGTCGCGCAAATCCACTGGGCCCACTTCTTTCGACATGCCCCAGCGGCTGACCATGGCGCGGGCGAGCCCCGTCGCCTGATGGATATCGTCGTCAGCGCCGGTGCTGACGCTGCCCAGCAGTTCACGCTCGGCGATACGGCCCGCCAGCATCACCGCCAGCTTGTCGCGCAGATACTCTTCAGGATAAGTATGTCGTTCCTGCAGCGGTAGTTGGTGGGTGCCGCCCAAGCTGCGTCCATGCGGGACGATGGAGACTTTGTACAGAGGATCGGTGTTGGGCAGGTAATAGGCGACCAGCGTGTGTCCGGATTCATGCACGGCGAGACGATGCTTCTCATCTGGAGGAATAATCAGAGTGCGCTCTGCGCCCATGATGATCTTATCCCGGGCGATATCGAAATCCAGACTGTGCACGTGATCCCGATTTTCCCGCGCGGCCTGGATGGCGGCTTCGTTAATCAGGTTTTTCAGGTCAGCGCCAGAGAATCCCGGCGTTCCCGCCGCCACCTGATTGAGGTTGACGTCGTCCGCCAGTGGAATGTGTCTGGCGTGTACTTTGAGAATGGCGACGCGGCCCTCCTGGTCCGGTAAATCCAGGGTGACGTGGCGATCGAACCGGCCTGGGCGCATCAGCGCCGGGTCCAGTACGTCCGGGCGATTGGTGGCGGCCAATACGATGACTGCATCGTGGCCGGCGAAACCATCCATTTCTGCGAGTATCTGGTTCAGGGTTTGCTCTCTTTCGTCATGGCCTCCGCCGTAGCCTGCGCCGCGCGTGCGGCCGACGCTGTCGAGTTCATCAATGAAAATGATGCTGGGGGAGTTCTCCTTGGCGATTTTGAATAGCTGGCGCACTCGTGATGCGCCGACGCCGACGAAAACTTCAATAAATTCAGACGCGGACATGGGGTAGAAATTGACGCCAGCCTCTCCTGCCAGGGCGCGGGCCAGCAGGGTCTTGCCGGTTCCGGGCGGGCCCATCAGCAATACGCCCCGCGGAGCCAGAGCGCCGACGCGGTGAAAGCGGTCAGGGTCGCGCAGGTATTCCACCAACTCCTGCACTTCCCGTTTGGCGTTCGTCTGGCCGGCGACCTCGTCGAAAGTGGTGTCCGGCTTTTGACACTCAAACTGGGTCTCCAGGCGTTTGTCAAAATCAAAAGCGCCGCCCCGGCCGGAAAAGTTGCGAAAGGTGCGCCGGGACAGCCAGAACAGGATGATCATGAACATGATCCAGGGCAGATAGGACAGCAAAATCACCTTGGAACTGCTGGCGTCATGGCCTTCTTTCACCTCCAGCGGAATATTCTGCTCCTCTAGCTCCGCCAATATGGCTTCATTGCCAAAATCCGGCAGTTGCGTCAAAAATCGGGAGTATTGACGGCGTTGCTCCGGGAACATGCGGGGAGTGATGAATTTGCCGTCAAGTTCACTGCCGCGCAGGGTGACGCTACTGATTTGCCCTTCTCGCAACAGCATTCTGAATTCGCTATAGGGTAGCTTGATGGCGGGCTCCGGGCGGTCGCGCATGGCGGGCAGATAATACAGCATCAAAGCGACCGCCAGCGTCCAGACAACCCAGTTCAAAGGCAGCTTCTGTGGTGGTTGAGGATCAGTATTGCTCATGCGCTGTCCGTTAACTCACTGATTCAGTTGCTCATCATATCGAGAGAGATTTCCGCCGCTTTGACGCACCGCATCTTGTGGCCACTCATAGCGGGCGCGCCAGCCGCTGTTTCACCAGGCTCCAGTAAACGCGACCGTCCCTCACTTTGAATATAGCAGCGCGTAGAAGATTTCGGGGTTAACGGCGCGCATAAAGTTGAGGCGAGAAGAATGAGGCGAGGCTAATGAGTTGAGGTGAATGTCGCGAGTCATTATGATCTGGCGGCGTAAATGTCATGGTTGGGTCCAATGGGGCGTTGAGCGGAGTGGGCGATATGTCGAAGAAGTTCAAATTTGTAATGGTGGGCGTATCGCTGGCGGCGACATTGGCCCTGACCTGTTTTTATAAGTTTGGACGCTCGGTCTGGGTTCCTCTGTATCTGGATCTGAAAGGACGACGGACAGTCGATGATGTGATGCGCAATATCGGACCAGTGGTGGAGCCTGGCTTGCAGGACGCTTTCGCCAGGGCGGGCGTAACCTATCCGCCGCAGCGTATTACCCTGTTGGCGTTTAAGGAAGAGAAGCGCTTGGAGTTATGGGCGGAGCAGGACGGCGTACAGGTTCTGGTCAGCGCCTATCCCATTCAAGCCGCCAGCGGCGTCGCCGGTCCCAAGTTACGGGAAGGGGATCGGCAGGTGCCGGAGGGTTTTTACCGGATTGAAGGCTTCAATCCCAACAGCAGCTTCCATCTTTCCATGAAACTGAACTATCCCAGTCCGTTTGACCTCAAACATGCTCAGGCGGAAGGGCGTACGTCGCCGGGCGGAGATATCTTTATACATGGCAAGGCGTCATCCGTGGGCTGTCTCGCGATGGGCGACCCGGCGGTGGAGGATTTGTTTATTCTGGCTAACCGAGTGGGAGTGACTAATATTGACGTGATCATCGCTCCTCATGACTTCCGCATGCGCGCCCCGGAGGCGACGCCACAGAGCGCGCCCGCCTGGTTGCCAGAGCTGTATCAGGATATTGAGCAGTCACTGCGGCCTTTCGCCGTCAGCGACGTCAAATCCAGTTAAGATTTCAATGTTACATGGAGCGTCGCCAGACGCTTCAATAAGGCGGGTCCGGCTCTGCGTAGGAAACGATGGTTTCGGGGCAGACCAGCCATAAAAACCACTCGGCCATATCCACTTTCTTGTCCACGAAAGATCCGAAACTCAGGCCCAGGCAACGAAACGCCTGTTCAAGTTCAAGAGGGGAAAAATCGCGGTCGACGACTATTTTGCGTTCGCATCTACCGTGAGCCTTGGCCTCCCTGACCATTTCCCAGATCATCCATGAGTTTTCGAAGCTGTCAATGACCGCCTTGGCTTTGGCGGGTTTTAGTTTACTTATTGCATCCTTCATATTCGCCACCTCTACACCCTTACAATCAAGTCTTGGCCAAGGAGTGAGGTTTCGCCAGTTTTCCCGGTAATATTTTTGTTACATCAGATTGGCGACCAGGCGCTTTGTTATCAGCCTGTTGCGGTTTCGCGGTCAGGTGTTTCATTGTGCAGCGGGAGCGACGACCAAGTAACCAGTGGGTAACTTCAGGTCGCCGCGAAGGTCTGGCGCAGGGCGTCAATATACCTTCAGGCAATACGCCAGTAGACCTTCAGACAGTGCGGGGAATCAGGAATCCCGGGTCAGCTCCGGCCAGGCCGCCCGCAGATACACGAACATGGACCAGAGTGTGAGCAGGGCGGCGATATAGAGCAGCGCCAAGCCCGCCCAGGCTTCTTTCATCTCCGGGGGGAACGCGAGCAGGGCAGTGATGGCGAGCATCTGGCAGCTGGTTTTGACTTTGCCGATAAAGTTCACCGCGATGCTGGCGCGTTTGCCCATTTCCGCCATCCATTCCCGCAGGGCGGAAATGACGATTTCCCGTCCAATAATAACAATGGCGGGAGCGGTAAGGATCAGATTGTGGTGAGCTTCCACCAGCATGGCCAGCGCTACCGCCACGATCACTTTATCCGCCACCGGGTCGAGAAACGCGCCAAAGGGCGTCATTTGATTCCAGCGTCGGGCCAGGTAGCCGTCCAGCCAGTCCGTCGCCGCCGCCAGGGCGAAAATCGCAGCCGCCACAACATAATTGCCCTGAAAGGGAAGGTAATAAATGACGACGATGACCGGAATCAGGACGAGTCTGCCCAAGGTCAGGATGTTGGGAAAATTGAGAAAAACCGACTTTCTTGAGCGTTTATTCATGGAAGGCTGCATAAATTGTTTGAGCTATCACTTCACTAATGCCAGGCACGCGCTTGATTTCTTCGAGGCTGGCTCGTTCTATGTTGCGCACGCTGCCGAAATAGTTGAGCAGGTCCCGTCTGCGTTTGGGACCGATGCCGGGCACGGCGTCTAAAACCGATTGCGTTCGCTTTTTATTGCGCTGGTTCCGGTGTCCAGTGATCGCAAACCGGTGAGCCTCATCCCTGATCTGCTGAATCAGATGCAGGGCGGTGGAGTCGCCCGGCAGATTCAGGATCGAATTATCCGCGGAAATGAACAAGGTTTCCATGCCGGGTTTCCGCGTTACGCCTTTGGCGACGCCAATCAGCGTCACGCCGGTGATCTGCAGTTCGTCAAAGACTTGATGGGCGATGCCGAGCTGCCCCTTGCCGCCGTCGATCAGAATGATGTCCGGCAGGCCGACGTCGCTGTCTTTCAGCTTGCTGTAGCGTCGCGTCAGCGCCTGCTCCATGGCGTGATAATCGTCGCCGGCGGGCACATCCTTGATATTGTATCGGCGGTACAGGTCCTTGATCGCCCCTTCCGGGCCGAACACCACGCAGGACGCGACGGTGGCTTCGCCGAAGGTGTGGCTGACGTCAAAGCATTCCACCCGCTTCACGGAAGCTTCCAGGTTCAGCGCGTCGCAGAATGACTGCCAGCGTTGCAGCTGCGCGTCCTGCGACTGCATGCGCGTACTCAGCGCCTGATTGGCGTTGGTCTGCGCCAGATGCAGCCATTCCGCCCGGTTGCTGCGCACATTGTGCTCGATCCGGACGTTACGGTTGAAAACTTCTTTGAAGGCGGCTTTCAGCGCGTCCTTATCCGTCAGTCCGACGGTAGTAGTGATTTCCTGGGGCAGACCATAGATAGCATGCTCGCCGAAGTAGTATTGGTTGAGGAAGGAGGACAACAGGTCGCCGTCATCGCTTTCCAGTCTCTCCGACAAATAGAAAGATTTGCTGCCGACCACGCGACCGGCGCGGATAAACAGGCCATGCACCACTACTAATTCCAATGATGACGAGAGTGCGAAGGCGTCGATGTCGCGAGCCACGCCTTCAATCGCCTGCTGCTCCTGCACGCGGCGCAGATAGTCCACCTGATCGCGCAGCACCGCCGCCCGCTCAAAATCCAATTGCGCCGAAGCGACCTCCATCTGCTGGATGGTTTCGTTAATGATTTCCGGGTTACGCCCCTCCAGAAACATGGTGGCGTGTGACATATCTTCCGCATAGCTCTGCGGATCGATCAACCCCACGCAGGGCGCGCTGCAGCGCCCAATCTGATGTTGCAGGCAGGGACGGGAGCGGTTACTGAAAAAACTGTCCTCACACTGGCGGATGCGGAAAATCTTCTGTAGCAGCGCCAGGCTTTCGCGTACGGCGGCGGCGCTGGTGTAGGGGCCGAAGAAGCGGCCCTTGCCTGTCTTTTTCTGGCGCACCCGCCGAAACGTCAGCGAGGGATATTCGTCATGGGACGACAGATAGATATAGGGATAGGATTTATCATCCCGCAGCAGAATGTTATAGGGCGGCTTTAGCGTCTTGATCAGATTCTGTTCAAGCAGCAGCGCTTCGGTTTCGCTGTGGGTGATGGTGATTTCAATGTCGGCGATTTTCTCCACCAACGCACGGGTCTTGATGCTGACGCCGGTGTTGCGGAAATAACTGCTGACGCGGTTTTTCAGATTGCGCGCCTTGCCGACGTACAACACCTCGCCGCGGGCGTCCATCATGCGATAGACGCCGGGACGCGTGGTGAGTTGTTTGAGAAATGATTTAGCGTCGAAAATGGACTGTGATTCCACCGATCAGGATTTTTTGTCGGGTTATTGTTAATTGCGCCGATTCCGTCGTGGTCGAATCGGCGCTGGGGGCGGGCGATATTTCAGTGTCGCCGCAGACCCTGAGTTCAGGTTTTCAGGCTGCCGACCTGATTGGCGTCGAGCATACCATGCCGAATGGCGAGAAGGGTGAGTTCAACGTCACTGTTGATGTTCAGTTTCTCGAAAATACGATAGCGGTAGCTGTTGACCGTTTTCGGGCTCAGGCAGAGCTTGTCGGAAATCTCCTGCACCTTGTGGCAATTCACGATCATCATGGCGATTTGCATCTCCCGTTCGGACAAGCTCTCAAATACATCGCCTTCCTCCGCGTCAAACGGGCGCAACGCCATTTTCTGCGCAATGTCCGGGCTGATGTAGCGTTGCCCGGCGTGCACCACGCGGATGGCTTTGACCATCTCGGTGATGTCCGCGCCCTTGGTGATATAGGCGGAAGCGCCGGCTTTCATGACCCGTGAAGGAAATGGGTCGTCTTCACAGGCGGTCACCGCCACCACTTTGACGCTCTCATCGATACGATGAATGCGACGCATGGCTTCCAGCCCGCCAATGCCGGGCATACGAATATCCATGAGAATAATATCGATTGGATGCTGGCGGACAATACTGACTGCTTCCTCACCCGACCGGGCTTCTGCGACTACTTCAATACCGTCTTCATCTTTTAACATTCTGGACAAGCCGGCGCGCACCAGCTCGTGGTCATCAACAATTAACACCCTGATCAAAGTATCACCTCGCAGTCTTCCTTGTTGATCCTTGTTCGAGCCGACCGGGCGTAAATTCCCAAAACACTCGCAAATCTCAACAGAGCTAAGGCGCTCATTATAAAAAACGTGTAACTAAAACGATAGACGAAAAAGTCGGCTACCTTTAGACATTATCACGATATGAAATCGCTGTCGGATTAAATTTGCATCCGCCATTTTTCGGACGCCGTCGTTCTCTTGTATGGCGATAGACTCCAGTTATTCAAATGAATAAAAGTCATCGATATTTGTTGCAGGTTTTGATCAAAAACACAGCGCCTACGCGTATAAGTATAGGTTTGGAAAAGCGCGACTGAAATGCGACGACGTGCGCCAGGAGCTTAACGTATATTAATCTGAATGTTTGGACAACTTTATAAGTGCTTGTTTAAATAAGGCTAATTTTCATCCAAAGCGCTTTCCTTGTATCTAGACGCGCATCGTCGTGTAGAGGCAGGGAAGTCGAAATAACTAGAAACTGGGAATGGATATGAAAGACGACAAAGTTAAAGAGGAAAGTCTTGATCATCACTTGATACTGCGCCATCTGTTATTGGCTGATTACAACGACATCAAGGCGGTGATGGACAAGGTCTATCACAACCTGGGCGGCGCCTGGACCAAGCGTAAATTTCGCGCGCAACTGAAAACTTTCCCGGAAGGCCAGATCTGTATTGAAGACAACGGCAAGGTGGTCGCTGCGGCTTTCTCGGTAATCATCGATTATCACAAATTCGGCGATCAGCACACCTATGACGAAGTCACCGGCGACGCCTATCTCACCACCCACGACCCCAATGGCGATGTGCTGTACGGCGTGGATGTATTCGTTGATCCGGATTACCGCGACATGCGCCTGGGACGTCGTTTGTATGAAGGCCGCAAAGAGCTGTGCCGTAACCTGAACCTGCGCGCCATCGTGGCCGGGGGGCGCATCCCCAATTATCAGTCCTACGCGAAAAGCATGACGCCGGAGGAGTACCTCGAAGCGGTTAGTCGCAAAGAAGTTTACGACCCGATTCTGACGTTCCAGCTGTCCAACGACTTCATGGTGAAAAAAATCATTACGGGGTACCTGCCGGAGGACAAAGAGTCCAAAGGCTACGCCACTCTGTTGCAATGGGATAACCTGAACTACGAGCCTGGCGCCAAGCAACTGATCGGCGCCGCCAAGACCACCGCCCGCGTCGGCTGCGTACAGTGGCAGATGCGTCAGATGCGCAGCGCGGAAGAAGTGTTGCAACAGGTGGAGTATTTCATTGACGCGCTGTCGGACTATAAGTGTGACGTGGCGTTGTTCCCCGAGTTCTTCAATGCGCCGCTCATGGGGTTGGAGCGTCACGCCAACTCCATTGACGCCATCAAATATCTGGCTGGCTTTACAGACAAGATGGTGGAGGAGATCTCCCGCCTGGCGGTGAGTTACAACATCAACGTGGTGGCCGGCAGCATGCCGGTGATTGAGGACGGCGAACTGTATAACGTGGCTTATATGTGTCGCCGCGATGGCGGCGTTGAGGCGCAGTACAAGTTGCACCCCACTCCTCATGAAAAGAAAGAGTGGACCATGCAGGGCGGCGACGAGTTGACCGTATTCAACACGGATTTCGGCAAAGTGGGCATTCTGATCTGCTACGACGTGGAGTTCCCGGAACTGGCGCGTCTGTTGTCGGATCAGGAAGTGGAGATTTTGTTGGTGCCGTTCTGGACCGACACCAAGAACGGCTATCTGCGCGTGCGCCGCTGCGCCCAGGCGCGGGCGATTGAGAATGAGTGCTATGTGGCCATCGCCGGTTCGGTGGGCAACCTGCCGCAGGTGGACAGCGTGGATATCCAGTACGCCCAGTCAGCGGTCTTTTCGCCTTCAGACTTCGCATTCCCGCATGACGCCATCATGGCGGAAACCACGCCGAATACGGAAATGACGCTGATCGTGGATCTGGACTTGAACAAGCTGCAGGAACTGCAGAACGAAGGCTCAGTGCGTAACTATCTGGACCGTCGTCGCGATCTGTACCGTATCCAATGGCAGGGCGAGCAGGAGGAGTAGCCGTCGGGCTACTCCCGTTAACCGAGAGGACTGATTACAACAGGTGTTTGTAATCAGCTTCCAATTGGTTGAAGTTGAGCTGGCCAATAAAGCGGGAGAAACTCATCCAGGCCGCCAGCCCTTTCAGGTCCTGAAAGAACGGCGGCACATAGCGGGGCGCGGTAATGACGCCCTGTTCCTCCAGATCATGCAGGCTGGCCAGGTCGTCCAATACAATCTTGCCGCAGAACAGCATAGGCAGGCGGTCAATCTTGCCTCGTGCGAACGCCAGTCGCAGGAAGTTGTAAGTCAGCACAAAGCCTTTGATGTAGGTGATGTCTTTAGCGAAAGGGCCCAGATTGGGAGTGCTGCCGCGAAACACCCTGGCGGCCAGGGTGAAACTTTCATCCTCGCTGATGCCTTTCTCACACAAGTAATGAAACACGTCGTTAAAGGTGGCCCCGTCCTCGGCGAGCGTCACCGCGCGCACCCGGTTGATGAGCTTGAACAGGCGCGTCGGACCGGAGCGCAGGGTGAGGATTTCACTCAGTACGGCAAGGCCTTCCTGGGTGATCGTCGCGGAGGGCGGCCCCTTACTCAGAAAGGTGCAGTAGGGCTGGCTGCCGCCGTTGAGGGTGGTGCCGAGATGCACCCAGCCCTCGTGAACTTCCAGTACATCAACGTCTTGTTGATTGAAGAGAGCGTCGTTGCGGATTTTGATGTAATCCGTGCCCGCCGCCGCATCGGCGGCGATGCCGTCGGAAATCATGACGCGAATGCCGGCGCCGACGAAAAAGTTAGAAAGGCGGGCGTTCAATTCGTCCACCACGTACTGCGCCGGTAAGCTTTTTTCAGACTCCTGCATGGAGCTGTCTTTAAGCAGGTTGGCCAGGGTCATTTCCATCATTTCGCCGAGCTCCGCCAGAGTGGGGTCACCGGCATGGAACGCGTCGCTGGGGGAGCCGTAAAGTTCCTGGGAGATGTAGCTGAATTCTGGCGTGCCCCGCGCTTCCAGCATACGCACCACCATCTGATATTCCCGGCATACGCGACGCATGATCTGCGTAACAGGGTTCATTTGTCCCAGCTTTTTACTGATCTCGCGCTCTATTTCGTAGAACTCGGCTTTTTTGGCGGCGGGGTCGAATCCCAGCGGACAGTTTTTCTGATAGTACTCAATGTCCACCTGGGGCGCTTTTTTGAAACCGGAATCAAAAAACTGCTGACGAATCGACGGCGACCATTTGATGGCGTCCAGGATGCGGATAGGCTTTTGCGCCTCCACGATGCGATCAGAGAGCGATTTCAAGGTTTGGAGGTACGACTCTCCCATTTGATTGGACGGCATAGACTCTGTGAGTTCCTCTTGTTGGACGGCTGCTTTCCGGCTGTGTCGGCGTCAGTAAAAGTACGGCGCCTGGCGCGGTCCGGCAGTTTCGATTCTAGTGGCGTTTCCAGCCTTGCGCCAAGCCAATTTACGCGTTTCGTCGTCGCCGATCACCCAAGCCGTGGCTAAGGCCGCGTACGCAGTGGCGTAATGGCGGGTTTGTCTGTAATCTTCTTTAAATGCGTGCGTTCAGGCGCGCGCCACAGGGTTTCCGCCGGGGCCTGGGAGTCCGGCGCTATGGGGAGTTCAAGGGGATGAGCACAACCCAGTATGCGGATAGTCTGAGAGAATTTCTGGTTCGTAAGATTGTTAAGGCGGAAAGAGAACTGCAACAACTGAAGATGGACTACTGCCGGTTCATGTACGGTATTTCCCATCGCACCCAAATCAAGTTCGAAGGCGGCGTTTATCTGGTGCAGTCCGTGGATCTGAACTCTATGCAACGCCTGGATAACGGCGAGTGGGGGAAGCCTTGCGTCACCGCGATCAGGCTGGACGGCGGGGAAAGCGAGAAAGCTTCCCCCAGACTGATTCCATCACAATGGGAGCTGTGTTGATTCAGGCCACTAATCCCCAGGCGTTAATACTGTTAAACAGACTGCACTCTTTGGGAAACTCCTGACTGTATAGCCACTGCTCAGCGGCGCAATGGCCGGCGACATACATCTCCGTGTGACGGTGAGATTGCGCCCGCTCAATCAAGCTCACATCGTTATCCTCATGACTTGGCGCTCCCAGTCCTTTGACGATGAGATAACACTGCATTTGTAAGCGTTGTCGGTCGCTGCACTGAAAAAACTCCGCCGTCGCATCCGCGGCGCCCTGCAGATAGTCCAGCGTGTGCTCGAAAAGAGAAGGATGCAGCAGAATGTCCGGCGCGAAGCCGTTCAGGCGCATTTCCAGCACCTGGGTGGACCAGAACATTTGTAGTTGCTTGATGGATTCGGACGGCGCGCAGGAACAGCGCGGATCTTTGCGCACGGAGTTGACGCTGAGATTGCCGAGGACGACGTGTTCATCCGCGTCCTTTTTCATAGCTTCAGTCAGACTGTAGATCAGGCGGACAATAAGACCGAACAGTATTACCTCCATCCCGTGGATCAGCCATTGCATAAATGAAGTATCCCTATTAAAAGACTCACTGGCGCTTAGGCGCGCAGGGTTATTTTCTAGTTTCCGTTTCTTTTACTGCTTTGACTTGTCAGCGTTTTGTCCTTGCTCGTGCGGCGTCCAAGTTCTGCCTGATTTCAGCAACGCATGCATATAACTGCTGGGAATCAAGTTATACGAATTGCATCGATGCGCCTGTGATCCAGGTGACATTTTGTTTTAAGTCGAAAGGATTAGGCTGAAACTGTGAAGAACCGCATGCGCGATACGTTAACCAGAACGACTTATCGGCGCGCAAGACAAGCTGTCTGCGCGCTCAGAGTAGAAGAGTAGAAGAGTAGAGAAGAAAATAAGAAGAGATTGACGGCTCAGGCGGTCTGCTTGAACTTATGTTCGTTCAGATAGATGTAGAGGTCTTCAAAGGACAGAGGTTTGCTGAAGAAGTAGCCTTGGGCGAAATCGCACTGATTGGCGAGCAGGTACTCTTTCTGCTCGGCGGTCTCCACGCCTTCCGCCACGACTTTCAGTTGCAGTTTGTGGGCGACGGCGATAATCGCTGAGGTGATTTCCATGTCATTGCTGTCCTCAGGAATATCGCGCACGAACTCCCGGTCTACCTTCAGCGCATTGACCGGCAGTTTCTTCAGATAACTCAGTGAGGAATAGCCTGAACCGAAGTCGTCGATGGCCAGACTCACTCCGGTTTGCCTGAGGCGCTTCAACTTGTTGGTGACGGCTTGAATGTCGCCCATCAACATACTTTCCGTCACTTCCAGCTCGAGCCATTCCGGCTCCAGGCCGGTTTCGTTGAGCGCTTCTTCAATACTTTGCTCCAGTTTCGGATCATCGAACTGACGCGCGGACAGGTTGACGGCGATTTTGATGGCGGAGCCGGTGAGGTCCTGTAGCATTTTCATCTGCATGCAGGCGTTTTTCAGCACCCAGCGGCCAATCGGATTAATGAGGCCGGTTTCCTCCGCCACACTGATGAAGCTGTCCGGCATCACCAAACCCTTGCTGGGGTGGTGCCAGCGGATAAGCGCCTCCACGCTGACGATTTTGCCAGTGGTCAGATTGACCTGGGGCTGGAAGCCGAGGGTGAACTCTTCAAACTGCAGCGCATGGCGCAACTCCTGCTCCATCAGCAACTGCTTGAGGGCATGGGCGTTCAGCTCTTCCGTATAGAAGTGATAACGGTCGCGGCCATGTTCCTTGGCCCGGTACAGCGCCAGGTCCGCGTTTTTCATCAATACGTCTGCGTTGGCTCCGTCAGTGGGGGCCAGGGTCACGCCGATGCTGGTGGAAACAATCACCTCATGCTTTTTGAGTTTGATGGGTTCCTTGAGCGCTTTCAGGATTTGGGTGGCGACGGGGGTGACGGAAAAAGTATCGACGATGTCGGTTAACAGCACGGTGAACTCGTCGCCGCCCAAGCGGGCGACGGTGTCTTTCGCGCGCACGCAGTTTTTCAGGCGTTGCGCTACGGTTTGCAACAGGCTGTCGCCGGCGTCATGTCCCAGCGTGTCGTTGATGCGTTTGAACTGGTCCAGGTCCAGAAACAGCAGGGCGATTTGTTTACGATCGCGGCTGGCCGCCTTCACCGCCTGCTCCAAGCGGTCCACGAACAGGCGACGGTTGGCGAGGCCGGTGAGGGAGTCGTATAACGCCATTTGCTGCATCTTGCGGTTGGCTTCTTTCAACTCACTGACATCCACCCCGGAAATCACATAGTTGGTGACGGTGTTGTCGCTGTCGCAGACGGTGGATACGGTCACCGCCCACCAGAAATCATAGCCGTCCCGCCGGCGGCTCAATACCTCGCCTTCCCAGCCATCGTACAGAATGTCGCTTTCCCAGATTTGCTCCTGCGGCTTTTCCGCGTCCATGTCTTTGGGATTAAGGATGTCGAGGAAGCGGCCGCGGGCTTCTTCCTGGCCGTAGCCGGTGACGTTGACGAACTTGTTGTTGACGAATTCGATGCGGCCAAGACGGTCTGTGATGATGATCGAACAGCCGCTGTTGGTGACCGCGCTGCTCAGCTTTTTTAACTTGAAGTCGCGCTCATGCAGCGCTTTGACCTTGGCGGCGAGCTGACGGTTGAGACGGATTTGAATCAGGGATAAAAAAGCGAAGATAACGGCGATGCTGAGGGTGGTCAGAATCGGCCAGGACAGGCTTTCCCCCTCAAAGTAATACAGCGAAGCCAAGTGGATGGTTGCGACGCTTCCCAGCATAAGCAACGAGATAGGTAGTACGTCCCAAAACTCACCATGTTTTCGCATGTATCTGCTTCTCTGTATCCAGGTTCCATCCGGTAACCTACTGCGGGCCTACTCTTAAGGCTCCCAGTGTAGAAGCTGGCCTCCGGTTGCTACAGTCAGATTTTGTAACCATCGTAACCATATGTAAAGCGACAAAGACGGAGTGTGACGTTCCTCAAAAAAAGCGCCCGAGTCTGATTACGGTCTGTAAACTGTTAAAAATTTTTTACAAAGCCCATACCGGCGGACTTGCATCAACCTATGCGATCCCCCTGCATTGATGCAGTCAGGCTAGGCCGGATGTATGGGGGGATGCCTGACGATGGAGAAGCCGGCGGCGTTATTCATTAAAAAAGCGATAGGTTAGATCGAAAGCTCGCCAATCGCAGGTGACAATGGTGTCAAATTCGGCGGCCGGGGAGTAGAATCCGAGCGCAAAATAATCAACCGCCTGTGGCCATATTAAAAAAGAACACAACCTTAGGTCGGACCCTTACATGTCGCAAAAATTAGTCATCCGAGTCAAAAATGCGGAGTCGTTGGCGGATGCCTCCGCTAAGCCGCCGCAAACTGTTACTGTTTACCATTGGAATCGCATTATCGCCGTCAGTTGCATAGCATTCGCGCTATTTGCCGGGGCGGTTTGGGGTGTGTATCGTTGGGCGCTCCCCGCGTCGGCGGACGCCCCGCAGACAGACTTCGTCGCACAAAGCGCGACTTCGGACAGAGTGGAGGAACCGCCTGGGCAAGCGGCTGAGTTGACATTGACCTCGACGGCCGTAGAAGTGGGGCGTGATGATGGCGTTGAAGGCCGTGCAGAATCATCGATAGATGAGTCCGCTGTGGCGGACGCCACGGCAGAGACACCGGCGGAACCGGTTATAGCGCCGGAGTCTGTCGCACAGGAAAGCAAGGTTGAAGATAGCGTCTCCATTGCTGAGTCCTCCGCATCCGACAGCCTGTTGACTGCCCCAGAGCCGGAAGCGCCGGTTCAAATGCAAGAAGAGATCAACTCTTCCGACTCGGCGACAGCACAGGATATTCCGCCTGATCTGGAAACGCTGGAGGAAGTCGAGACGGCGCAGGATCTTGAAGAAGACCCGGTCGATCCCACCAGGCGCAGACATTTGGAAACCGTCTCCAGTGGCGGAGAGCCGGTGAAAATCTTCTCAGACGCCATCAGTCGCGCGCAATTGACGCAGGAACTGGACGACAGCGAGCCGACCAACGCTTTGCGCGACAGCATTGTCATGAATGACGAAGGTTTACTGCGCATCTATCTGTTTACGGAAATGATGGATATGACCGGGCAGACGCTTTACCACGAATGGTATCGCGACGATAAACGGGTGGCGCGTATAAGAATACGTCCGCATCGTTCGCCCATGCGCGCCTCCTCCAGTAAGTTTATCGATCGTCATATGCTGGGGCAGTGGACCGTCAAAGTGACGGGGCCAGAGGGCAATATATTGGCTGAAGCAGCCTTTTCGGTTAATTAGGCTGTAATTGAACGATTGAACAAATGAATGAAAGAAAGCCCGATGCAATGTCGGGCTTTCTGTTTGGATCGGCGGCGGTTCGGTACGCGCGCGGTTGCTCAGCGACGAACCGGATTGCAGTTCTTGATAACCACTTTGCCTTCCAGCATTGCGCCCCGGGAGTACTCCTGAAAATAACAGGTGTTGGTCTTGGGGTCGTAATTCTCAATCCACATATTGTCGTCTTTCCAGGTCGCAGCGACATGCTGCATGCCTTCGGGGACAGACAGGCTCATTGTGCCGCCCCAACGTTTCACGAACATTTGTTGCAGGTAAAAATAATAAAAGGAGGCGCAGACCACCAGAATAACGCCGCTGACCACCGCTGCGGGAATCCACTGCTTAAGTTTTACACCGAGCAGGTAAAGCGTTCCTCCGGCGAGCGCAAGAACGAAGATCCAGTATATATAAGTTATCATCGTTAACTTCCAAATTTTCCTTTATCGATTTAAAGTGTTAGTCGGCGCAAACGACTAGTCCCGGCGGCGCGTTGTCAGTTCGCTAATACCAGGCTGACCGGCGCGGGCGTTGCGCCCGAAAACCCGTTTGCGGGCCATGCAAGGTATCAAAACGTCGTATTCAGATTTACAGCGACCGCGGTGAAACTGAAACTGTAGTACGTTGCAGGGCTAAGGTTAAGCCCTTGTTTTGCATTTATAAAATTTTAAGCGCAGAGCCGCCTCTCTGGCTGTCTCACCGCGGCGCGCCCGTCCGCCGTATTTCTGCGCCGCACGAGTCAAGAAATGGAGAAGACACTGATGCGCACGCGCATACCCACCTACTGGATTTCATTCGGAATTATTGTCGCATTGGCTGTCTGGTTGATGGCGGGGCCTGTACAGACCGCTCAGACCGAAGCGCCGGAGGCGACGAAGCAAGAGAAGGGCGCCCCGACTAAAGTGGCTTATAAAGTCGCGCAGGCTGAAACGATCAAGAAAGCGTTGGAAATTCAGGGCCAGATTGATGTCTGGCGCGAAGTGAATCTGCAATCGCGCCTGGGTTCGACTGTTGAAAAAGTCACTGCGGAGCGCGGCCGGCGTGTAAGTGAAGGCGATCTTTTGTTGACCCTTAGCGAGGAAGATCTGCCCGCGCAAATGGCCCAGGCCAAAGCGCAGGTGGATGTGGCGCGCAGTGAATTGAAAGCCGCCAAGTCTCTGATGCAACGGGGCCTGCAGGCGGAAACGGAATTGAAGGCGAAGCAGGCCGCCCTGGCCAGCGCGGAAGCCGCCGTCGCCAGATTGGAGCAGGACTTGAAGCACACCCGTATTCACGCGCCTTTCGCTGGTGTGATCGAAGACCGGATGGTGGAGCTGGGACAGACTGTTCAGGAAGGCGTTACCCTGGTGCGCCTTATCGATGACCACAAGTTGAAGCTCATGGGGCAGGCGCCCCAGCAACAGGTCGGACTGCTCAGCATCGGCCAGCCGGTGACGGCGCATCTGCTGAATGGCGAGACCCTGACCGGCAGCGTGACCTATATCGCCGCCCAGGCGGACCCCAACACCCGCTCCTTCACGGTGGAAGCGGAGCTGGATAATCCGCAGCGTCTGCGTTTGGCCGGCTCCACTGCGACCTTGAACATCGACGTTGGCGATGTCTTGGCGCACCGCATTTCAGCGGCTTTATTGAGCCTGGATGAGAAAGGGCGTCTCAGTGTGGAGTATCTGGATGCGGACCAGCGCGTCGCCCGCACGCCGGTTGAGCGCATTCGCGCCAGCAATACGGAACTCTGGGTCAGCGGCCTGCCGGAAACCGTCAAGCTCATCACCATGGGACGCGGCTACGCCAAACTGGGTGAGAAAGTCGACGCGACGCCGGAAGAAGAGTTGCTGAAACACGATCAGGACAAAGATGAAGAGCCGGATGCGGATAGCGCCAGTCTGGCGATGAAACAAGCGGTGAACTGATGGATAAGCTCATACGTGCGACGATGGATCGCTCGCGAGCGAGCGTGATCGTATTACTGATGTTATGGATTGGCGGTTATTGGGCGTTTATGACCATGCCCAAAGAATCCAATCCGGACATTACCATTCCCATAATCTATGTCTCTGTGTCTCATGAAGGCATCGCGCCGGAAGACGCGGAGCGCCTGCTGGCCCGTCCCCTGGAGCAGGAGCTGCGCACTCTGGAAGGCTTGAAGGAAATGCGCTCGGTGGCGGCGGAAGGCTACGCCTCGGTGACCTTGGAGTTCCTGGCCGGTTTCGACCCGGATCAGGCGTTGACGGACGTGCGCGAAAAAGTGGATACCGCCAAAGCCAAACTGCCGGTGGAGAGCGATGAGCCCCGCGTTGTGGAAATCAACGTGTCGCAGTTTCCAGTGTTGAACTTGAGCCTTTCCGGTCCCTTCGCCGAAGATCAGTTAGTGCGCATCGCCCGTGAACTGAAACGCCACATCGAAGGCATTCCCGAAGTGCTGAAGGTGGAGATCGGCGGCGATCGCGAGGACCTGCTGGAGCTGGTGGCGGATATGCAGGTGCTGGAGCGTTACGGCATCGACTATGCGCAATTGTTTTCCCTGATTTCCAATAACAATCGTCTGGTGGCGGCGGGCAATATCGATACTGGCGCCGGGCGCATGGTGATCAAGGTGCCCGGGGTGATTGAAAATCTGCCTGACCTGTTGGGCATGCCGATCAAAATTCATGAAGGCCGCGTTATTACATTTGGCGATGTCGCTACCGTGCAAAGGACATTCAAAGACCCTGGCGGCTTCGCCAGAGTAGACGGCAAACCAGCTGTGGTGTTGGAGATTTCCAAGCGCGCCGGCGCCAATATCATCGAAACCATTGAGACGGTCAAGGCGGTGGTCAAAATTGCTGAAGAGCGCTGGCCTTCCAGTCTGACGGTGACCTATATCACTGACGAGTCCAAGCAGATCCGCGAGATGTTGCGCGACCTGCTCAACAACGTGCTGTTTGCAGTGGTGTTGGTGCTGATCGTCATGATCGCCGCCATGGGCATGCGTCCGGCGTTGCTGGTGGGCCTGACGATTCCCGGCGCGTTCCTGGCCAGTTTGCTGGTGATTCAGGCGCTGGGCTTCACGCTCAATATTGTAGTGCTGTTCAGTCTTATTCTGGTTGCGGGAATGCTGGTGGACGGCGCTATTGTTGTAGCGGAACTGTCAGACCGTAATCTGGAAAGCGGCATGGCGCGCAAAGAGGCGTACGCGCAGGCGGCGTATCGCATGGCGTGGCCGGTCATCGCCTCCACCGCCACTACGCTGGCGGTGTTCATGCCATTGTTGTTCTGGCCGGGCATGGTGGGGGAGTTCATGAAATACCTGCCGGCGACGGTGATTGTCTGCCTCATCTCCTCACTGCTGATGGCGCTGATATTCATGCCGGTGCTGGGCGGCGTCTTCGGGCGCTCCAAGGCGCCGGTAAACGCTTCCAATGGTCCCAGCCGCTTTACCCATTGGTATGCGGTGGCGCTGGCGCGTCTGCTGGCGGCGCCGGGGAAAACGCTGCTGATGTTCCTGGCGCTGCTGGTCCTGACCTATGTGGCTTATGGGCGCTACAACCATGGTGTAGAGTTCTTTCCGGAAGTGGAGCCGGATTCCGCTCAGGTATTGGTGCACGCCCGAGGCGACCTGTCGGTATACGAAAAAGACGCCATGTTGCAGAGCGTGGAGCAACGTTTGTCCGGCATGCCGGAAGTACGGGCGCTGTACGCGCGCTCCTTCGCCATGGCGGACGGGGATATGGCGGAAGATGTCATCGGCGTCATCCGTTTTCAATTGATTGACTGGCATGAGCGTCGCCCCGCCAATCGCATTTTGGAAGACATGCGCTCCCGCGCCCAGGATTTGCCGTTGAAGCTGGAGTTCCGCAAGCAGGAAGACGGTCCGGCGCAAGGTAAACCCGTCAAGGTGCGCCTCTCCGGCTCCACTGAGGAAGTGGAGGATGCAGTGGGACAACTGCATGAGCGTTTACGGGAATTGGGCGGCTTTATCGACATCTCCGACAATCGGCCGCTGCCGGGCATTGAGTGGCGTATTGAAGTAGATCGCGAAAAAGCCGCGCGTTATGGCGTGGATGTCGCCACCGTCGGCAATGTAGTGCAATTGGTGACCACGGGTCTGAAGCTGGCGGACTATCGTCCTGACGATGCGGAGGAAGAGGTGGATATTCGCCTGCGTGCGCCCTTGGAGCGACGCACTCTGGACGCTTTGGGCGGGCAGATGGTGAGCACCGCCCTGGGCCCGGTGCCGGTCTCCAACTTCACCCGTCTGATTCCCGCGCCGAAAACCGGCACTCTGCATCGGGTGGACGGTGAGCGTTCATTGACGGTGGAAGCGGATGTGGCGGAAGGCGTGCAGGCGGACGAACGCATCACTGCCCTTAAGGAATCCCTGGCGAAGCGTCCGCTGGATGACGTCATGGTGAAATTCGCCGGAGAAGATGAAGACCAGCGCGAAACCATGGTCTTCCTCGCACAGGCTTTCATTATCGCGATCATGCTGATGGCGTTGATTCTGGTGGTGCAGTTCAACAGCGTCTACCAGGCGGCCCTGGTGTTGTCCGCCATCGTATTCTCCACCGCCGGCGTGCTGCTGGGGCTGATGATCACCGGCCGACCTTTCGGCATTGTAATGGTGGGGCTGGGGTTGATCGCCTTGGCGGGCATTGTGGTGAACAACAATATCATTTTGATCGACACCTATAATCAGATGCGCGCTTCCGGTGCATCGCCTTACGAGGCGGCGCTGGAAACCGGAAAAGTGCGCCTGCGGCCGGTGTTGCTGACGGCGGTTACGACGGTGCTGGGGCTCATGCCCATGGTGTTGGGCGTGAACGTAGACTTGATGACGCCGTCCCTGGGCATTGGCGGACCCTCCACACAGTGGTGGACGGAGCTGTCCAGCGCCATCGCTGGCGGTCTGACTTTCGCTACTTTCCTGACTCTGTTGATTACGCCCTGCCTGCTGGTGATCGGCGAGAAAACCGGCGCCAGGT
This sequence comes from Hahella chejuensis KCTC 2396, assembly GCF_000012985.1. Lineage (NCBI taxonomy): Bacteria > Pseudomonadati > Pseudomonadota > Gammaproteobacteria > Oceanospirillales > Hahellaceae > Hahella > Hahella chejuensis. The sequence continues at coordinate 4,173,862 of NC_007645.1, read as the reverse complement.
TGCGCACCATCTGGCGACGGAAGTCCAGCCGCCGTGAGCGGGATGAGGCGGAGCTTGAACCGCCGCAGCCGGTGCGCGGCCACAGTGGCGCTCCGCGACCCAAGGAGGAGATCTTCGGCAAGTGATATATGGCCCCGGCGTGGAATAAAAACTACACTGTAAACGGCTGCCGTCTGAATTCCAGACATGCCCTCCACGGGGCATTGAAGTCTGTGGGTGGGGAAGGAATATACGCTGAAAGTGCTTTGGCGTAGCTTGAGGCAGTGTAGAGCAACGCGCCGGACAACCCTGATTGTTCGGTCTCTGTTCGCCCTGGGGCCGAAATGGAAGAGAAAGAATTTTATAGGGAACTGTTCAAGGGACTTCGCGCAGTCGCGGAGTCCGCCTTCCCAAAGCGCTGCAACACTTGTGGTCGCGTCTATGAAACAGCGGAACAGTTCCTGTCTGAAACGGAAAACATTCGTCACACCCGCAGCGGTCTGAAAGAGTCCGAGGATGATGACGGCTCCATGATCGTCGAGGTGTTTCGCAATTGCGCCTGCGGCTCCACGTTGATGGATGTATTCAATAATCGTCGTGACCTGTCCGAGGCCGGTCTCAGACGCCGCAAACGCTTCGGCGACTTCCTGGAATTTCTGGTGGAGCAGGGCGTCGACCGGGAGCTGGCGCGAGGCGAATTACTGAAAGTGGCGCGCGGCATGCGCAGTCATGTCCTGGAGAAAATCCGCCCGCCTAAAATCTGATCCGAACCCTTTCGATTCGTCCTCACGCATTCTCTCAAGCGCCGGGCGGCCATTGTTTCATTTTCGTGGTGAGCCCCCCGACCGCGTTTGCGCAACAGCATATCGCTACTACACTATGTGAAGAGAGTTTGGAAGGAATCAAGAGACTGTTAGTGGAAACAGATCAGCTCCCCGACGCCCTATTACTGGTGGACGATGAGGTTAATATTCTCAGGTCCCTTACGCGGCTGTTTCGTCGCGAAGGATACCGGATCTTAACCGCCAACTCCGCACAGGAAGGTCTCGACATACTGGCGCAGGAACCGGTGGCGGTGATTCTGTCGGATCAGCGTATGCCGGGCATGACAGGGTCGGAAATGTTCAAGGAAGTGAAGTCCCGCTATCCAGACACAATCCGGTTGATTATGAGCGGCTATACCGAACTGGAAAGCATCACCTCCGCCATCAACGATGGCGCCGTCTACAAGTTTCTGCTCAAGCCCTGGGAAGACGAAAAGCTGTTGCAGCATATCCGAGAGGCGTTCTCCATCCATGAATTGAAAAGTAAGAACGCCCGTCTCAACGAACAGCTTAAGGAACTGAATCGTCAGTTGGAGCAGAAGGTGGAGGAGCAGAATCTGGAATTGGTTTTGAACGTGCGTTCGCTGCGCGCCTCCCAGGAAATTCTCGAACACTTGCCCGTCGCCATCGTCGGCGTTTCCGACGACGGCATGATCGTAGAAGTGAACGCGGCCGCCCGTGGATTGTTGGGAGAGGGATTACAGGTCGGCATGTTCGTGATGCAGGTGTTCCCGGAAAAGGTATTCCAAGGCTATATGGAAGCGGTGAAATCGTCAGTAGGGGAGATCGTGCAAGTGTCGGCGGCTATAGGCGGCCAGCCCACTAATTTGCTGATCAAACGCTTCAGCGGAAATTTCAACGTTTCAGGCTCCGTTATGGCGATGCTGTCCGCGGAAGGGTAAACAGCGCCGTGCGGATTTAATCAGGAGAGAAGGATATGACCTGGAATGTGGAGGAGATCAAAACCAAACTTTCCGAGCTTTCATCGCCCAACCCGGAAATCGAGGCCATCATCAAAATGATGGACGACGGTATCAGCGACTTGGGCATCATTGGCAAAAAAGTACTGGCTGACCCGGTGCTCGCCGCCCGCATTCTGCAACTGGCGAACAGCTCCTTCTACGGATTCACCAAGGAAGTGAAGGACGTGGACATGGCGTGCGTTATTCTCGGCGCCAACACCATTCGCAATCTGATTTACACCCTGGTTGTTCTGTCCCGCTTCAACGGCCCGCGACAGGATACTCAGCTCGATTACACGCAAATCTGGCGGCACAGCCTGATGACCGCCTGCATTTCACAAGAACTGTCGCGGCGACAGAACATCGACTTTCTGACCGCCTTCACCGCTGGCCTGTTCAACAATCTGGGCGTGGTGCTGATGGACTATTTTTATGGCGAAGAAATTACGGAGTGCGTGAGAGTCGCCCGCCAGGAAAAGAAGCATTTGGTGTCGTCGGAGCGCAGTATTCTTGGTAAAGATCATCGAACCCTGTCGGCGATCGTCCTGGAGTGCTGGTCGTTCCCCCAGGATATTGTGCAGGTGTTGAATTCAGGCAGTGAAATTAATTCCCCCATGGCGTTGGCGGTCAGTCTGGGGGATGTGCTGGCCACCAGTATTGTCGGTAATTGCATCGCCGGGGTGCAGTTGCATTGCATCGCTCCCTGCAAGGTGGAAGCGAGCGGCGTGGATATCTCGGATATTCCCGCAATGACCCTCAATGGCTTGAAGTTGTTCAAGGAGTTGGCGTCGGAATTTATTCCCAAAGGCAAGAAAAACGGCTCCTGAGCCCCTGTTAGATAGGATAAACGGAATGTTGCTTTATAAGGTTGTTCATGACGCTGGCGGTAACCAGGGCAATATCAGTGAGTTGCTGGAAGCGTTGTTTGCGGAAGACGAAGGCGTTTCGGTCAGCTGGATGTGGCTGGACCCGCAGAGCCAGTATATTGCGCAACACCTGCAAAGCTCGGTTATCTCATTCCGCTTCAAATGGGGAGAAGAGGCGCTGAACAGCTTACGCGATCGGGTTGATGAGTCTGAACCCAACGCCTGGATTGGTTTTGAACTGCCGCTGGCCAACGGTAAAGCTCTGCATGGCTGGCATATCAAGATCAAGCTGAGCGAAAGCGCCTCCAGCGCCATAGCGGTGTGCGCAGATGAGCCTTTTCAGCTATCCGAGAGACTGGACAGCAAACTGAGTTGGGCGATGACCACCCTGGGACTGACCCGTCGTAACGAAGTCCTGCAATACCAACTGACTGACTTACAGAAATTAATGCTGTTCCAGGTTGTGTGGGCGGAGACCCTGGAATGGATAAAGGGGGTGGAGCACGAAGACGACGAGTTTTTCCGCGAGTTACTGGTGCGTCTGGAGATTGTCACCGGCGCCAGCGGTTCCGCGCTGGAACTGCGGGGACAGCGCGGCGAGCCGTCGAAATGGCTGGAGAAGGGGCTGACCCTGGCCAAACTGAAAAGCATCGCCGCCGCCCTGGGCGACGAGTCGATTCTGGAGTCGGAAAAATCCCTGTGTCTGGGCGATCTTTCTGAAAAGTGCCAGCCGCCGGGCAGTTGTCATGAGATCGATCAGTTGAATATTTTTCCTATCCAGACTGGCGACGGCGTCTGCAAAGGCACTTTGTATCTCGCCAAGAGCAAAGGCAAACCCGTGTTCTCCCTGGCGGATGAAATGTATATCTCGCAGATGGTCAGTCAGGCGTATAGCGGTTTTGAGAAAAACGCACTGCTGGCGGAGCTGGAGAAAAGCAACCAGCAACTGGTGCTGGAGCGTCAGCAACAAGAGAAACTGATCAGTCAGCTGCAGGACACCCGGGCGCAATTGCTGCAATCGGAGAAACTCGCCTCCATCGGCCAGCTGGCGGCCGGGGTGGCGCATGAAATCAATAACCCCATCGGCTATGTCAGCTCCAACCTGACTACTTTGAACGAATACATCAGCACGCTGTTTGAGCTGCTGGATGAGATCGAAGAACGCTTCGGCGGCGATAAGACGGAAGTCAAAGCCATCTTCAAGGAACTGGAGGAGAAATACGAAACGGAATATATCCGGGGCGACGTCACCGACCTGATGAAGGAGTCCAACGAGGGCATCTATCGGGTCAAGCAGATCATCCAGTCGCTGAAGGATTTCTCGCGGCCGGATACCGGTCAGTTTGAGCTGGGTGATTTGAATCAGTACATCAACAAGACGCTCAACATTGTTCACAACGAGATCAAATACAAAGCGGAAGTCATCAAGGACTTTGGCGATTTACCCAAGATCGAGATGGTGGAGTCGCAAATTGGCCAGGTGATACTGAACCTGGTCGTCAACGCCGGTCATGCGATTGAACACAATGGCGTTATCAGGGTGTCCACCAAAGTCGTGGAGGATGGATTCGTATGCGTCTCTGTGGCGGACAACGGCAGCGGCATCGCCAAGGAAAACCTGTCCAAGCTCTACGACCCCTTCTTCACCACTAAACCCGTGGGACAGGGCACCGGGCTCGGACTGGCGTTGTCCTATGGCATCGTCAATAAGCATCATGGCCGTTTGGAAGTGGAGAGCGAACTGGGCAAAGGCACGACGTTTTACGTCTATTTGCCTGTTAAGCAACCAAAACAGGGAGAGGCGCAATGACCCAAGACCTGGCTTCGCCGGATTCCGCCTCGCCAGCGGCGTCTGACGCGGACGTTGATTATGTGCTGTTTGTCGACGACGAGAAGCCGATCCTCTCCTCCATTCAGCGCTTGCTGCGAAAACAGGACTTTAAATGCCTGTTCGCGGAGAGCGGAGCGGATGGGTTGAAAATTCTGGAGTCGCAGCGCGTTGATCTGGTGATCTCCGACATGCGCATGCCGAATATGGACGGCGCGCAGTTTCTGTCGCAGGTGAAAGCGCGCTGGCCGTTGACGGTGCGCATGCTGCTGACCGGCCACTCGGATATCTCCGCCACGGTGACCGCCCTTAATGAAGGCGGTATCTATCGTTACATCAGCAAGCCCTGGGACGATGAGAATCTGGTCGAAGTGATTCACGAAGGGCTGCGCATACGTCGACTTGAGCGGGAGAAGAAGCGCCTGCTTAACGTCACCCAGCAACAGAATCGGGAATTACAGAAGTTCAACAAAGACCTGGAGAAAATGGTCGCTGCGCGCACCGAGGAAGTGCGTCAGACGGCGGACATGCTGGAGCTGGCTTACCAGCAACTGAAGGACAGCTATGACGATTTCGTCAGGGTGTTCTCCACGTTTATTACCAGTCGCGGCTATTTGATCAAGGGCCATTCACAGAGCGTGGCGGACTTATCGAAAACCATCGCGGAGGCCATGGAGCTGTCGGAGGCGGACGTCAAACACATTTACTACGCCGGCTTGCTGCATGAGGTGGGCAAACTCAGTCTGTCCGACGATGTGCTGAGCCGGGCGGAAGCCAAGCTGACCCGGCAGGATGCGGTGGAGTATCAGCGTTACCCACTGCTGGGGGAAATGGCGCTGACGGCGATTGCGGAGTTGGAGCCGACTTCCCGTTTTATTCGTCATCACACGGAATATATGGACGGTAGCGGCTTTCCGGACAGGTTGAAGGGCGACGCTATTCCCATGGGGTCGCGCATCATCCGCGCCGTGCGCGACTTCGTGGGGCTGCAAAGCGGACTGATGCGCACCGACGCCATGAGCAAAGATGACGCCTTCAAACTGATACAGGACAACGCCGGCAAGCGTTACGACCCTCTGGTGGTGAAGCTGCTGGCGCCGCTGGTGGATAGCTACACCGGCGACGATGTGTTGCCTCACGAAGATAAGCTCGGCGTGGGAGCGCTGGTTCCCGGTATGCGGTTATCCCGGGACTTAAAAAACACCAATGGCATTCTGCTCATCGCCAAAGGCCATGTGCTGACGGAGAAAATCATCGAAAAAATGCTGTCGTTGGAGAAATTGGAAAACCGCAAACTCAGTGTGTTTGTAATGAAAAAATAGGCGGGAGTCTGTATGGCTACATTGGCGATTATCGATGATGAAGAAAACGTGCTGCGCGCCATTCAGCGGATATTACGCAAGAAGCCCTGGAAAGTTTTGATCTTCAGCGACCCCTATGAGGCTATCGACGCACTGAAGAAAGAGCCGGTGGATCTGGTGATTTCCGACTACAGGATGCCGGAAATGAACGGTGTGGAACTGCTCAACTCGCTCAAAGATGTGCGCCCGGAGGCGTTGCGTATTCTGCTGAGCGGCCAGGCGGATATCGACGGCGTGACGTCCGCTATCAACGACGCGGAAATTTATCGTTTTATCTCCAAGCCCTGGTCTGACGAGGATCTGTTGATGACGTTGGAGAACGCCCTGGAGCATAACGCGCTGGTGCGTGAGAACCGACGTCTGCTGGAGTTGGTGCGCAAACAGGAGGGGGCGTTGAAGAAGCAGTTGGAGGAACTGCAGCGGCTGGAGGCCGCCACACCGGGAATAACCCAGGTGAGCTGGAATGAGGATGGCAGTATTGATCTGATAGATGAAGACTTCGACGAACTTTAACGTCAGAGTCGCTGGCGAGTGACGCCTGCGCGGCGGCAAGCCGCGGGAGACTGGGCCTGACATGTGCAGGCCCAGTCGTTGCAGACAAATAGAAGGAAGCTATTTGTCTGCCTGATTAATAAAATAAAGCGGCCCAACACGGGAACGCCGAACAAAACCCGGCCGCGCGACGTCCTCATGATGAGGGAGAAGTAAAAGTCGTATGGATAACTAGGGCATGGATATAGTGTTGAAGGCGGGCTATTTTCGCAGATTAAGATTTACCCGGCGCTTGATGGTCGCTATCGCCGGGGCGTTGTTGCTGTTTTACGGAGGCTTCGCCTTTTACACCCTGTCCAACCTGAAAAAACAGGTGTATGAAGACTTCTACGCCCGCGCCGATTACCTTATGGAAATCGCCGTGCAGGCGAACGCCCAGAATATGTGGGATTTTGACCTGAGTAAAAGCAATCAGTTCGCTAAATCCCTGGCCAAAGACCCCGTCGTCAGCGCCGTCATCTTTGAGGTTTACGACGCTGTCCAGAACGGCGGCAGCTTCTTTACCGGCAATATCGGCGGCATTGAGGAAGTGCGCCAGCGCTCTCCCAGTCTGGACGTGCTGGAGCCTGAACCTGATCGCTATGTGTTTCGTAAAGAGCGCGAGGTGGTGTGGGAAAGTTCGGTCATCGGCCACGCCTATCTGTATTTCAGCGACCACCCCGTGCAAGCCAAACTGGAAGAGCAAACCGCCAGTTTCGTTCTGGCATTGCTGGGTTTTTTATTCCTGTACCTGCTGGCGCTTTTCTACATCTTCAGCCACTGGTTCAGCCGACCCTTTTTAGGTATGCATCAATTGGCGGTTAGCCTGGGCGGCAGTCTGGACAAATACCGCCGCGAAATGGAGCAGGGCGACCGTAATGACAACGCCCTGCCGGATCTGGGAAAACTGTTGCAGCAGAATGACATCGACACGCACCGGGAAGATGAGATGGGGGATTTCATCCGCGCCTTCGCCCAGGTAATGCAGGCGTTTACCGCAGTGGCGTCGGAGCTGTCGCAACGTTCGCAACATGTAAGCAAATTAAATGAAGAACTGGAGAACCGCATTCAGGAGCGCACCTGGGAGTTGAAACGCGCCAACGCCAGCCTGCAGGAGTCGCTGGAGTCGTTGCAGATGACCCAGTCGCAGATGGTGCAACAGGAAAAACTGGCCTCCCTGGGGCAACTGGCGGCGGGGGTCGCTCATGAGATCAACAACCCCATTGGTTATGTCGCCAGTAACATCAATCGATTGAAAGAATACTATTCAGATTTCGATAAGTTGTTCCAGGTGGTAGAGGCCCATCATGACCAACTGACCGTGGAGATTGCGGCGGAACTGGACAGAGTGAAAAAGGAAATTGACTACGAGTTTCTGAAAGATGATCTGCCTGAGATGCTGCAGGATTGCCTGGAGGGCAGCCGTCGGGTGCAGGAAATCGTCGAGAACCTGAAGAACTATTCCCGGGTGGATCAGGGCGATGTGCACCTGGACTTCAATATCAACGATGTCATCACCAGCACGCTTAAACTGGTCTGGAACGAACTGAAGTATGACTGCGATGTGGAAACCGATTTACAGAACACCGAGCTGACCTGCGGCAATCAAGGACAGATCAACCAAGTGATCTCCAATATTCTGGTCAACGCCAGTCACGCCATCAAAGAAACCCAACGTCACGGCAAGGTGCGCATCCGCACCCATAGCGATCTGGAATGGGTGTATGCGGAAGTGTCCGATACCGGCTGCGGCATTCCACAGGAGATCGTCTGCAAGATATTCGATCCGTTTTTCACAACCAAGCCGGTGGGGAAAGGCACCGGGCTGGGGTTGAATATCTCCTACGACATCATCGTCAATAAGCATCGCGGCGACATCAAAGTGGAGAGCCGCCCAGGCGTGGGATCGACGTTTATCATCAAGCTGCCGATCGCCCAACGCAAAGCGCAGCCTGAGCGTCCTTCTTCCGCCGCCTGAGTGAAGATGCCCTCATAGAATAAATTAGGCCTATTGTCACACCACAAATTTCCTTAGAATCCCATGCTTCATGAGAAAGCGGGAAACTCATTCGTTATGTCGCTTTCCTAATCCAAGAAAAAGAAATATCAGGGAGGGTCGCGTAAAGGCGGACCTGCTCTGTTTTCGTGCGACCCGTGCGACGCATGAAAACTCGAAACACTCTCGTGGCTTAACAAATAAGCACAGATAGACTAATCAACACCGACAGATAAAGAAAAGGAGATCCGAACGCATGGCGTCAGGTTCTAAAAAAGTGATTTATGCGGCCTTGGTCGGCAACGCGCTGGTCGCACTCACCAAATTTGCGGCGGCGGCCTTCACCGGCAGCTCGGCCATGTTTTCCGAAGGCGTTCACTCCGTGGTGGACACGGGTAACCAGGTATTGTTGCTGCACGGGATGAAACGCTCCCAGCGTCCCGCTTCGGAAGATTTCCCGTTTGGGCACGGCAAGGAAATCTACTTCTGGTCCTTCATCGTCGCGATCCTGATCTTCGCTCTGGGCGCGGGCATATCCATTTACGAAGGCGTGGAGCACATTCTGCACCCGCAAGTGGTGGAAAACCCAGTGGTTAACTACATCGTGTTGTCCCTGGCGATTATTTTTGAGGGCTTCGCTTTCGGTATGGCGGTCAAAGAGTTCCGCAACGCCAAGGGGCGGATGGGATACTTCGAGGCTGTGCAACGGGGCAAAGACCCCTCCCTGTTCGTCGTACTGTTTGAAGACGCCGCCGCCATGCTGGGTCTTCTGGTGGCGCTGGGCGGCATTATCATGGGGCAGGTGACCGGGAATCCGGTATACGACGGCGTCGCCTCGGTCATCATCGGCTGTATTCTTGGCTTGACGGCGTTGTGGCTGGCGGTGGAGACCAAAGGGCTGTTGATCGGCGAAAGCGCCAGTAAGAAGGTAGTGAAAGCCATTCGGGAAATGACCTGCGCTATCCCCGGCGTGGAGCATGTCAACGAAGTGCTCACCATGCATATGGGGCCTGACTTCGTATTGGTGAATCTCTCCGTGGACTTCAAGGACAGTATTTCCGCCGGCGAGATTGAAACCTGCATCGCCGCTCTGGATGAGCAGATCAAATCCTCTTTCCCTGAGTGCAAACGCATTTTCGTGGAGGCGGAAAGCCGTCGCACAAAGGCGGCGGCGGTAACCCCCGCCGTCGACGTGTAACCCCATCCGCTATTGACAGCGGACCCACATGGCTCCGCTGTTTTTCTATATCTACCCTGTCTGTCGCCGTCCCTTTAAGTGTCCGCTATGACGCCTTGCTGGATCAGCTTGTTTCTGGCTTCTTCCTGTATCAGCAGACAGGCGTCGGGGTCGTGCAGATTCAGTGTCAGAGGGGAGCGGGTCAGCTTGTTGCCGTAACTCGACTTGCCTTCAAATAAGATCCCTTTCTCCGTAATCAGCAAATCCCCGCCGTCAAACATTGGGCCTTGGCCGATCGCCAGGGCGCTGGGGTTTTCAAAGGCGAACCAGGGGGTGGCGTACAATTCTGGAAAGTATTCACGGCCAGTGGCGGGATCGGTGTATGACGCCACGTAATGCAGGCGACCACTGAGAAAGCTGGTCAAGGCGACGCCGCCACAGTAAGGCATGATGTCGTCCACGATCGCTCCGGGCTTCCGCCATAGGGTGACGCCCAGGTTGGTCTGGTAGGCGCCGTCGCTGTCAGTAACCAGGGCGGGGATGTCGCCGTCGGCGTCAAACTGGAAGCGCTTCACGCTGTCGCCATCGCTGACGAAAAGCTGATCGCCCACCACTCTGACGCCATTGGGTGAGCCAAGTCCGCGCCCGCCTGCGATCCAGTCCCGCTGAAATCCTGTTATGTGCGGCGACTCGACAGAGCCGGCTTCAGGAAACGCCAGCGTAATGCGCGTCAGGCCGGATGTGGCGAAGAAGTTTTCGTCCGCCACCAACAGCGCGCCGTCGGGAGCGAAAGCGACGCCGTTAGGAATCGCCAGCGCGTCGAATGGATCTTGCGTATCATCGCGGCGTGTAACGAATTCGAAGCGATAGTCAGGGCGAGCCAGATTGGCGGCCAACAGGTGATTGTTGCGAATGACCAGCCAGCGCGTCTCCACGCAGGAGGTCAGCACCCAGTCGCCAAGCTGCGCCATACCCGTGTAGTTGCAGCTGTTCAGTTCCGGGGGAGACAGCTCCGTGGGGACGTAGGCGGTCTCGCCATTGGCGTTCGTCCGGGCGTCGATGCGGTATATGCCTTTGCCTCCTGTGACCAATAATTGGCCATCGGAGGTGAATAGAATATTTTCCGCATCGGGAATGGCGACGATAGTCTGTTTTTCCAGGCATCCGCTTAATAACGGCGGCAGGATGGCGGCGGCGAGCGCGGCGCGCCAGTTGTAACGATTCATGGATTTCCTTCCTCATGATTTATTGTTGTTGGAAGGAAAATTGTCTTCGATTACCCAAGGGCGGACATCACTCAAACGAGTGGCGCGCGTCATCTCACGCCTTATCTCATCCCTTGCGATTCACCAGCCATACCGCCGCTTCCACCCGTGAGCGCATGCCCATCTTTTTGAGAATGTGCTTCACGTGGACTTTCACGGTGCCGTCGGAGATATTCAGATCCCGGGCGATGACTTTATTGCTGTGACCTTGCGCAATGCGGGTGAGAATCTCATATTCACGACTGGTCAGAGACGCGGAAGGATCGGCGGCTTCAACGGGTTTGCGCAGGGCGGAGGCGAGGATTTCCGTCAGGCGTTCGCTGATCGCCATTTTGCCAAGCGTAACCTGTTTGATTTTTTCCAGAATGTCTTCCGGCTCCATGTCCTTCAGCAGATAGCCGTCGGCGCCGGCGCGGAAACAGTTCACCACATCCGCTTCGTTATCGGACACCGTCAGCATGATGATGCGAGAGTCCACGCCGGCGGCGCGAATGGCGCGTAACGTATCCAGGCCGTCCATACCCTGCATGTTGAGATCCAGCAGAATCAGGTCCGGCTCCAGTTCTTTCGCCTTGCTAAGGCCTTCCTCGCCGTTTTTGGCTTCGGCGACGATATCCAGTTCTTCCTCCAACTCAATCAACTGGCGGATGCCTTTACGAAACAGGGGATGGTCGTCCACCATCATAATCGTTGCTTTTTCGCTCATCTCAGCTTCACCTTGTCATTCTTTTCATATACGTCCAGCACAGCCTGGCGTTTTTCAGCATACCATGAACTCAGGGCTGCCCCTTCGATGGCGCGATAGGGACTTGATCCATATCAGGTTTGCCAACGATGATCTTGAGCTGCGCATACCGAGGACATACCGCTTTTGCGCCGGATTCGTCTACCCCATTGTGGGTATTGGAAGACTTTAGCAAATTCTCGGATATCTGTGTAAGTCTATGAAAATAGAGGGGATAGCGGAAACGTTTAAAGTCACTTTTGAGTAACTCACCCGCGTAGCCCCCACATTAAGCGCTACCCCCTCCGGAGCATTGTCGCCCCATACATTTATAAAGATAGTTGAGCCGAAGATTATTTTTCAGGCCCAACGCAGAGGTAAGGCATATGGCGGACATCACTGCTGGCTGGAATCCGGAGGACAGTGGGTTCTGGCAAAAGACAGGTAAGAAAGTAGCAAATCGGAATTTGTGGATTTCCATTCCGAGTTTGCTGTGCGGCTTCGCCGTATGGTTGTACTGGGGCGTTATCACAGTACAGATGTTGAATCTGGGCTTTCCGTTTCAGGCGTCGGAATTGTTCACATTGATGGCGATTTCCGGTTTGACCGGCGCCACGCTGCGCATCCCCAGCAGCTTTTTCATCCGCCTGTGCGGCGGTCGCAACACGATTTTCTTTACGACGGCGCTGCTGATGATTCCTGCGGTTGGAACAGGCATCGCCTTGCAGAGTAAAGAGACGCCTTTATGGGTCTTCCAGATACTGGCGTTACTCTCCGGCCTGGGCGGCGGCAACTTTGCTTCCTCCATGTCCAACATCAGCTTTTTCTTTCCCAAGAAGCAGCAGGGATTGGCGCTAGGCCTGAATGCGGGTCTCGGCAACTTTGGCGTCACCAGCATGCAGATTCTGGTGCCGCTGTTTATGACATTCGGCGCGTTTGGCGCAGTGGGCGGCGATCCTATGACGCTGGTGAATCCGTCAGGCACGTTGATCGGAAAGATTCCGGCGGGTTCCGAAACCTGGATTCAAAACTCCGGCTTCGTCTGGCTGCTGTTCCTGGTTCCACTGGCGTTCGCCGGTTGGTTCGGCATGAACAACATTCGCACCGATGAGGTTTCGCCGGATATTGGCGGACCAATAAGCGCCTTTTCCAAGATCACCTTCATGCTGTTGATCGGCTTCCTGACTTCCGTCGTCGGACTTTGGCTGATGTTGCCAGAATCCGCCAATGGCGCAGGATGGGGCGTTCCCAAAGAACTGGTGCTGGTGGGTGTTATCGCCGCAACGGTCTTCCTGCTGAAGCTGTTGCCGGGCCAGATCCGCAGCAGTCTTAATCGTCAGTATCGTATTTTCGGCAATCGGCACACTTGGGTGATGAGCGTCATATACACCATGACCTTCGGCAGCTTCATCGGTTACGCAGCGGCGTTCCCATTGGCGATCAAGGTCATCTTCGGCTACAGCCATGTGATGGTGGATGGAGTAATGACGCACAACACCGTTAATCCCAATGGTCCCAGCGCACTGATGTACGCCTGGATGGGGCCTTTTATCGGCGCGTTGATTCGTCCGGTGGGCGGTTGGATTTCCGATAAATTCGGTGGTGCGCTGGTCACTCAGATCTGTTCACTGGTGATGGTGGTGTGCGCCCTGGCGGTAGCCTATTACATGAGCGCGGCCTATAACTCCGCAACCCCTGAAGAGTACTTTGCGCCTTTCTTCATCTTGTTCCTGGCTTTGTTCGCGGCGTCCGGCATCGGCAACGGCTCCACTTTCCGCACCATCGCCATGGTGTTCCCGAAGGAGCAGGCGGGCCCTGTGCTTGGCTGGACCTCAGCGGTGGCTGCCTACGGCGCTTTCTACATTCCCCAGGTGTTTGGCGAGCAAATCAAAGCCGCCACGCCGGAATACGCGCTGATCGGTTTTGCGGTGTTCTATGCGGTATGCGTTCTGGTGAACTGGTTCTTCTATCTGCGTAAAGGCGCTGAGTTTTATAACCCTTGATTCCCGAGACACTCCTGCGGAGTGGAGTTTCGTCCCATCGTTCACGCAGCTGGGACGGAACCTTTACCTTGGCGCGCCTTAGGGCGCGCTTTTTTATTGGGGGGAGCGAAACGTCAGCTTTTAAGAAGCTGGTCCAGATCCTTGGCGATCATGTCGGCGCTGAGATCGTCCCGCAGCAACAGGCGGGCCTTGCCGTTCGCGTCGAATACGAAGGCGGCGGAGCTGTGCGAGACGTCATAATTGCCGGCTTCATCGGGGTTACCATAGCCGAACGCCACGCGGTAACGCTTGGTGATGGACTGTAGGGCGTCCATATCGCCAGTAAGGCCGACAAACTCTGGCCCGAAGGCGTCGGTATAAGCTTTGAGTTGTTCAGGCGCATCTCTTTTTGGGTCGACGCTGACGAACAGAATATTGATGCGCTGTTGTTCGGAGGCTTCCAGTTTGCTCAATGCCGACTTCAATCTGGCCAGTGTAGTGGGGCAGATATCCGGACAATAGGTGTAGCCGAAAAACAGAATATTGTACTTACCTTCGAAGTCTTTCTCCGACACGGAGGCCGCGTTCTCGCTTTGTAGCGAAAACTTCAGCTCCGGCAGCATGCCGCTGATATCGGTTCCTGACCACTCCAATGGTTCCTGACTACAAGCGCTGGTGAGCGTCATTACTATTGCGATAAAAACGAGGCGTATCGCCGTCACGAAGGGATCTCCTTAACAGTCACTGAAAAACTCAAGCGGCGCTGCTGAGCGCGCCAGAGGGACGTGCGCCCACCAAATCCTGGCGTCGGATATAGGATAACATCACCAAAATGGCGATGGCGCTCATCATGGCGGGAGGAATCCAGGTGACGACGCCGCCCACCATTTGGTCCGCTTCCGGCGCAATAGGAAAGGCCCGCCCGCAGATGGCGTAGATGTCGTACAGGGTGGACTCCGACAGCGTAATATATGCGCCCAGCAGAATCTGGGGCACCATAATGGCTAATAAAATGATGATGCGCCAGCCGAAAGAAGGGCCTTGCTGGGGCGAAGGATTAAGAATCAGCCACCAGAACAGCAGGCCATCCAGAAACATGCTCCAGTTCATCAGGTGATACAGCTTCAGATCCAGCATGGCGTAAAAGTGTATGGACGGCGTCAACCAGAAAAAGATGATGCCGACGAACAAAAAGGCGGCCAAGGGAGGAAACTGCAGTACTCGGTAGCTCCATACAATAAGCCCGGCGCCGGGAAGGGCTCTATAGTTGATGTCTCGCAGGCGTTGCGGCAAGCCCGCCGCCAGCACCGACCAAGGCGCAGCCAATGCGATGAAGAAAGGCCCCAGATGGTGCAGGACCAGATGCTGCAGGCGATGAGCAAAAAACAGATACTGGGCGTAATAATCAAATTTTGTGTGTAGAACGGCGTAAGTGATCGCTACGCCGACGAAGAATGACAGAGAGCGGGCGAAGCCGATGGGTCGGCCTGACTCCCGGAGTCTGCGCAAGCCGCATAGGTACAGCGTGATTGCGAGCAGGGACATCAGGGCGACAGAGGGATAAAACTCCCAGGGCGCGAGAACGGTAATCCATGTCGGAGCACTTTCGGGCATGAGCGACCTTTCCGTTACACTACCGCGTTAACGTGAGGGCGGTGGTGATTTAAGTTATTGTTATTCAGATCTGTTCGACAGAGTTCTTGTTTTACCAGTCGCCGCGAGAAATGACAATAACCGCCGCGCGGTGAAAAATACGGTACGCGCCGGCGAAATAACGATCTATATGACAGGAGTGAGTTTTGGGCGGTAATGCATTGAAAGATCATGGCGCACAGCGCTTGTCTGCTGCGGAGGCTTTACGTATTGGCGAGAAGGCTCGCAGAGCTATACAGGCCTTGCAGAGTAATGACGGCGCGCCGGTACGCGCCGAGATAGTCACAGCTTATCGGAACAAAGAGACCTACGGCGACATTGATATGGTGGTCAGCGACTCCGTTAAACGTGATTTTGGCAATGCATCAATGTCGGAGTTACTGGGTAACGTATTGGGGGGTGGTCAACCGCTGCCGTTTATCGCCAATGGCGGCGTGGCCAGTTTCGGTGCTCCATTGGAGCAGGGGGGCGTGTTTCAGGTGGATCTGCTGTATACGCCTGCGTCTCAGTTTGATTTCGCATTAAGCTACTTTTCCTGGAATGACGCCGGCAACCTGATTGGGCGCGTCGCCCACAAAATGGGAATGAAGTTCGGTCATAATGGTTTGTGGCTGCCGTTCCGGGAAGGAGATTACTTGTTTACCGAAGTGCTGGTTACCCGGGATTTCGACAAGGCCGTCCGCTTTTTGGGGTTTGATATCGCTCGCTGGAGGCAGGGCTTTGACGACCTGATTCAGTTATATCAGTTTATCTCAGCCTCCAAATACTTCGACAAGGACATTTATTTGCTGGAAAACCGCAGTCACAACGCTCGCGTCCGCGACGCCAAGCGACCGACTTATACGGGCTTCCTCAAATGGCTGCGTGAGGCTTATGCGGGTGACGACTTTAAAGACTGGCCAGCGTGCAAAGCCGCCTGGTTGCCGCAGATCTTCGCCGCGTTTCCAGAAGCGGAAGCCGAATGGCGGGTCGCTGAGGCGGATCTGTCCCGACAGCGCGAGATCAAGCGCAAATTCAATGGCGAGTTAGTCAGCAGTCTGTCCGGTTTGACCGGAACCGAACTGGGGGCGTTGATGCAACAGGTCCGACATAGCTTTATGGATAAAAACGCATTTGAGTCTTTTATATTGAGCGCTTCAGAAAGCGAAATGGAAAAGCTTGTGGCTATGCAAAAGAGTCTGTTGGAGGGGAAGACGTAAAGGGGAAGGGGGCGAGTGATAAGGGCGGCGGTATGACCGCCGCATTTGCATCAAGCTTACAGGTGCAGACCACACTCGGTCTTTTCTTTACCCTGCCAGCGTCCCGCGCGTTCTTCTCCTTTACGGGTGCAGTGCTCGCAGCCGATTGAAGAGTAACCTTCACTTACCAGCGGGTGAAAGGGCAGGTTATGATCGCGAATATATGCGTCACGCTCTTCTTTGGTGACGTCAATCATCGGATTGAATTTGATGATGCCGCGACGCTCTTCAAAAATCTGCAGGCCGGCGCGATGCTCGGTCTGCCAGCTCATCAGGCTGGACACCCAAACGTCGTAGTTTTCTTTCACTTCTTCCAGCGGCTGGACCTTGTTGACGGTGCAGCACAGGTCGGGGTCGGTTTCCCACAGGCGTTCGCTTACCGAGTAGGCATGGTGATGCCTGTCCGGCTTCACATCCTCCACATTCAACCCGTACAAACGGGTGAGGTAATCCCTGTATTCCAGGGTTTCCTTGAAGTGGAACTGAGTATCAATAAAGTGAATTTTCTGCGAGGGACGCATGCGCGAGATGATGTGCAAAAAATAAGCGGATGTGGCGGCGAACGAAGACGTCACCAACACCTTTTCCGGTGCGAAATCCTGATACAGACGACGGATACGCGCTTCAAAATCAAGCGGGGCATAGGAGGCGTTCAAATCGGCGATAGCTTCGTAAGAAAGCCCTGCGCTATTGTCGCCTATGCGGGTTATCAGTTGCGCGCTGTTCATGAATCGGTCATCTCCAGACTACGGGTCATCAAGTCACGGAATTCATGATACGGAACGAACATAAAATTTAAAGTAATAAAAAATTCTATTGTTATGCGTTTTTGTTAATGCACATGGGAAGAGGGCGGTTGTTTTTTCGGCGACGCTTTAGGGCGAGGAAGGTACTTTCAATAAAAGCCGCCCGAAGGCGGCTTTATGAATTAGCTCTCGATGGATGATTCTACCGTATTGGTCTGCCGAATCTTTTGCTCCAGCGTGTGCAGGCTGCGGATGAGTTTTATCACGTATACGAGGTAGGCGATGCTTAGCCCCAGCAAGATTAGTGACAGCAGCCCCATGAACATGACAGTCGCTTTATCCGGGTATCTGACGGTTACCGAGATCAGGGTGATGAAGAGCCAGCCGCATAGCAGGCTGATGAAGACATAGCGTATCCGATCAGCCAGCTGCGCCTCGCGAGCATTGACGTCTCCCAAAGCGCCTTTGACGGTTTGCGCCCAGCGGCTGAGGCTGCTGCACAGCCAGAAAATATTGAATACCGGAATCGCCATCAGCCAGGCCATGTATTTGGGGGAATGGGGGCGTTTGGATTCAGGAATCACCCGCCACTGGACGTATGTCATCAACATCAGTGAAACAAGTGAATAAATGGTGGCGAACAGGTAAGTGATCAGGACGTAGATCAGCTCGTCACTTGCGCCATACATGAATGAGGACTTTTCTGAGAATGCCAGAATACTGGTGTATACGCTCATGACGCTGGCTGCGGCTAGCAGTGTAAGAGTAAATCCACCCAATGCCTTGGTGGAGTCTCTAAGTCTGTCCACTCTTTCCTTTTTGAAAAGCAGAAAGCCGATGAGAGTGATGATTACTCCTTGTTGAAGACCCCCGCCAATCGCTGAATACAAGCCGAAAATGAATCTGTCGCCGCTCGTATCCAAGTAGAAAGTGAAGGGGAATAGCAAGTAATAAAATGCGCTCGCAATCAAACATACCGCCAAGGCGACGACCAGCGCGCTGCCGCGGAAGTAGCGCAGCAGAATGATGGCGGCGAGGCTGTTAAAGGTAATTGGGAAAAGGTTCTGCGCCAGAATGTTGGCGAACTCCACGAATGTCATATCCATAATGGCGGGCTTTCTATAGCTGATAGGTTTTTCAATAATAGCCAGCGAGGATATACGATAGCGTTTTTAAAATAAAATTTCGCAGGCATGTCAGAGAGTTGTGAAAAGAAATTGGTGTGTAGGCTGATCAGTGAAGAGATAAGAATCGGGGGGAGTTTAAAAATGCGGGGGGCCAGAAAAACAAAAAGCGCAATATCCATATTGCGCCTTTTCCATTTGATGCTTCCTTTTGCCGGTTCCAGCGGCTCTTTTGCTATCCTTGCTGCAGTCCTTTGCGGGCTTTCCCTGCCGCGTTTTCGCATCCATTGTGGCTATATTAGCCATGGCTTGGTAGGGAGGATAGACGACATATCTGCATTGTTTGTAGGATATCTCGTACACCCTGGCGTCCCGCCTGTTCATCCCTCAATCCTTCATCCCATCCAGCCCCGGTGTCCTTACCTGCTGTTGTCTGACTCCATTCAGTCGACGCGTCCGAGCGTTCGTGTTCCACAAAGAAAAAGACGCAGCGTTCCATGCTGCGTCTTCCGTGTCAGATGCTTCCCTTGATGCCTATTTCCGTCGGCGTTGGTCGTCCTTGTTGCTTCCTTGCTTCATGTCCTTATGTGTCAGCGCATCCTCTTGGTACCTATATTAGGGTGGGGAGGGGT
The DNA here is from genome assembly GCF_000012985.1 of Hahella chejuensis KCTC 2396. NCBI lineage: Bacteria > Pseudomonadati > Pseudomonadota > Gammaproteobacteria > Oceanospirillales > Hahellaceae > Hahella > Hahella chejuensis. The sequence goes on along the minus strand of NC_007645.1, from coordinate 4,154,974 downwards.
GGGAGAATAGACGCGATGTCTGCATTGCGTGTGAGATATTTCCTACATTATTCGGCGTATGAGATTTTCCGCTCCTGTAAGTAGCTGGGAGTAAAGCTGAACAATACGGCAGTGCCGCCTTCCGGTATGCGTTGAATGGCTAGCTCGCCATGCAGATTGCGGGTGCGTTCGCGCATGATGGCGAGGCCGTAATGATTCAGCTTCTCTGGATCTTCTGGGATGCCGACGCCATTGTCGATAATGGCTAAGGTGACTTTTTTCTTAGGGTCTGAATGCAGGGAGACTGTCACCAGATTTCCTTGAGAGTGACGCACGGCGTTTTGCAACGCTTCCCGTGTGATCTGCAGCAAGTGAATTTCTTCATTGGGGGAGAAGGGAATGTCTTCCACCCGATAATCCAGCACAATTTTGACATTCGTGCTTTGCTCGGTCAGTTGCTCAACGGTATGCAATATGGCTGCGTGCAGACCTTTCTCGGAAATGCTCAGACGGAATGTAGTGAGCAGCTCGCGCAACTGCCGATAAGCGGACGTGATGCCTTCCTTGAGCTCTGCGGTAATGCCGTCGATCTGTTCGTCTTCCACTTGTTTTGACTGCAAGGCGCGAGTCAGGCGAGCGACCTGTATCTTTAGATAGGAGAGGCTCTGCGCCAATGAGTCGTGTAGCTCCCGAGCGATGACGTTGCGTTCGTTCATCAGAGACACCCGACGTTCCTGATCCCCCTGATTTTTCAAACTGAGCGCCACGGCGACCTGGTCGGAGAAGGATTGCAATAATTGATGCTGCCAACTTTCCAGGTATTGGCTGTTGCGCAGCGTGCACACTATCACGCCATATTGGACGCCTTCCTTGATCAGAGGATATCGCACCTGCACTTCGTCATTGTCCCGGCACACCTGGGCTTTTTCCACCATGCACTTTTCGCATTCCTGGCGCTGACAGGAGGAAGGCAGCTCCGTCATATAGTCGTTGCGGATGTGTTCATAGGGAATCACCGCCTCGGGAGTTTTCAGGCAAAGTTCAACGCCGCCGACGGCGGTAATACTGGTGAGTTCCTCCAGCCAGGCCTGAAAATCAATATTCTCATGAGTTTTCTCACTGACTTCCCGCGCCAGATGATAGAGAAAATTCAAGGAATCGTTACTGCGCTTTAGCGCCTGGGTTTTATTTTTGACCCGTGTCTCCAGAGATTCGTACATCTCCGATAGCGCATCGCTCATCTGATTGAACGTCTCCGCCAGCAGGCCCAGCTCGTCATCATTTTTTACTTCCAGGCGGTCGCTGAAGTCGCCGCGGGCGATCTTGCGTGCGTTTTGCGTCAGGCTGCGCAAAGGCAGCTCGACATGATGATGGAGAATGAGCAGGGAGAAGCTGACCAGGGCGAAGGTGAGAAACAGGGCGCTGATTTGTATCAGACGCAGGTTCTCGATGCGATCCTCCGCGCGGATCTGATAGAGCTGCACCAAGTTGTCTATTTCATCAACAAACTTGTCGATCTTTTCGCCCAATTGATCCGCAACGCGGCGGTCCGGATTGTGGGCGTAGGTGGCGATAAAGCCGCTGACATCGTTCTCCCAACTCTCACGAACCTGCATGAATTGTCGATGCAATTCCGAGGAGTCGTCTTTCATGGCTTCCGCCACCAGCACGGGGTTTTCGATGCGTTCGGCAAATTGGCGGGTAAGCGCCGCTACGAAATCTGAGGGCGGCGTATCCAGGGTCAGCAGCCGAGCCTGCATACGGTAGCTCTGCATGCGCAGGGAGCCGGCGATATTCACCGCCTCCGCGTCTTTTTCCGCTGACTCGGAGATGAAGAATGACGCCAGCATAGTGATCATCGCCAGTGACACCATGGCGATCATTAAGGCGCCCATTCGGAAGATTAATGATTTCTGGAATCGCGCAATCATCGTTTCGAACTCCTTCCAGGGGGGAGTACTACCAAAGAACCTAGACCTGTCGTTAGCTCAATCAATCTATGCTTCCAATGTATAACTTATTGAAATATAAGAACAACCCATTTTTTGCCCCTACCCCCTAAGAGGTATGCGCCAGAGGATACTGACGCGTCCTCAAAAAACCGCTTTGATTTGCATCAATTATAGTCCCCCAGGCTCTCCTAGAATGAATTTGAAATTAAAAAATGACCTGTCTCTAACGCTGTGCTCCATGCTTCGAAGCAGGTTCTGATGAGGAGTCCAACATGAGCCATTTTCTGGATAGACTGCAGTTTTTCAAACGCAAGGGAGAAACTTTCGCGGATGGACACGGCGCCACCACCAAAGACGATCGTAGCTGGGAGGACGGTTATCGCCGTCGTTGGCAGCATGACAAAATCGTGCGCTCTACGCACGGGGTGAATTGCACCGGCTCCTGTAGCTGGAAGATTTACGTTAAAGACGGTCTGGTGACCTGGGAAACCCAGCAGACCGATTATCCTCGCACACGACCGGACCTCCCTAATCATGAGCCTAGAGGCTGCCCCCGTGGCGCCAGTTATTCCTGGTATATCTACAGCGCCAACCGGCTTAAGTACCCGAAAGTCAGACAAAGCCTGATCAAACTGTGGCGCGAAGCGAAGCAGAGGCACGACGATCCCGTTGACGCCTGGGAGAGCATCGTCGAAGACCCCGCCAAAGCGAAATCCTACAAGCAACGTCGCGGCTTGGGCGGATTCGTTCGCAGTTCATGGACTGAGGTAAACGAGATTATCGCCGCCGCTAACGTCTATACGGCGAAGCGTTATGGCCCAGACCGCATCTCTGGATTTTCTCCGATTCCCGCCATGTCCATGGTGTCCTACGCCGCCGGCTCCCGCTATCTGTCTCTGATCGGCGGCAACTGCCTGAGCTTCTACGATTGGTATTGCGACCTGCCGCCGGCGTCTCCACAGATCTGGGGCGAACAGACTGACGTGCCGGAAGCGGCGGACTGGTACAACTCCAATTACATCATCGCCTGGGGCTCCAACGTGCCTCAGACCCGTACTCCTGACGCGCACTTCCTGACCGAAGTGCGCTACAAAGGGACTAAAACCTGCGTTATCACGTCGGATTATTCCGAATGCTCCAAATTCGGCGATACCTGGCTGGCGCCCAAGCAAGGCACTGACTCCGCACTGGCTATGGCCTTCGGACATGTCATCCTGAAAGACTTTCACGTGGATAATCCCAGTGAATATTTCACGGACTATGTGCGCCGCTACACCGACATGCCCATGCTGGTCATGCTGGAAGAACACGAAGGCCGCTACATTCAAGGGCGTTTCCTGCGCGCTTCGGATCTGTCCGGCAATCTGGGACAGGACAACAATCCGGAATGGAAAACCATTGCGGTTAATGAAGCTACCAACGAGCTGATTTCACCTACCGGCGCGGTGGGATATCGTTGGGGGGAGCAGGGCAAATGGAATATTCAGCAACTGGACGGTAAGTCCGGCGCGGAAGTGAAACTGGCTCTCAGCCTGAAATCGCTGTGTGATGAAGTCGCGCCTGTCGCATTCCCATACTTTGGCGGGCAGGAGCATGAATATGACTACTTCCAGCACACCCACCACGATGAGCTGCTGATCCGCAAAGTGCCTGTGAAGAATGTGCAGTTGGCGGACGGCTCCACGGTGAAAGTGGCCTGCGTATTCGATCTGACCGTGGCGAATTATGGCGTCGACAATGGCTATGACGACCCAGCCTGCGCCAAGGACTATTCTGACGATATTCCCTATACGCCAGCCTGGCAGGAAAAAATCACTGGCGTGCCCCAGGCGGATGTTATCCGCGTGGCTCGCGAGTTCGCCCGCAATGCGGATAAAACCCATGGTCGCTCCATGGTCATCGTCGGGGCCGCGCTGAACCACTGGTATCACATGGACATGAACTACCGCGGTCTGATCAACATGCTGATGCTGTGCGGTTGCGTCGGCCAAAGCGGCGGCGGTTGGGCGCATTATGTGGGGCAGGAGAAGTTGCGTCCTCAGTGCGGCTGGCTGCCTCTGGCGTTTGGGCTGGATTGGCAACGTCCGCCCCGGCAGATGAACGGCACCTCCTTCTTCTATAACCACGCTGATCAATGGCGTTATGAAAAACTGCAGATGACGGAAGTGGTGTCGCCCCTGGCGGATAAAGGCAAATGGAGCGCCTCCATCATTGATTACAACACCCGCGCCGAGCGTATGGGCTGGCTGCCGTCGGCCCCCCAATTGGGTATGAATCCGCTGATATTGACCAAGGAAGCGGCGTTGGAAGGCATGGACCCGAAAGATTACGCCATCAAACTGATAAAAGAAGGGCAACTGAAATTCGCCTGTGAGGACCCGGATAACCCGCAAAACTATCCTCGCAACATGTTTATCTGGCGCAGCAATCTGCTGGGCTCCTCCGGCAAAGGACATGAATACATGCTGCGCCACCTGTTGGGAACCAAGCATGGTCTGCTGGGCAAAGACCTGGGTGAAATGGGCGAAACCAAGCCGGAGGATGTGATCTGGCGCGACGAAGCGCCGGAAGGCAAGGTGGATCTGCTGGTGACGCTGGACTTCCGTATGTCCACCACCTGCCTGTATTCCGATATCGTGCTGCCCACGGCGACCTGGTACGAAAAGGACGACTTGAATACGTCAGACATGCATCCCTTTATCCATCCTCTGTCAAAGGCGGTGGACCCGGTATGGGAGGCGCGCAGCGACTGGGATATCTTTAAAGGCATCGCCAAGCAGTTCTCCGCGGCGGCGCAAGGCCACCTGGGCGTGGAAAAAGACTTGGTGACTGTGCCGATTCTGCATGATACCCCGGCGGAAATCGCCCAGCCGTTTGGCGTCGAGCATTGGTGGAAAGGCGAGTGCGACCTGATTCCCGGTAAAACAGCGCCCAATATGGTTGTGGTGGAGCGGGACTACCCCAACACCTACAACCGTTTCACCTCTGTCGGCCCTCTGCTGGACAAATTGGGCAACGGCGGCAAAGGCATCAACTGGGATACCAAAGAGGAAGTGGCGTTTCTCGCCAAACTGAATCTGACTCACGACGAAGACAGCCCGCGCGGCGGTCGTCCCAGAATCGAAAGCGCCATCGACGCGGCGGAAGTGATTCTGTCCCTGGCGCCGGAGACCAACGGCCATGTGGCGGTGAAGGCGTGGGAAGCATTGGGGCGCGCCACCGGTCTCGATCATACCCATCTGGCGCGGCCCAAAGAGGAAGAGAAAATCCGTTTCCGCGACATCGTGGCGCAACCCCGCAAGATCATTTCCTCGCCCACCTGGTCTGGTCTGGAGGATGAGCATGTGAGCTATAACGCGGGCTACACCAACGTCCATGAGCTGATTCCCTGGCGCACCATCACCGGTCGTCAGCAGTTCTATCAGGATCATGAATGGATGCGCGACTTCGGCGAAACCATGTGCGTCTATAAACCGCCGATCAACCTGAAGACCACCTCGCCGGTGATGAACAGCAAGCCCAACGGCAATAAGGAGATCCTGCTTAACTGGATCACGCCGCACCAGAAATGGGGCATTCACAGCACCTACTCGGACAACCTGCTGATGCTGACGTTGTCCCGGGGCGGTCCCATCGTGTGGATGAGCGAAACCGACGCCAGGAAAGCCGGCCTGGAAGACAACGACTGGATTGAGGTGTTCAACGTCAACGGCTCCATCGCCGCGCGGGCGGTGGTCTCGCAGCGGGTGCCGGAAGGCATGGCGATGATGTACCACGCTCAGGAGCGGATCATCAACACGCCCGGAGCGGAAATGACCCAGACCCGGGGCGGCATTCACAACTCCGTGACCCGCGCGGTCATGAAACCGACTCATATGATCGGCGGCTACGCGCAGCAGTCCTACGGCTTTAACTACTACGGCACCGTAGGCTGTAACCGCGATGAGTTCGTCATCGTACGCAAAATGAACAATGTTGACTGGCTAGATACAGAGTGATTGGAGACAAATTATGAAAGTACGCGCTCAAATCGGAATGGTCCTGAATCTGGACAAATGTATCGGCTGTCACACCTGCTCCATCACCTGTAAGAACGTGTGGACGTCGCGGGAAGGGGTGGAATACGCCTGGTTTAACAACGTGGAGAGTAAGCCCGGCGTGGGCTATCCCAAAGAGTGGGAGAATCAGGACAAGTGGAAAGGCGGCTGGAAACGCGGCGCTGACGGCGCCCTGAAGCCGCGCATCGGCGGTCGTCACCGGGTGTTGGCGAACATATTCGGCAACCCTGACCTGCCGACCATTGATGAATATTACGAACCCTTCGACTACGACTATCAGTATCTGCACACAGCGCCGGATCGCAAGCATCAGCCTACTGCGCGTCCGCGCTCGCTGATCGATGGTCGCCGTATGGAGAAAATCGAATGGGGCCCCAACTGGGAGGAAATCCTGGGGACGGAGTTCGCCAAGCGTCGCAAAGACAAAAATTTTGATCAGGTGCAGGCGGACATGTACGGCGAGTTTGAGAAAACTTTCCTGATGTATCTGCCCCGCCTGTGCGAACACTGTTTGAACCCCGCCTGTGTGGCTGCCTGTCCCAGCGGCGCGATCTATAAGCGGGAAGAGGACGGCATTGTGCTGATTGATCAGGACAAATGCCGGGGTTGGAGAATGTGCGTCTCCGCCTGCCCCTACAAAAAAATCTATTACAACTGGAAGAGCGGCAAGTCCGAGAAATGTATCTTCTGTTATCCGCGCATAGAAAGCGGACAACCGACGGTCTGTTCGGAAACCTGCGTCGGCCGCATTCGTTACCTGGGCGTACTGCTGTACGACGCGGATCGCATCAAAGACGCGGCCTCTACCGCCTCGGATCAGGATCTGTATCAGGCGCAATGCGATATTTTCCTCGACCCGCATGATCCCAAAGTGCAGGAAGCGGCGCGGGCGGAAGGCATTCCCCAGGCTTGGCTGGAGGCGGCCATGCAATCGCCGGTCTATAAGATGGCGATTGACTGGAAAGTGGCGCTGCCGCTGCATCCGGAATACCGCACTTTGCCCATGGTCTGGTATGTGCCGCCGCTTAGCCCGATCCAGAACGCGGTGGAGCAGGGCCATGTGGGCATGAACGGTGAGATTCCGGATCTGAAAAGCCTGCGCATCCCCCTGCGTTATCTGGCCAACATGCTGACGGCGGGAGACGAAGCGCCGGTAGTGCGGGCGCTGGAGCGTATGATCGCCATGCGGGCCTACATGCGCGCCAGGCACGTGGACAAGGTTGAAGACCTGAAAGTGCTGGAGCAGGTGGGGCTGACCAAATCCCTGGTGGAGGACATGTATCGCATTATGGCCCTGGCTAACTATGAAGACCGTTTTGTGATTCCCACCACCCATCGGGAATACGCGGAGAACGCCTACGATCTCAAGAGCAGTTGCGGCTTCAGCTTCGGCAATGGCTGCTCCGACGGCGACAACCCGGTGAATCTGTTCGGCGGTAAACAGGCGACGGTGCGACAAGTCATTCCGGTGCGGCAGGAGGATTAATCATGGTCATTTTGAAGTTGATATCCCGGTTGTTGGATTACCCTACCGAGGAGTTGTATGCAAGTTCGGCGCTTGTCAGAGGCTTGGTTAAGGATGACCAGCTTCTGACAACCTTAACCCGGCGTCGTCTGGAAAATTTTGTCGACGATTTCTTCAGTCGCGACTTATTGGATTTGCAGAGTGAATACGATGGCCTGTTCGAACGCGGCCGGGCGGTATCCCTGCACCTGTTTGAGCATGTGCATGGCGAATCCCGGGATCGTGGACAGGCTATGGTCAACCTGCTGCAACAATATCGTGAGGCGGGGTTGGAAATCAGTGTGCGCGAACTGCCGGATTATCTGCCGGTCTACCTTGAGTTCGCCGCGACGCAGGGCGAACAGGCGCGAGGATGGCTGCAAGACGTGGCGCATATTCTCGCCCTGCTGGCGGCGCGTCTGGAAGAGCGCGACAGTCCCTATGCCCAGCTTGTTCATGCGCTGATCGAGCTTGCCGAGGTGGACGTGAATCTGGCGTCACTGCGCGAGCAGATCAAAGGGGAAGAACGCGACGACACCCCTGAAGCCCTGGATAAAATCTGGGAAGAAGAAGCGGTGACCTTTACACAGGACAGCGCGATGAACAGTTGCGGCGACGCACGCTATCGGCCGTCGGCCGGGCAGCGTAAAGACGACGTCATGCCTGTGCAGTTACTGGACCCTGCGGCGATGGCCGAGCGCCAGTCCAATCTGGGTTGAGGAGAAATATCATGAACTATATCAATACACTTCTGTTTTCCGTTTATCCCTATATCGCGCTGGCGGTATTCTTCCTCGGCAGTCTGATCCGCTATGACAGGGATCAGTACACCTGGAAGACCAGCTCCAGCCAGATTTTTGAAAGCCGTCAGTTGCGCATAGGCAGCATGCTGTTTCATATCGGCGTCATCGCTATCCTGGCGGGGCATTTTGTCGGTCTGCTCACTCCCAAAGCGGTGTGGCATGTACTGGGTATTTCAGCCAGCTTTAAACAAGCGATGGCGATGGGAATTGGCGGGTTGTTCGGCCTTATCTGCTTCGTCGGACTGGTTATTCTGATCAAACGCCGTCTGACCAATCCGCGGGTGCGGGCCAACTCCAGCAAAATGGATATAGCGATCTTGCTGCTGCTTTTCGCGCAATTGATTCTGGGGCTGCTCAGTATCTTCGTCTCCGCTGGTCATATGGACGGCGCCGAGATGCTCAAGCTGATGACCTGGGCGCAATCTCTGGTGACCTTCAATGCGACGGAGGCTGCGGCGGCGATTAGTGGCGTACATGTGATCTATAAGCTGCACATCTTTCTGGGTATGACCCTGTTCCTGCTGTTTCCGTTCAGCCGGTTGGTGCATGTATGGAGCGTGCCGGTGCGCTACTTCACCCGCAACTATCAAGTCGTTCGGGCGAGATAAACGCCTTTTAAGCCACATCCGCCCCGAGTCTTTCTTCAATAAGGAAGAAAAGGCGAGGGGCGGAATGAAAGCGGTCAGTGAGGATAATCATGAGCACAGATATCAGTGTAAACGGCGTTGCCATCTCTGAGACGGCGATGTTTCAGGAAATGCAGTATTTCCCTTCTGAAAGCCAGGAAGACGCTTTGAACCAGGCGGCTCGCGCCTTGATCGTCAGCGAACTGCTGCGCCAACGCGCGCAGGCGCTGGAGATGGAAACAGAAGGGCTGTCACAGGATGAAGTCATTGATCTGCTGCTGCAACGCGAAGCCCCTGTCCGCGAGCCCACAGCGGAGGAATGCGAGCGGTTCTATCGCGGCCACCCGGAACAGTTCTCCTCATCTCCTTTGGTGGAGGCCAATCATATACTGCTGGCGGCGGCCCCTGACGACGTCAAGGAGCGCTCATTAAAACTGGAGCAGGCCAAGGCGCTGATCGAACGGCTGCAATCGAATCCTGAACAGTTCGCTTCTCTGGCGCAGAAGTTTTCCGCCTGCCCCTCCAAAGATCAGGGCGGCTCATTGGGACAACTGTCCCGGGGGCAAACCGTCGCCGAGTTCGAAGCGGCGGTGTTTCGTCATGAGTATGGCTTGATACCCAGTCCTGTGGAGAGTCGCTATGGCGTTCATGTGGTATGGGTGAAGCGCAACATTCCCGGCGAGCTGGCGCCATACTCTTACGTTGAGGAAAAACTGCGCAGTTATTTGAAGGAGCTGGCGGAGCGCCGGGCGATTGTGGATTATTTGCACAGGCTGGTGGAGGCGGCGGAAATTCATGGTTACCGCTTTGCGCAGGACGGATCTCCACTGTTGCAGTAGTATTTCCTATTTTAATACAAAGGGTTATGTATCCATCTCGCAGGTGGCGCCGGCCCTGATGCAGCGGGGCCCGCCACAATAAATTATCCGTAAGCAATTAAACGCTCGTTTAGCGATTAAATTAAGGTATAATTGCGACCCCGTGGCCAGGTACGTTTGGCTTTTCGGGTTCTCTTCCAATATCGGGGCGACAGGAACCATAGCCTCCGACAGAGCAGAAAAGCAAACGCTTCTCGCCAGGGGCGGTCTCACTTATCTTTGACCTTTCGCCCAAATCCTCCATAATCGGCGGCGGTTTAATGCTTGTCACCAGATTTTGATTTTCTTGCAAAGGCGCGATTGTAATGACTGTAAAAAAGGCGGATGTGCTGCTAGTCGGCGGCGGTGTTATGAGCACGACCCTTGGGACGATGCTGATGCAGTTGGACCCATCCTTAAATATCGTCATGGTGGAAAGACTCGATCATGTCGCCCACGAAAGCACATATGGCTGGAATAACGCAGGCACAGGCCACGCTGGGTACTGTGAGCTGAACTACACCCCGGAAACCGGCGACGGCGACATTGAAATCACCCGTGCGCTGGCCATTAACGCTTCTTTCGAAGTTTCGCTGCAGTTCTGGAGTTATCTGGTGGAGCGCGGCGGATTGCCCAGCCCTGATGAATTCATCAACACCTGTCCGCACGAAAGCTTCGTTTGGGGCGAGTCGGACATCGCGTTTTTGCGCAAGCGTCACCAATTATTGAGCGCGCATCATCTGTTCAAAGACATGGAGTTCAGCGACGATCCCCGCACGTTGCAGGATTGGATGCCGCTGGTCATGGAACATCGCGATCCGATGCAGAAAGTAGCGGCGACGCGCGTTCGCTACGGCTCCGATGTCGACTTCGGCTCTCTGACGCGCAACATGGTGGAGCATCTGCAAAAGAACGCCAACTTTGAATTGCTGCTGAGCCATCCGGTCAAGAGCCTGAAACAAACGTCGGACGGGCGCTGGAACGTACAACTGTCCGACAGTCGCAATGGCGGAAGCAAAACCATCGACGCTGGATTCGTCTTTCTGGGCGCCGGCGGCGGCGCGCTGCCCTTGCTGCAGAAATCCGGCATCGCGGAAGGAGACGGCTATGGCGGTTTCCCGGTCAGCGGTCAGTGGCTGGTGTGCAAGAAGCCGGATATCGTCAAACGTCATTACGCCAAAGTGTATGGTAAAGCGGCCATCGGCGCGCCGCCCATGTCTGTGCCGCATTTGGACACCCGCATCATCAACGGCGAACCTGCGCTGCTGTTCGGACCTTACGCCGGTTTCACCACCAAGTTCCTGAAAACAGGCTCGTCTTTCGATCTGTTCGGCTCCATCCGCGCCAATAACTTTGGTCCGATCATGTCTGTGGGCATCAATAACATGGACTTGACCCGTTACCTGATCAAAGAGGCGATGCAGTCGCATTCAGACCGGGTGAAGTCGTTGCTGAACTACTTCCCTGAAGCGAAAGAAGACGACTGGACGCTGGCGGAAGCCGGACAGCGCGTGCAGATTATCAAGCGGGACGCGCAGGGCCGCGGTAAGCTGGAGTTCGGCACTGAGCTGGTGGCTTCCAAAGACGGTACGCTGGCGGCGCTGTTGGGCGCTTCTCCTGGCGCATCCGTGGCGGTGAAGGCGATGGTCGACGTGATCGAACGTTGCTTCAAAGACCGTTTAAGCAGCGCAGACTGGACGGCCAAGTTGAAGGAGATGATTCCTTCCTACGGCGAGTCGCTGGTGGATAACGCCGAGTTGCTACACAGTGTGCGTTCCAGAACGCTGTCTGTACTGGGTCTGGATAAAAAGCGTTTATAATGGCTGTTGCGCGGTAAGCAGAAGCGCCGCCGAAACAGTTCCAAACAGTTCCAAGATGAAAGGGTCGCCGCAGCGGCCTTTTTTTATGGGCGTATTTCAGGCATGAAAAAGCCGCCCAGGAGGGAGAACGGGCGGCTTAAGTAGTCGTATAAAGAGACGTTATTGATTCACGCTTGCCTGGGATTGCGCGGCGAGACTTTTCAGATAGGCCGCATTCTCCAGCTTGTCGTTTTCCTCTGCATAGGTCAACGCGGTGTCGCCGAGGCCGTCCGCCAGCGCAGGATCGGCGCCTGCTTTAACTAGCAGCTCTAGCATAGCCGTATCCGCGTGTTGAGCAGCGTGCATTAATGGGCTGCGCAGCGTGCGGGCGATGTTGTAGCGGCAGTCATATTGTATTTCCGGCCCGGACTTGTAGCGATGATTAACCTCTGCGCCTGCGTCGAGCAAGCTCTGTGCTGACTTCGGCAGATTGAACTGAATCGCGTAGTACAAGGCAGTCTTACCAAAACCATTCTGATAGTTCACATCCGCCCCTTTGTTAAGCAGCAGACGGATATAGTCCGGGTTGCGCACTGCGAAGAACAGGGGGGGCTCATCGCCCTGATTGACGTCTTTAACCGACTCCAGCAGGGCTTCGACGACGTCCGTCGATAGCCCCAGTCCCAAGGCGGCGTTCAGTGCTTGCAGACGGGCGCTTTGGTCGGCGTCGGTGATAAGCTTTCGAACTGTGTCCAACGTTGGCGGTTCGTCGTTGAACATCAACGTCGCCAGCGGCGCGACGGTGTGATCCTGGTGGCTGGGATACGCCCCCGCCGCTCGTTGCAGGAACAAGTCCACACCCGCTTGTGCGGCGGCGTGCGCTTTGGCGTCGTCCATACCGAAGCGGCTGGCGTAGTGAGCGGCCAGGTCGGTCTCCGCCTGCTGCATGACTTGCAGGTATTCGTGGTAATAGGGCAGGTTGTAGATGCTTTCCAGGGACCAGTAGCGGAGATAGTCCAGCGTCGCTGCGCGATAGCGCGCTCTGTTTTTTGCATCAATGCGGGCCAGGTTCAGTTCCGGCGCGAAGCCTGCCTCAAGCAGTTGAAAGTGGTAATAACGCCATTGGACGTAAACAATCGTACCCGTGCATGCGTATGAGCCTTGTTCGCTGCGGAATGTATCGCTCAATGCCTTCAAGTTCTGCAGGAACGGTAGTTCAGCCAAACTCTGCGGACACTGATAGTCCACTTCCAGCGGACTGCTTCTACCTGAGCCAAGATCCGGGGCTTCTGAAAATACGCGCGCTGGCTGCATGCTCATTTCCTCGCAGGTCAGCTTGCCATCTTCGTAAGGTCCCAGGGTAAGAGTAAAAGGCAGTTTTTTGCCCGAGTGGGTCCAATATCCCTTGATATCATTGGGAATGACGGCGCCTGCGTTGTCGCTGTGGTCAGCAACGACGGTGGTGGAAAAGCTGCCGTCAAAGTTCTCTTCGTCTTTGTCTTTTGGCGCGCTGGTTTCGAGATGAATGTTCGAGCCCTGAATGCCCCCATGCAGTTCGATGGCGGTTTGGTAGCGGTCATAAAAGTAGTCGCCTTTTATGGAACCGTTTTCTTCAATCGACAGCGTCATGGTGATCGGGTATTGATCGATGAGGCCGTAATATTTGCTCTCGGCCGCCAACGCCGAAGACGCTGCGCCTGCGATAAGCAAGGCGGACGGCGTAAGACGGGCGAACCGCGTCAGGGAGTTCGGCTTGCGACGGAGTCGCGCGCGTAAGGGGTGATTTGGGGATGTTTTGTTCACAACTACTGTCCTGGTGTTGTAACCGACTGCGGATTTCGCCGCTTCACACGGCGCTCCAGTTTTTCCGCAATAAATAAAAATGTGGGACCCGGATCATAAACCCTAAATGGGCTTTTATGCAGTAAATTTTCGTAATTTCATTAAGTTAGTGGTTATTTACGGCATTCTGGCAGCGTATTTTTTTATTGCTGACGGCGTCAAGGGGAAAGATTGCGGATGAGGGGAGAGAGGCGGGCTGAATAAAAAAGGGAGCGGCATGAAGCGCTCCCCCGTTGGCTGTTCATTTCAACCGATGCGTATTAGGGCATGACGAATTCGAAAGAGCCCAAATCGCAGTTCTCAACGCCGTCGCCATTGCCGTCTTTAGGACGCACTACACGGCGCTGGTCAGTTCTGGCGCAGAGACCCATGCCTGCATCGATCGCCGGGCTGGTTTCACGCAGACGGTGGGTTTTGGTCAGGCCGGTGTTATCCATCAATGGATAGAGCACTTCGGTGAACACGTCTTCGCTGGCCACTTCCATGTCCGCCTTACAGTTGCCCGCGCCCGCGCCGGTCATCAGACCTTTGTTGCGATAGGAGACGCCATAGTCCGCACAATCGGAGAAGCCGCTGTTGTCGAGCAGGCGGTTGCCGACCATCAGGCTGTTGCGCACATTGACGTCGCCGTAGTTATAGAAGCCGTGACCGGTGTTATCCGCCAGGGTAACGTGTACGACTTTCATGGTCGCGACGCCTTGCAGAGTCGGATTGGTGACGCCGTTCACCAGGGTTGCGCCGTTTTCGCCCAGAGCAATGTTGCCGCTCAGGGTGCTGTTGCTCAGCCACAGGTCGGCGGCGTCATCGTTCAGGAACGCAGAGCCGGTGGAATCAGCGACGTTATTGGCGAAAGTGGTGCGGGAAATATCCGCCACGCCGCGGTTATAGACAGCGCCGCCAGCGCCAGTCAGGCTTTCGTTCTCGGAAGAGTTATTTTCGAAAGTGGTCTCACGCACGAACAGTGAGCCGGTGTTGTAGATAGCGCCGCCGTGCGCCTCATCGCCTTGCGCGCGGTTGTCGTCAAGGATGGACTGATAGATATCGAGCATGCCTTCGTTGGAGATGCCGCCGCCATTGCCGGGGTTCAGCTCGCCTTTGGTGACGTTGCCGGTGATGCGCATTTGACGCAGCATCAATTCGCCGTAATTTTCGATGCCGCCGCCGTAGTCGCGCACATTGCCGTTGCGAATGGTGAAGCCGCGCAGCTCCACTTTCACTTCTTTCAACACCTCGATCGCGCGATCCAAGCCGTCTGCGTCGAGGATGCTGATGTCGATGCCCTGACCTTCGATAACCAGATCGTCCAGAATGTCCAGGTCACCGTTCAGGTTCTCGTCTTCTTCATCCATCGTATTGTCAGCGGGGATGGATAACTTGTAGACGCCGGCGTCCAGGATAATTTTATCCGGACCTGCATTTTCGTTAGCCAGCTGGATGGCTTCGCGCAGAGAACAATCGCTGTCGCATACGCCGTCGTAGCCGTCGGTGAATTTGGTGACTTGGAAGCTGGTTGCGCCTGCTGGAGCAGCAACGATGAGAGCGCCGAGGGTGAGTGAAGAGGTTAGCCGGGAGTAGCTTTTCGCTAATTTGTTATTCATGTCATTCCTTCCTTAGTTTTGATGTTGGCGTGGTTAGATACCCCTTTAACCACGCGGGCGTAAATATACTGGTTTAAAAAACAAAAGAGTAGGCAAAATGACTTAGGACAAACCGCTATATAAATCCTCTAGTTAGCGATTTTTAGCGGAAACTTGATTTGAATGCGCTTTTTCGTTTTTGATGCATACTTAATTCATTCCCTTGCAATGTTTTCTTAATGGCGGAGCAAACGAAAATGGCGAAGGCGCTGCTGCTGTTGATCGCTCTCGCCGCTCTATTGGGCGGTAAAGTGGCGGCCGCCGCGGACCTTGTTGAACTAAAGGCCGCGGCTGATCCCTGGCCTCCTTTTATCGACCCCGAACATCCACATGGCGGCGTTTCCGTTGAAATCGCCAACGCCGCTTTCGCCACCCAGGGCTACAAGGTAAAACAGCTTATCGTTCCCTGGGCGCGGGCGGTGGAAGGGACCCGGCGCGGAACTTTCGATCTGATTCTGGACGCCTGGTGGAGTCAGGAGCGCATCGACTTGTTCGCGTACAGTAACCCCTACCTGACCAATGAAGTGAAGTTCATCAAGCTGAAGGGCGACCTGTTCGAGTTCAAGGGCCTTGAAAGTCTGCGCGGCAGAGTGATCGGCGTGGTGCGAGGGTATGCCTACAATGACGCTTTTATGGAAGCCGATTATTTTACCCGTCTGGAAGTCACTCAGTTTATGCAGAGCGTTCTGATGCTGTCGCAACGGCGCATCAACCTGACCCTGGAAGATGAACTGGTGGCCCGCTACCGCATCCAGCGGGAGGAGCCTGCGCTATTGCCGATGCTGGAGTTCGTGGAGCCGCCCCTGAGCGCGAACAAGCTGTACGTTATCAGCGGCATGAAGAACCCCCGTCACCGGCAGTACATCGACGCCTTCAACCGAGGCTTGGCCATTATCAAGGAGAACGGTGAGTTTGACCGCATCCTGAAAGAGAATGGTCTGGTGGATGGCGAGCACGTTCAGGAAGGTCCCTGACAGGAAAACAAAATCAGCACCAGCATAAGTATCAGCGCCCAGAATCCTGACAGCATTTGCCAGAACATCACCGGGCTGCGGTCTTCCATTTCCAGAGGATTGTCTTGCAGGAACGCCGGATTAGGGTTTTGCAGATCTTGCAGCAACGCGTCCATGGTCTGATAACGCTGGTCCAAATCGAACGCCACGCCTTTTTGCAGCGCCCGATCAAACCAAAGTGGAATCACCGGGTTGAACTGCATGGCGGAGCGATAACGCAGGCGGTCATAATCAAAGCGGGAGCGGCATTCGTTGATTTGGTCGCCGTAGGGCAGTTCGCCTGTGAACATTTCGTAGGCGATGGTCGCCAGGGCATACAGATCTCCGCGCGCGCCGGTATTTTGTCCCAGCAGATACAGCGGATCGGAGTAAGAGGCGGTGCCCAGAGCGGCGATATGCTCCAGGGGGCGGAAGACCTCGGCGACGCCGGCAACGTAGACGGAGCCGAAGTCGATGATGGTCGCCCGATTGTCCGGGCTGACGATGATATTGGCCGGTTTTAAGTCTTGATGAATAGTGTCCTGGCTATGCAGTGCGCTCAATCCGTCTGCGACCTGTGCGATCAGTGCAAAGGCGGTTTTGGGCTTGGGAAATGGGTGGTCTTTGATCCACTGCTGGAGGGTGACGCCTTCCACGTGCTCCATCAAATAATAAAGGCAGGTGCGCGCCTGCGGCTGCTCGATAATGCGCACCACATGCGGATTGTCGATGCGTTTGCCGATCCATTCCTCCTGTATGAAGCGATCGATATAGCTGACGTCCCCCAGATAATTTCGTGACGGCGTTTTCATCACCCAGCGCTCGCCGCTGTCCTGATCTCTCACCAAGTAGAGCTGACTGCGTGAGGAAGCGAAAATCTCTTCTTCGACGACAAGTCCATCCAGCGCCATTCCAGGCTCCAGCTCCGGGGGGAAGGGCAGGCGGGTCAGCTGGTTGCTGTAATCCTCCAGCGTGGTCTCAGGCAAATCATCCACCGCCAGCACAATAGCGCTGAGATTGTCATTGCTCCCGGCTTGTAGCGACTGTTGCAGCAGCTCATCCACCGCTTCCTGCGCGGTAGGCGCATGGTCCACGATGTGTTTGATCGTTTCGTCGTCCAGAAAGTCATGCACGCCGTCGGAAGTGAGGATCAGGATGTCGCCTACTTCCAGCGGCGTTTTGCTGTAATCAATGGGCAGATTGTTATCCATGCCCACCGCTCGGGCGAGCATCTTTCTTCCGCCGCCCAAGCTGACGATATGGTCCCGGGTCAGGCGGGTCAGTTCGCCATGACGCAACAGATAAATGCGGCTGTCGCCGACGTGGAAAATATGCGCGGTGCGGGATTTGAGAATCAATGCGGAAAACGTGCAGAGATAGCCCTTGGCCTCATGTACGAATTCCTGGCTTTTACGATATAGCCTGAGATTGAGGGAGGAGAGTATTTTCTGGCCCGCGTGACTCACCGCCCAGGTGTCCGGCGTCTTTAGATAGTCGGCGATGAACAGATCTACCGCCGTAGCGCTGGCTTCCTTGCCGGCTTCCGCGGAGCTGACCCCGTCCGCCAGCGCGGCGACGACGCCTTTATTGAGCAAGCGTCGCTCCTGTGATGGGGCGCACACCGCCACCGCGTCTTCATTGAGGTCTTTGACGCCGGCGGCGGTGATAGAGCTGTGGTGGACGATCAGAGGCATGATTGGCTCTTGACGGCTCAGCTCACATCGATCATATGCACGCTGCCGTCAGGCATGACTTCCGCGATCTGGCCGCTGGGCTCATCCAGGAACCAACAGGCGACGAACACCACCGCCGCAGAGACTGCGATCACCTGGAAGAAGGTGCTGTAATCGACGAATGACAATACAGTCAGGTAGGCCACTCCGCCCACGTTGCCGTATGCGCCGGCCATGCCTGCGATTTGTCCGGTCATGCGACGTTTGACCAGAGGCACGATGGCGAACACGGCGCCTTCGCCTGCTTGGACGAAGAAAGAGCAGCACATGGTGGCGGCCACGGCGAGAGGCAGCCACCAGCCCCCGTCAATCATGCTGAGCACGAAGTAGCCTCCGGCCAGTCCGCCGATCAGCAACATCATGCTTTTGCGACGCCCGATCTTGTCACTGAAATGCCCCCCGGTGGGACGCGCCACCAGGTTCATGAAGGCGAAACCGGAGGCGAGCAGGCCGGCTTTGACTGGGTCCAGGCCATCAAAGGTTTCCAGGAAGAACAGCGGCAACATGGACACGACCGCCAGTTCTGAACCGAAGGTCACGAAGTAAGCCAGATCCAGTAAAGCCACTTGTTTGAACTTATAGTGCTCATACTCAGGCGCGCCGTGAGTCAGGTTTTCTTTGTTGACCTTCCAGATCTGGCTGGTCTGGAACAGGAACAGTATCACCAGGGCGATCCACAGAATGTACATGGTGTTGTCGGTGAGCAGGGCGACGCCAGCGGGAGACAGCTTCCAGGCCAACACGGCCAGGGCCAGATACATCGGCACGTTCATCACCAGGTAGAAGATAAAGTCGCCTTTGCTGGTGACTTCCAGGCCGCCTGATTTTTTCGGTTTGAAGTAAGTAGAGCCTTTGGGTGTGTTGCGGGCCACTTTGTAGTAAATGATGCCGTAGAGAAAAGTGAGTACGCCGGTCAGGCCCAGGGCGTAGCGCCAGCCGTCATCGCCGCCGAACAGCAGGGCGAGGGTGGGCAGTGTCATGGCGCCGGCGGCGGAACCGAAGTTGCCCCAGCCGCCGTAAATGCCTTCGGCGATGCCGACTTGCTTGGCCGGAAACCATTCACCCACCATGCGGATGCCTATGACGAAGCCTGCGCCGACGAAGCCGAGCAGGAAACGGAACAAGGCCAGAGACTCATAAGTGTCGGCCATGGCGAAGCCGGCGCAGACAAAAGAAGAGGAGATCAGCAAGCCGCTATACACTAAACGTGGACCGTATTTGTCGACCAGAATGCCGATCAGTATCCGCGCCGGAATCGTCAGCGCGACGTTGAGAATCAGCAGGGCTTTGATCTGCTGGCTGCTCAGATCCATCGCCTCCTTGATGAACACCATCAAAGGCGCATGGCTGAACCACACTACAAAGGTTAAAAAGAACGCAAACCACGTGATGTGGAGCGTCTTTATCTTGCCGTCGCTGAAGTTGAATAAATTGAGTTTGCTGTCAGTACTCATACATCTCCCCTTCACATAGGGTTGGAAAGGACATGGGAAAGCATTGGCTTTCGTTAGGGACCATGGATGACTGCAATATTTCACCTGTGCGGTCTAATCGAATTGATCAGTATCAAATTGCTTCAGCGGCTGGTTCGGTCGCGGTAAAGGGCCATACCTCGAAAGGGGTAGCCAATGCGAGGCCTTTGATTATGGAGTTTGTGGGGGATGCAGGCAGGGACTGCCTACAAATAGGTAGCTAAACGCCAGTGTGCCGGGAGGCATGGTTTATTTGGGTAAGAAGGGTCTTCTTGGCGTGTTTACCCAGTATTCTTGCAACTAAAGGCCGATAACGAGTCGGCGCAAACTGCTGCATGGGGAAATCGCCAATGCTCTATACCGAAAAACTGGGACAACGCGCGCTCGCCGCGGCGACGGTGGCGTTCGCCGCCAACTTTTCGGTATGGACGCTGTATGCTGTGCTGGGGTTGCGCATTCAAGAGCAGCTTGACCTCAGCATCCTCCAGTTTGGTCTGTTGCTGGCGGCGCCGATGTTCAGCGGCGCGCTGCTGCGTTTTCCCGCCGGCATGCTGAGCGAAGTGATGTCTTGTCGGAAGTTGTTTATCTGGCAGATGGCGTTGTTGCCCCCGGCGCTGTTTATATTGCCGTGGATCAGCAGCTATCGAGGATATCTGCTGGCGGGATTATGGCTGGGCGTCTCCGGCGTATCATTTACGATTGGCATTCGCTACGTTACCGCCTGGTTTGAAAGCCGCAGCCAGGGCTTCGCCATGGGCGTGTTCGGCGCCGGTAACGCCGGCGCGGCGGTGACCCTGGCGCTGGCCCCGGTTATCGAGCGGGTATGGAGCGCTGAGTTTATCGGACCCGCCTATGGCCTGGGGATGCTGGTCACGCTGGTGCTGTTCTGGGCGCTGGCGCCGGAGGACACCCGTTACATGCAGGCCCGGCGGCGGGCGGATCTGGCGTATCATCTACAACCACTGAAAGACCCCCAGGTGTGGCGCTTCAGCTTGTATTACTACTTCGTATTCGGCAGTTTCCTGGCGTTATTGATGTGGTTACCGCACTACTACGTCAATGCCTATGGGCTGTCATTACAGAACGCCATGCTGCTGACGCTGCTGTTTGTCACCACATCCAGTATGGTGCGGGCGTTAGGAGGCTGGTTTGCGGACCGGTATGGAGGCAGGGCGGTAAACTGGAGCGTATTCTGGATTTGCCTGGTGTGCCTGTTCTTTTTGAGTTATCCACCGACCAGCATGACTATTCACGGCGTCGATTGGGATGTGCAGTTGGAAATCCGCGTCAATGTGTGGGTGTTCACCTTGTTGATGCTGGTTATTGGCGTGGCGCAAGGCTTCGGGCGCGCCTCGGTGTACAAAATCATCCATGACTATTTCCCCGATCATATGGGCAGCGTCGGCGGAACCGTCGCCACACTCGGCGCCGCCGGCGGCTTCACCTTACCTATCGCCTTCGCCCTGGCGGTAGAAGCGTTGGGGGTCCACTCCGCCAGCTTCATGGTGCTCTACGGCGTACTGGCCGCCTGCATGGTGGCCATGTACGCCGCCATCCGCAATGAACGCAGCCGGCGGCGGTTGCGGGAGGCAAGGGAGCATAACTTTTTGTTGGATGATTGAGATCGGAGGGAATTGAACTGCAAATTTGCGGTATTCTTGGAGGGTTGAGTGAACGCGTGGATTGCTAGCCCTGCTCGGGATGTCTGGTTACAGGGGGGGGGGCGAACTGGGCTTAATAGAATTTGGGACGCCAAACCCAGGCGAGTATGAATAGCCTTATGTAGACAGTCGAGATGAAGATTGATCGCCCCGGAAGAGATTACGATGGGTTTGATGTACTACAGTTTCTTGAATTACTTGAATCAAAGAAAGACACGAAATTTAATGAAATTCGCACAATTATTCAGCAATTTAAGGTTTAACAAAGCGCCCACAGGGAGAAACTGCGCTGCAATTCGACGTTGGGCGCGCTGTGTATGAATCTAAAGCAAGTATGTGAAACACTTTTAGACAACGCTGATATGCGTATTGACTTGAGCGCCTTCCCAAAAGTTACCCTGGATATACTGGTTTATGGAACCATGGACGATAAGTATTGGAAGGCTGTTTTTGAATGTGGTCAGGTCGTTTACATGGAGGCGGAGCTTGACGATGACTCATCGAGCAATGATTTATTTGTAGTCCTGGAAACCCGTGTGAAAGAAACAACAAAAAGTAAAGTAACGCCTTCAGTTCAGCATAGAATGAATGACCTACAAGATGAAGACCCTGTATGGGAAGTGCATCTGTATGGCGGTATGTCGCTCACACTGATTACGACAAAATTTGACTGGAAGCTCGTAGAGCTAGCTGAAAGTGAGTACGAAATGGCTTGTGCCTGATGAGTCGGAGCATGAGAGTTTTGTAAATGAAAATATATGAATTATATCTCAATAATATGCACGATGTGACTGATCTCAGGGATCGTATTATTCGCGCTAATAGAGAAAACCGGAATGAGGCGAGCAATTCGCTTAATTTGGAGAGCTGCTCCCTAGGCTGATGGCGAAAAGCCCTTTGGTATCGAATATGAATG
The DNA here is from genome assembly GCF_000012985.1 of Hahella chejuensis KCTC 2396. Taxonomy (NCBI): domain Bacteria; kingdom Pseudomonadati; phylum Pseudomonadota; class Gammaproteobacteria; order Oceanospirillales; family Hahellaceae; genus Hahella; species Hahella chejuensis. The sequence goes on along the minus strand of NC_007645.1, from coordinate 4,133,143 downwards.
AGTATATGAAAAGAGGGAGTTTGGTTGGCTGCATGTTGCAAAGTATTTCGCTATCTATTAATAAGCACGTGTACGAAATTGCGCAATGTATGCAGTGATTTATAGCGCTACGTTATAGGCGTACATCCTGGTTTCAGTGTTGGTTGTATGGATTTTAGGTGTTATGAAATTAGCTGCGGAAAAGGATTATGATAGTGGTATATTGTATGTTTCATTAAGTTTTATTTCGATCAATATGCATTTGTTAATTTTGATTATGTATAACAAGTTTAGGTGGCACTGCACGATTTGTGTGCTGCCCCTTGCCAATTTCAAAAACTACTGGTGGCGCGAATGCAGACATGGGATAAAAATATCTCCCCCGTTGGCTGGTATATAGGAACATATATGGCTCGGTTTATCGAAGTCGATGATGAGCGTAACAATGATCTGGACGCACAATTTGAAACGTGGGAAAACACAGTGATAGTCAAGGCTTCGACATTAGAGGAAGCTTTCGAAAAAGTAGAGAAAATTGGTATCGAGCACGCAGAACCATATAAAGGTGGTGAAACTGGCGTTACTGTACAGTGGGAGTACCTTGGGATAATCGACCTTTTGCCTATATATGAGGAGCTTGAAGATGGTTCAGAAATCATGTGGGCGCCAAAGCATCCAAAGAAGCTAAGAAACCTTAAGTCAATGGTGAAAGATATTAGTGCATTAAGAGAGTAGGCGCTTAACACGGATTGTTTCATTTGGCCTTGTAGGTAGGATCATTCTATCCTTGAGAGAATTATGGAATACGTATATAAAACATTAGAAAAAGAGATTTCAGCTCTGATTGAAGAAACATTGTTGTGCGATACGGTTGAGAGAAAATCTGAGCTTACTGGTAATAAAGGTCTCCTAGAGCATGCAATTAAACTCCTCAAAAAATGTGATGAGCACGGCGTTTACGCAGGCTCAATTTTTACCAAGCTCCCCAGAAAACGATGTGATTCGCCAAGTAGTGAATATAGGGTTATCGAAGACGGTGAAACGGATGATCCCCAATATTGGCGAGAAGTCACTATTGAAGGTAAGCAGTTTAATTGTGTCCGTCTTGGGGAAGGGGACGTGGTAATTGAATGCTAAGGCGCCAAGTTTAAGCGTTCTTTTTAATATCTCGCAAAAATAGTCGTTTAAAATTCGCTCAGTGAACTGAGCGTTAGACGCCAAAGGATAATTATGAGAGAGCCTCATGAATTACTGAAAGAAGTGACTGACGAGGAGAGTTTTCTTCTCTTTGTGAAATCATTGATTGCTGACCGTGAACCTCACGAAGGAAAAGTTGCCGACGGGGCTGATTCCACAGACGGTTGGGCAAGTAACTCCATCAGCGGCTTTTTGAAAGGAGCAGTGGCTTGGGCTGAAGATAGTGATTTTGGGAATTGTCAGGACCCAGAGCTGAAAGAGAACTCATGGAAACAATTCGCGGTGTTTCTGTACTGCGGGAAAGTCTATGAGTAAACAGTTATCAACAAGTGGTGCTCATAAATTGCTGCTTCGCTTCGTAAGTGTTCCCCATTAAGTTTTCCACCTTATGCGATATTTAAACGTTTCAGCCTTCGCCAAGAGGCTTGACAGGAATCGCTCCGCATTTCCGCCAGCTGATTTCCCCTCGAGAAAAAAATAGGTCTCAAGCCCATCTATAACTAAACCGAGCTTGATGCTCTTGTTAGGTTGATAAGAGACTTAGACCCCGAAACTCCGCGCCACAACCACTCACAAACGCACATTTTTCAAAGTTTCACACTTCATGTCCGCCCTCCGAAGCCCGATAAACAGGGTGTTTTCCAGGTTTTTTAGCGTTTAACCGGCGACATTAGTCGTACTCTTCGCCAAAAAATGGAGAGTTTTATCGGGTTGACGCCTGCATAGCATCAACTAGCTCCATTTTGCGTCTGTCAGCGAAATTGCAATAAACACGTATATACAGCAAAATTCACGACCTGCCTAAAGCCTGTTTTCGTCCTTCGATCAGCGACTTGAATTCGGTGTCATTTTCATGGGGAACCCGGACTCGGCGCGCAGGTTGGCTCTGTGTACAAATCTAATGCAGAAATCATAAAACTCAGGTGATTAACTGGACTATTCATTCAATCTTTCGAGACTCCAATATAAAAATAAAAGAGGGTTGAGATGTTGGATTTCCTGACTCAATTGATATGGGGTAAGGTGCTTGTCGCCGTCCTTATCGCGCTGGGGTTGTTGCTCACCATCACCTCGCGCTTCGTACAGTTCCGCTATTTCGGTCGGATGTTTCGTCTCGTCCGTCGTTCGATGAAGGAATCTCAGGATCAGATCAACTCATTTCAGGCGTTATCCCTGACACTCGCCGGTCGAGTGGGGGCGGGCAATATTGCGGGCGTCGCCATTGCTATCGCTTTGGGAGGTCCGGGCGCCGTGTTCTGGATGTGGCTGATTGGTTTGATCGGCATGGGCCTGAGCTTTTTTGAATGCTCTCTGGCGCAGCTGTTCAAGCGCAGAGATTCTGATGGCAGCTTCCGCGGCGGTCCCGCCTATTACATTCATCGTGGTCTGGGCCTCAAATGGCTCGCCGTTCTGTTTTCCGTATTGCTGCTCGTGACTTTCGGCTTTGCCTTTAATGCTTTGCAGGCGCATACCGTCGCGTCCACGCTTAAACATACCTTTGGCATCGCCACGCCGATTACCGGTTCTGTTCTGGTGGTGTTTATTGGACTGATTATTTTTGGCGGCGTGCGTCGCATCGCCGAGGTGGCGGAAGTCATCGTGCCTATTATGGTGCTGGCGTATTTTGGCATTGGACTCTATGTCATCGGCATGAATTATCATGCAGCGCCGGCGACCTTCCTGTTGATCTTCAAGAGCGCGTTTGCGCTGGAGCCTGCATTTTCCGGATTGATCGGCACCGCCATCATGATGGGCGTGAAACAGGGTATGTTCTCCAATGAGGCGGGTCTGGGCAGCGCGCCTAACGTATCCGCCGCGGCCAAAGTAGGGCACCCGGCGGATCAAGGTATCGTGCAGGCGTTCAGCGTGTTTATGGATACCATGGTGCTGTGCACCTGCACCGCGATGATCATCCTGATGTCTAACTCTCTGGATCTGGGCGGCGTTTTGAACGGCGTTGAGTTGACCCAATTGGCGCTGGCCAAGCAGATGGGAGAGTTAGGCCGTGGACTAATCAGTCTGGCGCTGATGTTGTTCGCCTTCACCTCCATTATTTATAACTACTATCTGGGGGAAAACAGTCTCAGATATCTGAATTCCTCCAATGAGAAAGCCGTCGTCGTATACCGCATGTTTACGCTTGGTCTGGTGATGTGGGGAGCGTTGCAGAACCTGGCTGCGGTGTTTGCGTTCGCCGACATTACCATGGGTCTGCTGGCGCTGGTGAATCTGGTGGCGTTGTTTATGTTGCTGAAAGTGGGGCTGCGCCTGCTGCGTGACTACGACGAGCAGATTCAATCCGGGGTGAAGAGTCCGGTATTCGATCCAGACAAGTTCGCTGACCTGGATATTGATCATTCCGCCTGGGTGCGCTCCACGCGAGACGAGAGCGAAGAGCAGAATGAAGAGCTTTCTGTGTCGCCAAGAGTAGGCGCTCCGGTTATTCCCAGCTAAAATTAGCGGTTATATCAATATATTAAGAACCGTTTTTGATCGTATCGGCGGCGCCATCTGTAGAATTATGGCGCTGGTGAGCGGCGAACGGAAACCGCTAGGAATCACATGACCGAGGACTTCTGCAGCAATCTGAAGTTGCTGTGCAGCCACTATAAATCCACCGCCGAAGTCTGTCGGCGCATGGAAATCCACCGCGCCCAATTCAACAAATACCTGAACGGAACCAGTCAGCCCTCGCGCTTCGTTTTGCGCAAAATCTGCGATTTCTTTGGCGTGGAGCCCCACGAGTTGGATCTTCCTCATGACCGCTTTATGCAAGTGGCTCAATCCCGGGCTAATAGCGACAGAGACGCGCGTGCGCCAGACAAGCCCTATGCAGAGAAACTGGAGCGTTTGCAGCAGCAATCGGAAGGGCGATTGGATAAGTATCTGGGCTATTACTACGAATATCACTTTTCCATGACCTTTCCTGATCAGATTATTCGTAGCCTGTTACAGATCGACATGAGCGGAAACGACTACTATTTCCGCCGCTTGGAGCGCATGCGTCCGCCCAACAAGGAAGAGAAATACAAGTCCCGCTATGAAGGAACGGCCATGTTTCTCTCCGAGCGTATCTTTCTGGTGGGATATGAAACTCTGACTCACAACGAGATTGCGCAGACGATTCTTTACCCAACCTATAAGAGCCGGGTGAGTTACCTGTCTGGCCTCAAGCTAGGCGTTTCCGCCAGTGATCGGCGTGAACCCGTGTGCGTGAAGGTGGTGCTGGAATACCTGGGGCGCTCCATCCGTAATCGAGAAGCGTTACAGAAATGCGGTCTATTCAATCCAGCGACGGACGCTGTAGCGCGGCATATCAAAGAGAAAATCTCCGACGCCACCGGGTATCGCGGCGCCAGTTTATTGGCGACGCCACTTTAATCGATGCTGTCGCGGCAAGGGCTATGAGAGGACTACTAACAAGAGGACTACTAATAAATAGGTACCACCAATGCCCTGGCGGCGGGCGAACGCATTTGACGGGGGTCAAGGGATCGCGAGCGGTGAGCCCTCTACAATGAGGCTGTCTGATCACTGACCGAGGTAAGCCGTTTTGAACCGCCGCACCGATCTTCCCCTGATTTATTCCTGCTCGGGCTGCTCTAACGTTGCGCAGTTGGCCAACAATGCCGCTGTGGCGATGGACCGTCGCGGGCTGGCGGAGATGTCCTGTATTTCCGGCGTTGGCGGTGGTGTGAAACCTCTGGTCAAAGTCGCCTGCAGCGGCCGTCCTATCGTCGCCGTAGACGGCTGCCTGCTTGGTTGCGTCAAGCAGTGTTTGAATAACCTGAATGTGACGCCAAAGGTCTATGTACGCCTGGATGAGCAGGGCTACCGAAAACGCTACGGCGAGGACTGCCCCGAAGGCGATCTGGAGACGGTCGTCGAACAGATTCAGACCGCCATGGCGCAAGCCGGGCTGGACTCGCAATGAACGCCTCCGCTTCTTTCAAAAATCGCCTTCGCGTCACGTCTGTGACGGATCATATGGAGGCTTCTGAGCTGAACGCACCTGTATTGCAAGACAAGTTTGGCCGACGGCTGCACTATTTGCGTCTATCTATCACAGACATCTGCAACTTCCGCTGCAATTACTGTTTGCCGGACGGCTATCAATGTAAGACGGAGGCGCTGCCCTTAACGGTGAGCGAAATTCAGACTCTCACTACCGCCTTCGCCGCTTTGGGAACCCGCAAGGTGCGCATCACGGGCGGCGAGCCGGCCATTCGTCGCGACTTACCGCAAATCATCAGCGCCTGCGCGCAAACTGAGGGCATACGCAAGGCCGCTCTGACCACCAACGGTTATAACCTGCGCAAACATATCGACGCATGGGCGCAAGCCGGGTTAAGCGCATTGAATGTGAGCGTGGACAGCCTTGATCCGCAACGGTTTCACGCCATCACCGGGCATGACCGCTTGCATGCGGTGCTTGGCGGCGTGGATCGCGCGTTGGAACTAGGGGGGCTGCAGGTCAAACTCAATTCCGTGTTGCTGCGTGATTACAATGGCGATCAACTGACGCCGTTTCTGGAATGGGTGAAGGACAAACCGGTGGCGGTGCGCTTCATTGAGTTAATGCAAACCGGCGACAACGCCGTATTTTTTCGCGCCAATCACATATCAGGTGCGGAAATCGCAGAGCGACTGGAACAGCAAGGCTGGACGCTGGTTCCCAAAGACATTGACGCCGGTCCCGCGCAGGAATACCAACACCCGGATTATCGTGGGCGCATTGGTCTGATCATGCCCTACAGCAAAGATTTCTGCGCCACCTGCAATCGGCTGCGCGTCTCCTCACAAGGCAAACTCCACCTCTGCTTGTTCGCGGAAGCCGGCGTCAATCTCCGCGACCACCTCCGCAACGGCGACGTAGTAGGAACCGTCGCCGCCATCCGCCGCGCGGTGGAAGGCAAACTGCCAGGGCACTCCCTGCATGAGGGGTTTACCGGCGCGATGTCTCATCTGGCGATGTTGGGTGGGTGAGGGCGGAGATAGATTTGTGCATGAAAGCAACTTATCATTCAGGATGAATGTGTAACAATATACCGCCAGTTTTTCTCGCTGGCGGTCAGTCGTGGCATGTGCAAATCTACTTCTCTTCCCAGGGGCTTTCAGCAGATAGCTCTCGTTTTAGTATTTTTACATCACACTTGTCGTTGACGCTAAATTCATAACTTATTTTATCAATTCGCTCTTCCTGAGCAATTGATACTGTGTAAGTGCTTGATGTGGTTAGCTTTATTTCGGTTATGCCTCCGCCTCCCGCATGAGGGTAGTTCTCACCGATGTCTTTTAGTATCACTTGCAAAACTTCTTGTGACTTTTTAGTGGGTGTATTAGCACAAAGCTTTGTATTTTCCATTGTATTCTGTCCTCCAGCGACTGCATGTGCGCAGCCAAATAATGTTGATAATGATAGCATTAGGTATGCAGTCTTCATCGACTTCCTTTGGAATGTTAGTTTCATTGGATTACTTTTTAGTGTTGTGAGGTTACTTGCGCTTTGGCTTTACAGTGATATGGACGTTTGAGGCAGCTTCTGGAAGCGTTCTTGGGTAGTGTCTTTTTCTTTTCGGAGCCCAATCAGTCGCGTTCGTCATACTACCCTTTTTGGTAAAATCAATCATTGCCCGCCTCCATGGGTTAGCATGTCGATCTCGAAGTTCCATACCTTGGCCCATGACGGAGTACTTATCCTTGTCAGCAACACCGTAACAAGGCCCGAGGTTTGTATTACCTGAAGGAGGGCAGTGCTTTTTCCCTATGTCGACATGTCCTAAGCCAAGTAGGTGGCCAATTTCATGGACGTGAGCTCGTTGCATAATAGGATTGCCTTTGCTGTCAGTGCCTTTTTGAACAGAGTTTGTGTCGAGGCTATCATACAGTTTGGAGTGAGATCCGAACCACGTTTCAGATTTATCCAGTCTAACAACTTCAATTACATGGTGAAATTTTTTTGCGGGAGAGTAGTCTTCACCATATAGTTCAAAGCGACACCAAATGTTAGGTATATATTTTGTTCCTGCGTCCACGTACTCAAACTCAGAAAAATTATTAACTAGCCAAAACTTACCATGCCAAAAATTTTTAGCTGAGTTTACAAAGTTGGTTTTCCACGAGAGCCACTCTGAGTTTGACCATTTCACAATTTTTCGAGCGGTGGCGCTTTTGTCGCCGTAGTCATTGTATGTTCCTGTTGCTGCGCCGCCGGACGGGTTGATTTGTTTGAAGCCTAAACGAAGTTGAATTGTGAGATCTGCATTGTTGTAAGCGTCACAGACGCCTGTATCTATTACAGCATCCCATGAGGATTTTTTGATCGTTTTTTTCATTTATTTGATATTCCATTATGCTGCATTGTGACAAATTATGGATAACTACTGAAGGTATATGCGAAAGCTGCCATTACTTATCTGAAAGAGCATAGTGACGAGAATATTGGCTATTCTCGGTTGACTTATTTGACAGCTAATAAGCTTCTAGAGAAACAGATTGTAAAAAGAAATGATATCGTCTTTCTTTGATAATCCTTATAGGGTATCGAATCCTATAGGGTTGGTTGGTCATCCGTCCCATGGCCAAGAGGCCTGATGTTGTGTTCGGAGCTCCGAGACTAACTTCTAGCGGCATTTCATCTATGAACGGTGCTCGATAACGTCATGCCAACAAACAGGCTTATCCGGCACGTTCGTGGGCGGGGTCAAGGGTAAGTAACCTCGCTGTGCGAATGCATAGATGGGGGCTTCTTAATTTCCTAATGTTTGCGCATGACTGAATTCAGGCCGCCTTTATTCATGGGGAACATAGGCGGCGCCATTGCGGCGTCCCCAACGTTTTTCAGAGGTTCCGTAAAGAAACAACTACTCCGTATATTTCAAAACCAAAACTGAACTGTTGGAGATAATCCCACGAAGCATTTCCTTCATTTCGTCATCAAACTCATCGCGATAGATTTGATCCAGTGTATCGATCAGTTGTTGTATGGCGTTGTGGTCGAGCGGTTTGGTTTTCAGGAATGCGAGGTAGGAGGCGCCGAGTCCCATCAGTTGGTATCCGAAATGGTCGTCCAGGTGTTTGGCGAGCACTACGTTTTCAAATGGATTCAGGTCGCAGGTGAAGTAGCCGTTGGGAAAGGCGAAGATCGTTTCGTGGCTGGCGGTGACTGGGACTTTTAGCAAGTAGGTTTCTGCGTCGAGGATGGATAACGGGTCTGCATTGACGTCTTCGATGTCTTCGGGGGCGTCTTCATTCAGGCTGACGCCTCTGGCGATGACGTCGGCGAGGGTGTGCTCTTTGAGTTTGGCTTCCATGTTGCGTCGGCGAATCGGAAACTCGTCTTTGTGGCTCAGGTAGCCTTTGTGCTCGCCGTCTTCGAAGCATTCCGGCGGTAGTTTTGATAAATCAAAGTCATCCGTATTGTCCAGGTCATGAGACTGTGTCGAGTGCATGGCGGTGTAGCAGGCTTGTCCGAGGTCATCCAACGTCAGCAGAAAGCGGCAATCGGGATGGCTGGCCGCCAACTCGCGGTAAGCAACGAGCAATTCTTCGAAGCTGTTGATTTCGGTGATGTGGTAGCGGTCGCAAAGGAAGTCTTCGCTAGGGGTGTCGATGTATTCCAAGTTCATGTTTTTCACCTTCTATATGCTGGGCGCCTACACAGATCTTGTAAGCGCTAAAGTCACAAATGAGGGGTAAGTTATCAGCTCTAAAACCCCTGATAAATCTCTGGCTTCCAAACCTGCATCAGGATGTCTGGATTCTCCACTTGGGTGAAACCAAACTGGGAGTAGAGGTCGTGGGCGTCTCGCGTCGCCAGCATCATACGTCTCAACCCCTGCAGGTCGGGGTGGTCCATGATCTGGGTCATCAGGAGTTTGCTCAAGCCTTTGCCGCGGTGGGCATCGAGAATAAAAACGTCCGCCAGATAAGCAAAAGTGGCTTTGTCAGTGATCAGACGGGCGAAGCCAACCTGTTTGTCTTCCGGATCAAAAACGCCGAAGCAGAGAGAATTGGCGATGGCTTTGCCCATAAGCTCTTTGGGAATGCCGCTGGCCCAATAACTGGTGGAGATAAAGCCGTGGATGACGTCCAAATCCATCTCATCCAAGTTCGTACTGATTCTGTAGCCCTGCATGTGCGCTCCTTGAGCGATTTATCGACTGACGTTGTTCGTTAAAAATGGGCTACTGAAATGTATCAGTAGAAACGTCTTTTCGGAAGAAGGCTGTTGTGTGCGGTGAGATTCGGCTGGATGGGATTTTAGGTTTCGACTGACAGTCTGTAATAAAGGCGTTAGGAAAGAAGAGAACGCCCCGCCAGTTTCTTGAACGGAAGCGGGCGGGGCGTGAGAACGGCTAGTACCTTGAGCCCGCAGTCGAGCCCATTGGCAGTTTGGCGTTAATCAGATCCACGTCTTCCGCATCCAGTTGCAGGGATGCGGCGGCGAGATTTTCCTGTAAGCGGCTCAGGCGGCTGCTGCCGGGGATGGGAATGATGTCTTCGCCCTGGCGCAGCAGCCAGGCCAGTGCGATTTGTGCGGCGGTGGCGTTATGGCGCTGGGCGATGGCGGCCAATACATCCACAAACTTCTTGTTGGCCTCAATGGCTTCTTCGCTGAAACGGGGATTGTTGCGGCGCCAGTCTTCTTCGCTGAGCGCGTTGCCTGTCGCGATTTTTCCGGTCAGGAAGCCGCGTCCGAGAGGGCTGTAAGGCACGAGCGCCACGCCTAATTCCCGGCAGGCGGGCAGAGCGTCTGTTTCCGGTTCGCGGCTCCATAACGAATACTCGTTTTGTACGGCGGCGATCGGGTGCACGGCGTGAGCGCGGCGGATTTGCTCTCCGGTCGCCTCACTGACGCCCAGATGACGCACTTTGCCTTCTTTGACGAGTTCCGCCATGGCGCCAAGGGTGTCTTCCAGCGGCGTTTCCGGGTCGATGCGGTGGTAGTAGTAAAGGTCGATGACATCTACTCCCAATCTGCGCAGGCTGTCTTCACAGCATTGGCGTACATATTCCGGACGCCCGTTGATCCCACGAGTCTGAGTGGCTTCATCCCAAGTGATGCCGAACTTGGTGGCGATAACGGCCTGTTCACGCACCGGCTTCAGCGCCCGACCTACAAGCAGTTCATTGCGACCTGCGGCGTAGAAGTCCGAGGTGTCGAAGAAGTTCATGCCCATTTCCAGCGCCTGGCGTAGAAAGCTTTCGGACTCCTTTTCGTCATGCGCGCCAGTGCCGTCAAACGGGCGGTAGAAGGCGTTCAGTCCCATACATCCCAATCCCAGACGGGAAACAAACAAGTTACTGGAGCCTAACTGGACCTTGCCTAATCGTGATGAATCGTTCATATCTGTCTCCCTGTGCGGTATTTCACTTATGAGTGGGGCGTCGTCGCTAAAGGGCCCGTTTAGAGGACGGCGTATATTCATGCTAGGAGATGGGAGAGGCAAACTGAATGCACGATTCTACGGCGTCCTTGCCTGATTCTATCGTATGCTGTGATTAACAGAAGCGCAGGCCCTTCGGGCCTGATAGTATTTTCATTCTGAATTCAATGATGGCGCATCCCGGAGGATGACATGGGAGAGATGGCGATGAGCGATAAGATCATTTACAACCGTGAATCGAAACCCAGCATCGAAGCGTGTCTGGACGCCCATAACAAAGGCCTGTTCGTCGATCTTCTGAATCAGCATGCGAAGCAGGTCGGCGTGAATCATACGCCGCTGCCGGAAGTCACGACATTCAGAGTCGTCAAACCTTCGCCGCGGCAGCCGGTGGTGTACGAGCCGGCGATTGTCATTGTGGGGCAGGGCGGTAAGCGCGGATACGTGGGGGAGCAGACCTATACTTATGACGCCTACAACTATCTGGTGTTGTCCGTGCCGTTGCCTTTTGAGTGCGAAATCTACGAAGCGTCCCCGGAATCGCCTTTGCTCGGTTTGCGCATACTGGTGGATACCCTTGCCTTGAATGATCTGTTGATCGACATGGGCGACCCGCCTTCCAGAACCTCCGGAGATATTCCCAAAAGCATTTATTCCACGCCTCTCAACGATACGCTGATCGAGGCCTGCATCCGCCTGGTGAAGGTCTTGTCCGACCCGGCGGAAGCCAAGATTCTGGGGCCGCAGATTCTGCGTGAGATCTACTACCGGGTGTTATGCGGCGATCGCGGCGAAACGTTGCGCGCGGCTGCTAATCACAACAGCCGCGTGGCGCAAATCGCCAAAGTGCTGAAAATGATCCATCAGCAATATGATCAGCCGTTGGATATCGATACCATGGCGCGGGCGGCTAATATGAGTCACTCTACGCTGCATCACAATTTCAAGGCGGTGACGGACTGTTCGCCATTGCAGTATCTGAAAAGCATTCGACTGCACCAGGCCCGTAATCTGTTGGCGCGGGGCGGCATCAACGCCAGTACGGCGGCGATGAAGGTGGGCTATGTGAGCCCGTCGCAGTTTAGCAGAGAGTTTAAGCGTTTATTCGGCGCGCCGCCCCGAGACAGAAGTCTGGGAGCGGCTTTGGAGGTCTAGAAAGAGGCCTGCTATTAGATGGTGGTGCGCACCAGCGCCGCATCAGGGAGCGGCTCTGGCGCTTGCTGATCTGGCGCGGGCAAGGCTTCCGTCTGCGCGGTTTCCTGGCTCGTCTCTTCATTGTTCTCCACCGGCGGGGCGAACAGCAGCATATTGATCATCTGTTCCTGCTGTAGCCGGGCGTCGGCGCGGCACGGCAGCGTCACCACGAATTTATGCTTGGCCACATCCGTGGTGGTGAAACGGAATTTCGGGATCACGTCCTGCAGTATCAAGCGTCGACTGCGGATCAACGGAATGAAATCCTTGTTCTCTTTTTGGAATTCGCTCCAGTATTTGTCCAGCGCTTCCTTCATTCTCAGGGAATATTCGTAGGAGCGTTGGAAGTCCGGCTCTGTAGTAATGCAGAAACTGTGAATCACGTAAGGACGTAACACCGAGTGATTCTTGATCGCCGAACTCAGGTACAGGCTGTTCGGGATAACCACCGTCTTGCCCGTGCTGGAATAGAAGTCCCGGTTCAGCTCTTTCAGGGTGGTGGTGATCAGGTTCTGGTCCACCACGTAGCCCAGGTAGTCTCCCGCTTCGATAATATCCCCCACGGCGAACTGGCGGTTGCCCGCCCGCAACAGGGTGCCGCTTACGCACAGGATCAATTCTTTGGTGGCGATCACAATGGCCACGGCGAAGGCGGTCAGCGACAGCGCAAAAGTCTGGATCTGCGGCGCCCAGATCAGCACCAGACCGATGATGAGAATTAGGTAGGTGGAGTTTTTGAGGATGTTGGACCAGCGCAGCTTGAAGTCTTCCGACAGCGAACTATTGCGCTTGATCTGACGGTGAACCACCCATCGTAGCAACGCTAACGCAATCAGCAGCGTTATCGTGGCGGGCACTCCTCGTGTGGACGCAATGTCGATCAGACTTTTGAAACTTTCCAGCATTTTGCGGCTTTTTATCCTCTCTGTTTTAACGCTGATGTTGATGTGGGTGAAAACCAACAGCCTGCAACATTTTCTCGCGAATTAATATTAGGGTATTCATCAATAATTCATTTTAAATACAGGGGCATAAGCGCCAACGGCGTTAATCGCCCGGGTCTTCTTTGCGACTAGACAACGCTGGAGGTCGCCGGGCGTCGCGATAGAAGCCTCTGCGATACTTATAGTTTGGCCCGTTAACGTAATTTCGCCAGACGCCAATCAGACTAGGCCCGACGCAGAACCAGAAAAAGACGGCGGAATAAGCGGATTATTAGGAAAGTTTAATGCTTGCGGGACGCTGAATTTGAACCTGAGGTGAGAGGGAGGTCTGGAGTCAGCCCGGCGAAGACCAGCCGGGCGTTGATGAACGTGACAGGAGAGAGCGCCAAACGACTCCGCCTTAATAATCCAAATCAATAGAAACTACTTTGGATGGCTCCTGCAGGGTGAACTTGCTCTTGTCAAAACTGGGCGGCCCCATAAACCCTTTCGCGTTGTTGGAAACGCCGACGCCTTCCTTGGGAATACCCAGAAAATTGGCGTCGCAGTCGTCATTGCTGTTGGCGTCGTGACACACCGCCACCGCGTACACGCCGTAAGGCACATTGGCGAACGTGGCGTGAGCGCTGGCGTCCGTGGGCTTCACATATAGCTTGATGGAGGCCTTGGCGGGGGTGTCGGGAAAGCCGTCTGCGCTGGTGTACAAATGCACCATCAGCCCCCCGTTGTCGTTCTCCAGGCGCTGCAGTTGTACTTCAATTGAACCAGTCGGCGTGTCCGCCGCCAGGACTATGGTAGCGCCAAGCGTCGCCAGACAGCCCGCTGCGACAAGTTGCGCAAAGGGTTTGGCTTGCTTCCATGTTGGTGTGCGCATGGTTTGTCCCTCCTTCATTTCCTGCAGACCAATAGTGATTTTCTATTTGTCTGCAACGACATTCATTCAACCGCCGCATCAATGGGCTGCGGCACTTTTGGGAGCGGGCGATGGGGCCGGTTCCGACCGTGTTGATGCGCGGGCGTGAAAACCGCGCGCCAACGTCAACACGTCGTCTACGGACCACTGGTCGTACGCATGAACGCCGTATTTGCAGGCGACCACGGAGCCATCCGGCGCGATGAGGAAGTCCGCGGGCAGACCCAGCGGACTTTCGCCCTTATCCGGATTGGCGGTTTTCATCTTGCGCGCGCCGCCTTTAATCGCTGCGGCGATCGCTCGCGGGTCCATCAGGGCGCGCAAGGATTTCTCTACGCCAAACTCCTGATACAGCTTTTTCTCCGGATCGGAGATCACATCGAAAGGCGCGTCTCCCTGAAACGGCTGCATGGAGGCTTCGCTGGAGTGAAATATGACAACCTCCCGTATCCCCGCAGAGGCCAGCTCCGCATGCCGCAATGTCATGGCGCGCATATGCATATTGCAAAAGGGGCAGCCGGCGAAACGGCGGAACTGTAAATGGACCAGTCGTTCCGGGTCCGGCCATTGCGTCGGTTGGCCTTTGATAGTGGTTAAGGTTTTGGGGGCGACGAGGTCGCCCGCCTGGATTTTGTTTACTAATCCTGGTTTCACGGCGGTGTGTTCCTTATTGTCCGACATGCTGTGGAATCAGGCGGCCTGGGACAGATGCGGCCAGGGGTAGCCTTGTTCCTTGAGTTCCGCGAGGGCCTCGCTTACTGCGACGCGCCAATCTTTTTGTGGCGTATAGCCGATTTTTTTATGGGCGTAATCTGTCGGGCACAGCCAGTCTTCCGCCACATGCACCAGAGAACGGGTGAGGAACGGGGAAGAGCCCGGCAGAATGGGCAGCAACGTCTCCATCAGCCAGCCAAAGGCGTAGCCCGCGAAATAAGGCACGCTGTAGATGGGCTTGGGTGAGTTGGTTTCCTTGCAGATGAATTCAAATACTTCCCGGGTGGTGGGGAAATCTTTGCCGCAGATATTGAACGACTCATAGTTGTCCAGCCCCTGCGCCACGGAAGCCAGGGCGAATGATTCGCCGAGGTCTGAATCCGCCACCAGCGCCATGCGGCTGCGTCCGCCGGATAACCAGGGCACCATGTACGTGCGCAGACGGGGAACCAGCGCCGGCACCATACCAAGGTGGTTGCCTTTGCCGACGAAATGCCCCAGCCGCATATTAACCATCTGCGTGCCGCGCTGGCTGTTTTCACGCATGTAGTTATCCACGTCGATCAGCTTGTCGACGTGCGGCCAGTAGCCGGTGTAACGAGGTTCGGAAAAATCGTCCTGAGGTTTGCCGTCCTTGCGGATGGCGGCGATGGCGACGGTGCTGGCGAGTAGGAATCGCTTTACGCCGGCGTCAATGCATTGGTCGACCAGGTCCACCGCAGGTTCGAAGAAATGGGTGCGCTCCAAGGCGGCGTGTCCCCAGAATGCGCCCCAGGTGCCGGTATGGCAGACCACATCCACATCCTGCGCCACTGCTTTACGGTAGGCCGCGTCCATCAGGTCGCCGCTGCGTATCTCGCCTTTGAATTGGGGGATCAGTTTTGAGGGGGTGCGACAGGCGGCGATGGGCTCCACATCTGAGCGGTTCATCAGCGCCTTGATAACGTTGCTTCCCAAAAAGCCAGTCGCGCCGGTGACCAGCACCCGCGTTTTTGGTCCTGTGTCCATGACAGTCTCCTTGTTTACATGACGCCCCGCCGAACTTCCATTCGCCTCTTCTTGTCGAGACGGATGTTCATCCGGCGGGGCCGCGTTGTTGTCCTGACCGCTCATTTCCCGAACTACAGTTCGATCATACGCCTCTGTCGGGACTTGGACTATGTCGTTTTTTGAGCAGAAAATGAATTACCGGCTCATTTCTATTCGTTAATCCACTGCTACTTAATTTTTTCCAAAGCGAAGCGCTGCAGACACATGCGCTGGAACTCAATGGAAGTTCCCGGCAGCTCAACAGTCAGTGTCTGGATGTTTTGTTGCAGGTTCAGCGTCATGCCGCGCCCCCCTCTGGCCAAGTAGCCGTCGGCATAGACAGGACCGGCGTGAATGGTGGCGCCTTGCGCGGGTACATCGATAACGCAGTTGAAGGCGACGGAGACCAAGTTATCTTTTTTAAGCTCATAAGTGCCTTCGCAGTAAGGGCTGAAGCCTGTTTGAATCGGAAAGTCGCCGCTGGTGAGGCTGGCTTTGTTCAACTCACCCGCCGCCGCTTGCTCCAGCGTCATAGTGCCGTCCCGACTGAAGGTCATGACCCCGTAACCGCTCATATCGACGATTTGCGCATCCACCAGCAACTGACGGGTATCCGGATCTATGGAAACGGTTCCTGGCGCCTGCGGCAAACTGCGCACGCAGGTCTGGTCGGTGGTGAATCCAAACTCCGCTTCAAGGTAGCGAGGAGGGCGATGGCGCTCTCCATTAAAAAAATCGGAGTCCGCGTAAACATTAGCCGCGCCCGCGCTCAACCCGGCCAACAGCATGAAACTCATGCCTGCCTGGCGTTTCACTTTTTCGAACATAAATACTCCTCGTATTTTAATTTCAGGTTAAGGAAACACTGGTTAACCGGGTGTTTATGCCGTCCATGCCCGGGCGACGAAAGCGTCGTTTCCGGAAGTGGCTCAACATTCTGTTTGACGTCAGATTGGTTTAAAAAATTACCGGCTCGATATGTCGAAAGCAATGTGAAAACAGGGGTTTATTGTCCCGTATATGGGAAACAGAATCGCTCAAACAAAGCTTGGCGTGCGGGAGGCGCTAACGCTCGGTCTTGGCGCCGGGTAACGTTGAAATTAAATACCAGTTTCGGTCGTTTTGTGAATTGAAAGCATACCAAAAGCATGCCAATAGCATAATGCGATTTTATTAGTCCTTTAGTTTTAGAGGCTTACAAATATGAGGTAAATAGCCGATATTGCGCGAAATATGCGCGTAATAAAATCCCTGCTCTTCCTTGAAGAAAGGACTATACCAATTGATAATAAGGGGAGCTCTAATATGAACCGAGCACATACCAAGAAACTCGTTCTTGGGTGTCTGGTAACTTTGCCTTTCATCGCCCAAAACGTTCTCGCGCACGGCTATATTTCCAAGCCGGCGTCCCGTTCCTACCAATGTAAACTGGGGGAAAACCTTAACTGCGGCGCTATTCAGTGGGAGCCGCAGAGTGTAGAAGGCCCCGACCGTTATCCTGAGGGCGGCCCTGCCGACGGCAAGATCGCCAGCGCCGGGGTGTCCCACTTTTCCGAGCTGGATGAGCAGTCCGTCAACCGCTGGAAAAAAACGCCGATCCAGGCCGGCTCCAATACCTTCATGTGGCGCTTCACCGCCAATCACGCCACCCGTGACTGGCGTTACTACATCACCAAAGAGGGTTGGAATCCCAACGCGCCGCTGACCCGCAACTCGTTTGAAGCGCAGCCGTTCTGTAGCTATGACGGCAATAATCAGCGTCCGCCCACGGAATTGTCCCATGAATGTAACGTGCCCAGCCGCAGCGGTTATCAGGTGATCCTGGGGGTCTGGGATGTAGGAGATACCGTCAACAGTTTCTACCAAGTAGTCGATGTGGATTTCGGCGGTGGCGGCGGTGATCCGTCCGAGCCGCAGGAATGGCGCGATATCGGCGACATCAATCCGTCCATCGATCTGCAGACCGGCGACCAGGTGAAAACCCGCGTATTCGATCGCAATGGCGAGAATCCCGGACTGCAGACTGTACTGAACATCAACTCCGCGGATGACGGTAAGAAAGACAAGTGGCCGTTCCTGCTGGCCACCGCCATCAACAAAGAGTCCGACGCGCTGCGCGCCGGTAAGATGAACGCGAAAGGCGACATCGTTCCAGCCTACGGTCGCAATGATGTATTCGGCAAAGCGGATGGCGACGTTGACCGCGTTGAGATTGAAATCGTCAAAGGCGATGATGGCCCCGTTGATCCGGCTGTTGAGCTGAGCGGCCTGCAAGGCGAGTACATGATCGAAAATGGTATGGCTACCATCGACTTCACCGTGTCCACCAATGCGGCGATGAACGTCAGCAGCTACGTGTACGCTCCAGACGGCTCCGCCGCTGGTTTCGGTGAAGCCAAGGTGGATAACGCGTCTCACAACTTCCGCATCGATATCGACAAAGCCGAGCCTGGCGCTTACTCCCTGGTCATCAAAGGCGAGAGCGACGACGGCAAAGTAGTGCAGAAAACCCAGGGCTTCCTGTTGAAGGAAGACGGCGGCGATACACCTCCAAGCGGAGACTACGATTACGTCTTCCCGGAAAGCCTGAGCGCCTATAAAGCGGGAACGACCGTTTTGGCTAAAGACGGCAAGATCTATCGTTGTAAGCCTTTCCCGTACAGCGGCTGGTGTACGGTATACAGCGACAACGCCAACCACTACGAACCTGGCGTAGGCGCCTACTGGAGCGACGCCTGGGAACTGGTGAAGTAATCGACTAAGGAAATTCCGATTCCTGATTTCAAGCCCCGGTTGCTGCGTGCGCCGGGGCTTTTTTATCTACGAACTGAAGGTTTATCCGTGAACTGAAGGTTTATTCAGAAGGAAGGGGCTCGCATGCGCCCCGGGGAAAACGGGAAGTTAAGGCTGGCCTGTGTAGTTGGACGTGACGTAATTACCGTTATCGTCAAGGAAGATGAAAAACGTCTGCTTGACCGCATCGGCGGCGCTGGAGTTTTTATAGCTCACCCGCCAGAGGTGTTCTTCTCCCTTGTCCATATACAGGGTCTCGACTCTTTCCGCATGGGTCCAGCTTGCGTCCAGACGTTTGGCGCCGACCATTTTCTTCATGACGAAATCTCCGCGATCCTGAGCGGTTTCCTCAGGGATTGACTGCAGCCTGTCATGGTTGGGGTGTGCGTGCGCCTGAAGGGCGGAGAAGGCCAGGGGGAGGCTTAGCAGAAACGCTTTGGTTTTGGTCATATGATCGCCGTGTCGTTATGTATCCGGTTGTGAGTTCCATTTACCGCAAAGCCTGCGCCAGGAGATGGGGAGATCGATGCGAAGAGAATATTCTAGTCCGGCGGGATAGTCTGCGCTTCGGCCAAATGGTCGGTTTTAGGGGGCGTGACAATGGACGATTTGACAGGAATCAGAACTGCGTCAATTATTGTTGCAAATGATAATAATTATCATTTAGGATTTTGCAAAAAGACGGAGGCTTTCACACCCATGCGTTTTCTATGTCCCACACACGAAGAATGGTATTCGCTGCAACCTGAAGAGGAACTGGTGAATAACTGGATGCACTGGATGCATTTGTCAGGCTGCTACTATCAAAACTCTCAATGGAACCGGGCCTTGCCCTATATCGGCAGCTCTTTCGATCTGGCCAGACTGCTGCTGTCGCGACAGGGGGAAGAGCGCAAGACAGCCATTACCTTGCTGACTTTGTCCGGGATTTATCTGTCTAATGTGTTTCATCATATGGGCGACGAAGTGGAGTCCAACAAGGTGCTCAACATCGCCTGCGAGTATCTGGCGCGTTTCAGCGAGCCAGCTACTAATTCCAGCGTGATGCAGTGTATGAGTTGCCTGACGGACACCCGCGCCCATGACATGTTCGTGGCGCATCATCTGAACATGCCGCTGGCGCGCCGCAGCAGCTCCCAGGCGACCCATTAGTCGCCTGGCGCCCGCCCAGCGGCGTTAGAACTCAAGCGTTACAAATAGTCCGGCAGATGTCCTCGGATGTCCTTGACCGGATGCACAGTGAGATTTTTGTCGACCTCCGCCGCCACGCAATGACGCACATTAGAGTTCATCTGACGTCTCAACACCCCCAGGAAGGTGGGTTCGGAGAGAATGTACAACTTGTCATATTGCTTTTTATTGAGCCCTTCATTCAGGCGCTCATTGACGCGCTTGGCGAATCTCTCCACTTCCTCATGCTTTTTACGATCCGCTTCGCCGTAGGAGTGATTGCCTGAACCATTCATCATCCCGCCGTTGCGGTCTGAGACGATTTTCTGTTCCATGAGTCGGTTGATCGGGTGGGTGAGGGTTTCCAGTTCCTGTAATGCGCCTTTGGGGGTATCGCAGGAAAACAGTCTGGCGTGGGTGGTGTCCGCCGCTAGTACCCATGTGGTCATAAAAACTCCTCTGGTTAACGGTTTATTAATATGGCAATGATATTGGCATGTTAATAATCAGGCGCATGAATGCGCCTGCGCGGCGGCCAGCCGCGGGAGACAGGGCCTGACATGTGCAGGCCCTGTCGTTGCAGACAAATAGAAGGAAGCTATTTGTCTGCCTGATTAATAGTAAGCAATCGCCGGTGCGGCGTTCCGCCGCAATTACCGCCAAACACTGCTTGAGTGTAACCCAATTTTTGGGGAATCGCCTGAAACGGCGACAGACAAGAAAGACATCCAGGGTTCACCTGTTACAATATTCCGCTATAATGGCGCGTCGGCGCTAAACGCCGATTAATGGCGGATAACAACTCAGTGCGGTTCGCTCCGCTAAAAATCAAGTATCGGACAGCCGGTTCAACCGGAAAAATATTGGGAAACACCAAAGACGATTTCGATTTTTCGACCTCTTTCTTTTCTTCCACTTCTTCCACTTCTTCCACTTCTTCCACTTCTTCCACTTCTTTAACGACTTCCTCCGAAGTCACCTTGCGACAAGCTGCAGACATCGCAGCGAAACCAGCTACTCGGGAATACCTGTCAGGTCTGTTATGGGACCTGGACGGCGTGCGTCAACCGTTGCGTCATCACCCTGAAGAAGACGCTCTCTATCACTCCCTGCAAGTGTTCGAGCTGGCGTATGCCGAAACCCATGATCCGGAACTCTGGGCCGCCGCGCTCTTTCATGACCTGGGCAAAAGCGTAGATCAGCGCGATCACTGTGCAGTCGGCGCCGCCATGGTGCGAGGCGTGCTGTCCAGCCGGGTGGAGTGGTTAATCGCTCATCATTTGGATCTGTTGATTTCGCCGCAACGAACCCGTCGACGCCTGGGCGATTCTGCGCGTCTGCAGGACTTAGTCCGGCTGCGACGCTGGGACCTGGGCGGACGCTCGCTCACCGCGAAAGTGCGCAACCCGGAGCAGGCGCTGCAGTTGACGCTGGATGCTTTGATCGCCGCTGGCGCCCAGCAACCCTGATCCTGTGGCGTATCGCTGCGCAGGCGCTTTGATGCGCCGATTTATTTAGATATCAATCTGACTTTCACGGCGCAGATCCGCGCCGGTCCATTTATGAAAAGTAAACGTAATAACCGCCTCCGTCGTCTTTTGATCATTGAGGCCGCCCGCCTGATGTATGAAGAAGGCGTGGACCAATACCTGGACGCCAAGCGTAAGGCGGCGAAACGACTGGTGGGCGGCTATACGCTGCATTTGCCCTCCAACGGGGAAATATCCGAGGAAATATATCGTATGGCGCGTTTTGAGGAGCCGGATGCGGTGACGCAACGCTTATTCGATATGCGGGTCCTGGCGATGGATGTGATGGAGCAACTGGCGCCGTTCAATCCGCGACTGATTGGTTCGGTAAGCACCGGCCGCATTCGCGCCAGCAGCGATATCGATCTGCATGTCTTTGTCGATATGCCGGAGACCCTGTTTCGCTATCTCGACGAGCTGGAATGGCCGTATGAAACCAAGAGCATTTGCATACGCAAAGAAGGCCGATTTATGGAATTCACCCATATCTATCTGGATATGGAGTTTCCCGTGGAGCTATCGGTATATCCCTTGCGGGATTTGCGGGTCAGGGGGCGCAGCAGCACTGACGGCAAACCTATCGATCGCCTCTCCGCGGGACGTTTGCGCACGCTGATCATGAATGAACATCCTGATCAATGGGAGGCGTTGATGTACGGCGACGGGGGCGGCGAGACGCGGGTTGAGGCGTTTTCCGACTAAGCTGGCGGGATAATAACGAAAGATTAATACAGGACGTGGCGACGCCTTTCGCCCTTGTGACTGACGTTTAAAGTAAGTATGGTCAATAAATGACCGGCGTTGATCGCCGGTTCAACTTGCAAAGGTTGTCGCGTATGCGGGAAGAGCGGGTTTGGCTCTTCGCCTCTTTCGCCAATGCGGTTCGCAGGCGAAGAGGGAGGACGCGACGCCGTATGGAAAAGGGAGGATTGCAGTGGAGCGGTATCTGGCGATAACCGTACAAAGCAACCAGACTGCAGGATGTCGGGCGTGCGAACGCCTGCTGTGGACAGGCGCGTCAAACCCACTCTGATGTGACTGGGGCCGCAATGGCGCGCGGATTGTCTTTGAAGACCTCGATGATTCTGGGAATTGTCGTGGTCGCCGTGATTGTAGCGTTGCTGTACGCCTTCGACGTACACCGCGATATCGTGCGCCTGTTGGAGTGGATGAATCGGCAGGGGCCGGCGGCGGGAGCGATCTTTGTCGTGGTGATGGCCGCTGCGGTGGTGCTGTTGGCTCCCGGCGTGTTTTTCACTACCGGCGCGGGATTTGTATTCGGCGTCGTGATGGGCTCCATCTACGTGATTGTCGGGACGGCGTTGGGCTCTATCGCCGCCTTTGTCATCGCCCGGCGCGGCTTTGGTGAAAAAGCGGCAGCGTATGTGCGCTCTCACGCCAAAATCAGGCTGATCGATGCGGAAGTCAGTCATCAGGGCTGGAAACTGGTGATGCTGGTCCGGCTCGTGCCTCTCTTTCCTTTCAAAGTGTCCAATTATCTGTTCGGCCTCAGTCGATTCTCCCTCAAGGATTTCGCCATCGGCAACACGATCGGAATCATTCCTTACTCCGTGCATAACGTGTATGTCGGTTCGCTGGCGGCGGATGCGCTCAGCGTCTCCGTCGGCGCCGCACAGCGCAGTCCCTGGCAATGGGCGTTGTATCTGGGCGGATTCGCCGCATTGGCGGTGTTTCTCGTCTATCTGAATCGCATGGCTAAACGGATTTTGGCGACCTATGAGCTGGAGCGGCGGGACGCGCCGAAAGTTCCGCGCGCAACGCAGGGGTCGCCGGTAAATGAAGGAGAAGAACAATGCCGTGGATGAAATGGTTACCCTGGCGCTACATTATCAGCCGCTTCGCCCGCGCACACGGGTTCCTGGACCCGGTGGCGGTGCTGTCGCATTTGCACCGGTTTTCCCAGCCTTCGGAGGTGACGGAACCCATTGAATTGTTGCGGGCGGGAGCGGTGTTTCACGCCCGTGGATTCATTAACAGTCGAGTCATTCAGCATAATCTGGACTGGGTCTGGCCCTATTGGATCAGCCGTCAGTTTGACCCTGCGGACCCCTCTTTCGTGCCCCGCGCTTTCAGCCTCACCCACGTTAATCTGACTCATCGCAACTGGACCGCCGTGGGACTGCCGGATCTGCAGGAAACGCCTTTGGTGGACCCCCGCGGGCTGTTGACGCCTTTGTGGGACAGCTGGTCTCTGGACGCCTGGATCGTCACCGCCGACGGCGACATCCTGGTTCCCTCCCGCTCCACGGAGACCCGACAGGTATTGCACATGGATGCGTTGAGCATCGTCACGGAAACGGACGAGCTGGACATGCGTTTGCGTGTTGAAGCGCAAGTCGTCATGCGCGACGGCGCGCCGGTTTGTCTGTTGGACATGACGGGACATGCTGGTCGCGACGCCTGGCTGGTGTTGGCGCTGCGTCCCTATAATCCTGAAGGGGTGCGCTTTATTCATGAAGTGAAATTGAGCCCGGAGCGTAATGGCTGGACGGTGGATAATGAGCGCCAAGTGGCGTTCAGCGATCCCGTCGATCGCCATCACGTCTCCGACTATCGGCAAGGGGATGTTTATATTCATCTGCGCGACGCCAAGGACCAGAAGTCCGGGGAATGCGATATCGGCATGATCACCGCCGCCGCTATGTTCGCGATTCCGGCAGGGGCGTCCCGCAATGTTCAGGCGCGGATTACGTTGCCGCTCTCCGGTGAAGAGAAACCGGGAGACTGGGAGGCGAGCCTGAGTGAATGCTGCCGACTGCAAACCTCGGATGAGCAGGTTCAATTTCTGTATGACGCGGCGGTGCGCACTCTGACTCTGCTGTCCCCCGGAGAAGTATACGCTGGCCCCTATACCTACAAACGTTTCTGGTTCCGGGACGCGGCGTTCATTATTCACGGCTTGTTATGTCTGGGACTGACACAAAGGGCGGAACGGGCCCTGGACCGTTTTCCCAAACTACAGGACCTCAATGGCTATTTTCATTCTCAGGCCGGGGAGTGGGACTCCAACGGCGAGGCGATCTGGATCATGCAGCGCTTCAGCGAGCTTACTGGAACCAGGCCGAAAAACGCCTGGCTCGACGCCGCCCGCGCAGGCGCGCGCTGGATTCTGCGCAAACGCGAGCCCAACGACGGCGCGCCTCATGCGGGCCTATTGCCGGCGGGATTCAGCGCGGAACATCTGGGACCCAATGACTATTATTACTGGGATGACTTTTGGGGCGTAGCCGGTTTACGCGCCGCGGCGCGCTTGATGGACGACTATGACAAATTGGCGGCGCAAGAGTTCGAACGCGAGGCGGAGGTCTTTCAGCAGGCCATCGACATCAGTCTCCATCGCGCCTCAGAGCGCCTGGGACGCCCTGGTATGCCAGCGTCGCCGTATCGGCGGCTGGACGCCGGCGCCATTGGATCGGTGGCGGCAGGGTATCCGCTGCAGCTCTTTGAGGCGGACGACCCCCGCTTGCTGGATACCGTGGAGTTCCTGCTCGCCAACTGCTTTTACAAGGGGGGATTCTTTCAGGACGTGATTCACTCCGGCGTGAATATCTACCTGACCTTGCATGTGGCGCAGGTGTTGCTGCGCGCCGGAGACGCCCGCTACGAGGCGTTGATGCAGGGGGCGGCGGATTTGGCTTCGCCTGCGGGACAATGGCCGGAGGCGGTGCATCCGGCTACCGGGGGCGGCTGTATGGGAGACGGGCAGCACGCCTGGGCGGCGGTGGAATGGATTTTGTTGCTGCGCAGCTGTTTCGTACGGGAAGAAGAGGACAAGCTGATTTTGGCGTCTGGCGTGCCTCTGCGGTGGTTGGAGAATGATCAGCCCGTCACCTTTGGCCCGACGCCCACCCGGTTTGGTCCTGTCAGCATCAAACTGATCGGCGAGGGCGTCGGCGCCGCCGGCATGGTCAGGGTCAGTTGGGAAGCGGAGTGGTTCGACGCAGCGCCGCCTCTGGAAGTGAGACTGCCGGGCGTCGCTGCAAGGCGTGCGCCTCAGGAGCGTAATTTCGTTGATATCAATGTGGAGGATGCTCAATGAATATCGTCATGGTCACCAACACGTATCTGCCTCATGTAGGCGGCGTGGCCCGGTCGGTGGAAAGCTTTACGCGGGAATATCGGCGACGAGGTCATAAGGTGTTGGTGATCGCGCCGGAGTTCCCTTATCAGCCGCAGCAGGAGGAGGATGTCATCAGAGTTCCCGCCATTCAGAACTTCAATGGCAGCGACTTTTCCATGGTGCTGCCTGTTCCCGGCCTGCTGAGGGAAACGCTGAACGCCTTTCAACCGGACATCGTGCATTCGCACCATCCCTACCTGCTGGGGATGACCGCCCTGCGGGTGGCCAGATACCGGGAGACGCCGCTGGTGTTCACGCATCACACGTTGTATGAGGAGTACACCCATTATGTGCCTGCGGACAGGCCGCTGTTCAAACGCTTCGTAATCGAACTGGCGACCATCTACGCCAATATGACTGATCGCGTGTTCGCCCCCAGCGACAGCGTCGCCGAGCTGATCCGCGAGCGTGGCGTACGCATGCCTGTCAGCGTTGTGCCTACCGGCGTAAAGTTGCAGGATTTTCAACGCGGCGAGGGCGGCCTGTTTCGTCATTCTGTGGGGATCTCTCAGGAGGCGTATGTCATTGGACACGTAGGGCGGCTGGCGCCGGAGAAGAATTTGAAGTTCCTGGCGGAAGCGGTGGCGGCCTTTATGTTGCTCAACCGCTATGCGCACTTTTTAGTCGTGGGAGAAGGGCCTTCGGAAACCGAGATGCGCGATGTTTTTCAGCGTTACGGTCTCGCTGACCGACTGCACTTCGCCGGCCAGTTGCAACTGCCTCATTTGGCCGACGCCTATCACGCCATGGATGTGTTTGCGTTCAGCTCGCAAAGTGAAACCCAGGGTATGGTGCTCACTGAAGCAATGGCGGCGGGCGTGCCGGTGGTGGCGCTGGATGGCGCCGGGGTGCGAGAAGTGGTGATAGATCATGAAAACGGCTATCTGATTAAAGAGCCGTCTATCGTCGACTTCATTGGCGCGTTGCAACACTTCGGCGCGCAGAGCCGGGTAGAGCGCCGGCGTATGCAGGAGTGCGCACGGCTGACGGCGGAGAGTTTCTCCTTGGGCGCCACCGCCGAGGCCGCCTTGCGCCATTACGAAAGTTTGCAGCGGCTCGCCCATATTTCCGAACCGGAGACCGAAGAGCAATGGGAGCGCGTTCTCAATCTCATCAAGGCGGAATGGAACATCGTCAAAGGCATGGCGGGCGCTGCGGGCGCGGCCATTATCGGCGGTGACGTGAACTCCCAGGAGTGCGAGCAGGACAGGGGCTGAGCTTGCTTTGAAGCCCTGCCAGCGACCTCATTCGCCCTGTTAATAACGGGGCGCAACCCTCTGTCGTCAAAGGACAAAAAACGTCTAAACTTTTCGTTTCGCTATGTTATTCTTACTCCCTTTCATTCTCCGCTCCTAAGCGCCTGCGGCTGAAATTTCCGTTCATCGCGCTCACATCATGGCGATGTCCGGGTGATTCTCGAAAGCGAGATGGACCCCTCGTTTTGGTCAGCGCAAGGCTTCGCCATTGAAGGCCGCAATACTAAATCGGAGCGACGCATTCCGTTATCCCGTAAGGATAAAGCCGATATGAAGCTGATAAAAAAGGCCAGCCTGCATTTTCAGGAAGGAAACTCTAACAAAGTTTACGAGGTTGAGCTGAGTGAAGCCGCCAGCCGCAAGGATGACCGCTTCCTCGTCAATTTCCGCTACGGCCGCCAGGGCGGCGCGTTGCGCGAAGGCACCAAGACGCCTGCGCCGGTAACGCTGGAAGAGGCGGAAAGGCTGTTCGACAGTGTCGTCGTCTCGAAAACCAACAAGGGCTATTACGACATCAGCCGCGGTGCGCTCGCAACGTCTGCGGGGGACGCCGGCTCCAAGCCGGCGACGCCGGAAGGTCCAACGGATATGCTGGTCAAGTTGCTGGAAAAACTGCGCCAGGAATGGGACAACGGCAAGCGGGCCCGTCTGATCTGGCGTTTGGGGGAACTGGGACGTCCTGAAGCCGGGCAAGAGTTGGCGGCGTGCGTCGGCAAAGGAGATTGGCTACAGGATTTTGCGGTGGCCTGGGCGCTGGGGCGCACTCGCGCAACGAATTACATGGAAGATCTGCATCGTTTGCAGAACTCGAAAAACAGCACCGTCAGCGCCATGGCGTTTGAGTCGATACTGGCCCTGACTGAACCCTCGCAAAGAATGACGCTGTTGCAAACGCAATGGAATCAGACGCCCTCGCCATTGCAGCAGGCGCTGACCTCCGGCGATGACGTGGGCGTGCGTCTGCAACTGGAAAACGGGCTGAACGCTGCGCCCGCCGGCGCTAATGATCTATTGAAAAACGCTTATCTGCTGGCCCTGCACTATCCCTCTCTTTACGAGGCGTTATACGGTTGGCTTAGTCAGTGCAAGCTGGCGCCGGGGGTGTTCAGCGGCGTGCGCTATATCTATAAAGCCGCCGAGTTCCGCCTGGACGCCCGCATGTTCGCCCTGCTGGCGCGGCGTTTTGAAACCAGCCGTGAATTCTTCCAGTACCAGTGGGATTGGGCCTGGTTGCCCGGTGTGGGCAGCTTCAAACCAAAAAGCGAGTTGAAAAAGCCAGATCCCAAGGTCGCATACTCCAATAAAACCCGTAACTATCTGCGTCGTCGTAGCTGGCGCAGCATCAAGCGCATCGGTCAGGTGGGCGATTTGCGTTATGTCGACATGGCCACGGAAATGTTGCTGACGGTCTCTGATGCGGATGCAGGTCAGACCCGTAAAGCGGATATCTATCGCTGGGAGCGCAACGGCCGTCGTTATGAGCACAAGCTGGTCGCGCGTAACGTCTATGATCATTACGCAGGCTTGATTGCGTTCAATCATATTCTACGGGGCGATAGCGCACAGTATAAATTGGCCCCGAGCGGACGCGCCTGGTTGAAAGTTTCTGATGAACGCGCAGAAGGCGCTCGTGAAGAAGCCTTTGCGCATTTGTGGGATCAGCGTCCCGACTGCGCTCTGCGCCTGCTGCTGGAGAGCCAGTGCGCACCCGTGCATGAATTCGCCTGCAAAGCGCTCGCTGCGAATGCGTCTTTTTGCGCAGAGATCGCCGTTTCTGATATTGAACGCATGCTGCGCAGCCGCTATGAAGCGACTCAGCGATTTGCATTGCAGCTGGCGCGGACGCGCCTGGACGGCCATATAGAACATGGCCTGTTACTGGCGCTGCTGAACAGCGGCCTGGAAGAAGCGCGAGCGCTGGGTATGGAAATCCTGGCGCGATTGCCGCAGACGACCCTGGTGGAAGCACCCCTGCTGGCGGCGTTGCTGCTGGCGCAATACGAGGAAGTGCGCCGGTTTGCGGCGGACAAGACCGCGCAATACCCCTGGACTGCGTCGGATCAGGCGCAATGCCTGCATGCTCTGATCGAGCAGGCGTTGCAAACGCCCTCTGAACTGCCGCCGGCCCTGACGCAGGAATCCCATGCAGTATGGCTGGCGGACTTCTGTATCGCCCGCTTCGCCGACGCCTGCCGGGAATTGTCCCTGCACCTTATCGACCGTCTGCTGGCGGAGCGCAACACGGCATTGCAGTTATTCGGCGCGCGCTTGCTGGTGGCGCATGGCGTCGATTTTGGCGATATTCCCGAGCGCCTGCTGCAACACATCATGCAGTCGGAGTCGTCTGCGGTGCGAGCATGCCAGACTTTGCTGTTGGGCAAACAGCCGGACGCAGAACTGATCAAACAGGCTGGCGTGCTCGCCCTGCAATTCTTCGAAGGCGAAGCAGATGACCGTAATGCCGCCGCTGCTATTCTGAAGCGTCTGGCGCTGGCGCAGCGGGACTGGGCGGAGGCGATTTTGCATCATCTGCTGCCTTTCACGTTCCGTAGCGAGAAACAGGACGGTCAACGGGAAGAGTGGCTGACGTTCTTCAAAGACGCGCTCAGCGCTGCGTTCGACGCGGTGGATGACAATACCTGCTGGCGTCTGTTGCAGGCGCAATCCACCGGCGCGCAGCAAATCGGCGCACTGCTGTTGCAGCAACGCAGCCCGCTGCAATTTAGCGTCCGTCAGTGGGCGCAGTTAGCGAAGCATGCCGATGTGGCTGTGCGTCAGTACGCCTTTAACGCGTATGAAGCCAACCCGGATCGTATTCTGGCGGAGATTCGCGACGGGTTACGCATTCTGGACTCTAACTGGGATGACTGCCGCGAATTCGGCTTCGCCTTCTTTCGCAGTCATTATGAGGAAGCGGGCGAAACCCTGTGGACGCCTGAGCTGGTGGTCTACTTGTGCGACAGCGTGCGGCCGGATGTGCAGCGTTACGGCATGGAATTACTGCAGCGCTTCTTCCAGGAGCAAAACGGCGTCGAGTATCTGTTGAAACTCAGTCAGCACCCTTCGGCCAATGTGCAGTTTTTCGTGAGCAACTTCCTCAATGAATACGCCGCCGGTCATTCGGAGCGCATTTTCAGTCTGCAAGGCTACTTCACCACGGTGCTGTCGCAAGTGAACCGTAGTCGCATCTGTAAGGATCGCATTCTGGCGTTTTTATCCGAACAGTCGCTGCTCAATGAACAGGTGGCCAATATGGCGGCGGATTTGTTCACCCGCATTTCCCTGACCGTTGTGCACAAAGACAAAGCCGCGCTGATTAAGGCCCTGCTGGATCTGCGTCGCCACTATCCGCAACTGGGAACGCCGCTCAGCGTCAAGCCCGCCGAAGTAAGAGAATATTAAGGAGCCGTTGATGGAGTTTCGTTACCGTTATCACGGACACAGCCGCGTGGACAGCAATGCGGGCAAGACGGATCTGTCCTTCGCCCCGGACAGCCTGCGGCCGCCGACTCACTTCGTCGGCAAACTGAGAAAACATATCGCCTTTCGCGAAGCGATTTCCGCGCTGCACAACGTGGTCATATCCGACATGCGTTTTCAGCCCAAGGACAAAGAAGAATACAAACGCTGGCTGGCTCAGGAAGAGCAGAACATGCTGGCTGAGTTCATGTCCCGTAAAGAATCGCTGCAGACGGAGATTCGCTCTCTGCGCAGCGAACTGGACGATCTGAACAAACAGAGCGACAAAATACTTAAGCCTTACTACGACGCTCAGCGCCAGTATTTCAACTATCTGTACAAGCATGATCTGGACGCCTGGTATGTGCTGGACCCGGTGATTACAGTGCATCCGGATCAAGTGTTCTTCGAATGCTTTTCTGAGGATGAATCCAGCTACGGCAAATTGAGCTGCGGCTACGAGGTGTTTGAAACCATCAGCGACACCGCCTGCGGCACCACCAACATTGATTACTCCCAGGGACTGTATAACGAGTTCCAGAAAATCCGTGACTATCGGGAAACGCTGTTACAGGTAGACCCTGACGGCTTTAGCGTGCAGACCGGCGATGACGATCAGTTCGATGAAAAGAAAATCGACCTGCCGGAAAGCTGGGTGCGCGGTTTTCTACAGGTCAGTTCGGCGATGACGTTGCCGATGGTGAAAGTCGAATTACAGCCCATGGACGTGCATAACCTGTGTTATGTGCTGCGTCGCAAGAAAGAACGTGTCGGACCGCGGGCGATGCGTTACGAGCTGGAGCCCGGCAAGCCGGTGCGGGTGATATTCGAACCCTGGGGCGAAGAGGTGGTGTGCAGCCGTTCTATCTATCAAGGCCATGAAGCGCGCAGCATTCGTGTATGGGGGCGTCGTCGCCTGCATATCCTGGAGCGCTTGATTCCGGTTGCGGACAAATTCGTCGTGCATCTCATGGGGGATGGCCTGCCCAGTTTCTATGTAGCGGAAATGGGCGATCTGACGTTTACCTTGGGACTGTCCGGCTGGAGCGCCAACGACTGGTCGCGTATGGGGAATTTTGACCTGATGGCGCCGCGAGCCGAGGTGGATGAGATCACCCTGCGTCGGGTCTATCACGGCTTGCAGGAAAACTGGCTGGAGAGCGCTGGCGGCCTGGCCGCCCGATTGGGGCTGGACGAGACCGTGGTGCAGTCTGCGCTGTCCATTTATAGCCAACAGGGGCAGGTTCTGTTCGATCTGGCGGATGGCGTCTATCGCATTCGCGAGTTAAGTCGTGAGCCTCTGCCCATGACTCAATTACGCTACGCCAATGAACGTGAGGAGAAGGCGGAGAATTTCAACAAAGCCAATCTGGTGAAACTGAACGCGGTGGACGTCAACGATGGCGTGCTGTCATTGCAGGGAGAAGTGACTGACAACGCTGTCGCATACCGTCCCAAGGTGTCGATTGACGCCGATCAACGGCTGCGTCAGGGCGAATGCCAGTGTCACTTCTATGTGCATAATCGCCTGCGCAAAGGCCCTTGTGAGCACATGCTGGCGCTGCGCAAGCAGCATCAGATTCAGCACCCCTATGTCTTCGCTGGCGCAGAGGAGGCAGGGCGATGAACGCATTTTTTCCTGTTAAATCAACGTCGGGGTTTGCTTGCTCCGCCCAGGTTGTTATACTGCCCGACGGCGGTAGCGCGACAAAACTACCTTGCAATCCGAGCGGTGGATCGCCGTTCTTGCTTTTAGACTTATCACGCTTCACTGGCCAGATCTTTACTGGGCCGTACTGCACCACCTATCGCTATTGCGGTTTGGTTTCTACGAAACCAATGAGCGATAGGTGGTGCGTACGGCGTCGAGTTGATCAGTCCAGTTCTGAGAATTCTACGAAGGGAAACCATGTCGCGCTACCGCCTTCTTTTTGCGCCGCTCCGGCGCGCTCCTTTGCGTCCTCGTTTTCACTCCCTGCATCCCGCTCGTTATCCGTCACTGTCGGCAATCGGTCTGTTTACGCGTGCGTCGGTCGTTGCAGTAAGCAGTTGTCATCGGCATTGAGAGGAGGGCGTTGAGATGAGCGAAGAGAAAAAACTGACCCGTCAGGAAATCTACCAACGCATCCGTGAAACCAGCAAGGACGAGTACATACTCTCCGAAATGGTGCGCTTGGGCTTTTGGCCGGATAACTCGGAAAAGCCTACTTTGTCGGAAGCCTTTATCAAAAAACGCACTGAATTACAGGCGGCGTTGCGGGAGTTAGGTCAGCAGCAAATGCTGTACTCCGATCCAGAGAAAGCGCTGAAGGAAATGCATAAGCAGCGCAAGCAGGCGGCGCTGGCGAAGCGGGAAGAGACGCGTCGCAAACGCAACGAAGAACGCTTCCAGAGAGCGCAGCATTGGCGTGAGGTGCAGGCGCATCAGATCACCTATCTCGGTGAGGGCGTGTCAGGGGGGCTGGAGGACGCGACTGCGGACGAAGCGCGTCTGCGTAGTCAGAACCTGCCGATCATTAACGCCGCAGAAGAACTGGCCACCGCGATGGGCGTGACGCTCAACGAGCTGCGTTTTCTCGCCTACAGCAAAGAGGTGTCCAAGCTCAGCCATTATCAGCAGTTCGCCATCGCCAAGAAGACCGGCGGCGTGCGTGAAATCTCCGCGCCTATGCCACGTATGAAAAGAGCTCAGTACTGGGTTCTGGACAACATCCTGGCGCCGCTGACTCTGCATGAGGCCGCTCATGGCTTTGTCGTTGAGCGCTCCATTGTGTCTAACGCGCAGCCTCATGTAGGCAAAGACGTGGTCATCAACCTGGACTTGAAGGATTTCTTCCCCACTGTGTCCTATGCGCGCATCAAAGGCGCGTTTCGCCATCTCGGCTACAGCGAACAAATTGCTACTATCCTGGGGCTGTTGTGTTCACAGCCGAAGACGCAGGAAGTGGAGATGGACGGCCAGAAGTGGTTTGTCAGCGAGGGGGAACGCTTTCTGCCCCAGGGGGCGCCCACCAGTCCGGCGATCAGTAATGTGATCTGTCGAAAGCTCGATCGTCGTCTGCAAAGCATGGCCGCCAAACTCGGTTTTACCTATACCCGTTATGCGGATGACGTGACTTTCTCCGCTGACGGCAAATCCGATGACGACGTTAAACGCCTGCTGTGGCGCTGCCGTAGCATCATCAAGGATGAAGGCTTTGTGGTGCATCCGGACAAAACCCGGATCATGCGTAAGCATCGCAGACAGGAAGTCACCGGCGTCGTCGTGAATGACAAGGCTTCGGTGGAAAGAAAACAACTGAAGCGATTTCGTGCGCTGTTGTTTCAAATCGACAGAGACGGCCCTGCTGGAAAATCCTGGGGTCGGGGAGAGCTGTTCGCCGCCATTGACGGCTTCGCCAATTATGTGGCGATGGTGAACCCGGTAAAAGGCGTGCCGTTGCAGCAGAAAGTGGCGCAGCTGAAGTTGAAATACGGCGTGAAGGTGAAGCCGTCCCGCGTGCTGGCGTTGAATAAAAAACGCATGCGTCTGAAGGCGGCGAAAGGTGAAGCGCCTCGTGAAGACTGGTGGCAGGCGCAAGCATCCGCCGCGCCGGAACTGGAGAAGACGGCGGAGCAGGTGAAGGAAGAGCGCAAGGCGGAGAAAGCGGAACAACAGACGCAAGCGGTTCCGGCCGCCTCTTCTGCGGACCCCGCGCCAGTGCGAACTTCCACTCCAGTGCAGTCACAACAGCAGGCCCAACCATCCGCTCCAGCGCCTGAAGGTGAGTCCCACGCTAAAACAGGGTGGATCATGTTGGCCATCGGTATACTCATCTATCTTGCGATGAAGATGTTGGGCTAGATCGCAGAGGCTTCGGGTCGCGTAAAAATGGCCCGAAATATGGACGGGTGACGACGAGGAAGGGAAAGATGCCCAGGCATATCGGCATTGTTGCATGCAGCGCTGCCGACGCTCGACTCCACTCGCTTGCTGGCTCGGGCCGCCCTGATGGAAGCGCTGCGCGATTGACGCGTCAGCGCCAATCATCCTCTAAGATGTGATCTCTCCACATTTCTAATTCTATCGCTCCCTGATAGCATGCGGTGATATACCCTTCATTTTCAGGAAGTCGTCCACCTTTATGAAAAGTAAGAAAATAGTCTCAACTTTTCCATTACTGTTCCGTTGCATGGCGCTGGCGGGTATTACGCTCCTGAGCGCCTGTTCAGACTCCTCTACCGACGCTGGCTATGCAGACGATGATAGGGCGGGTACGCCACCAGACTACAGCGCTGACGGCGATATGGATATTACGGACGACCCCCTTGATTGGAATCCCGCCAACGACGGCTGGCGCAAAGGCCGGCTGTTTGTGGAACTGAAAATCGAACAGGAAGGCTCCAAAGTGGAGCACAAGGTGCATCAGGGATTGAGCGGCCCGGAAACCACGCAAATCGATTGGACATATAGTCTGGTCGCCAACGCCGATCAGGCGGTCTGGATTCGACCGGACCTGGATAAGCTGATTCCTGACATGGACCCTGAATACGGGCGCGGCAGCTGGGAGACGGAACCCTATATGCCGCTGAACGATGACAGTGAGCTGGTCGTGCAGGGAGATGTGAAGGTCAACTTGTTCTTTGACTCACAAGCGCCGGATGCGTCAGATTATGTGCGCACCAAGCGGGAAGTGTCAGCTGAGGGTAAAGTCACCGGTCTGACTATCAAAGCCCTGCAACCCTCGTTATTCGGTCAGGGTTACGAACTCTCCGCTGAATGGGAGCCATCCTTGAATGTCAGAGATATTACGACGCTCACTGACCGTAAAGGTGGGAATCAGGTCCTGGATGAAAGCGGCTCTTTTAATGAGCCTATAAAACTGCGGCTGTACCCATCGCTCAACCCAGACGGCATTAATGATTATCCTTTGGCGAGCAGCGATGATCCGGAGGAGATCAAGGCGGGAATGAAGAAATTCGAACAGGAAATCTGGCAGTCGCTACAGCAATTGAGCGACGCTCCCATACTGGGCGAGGGTCGCACTGGCCTGATTACCGAGCAAAGCAAAGACAGCCTGACCCTGACTTACGAATACGACGGCGACAAACAAATGCCATACTGGCCCAGCCTGGAAACCCTGGCCGCCAAACCCGATAAGAAAAACACCATGTTGGTCAGAGTGCAATTGCAGGTGGACTGACCGTTGGAGTATCTGGCTGGCGGAGTAGGGTAAACAACAGAAATAAAAAAGCCGGCGTGAGCCGGCTTTTTTGCAGTCGGGTAGCCAGGACGCATTACTGCGCCCCAGCCCCCTAAGAACCGTACGTGCGAGTTTCCCCGCATACGGCTCAAGCCTCTACGAAACTCCCGAAAGAGCCGGCTTCGTTACTGAAATGTGCTGATGATGAACCTGCATATGACAGGCAGGATGCAAAAGCACCAAGTTGGCAAGACTGTCATCGCCACCATTGACCCGATGGATCAAATGATGCTCGTGCCAGCCGGTTTCGTGGGTGATGGCTTGTTCGCATAGTGCGCACTTACCAAATTGCTGTACATAAAGGCTATTAACGCGGCGGCGATATTGCAGGGAATCCCGCATACGCTTGCCTCGCAACTCCTCAAAGTACAACTCCCACTCAGGATCAAAAGGATTAGCCTCCGATTTGACCTTGGTATGCCGCTTGATTTTGGTGTCTGTGGCGTAAACCAGTTTCACCGTTTTCTCTGCGCCTAAATCATCAATTGTTGTGTCGGCAAACGTCCAGAGCCGGTTGTCGATGTGCTGCCAGTAGCGACTGGCAATCCACCGCTTCCCCTTCTTCGAATGTCGCCTCCGCGCCCAGCGCCATAAGGCGTGCCAGAGTTGAGCATCCACGCGAGCGAATGCGTCACTGGCGACCTGATGTTTATGGTAATTCACCCAACCACGAATGATGGGGTTTAACCTGTGTATCAGGTTTTCCTGTTTAGCACTTTTATTGGCATTGATTACATCGCGGCACTTCGTTAGAAATGCTTTGGTGTTCTTTCTGGATGGCTTGATGAGCAATTTGCTCTGGTACTTACGCACCGTCCACCCCAGAAAATCAAAGCCGTGATTGATGTGTGTCACCTGCGTTTTTTCAACCGATAGTTTCAGACCGCGAACGGCCAGAAATTTCTCAATCAGCGGTTTAACTTCATTTTCTAACAGTTCTTTCGAGCTGCCGGTAATCACAAAGTCGTCCGCATAACGCACAAGACCAACCTTATATTGACGTAATTTCTTACTGCCTTTGGCACCGAAGTGCTGAGCCAGTAATGCCTCTATGCCGTCAAGCGCCATATTGGCGAGAGTAGGGGAGATAATTCCACCTTGCGGTGTTCCTTCCTCCGTTTTCCATACTCGCCCCATATCGACGACTCCGGCTTTCAGCCATTTACGCAACATCAGTTTGTCCATCGGGACATTATCAATCAGCCATTGGTGGTCGATATGATCAAAGCAGCCTTTAATATCAGCCTCCAGAACCCACTGAGCCGAACCTTTTTTACGCAGCAGCATATAGCACTGCATAATGGCATCCGCTGTGGAGCGATCAGGCCGGAATCCATAAGAATCCCGATCTGCTCGCGTTTCTGATACCGGCTGTAACGCAAGCAAATACAATGCTTGCATGGCCCTGTCTTGCATGGTCGGAATGCCCAGAAGGCGCTCTTTCCCATTAGCCTTGGGGATACGCACCCGCCTCAAGGGCAGGGCGCGATAGCCCCGGCGCTTCAATTGACCAATCGCTGCCCATTTAGCTTCGGGCGTTGACCACAAAACCCCGTCTACTCCCGGAGTCCTGCGCCCTTGGTTCTCAGTCACTCGTCTTATGGCTAAAACACGGCCACAGAACGAACGGGTCAAGAATCGTTGCAGGGCTTTCACCTTGCGCCAATCCTCTTCCTTCGTTGCCTTAGCGATACGAATCTGTATCCCTCGGACAGTCTGGTTCACATGCTTCCAGTCAATCTGGTGCCAGTGTTCCGGTCTGCCGGAGAATGCAGATTCCGCTGTGAGCGAAACGCTTGTCATGCTAGTCTCCTTCTTGTAATTGGAAGGAGTTCGAACTCGGCTCGGTCAGGAGCCGAACAAAATGTTCGAACTCCCCACCGATTTTTACCCTGATATGTAAACTCTGAATCGACAGGCCCTTGGGTCTGCCTTTTCTTTATCTACAATTCGGGTGCTTCAAGGGTTATCCAGATCTCTCGCCATGAGAGACCAGATGGAAGTGGGCACAGCTTTCGCTGCCGGGTATGTTTCACCCCGGTATTTCGGCCATTACAGCCGGACATTCGCTTTTTCCATCCTCCTCTACCCGCAGCCGCAACAGATTGCCTTACGGCGCTCCTGCCTTGTCCGGTTAAGGAAAAGGCACAACTACGGGCTTACCGAGTTCCGCGCTGATGACACGGAAGGGTTAGGTGCTGTCTCTTCGCCGGTGGTTTTACTGGTGACGTATTCCCAATGTAAAAAGGAGTATCCAACCACACACCTTTTGGTTAAAACCTGTCAGTAGCTTTGGCTTTTTCCCGATAACGACGTTTATCAACAGTTCACTTGCGTTCACCTTACCTCCCAGCCTAGCCCCTTAACCGCCTTTGCTACTGGCAGTATCTACCGTTCACCTCACGATAAAACGGCACCGCTAAAGCGGGGGTACATTGTCAGGGCGCTTCACACAAATCCGTTGCCAGAAATGCGCTGCCCCTAGGCTACGGTTGGTCACACAACCGGTCGTTTACTGAGATGTGATTAGCTATTCAGAAAAGAAAGGCGATCACAGGTCAGGCCGACAATCATCAACGCAGCGTTACACGCTTGCATCGACTCGCTGAAGCTCAAACCGTTACCTGTTTGACTCTCCATACGGCCCCTTTTTGAAGAGAGCTACTTTGACAACGGGTGTCGTCGTAACAGATGATTTCTCGCGATCACGATTAACGCTTGCTGGTATTGCGCTCGCGTATCAGTAACCGCCTGACGGCAGGTGATAGCTGTTCCGGTGGCAGCTTTTCAGCTTCGCCGGGTGCATAAACTTTGAGGTGTTTTACCGAAGGCAAAGACTTCACAAAGTTCACCAGATCACTGTCATCGTGATTCCGATCTTTCATCGTTCATTTCTCCAAGGGTTAGAAAGCAGTTCAACGTCACCAAGAGTGTCGCCAAATTACTTCCTGTCGTCCAACCCCGATTCCTGGAATTACTGAGGTGCGTATGCAACCCCAGCAAAAGCCAGGGTTGCAGGATTTTCAACGGCACCTGTTGTTAAAAACCAACAGCACCGCCGTTGAACCTGTCGCCAAGTACCAGCTTAAAGCCACCTTGTTGACAGGGGTTGAAGTACAGAATAGACTGCACTTCAATGCCGTAAAATGCTATATAAATCAGCATGTTACAGCGCGCAAGCGCGACTCTCGTCGCACCTACATGTTGGGATAGTTGGGACCGCCGCCGCCTTCCGGGGTGACCCAGATGATGTTCTGGGTGGGGTCTTTGATATCGCAGGTTTTGCAGTGTATGCAGTTTTGCGCGTTGATCTGGAAGCGTTTGCCGCCGCCGTCATTCTCAACCACTTCGTAAACGCCGGCAGGGCAGTAGCGCTGCGCCGGTTCGTCGTACTTGGGCAGATTGTAGTTGATCGGCACGTCTTTGTCCTTGAGGGTCAAATGACAGGGCTGATCTTCTTCATGGTTGGTGTTTGACAGGAACACTGAGGTCAGACGATCGAAAGTCAGTTTGTTATCCGGCTTCGGATAGCTGATTTTCGGACACTCGCTGGCGGGCTTCAGCGTCTCGTGATCTTTCTTCAGATCACGCAGTGTGATGGGCAGGCTCCTGCGCAGAATGTTCTGCTCGAAGAACGCCAGAGCGCCCCCCAGGATGTTGCCAAACTTGTGCATGCCCGGTCCGAAGTTTCTTTCTTCGTACAGCTCTTTGTAGAGCCAGGACGTTTTGTACTTATCCGTGAAGGCGGTGAGATCTTCTTTGCCTTCAGACCCTTTCTGGAGCGCTTCAAACACCGCCTCTGCGCCAAGCATGCCGGACTTCATGGCGGTGTGGGAGCCTTTGATCTTGGAGAAGTTCAAGGTGCCAGCGTCGCAACCCAGCAGCAGTCCGCCAGGGAAAGTTTGCTTCGGCAGGGCGTTAAAGCCGCCTTTGGTGATGGCGCGGGCGCCGTATGAAACGCGCTTGCCGCCTTCCAGATATTTACTGATTTCCGGATGCAGCTTCAGGCGCTGAAATTCTTCGAACGGAGAAACGTGCGGGTTGCTGTAACCCAGGTCGGTGATCAGGCCGACATAAACCTGGTTGTTCTCCAGATGATACAGGAAGGAACCGCCAGTGGAGCTGCTTTCCGCCAATGGCCAGCCGGTTGTGTGGACGACCAGGCCGGGTTCATGTTTGGCGGGGTCGATATCCCATAGTTCCTTAATGCCGATGCCGTAATGCTGCGGGTCTTTGCCTTCGTCCAGCTTGAATTTTTCGATCAGCTGCTTGCCCAGATGGCCTCGGCAGCCTTCGCAGAACAGGGTGTACTTGGCGTGCAACTCCATGCCGGGAGTGTAGGAATCTTTATGCTCGCCATTGTGGCCGACGCCCATGTCGCCGGTTACGATGCCTTTTACGCCGCCGTCTTCATGATACAGAATCTCGGCGGCGGGGAAGCCCGGATAGATTTCCGCGCCCAGGCCTTCCGCCTGCTCAGCCAGCCAACGACACAGGTTGCCCAGGCTGATGATGTAGTTGCCCTCGTTATGCATGTTGCGGGGCACGAACGCATTGGGAACCTTGATGGCGTTTTCCTGGCTGCGTAATACGAATATGTCGTCTCGGACGACGGGAGTATTGAGGGGAGCGCCTTCTTCTTTCCAGTTAGGGAAGAGCTCGTTCAGGGCGGTGGGCTCGAAAACGGTGCCAGCCAGAATGTGCGCGCCGACTTCCGATCCTTTCTCCACGACGCATACGGTCAGTTCCTGCCCTTTATCCTTGGCCAACTGGAGAATTTTGCAGGCGGGTGATAAGCCCGCCGGTCCTGCGCCCACGATTAGTACGTCAAACTCCATCGATTCGCGTTCCACCATTGATCTCCTTTTAGCTTCACAACTCTCAGTCTAAAAAGTTTATAGGCAACACGGCTTTTGGGGGTCGCGAAAAGCTGCGACGATGCTGTCCCGCGGAAGCGGTCGAGCTGCGTCCCTGACTGATTTTATCCTGTCTTATTTTTCCGACTACGCTGTGCTGCAGTTATTAAAAATCGTCAGAAGTATAATGGATTAAGTCCAGGTAGCATATATCATTCGCCCACTCAAACAAACGTTTGTTTGAATTTTCGCGGAAAATCGCCTTTAATAAGCGGCACGCAGTTAAGACGAGCGTTTCCGGCGTTGAGCGTGGGGCCTCAGGCGACGCCTGCAAGGCCGCTTCCTGAATTCCGGGACGGAGTGAACCCGAATATTTTTCGGCGTTAACAATAAATCGATCGTCCTTTGATCGCAGGTCCTTTTCGGACGCGTCAGGCGCGCCCCTGAATATTGACCTGAGTGGGATAAGCGTTCAGTATTAGCCTGCTTTGTTTGGACCATATCCTGGCGTTTCGGCTGAAGTTTTTGGCCGAGAACCCGGTTTAAGACAGGGTGGTTATCGGGATAAAAATCCAGAGCCGCGAGGATATGCTTCGTTAATTACACATCACAACACAAACGAGGAATCTATGAAGGTTCTGGTCGCTGTAAAACGAGTAATTGATTACAACGTTAAAGTACGAGTAAAGCCGGATAATACCGGTGTAGACCTGACAAACGTAAAAATGGCGATGAATCCATTCTGCGAAATCGCAGTGGAAGAAGCCGTACGCCTGAAAGAGAAAGGCGTCGCTACCGAAGTCGTCGTAGTTTCCATCGGCCCCAAAGCCGCTCAGGAACAAATCCGCACCGCACTGGCGCTGGGCGCTGACCGCGGCATCCACGTGGAGACCGACGAGGAGATTCAATCTCTGGCGGCCGCCAAGCTGTTGAAGGCGGTTGTAGAAAAAGAACAACCCAAGCTGGTGATTCTGGGCAAGCAGTCCATCGATACCGACAACAACCAGACTGGCCAGATGCTGGCGGCGCTGTGCG
This sequence comes from Hahella chejuensis KCTC 2396, assembly GCF_000012985.1. Lineage (NCBI taxonomy): Bacteria > Pseudomonadati > Pseudomonadota > Gammaproteobacteria > Oceanospirillales > Hahellaceae > Hahella > Hahella chejuensis. The sequence goes on along the minus strand of NC_007645.1, from coordinate 4,092,302 downwards.
GCTACGCGCAGGGCACATTCGCATCTGAAGTGGTTGTTGAAGGCGATAAAGTTAATGTGACCCGTGAAATCGACGGCGGTCTGTTGACTGTGGCGCTGAATCTGCCCGCTATCGTAACCACCGACCTGCGTTTGAACGAACCCCGTTACGCTTCTCTTCCCAACATCATGAAAGCCAAGAAGAAGCCGCTGGACACTGTCACTCCTGCGGATCTTGGCGCGGAAATCGCTCCCAGACTGACCACGTTGAAAGTGGAAGCTCCTGCGCAACGTCAGGCGGGCATTAAAGTGGGCAGCGTAGCTGAGCTGGTGGACAAGCTGAAGAACGAAGCGAAGGTGATTTAAGATGAGCATTCTGGTAATTGCAGATCACGATAACAAGGTTCTGAAACCCGCTACGTTGAACGTTGTCGCAGCCGCTCAAAAAATCGGCGGAGACGTTCACGTTTTGGTTGCCGGCGCTGATTGCGGCGCTGTCGCTGAAGCGGCTTCCAAAGTAGCTGGCGTTGCGAAAGTATTGCACGCCGACAACGCCGCTTACGGCCACTTCCTGGCTGAAAACCTGGGCTTGCTGGTCGCTGAAATGGGCAAAGGCTACAGCCATGTGCTGACTTCCGCCGGCACCACTGGTAAGGACTTCATGCCCCGCGTTGCAGCGCTGCTGGACGTGGCTCAGATTTCCGACATCATCCGCGTTGATTCCGCTGACACCTTCGTGCGTCCTATCTACGCGGGCAACGCGATCGCCACAGTGCAATCCTCTGATGCGATCAAAGTCATTACCGTGCGTCCTACCGGTTTCGACCCGGTTGCGGCGGAAGGCGGCTCTGCTGCAGTGGAATCCGTTGGCGCGGCTCACGACGCAGGCATTTCTTCTTTCGTGAAAGAAGAGCTGGCCAAGTCCGACCGCCCTGAACTGACCAGTGCGAACATCGTTGTTTCCGGTGGTCGCGGCATGCAGAACGGCGACAACTTCGAAATGCTGTACAAAGTGGCTGACAAGCTGGGCGCAGCGGTTGGCGCATCTCGCGCGGCGGTTGACGCAGGCTTCGTTCCCAACGATATGCAGGTCGGTCAAACTGGTAAAATCGTGGCTCCGCAGCTGTACATCGCCGTGGGTATCTCCGGCGCGATTCAGCATTTGGCGGGTATGTCCGACAGTAAAGTCATCGTCGCGATCAACAAAGACGAAGAAGCTCCGATCTTCCAGGTGGCCGATTACGGTCTGGTGGCGGACTTGTTCGAAGCGGTTCCGCAACTGGAAGCTGAGCTGGATAAAGTTCTCTAAGCCAGTTTTGAATACTCCCTCCCCAGTCCTCCGGGGAGGGATCTCTTCTTCAGGCTGTTCTAGCCGCGCAATTCTTCAAGATCTTCAAACAACTGCAACGCTTCCGGATTGGCGAGTGCGTCCTTGTTTTTAACTTCCTTGCCGTGAATGACGTTTTTCACCGCCAGCTCAACAATCTTTCCGCTGATGGTGCGAGGGATGTCGGCGATCTGAATGATCTTCGCCGGAACATGGCGGGGCGTGGTGTTTTTGCGGATGGTCTGGGTGATGCGGCTGCATAACTCGTCGTCAAGATCGACGCCGGGGCGGGTCTTGACGAACAGAATGACTCTCTCATCGTCTCCCCAGGCCTGTCCGACCGCGATGCTTTCCAGCACCTCTTCAATTTTCTCCACTTGACGATAGATTTCGGCAGTGCCGATGCGCACGCCGCCAGGATTAAGCACGGCGTCGGAGCGGCCATGAATGATGACGCCTTTCTGCACCACTTCGCCGTTTTCCGCGTGGCTGATGAATTCGCCGTAGTCTCCATGGGCCCAGATGTTGTCGATCGAGGAAAAATAAGCGCTGTGGAAGCGCGCGCCATCTTCGTCGTTCCAAAATCCAACCGGCATGGAAGGGAAGGGCGACTTGCAGACCAGCTCGCCTTTGCCTTGCGCCAGAGAGCGGCCTGAATCGTCGACAAACTCAACATCCATGCCCAGGCCGATGCATTGTAGCTCTCCCCGGTAAACAGGCAGTGTGGGGCACCCCAGGGCGAAACAGGATACGATATCCGTTCCGCCGGAGATACTGCTCAGACAGACGCCCGCTTTCACGTCCCGATAGATGTAATCGAAACTCTCGTGAGCCAGCGGGGAGCCAGTGGAAAGTATGGCTTTAAGGTTGTCCAGACGATGGGTCTGCGCCGGCTTGAGATGATTCTTTTCACAGGCGGCGTAAAATTTGGCGCTGGAGCCAAACACGTTGATGTTTTCTTCCTGAGCAATATCGAACAGGTGAGAAGGCGACGGGTGAAACGGGGAGCCGTCATACAGCACCAGTGTAGCGCCGATGGCCAGACTGCTCACCAGCCAGTTCCACATCATCCAGCCGCAGGTGGTGTAATAGAATATGCGGTCGCCGGGTTTGAGATCGGTATGCAGTCCCAGTTCTTTCAGGTGCTGCAACAGCGTGCCGCCCTGACCATGCACGATGCACTTGGGTTGTCCGGTGGTGCCTGAGGAGTACATGATGTACAGCGGTTCGGCAAACCCGCGCCGGACGAACTCGATGGCGTTCTCGCCAGGCGCGTCCACTATGTCTTCCCAGGAAGTCGCTGTGACGCCTGACAAGTCTGTCGGCGCCGCCTGCGGGTTCTTCAGATAGTTAACCCAGACCACTCCATGCAAAGCGGGAAGCTTGCCGACGATATCCTGCACTCGGTCCGTGGTGTCGATCACTTTGCCGTTATAGTTGTAACCGCGGCAGGCGATCAATAGTTTGGGAGCAATCTGGCCAAAGCGGTCAATCACGCCGTTAAGCCCGAAGTCGGGGGAGCAGGAAGACCAGACGCCACCCAGACTGGCGGTGGCCAGCATGCCGATAACCGCTTCGGCGCAGTTAGGGATGAACGCGGCGACGCGATCGCCGGGGCCAACGCCATTCACTTTCAGAAACTGCGCTAATTTGGCGACTTGACGAAATAGCTCGTCAAAGCTCAACTCTTCGCGCCTGCCGTCTTCGCCTCTAACGATAATGGCGGGCTGGCCGCCGCGATGCTTAAGCAGGTTTTCCGCAAAATTGATTTTGGCTTCGGGGAACCACTGCGCGCCGGGCATTTTATCTGCGTTGCGCAAAAACGGCGCGCCGCCCAGATCGCCTTTGACTTGAAAGTATTCCCATATTCCCAGCCAGAACGCTTCTTTGTTCTCGACGGACCAAGTATGCAGCGCCTCGTAATGAGAAGGCGGAGACAGTTTCTTGGTCTTTAAAAATGTAATGAAATCAGTGAGTCTTGCTTGTTGTACTCGCTCGTGTTCGGGGCGCCATAAAGGAAGCGCGGTCATATAGACTCCGATATTATCCTTATTGTGAAGATTGCGCCTGCGATAACGCCAGTCCGGCTTTGGAGCCGTTATTGCGCGCCAGCAGGGCGGAGATTTCATTACCTACCATGGCGAGGCGATTCAAATCAATGTTTGTTTTCAAGCCGTTGCCGTGCAGCATGTACACCACGTCTTCCGTCGCCACATTTCCGGACGCGCCTTTTGCGTAAGGACAGCCGCCCAGTCCTGCGACAGAGGCGTCGACAGTGCGAATACCGAGGTTAAGGGCTGTGTCGATGTTGGCCAAAGCCTGCCCGTAGGTATCGTGGAAATGCACTGCCAGCCGGTCGCTCTGAATTTCTGACAGCAGGGCTTTCAGCAGATTCGCTACCTGATGGGTGGAGCCGACGCCGATGGTGTCGCCCAGAGAAACTTCATAGCAGCCTGCTTCCAGCAGCAGTTTGGTCGTCTTCAGAACCTGGGATATCTCAATGCGCCCCTCGTAAGGACAGCCCAGTACGCAGCTGACATAGCCGCGAACGGGGATGTTGCGCTCCTGCGCCAATGCGAATACCGGTTGAAAGCGCTCAATGCTCTCTTGGATGGAACAGTTGATGTTGCGCTGGTTGAACGCCTCGGAAGCAGCGGTGAACACGGCTACTTCGTTGACCTGAGTCTGTAGCGCCGCTTCCATGCCTTTCAGGTTGGGCGTCAGGGCGGCGTAAACCACATCTTTGCGCTCAGGCAACTGCTGGATCACTTCGGCGGAGCTGGCCATTTGTGGCGCCCATTTTGGAGAAACGAAACTTCCCGCCTCAATATAACTTACGCCCGCGTCAATCAGCCCCTTGATGAGGTGGACTTTCTGTTCAACGCTGAGCAGCTTGCTTTCGTTCTGCAAGCCATCGCGAGGGCCCACCTCCACGATGCGGACAAAGTCCGGGTCGCCGGTGATATGCGTGGCGTTCACTTCAGAGGACATATCAGGCTCCTTCGCCGCTGGCTTCAAACGCCACCAGAATCTGATTGGCGGTGACCACTTCGCCTTCTTTGCACAGCACTTCCGTGACGGTTCCCGCGTCTGGCGCGCGGATGCTGTGCTCCATTTTCATGGCTTCCATCACCACCAGAATGTCGCCCTTGGCTACTTTCTTTCCGGCTTGCACCGCCGTTTTGACGATGGTGCCGCCCATGGGCGCGTTCAGAGAGCCGCTGTCCTGCACATGATGCTCCGTCAGCGTATTATCGTCTGGAATCTCGAAGCGCCAATGCGCGCCGTCTTTGAAGAGGTCAATGCAGCTTTTCGAAATAGCGAAACGGAAGCAGCTCTTGACGCCATCCACCCATAGATCCACATGGGAATGGTTGCGGTTGAAGCTGACATCCGCCCAGTGCTGGCCGTCGCCAATTTTTAGCTTGTCATGATGTTGCTCCAGCAGCAGGGAGAAGGATTCGCCATTGAGCCAGAACTCGTACTCCGACGCTTCCACCAGATTCAGGCGCCAGTTATTAATCTGCGCCCAGGGTGAAAACGGGTCCTGATCTGCGGCGATGGGCGCGCCCTTGAGATTCGACCAATACAGCGCCGCCAGCGCGCATTTGGCGTTAAAAGGGATTTCCCGGTCTGCTTTTTCCAGCCCCGGATTGGCTTCCAGGAAGCCGGTCGTCAAGCGCGCCTGTGCGAAGTCATTGCTGTTGATGATGCGGCACAGATAGCCGGTGTTGGTGGTGACGCCGGTCACCAGGAAATCCGCCAGGGCGTCTTTCAGGCGTCGCCGCGCCATTTCGCGGGAAGGGCCCCAGCCGATGACTTTAGCGATCATCGGGTCATAGAAGGGGGAGATTTCGCATCCCGTCGCCACGCCGCAATCAATGCGGGTGTGTTCGCCGCTCGCGGGAGCGGAGAGAAAATGTAATGCGCCGGCGCTGGGCAGAAATCCATTCTCCGGGTCTTCAGCGTAAATACGCGCTTCAATCGCACAGCCATTGCTGCGAATGCGGTCCTGGGTCGCCGGTAAGGGTTCGCCGCCGGCGACTTTGATCTGCCACTCCACCAGGTCGAGACCCGTGATCATTTCCGTCACCGGATGCTCTACCTGCAGGCGGGTGTTCATTTCCATGAAGTAGAAGTTTTCATTTTTATCGACGAGGAACTCCACGGTGCCGGCGCCGACATAACCGATCGCTTTTCCGCACGCCACCGCCGTTTCTCCCATTTTGCGGCGGGTCTCGTCCGCCAGGTTGGGAGCGGGGGCTTCTTCGATGATCTTCTGATGACGGCGCTGAATGGAGCAGTCGCGGTCGAACAGATAGACGCCTTCACCGTGAGCGTCGAAGAAAATTTGCACCTCTACGTGACGGGGTTGCTCGATCAGTTTTTCGATCAGCATGGTTTGATCGCCAAAGGCGTTTTTCGCCTCTCGTTGTGCGGACGCCAATTGTTCATCAAACTCAGAAGGGCTGCGCACGGCGCGCATGCCTTTGCCGCCGCCGCCCGCGCTGGCTTTAAGCAGCACCGGGTAGCCGACAACTTCAGCTTGGGCGCGCAAGGCGTCAACGCTTTGGTCCTCGCGGTGGTAGCCGGGGATCAGAGGCACATTGGCCTGTTCCATCAGATGCTTGGCGCGGGCTTTATCGCCCATGGCGTCGATGGCTTTGGCGGGCGGGCCAATGAAGATCAGAGACTCTTTCGCGCATAGTGCGGCGAAGGTGGCGTTTTCAGACAGGAAGCCATAGCCGGGATGGATGGCGTCGGCACGGCATTTTTTTGCAACGGCGATAATTTTGTCTTGATTCAGATAGGTTTCCGTCGCAGTGACGCCATGCAGGGGGTAAGCCTCGTCGGCCTCCTGTACGAACGGCATGTTACGGTCCACATCCGCATATACGGCGATCGTGCGCACGCCCATGCGACTGGCGGTGCGGATAATGCGGCTGGCGATCTCGCCGCGATTAGCGATCAATAGCGTCTCAATCATGCTCGGCGGCTCCATCGGCAAGGGTCCAGGCGGCGGGACGTTTTTCCAAAAAGGCGCTGAGCCCTTCCTGTCCCTCTGGGGAGACGCGAACGTCGGCGATGGCGCGGGTGGTGTAATCGACTAGCGCGTCGTCAATGGGGCCGGACTCGATCTGACGCAACAACGCTTTGGCGCGGAACAGGGCATTGGGGCCGTTTTGTTTGAACAGGCGGGTGAAAAGCTCCACTTCCGCATCCAGACTGGTTTCTTCGACAATTTCGTGGATCAGGCCCAGGCGCAATGCCTCTTTGGCGTCGAACAGCTCGGCGGTCAGGGTATAACGCTGCATGGCGCGCGGTCCGATGGCCCTGAGTACGTAGGGGCTGATCACCGCAGGCAGAATACCCAGTTTCACTTCGCTGAGACAGAATTTGCTGCGCGCGCTGGCGATGGCGATGTCGCAGCAGCTGATCAGGCCCAGGGCTCCGCCAAAGGCGCTGCCCTGCACCCTGGCGATGGTCGGTTTGGAGAGCTCGAAGAGGCCGCGCATGAGTCTGGCCAGTTCGGCGGCGTCATCCAGATTGGCTTGATGGTCCGCATTGGCGTTGGCGCGCATCCATTCCAGGTCGGCGCCGGCGGAGAAGTGCTTGCCTTCGCTGCGCAGGACGACGATGCGTACGGCGCTGTCATTGGCGGTTTCTTCAATCATTTCGTTCAGGGACTGAATAACGTGGGCGTTAAAGGCGTTATGCTTTTCGGGCCGGTTTAATACGATTTCCGCAACGCCCTGATTTACGCGGTATAAAACGGGTTCTGACACGGCGTAACCTCTCTTGTTGGTCTGGTGGTCGGCTGAGTTGGCGTCATGTGAAGTCCTTGTCGCGCCTACATGCGGAACACGCCGAATTTGCTGTCTTTGATCGGGGCGTTCAACGCGGCGGAAAGCGCCAGGCTCAATACCATGCGGGTGTCCGCCGGATCGATGATGCCGTCGTCCCACAAACGCGCAGAAGCGTAGTAGGGGTGAGACTGTTCGTTGAACTGCTGAATGGTGGGCGCTTTGAACGCCTGCTTCTCTTCTTCGGTCCACAGCGCGCCTTTGCGGCGCAGATTATCCTCGCGCACCTGCGCCAGTACGCCCGCCGCCTGCTCTCCGCCCATGACTGCGATGCGGGCGTTTGGCCACATCCACAGAAAGCGAGGGTTGTAGCCGCGGCCGCACATACCGTAGTTGCCGGCGCCGAAACTGCCGCCGATGATGACGGTGAATTTGGGCACTTCCGCACAGGCGACAGCGGTAACCAGCTTGGCGCCGTTTTTGGCGATGCCGCCTTCTTCATACTGCTTGCCCACCATGAAGCCGGTGATGTTCTGCAGGAACACCAATGGGATTTTGCGCTGGCAGCACAGCTCGATAAAGTGAGCGCCTTTGACCGCAGACTCGCTGAACAAAATGCCGTTGTTGGCGATGATGCCCACGGGGTAGCCGTTGATGCGGGCGAAACCGCACACCAGCGTTGCGCCATAGAGCGCCTTGAACTCGTCGAATTCGGAACCGTCCACCAGTCTGGCGATGACTTCGTGCACGTCATAAGGCGTACGCAGATCAGTAGGGACGACGCCGCGCAGCTGTTGAGCGGGGTAGAGCGGCTCTACCGGCGTCTGGATGTCCATGGTGACAGTTTTCTTGCGGTTGAGGCGTTTAACCGCCTGTCTGGCCAGCAAGAGGGCGTGAAATTCGTCTTGAGCGTAATGATCCGCCACTCCGGAGATACGACAATGGACGTCTGCGCCGCCCAGGTCCTCGGCGCTGACTTCTTCGCCGGTGGCGGCTTTCACCAAAGGCGGTCCCGCCAGGAAAATAGAACTCTGTCCTTTCACCATGATGGCTTCATCCGCCATGGCGGGCACATAAGCGCCGCCAGCGGTGCAAAGGCCCATTACCACGGCGATCTGAGGAATGCCCTGCGCGGACATGCGCGCCTGACGATAGAAAATGTGCCCGAAATCTTCTTTGTCGGGGAAGACTTCATCCTGCTGCGGCAGGTTGGCGCCGCCGGAATCCACCAGATAAATGCAGGGCAGGTTGTTCTCTTCTGCAATGGTCTGGGCGCGGATATGCTTCTTCACTGTCAGTGGGTAGTAGGTGCCGCCTTTGACCGTCGAATCGTTGGCGACAATCATGCATTCGATGCCTTCGACGCGTCCGATACCGGCGATGACGCCGGCGGCGGGAACATTGTCATCGTAAACGTTGTAGGCGGCGAATTGGCCGATTTCAAGAAACGGCGAACCCGGATCTAGTAATTTGGCGACCCGCTCACGGGGCAGCAACTTTCCTTTTGCGCGCTGCTTTTCCTGAGCGGCGTGGCCGCCGCCTTGTTCGATAAAACTGATTTCGGTCTTCAGATCATCCACCAGTTTGCTCATCGCCGCGTACTGGCTTTGATAGCTTTCGCTGTCAGTGGATGTTTGGGATTTCAGAACAGCCATAGCTTCGTCCTGTCTTGCTGGGTGGTTGTTTGGATTCCTTGCGGAGAGCCGGCGCCAGGGGCTACCGGGACTCCTCGAACAGTTCGCGACCGATCAGCATTCTGCGGATCTCAGAGGTGCCGGCGCCGATCTCATACAGCTTGGCGTCGCGCAGCAGTCTGCCGGTGGAGAATTCGTTGATGTAGCCGTTGCCTCCCAGGATCTGGATCGCGTCGAGGGCCATTTGGGTGGCTTTTTCCGCGCAGTATAGAATCACGCCGGCGGCGTCCTTCCGTGTGGTTTCTCCACGATCACAAGCGGCGGCGACAGCATAAAGATAGGCGCGGCAGGCGTTCAGGGTGGTGTACATATCCGCCACTTTGCCCTGGATCAGCTGGAACTGCCCAATAGGCTGACCGAACTGCTCGCGCTCATGGATGTAAGGTACAACTGCGTCCATACAGGCCTGCATAATGCCGATAGGGCCGGCGGCCAGTACGACGCGCTCGTAGTCCAGACCGCTCATCAGGACTTTCACGCCCTGGTTGAGGCCGCCGAGGATATTTTCTTCTGGAACTTCACAGTTATCGAACACCAGCTCACAGGTATTGGAGCCGCGCATACCCAGTTTGTCGAGTTTGGGGGAGCGGGAGAAGCCGGGGTAGTCGCGTTCGACGATGAAAGCGGTGATGCCTCTGGGGCCAGCTTGAACGTCTGTCTTGGCGTAGATGACGTAAGTGTGCGCGTCAGGGCCGTTGGTGATCCACATTTTGGCGCCGTTCAGCACATACTTGTCGCCTTTTTTCACCGCCTGCAGCTTCATGCTGACCACATCGCTGCCAGCGTTGGGCTCGCTCATGGCGAGGGCGCCGATATGTTCGCCGGAGATCAGTTTCGGCAAATACTTCTGTCTTTGTTCTGGCGTGCCGTTGCGGTAAATCTGGTTGACGCACAAGTTGGAATGAGCGCCGTAGCTGAGCGCGATGGACGCAGACGCGCGGCTGATTTCTTCCATGACGAGGACATGAGCCAGATATCCCAGTTCAGCGCCGCCGAACTCCTCGCTGACGGTGACGCCGAGCAGGCCCATCTCGCCCAGGCGCGGCCATAACTGGTTAGGAAACGCGTTGTCCTTGTCCACTTGGGCGGCGATAGGGGCGATCTCTTTCTGCGCGAAGCCTGCGACCTGCTCGCGCAGCATATCCAGGGTCTCGCCCAGTCCGAAGTTCAGGGAGTGATAGTGATTGGCCATAATGGTTCCTTTGTTATTTTTAACGTTGAATCAATGTCGTCAGAAGAAGGCCGGCGGCGATTGTCTGTGCGCATTGGCCGCGCGCATATGTCGTCAGCCTTTTCCAAAATCCGCCAGCGCCTGACGGCAGCGCTCCTCCGCTTCATCCAGTTCTTCCTGCATGAGGCGGATATCAGAAAGTTGCTGCTTCAGGATGTCTCTTTTTTCCGCAATTTTGTTCAGCATCAGTTGTAACTGCACCCGGTTGCCGCTGTCCGGGTCGTACATGCAGATAATTTGTTTGGATTCCGCCAGGGAGAATCCGAGTCGTTTGCCTCGCAAGATAAGCTTGAGGTAGACGCGGTCTTTTTCGGAGTAGATACGGGTCTGTCCCTGCCGTTCCGGGCTGAGCAGCCCTTCCGCTTCATAAAATCGGATTGTCCTTGTGGTAACGTCGAACTCCTTCGCCAGGTCACTGATGCTGTAGTTTTTTGTCATGGGCGTTCTCTGTCTGAATTGAGCAAAATTATTGCAGTAAGTTTACGTTTACGTCAACGTTATAATGCATCGCCGAGAGGAGTGGAGATGGAAGTGGTGGATAGCGAATGTTGAGGGTGTCGACTTTAGCCGTTGGATGGCGCTTGCGCTGGGGCGGAATAACACGGAGTTAGCGGAAAAGTGTTTGATTGAAAAAGAAAATTGAAGAGAGCATAGAGGCCGGACGCAGCTCAGTGAGGCTGCGCAGCGATATGAGATTATAGACGAGCCTGTAGCTGTTGCAGCATGCGAGTGTTCAGGTCGTTCCACTGATCCAGGCGGTTGGCCTGGCCCACGCGTTTGCCCAGTCCCCGTTGTTTAGACAGCCACAGACCGTCGCCATTGAAGCTGTAAATGGGGTAGAGGTCGTCGCGCTCAGAGCCGGAGCGGATTTCCTGGATCAGGTTGTCCAGTATCAGCGGTTCTTTGTCCTGGTCAGGATAATAGGCGAGCACCATATGCGCCTGGTTGAGCTTCAGCGCCTTAACGTAGGTAATGCGTAATTTGTCGTCCGGTACGCCCATTTCACGCAGGGCGAAATATTTGGCGATGGAATAGTCTTCGCAGTCGCCGCCGTTGGTGACTAATAGTTCGACGGGCGTCGCCCAATAATCTTCCTGTCCCCAGTGTTTGATGTCTGGAATGAACTGCGTTTCGTTAAAGAAGGCGTTTACCATCATCAACTTACGTTCGTCGGGAATGTCTTTGGGCGTGTTAAGCAGTTTTTGCCAGCGTTCCAGGCGCTCACGGGCGGAGCCGCCATATTCGCGCTCTACGTGGGTCAGAATTTGCTGGCTGATTTCGAAGGCCGCAGACGCAACAAGAGCCCAGCATGAAAACAGGGTAATGACTGTTTTGACACGCAATTTTCTTGTCCACTGCATAGGTGGGGCGTCCCGTCGTCGATGTCGTTGGTGTGGCTAATACCAGTTGATGAACCGGTGTCGTAGTTATGTTTATGAGTTTAAGTATAGGAATTAATCGTAAATTTGACTGGATGAGTTTTGTAAAGCTGTGTAAGGAAAGGTGAACCCTCAGACTAGCCCTAAGTGGCTTAAATACAAGGAAAATAAAACGTGTTGCGCTGAGTGCATTTGGAGGAGGTGACGATTGTAAATCGTTAATCCAGGAAGGCGGGGAGGCGGCGCCGGAACGAAATTGACGTTTCGGCGCTTAAATCGGGCGCGCTTAACCGTTGTTCTTTTGGCGGATTTGTTCGCGCAATTTTTGCAGTCGATCACGAATTTCCTGGCGACGTTGCTCGTCCATTTCGCTCAGCTCAGAACTGTTGTCGCTGGAGGGCTCGGAAAACTCTTCTGGCGGCTGATCGATAGCGTAAGTCGGTTCTTCCTGGTAGGCCGGTTCTGAAATCGCCTGCTGAGAGCCGTCATCATGCGGAGCATCTACGACGGGGACGGGCTCGCCGCCGCTGTCAGGCTGCTCGTATTTAGGTTCTTCATACTGAGGCTCCGGGTATTCCGGCTCTTGGTACTGCGGCTCTTCGTACACGGGTTCTTCGTAAGCAGGCTCGGAGTAGTCGGAGGAATCGTCACGGGAGACGCTGGCGTAGGTTTCTATGCTGGCCCCGGAACTGGAGTCTTCGGGAAAAAACAGGTTTTCCAGGCTGCCGCGGCGGTCAATAACCACACGGTTGGCGTAGACGGAATGTAGTGTTGCGTTGCCGGGCATGTTTTCGCCCACGCGGAAGAAATCGGTATTGCGATCCGGCCCTTCAATCAGTGCGCCGCCGGACTCGCCTTTTTCAAGGTTGGTGGCGGCTACGCCGCGTAAGGTCAGGCGCAGATTGGTGGACGGCAGGTCTTCGGTCTCTTTTTTCTGCGCGACAGGCTCGTTTTTACCGAATAAGTTCAGTGGAGCCAGTTGCTGGACGGTCCGTTCCTGTTTGACCTGGGCCGCTGGCGCAGCTTTGACTACAATTTCCTTCGTGGTGTTGTAGTCGAGCCAGAACTGGTAGCCGCGCCATCCAACTGTCGCAGTAGCGGCGATCAGCAGTAGCGACGCCGTAATGGAGGGTGCGGATTTGAGTAGTTTGTCTTTGTTCACGATGAATCTGTCTCGGTGTTCTAATGGCTCGCTTTTTATTATGTGCGACCATTATCCCGGTTAAGTAATTCTATGTCCGGTATTCTTGCTGTAGCAGCTCTAAAAGAAAAGTCCGGAATTCTCAAAAATATACTAAAAACGGGTATTTAATGGTCTTTATTACATATAATTAACTATAAATGAAATGAGACCAGGTAGTCTGGAATCTCTTGAAAAGATAAAGTAGATTCTCAAACCTTCCCGGCTTCCATATATGGCCTGAGCGTAAGCCGGAATGACAATGTTTACAATAGACTAAAGGTTAGATATGGACGAGCGCCAACTCGAAGCAACTGAAGACGCGATCCCAGTATTGACGGACGATTCCGAAGATCAGGAGGATCAGCCGCGGTCCTATTACCGCTTGCCGTTTTCATTCGCCAAGCGTCACGGCGTGTTTGTCGGTCAACCTGATCAGGATCATGGTCAAATTGTCTATTACAAAGAGTCGTTGAAGCCGCATATATTTGCGGAAGTAAATCGATATGTAGAAGGCAAATGCCGCTTTGAAGTCATTGAAGACGGCGTCTTTGAAGATGGGCTTGCGAAGGCGTATCAGAATGACTCTACTGAAGCCATGCAAATGGTGGAAGGCTTGGGTGACGATATGGACCTGGCCAGTCTGGCGGATTCCGTTCCGGAAACGGAAGATCTGCTGGAACAGGAAGACGACGCGCCCATCATTCGTCTGATCAACGCTATTCTGACGGAAGCGGTTAAAACCAACGCTTCGGATATTCATATAGAAACCTTTGAAAAAGACCTTGTCGTGCGCTTCCGCGTGGATGGCGTATTGCGAGAGATGGTCAAACCCAAGCGCGCGCTGGCGCCGCTGCTGGTGTCCCGTATCAAGGTTATGTCCAGACTGGATATCGCAGAAAAAAGAGTTCCACAGGACGGCCGGATTTCCCTGCGCGTAGCAGGTAAAGAAGTGGATATCCGGGTGTCCACCATGCCTTCCGCCAACGGCGAACGTATCGTACTGCGTTTGCTGGATAAACAGGCGGGCAGACTGAAACTTGAAAAGCTTGGCATGGCCGATCGTGACTTCAAGCTGATCAAGAAACTGATTCATCGTCCCCACGGCATTATTCTGGTGACGGGGCCTACCGGTTCCGGTAAAACCACCAGCTTGTACGCAGGCCTTTCTGAAATTAACGACCGCAGCCGCAATATTTTAACGGTCGAAGATCCTATCGAATACAACTTGCCTGGCATCGGCCAGACTCAGGTCAACACCAAAGTCGATATGACCTTTGCCCGCGGTCTGCGCGCTATTCTGCGTCAGGACCCGGACGTGGTGATGATCGGTGAGATCCGCGACTTGGAAACGGCCGAAATCGCCGTGCAGGCGAGTTTGACGGGTCACTTGGTATTATCCACCCTTCACACCAACAGCGCGGTGGGCGCTGTAACCCGTTTGATGGATATGGGCGTGGAGCCTTTTTTGATATCTTCCAGTTTGATCGGGGTTATAGCTCAGCGTCTGGTGCGCGTATTGTGCGACCAGTGTAAGGAAGCCTACACGCCGGACGACGAAGTATGCGAGTTCCTCGGCATCGATCCGCACAACCCCCAGCAAATCTATCATGCGAAAGGCTGTGCAGACTGTAACCATCTTGGTTATCGGGGGCGGTTGGGTATTTACGAAGTTATTGAGGTTGATGAAGAGCTTCGTCATCTGGTGCATAAGCAAGCCGGCGAAATGGAACTGGAAGCCAGCGCTCGCAAGCGGGGCCCGAGCATTCATGCGGACGGCATAGCTAAAGTATTGAAAGGCCTGACCTCTGTGGAAGAGGTCGTGCGGGTAACTCACCGGGAGTAAAGCGCAAAGGGCGATTATTGAAGAAGGTTCGACGGCGGGCGCTTACTTCAGAACGGCAGTCTAAATTTCATAGTATTACCGCATATGGCAGCATTTGATTTTAAAGCCCTGGACCAGAAGGGGCGTCCGCAAAAAGGCGTTCTTGAAGCGGACAGCGCCCGTCAGGTCAGGCAGCAGATTCGTGATAAAGGATGGACGCCTCTGGAAGTCACCCAGGCGTCTGAAAAGCAGAGTAATAAAAATGGCGGAGGCGGCGGCTTTCGTCCCCGCGGAAGCCGGTTGGGCGCTGCTGACCTTGCATTGTTGACCCGTCAGATCGCTACCTTGATCCAGTCTGGCATCCCCGTGGAGGAAACGCTGAGCGCGGTGGCTTCGCAAAGTGAAAAAGCCAAAGTCAGAAGTATGATGCTGGCGGTGCGTGCGAAGGTATTAGAGGGCTATTCTCTGGCGGATAGCCTTAGCGAGTTTCCCAGTGCGTTTCCTGAACTTTATCGTTCAACGGTAGCGGCCGGGGAGCACGCAGGTCATCTGGATCTGGTGCTCAACCGTTTGGCGGATTACACCGAGCAGCGGCAGATGAGCCGGCAGAAAATCCAGCTTGCCGCCATTTACCCTATTATCCTCACCTTCGTGGCGTTCGGCATCGTTGGTTTCCTGCTGGGTTACGTGGTGCCTGACATCATCAAAGTGTTCGTCAGTAAAGGGCAGGCGTTGCCCGCTTTAACTCAGGTGATCCTGGCGCTGAGCGACTTTGTCGCCAACTACGCGCTGCTTATTGTGGCCGCTCTGGTCATCGCCTTCTTCTCCTTCACATACGCGATGAAGAAAGAAGGGTTTCGACTTCAGGTGCATCGGCAATTGCTGCACCTGCCATTCACTGCGAAGATGTCGCGGGGAATCAATACCGCTCGTTTCGCCAGTACGCTCAGTATTCTTAACAGCAGCGGCGTACCGTTGGTTGACGCCATGCGCATCGCTGGAGAGGTGTTGAGCAATCAATGGTTGAAACTACGGGTCGCCGAAGCGGCGCAAAAAGTGCGGGAAGGCGGCAGTCTGTACAAGTGCCTGGAGCAGACCGGTTATTTTCCGCCGATGATGATTCATATGATCGCCAGTGGCGAGGCCAGCGGCGAGTTGGGGGAAATGCTGGAAAGGACCGCCAGCAGCCAGGAAAACGATCTGCAAAGCCGCATCGCAACGATGGTCGGACTATTTGAACCCTTGATGCTTTTGGTCATGGGCGGCGTGGTGTTGATTATCGTTATGGCGATCATGTTGCCGATTTTGAGCATGAGCGATCTGGTTGGTTAAAATACACATCAATAAAAGAAGTAATGTTACAGAGGGAAAAAATGAAACCTAAAGCGTCATTCAAAACCAGGAAATCCGTACAGGGCTTCACCCTGATCGAAATCATGGTTGTATTGGTTATCCTTGGATTGCTGGTGGCTGCTGTAGCGCCCAAGATATTGGGACGCGCTGACCAGGCGAAAGTGACGACCACGCAAACGAACATCAAAACCATCAGTAATGCTCTGAACATGTACAAACTGGATAACTACAACTATCCCAGCAGTGAGCAGGGCATTGAAGCGCTGGTGAACAAGCCGTCCGGTTTCCCAGAAGCAAAAAACTGGAACCCAGAGGGCTATATCGACAAACTGCCCGTTGACGGCTGGCAGAGAGAGTTCGTTTACATTTCTCCCGGCACCCATGGCGCTTTTGACCTGTACTCGTTGGGCGCCGACGGCAAAGAAGGCGGCGAAGGTTACGACGCTGACATCACCAGTTGGGATAGATAACCGGTACGCCGTCTATGTGTTTGGCGGTGTTTGGATAGAGATATTATGAAGCGCGCTCACAAAGGTTTTACGCTGATTGAAATACTGGTCGTGCTGGTCATTATCTCGGTAATGGTCGGCATGGTCACGTTGGTGGTCAGCGGCAATCGTGAGCGCAGAGAACTGGAAAATGAGGCCAGGAAACTTCTGGCCATCATGCAGATGACCTCCGACGAAGCCATCTTTCAGAACGTGGATATCGGATTG
Organism: Hahella chejuensis KCTC 2396; assembly: GCF_000012985.1. Taxonomy (NCBI): domain Bacteria; kingdom Pseudomonadati; phylum Pseudomonadota; class Gammaproteobacteria; order Oceanospirillales; family Hahellaceae; genus Hahella; species Hahella chejuensis. The sequence goes on along the minus strand of NC_007645.1, from coordinate 4,075,815 downwards.
CGCTTGGATGACCATGGCTATGGGTTCATGGGATTTGACGATACGGCGCTGGCCTGGGTCGAGTTGCCACAGGAATTTCTGAAGGAAAGAGAGCTGCCCGAGTGGGTGGTTGTGGACTTCGACAAAAAGAACAAAGAGATTGAGCTGAAAAACAAGGACGAAGGCAAGAAAGACAAAAAGGACGACAAAGACAAGAAGTTCCTCCCTCAAATCCTGTTTTTGTCCAGTGGGGAAAATACCCCGGTCAACATCGAACTGAAGCTGAAAAGCAATGAAGAAATTAAGTTCATCATCAAATCCGATGGCTTGAACGGATTTGAAATGAAAGGGCCGGCGGATGATGAAGATGCTTAAACCATTGCGACGGTCGCCGCAACGGCGCGCAGAAGGCTTTACGCTGCTGGAAGTGCTAGTGGCTTTGCTGATTTTTTCCATCAGCGTCGCCGCTTTGGTGCGGGGCATGACGCAGATTGTGAAGCAGACGGAACAGTTGGAGCTAAAAACCTTCGCCGCCTGGATCGCCGACAATGCATATACGGAACTCGCCATTGCGGAAAATTTTCCCGCCGTTGGCGAAAAGAAGAAAACCGTGGAGTACGCCAGCCGTACGTGGCGCGTCGTTGAAAAAGTCATCGCGACGCCGAATCCCCAGATGAGAAAAGTGGAAATTCAGGTCCTGATCGCCGATACGGCGAACCTGTCGGAAAGACAGGTTCTCTCGGTCACCTCGTTTATAGGTAATAACTCCTGATGTCTCCCGCAGTCATGTCGTCAAAGCGCGGTGTCGTGAAAGCCCGCTCCCGGGAACAGGGATTTACTTTGCTGGAGGTGCTGATCGCCGTCACCATCACGGCGATTATTGGCACGGCCGCGTTTCAGTTTCTGGGGCAGGGGATACGTAATAAAGAAAATCTGGAAATCAAGAGCAAGTCTTTAGGAGAGATTCAAAAGGCGCAGCGCGTGCTGGAAGCGGATCTTGGCCAAATTGTGGCCCGCAGCGTGCGCGGAGAATATGGCGATGAATTTTATTCCGTCACCAATCTGAATGCGCTGAAGCTGATCGAATTTTCCCGCACGGGTTGGCGCGACACCAACGATCTGCTGGAGTTGATTACGGAAGATGAAGAGGAAATCAGTCGCCGCAGTAATTTGCAGCGGGTTTCCTATGAGTTGGAAGAGAATACGTTGTATCGGGAGTACTGGGAAGTCATGGACCGGGCCCAGGACTCTGAGCCGCTAAAACAACGTCTGCTGACGAATGTGAAATCCGTGAAGTTCAGGTTTATGGACAAAGATAACCAGTGGCATAACGAGTGGCCAACTGAAGATATGCTGACCAACCAGAACGAACCCGCTTATTTGAAAGTCCCCAAAGCGCTGGAGATCACTCTGGATCATGAAAAGTTCGGAAACATCCGCCGTATTTATCAAGTGGCGGGCTGGGCTGAGATAAAAGACGCCGCCAATGGCGGGGGGAGTGGCGGTAACACTGGCGGCGGAAGCGGTAGCGACAATTCCGGCGGCGATAAACCAGACCCCAACAATAACGGCGGCTCAGGTAGCGGTCGTGGTTAGCGGCGGAAATAGCGGGCTGCGCAAGCAGTCCGGGATGGCGGCGCTAATCGTTATCTTCATTGTCGCGCTTGTGATGGTGTTGGTGGGCGGCCTCTTTAACATTCATTACCTGGATATCCGACGCACTTCCAATATTCTGGAGCAAGATCAGGCGAAGATGTACGCCCTGGCGGCGGAAACCTACGCCCGGACCATTCTGCGTGAAGACTTCGCCCAAGATAAGAAAGCCAACAAGATGGTGGACCATGAGGTCGATAACATCGATGAACCCTGGGGACAGTATGCTATTCAGATTCCCATCGACACCAATGTCGGCATCCAGGGCCAAATTGACGATCTTATGGGGCGCTTCAATATCAATAGTCTGGTGACCAATAAAAACGGCGCCAGCGCCGTGAACAAAGAGGCGGTGCAGCAGTTTGAGCGCTTGTTAAGCTCCCTGAAAGACATCAATCCGGATGTGACGGCGGAGAAGTTCGTCGATTGGATAGATGTGGACGATCAGATCTATCAGCTCAAAGGGGCGGAAGAAGAAACCTATCTGCTTAAAAAACCGCCATATCGCGCCGCAAACTCGTATTTCAATGATATATCGGAATTTTGGCTGATCGACGGCATGGACGCGGCGACTTATAAAGAGCTTAAAAAGTTTGTGGCGATCCTGCCCAACAGCTCCGGCATGCTCAATGTGAACACCGCGCCGGCGGAAGTGTTGATGGCGTATATTCCCGGGCTGGATAAGCAGACGGCGGATAAGATCGTCGATATTCGCAAAGAAGAAGGGCATTTCGCCGATGTGAATCAGTTTCTTTCTCTGGCTGAGTTAGCGGGTAAGAAAGACATACCCAAGAAGCTGTTCAAGGTGAATAGCGAGTATTTTCAGGCGACGTTGCGCGCTATTTTTAATGAACGGACAACGCGGTTAATATCTATAATTCATCGTGACGCTGAAGAAGGTAACACCAGCGTTTTGCGACGGGATTTTGGTAAAAAAGAAGACATTACCAAGGAAGTGTATGTTCCCAAATAAGGACGAGTTCAGTTTCTGGCTTTCCGTCGCGGGACTGTTCGGAAGAAAATAATTAATGTGTGAATTATGACCATCAAGTTATTTGTTAGACCGATTCCGGTCACCCAAGCCGCCGCCACAGCGCTGGAATGGGCGTTGTACAGCTATACGGGCGAGCGGATCGGTTCCGGAAGGGCTGACGACGCCGAAGAACTGATGCAGTTGGTGGCCCAGCACGACCTGCAGGATGTCTGGGTGCAATATGTTTTGCCTGCCTCTCATTTCACCTTCACGGTCGCCCACGTGGCCGCCAAGCAGGCGCGCTATGTGCAGCAGGCGTTGCCCTTCGCCATAGAAGAAGCCATTGCGGAAGATGTTGAGTCCATGCATCTGGTGACTGGCGAGCGTATTGGCAAGGAAGAGTATCCAGTGCTGGTCATCCGTCGGGAACGGATGGACCGCTGGTTTGACGCCGCCAACGCGCTGGAGTTTCCGTTACACGGTATGTATGTGGATGCGCAAATGTGCCCTGGTGAAGAAGGCGCGTTAACGGTGCTGTTTGACGGCGATGAAGTGTTGCTGTTTCAGCCCGGGCTGGTGTGTATGCGCACCCATCACGAAAATCTGTTGCCCTATCTGGAAATTTGCGCGCGTAGCCGCGCTTCATCCGAGGAGGGAGAGGCCCCGGCGTGGAATATTCGCGTGCTGACGCCGGAAGATCAGAAAGACAGCCTTGGCGTTTTGCTGGCGCAAATTGAACACGTCGACGGCGCTATCGTACAGATAGAATCGTTTTCCGTACCGTCCTTTGATCTGCTTTGCGAATCTTTTTTCAACACCAGTCATGCCGCCAATCTTTGTCAGGGCCCTTATGCGATCAAAGAGAGCAGCGGCTCGTCAGGCATCGGCAAGTGGTGGCCTGTGGCGGCGGTGGCGGCGGGATGGTTTGCGATTCAGGTCGGCCTGGATCTGACCCAAGGCTTTATGTACCAGAAGCAGGCGGACGAATACGAGCAACAAATGGTCAAACTGTACCGCTCTCTGTATCCCAATGAAAAGAACGTGAGCAGCCCGAAGCGACAGATGGAAGGCAAACTGCGTAACGCCAGCAACACTGGCGGCGGAGGCTTTTTACAACTATTGGGTGAGGCTGGCTATCAATTGTCCGTGCAGCCCGGCAAGCAGAATATGGGCTTCAACAACCTTCAATTCAGCAACCAGCGCGGCGAGCTCGCGGTGGAAGTGAAAGCCCCCTCTCTGGACCAGTTGGATCGTTACAAGCAGGCGCTGGTGCAGTCCGGCTATCAAGTGGACATCGGCTCTGCGATCAAAGAGCCCAGCGGCGTCCGCGGCAAGATTACCATCAAGGGGAGCTAAGCAATGGGAAGCATGCAGCAACTTAAAAAGATCCCCGCCGTGGGTAAAGGCTTGACTTGGTTTTACGGCCTGTCGCAGCGCGATCAGACCGCGCTGAAGTGGATGGCGCTGGTCGTGGCGGCGTTCAGTGTCTACATGTTTGTATGGGCGCCGGTGCAGGATTTTGTCGAGAGTTCAAAGAACAGTGCGGAAGCTTCGCATGAGTCGTTAACCTGGATGAAAGAGAACGAAGCCCGCGCGCGCGCGTCTTCCCGTCAAAGCGGCTCTGGGCGCGGTTCGATCTCCGGCGGCCAGTCATTGTTGTCCACCGTTGGCAGCAGCGCGCGTAAATTTGGGCTGGAGTTACAGCGTTTCGAACCACGCGGCGAAGATAAGGTTAATGTGTGGCTGGATAAAGTTTCGTTCAACCAGTTGATGCTGTGGTTGGGCGAGCTGGAGAAGAACTATGGCGTCGCGGTTGAGCAGATTACCGTGGACAAAGCCGATGCGCCCGGAGTTGTCAGCTCCAGGCTTTCCTTAAGCATTTAATCCCTTTATTATCAGTGGATGCGGCTGTTTTCATCAGCCGCTGACGCTATCTGGAAAATTCGTCGCAATTCAGATACGGACCTGTTTTTATCGACTGGCGCAAGGACGCGTCAGCGGGTTGTATAACCCGAAGCCCAGGGGCGGGAACTTTCCTCTTTGGGCATGCGTTAAAACGATTAGGGAAGTGGTTTTTAATGCTGGAGCAGTAAAAGGAACGACAGCAGTAATACAGTCGGCAAGCGCCTGAAGAGACCCCCTGCGGGTAACGGTGCGTCAGGCCGGTATAAAACCGGCCTGAGCCTGTAGAACGCCTGTTCAGCGCGCTTGGAAGTACAAATATAAAAATAATGATACTTTCTAGCTCTCAGGAGACCATAAAATGACTGGGGACCTCGTCGCTGACACTGCTTTAGTGCGCCTGGACAGAAGCGCGCTGTCTGAAGCAAAGTCCATTCTGTTTCACGCATACCGTCATGAACCCACCTTTCAGTATCTATTTGATTCTTCACGCCCCGGTTATGATCAAAGAGTCCGCGCCACTATCCGTGAAGGATTGGAGCTGCACTTTGCGCATGATCAGGATGCGCTAGGGCTGGTGGATGAAGATACGCTGGTGGCTGTCGCGTTTATTGGCAGCCCGGAAGCCAGGTTCAGTCTCGCCGATCAACTGAACTGGCGCATCAGAATGATGCTGACCGCGGGCTTATCCTCCACCAAGCGTTACATTGATTATCACGAGCAGGTGCACGCCTGCCTGCCGAAAGACACCCATCATCACTTGCCTTTTATTGGCGTGCACCCCAAATACCAGAGTAAGGGATACGGACGTATGCTGATGCAGGTGATTGAAGGCATCTGTCGGGAGAGTCCGTTATCCTCCGGCATAGGGCTGGATACCGGTAATGCGCGCTACCTGCGTTTTTATCTCGGGCTGGGCTATGAAAAAGTCGGCGAGGTGCGTTTGGGCAACGTCACCGAAACGGTGTTGTTCAAGCCTTGCCACTAACGCGCTGTCCGCCGGTTCATTGGTTTACCTAACGTAAAAGCTTAATAAGGCGCTTTAAATGTATGATTTAGTTGTTATTGGAGCTGGCTCGGGAGGCGTAAGGGCGGCTCGCGTCGCGGCTCAGTTGGGGGCGAAAGTCGCCATCATCGAAGAGCGTTTCTATGGCGGCACCTGCGTTAACGTGGGGTGTGTGCCGAAAAAGCTGTTTGTCTACGCTTCTCACTATGGTGAAGATTTCCATGACGCCCAAGGCTTCGGCTGGGAGGCGGGGACGCCGATATTCAACTGGCGACGGCTTGTAGAGAATAAAGATAATGAAATCAATCGTTTAAATGGCGTATATGAGAATCTTCTCAAAAACGCCGGCGTGGAAATTATTGACGGACGCGGAACCGTTAAAGGACCCGGCCAGGTCGAAGTTAACGGTGACGTGTTGCAAACCAGGCATATTCTGGTGGCTACCGGCAGCAAGTCTTTTACGCCGGAGTTTCCAGGCTGCGAACATAGCCTGGATTCCGACGCCATGTTTTATCTGGAGCGCTTGCCTGGTAAGGCGATTGTGGTGGGCGGCGGTTATATCGCTGTGGAGTTCGCGGGCATACTCGCGGGTCTCGGCGTGGAGACTCACCTGGTTTATCGCGGCCCGCGGCTGTTGAAGAAATTCGACGGCGATATTCGTGACTTTCTGCATGATGAGATCGTCAAGAAAGGCATTCATCTTCATCTGGAGGAGGATGTGGTCGCCATCGACAAGACCGATGACGAAGCCGCGCCTTATTTGGTGAAGCTCAAGTCCGGCGCCACTCTGCAGGTCGGGTTAACGCTTCATGCGACGGGCAGAACGCCGAATACAGCCGGACTGGGCTTGGAAGAAAGCGGCGTCAAGCTGGGCTCCAAAGGCGAGGTGCTGGTGGACGGCGATTACCAGACCAATGTTCCCGGCATATTCGCCGTCGGCGATGTGATTGATCGTTATCAGCTTACGCCGGTGGCGCTGTCAGAAGGTATGTATGTCGCTAACTATCTGTTTGGCGAGAATCCGGTGGCGGTGGATTATGAACGCATCCCCACGGCGGTATTCTCACAGCCCAGCGTCGCCACGATTGGCCCAACTGAAGAAGAGGCGAGGGCGAATCACAGTAACATCAAGATCTTCCGCTCCAGCTTTCGCGCACTGAAGAACACCCTCAGCGGTAATCAGGAACGGACCATGATGAAGCTGATCGTGGACGGCGATACGGATGTAGTTCTTGGCGCGCACATGGTCGGCCCGGAAGCGGCTGAGATTGTTCAGGGACTGGCGGTGGCGATTCGGGCGGGCGCCACCAAGGCGATATTCGATACCACTATCGGCATCCATCCTTCCAGCGCGGAAGAGTTCGTCACCATGCGGCAGCCTGTCTAAAGGAATCTGCGCCAGCGGGTTCCCTAGCGCTCTTCGTTACCCTGAGCGGCGGCGTTTTCCGGCGTGGTGTTGTCCGCGTCGGAATCGCCCAACCAAGTCTGCAGACATTCCACTAGCTGTTGTTTCTTGATGGGCTTGCTCAGGTAGTCGTCCATACCGGCTTTGCGGCATGCATCGGCGGCGCCTTCCAAAGCGTTGGCCGTCAACGCAACGATGGGGGTAGGTTTGACTCCGGCGCGGGTTTCCATCTGCCTGATCTTGGCGGTGGCCTGATACCCGTCCATGACCGGCATCTGACAGTCCATGAAGATCAGGTCGTACTTGCCTCCGCGTACTTTTTGCAGGGCTTCTTCGCCGTTGTTAGCGTTCTCAGTCTCTATACCCAGCTTATTGAGGATGCCGCAGGTGACTTTCTGGTTGACCTGATTGTCCTCCACGATCAAAACGCGCCCCTGGAACTGCGGAATCGGTCCCGCCGCTGCGGCGTTCCATGTTGATCCGTTCGGCGAACGCCGATAGTGCAGGGTTAGAGCGAATTTAAAGCAACTACCTTTGCCTGACTCGCTTTCAACGAAAATTTCACCTTCCATCAGCTCCAGCAGACGCTTGGCTATCGCCAGACCCAGTCCGGTTCCACCATAGCGCCGTGAATTGGACTGGTCCGCCTGTTGGAAGGAGCTGAACATGCGTCGCTGCTGTTCGGGAGCGATGCCAATGCCGCTGTCCTCCACCTCGCAGGTGAAGCAGACTTTGTCGGCGCCGATTTCCTCCCAATTGGCGTGCACGCGGATGTAGCCCTCCGCGGTAAACTTGATGGCGTTATTGATCAGATTGGCGAGCACCTGGCGGATGCGGGCAGGGTCGGCGGTGACCAGCGCGTCCTGCAGCTCGCCTTCATACTCCTGATGCAACAACAGGCCTTTCTCTTCGACTTGGGGGCGGAAGGCGTTAAGCGTTTCCTCCACCAGAGCGCGCAGGTTGAATTCAATGGGATCGATGGAAAGGCGTCCACGCTCGATTTTGGAGAAGTCCAGAATATCATCGATGATGGCGATCAGGTGTTCCGTGGAGCGCATGGCGACATGGGTGTATTCCTTCTGCTCCTCGTCCTGCTGGGTTTCCTGCAATAACTGCAACATGCCCAGTACGCCGTTCATAGGGGTGCGCAGTTCATGGCTCATAATGGCCAGAAACTCGCTCTTAGCCTTGCTGGCGCTTTCCGCTTCGTTTCGAGCGGTTTCGATCATTCCCAGATGTTCGGTCTGCTCTACGCTGGCCTTTTCCAGCGCCACTGCGAGCTGATTGATGCTGTTCCGCAACCGGCTTAGCTCCAACCCCCTGATATCCGGAGCCCGGGTGCGGTAGTCGCCGTTTTTGATCAACTCCACGCCAGCGGTAAGTTGTTCAATGGGGTTGGCGATAGAGCGGGCCATATTCCGGATCAGCAGATAGGTGAGGAACATGAGCAGGGCGGCCACGGTGAAGGAACTGTAGACAATCCGTTGCTGGCCTTCAATGATGACGCTTTCGGTAATGGCGACTTCTACTTTGCCGATTCGCGATGGGCCGGTCGTGAACTGGAACTCACTGGCGAAACTGGCGAAGGCGTCGTTCTCCAATTCGATCTGCGACTGCAGAATGTCCGCGGACAGCATGATCGGCGTTTCGTCCGCGTCGGCCAGCTTGCGGCCTGCGCCGTCGATCTCCGCCATCAAGTTGCCAAAGGAGTCGTGAATGGTGATGTGATGCACCAATGGCGACTGCGCGACTTTGCCAAGCAGCTTCTCCAGCGCGCCGGTATTGCCGGAGATGACGTCATATTCCACTGCCGGGGCGAGCTGGTCGGCGATCAGTTGTCCCCGTGCGATCAGGTCGGTGCGCGCCTCGCTAAGTCTTACCGTAGTGAAGAAAAATACCAGACACGCAAACATCAAGCCGCTGGGCAACAGGCCGAGCAGCAAGGACTTTTTGTAAACGCTCCAGTCTTGAAAACCGCGTTTCATTGTTCGGCCTCTGACATTTCCAGGCGATGCTGCAACTCGTAGGCATCGGGAATGATTAAATTCAGCGAGCGCGCCACCTGGATGTTGACGGCGACGGAAAAGTAGCGGGGATACTCCGCCGGAGCTGGCTTTTGGTCAGTAAGATAGCGCTGGACTATTTCCGTCGTCTGACGGGCGAAGTCGGCGCTGGTTGAATAGGTGGTGGCGAGCGCCCCCGCTTTGACGAAAGCGAGAGAAGGGCCAATTAAAAAGCGGTTGTGACGGTACGCGGTAAGCAAAATATGCTTGATCTGGGCGCCGTTGAACACGTCTGTATCCAGAATGCCCAGCAGATAGTCCGTATTGTCCAGTGCGGCGCTGAGCATGCGCTGCGCGCTCTCATATTGGGATAAGGGATAATTGCTGAGAAGCTGTCCAGCTACTGGCGTGGCGGGGAGTTCAGTCAATGGCTGGGCGCTGAGCACCCCCGCAGTCTGGACGCTGGGCAGTATCAATCCCGCCAGCCGCGCCTGCCGCTGCAGCGGCGCATCCAGGAAGATCGCTGTGTGAGGCGCGGCGTCGGGATACTCCCGGGTTAATCTCTGGTACTCACTGCGGCTGACGAACAGACTGACCACCAGTTGTCCCTTGGCCCCCGCCAGGCTTTGCTGCAAGGCCCGTTCGCCCAACGCCAGAATGACGGCGTTTTTCTCCAAGGTGGAAAAACGGATATTGGCGTCACTGATGAACTCTGCGCGCCAGGGGGCGGGAGACAATGCTTTGAACTCCTCCAGGAATTTGGCCGCGATCGGGGTTCTCTCCGGTCCCGCCACATACACTTTCAGACTGGATTCCTGCGCGCTTGCGGCGGCGGAAAGAGAAAGCGCCAGCATCAAAGCGCCCCAGGTTGCGTAACGCCAGGAAGCGGCGAGAGAGAGAGCTAACGATGAGATAATACCGGCCATCCCTGGTCCCCGCCTCAAAACTTCAGGTTCGCGGACAAAAACAGATGGGTGCGGTCGTCCAGGACGTTATCGCGGTACATGATCGGGTCATCGTTCAGGTAATGCTCCAGTTTGGCGGACAGCGCCATTTGGCCGCGACCCAGGCGGCGGTGATAGCTGATGATGAGATCGGCGCGCTCGTAAACGTAGTCGCCAATGGTGTCCGCCAGATAATAGGCCGTCGCCGCATCGAATCGGTCGTTGATCCGTCGCAGCCAGGCGAAACTGCCACTGTGGCGCGCGGACATACGAGACTCGATCTGGAACAAACGACTGACGTCGAAACTGGTGTAGGCGGTGTAAAAGTCCGTCACGGAGCCGGTGTATTCCTCATCCTGATCCAAATAAGCGTAGGTCGCTCTGAGGGTGTCGCGCAAGGAAGGAGAGTAGGTGGTTTCGACTTCGAAGCCGGTTTGCTTGATCTTGAGATTGTTTTCCGGCTCGAAGGAAAAATACTGCAATGGCGCGCTGATCAAGTCCCACATAGTATCGTGAAACACCTTGATATCCGCTTCCAGCCCCCATTCCGGGTAGTTGAGATAGTAGCCGATTTCACGGGAGACGATTTTTTCGTTATCCAACTCTCCAGGCGAGCGGATCAGAAAGCTGCGAGCCTCAGTCTCTCCGTCCACTGGCGGGTCTAGATCTCTGGCGACAAAGCTCCAGGCGACGGACTGTTCATAGGTGTCCGGGGTGCGCACCGCGTGGGATATTACCAGACGCAGCGTCTGATTGGGCGTCAGGTGATAGAACATGGCGCCGCGGGGAGAAAAATAGGCGCCATTGGCCTGGTCATGCTCAGCCATGCCTCCCAGGTTAAAACCCAGGTCCGGCTGAGGGCGGTACTCCAGATTGAAAAACGCGCGCTGCAAATAGTTATCGTCGCCGCCGTTGAAATAGGTCTCCGAATAAAAACTGTCTTTACGGAAACTTAAACCGGACACCAGCCTGACTTCATCGGTAAAAGTGTAAGTGTCCTGGAGTTCGATATCCTGACGGGTTTCGGCGATGTCCAGGTTAATACGGCCACAGACCGTGGCGTCGGGATCGCTGGCGGACATTTCTTCAATCAGCGCGCGGGCGATAGCGTCATCTTCCGCAGAGCCAAGCCCTGAGCCCGATCCGGAGACAATGTTGGCGTAGATCTCAGACAGGGTTGCGCCGTTGGCGCCGATCAGAATGGAGCCGAAGCGTTGATTAGCCGCATATAGGGCGGACAGATTGTCACTGAACAGAATGGGATGATTGCAGTTGGTCCAGTCCTGTCGACGAATGCGTCGATGGGCGTAAGCCTGAACCTGAAAAAAGTGATTGGCGTTAACTTCCCGCCGCCAGTTCACGGAGGCGAAACGGTCGCGTTCGTCGGATTCGGGGATGCTGGTCTGGCCGTCGCCGGCATCCGGATGATATTGATGATCGCCATTCAGTAGGCCTGCTTGTACTTGCAGGGTGTCTCGGGACCCCAGTTGCATATTGGCGGAAAAGTTAAATCCGTCCAGGTCGTAACTGTCCACAAAAGGCTCGTCATTGGCGCGGCGATCAAAGCCATCGTCCTGTTTGCCGTTTACGGAAATGCGGTAGTTAAGATTTTCGCCGCCACCGCCGTAACTGGCGTGGTAGCGATTGTAACCATTGCCGCCGTCCCAGTATGTGAGGGAAGTTCCGTGAGTGTCATAGGGATGTTTGGTGATGATATTGACGATAGCCAGGAACGAGTTGGCGCCGTAAGCGGCGGCGTTGGGACCGCGGGTGATTTCAATGCGCGCGATGTCTTCCAGGGCGACAGGAATATTGAGCCAGTCCACATCCGCCAGATTCGGATTGTAAACGGATCGCCCATCCACCAGCACCTGCAGGCGGCGCTGCTCGTTGGCGTTGGTGCCATGGTAGCTGACGGAGGGAAGATTGGAGGATACGGAACCGACGGTCATGCCGGGAACCAACCTGAAGGCGTCGTGCAGATTGCGTACGCCAAGCCGATGCAGTAACTCAGCGTCCAGTACCGTCACGGTAGCGGGGGTCTCCGAGCGAGGCTGCTTGAGTCGGGCTGGCGTGAGCACCACCGGGATATCGCCGGATTGCCAGTCCGTCATGGATATGTCGGTCGCCGCGAGCATATCGCTCTGTATGGGGCCTTCGACGGCATGGGCGAGTGAGCTGGCGCAAGCCAAAACAAGCGCAGGCAGACCGCGTCGCTCTTTGGTCGCTCGGACAGTTATCAACCGCATAGGATAGCGTCTAGTTGTGTGGTATGAGGTTTCCCGGTGTCTTGTTCTTATTCGTTTGCTCCTTGCTAGTCGGGGCGGCGTCGTTTCCGGCCCCGCGTTTCCGTCGCCCCCGGTGTCCGCTGAGGAGGAATCGCTGCTGACAAAGCTGACTTTTACCCTAGAAAGTCAGCCGGCGCAATATTTAAGGTTTTTAAGCGCCTTATGCGCGCACAGTTTGTCCGATGCGATGGCGACGTCCACTAAATAAAACAGTGAAGCCAATCCGAAATGGTCGCGTCCCATATTGTGATACACCATGCCCAGGGCGATATCTTCCGCACTATAGCTTTGGTGATGGCTGCTGAAATACAGGGCGCTCTGGTTGAGTTCCTCATCGTTCAGCAAGCGTGTAATACGGCCGACGCCGCCATGATAGGCCTGAATTAATAATAGGCCATACAAGGCGTTGCGTTTTTTCTCCGGCAGCTTGCCGAACAGAGCATTGAATGGCTCTTCCAAATTGCGATGGTTCTGCTGATACAGCTTCAACGCGCAGTCAATCTGCGCCATGCGATGCAGATAATACTCCTTGGGTATGCCGCAATCCTTCAGAACGGTGGTGCGCAATTGCATGATGCCGTTGGCGTTAGCGACGGAGCGGCTGTTTTTCAAACCGCCGCTTTCGATCAACACCTGACCAAGGATCTCCTTCATGATGGAGTCGGGAAAACTATAGCGTCCCTGGGCTTTGCGGGTTTCATAAATGTCGATGAAAGCTTTATATAGCGGCACAGGCGCATTCTTGTCGCCCACCTTCAAGCCGTCCCAGGAGCCCCAGATCAATACGTCTTTGTCTGGTCCCATCATGCGCGCCGTAGACTCCTGCAAGTCCACGTGGGGTTGGTCGCAGGCGAGGGCGAAAGGGTAACCGGCGTCGCTTAATGAGCCTTCCGCCCAGAAGGGCTCCTTCTGTTTGGCCGCCAGCTTTTTCCGTAACTGGTTGATGGCTTGCTGGGTGGCGGCTTCATCGTCCCGGTTGTTGAGATAACCTTTAAAGACGCCCTGGTTGTCGAACAGGATGTGGCGGTCAGGTTTTTCGCAAAATCCAGTGGATAGCAATACCCAGGTCCGGATGATGCTCAGATTACGGTAAAAGTTGAGACTGTACCGATAGGGCGTCTGCCTGACGGCCTCCGTCCAACGCTCCAGTTGAGTGTCCGCGACAGCGCTTCTTACGGGTGACAGAGAAGCCAGCAGAACAAATGTCATAAAACGGATGAAGGATGTAATTCTAAAGCTACGCATATCCAGATAGTGTCAGCAGTGAAATTTATACGCAACCGGCGCCGAGCGTATTCTTGGCTTGCCGAGTATATGGAAACAACAACAGACCCTAGGCTAATGTATTGTTTTACGGTAACTTATGGAAGCGTCAGGGCTTGTGATCAAGTCTCCCTCGTCGTACAAAACGGCGCAGAAAGGCGTGTTTTCGCGAGAGCTTGCGCAGCCGCGCCCTGAACTTGGGCGAATATCGCGCCAGAACGGTCAACGCGATAAAAATCAGCGGCAGGCCCAGAGGAATCGGCAAGGGAAGAAGCACTGCGCCAACAATCAGCAATGCGGATGCGAGAATGATGTAAGTCCAATGTACCACTTTCATAGATGACGCACAGTCAGGCGGAAATCGCGGCATCTTAATCCGCCGTTTATGACAGGATGATGAACAGTTTTATGAATGCGAAGTTAGCCATGAAAAGAGAACAAATGCTGTCCGTGTTGAGGTTGATTGGCGGTCGCGGGTTTAACTGGCGGGCGATGCTCGTCATGACGGCGCTGGCGCTTTCGCCCACCTCCGCCTGGGCATGGGGCGAGTTGGGGCACCGTGTGGTGTGCGATGTCGCCTGGAAGGAGTTGTCTCCAGTAGCGCGGGATCAGGTGCAAAAACTGTTGCAGCAGGCCGGTAAACGCACTTTCGCGGAAGCCTGCCTGTGGCCGGATCAAGTCAGGTCTGAAAAAGAATTCAAACACACAGGCTCCTATCACTATGTGAATGTCGAGCGCGCCGCCAAGCGTGTGTCGACGGCGGAAAACTGTGAGAGCAAGGGTTGCGTGCTGACTGCGCTGAATGCCTATGCGGAGGCGCTGAAGGGCGAGCCGCGCCAAGGTTATCAGGCCACTCCTGCGCAGGCGTTGATGTTTATCGGACACTTTATTGGCGATATTCACCAGCCCTTGCATGTGTCCTATGCGGATGACCGTGGCGGCAACAAGGTCGTCTATAAAGTCGCCGGCGAAGAGACTAATTTACACCGCTTGTGGGATGTGAATATCCCCGAGTCGGGCTTGCCCCGGGACTGGCGCAAGGCGGGCAAAAAAGTGCGTGGTAAGCACCGCGGAGAGACGGTCACTGCATTATCCTTGCAGGAAGCGGAAGCCTGGGCGAATGAGTCGCTCGCAATCACCCGAAAAGTCTATGAATCGCTGCCGCCGCAAGGCTCTGAATGGAGTAAAAAAGATCTGGCGCGGGAATACCCTGTTGCTGAAATGCGCCTCTATCAGGCGGGCGTACGCTTAGGCGCAGTTCTAAATCAACTGCTGGCGTCAAATCAGGACCAGACGCAGGCGGATTAGACCAAAAGACGAGGACGCAACCGGTCAGCATGGTTCCCAGCTGCTTGCGAATCTGCATAGAATGGAGGCGAGCAACGGCGAAACCCGTAAGGAGATGTATCGATGGGGGTAGTAATCAGCTTTCGCAAGGACAATATTTCTCCGGAAGACGTCCTGCGCTATTTCTTCCATGAGATCAATGAGGCTCACGGTCTGGAATTGAGCCTCACCGATCCACGTATCAAACCACATCTTGCCGCGTTGAAAAGTCTGGCGGAGGTTTACGTCAAAACCGCCGCGACGGAAGTGAAGGGAATCGATCAGGCGCTGCAAGAGCCGCTTTTGAAAGAAATCACCAAACTGAGGGCCCGTTTTTTAGCGGAAACTGTGTTGGGTGTCTTGCAGGAAGAGAGCATAGTGCATATTGTGCCCGACCACGAATGAAAGCCGTCCGTTTATCTCCTCTGCAATGCCGTTCTTCCGAGAATTGTTACGGAGATTTCCGGCGACGGACGCTTATCGTAGTTCAGGTTTTTTTTTAAATAGTACGACACCAGGATTTGTTTGATGAATATTGAAGAACAGGAAAAAATCATCGGTCTGTTAGGATCAATGGCGATGTATAACGATAAGGGAATACACTGGACGGACGCCTCGCCGGAAAAGGCGGCGCAAGTGCGCGACGGATTCAGAAAAGCAATCGATAACCTGATTGCGGAAATAGGGCAGGACAATATACCGGAGCAGGTTTTGACCCTGCTGCGCTCGGACAAGGTGCTGGTGGACGGCCAGGGTTCCGCCTACACCGAAGCGCGTCGACTGTTTAAAAGCCTCAACGCCTGATTTACCACTCTCTTCTCTCCCCTCACGAACGCCCTGACGCCGGCGTTCGTTTTTCACCCTTCGTCTGGCGTATATCTGAGCTGCGGCAAGTACGCCTGAAACAAAGTCTTATTTGCCTGCTGTATGCCTGAATATGGCGTCGCCCGCCATTCGGATGAAAACGATAAGCAAATTGGGGGATTGACCCCGTCGTCGCATTCGCTTAAAAATCCCTCAGCGTCTTCAGAAAAAGGATGTGTTTCGGGAAGGCGTCAGGGAGATCGGAGGCGGGTCCTGCATGCCGGCTCTGGCCCACAGCAACAAGAATCCAGGAAAACACTATGAGCAAGAGATCAGAAAGAAGGCTTTCCAGACTATTGGAGGGCGCATTGAAAAAACGTCATGGGAAAAATTGGCGCCGATATGAAAACGTTTTCATATTTGGTTTATTGTTTGGCTGCGCGACCTTGGCCCACGCTGTGCCGCCGTTATCGGTGCAGGGCAATAAAGTCGTCAGTGGCGGTCAGCAAGTCAGTCTGGGAGGCAACAGCCTGTTTTGGAGCAACAACGGCTGGGGAGGGGAGCGCTTTTATAATTCCGGCGCGGTAGGGGCCATCAAAAACGACTGGAAGTCCAGCATTGTGCGGGCCGCCATGGGGGTGGATGAAGGCGGCGGATATTTACAGGACCGGGAAGGCAACCGTAATAAAGTCATCTCCGTGGTGGACGCCGCCATCGCCAATGATATGTACGTCATCATCGACTGGCACTCCCACCATGCTCATCAGTACAAGAACGAAGCCATCGAGTTTTTCCAGGACATGGCGCGCCGCTACGGCGATAAAAACAATGTTATTTACGAAGTCTATAACGAGCCGCTGGATGTGTCCTGGAGCGGCGTTATCAAGCCCTACGCCGAGGCGGTGATTGACGCTATCCGCCAAGTTGATCCAGATAACCTGATCATTGTCGGGACTCGCCAATGGTCGCAGGAAGTGGAGGAAGCCTCCTGGGACCCTATCCGCAAGAACAATATCGCCTATACGCTGCATTTTTACGCCGGCACGCATAAGCAGTGGCTGCGCGACAAAGCGCAAAACGCCATGAACAACGGCATCGCACTTTTCGTGACGGAGTGGGGAACCGTAGACGCCAGCGGCGATGGCGCGGTTAATGAAAGTGAAACCTGGGCCTGGGTCGACTTCATGCGCAACCACGGCATCAGCCACGCCAACTGGGCGCTGAATGATAAAGCCGAAGGCGCCTCAACGTTCTGGCCTGGGGCTAGTGGAACCGGTGGTTGGAATGATGGAAACCTGACGCCTTCCGGTAAACTGGTGAAATCCATTATCCAAAGCTCCGACCCCATTCCTGGCGGCGATGACCCCGGTCCTGGTCCGGACTGCGGATCAGTCTCCGCGCCCGGCAAGGTGCAGGCGGAAAACTACTGTGAAATGGAAGGCGTCGAGAAAGAGAATACCTCTGACGCCGGCGGCGGTCAGAATCTTGGCTACATCGACTCCGGTGACTGGATGACTTATAAGATTAACGTGCCCAGCAACGGGGTCTACACTCTTTCCTATCGGGTGGCGAGTCTGAACGGCGGCGGCATAATACAGGCAGAGAAAGCCGGTGGTTCGCCTGTGTATGGTTCTGTAGAGATTCCATCCACGGGCGGCTGGCAAAACTGGAAAACGATTTCACACGACATTCAGTTGAGCGCAGGAGAGCAACGCATCGGCTTGGCGGCAGTGTCAGGCGGTTTCAATCTGAACTGGTTTGACGTCACCCAGAAAGGCGGACCGGCGCCGAACGCCATTACCGTGCAGGCGGAAGAGTACCTGGTGATGAGCGGCGTGGAGCTGGAAAACACCAGTGACGCAGGCGGCGGTAAAAACGTCGGGTACATCGACGCCAATGACTGGATGTCCTACCCGGAGGTCGATATTCCGGAAAGCGGCGTTTATACCGTGGAGTATCGTGTGGCGAGCCTGTATGGCGGCGGCGTGATGCAGTTTGAGAAAGCAGGTGGAGATATCGTGTATGGCAGCGTGGATGTGCCGAACACAGGCGGCTGGCAAACCTGGAAAACCATCAAGCATCAGGTCACCCTCGAAGCCGGTAAGCAGCGCTTTGGCATTTATGCGCCCGCTGGCGGCTGGAACCTGAACTGGTTCAAGATCACTAAAGGACAAAAATAAGGGAAGTCCGCCTGATATGACGCCCCCGTTGTCGCATGGCATGGGGGCGTCTGGTCGAAGGTTTATTGCTGCAGACGAATCTGTTTGAGCGCCTGGAAGATCATGTCTTTGTCGCGCTGAGACAGGTTTTCGATGGTCAGCGTGTCATTGAACAGGTCCCGTTCAGCGTCAGTGAAGGGACCTTCGTTTTTCAGTTTATCGGCGATAGCGATAATGATCGCGTCACCCAGTTTCAACAGCGCCGGGCGTACTTCGGCCTGCAAATCACGAGCGGACTGCTTCAACGCGTCAGCATCTGATAACCAGTCTGCGCGATATCTGAACTGTATGGCTTTGGCGGCGGAAATCTGCGCGCTGAAAAAGTCGCTCACCGATGTGGGATCAACCCCATGACCGGCCGCCTCTTCTTTGGCTTTATCCAGCACGACCCGCTCACGTTCCACATCTTCGACAGGCGCGCCTTTTTGCGCTTTGAACAAGGCGACGTCCTTCATGTAACTCAAGCGTTCGTTGATGGCTTGGAAGGTGTCCTCCGCATAGTTGGCGGCGAAAGACGAATGAGACATAAACAGGCAAATGAGCAGTAAAAACACGTTCCTCATGAGGGTTTCCTTAAAACTGACAATCAATGAGATAAATAAAGCACCGAGGGCGCAACGCAGGCCAGTGAACAGGGAAAGCAGGGGCCTTGTCCCGATATTAGACAGGTGACTGAAAGCGGCAATAAGTAATTGGCGGAAATAGACTTTTGTCTAGAGATCGTGTGAACCCCGTTCACGACGAGACTGCAGAAATTGAATGAAAC
This sequence comes from Hahella chejuensis KCTC 2396, assembly GCF_000012985.1. Taxonomy (NCBI): domain Bacteria; kingdom Pseudomonadati; phylum Pseudomonadota; class Gammaproteobacteria; order Oceanospirillales; family Hahellaceae; genus Hahella; species Hahella chejuensis. The sequence goes on along the minus strand of NC_007645.1, from coordinate 4,057,284 downwards.
GGTAGGTCAGGCTTTCTCTGGCGGCGTTAGGCGGCCAGACCGCATAGACGCCCAACGTGTCCACTCGCCATGCAGGCAGCGGTTCGCACAGACGACCGTTGCGCAGATCATCCTCCACCAGGAAGGCCGGTGGAGTCGCCAGCCCCAGTCCCGCCGCCGCCAGCTGGCATACCGCGTCGATGCTGTCCACGGTGATGCGGGGCGTAAAGTCGATACGTTGGCGCTCGCCGCTGGCGCTGTGCAGCAGCTTATAATTCGGCCGCATTTTTAGTCCGATCCATTCCCATTGCAGCAGGTCCGCCGGGTGATTGGGCGTTGGCCGGTTTTTTAAATAACCAGGCGCCGCCACCAGTCGACGGGTTAAATCGAACAGTTTTTTGGACTTCAGAGAGCTGTCCGCCATTTCACCAATGCGAATGGCCAGATCAATGCCGTCCCTGATCAGGTCCTGACGGATATCGCTGTAGTTGATGAACAGAGAGATCTTGGGAAAGGCCAGGGCGAAGGCGGCGACATCTGCGGTGAAAGGACCGCGCGCCAATACGGCGGGGGCGGTGATGGTCAACTTTCCAGTAGGCTCCGCCGCCTGCTCGATGATGGCGTTAAGCCCTGCTTCCGCCGCCGCAAGCATGGTTTTGGCGTGATCGAACAAACGTTCGCCTTCACTGGTGAGCGACAGACGGCGCGTAGAACGATAGAGCAGGGCGACGCCAAGTCGGGTCTCCAACCCTGAAATATGGTGGCTCACCACTGAGGGCGATAGGCTCAGCGCGCTTGCCGCAGCGCGAAAAGAGCCCGCTTCCACGGTTTTGGCGAAAACCGCCAGGGCGCGCAGTTCATCAATCATTGTTCGATAATATCGATCAGTTAAATGCAATTAGCCTATATTATCATCGCTATCGCGCGGGCATATAGTTTTCTTCAGCGATTAACCATACTCTCTGAGGAAACAACGGATGACGGATACTGAAACCGCCGACCTGAAGTGCGTCATAGTCATAGACGCCAACCTGCCGACCGGACCCATCGCCAATACCGCCGCTGTATTGGCGCTATCACTGGGCAAAGCCTTTCCCGGCCTCATTGGCGATTCTTTGCCAGATAACAGTGGCCACCTTCGCGCGGGCATCACCACCACGCCGATTCCCATTCTGCGCGCTGACGGCGCTCGCTTGCGAAACCTGCGGGGGGAATTAAAAGAGCACGAGCCGCAATTAACCGTCATTGACCTCACCAGCGCCACCATGACCACTAAGAGCTATGAAGCCTACGCGGAAAAACTCCAATCGACGCCTGTGGATGAACTTGAATATCTGGGGATCGCTCTTTGCGGACCGAAAAAGACTGTCAACAAATTCACCGGCAATCTGGGGCTGTTGCGTTGACGCCAGCAACTGCCAACTAAAGGCGCCGAATAATAAAGGGGATAAAGGAGAGCCCAAATGTTATTGAGTTTTATTGTCGCGACGGCGCTGATCACACTCGCCCCAGGCCCTTCCATGCTATTGGTCATCGCCAATACGCTGCGCAGTGGTCTGGGGCAGGGGATATACACCAGTCTGGGCGTGGTGGTCGCTGACGCGATACTGCTGTGCCTGACTGTCTCAGGTTTGGGAGCGTTGGTACAGACTTCTGCATGGGCGTTCAATTTGTTGAAATGGTTTGGGGTGGCTTATCTCGCGTATCTGGGAGTACGTCAGCTTTGCAGCCAGCCTTCAGCGGAAGATCTATCCGGCGCGACTGAAGTCGCCAAACAAAATCCTTTCAAACAAGGCTTGGGCGTCACCCTGCTTAACCCTAAAATCATCGGGTTTTTCATCGCATTTTTTCCACAGTTCCTCGACGCCAGCGCGCCTGTCGGCCCGCAACTCATGACGCTGGGGCCGCTGTTCCTTGTTATCGTCTTCCTCATCCTGGCGGGATACGCCATGGCGGCCAACCGTGTCCGGCGATGGCTGGCTGGCGCACAGGCGCAATCCGTGTTGAATAAATCATCCGGAGTCGCTTTGCTCGTTTGTGGAGCGGCGGCGGGGTTGACGACGCGCTGAAAACGGACATCATGGTCGCAAGTTTAAGAACGCCGTGCTCGAGTGAACCGTAATATGCAGGCTTCAACCTAAACAGATTAACTTCCTATCTGAATTTAAAACGCGACCAAGAGGTATGATGTGCGGAAATTTACAGATAAAAACGGATTTGACGTTTCTCTATCCCAAATAGAGGGAACTGACGCTTTCATGTACATCCTTGAAGGCTCTCCATTTATGATCAGGAAAATGCGCTTGAAAAGAGCGCGTGATGTAAGAGAAAGCCCTGGTATGTTCTATTGGGGGCTGGACGAGCTTGAAAAGGAAATAGCCGAACTTCCACGGGATACCAGCGATTTGCCTCCCGGTGAATACTGGCGTGCGGTAGTCGGCGTATCAAGCTACAAATGCCAGGAAGGCGGTGCGTACAAGCGTGAAAAAAAGACCCTGACTATTTGCTGGCATCAGGAAGAGGAAGAACCTATTGAGAAACTCCGGCGCATAGTCAGTCAGATTGATTTTGAAGCGCTATGTGTGACTGAGTTGGTGGAGGAGTATGATTAGGTTCGGATGAGCGCCATCCAGTGCGCTTTGGCGCTCTCGTAAGAGGGATGCAGTTAGCCTGTTGCTGCAATTATTGGTTGAATCCAAGTGTTTACACCGCTGGAAATATATAGGCCATCGGGGTGGTCGGTCCGATAAGGATTTTTTATTTCTCCAATCACTACTTGGGTTTGGTGTCTGGTAGTCGATATTACGAATAATTACTTATTATATTTTTCTATTTTTCTGATCAATTTAATTAGGAATTAAAATCAAGATAAGATAACGTCTTCACCCGACTTGGCGTTGAGCATATGGAAATTTTGGATATAGGAATAGGAGAATGTAGTGAAAGGGTTGATCTCAGTTTTTGAAATAGAAAATCAGCCAGCGAAGTTTAGCTCATTGATTAAGCGATTGATTGATGAATCTAAGAGCTCTTATATTCTACGGCCTAACGGAGTAAAACTGGTCGAAAGCTTAAAACAGATCAAAGATGATATTTTATATTGGCCTAATTGGCGATCTAGACCTTGGGTGGTTGCAGGAAGATATGAAGGAAATTTATCCGAAGTGGTTTATTCAGGCCCTTTCATAAAGGATTGTAAAGGCGATAACTTTAATCTCCAGGTTGCCTCTTTGCTTAAACACTTTGATTGGGCTGTGTTCTCCTATTTTACTACCTATCAATCTGATTTCGGATGTCTGGTTACTTCTTATCCTGATTTGATCGAAAAAGTTTTAGTGAAAGCATATGGTAAAGATATTGAGATTAGCGTTTATGAAGGCGATCCTATTGACTCACTACGAACTGCCACGTTTTACGATTATGATGTAGAGGGCTACTTTGCGTATGAAGTAGCGAAAGCGAATGGTGAAGACCCGCCTTTTCTGCTGTGTCGTATAGACCTCACAAATCAAGAACTATATCGGATATGGAATAGCGAAATAGAGGCCGATGAGGAAGATCCTTGGTATAAAAATCACCTTGATAAGCTAACTTTAGTAAAGGAATTTACAACCGGGGGAGTAGGGTTTCAGTACAACAATCTGATTTATCAAGTAAGTAATGAGAAGGCCTACTTAGATATATGGTCGGAAGCAAGTGAGGATCATTCTATCGCAGAAGCAACCTTCTCCGCTAATGCTGATTTAAGTAAACTTGAGGCTTATATGGCTGGCTCGTATATATTTGAAGTTACTAAATATATCGATGATTGGTGCGATTGGTCTTATTCTCAAGTATACGGTGGCGGAGCGGATGAGCACCATGCTATATTTCGTAGTAAAGATCCTAGGATTACAAGTAGGCTGTGGGAGCTACTGGGTGAAGATCAAATAAGTAGATTTTAGTGGGATTGTGAGGTAAGAATAAGTTAAGGGTATATGCGATAATGTTTTTCTGCTCAGGTATTGGACGCTGAAAAGTATGTTTTGAGTTATATAAAATAATTAATCGACGGGTCATTAACTGTAATTAATGAAAATAAATTTCGGCTATATATTTCCAGTCGTAAGTTTCTTGGAAGCTGATGGCCGCATTATTCGTTGGGAACAGCACATTCTTGACATAGTGTGCCCTGGCGGTAAAAAATTGGACTTCCACAGAGCTCATTCTTGAAATATTAAGTATGGCTGTGCATGTAAAGCCCATAAAAGAAAAGTATTAGATACTTTTTGGTAAGCAATATGAAGAAATCATTTTTAGTCGTTTTTTTATTTCTATCTTCTCCTGGGATCATTCATGCAGAAATCGAGGAAAAGCGTAAGATGGGAGAAATGGTTGAAGGTTCGGTAGACGATAGTGGCAATATCTTTGTTGAAGGGAATCCAAGTGGTTTGAATATAAATGAAGCTCCTCCACGAAAAGAGCCAAGAACTCATCATTTCAAGTTTGGAAAATTAATGTTACCTCTTGTAGCTCTTTCTCAACCAGAGATGTTTCTCCGAACTTTTACTGATGACAGGGCTGAGGGTGCTTTAAGGAATTTCTGGAATAATGTGGGTGCAGAGTTACCTAAAGACGAGCAAATGAGACCCGAGGGATTGAGTCTGTCAAATAAGATAATTGATGGGTTGGATTATATTATAATTAGTTTTCCAGTTCCTGAGGCCCCTAATGAGTTGTTTTTTACTGTGATAGTCGGTGACAAAAACAATCCTGATACACTCAGAGTTTTTGGTCTTGAAAATGCTCTAAAAAATGAAGCGTATAAATATGGTACTATACTTGTCGAGTGGGATAAAAAGGGCCGCTATACTTATAAGGCACAGTTAGAGGTATCCGAAGAGCAATTGATAGATACGGTAGGGGAAGTCCTCAAGAAAAAAATAGAAGTTAGAACCTTCACTGATATGAGGCCATACGGCTGGTTCTCTGGCTGACACATAGTGCCTCAAATGCCCCGACGTTTTTCCCGTTCGAATACTCAGGTGATTTGAGGCTGTATCCAGATTGTGAGAGCCAACACATCTTCCTTAAGTCTTTTTTATCCCGCGAAATTAAAAATTTAGCCTTGGCGTTAATTGCTTTCACTTTGGGCATAAAAAAGGCCGTCTAGGAGACGGCCTGAGATTGAGTTAGATAACGGACGACAAGGCTTACCAGGCCGCCGCTATGGTCATGCTCGGCTGATTGTGCGGATCATGTGGAAGCAGAATTTCACCACCCGATGGCGCATCAAACGCCGCCATGGCGCTGACCAGCGCTTCTACCTTATGCGCCATGCCTGAATCATCCGCCAGAACGGGTTCCGGCCAATCCGACATGGTGAGCGCCGCCATGGTAGCCCCGCCTGTGCCGGGAATCACGTCTCCCCACACGCCTGTAGTATTGCCGGAAGCCAGGACCGCATCGCGGCCGTGGCCGCTTTGGTCATGCACCGTGGTTCCTTCGCCTTCTCGGAAGTCGTACCAGAGGTGCAGGCCGCTTTCGTTACCAGTTAAAGTTGCGTTCCATGTCTCGGCAACTGAGTCGGCATTCTTAGCGAAGCTCCACACGCGTAAATCACTGAGGCTTCCTTCCAGATCGGCAATCTCGCTATTCTTGCTCAGCGTGCCCAAAGGCAGGTCAATGCTGGAGTTGAGGGTCGCCTTTAATTCACCGTTTTCATATAGGTGTGTGGTTTTGCCTTCTCTTACTAACGTCAGGCTAACCCACTTATCTAATGGAGCGGAGTAATTAAGCTCTTGGTAGGAGCGTCCGTATTCACCGAGGCCTAGCTTTCCACTATTGGACTGACTCATCCTGATGGAGTGCCTGGAGGAGTTCAGCAGAATTGACGCGCCATCGACGTCCGCCGAGCGTTTGACTCGCGCCTCCAGCGTCCAGTCCCCCGCCAGATCCGCTTCGCCAATAGTGGCGTATCGGTTGTTGTCAGGGAGACTGAACTCATGGCTGGAGGAGCCAGGGGAGGGGGCTTCCCCTGGCGACACATTCAACGTAAAGCTTTCAGAGGCTCGTGCGCCAGCGCGGTCAGTGGCCGTCAGCATGAGTTCATAGACGCCTTCGCCCCCGACAATACCGCTAAAGGTCAATGTCTCCGCATCAAAGCTCAGCCAGTCAGGCAATGGGCTGCCGTCCGCCAGGGTGGCGGCGTAAGTCAGCGCGTCGCCCACATCCGGGTCGCTGAAGGTTTCAGCCGGAGCGGTGAAGTTTAACGTCTCACCGGTTTTCGCCAGCATGTTAAGTAGCTCCATACTGACCACCGGCGCGTCATTGACGTTTTCAACCGTTAAGTTGAATACGGTGGAGGCTGAGGCTTGCCCATCAGACGCCGTAAGCGCTATCTCGTAGGTTCCCACGTGTGCGTTTCGCGGAGTCGCCGTAAATTTAACGCCGTTGAAGTTCAACCAGGAGGGCAGGGAGTCTCCATTGGCCAACTTGGCGACATAGCTTAGCGTGTCGCCATCTGAGTCCGTGAAAAGGCCGGAAGGAACAGTAAAGCTCCAGGGCGCGTCTTCAGCGATACTGACGTTTTCCTGTGAGCCAATGACTTCGGGAGCATGATTTTCACCGGAACCGCTGGAGTCCGTCCCTGACACAACCTCGCCCCAGACGCCGGTCGTATCTGTGGAGGCGAGTACGGCATTACGCCCGTTTCCACTTCGGTCATTAAGCAGAGCGCCTTCTCCCTCGCTGAAGTCGTACCAGAGATGGAGACCGGTTTCTTCGCCGGTCAATGGCGTATACCAGGCCGCCGCGACGGCGTCAGCGTCTTTGGCGTAGTTCCACACTCTCAGGTCGCACAGGCTGTCATCCAAGTCAGCTAGAGCACTGTTCTTGCTTAATGTGCTAAGCGGCAGACTGATCGAGCTATATAGAGTGTTTTCTAATTCGCCATTCACGTATAAGTGGGTTCGACCACTCCGCTTCACCAGCGTCAAGTTCACCCACTTATCAACCGGAAGCGTATAGTCAAATGCCTGATAGCTGCGGCCATACACGCCAATGCCCACTTTCCCATCACCGGATTGTCCCAGGCGAATGGAGTGCTTGCTTGAGTTCAGTAAGATGGACGTCCCATCGGAGTCGGCGGAGCGCTTCACCCGCGCTTCCAGTGTCCAGTCGCCGACAATATCCGCTTGGCCGATAGTGGCGTATAGATTGTTGTCGGTAAAACTAAACTCATGGCTTGGATCGCCAGTGGGCTCAGTGGGTTCGGGGTAGGTGGTCAGCTTGAAGTTATCTGATGCTTCAATGCCCGCGCTGTCCTTGACAGTAACTTTGACCTCCAGTACGCCGGCGGTGTCGTTGACGCCGCTGAAGGTTCGAGTGTCGGGGTCAAAATACAGCCAGTCGGGTAGGGGAGCGCCGTCGGGTAAGGTGGCGCTGTACTCCAGCGTGTCGCCTGCATCGTCATCCTTGAAGGTATTATCTGGCAGGGTGTAGGTGAAATCGCTATTCGTCTGTGTTTGCAGATCCTTAATCGGCTGTCTGACGACAGGAGCGTCATTGACGTTTTGCACAGTTAAGGTGACGCGCATGGAGGTTGAAGCTATGCCATCCGTGGCGGTGACGATGAGAGCGTGCTCTCCCACCTCGTCATTGGTGGCGAGCCCGTAGAGAGTACCACTTTCATGAAAGCCAAACCATGAGGGCAGCTCTTCGCCACTTTCCATTTTTACCTGGTAGGTCAGAATGTCCCCATCCGCATCCACAAAGGTCCCTGTCGGTAAAGAATAGGTCCAGCGTGAATCTTCATTAACGACAATGGTTTCTACAGGGCGACCGATAGTCGGGCCATGGTTGTCGGTGCGCGTAAGAGGTTTCCAGGTTAGATCGATTTCCTGGCTCACTCGGGCACGGAACGCCTCCATGGTCTCTCCCTCTTTGCGCGTCATAGCGTCCGCCAAGTGGGCCACATCGTCACTGCTCAGCCAGCTGTCTTCCAGTCGAATGGCGCTTAATGCCTGATAGTTCGCATTGAACCAGTTCGGTATACGGATTTGTGACTTGGGATCGCCAGCTTTGGAGATGGTCAGATCCGCTGATGATTGGGAGAACCATAGCTCGTGCTTCGATAAGCCTTGAATCACCAGGATGTCTTTGTCGCCAAGCCCTGACTTATTGAGGATGATTGTGTCGACGCAATCGCCACTTTGATAAACATAAACATCATCGCCATTGCCACCTTGTAGCTCGTCGTTATCCCTGCCGCCGTAGATGACGTCATCGTCATCGCCGCCGTTGAGATAATCCTGACCAGAGCCGCCATACAGATAATCATTGCCGCCATAGCTGTGAACATTATCGTCGCCGCCTTCCGCCGTAATGACATTGGCGCTTTCATTCCCTCTGATAATCTGAGAGAAACTATTGCCTTCCATTAACTTATCAAGAATGGCGTCACTATCCAGATTAAGTCCAAAGTCTGGCAGGGTGATGTCGTATGTTGTTATACCCTCTAGATGGTAGTGCTCGGGGAGGTTGCCCAACCATAATGAACGAGCATTAATCTGACGAGTGGTGATAACCAGTCCCCACTCCCTGTCATTGGTGACAACCAGATCGTCAAGGCTGTCAACGCCGGTAATGTTCAAGTGGTTTTTGTCAGAGCCGGTTTCATCTATGATGTCATTAAATCCACCGACAATTTTGACGTTATACGTATCGGCGCCAAGACCTCCGTTGAGGCGATCATTGCCGAGCCCGCCATCTAAAGTATCATCGCCGCCTTCGCCGTATAACTTGTCGTCGCCCGTTCCGCCATAAAGGATATCGTTACCTTCACCGGCATAGATGCTGGAGTCGCTCTCTTTGTCAGAAAAGTCGATCACATCATTGTTGAGACTACCGGAAACAGGGCCTTCGGAGCCTGCCGCGTCATATTCAGGTGTAGCGGGACCCCTGGTATCCGCCAATACCAGTTTAGCGTTCTTGAAGGTCTGAATTGACATGACGACAGCGTCGCCTTCCGCGCCATATCGAATGGTGACTTTGTCTTCGCCTTGAATGACGTTGATTGTCGATGAGGCGTATGTGTCCGCAAATTTAATGGTGGAAATTCCTTCTTCATCTTTGATATGCGTGACGCCATAACCCCTTTTGACGATGTAAGTATCGTCGCCTTCTCCCCCCGCCAGCACGTCGCCTTCGCCGCCGCCGTCCAGGGTGTCGTTACCTTCGTCGCCATACAGGAAGTCGCCGCCCAAGCCGCCTTGCAGCCAGTCGTCGCCTTTGTTCCCATACAGCGTGTCGGCGCCAGCGCCGCCAACGATATGGTCAATATCGACTCCGCCGTAGATGAAGTCCTTGTCATCGCCGCCATCCAGGTAGTTATTGCCTGCAATGCCGTAGATCACATCTTCGCCAGCGTCGCCGTATATTCTGTCATTTCCTGCGCCAGCGAGGATTTGGTCATCGCCTCCGCCTGCGTGCACCTCGTCATCGCCATGGAAAGCCTCGTCCAGTCCTTGTGGCGTCGTAGGCACGACGAAGGTATTGCCATTTGAGGTGATGCTGGTGGCGTCATAGGTGCTGTCCGCCCAGATCATATCCCGGCCGCTGCCGCTCAGGATGACGTCGCTGCCGCCTCCGCCGATGATGATCTGACCTTCGCCGTCGCCAGCGTCAATATGGTCGTTTCCATGAAACTCGCCGGCCAGCTTATCGTGATCGCCCCAGATGTAGTCTTTATCAGCTCCGCCATCGATGACGTCATCGCCGCCATGACCGTAAATCTGATCACTGCCTGCACCGCCAGAGATGGTGTCGTTGCCATGCAGTAGAGGGTCCAGGTCAGGCAGGCCCGTCACCTGGCTGCGGTCGCCCCAGAGGATATCGTCGCCTTCGCCTCCGTCAATAACGTCGGAACCGGCTTCGCCCCAAATCCTGTCCGCGCCTTTGCCGCCGGAGAGAACGTCGTCATAGGAGACGCCTTCCTCCACTTCCGTGAGCAAGTCGTCATTGCTGATTTGAGCGCTGCCTGACGAGGCGTTGGACCGGTACTCATTGCGGCTGTCGCCGTGAATGTGGTCGTCGTTTTCGCCCCCAAATATTATGTCCGCGCCTGCGCCGCCGCTAAGGTAGTCATTGCCTTTACCGCCCAAAAGGGTGTCGTTGCCTTCATCCCCGGAAATCCAGTCATCGCCATCGCCGCCATCGAGGTAATCCTCGGAAGATGCGGACTCTTTGGCGTAGTTGGGGGTTGGCGCGCCAGTGTCGTCATACAGGCGTTGGCTGTCGTTGCCCCAAATCCAGTCATTGCCCGTGCCGCCAAGAATGCGATCACTGCCGCTACCGCCGACTAACAGGTCTGAGCCCGCCGCGCCATCCATAAAGTCGTCGCCAGCGCGTCCATAAAAGGAATCGCCTGACTGATGGCCGCCATAAAACTGGTCTTTATGATCAGTGCCTTCAAAGAAGAACACATAGCCACTGTCCGCCTGTCCTTTTTTCCACTCCGTCAGCGAGGCGCCATTATGGTCTTTGCCATTGGCGTAGTCCCACAGCTTGGTCGCGTCTTCCGCTTTAAATATCAGGCCGGATTTATTGATCTCATCCTGATATGCCAAGCCGTCACGCGCTTCCCATCTGGTTTTGATGATGGTGGAAGTGGTTCCGGGTCGGAGGATTTCGCCAGTATTGACGTTATACGCTCCCGGGGCGGAAGGAGGCGCGTTATCTTCCGGCTCTTTAATAGAGATACCAAAATTTAAATTAGGGTCATTTGGGTCGAAATAGCCGAGCGTGATAGAGCCGCCAGAACTGTCGTCTTTTAATGTGATGATGAGTTGGTTTGAATCGGTAAGAACGTAACGGTTACTATCTTCGTCTTCAAAAATATTGCTATCAGGAGAAACTCTCGTAATCTCTGAGATAGTTTTGCCAGAGTCAGACTCGCTATTTTTTAGAATGATCTTATTTAGACCTTCTGTATCGACAATATAGTCTGCACCGTCGCCCTTGGTGTAGACGTATGTGTCGTTGTCTGCTCCGCCTTCGATGTAATCATTACCAATGCCTCCATTAAGGGTATCTTTGCCGCTGCCACCATATAGGAAGTCTCTGCCGCTGCCACCCTCCAATATATCAGCTCCTGACTGCCCATGAAGGACATCGCTATCAGCTCCGCCCTCAATTGTGTCATCCTCGTTTCCACCGACAATGGTATCATCCCCATTGCCACCATATAGATGATCAATACCTTCTCCGCCTAATATGCAATCATTGCCATTATTGCCAAAGATAATATCACTACCTCTTCCTCCAGATAGATAATCACCACTATTTGAACCAGTGACTGTATCGTTTCCTCCATTAGAAGATATGTAATTAGTTCCTTCTTTAGATGAGATGGCGTCATCGCTTTCGCCACCAATAATGGCACCACTGTCTGTTCCGGAAGATTGATCAGGAGCCTCATCCAAGGGGCCACCACTTCCCATATCTAGTATCCCAGCCCAATCTAATAGAAAAGCCTGAATGTCTTCGTCAATACCTAATCTATCCCATTGTGCAACCAGCATCCAAATCTGCTCGTTACTCATCCCTAGGTCGCGAGTCTCAAAAATAGCATACCTCTCAGAGAAATCAGTAAACGCGGTAGCTATTAATATACTGAAATCTTTTAGCGATTTTGCTAGTAAGTTAGGATCGGCAGAAGGGTCATAAACCGGATTTCCGCCATACTTCTTCCAATCGGATAGAAGCGTTCTAAGAGCTTCTGTAAGCTTTACTCTTACTTCGCGTCGAAGGTAATCAGAAACATCGTTTATTTCTCGAGATGCTGCTGAAGAAAACCACTCTTCGTCTGTTGGGTTAATGTCTGGGTTGTTATATATCTCTCTAATTGTGAGCTCTGATGCGAGAGAGATTTTATCAATAATGGTGAGCAAGTTATCAATGTTTTTCTCAATCGTAATTCGAGTATCGTCGTTGGTTATCCACTGCTCTTCCAAAAGATTTGTTCTTATATACTCATCAATTTCCTCTTGGGATGGTATATGCTCAAGCACATACTTTGCGTGATCAACCTTCTTTCGAGCAAGCTCTATTTCTTGGTCAAGCCGTGAGTGCAAGTCAGTGACGCCATCGAAAGTGTGTGTAGTGACTATGCCTTTTAACGAGCCCATAATCATTGCATACCCATTTAACGGGTTGCTTGCCACTTCAATTGCAACTCCTAAAGTGTCGTTAGATGCAACCTCGTCGACAGTCATCATTGATAACCAGAATTGATAGTTTGCTTCAGCGTTCTTTAAATTGGCTTCCGCCCTATTAACAGCATCTTCTCTATTCATCATGGTTTTTTTCAAAACTCTCTTTTTTCATAATCTGTTTGGGTGTTATCCCTGCGTCATTTTTAATGTTTACGGACGCTCCACTTCGAATTAAAAAGGAAACAAGCTCATGATTTCTCCTATAGAGAGCTCTATGTAGTGCTGTATTACCGTTGTCACCTTTCTCATCTATATCTGCACCTGAGTCAATTAAGATACCAATGATCTCAATATTGCTATCATCCTCTGATGCTGACAGTACTGCTGGCAATATGCTGACTTTGGCTCCGTTTTCAACTAACGCTCCTATTATGTCTTTTCTCTTTTCTCCTACTGCGATGTCTATAGGCTTAATTCCATTGCCAGATAAATTAGGATCCGCGCCTGACTCTAATAGAATATTTATTATATCAATGTCGCCATTGAATACTGACTGATTAAGTATGGTGTGGCCACCATCGTTTGCGTTGACATTGGCTCCTCGCGATATGAAGTATTTTGTGGCTACAATATCTCTTTTGGAAATGGCCTTTGAAAGAGCGGTAATTCTACTTCTTCCGCTAATTGAGTCTATATTTGCGCCATAGTCGAGCAATAAGTCCATAACTGGATACATGAAATCTCGTAAATATGAATAATTGAATGCATCCATTTTAAAATCATTGTTGCTTCTTAGGTTGACGTCAGCTCCCATATCTAGAAGTGCTCTGATTTTATTCAGTTCTTCTTTTCCTGGAGATCGATAATAGGTATCGATAGCATGAAAAAGCGGTGGCCATCCTTGCTCATCTGGTTTGTTTATCAGTGCTCTGATATTGTCTTCATGTTGCGTTGTTTCTTGAGAGGACTCTGCTATTATAGTCGACGAAAATGCATTGCTTGAGATGTTTAAAATAACAAGAAATAAAAGTGTAATTATTGTGTTGTTTTTCATGGTGTTCTCCATGTGATAGAGTTTTGTCTCTGTGTGAGTTTTTAAACTAAAATATATAAAATGAGCGCTAATTGGAGTTGGTTTTACCTGGGTGCAATCTGGTTAGCTTGTTTTTCTCATTTATAATAGTGAGGAACAGTGATGAAAATGAATGAAATATAAGCGTCAAAATATAGGCGCTCGTGAGTATATACTCCCTATATGTCTTTAGATTTATCATGGTTGTCTCGTGCTTCTTTATCCCTGAGAATGAGGAAGGTGCGCTTCAACAGATTGACTAATTGTCGTAGCGTAAATCAACGTTATGCATTTTATATCATGGCATAGCGACAGGATTGGTCGGTTATTGAATCTAAACTTAGGCTGCTATTTGAACAAATTGGTTTCAGTTTTGACAAACTAAGCGATAGAAATTTCATAATCTTATGCGCTGCGGGCTGCTTCAGACCAGATTGTCGGAGGCGTTGCCAAGACAGAAAGGGAGGAGCGAGATCTCTGCGGCGGTGGAGAGAAGTTGTCATCATGATCGGTTTGATATTCCCTTATAGCAGGCATGAAAAGATGGGATATTTTACCTATTTTAGACAGCTAGGTTAACCAAAATGATGAATAGAGGCGTAACTTTTTACTAGCGCGGCTAGGAGCTGGGCAGACTCCTGGCCGTCCACATGTGTGCGCTGGGGATGATGCTGCGGAGGGGGGTAAACGTTTCAATTAAATCCGCTCAGAGCCACATGAGAAGGACCAACGCGATCTGGAGATTTGCAAAACTTAAGAAGGCAATGAGCGACGCTTTGGCATGCTCATTGATATGGAAATCGACCATGGACTGCCCATAAGCATGAAGAGACGGAGCGAATGTTCATGACTTGACTTGCTCCTACCCACCAATGATAGAAACCCTGTTAAGCGAGTAAATCACTCAACAGAGGTGAACTATGACCAACCAGAAAACTCCGAACCTTAGAATATTCCGACAAGTACGAAGCGGAATCCCCGACATCGGCTCATCGACCTGGCGTGAGCCGTGCCTATCGTGACGAGCCTTAGAGCCTGAAAAGATTCGCCAGAAAAGCGGCTACCGCTTGCCTGGCCATAGGCAGGTTAAGCAGGGTGTGGGGCGCATCGGGTATTAATACGACGCTGGCGTTAGCGTGCCCTTTGAAAGCCTCTATACAATTTCCCTTGGCGGACGCATTTCCGAGCCATTCATTGGCGGAAGAGAAGTAAGGGTCGCTGGCGCTGATGACGTTAATGATGGGACGCCCGTCGAGCACAGCAGTATCAGGAGAAGCCACAAAGTAGTTATTCTCGCAACTCCACGAAAAGATAATTCGTCCCGCGAATGCCTCGCCGCTATAACGGGCTACCGCAACCGATCCTTCACTGGCGCCCGCCAGCGCCAGACGTTGACTGTCTGCCCAGGGAATCGTCTTCAACGCCTGAATGGCCAGATTGATTTCAGAGCTGCGCAGGGCATGGATTTTCTCGTAGATATCCTTACCGACCGGCGACTTATAAGCCAGTCTATCTGGCAGGGCGAAAGAGTCGGGGGCGAGACTGGCGATTCCCAGGCCAGCCAGCCACTGTTGCCATTGACCAATAGCTTGCAAACCCAAACCTGAGGAACCATGCAGGAACACCACCACGGGAACCTTTTTGTCCAATAGCGTTGGTGCATTTTTTAATAATCCCAGATAGATATCGCCGCCAGTGACGCTGCCAGGCAGCGCTATCTGAGCGTTGCTTATCGCCTTACGGGATGAAACAGCGTCGTGAGCGCTTGCGTGCCCCTTTACTTCTCCCTGTGGTGTTTTGGCTTCCGCCTGCAGGGAAAGGACGGCGTAGGCATATAGCATGGCAAAAAGAAAACTGGACAGTTTCATAGTGCGGCTCCGATACAAGCTTCAATAGTGACGTCACCACTTTAAAAATCAGCTTGAGTGATGTCTAATGCATTAATTGAGCTGATTAATAATTAAGAGTTATGAATCTATCTCAACGTCATCTCCAGATGTTCGTTACCACTGCCGCTTATTGTAATGTCTCTCGGGCAAGTGAAATCCTGCACATCAGCCAGCCAGCGTTGACTCGGGCTCTGAAGGAGCTTGAAAGCCAGCTCGGCGTCACCCTGTTCCAGCGCACAACCCGCAGAATTAATCTGACCATGGAAGGTGAAAGGTTTCTGCCGGTCGCCCAGCGGCTTCTCAACGATATGACTGTTGCGATAGATATGGTGCGAGGGGAAGCGACAGGGCAGCAGGGGTCGATTAGTCTGGCGGTGGGGGAGGCATTTGGCTGCACAGTGCTTCCAGCCGTGCTTAAGGTGTTCGCCCAAAGCTTTCCAAGGGTGCGTGTCAGGATCATCAATGACAACAGTAAGGGGATTACCCGACGGGTTGATAATAGTGAAGTGGACTTCGGTATCGGCTCCCCTGTCGGAAACACGGGAGCATTGTTGTGCACCCCGTTGTTAAGCGCTCCTCTGGGGTTGCTTGCCGATCCCTCCCAGTACAAGCTTGGGACTGACGTGGATGTAAGTGATCTGGCGAGCCTGCCTTTGCTTAAGGAAAGTAACGATACCAGTATTCATCATTTGCTTAGCGTCAACGGCTCGGATGTGGTGGCATGGATGAGTATCGGAATTGAGGTTTCGAGCCTGGCTCAACAGCTGGCATTGGCCCGGTCTGGAGTCGGTGTTGCTGTGCTGTCTGCTTTAGGGGCGTCGCACTATGACGCTGTATCCATGAAGTTCTCCCAACTTAAGCCAGAGATAAACAGGAAAGTTTTCCTCATGCAGCGCAGGGACAGAGTGTTATCTCCTTCTTCCCGAGCTTTATTGGCGACGATCTTTGAGCATATGCATTCAGTACCCCTGCATCCATGTGTGTTGGTTTATGATTGTCACTCATCGAAATAATACATTCCACGATTAAGCACGTCTAAGGCTTCAATTGCTTCAGACTTAACCCAATTCTTTTTCTCGTTGTCTTCGATTGCCAGCGGTTTAAGGGTGCGAGTCTGATATTCGGTTTCGAGAAGGTATTTTTCTCCATCTAAATATAAGAGAACCCGATTTACACCGAGTACATAAACAATCTCTATTGCGTAATAATTTCTGTCTCGATCTACTACCCAGGAATTTAAGTGGCATATATCGCCATAGGGCGTCGCGTACTCAAAACTAATTCCTGGTTTAGCTCCTCTTTTGTGAGCGGTATCTAGTAAATGCTCGGGCCAATTATCGCGCAGGTCATCTTGAACTCTTATGCAACTTTCAGGAGTTAGGTCTTCTAAAATGTAGCTCATGTATTTACCAAAATTACGTTTTATGAATGCTTGTATAATATTCTTTGATTGTATGCTTTAAAAATTGCTCTCTAGCCAAAAGGACAAGCGAACTGGTGTGAGCCGAGCATAGAAACCCAGTTAACAATGGGGTATGCAGAGGTTCTCTAGTGCTCTCCAGAAAATAGCTTGGCTAGACTGGTGTTGCGCACTTCTATGGCGGTGCTCAGATAAAGCTGTCTCTTTTTATCTGAAAACAAACCAAGTTCGATACTTTTCGAAAGTAAAATATTGACTATTTTGATGTCCGAATTGACTCTTACCGAGTAATGTAAGTAATCGTATTCGGTCATGTCTATATTGTGAGATAAAAGCAGATCTACTATTTCGCTGTCATTGCTTAATATGGCATGAGATAATGTTCGGTTTATCTTGCCTTCATAGCTCATTTTTGCCCCATTGGCTAGCGCTTCTTTTATTATTAAAAAGATGCCTCTATCTGCTTTAACTTTAACACTTGCAACACGGTTCATTATTCCATACTCAATAATTGACTTTTCAGTCTCGCCACTCTTCCAAGCGATGCTGTTAACATCTAAACCTTTTTTTAGTAAAGTCTTAAATATTTCGTACTCGCCATATCTCACAATTAATCCTAAGAGAGTTGAATTCCTGTATTGTTTTGAATGTATGTCGACGTCGCGATTCAGCATTGCTTTTGTTAAGTTTACAAGATGATCACTTCTGACCATGGCAATGGCTAGTGGTGATATTTTATATTTATTTTTGCTCGGCATGTTAGGATTGGCTCCTAACTCCAATAATTTATTTGTGTTATCTTCGCACTCTTCTTTTTCATCTCTATTGATATGCACTAGATACTTGCATGAGTCCATCAACCTATGAAGTGGCGCCCACCCATCACTATCAAAGCTGTTCACATTGTCTCTGGTTATTTTTGATATGTTCACTTTTTCTATTTCTGCCAGACACGCGCTAATGCTGAGTGCTGAAATTATTGTTGCCGTGAATACTTTGACGACTGTATTTTTCACAATTTTCCCTTTTGGCTATAAAGGTTCCTAAATAATACGAAAAAACCGTACAATAAAGCCGTGGCTAAACCTATAACGCCTACACATACTCTTACCAAGTATGAAGCAAAGTAGACTTCATCTGAATCATCTCTTAGGTCCGTATAGAGTAGTGACATTTCAAGAACTGATGATGTCAGTATGCAAGCAGCTCCCACACCAATGATAGAAAATTTTGCAACTATATTTCTGCCAAGAAAGCCGCAGAGAAGGGCAGGGATGTAGGTCAGAACGTGAAACGCCAGATAACTGAAGGGTACGGCTCCTCTTTCTAGAATCCGCCCCCAATGAGGATCAATATAGCTATTAATTCTACTGTAAAATATTAACGTAGATAATATGGTTGTAGTTAAAGATATCGTGATCAAAATAAAGAAATATTTTCGATCTTTAAGGCACGATGAAATGTATGAGTGAAACACTTGGATTCTCTTTGCTTATCGCTAGGGCGTTAGATGCAGCTAGTATATGGATGTAGGAGCAGGCTTTTTACCTGGGGCTAATGTTGTTGAAAAGGGTCTCTAACTTCTGCATAGTTTTATATACCAATAGGGCTCTTCTATTGGCTTTATCAGACATGGCTCTTTATAGGTGTTATCAAAAGGCCAGTCTAATGTCCAGCCAAATGGATATATCCAGTACCAGTCTAGAGATGACGCTACCTGGAATCTTTTACTATTTTCGCCTTTATGATCAGTAGTGGATAAAAGCCATCCGCTCTGAAACTTTTGAGATTGGGGGATGTAAAGGTATTCTTTTCTAAGTAGACCAAGTTTTGCGGAGTAAGCCTTTGAATCCTTTGTGTATATATCTAGCTCTCTAAACTTGGATCTCTCTGATAGCGTTGCTGCTGCGCTTCTTTGATTATAATCTTTTGAATATGGACTATTTAACCAACTGGCGCCACTATCAATTCCAACAACCCCTGTTCTGGCGATAATGTCTTTGCCCTCATCGGTGTTCTCCCAAGTGAACGACACCTGTGCTGCTGATTTTATTAGTTCTTTTTCTTCGCTATTTAAAGTTATCTTTCCCTGGTTGCCTTCTGCGGTTAACGCAAGTATGTAACTATAATGGTACTGAAGCTCCACCAGTCTAAGGAAGTCATTCCTGTATTTATGGAAGTTATCAACCATCTCTTCGTCAGAAGGGAGAGAGTGAGTAAGCTTTTCTATGGTAATTCCCGTGTAGCCTACTTCGCGGATAAATCCTTCTTCATCCCCAGTACTCAAATACGTGCCAATATTCGTTAGAAACATGGTCGTTATCTTTAAAAAATATGTATATATGAGAATAAAGTAAAGCAGTAAAAGATAAGTGAACCATCGAAGCTTACGGCTCGATTTCCATATAGAGTTGACTCTCGTTGGCGCCGATTTATGTACTGGTTTAATTTTGTCACTCATCGAAATAATACTTCCCACGATTAAGCACACTTAAGGCTTCAATTGCTTCAGTCTTAACCCAATTTTTCCTCTCGTTGTCTTCGATTGCCAGCGGCTTAAGGGTGTGAGTCTGATATTCTGTTTCGAGGAGGTGTTTTTCACCATTTAGATATAAGAGAACTCTGCCTACGCCCAACACATAAACAATCTCTACGGCATAGTGATTTCTCGATGTATCTGTTACCCAGTGGTTGAGATGACAGACGTCTCCATAGGGCGTTGCATATTCAAAGCTTATTCCTGGTGTTGGACCTGCTGAAGTGGCCAAATGAGAGAGGCGTTCTGGCAAATCTTCGTTGAGATCACGTTGAATTCTGATGCAGTCTTCTGGTGTGAGGCGATGGAGTGCGTAATTCATAGTAAAAGCCCAGTGGTTGCGTCATTAGCCATTCAGCTTCGCCCCACAGTTAAAACAACTTATCGCCCGGGCGCTGACTTTTTGTCCACACTCGTCGCAAACCACGGTCGCTTTGCCGGATGTGGTTTGGGATTTCTTTTCAACTTCCGCCAGTTTGGCTTTTAGTCTGGCGCTGGAGCAGCCATCTTCCTCCATGATTTCCCACATGGCCTGGCAAAGGTGGGATAGTTTTTCCACTTTTTTCTCTAACAGGCGCACGTCTACGGCGATGCCTTCCGCCCTGGTTTTGGCATTGCGCGCTTCGCCATGGGCTCGGGAGATTTTGAAGTTTTGAAAAAGGTCATAGAGGTTCATGGGGGAGTTCCAACTGCTTATCACTACTATTTTGCTAACTTATTTGGTTGAGGCGGCGAACAGGTTCGCGGCGTCAGGAAAGGTGTTGATTAAAGGGCTGTTTTTGTCGATGGGAGGTTCGTCCATGGGAGTTTCCGAATAGTCCTGTTGTTGGGCGATTGTGTGCCCGGCGTGGAGCCGGTTCGCTGGTTGGGCGCTATTTTACCCATTTTGAGTTTCTAATCCCACTCACTGCAGGCGTTCATACACTAACTAATGACATAAATTCTGGCGCACTGGCGCCCCAGTCTGGGTGAAAAATAACCCACCGCGGGTCAGCGTTACTGCATTGTTGCTGCATTGCTGATTCTGGCTCGGTGAGCTCGAAGAAAGGTGGGGCTATTTATTGCTAGCTGACTGGTTCTTGCGGGTCTGAATAGACCCGCTTTTCGCCCCAAATCTTTGCTTGGGTTTAACGTAAAACGCGGGTGTCGCCCGGCGCGTTCGGACGTGGCTGATTGCCTGGAAAAGTGGAATGAAGCTTGCTCACGCATAGCTCACCTAAAATCAGCGATCGTATGCGCAAGAATTCAGCGGATCGAATCTATAACAATGAAGAACCACGTGCGTATCAAATTGCGGCGGCCAGTGGCGGCGCTGGAGGATCTGCCTCATTGGCAGCAGTTGCTGGGCGACCGGCGACTGGAGCGTGAGCGTTTTCTGCCGGACGTTGATCGTATCTTTCATCAACATCGACTGTCCTTTTTCGCCACGCGGGAATATCAGCCCGCCGGGACGAACTGGTCTGAAGAGGAGGTCGCCAGCGGCTTGAACCGCGTCTATCGGCTGATTTTGACCCGCGATGGCGATATTCCGCCTGATCTGATTTCTGCAATTCGCCTGCTGCCGGAGGTGGAGGACGCCGCTCCCGGCGATATCGGGCAAATGGAGCTGAATCCCCGCAGCGCAGCCATGAGCGCGCGTACTGACCGCGGCTCGCGGGAAGCGATATTTCTGGAGGAGGCGCAGGCGTTCAGCCAGGGCGACAGCGACATTGTGGTGGCGGTATTGGATACCGGCGTCGAGCTGGATCATCCCGAGTTACGCCATGCTATCCGCGGCGGCTATGACTTCGTCAACATTCTCGACGGCGCCAGTGAATTCATCGGCGACTATATCGACGCGGACGCCATCGCCGATGACGAAGTCGGCCATGGCACCCATGTAGCCGGCATTATCGTCGGTAAAGGGCAGGGCATGCCGGGAGGCGTCGCCCCCCGTTGCAAACTCATCCCCGTGCGAGTGCTGGCCGCCATGGAAAAACAAGGGCGTCGAGTCGGCGCCGGGCTCATCGAAAATATTAACGCGGGCGTTAAATATGCGGTGGATCAAGGGGCGCATGTGATCAACATGTCATTAGGCGTAAGACATGAGGGGGGCGGCCTACCTCACCAGGAAGTTATCGACTACGCTTATCGGAAAGGAGTCACCATCGTGGCGGCGTCCGGCAACGACGGGCTACAGGAAATGTATTACCCCGGCGCGTTTGAAACAGTCATCGCTGTCGGCGCAATGGACGCGCAAGGGCAAGTTGCGGACTTTTCCACCTACGGAGACCAGGTCTCCTTTATCGCTCCCGGCGTTGACGTCTACAGCGCCTATCTGGACAACGAATACGCGTTTTCAACCGGCACCTCCCACGCCGCGCCCTTCATAACCGGCGCTGTGGCGTTGCTGAAATCCTATGCCCGCAAAGCCGGACGCACCCTGTCCGACGGGCAGATCAAACATATCCTCAAGCACACCAGCGACAAAATCGACAATCGCTTCAAACACCGCAAAGCCGGATACGGGAGACTGAATCTGGCGGATGCGATGCGTTATCTCGAGTTCAAGCTTGGCCAAAGGAGAGAACGATATGGCTACCACTGAAGAGAAGAAAGAGTCCTCCGCCCGCACTGCGGCGGGAACCACCGTCACGGCGTCGTCCGCTCTCGACTTCGGCGACTTGAAGAACGAGTGGAGCAAATTGCTGGAGAAGCAACGGCCGGACGCGGAGAGCAATCTGCTCAAGGTGAACGTCCGCGCCAGCAAGATCGACCCACTGGCGGAAGCGGCGCTTAGCAAGGTGAAAGAAGCTTATTCCACCAATGAGAACACGCTGCGTAAGCTCATCACCCGCAAGGGCTGGGCGACGGAGCTGGACCGGGTGATCAAACGCATCAACAGCCTGCGCATCAGCGAAAGCAAACGCGTGGTGTTGGCGGCGGTGTATCCGGCGTTGTTGAACAAGTTGCTGAGTTGCAGCGGCGCGGATGAGGAAGTGAAGGACGAAATGGGATTCACCGATTCGGTGTTGTTCGAGCTGGAGCGCGAAGACGGTCCTCTCGACCGATTCGCCCAGGAGGTGGTGAAACTGGTGGGGGCCAAGCACCGCATCAATTTTGCCGAAGACAATGTATTGTGCGACCTGATTGCGCATCAGGTTCGCGCCGGCCTGTAATCAGCGAACGGGACGTCAACCATGCCTAGCAATACAAAAATCTCGCTTAACCCCGGCGCCCTGGAGGCCGCGGTATTAAAACTGATTAATTCGGTGAACGAGCAGGGGCAGCTGCCAGCGTTGCTCGAAATCTATATCGAGAGCAACGAGATCGAAAAGTCCCGGTTCACGCCGGAAGTCAAAGCGGCGATGATCGATTACCTGCTGGATCGCGGCGTACAGATCGACGACATCGACAAGCTTAAGAAGGGCGGCTACGACGAACATTTCGCGCTCGCCTATGACTATGCCCTGAGCACCGCCGGCGGAGAGGAAGACCCACTGGACGCGGCGCGGCGCAAAGGCGGCGGGCGCGGTTTCGGACAATGGGACTTCAGCGTCGACCACTTCGAGGATGTGGAAGAGCAGGGCGTCGTCAAAGAGAATATTCTCGCGGCGGGCGCGCTGGATTACATCTTCGAATTCGGCGAACGCCTGGGCGTGTTCCGTCTGGTGGATGCGCTGGTGCTGAACTGGGCCGCAGGCTCCATCGATGTGGTGGAAGGTCCGGCGGCCGCCCGCCTATACCGTTACTGGAAGCTGCGGGAAGAGCGCGCCTCGCTCGACGAACGCGGCATGGTGTATCGCCGGGTGTTGAGCAAAGGCTCCACCGAAGTGCTGTCGCGCATGGTGGTCAACGAGCCTTTCCCCTTGTTGTGGCGCAACCTGATGGCGGAAGTGGCGGAATACATAGACAAGACCGAAAAAGTCGACGACGGCGCCGGGGAGTTTTCTCCCGTGTCCCGCTCACGTATTTATCAGGCTACTCGCGAGCTGCAATACAACCTGACGGAATACTGCACCGGCATGGCCCATGTGCAGGCGCGAGAATTCTATGCGCAACTGCAGGAGTGCTTCGAAATCCTGAAGGATGACGAAATCATGTCCTACTTCGGCGGCAATCGCCGTAAGAGCCTGTGGACGGTGATCGAACGGCTGTCCAAGGAAGAATTTGGCGCTTCCCCCAATATCGCTGCGCATCGCTCTCTGGCGGTGGACGGCAACCGCATCTTCCAGTGGATCGCTAACTTCAATGAAGCGGCGGTGCGGCAGGAGGATTTCATCGCCTTCCTGCAGGCGGCCGAGTCCTACATCCTCAACTTCACCTCCGCATCCGACCAGGAAATGGATGAGTTTGCGGAAGAGGATGACTTCGAATTCGCCGACGAGGACGACGATTTCTAACCCAGGCCAACAGGGAGCCCAGTCGCATGAGTGAACAGGCTATCAAAGACATTGCAAGAGAATATACGCGCAGGACTTTGGCCCAGTCGGCCACATTTCACCAGTTGGGGATTGAAGACCAAAAGGCCTTGTACCTGGACGTTTACCGGCAGAACTACCAGCAACTGGCGCTGAACGCCAATGGCGGCGCGCATCATCCCGCGCCCTATGGCCGCCAGCAGAGTCTGCCAAGCCAGGCCATGGCGGGACCGAAAAAAGCCAGCGACATGATCGACGACGATCGCCATAAAAACGAACGCATCGATCAGGCCGGCGAACTGGCGGGCGGCTTTATTGACGAGGTGGATTTTCCCGGCTTCGTCAAAGACCTGCTTAAAGGCGTGTTCGACGCCAACCTGGAAGTCACCCTGGCGCAGATGGAGTCCTATCAGAAGCTGTTGAAGGCGGCGACCCAGTCCGTCTCCAAATTCATCAACGCCATCGACGACACCGCTTCGTTCGGTTATCTGGCGGAAAACAACAGCGATGAATTCGGCCTGGACTTCAGTGATGAGGAAAACGCCGACGGCTCGCGCAAAGTGGTGCTGACCGACAGAAACGGCGATCCGGTGGATCTGGGGGACAATCAGGTCAAAGCCCGCATTATGGACGCCAAGATTCAAATGGCGAAAGAGCAGCGCGCCATGCTGCGTGAAACCATCCTGATGGGCATCACCCGTCTGGTGGTGGAGCGAGGAAACGTGAAAGCCTCCGTGTTGTTCGACATCAAGGCGACTGAACAGGTGCAAAAGGCGGACAAGGCGGCGTTGCAGGAACTGAAGTCCTCCAGCAACAGCGTCAGCGCCAGCGGCGGCCTGATCGGCGCCATCTTCGGCGGCCCCAAAGGCGGTCATACCTCCAGCACGCGCAAAACCAAAATCTCTGTGTCCAGCGCCAAGAGCGTGGCGAATACGGAGCTGGCGGCGAAGGTCGCGGGCTCGGTGGATATCACCTTCAAATCCGACTACTTCAAGCTGGATAACTTCGCCGCGCTGTATCAGGGCGGCAACGACGGCGGCGCGCGCCTTGGTCCCTCGCAGCAACCGGGTGCGCAACCGGGCGCGGCGCCGGCAGCCGCTCCGCCAGCGCCGGTAGCGGGAAGATAAACCGTGGCGCTGGCGCTGATCCTGGCGGTTGTGCCTGGACCCGAAGGCGTCGCAGTGCGGTTCGACATTGGTCATAACCGTTATCTGCGCTGGAGCCTGGGGGAGGGCGAGAGCGAGACCGCCAACGGACTGCCGCGACTGACCGGCGCGGCCGGGCGCTCCAGCCTGATCGGTCCGTTGCGGCCGGAGGCGAGGGGGCGCGGCGAGTTCGTCATCCCCCGCGCCATGCTGTCGCGGGAGAAGCGCGCGCTGCAAATCACCAGCTATCGGGATGACAACGGCGCCGGTCCCGCCATCTCTGCGGTGGAGACCCTGCCGGTCTCCCTGCTCAGCGATCTGGGCGGCGAGCCGCCGCCACCGGCGGGACTGGCGTTAGGGGCGACACAGGCAAGCAAAAAGGACAGCATCATGACAGCCGTATCCCCTGCATATCAAAGACAGACAGCCATGGCGCGGCAAGTGGATAACGCGCCTTTTCATCTACGGGAAAGGCGTTTGAGCCGGCCCATGTTTATTGATGCGATAGTGGGCGCGCTGCCCAGCCTGCTGCCCATGCTGGCCCCGGCGATCGGTTCTCTATTGGCCGGCGTAGCGCCTGCCGTAGGACAAGTGGCGGGGCAGGTGGTGCGCAGCGTATCCGGCGGCGGCGCGCCGCGTGCGGACGCCGGGACCCAGACCGCCGTGGCGCAAATCGCTAATCTGGCGGAACAGGCCCTGCGGGCGGCAGGTCCCGCATCGCAACAGATCCTCACCCCGGACAATATGCGTCAGATCATGCAATTGATTCAGGCCGGCTCCGCAGCGCAAGGCGGAACGACCGCCCGCGCCAGTGCGCTGTCGTTGAAACGACCCGGTCGTCGCAGGCTCAGTCTGGCGCGCTCACAATACAGTCAGGCCCAAGTCGCCCCGGCGTTATTGGCGGCGCTGCCTGCGTTGATGCCTTTACTGCAGCAGGTGCTGAGTCCGCAGACAGTGCAGAGCATCATCGACGCGCCACAGCGCATGACCGGACAGATTATCAACGGCATCACCGACTTCGCCCGCTTGGGATTGCAGGCGGATCAGCAGTTGCATGAGCACCTGCGCGCCTTGAATCCTGGCGTGGACGATCCGGCGCTGCATCAGTTGCTGGCGGGATTAAGTCTGGGCATGACCGCCCGACGCGGACGCGACTACAAGCGTGTCCGCAGCGTGCGCCTGATGCTGGATCATGCGCCGACGCAAGTGGTGTTCGGGCGTGAAGTGTCCCTGTATCAGCAGGGCGCACCGTTGCAATTTCCTTTATCGGTGGAGACGCCGCAACCAATTCGCGACGCCGAGCTGATGCTACAGATCAAACAGGCGGACGACTTACGCATTGTGCATGAGGACGCCGAACCGGTGGGCGACGTCAGCGCCGGCCCCTTGGAGATTATCCCACGCGTGGAGGCGGCGGTGTCGGCGCGATTGTCGCCGCAGAAAGACTATATCGTCGTGCTCACCCTGATCTGGCGCAATAGCAGGGGGCAGAGCCGGGGAACCTCCGTGCAGCATAGCGTCAGTGTGATGGGGGACTATCGTTTTGACCGGGTGGAGGAAACCGGTGAACTCATCCCCCTGAGCGACCGGGAAACCTATCGGGATTACTGGCATCGTCTGTGGGAGGCGCCATTCGACAGCGAGACGCGGCGAGTGGATATCCAGAGCCGTTATTACCTGACTCTCAATCCAGAACGCAATCGCAACGCCAGACTGGACTCGGATGTGCGCACCGAACAGGAAGGGCCGCGGGCCAATATCCGTTTGCGCAGCGGCTATGAATACAGCCTGTATGCGCTGAACCACCTGATGACGCGACTGGCGCCGGATCAGGATGCGCTGAGCGACGCGGCGCTGGAAGCGCTTAACGGCGCAGACTTTGTCGAGCGTTTTAATCAGGCGGCGCAGCATCAGGGGCAAATCCGCGGACGTCCCGGCGAGTCCGCCGCATTGTGGGCGTTTCCTGTCTTCAAGATGCAGACCCTGGTGATGGTGCGGGCGGGAAATGTGGATGAAAACGGCGTGATCGGCGGCCTGTCGGAAGAGCGTATTCGTTTCCCCATGCCCGCCATGGTGCACTTTGTGGGAGTGAAACAATCATGAAAAACAGACATTCTCAGCCGCGCGCCCGACTGCGCTCGCGGCTACGTGCCCGATCTTTTTCCGAGCGCGATATCGCGGATCAATTCCAGGGGCTGGAAGTGGAGTTCAATGACAAAGTGACGCTGTTTCCCGTACAGGTGGAGCGCGATGCGCCACCCCGGCGTCGGCGTCCCATGCGGAATTATCTGCAATAAGGCGGGCCGACAATGAGCGACTCCATGAATCCAAATCAGAATGCGGCGGCCGGGGATCAGGATGGCGTCACTGAGCCGGTGGCGCCACAGGATCAGGAGCTTCTTGCTGAGGAAGACCGGTTTCCTGGTCTGGCGGCTATGCTGGAGGATTTTCTGACGCCGCAACTGGCCTTTGACGTCGACCCGGCGCAGCCGGATCAATTGTTGGGCCTGTTCGTCGAACGTCTGGCGCTGGACATGCCCATCGAGCTGCAGTCGCTCCGGGATGACAATGATGCTTTCACTGTTGGCGTGGCGCCGCCGACCCAATGGATCGAAACCAGCGTGCAACCGGTGTTGCACAGACTGCGGGTCACTCTGGAGTTGAACGACGATGACGACGCGTGAAAGCAAATCCTGGAATCTGGAGCAGTTTCTGGACTCCCTGATCCTGGAGCTGGATAAGGCGCAGGACACGCTGTCCCTGAAGGGGCTGACGCGCAAGCTGACCTATACCGTAAAGGATGTGGCGCTGGATCTGAATATTTTTCCGGTGTTGGAGGACGGCAAGGTGAAATTTCAGATGGTGAAACCCGGCGAGACCGGCGGCTCACGGATTTCCTTTCAACTGGGCTCCATCACCGATCGGCAGATTCGCGAGAACGCCAACGAGCCGCCCAACAAGGATGATGTGCAACTGGATACCCTGGATGAGGTGGATGAAGAGGTGAAGCAAAGCCTGCGCAAGGTCGGCGTCACCTCGACGCGGGATCTGGAGAAATTGAATCAGCGCAATGTGAATATTGAGAACGTGGTGAAAGAGAAGACCGGCGGCGAGAAAAGCCTCGACTATTCCGACCTCGCCAATCTGATCAACAAGGCGCGGCGGCGCAAACTGTCGCCGCAATTGTCCACGCTGAGCGCGACAGAACAAGAGGAAGCGGTGGAGCTGACTCTGCGGGGCAGCAACTTTGTCTTGCAGCAAAGCACCAGCTATCCGGCCGCCATGGTCAATAACCAGAAAGCGGAAGTGCTGCATGCGGACGCCGGCGAGTTGAGACTGAAAGTGCCGCGGCAGGCGCTTAAAGACGGCGACAACGCCCTGGCCATCGCCCTGGACCCCTACGCGGTGATGCAACTGAATCTGCAGTCCTGAGGATAACGTTTCGTTCAGAAGAGAAAGACCAAAGGCGGCGCGGTAGCGATACCCGCCAAACAACTATTGACTGGATACGAACCATCGGAGAGGACGCCTCTATGGGACGAAGTCTGCGATCACTGGAGCAATCGCTGGCGCGGGACGCCTATCCCGAACGCAGCGACGCCAGAGGACTCAAACGTGAAGACGTACGAAGGGGAGCGGGCATGTCAGCGCCGCCCACTGGGTATCGGGAGCAGATCGAGGTGGTGCGCGGTCAACGCGTCGCGCAGCCGACCCGCAGTCTCAGAGCGCTGGAGGATCGGGTGCTGGGACGCCGGCCCGGCCCGCCGGCGATGGTGGAGAAGCCGCCGCAACGCACCATGCTGCGGATGGATCAGGAGCAGGCGCCATCGCTTCCTGCGCCCGCACTGGAACAGAACCCCTTCGCGCCAGTGGCGCAGTCCTGGAGCGCTTCGCAAAGTTATCAGCCCCATTATCAAACAAGCCATCAGCAAAGCTATCCGCAGCCTGCGGCGGGTTCTCTGGCATACGCCCCTGAGTTTTCCGCCCCGGATACCGGGCGCTTCCGAGTAGAGCCTTTTGAAGAGCCGCAGGCGGTTTCTCACAGTCGGGCATTGAGCGGCCCCACTTCGCCGGACGACTTATTTCGGCCTGACCCCGCCGTAGCGTCGCCAGCGCCTTCCAATGCTACGCCCGCCTACGCGCCATCGTCCCAGCCAAGTTTACGGACGGAATCGCCCAATGGCGGTCAAGCGGCGCCTCCCGCTTTCGTCAGTCGACAGGAAGAAGAGGATGACCTTAACTGGTTGACGGAATCGCAACCGCAGCGGGTGACGGCGGCCAGCAAGCAGGCGCTGGATGCGGGACTGGCGTTAGCGAAAGACGATTTCGAACGGGATCTGGCCGCGATTCTTGGGCATCCGGCGCCCTCCGCTTCCGGGCCCGCCGAGCCGCCGCTGACTTCACCGGCGCAACCCGCACCGCCTCCGACGCCAAACGCGGCGGGGACGCCGCAAAGCGAGGATCAGGCGCCCGCCCGTCCTACGCACGATATTTTCGATCAGATGGGGCTGGCCATGCGGTATGCGAACAGCTTCGATCTGGGCGCTGTGCCCTTGAAGGAGCGCTTTGATCATTTTGAGAGAGAGCTGCAGGGAACGCCCGCGCAGCCCCCGCAACCGTCGGCGTCGCCGACTGTGCAAAGTCCCTTCGTGGACCCCATGAATCTGGATGAGTTCGATTTGGTGGCGGAGCTGGCGGAGATCGGCGCTGAGCGTCCACCGCAGCCGCCCATCCTGGAAACCGAGACAGACAACAAGGCAAACCGCACTGAAGAAACAGCAGGTGACGACAATGAGCAACCGACTGGCTGACCTGGAGCAAACACTGGCGCCGCGCGCGCCTGCTCGCTCCAAACCCAATAAGCAACAGAAAGTACGCAGTGCGCTGGATCGTATGCAGCAGCCACAGCCTACTCCGCAGGCGCCCAGCGCGCCGCCGGTGGGGCAGGGACTCAGCGCCCGGGTATCCCGTTGGCCGGGGCGGGGGCGTCACGCTGCTCGCAGTTTCTCCGCCATCAGCTATGACGTGCCTGGAAACTTCTGGGTCATGGCGCAGCCTTCCGGCATGACCTGTTGGGCGACGGTTTTCACTATGCTGAAAAGCTGGCGTTCGCAACGTCAGTTGACTATTGAGCAGGCGCTGGCGACGGTGGGCGAGCGCTGGGTGAATATTTTCCGCGCCAATGGCGGTCTGGCCGGCGACGATAAACCTACATTCATTTCTACCGCTGGCCTGGTGGCTGAGCCGCCGCAAAGCTACAGCCTGGAGGGGTGGGAGGGATTGCTGCGCAACTACGGCCCGGTCTGGGTGACCACTGACGAAGCCCCAGGGGAACCCTGGGCGATACACGCCCGCATCATTATCGGCATGCACGGCGACGGTACGCCGGAAAACACCAAGTTCAAGATTGTCGATCCGGCGGGCGGCAGACGCTATGAAGAATCGATCGCCGTGTTCATTCCCAAGTACGAAGAGGAAGTGCGTCGCACTGGTTATATGCGCATTCAGGTCGTGCACTGGCAGGCGGATGCGGTCAGCGAACAACGGGCGATGTCCTATGGTCGCAGTCTGCCAGCCCCGTCACGCAGTTTCAGCGCGCCGGCGGCGATTGGTCACAGCCGCGCTTTTGACTATACCGACGCGCTGGCTGCGCATCGGCAGGCGATGGCGATGAATCAGTCTTTCGATGTGCGCTACAACGTGCAGCTGGTGCCCCAGCAAACCGGCTTCTCCTGCTGGGCGGCGGGATTCGCCATGATTGTCGGCTGGCGCGAACAAATGAGTATTGACCCCTCCGAGATCGCCAGGGCGGTGGGCTATTGGTCACAATATCAGAATGGGTTGCATCCCGAAGATTTGCGGGTGATGAATGTGTGGGGCTTCACCGCGGAAGCGCCGCAGTCCTATACGATCGAAGCCTTCGTCAACTTGCTGCGCAACTATGGCCCTCTATGGATCGCCACGGCGGAGCCCGGACCTCATATCCGCGTGGTCACCGGCATCCACGGCGACGGCACGCCGGACGGCACCATCCTGCATATCAATGATCCCTGGGAGCAGGGCATGAGCAGCTTCCGTCCGTCCAACCGCGGTTCCCAATACACGGAAACCTATCGGCAGTTTGAACAGAAGCAGGCGACCCTGGCGGGCCAGGAGATGAGCTACAAAGCGCCCATCTACATCGCCCACTTGCCCAGCCTGCCAGACTGGATGCGCAACCCGGCGGCGCAGAGTTTCTCCGCCTATGTGGGCCACTCTATCGCCATGGAGGCGCCCAGCAATCCCGCCAATTATCGGCTGCTCACCTCTGGAACCTGGAACAGCAATACCTCGCTGCGCGTGCAGGGCGGGCAGGGCATGTGGTTCAAAATCCGCAACGCCAACGTGCTGGGAACCACCATCACCATCACCGATCAGGCGGGGCAGACCAAACAATCCATCATCCTGCCAGCTTCCAGCGTCGAATTCGTCTTCGCCATTTTCGGCTCAGAACCCATGGGCTGGCGCTTCGACATCTCCACCAACAGCGACGCCTTCATCGTCACCTGGGAACTCTGGAGCACCTGGGTTCCAGGCATGCCGCCGAATGGGTGATGACAGTTATGTGAAGGGACATGAAAAGGCGGTTTCCACCGCCTTTGTCTGTTTCAAAGACTAAGCTGAATTTCTGTATGAACGAGTTGGCCTCAAGGAGGGATAACTATGTCTGGAAACACCGTTCGTCTGCATCGTGTGCTGCGCACGACGCCGGAAAAAATCTATCGCGCTTTTCTTGATCCGGATGCTTGGGCCAGATGGCTGCCGCCGAATGGATTTGTCGGTAAGGTGCATGCTATGGACGCGCGGGTGGGTGGTGGATACAGAATGTCCTTCACCAATTTCTCAACGGAGCATAGCCATTCCTTTGGCGGAACTTACCATGAATTGGTCCCTCGCGAACGTATCCGCTACACCGCCGTTTTTGATGATCCAAACCTGCCTGGAGAAATGCAGACCACTGTTATCTTGAGAGCGGTATCCTGCGGCTGCGAGTTGCATATCACTCAGGAGAACATACCGGAAATGATCCCCTTGGAAGCTTGCTACCTGGGCTGGCAGGAGTCTTTGGAGCATTTGGCGAGACTGGTGGAGCCGGAGATACCGGACTGATCCTGCTCGCCGTCGTCGCGGGGTTCCTTTCCCACGAATTTGTCCGATATAGTGAATTCCAGTTCGCGCAGGCTGCGTTGCGCCTGAAAAACTCATTCAAGGAAACGCTATGTCGGAAAAGATGAAAATGCTGGCGGGTCAGCTCTATGACCCGACTGATCCTGAACTGGTGGAAATGCGCCTGAGCGCGCGTTTGCTGACGGAGCAACTGAATTCCATCAGCGCGGTAGAGCCGGATGCGCGCAGGCGTCTGGTCAAAGAGCTGTTCGGAACCACAGGCGAGAATATTTTCATCGAATCGACCTTCAACTGCGACTACGGTCGCCATATTCATGTGGGTGAAAACTTCTACGCCAACTTTGGTTGCGTCATTCTGGATGTGGCGGAGGTGCGCATTGGCGATAACTGTCTGATTGCGCCCCAGGTCGGCATCTACACCGCCACCCATCCTATCGATCCCGTGGAGCGCAACAGCGGCAAAGAATACGCCTTGCCCGTCACCATTGGCCACAACTGCTGGATTGGCGGACACGCAACGATCAATCCGGGCGTCACCTTGGGCGATAACGTGGTCATCGCCTCTGGCGCCTTAGTGACCAAAAGCTTCGGGAATAATGTGGTGATCGCGGGAAATCCGGCTAGAGTGATAAGAGAAATACCGTAGGTTCGTGGCGCAGCCTCGTCTCAATACGGTAAGAATAATTTGCGCCGCACAGGCGCTGGCGCCGGAGGGGGAATATCATGCTGGAATTGAATCGGGAACGATGGGCGCAGTTATCGCACGCATTCGGTGAGGCGGGGGATATCCCGGATATGCTGCGGGAGCTGGCGAAAATGCCGCCCTCAGACACCTTTGAATCAGAACCCTATTTCTCGCTTTGGAACGCGCTCTGTCATCAGGGGGACGTTTATACCGCATCCTATGCGGCGGTTCCTCATATTGTCGACATTCTGAGCCGGAATCCCCAGGAGGCGCCGATAGACTTCTTCCTGTTGCCCGTATCAATAGAAATCACCCGTCTTCATGGTCATGGACCTGATTTGTCGGCGGAACTGGAGGAGGGTTATCACAACGCCATCGCCATGTTGCCGGGCCTCGCCGCCAAGGCGAAACCGAAAGATGAAGTCGGCGTGAGAGTGTTGGCCGCCGTGATGGCGGTTGTACATGGTGAGGCTGCAATGGCGGAAGCGATAATGGAGCTAAGTCCGGAAGTCATTGAAGACTTTATGGAAGAGATATAGCGGACTTTTATGAGTGATCAATCTATTTTTTAATATATGTTTCTGCTTGCCATAATTAGGCCATTATTGAGATAAGTCGACATTTAGGCGTGGATAGCGAAAAAGCAGAGACGACTATTATCGAATCTGCTTTTTCTCTCTTATAGATCCTGTCTGGATCTAATCATTAATCCAGCCAGTAAATGTCTTGTACTGTGATTAAAGTACCCGCTTGAGAGTTCATGGAGCCTTCGCGCAGATACACTTTCTCACCCACGATTTCCACCCACAAACCGTCCAGCTTCATCGCGTCCTGCTGATTGATGCTGAAGTTCAACAGGTAGTTGCCGCCTTCCGGCGTACGCAGGCTGATATCGGCGAAACGAATGTCTTTGGCGGGCTTGGTGACCACCAGTTTGCCGCTCAGAGTAACAATATTAGGCGTTACGTCAGTGACGCAGGCGCCGCTTTCTTCAGAGTAAACGCGGCCTTCGTCGCAAGAGCAGTGGCTGGGAGCGCCCCAGGCGCCCAGATCGCGGGTGCAGATCTGAGGGTAACGGCCTTGTCTGCCAAGGTCGTTGTAGGCGGTTTGAGTCAGGCAGGTGCCGGTTACTTCGCTGTATACCAAATCTTCAGGGCACTGGCAGATACTGGCGTTGCCCCAGACGTTGATATCCATGGTGCAGATCAAGGCATCAGTTTTACCTTCCGCAAAAGCGGGAAGAGTGAAAATACACAGACATGAAAGCAGAGCCAGTTTAATTAATCTCATTGTTACCTCTAACCTGTAATTTTAATTTCCATATATTGAAATAATTTGGCAATAAATGAGCAGAATATAATCTGATTGGAATGACGTTTAGAATATATAAAACCCATTGACTGCAACGGCGCGCATTGTAAGAAGGGAAAGTAACCCCGCCTATCGTATTTTCTACGAGTCGCTGAAAATAAATGACGAAAAGTTAAAAATATGGGGTTATATAAAAGGCGAATTGATGTGAATCAATTATGAAAAACGATATGTGGTATTTATGTAAATATATCGGTATTAACGTATTGTATGTGGGGGTTTAAGTATTGATTTGCGTAAGTGTATCAAAGGGAGCGCGGCGCTCTGTACGAGCGCCGAAAAGGCGTCTTTATTGTCCTGCTACGCCAATAACGGATTTGCCATTGCATTGGGCTCCGTCAGCGCCACAGGTCAAGTTTATGTTGGTCTGGTCATAAACCATTCCGAACAGAATTTGACTATTACCGAGGGGAGAAGCCGCAGCGATATGGGCGGACTGGGCGGCGCTGAATTCTGTGAATCTCAGCTTTTTCGCCTCGTTTGTAACTTGCAGCAACAGGCCGGCCGTGACGCCGTTAGTCGAGCTTGTTGAACCGGAAAACAGAAATTTACCGATATCCAGCGCCTGGAAATCGACGGCCGCCTCGTCCTGTTTATGGTCGATCAATGTGTAGTTATGCAGGCTTCCGTCTGATGCGAACTCGGCTAAAAAGAAGTCTCTTTCAACGCCTCCGCCTGGTTTTTGCACGGAGGCGTCGCCGCCAATCCAAATTTCGCCATTCTGCACGACAACTCCACCCAGAGATTCGTCAAACTGTTTATCCAGCAGCAGTGTGTCCAGATAGTGGCCCTGAGTGGTCAACAGCGTGACGGCGATGTCTTCGTCATTATCGCCTTCATTGAGGTTGCTCAGTTGCAGCATACGGCCAAAGTGCTGTTCATAGACGGGTATGAAGGCGTCTTTGGTCTCAAAGGCGACAGCGATGCGATCATCACCTTCCGAGACCGCTATCTTGGCGAGCAGCGGTCTGACTCTGCGCCACATCGCGAAATGGGTGGGCATAACCTGACGATCCCAGGTTTGGGATAAGTTCAGGTTCATGGCGTATACCTTGATCCCGTACGTATAGGCAAGAAGATAAACGGCGTTAGCCTCCACTTTGAGGGAAAGCAGTGCGTTATTGGGAAGTGTGGGGTTGTTTCCGTAGTTCAAATCCGCGACGGGAATCGTGGTGATCGTCCCGTCTTCCTGAACATCGTACTCAATCAGGTCCGCTGCATCCGGCGCGTCGACCAGGCGGGTTTCCGTCAGGGCGTCGCCTTGCATGGAGAACTTGCTGAGCACGACATAGCTGCGCTCGGGATTGGCCGGCAGCTCAGGACCGACAGGTTGCAGTCCCACCGTTATCAAATTCCCAAGAGGTGTAAAAGCGATGTCTTTGAAGGCGCTCAGCCCATCCTGCTCTTTGCTGAACAGCAGATCTCCCTGCGGGGCAAGACACTCCAGCTTGCTTGTCCATGTGTTGTCAGCAGCGCTTTGGGCATAGGTGTAGCAGACTGAGCCGTCAGGTCCGTGTGCGACCTTCGTTATCTGATTTTTGACGTCAGAAGAAATATTGCGGTAGTTCGCACGGCCGGACCACATGGCGCTGTCAGGAAACTGGCCTGTCGCCGGACCAGGGTCGACCACTTCGGCAGGATCTGGCGTATTTGTCTGACCTGCAGTTCCGCCTGAGCTTCCAGAACCTCCGCCGCACGCCGTGAGGGATAGCAGAGAGAGCAGGGAGGCGAAAGTAACGATGCCTTTTGTCACAGAAGTACTCCTTGTATTAAGCGGCGGCGATACAGGAAGTGAATGGTTCTGTGGACGCCAACCGCGATGGGAAGGCGAATCAATCTACCGTCTAGTAGGTTGAATAACAAGAAAAATATCAAATAAATGACCGGTGGTCATTATGTGCGCAGGAGTTTTTTGAGAGCTTTTTCGTTATAAGTAAGCGCCAGCCGCCGACACGATCAGTGTAAGTAATAACGGAACGCCAACCAGCAGGGCCGGTAAAGTCAGCGCGTAAAAAACAGGCCTTGCTACGACTGATCTGGCGTTGGAGGCGCATAAAGCGGACAGGATCAGCAACCCTTCTGTCAGCAGTAAATTGCTCCCCATGCTTTTGGCGGCGCTCAAACTCTCATCAAAGAATAATGCGTGTATGCTGTGGGCGGCGGTGATCAGCGCGAAGCAGGTGAAAACAACAGCGATGACTACTCGCAACCTGCACAGGGTGGCTAGGTAAACGCTTGCTTTGGTCATGGATAAAATGGGCTCCAATTCGCACGAGAGTGGTTGCATGCAATACATGCCTGGGGTGGGGCGTATTCTATCGCGCAAGGTCGCGGTCATTGCAAAAGAGTTTATAATCGCTTCGCTTTTTCACTCATAAAGGAATGCCATGATGACCAAGGAAAAATTCGATGGTCTTGCAGAAGACTATGATCTGTATCGTCCCCGTTATCCTCAGGCGTTAATGGGGATTATCAAGGACGCCTTGCCTGAGCGCGACTCTCTGAACATCTCCGATGTCGGGGCGGGAACGGGCATCGCACTGGAAGGGCTGATGCCGATTCTGGGTAATCAGCATCGTTATTATGCGGTGGATATTTCCGCTGATATGATTGCGCAGGGGCGGCGCAAGTTTCCTAAAGTGGATTGGCGCATGGGAAAGGCGGAGGAGGTCATCCCGACATTACCGAAGCTTGATCTGATACTGGCGGCGCAATCCTTTCAGTGGATGGACCGTCCGCAAATGCTGGCGGCGACTCGACAGGCGCTATCTTCCGATGGCGTATTCGCCGTCATTCAAAATAATCGCCACTATCAAAACAGCCCATTCCTGGATGGCTACGAAAGTCTGCTGGAGACATACAGTCCAGGATACAGCCGCCACTATCGGAGTTTCGATTTTCAGGGGGAGGTCGCATACGCGTTTACCTGTCCACGCGATGCGGTGGCGTTCCGCTTACACCACTGGACGATGTCCATCCCCGCCTCAGCCTTCGTCGGCATGAGCCGCTCTTCAACTCAGGCGCAACGCGCACTGGCGGCGGACGAAACACACTTTCTACAAAGCCTGGATGCGTTGCTGAATCGGTTTATGCAAGACGGAAATATTGAGCTGAGCTACGAGAGCCAGTTGTTTCTGGTTCGGGTGGGTTGATCAGGAAAGGCTTGCTTGAGGAAAATTCAAAAGGGGCCGAAAACAATTTCAGCCCCTTTATGTTTGACTTATACGTCCATGCCCTGGGAGCGCAGGTATTCGTCGTATGTACCAGCGAAATTGATCACGCCATTGGGTGTGATGTCGATGATTCGCGTGGCGAGGGAGGAGACGAATTCGCGGTCGTGGCTGACGAAAATGACGGTGCCTTCGAACTTCTCCAGAGAGAGGTTGAGGGATTCGATGGATTCCATGTCCAAGTGGTTGGTGGGCTCGTCCATGACGACAATGTTGGGGCGTTGCAGCATGATCTTTCCAAACAGCATGCGGCCCTGTTCGCCCCCGGAAATCTTGGTGACCGACTTCTTGATCTCATCGCCGGAAAACAGCAATTGCCCCAGGATGCCGCGAATCACCTGATCGTCATCTTTGGGTTGACGCCATTGGCTCATCCACTCGAACAAGCTCATGTCTTCAGCGAAATCAGCCGCGTGATCCTGGGCGTAGTAACCAATCGACGCGCCTTCCGACCACTTCACGGCGCCTGCGTCCGGCTCGACTTCATTCATCAAACAGCGCATCAGTGTGGTTTTACCGGCGCCGTTAGCGCCCAGAACCGCCACTTTTTCGC
This sequence comes from Hahella chejuensis KCTC 2396, assembly GCF_000012985.1. Classification (NCBI taxonomy): domain Bacteria; kingdom Pseudomonadati; phylum Pseudomonadota; class Gammaproteobacteria; order Oceanospirillales; family Hahellaceae; genus Hahella; species Hahella chejuensis. The sequence goes on along the minus strand of NC_007645.1, from coordinate 4,019,643 downwards.
CAACTTCGATCATCATATCCAGCTTCTTAAACAGGCTGAGGTCTTCATAGCCTTTGCTGAGGCCTTCCACTTCCAGCGCCAGTCGGAACAGTTTCTTTTCCTGATTGAAGCGGATATAGGGGTTAACCCGGCTGGAAGCCTTGACTTCCGACAGCTGGATTTTCTCCATCTGACGAGCGCGGGACGTCGCCTGTTTGGCTTTGGAGGCGTTGGCGGAGAAGCGGGCGACGAACTGCGCCAGATCGTCCAGCTGCGCCTGCTTCTTCTCATTCTCAGCCAGCAGCTGCGACCGGGCCAGTGTCGAGGCGGCCATATACTGGTCGTAGTTGCCGGGGTAGAGGCGAATCTCGCCGTAATCCACATCCGCCATGTGCGTGCAGACGCTGTTCAGGAAGTGACGGTCGTGGGAAATAATAATCATGGTGCTGTTTCTGGCGTTCAACACATCTTCCAGCCAGCGGATGGTGTTGATGTCCAGGTTGTTGGTCGGCTCATCGAGCAGCAGCACGTCCGGGTCGGAAAACAGCGCTTGCGCCAGCAGAACCCGTAACTTCCAGCCGGGAGCGACTGCGCTCATCAGGCCATAATGTTGTTCGACGGGAATGCCGACGCCAATCAACAATTCACCCGCGCGGGATTCGGCGGTGTAGCCGTCCATCTCTGCGAAGGCGCCTTCCAGATCGGCGACTTTCATGCCGTCTTCGTCGCTCATTTCCGGCAGGCTGTAGATGCGATCCCGCTCACGTTTCACTTCCCACAGCTCGGGATAGCCCATGATGACGGTGTCGATCACTGAGTAATTTTCATAAGCGAACTGATCCTGACGCAGCTTACCCACGCGGGCGTTGGGCTCGATGGATACCACGCCGGCAGTGGGGCTCAAATCGCCGCCAAGGATTTTCATAAACGTCGACTTACCGCAGCCATTCGCCCCGATCAAACCGTAGCGGCCACCAGGAGAGAACTTGACGGAGACGTTTTCAAACAGCGGCCGGGAGCCGAATTGCATCGTAATGTTCGCAGTACTAATCACAGCATTGTCCAGGAAATAAACAGAAGGGCCGCGCATGATAGAGCAATCGCCGCTTAGGGCCAAGTGTGGCGGTGTGATATTAAGGGAAATCCGCTGGCCACTGTTGGGCTTGAGCGCGAAATGTCGGTAATTTACAAGCAACTGTAAATTGACGGGCGTACAATTATTCGCAGTCCGCTTGAGGTTTTGTTTTCTATATCCAACCCAGCACTACGAGAGTGGAAAATGGCGCTAGGAAGTCATTCGAACGTACACAATACATGTCTGAATATTCTTAAAAAGCAAGGTTACAGGCTATGGCTTCACTATGATGATGAGAGCCTCCCGCATGCTGAAGCGGATCTTTCGATGTGCCTTTGGTGCGCAGAAAAAAATGGTTATAAGTTCATCGCCAGTAATCCGATCGAGTTATTAGGTTTAGCAAAAATATATGAGTTTAAAGGCGAGCCGAAGACGGAAGAGACCCCGTATTGGTGGCGTGTGATTGATGAGAAAGCAAGAGATGAACTTATAGAGAAATTATTCCCCGACGATTGAGCATCAAGCATAAACCCCACGCAAAACCTATGGGGACATGCAAGCCTTCTGATTTGACCCAGGTCGCAATTCTCCAATCCTCCGCCAAAAAGCTTTTGCCTGAATTCACGGCATGGGTGCATGATCCCTTCTGAATAACGTTCAGTTAACTGTATTCGCCGGTTGACGCCTGGCCGGTTATAACCTGCAGTATTGCGGACAATCAGTATTCAGCCGCCGCGATAGGTTTTTAGAAGCTATCGATAACAACAATGGAAGGGGGCAGGGAGTACTGTGAACGCAATATCTAAGGAGTTGGAGCAGGGATTTTTCACGCAGTCGGTGATCGGCGATCAGCCTTATCCCAGTTATGAGTTACGCAATATCCTGGCGTGCCTGGAGGAATGGGGCGACGCCGAGTTTGTAGAGTCCGTTTTGAAACAGGTGGGACTGGATTGGGAACGCTTATGGGAAGAGCCCTCGATGCCCACCCATAGATTGCTGCAAACCCTGGATCTGGTGCGCGAGCGCTACGCCACTCCGGGTTTGGGGGGCGCTATCGGGCAGTCTTATACGTTGGCCAGTCTGGGAGAGATTGGCGTACAGGTGGCTGCCTGCCGAACCCTGGGCGAAGCGCTGGTGTTGGTGGAGCGCAATTATGATCAGCTCGGCGTCGTGATGGATAAATCGCTGACCTTGCAGGGCGACCAAGTGGTGGTGCGCCACTACAATGTCAGCGGTCTGAATCATGAGACGCTCGATTTCCTGATGGAGATCTGTATCGCCGCTTTTTTCACGGTCGCCAGAGAAGTGGCGGGATTCGACTTTCCCTTGCGGTATGTGTCTTTTACGCGAGAGCCGCCAACGGACCAAAAAATATATCGTCTGGTGTTCGGCGACCCATTGCGTTTTTCGCAACCGTTTATTGAATGGGCCTTTGATGTGCGTTTGCTAGAGGCGCCGGTGCGGGTGCGTTTGCCTGACTCCGCTCCGATGCAGGAGCAACCTACCTATCTGCAGTTCACTGCCTGGGATGAAACCAGTCTGGTGCAGCGCATCAGCGACATGCTATACGCCCGTCGCGGCTTTCCAGAGTTGCCGGAAATCGCCGGGCGTCTGAATATGAGTCCACGCACGTTGCGGCGACGATTGGCGACGGCGGGAATCAACTACCAACGCCTGCTCAATCGGATAAGGTGTCAACAGGCGATTGCGCTGTTGCAGGAAGAAGAATTGGCGGTGGACGACATTGCGGACCAGCTGGGGTTTACGGAAGCGGCCAACTTTCGGCACGCATTTAAGAAATGGCTGGGACTGCCCCCGGGGGCAGTCCGCTCGGTTTAGCTTCCAGGGTGTCGCAAAATTTGTTTTAGCGACTGTTTTTATAAAGTTTTTATCGCTTGGCGCGTATACGCGGCCAGTTGTCAGTTTTTAACCTGAAATACTGGCGTACGCAAGGGCTTAATCTACGCAATCGTTGGGCGCCATCCGCGCGATCCATTCATATATCAGCGCCTGTCCTTCCTGGTGTACAAGCTGACGGCCAATTTCCGGCATCTTGTCGCCAGGCTGGTCGGTCTCCATTCGGAAGTTGAAGATGGATGCGTCCGGCGACCCCGGTTCGATGTCGTAACTTAATGCGCCGCCGCCGTAGGCCACGGGCTGTTTGCAAACCCCATGCTGACTTTGATAGTCCGCGAAACTGCGCCAGAACTCCAGGCTGAGGCCGGTATTCGACGCGCCGCCTTCAGGGCGATGGCAATGCGCGCAGTTAACGTCCAGATAGCCTTTCGCCAAACGATGGATCTGATCATCGGAATAGCCCGCCAGGTTGGAGGCGTCCGCGTCGCTATAGCTGGGGACGCTGTCTATGCTGGACAAATCATCCGGCAGACCGGAAATAATGCCTTTCTGTTTCCAATAGGCGAGCTGGTTGGCGGCGCCACTGGGGTAAGCATAAGTCCAGTTAAGCTGGCGCGCTTTGGGACCCAACGGAACAAAACGGGAGCCGGAATCCGTCTTGAACTGATGGCACTGCTTGCACTTATTGGTGTCGGGAACCTGATAAGTGAAATTGTGCTGCACCCCGTTGTGCACCACCGTTGCGGCGTAATTTCCGCCCGCCACGCTCAGTTCCGCGTCTTCCTTGTTGGCGTCCCAAATATAAGGCAGAGCCGCCCAGCCGCTGGCGCGACGGATCAATAGGCGGGTTTCCAGTAGACGTTCATTTTCCAGGCCGCGATTGGCCGTATCCGCCGGCAACGCGAAAGTTTTGGTTATGACGGTTCCTTCGGGGAAATCAATGACTTCCTGTTCGCTGTACTGGGCTTGTTTACCTTCAGGAACGTACACTACCCGGTATTTGCTCGCATAATCCGTGAACAGGGGGCTGGCGAGATCATAGACAACGCCAGACCCGTCTGTGGTTTGCGTGGGGTCCGCGCCGCTGAACAGGCGATAACTGGACAGGTAACGGCAATTGGTGGAGGAGAGGGCGCTCCAGTTCACGCCATCGCCGCTTTCGCCGCATACTCCCGCTTCCTTGGCGGAACTTCCGCCATCATCGGCGGAGCCGTCTCCGCCACTGCTACAACCGGTGATCACGCTGGCCATTATCCACAGCACGCCGCCATAGATAGCGGCTTTTTTATTGTTTTGCATAAGCGCCTCAACTGATTACTGATTAACTGGCGTCAATGTCTCATCACAGACTGCAAGCTGCGTGGGCGTCATCCTGGCCGCATCCGTATACCTTGCCGGCGACTGTGGCGGATGCGGCGGGCAGTCGGGCCAGATCGCAGTCCAGCAGGTTGGCGCCGACGCCGGTCGTGGCGTCAGGTTCGCCGTCGGCGGGATCTGCGTCAGTAAATGTGGTGGGGTCCGGGTTGTAGAGGAAACCCTTGGTGGCGTCGCCGTTGTTGACGACGCAGATGTTCTCCGATCCGTCCGCAGCGAACGGCTCCTCTGAAAAGGTAGCGCCATAGCCTGCACGGGCCAATAACTCCCCGAAGCCGTCATACAACACGCTGGGCAGGGTGGTCTCCCCAATGGCCTGAAATGCGGGGAGCACACCCTGTATCAAATCGCCTCGCGGATTACCGCCAGAGTCGCTGATGCTGTTGTCGTGAATGGATATGTTGCGAGGAACGGAGCGCCAGCCATCGGCCATGATGTCGTCCATGACATATTGCTCCATCTCCGTCTGACTGGCGGCGATAAAGAACGAAGAGACAGTGACGGAGGTGGTGTCGTGGTTGCTGATAGCGTTGTTATAAACCTCCACATCCGCAGTGGACAGTACGATCACCCCGGTGCCGGGAGGCACGATATGCACGCCGGCGGGATTGCTGCTGGCGTTGGCGAAGTTATCGGTGTTGTTGTCGCGAATGATGTTATTGAAAACGCGCACAGTGGAGCCGTATTTGTGGTTCCCGATAGGCAGGTCGAACACCAGGATGCCGCCGGTGTTGCCTTCCGCCACATTGTTGTAGACGTCTGCATTTTGGGAGTTTTCGATCTCGATGCCCGCCACGTTTTCTTTGGCCACATTGCGCCGTACGACGATATTGCTGGACTGTCCGACATAGACGCCGGCGTCCGCCGAACCGCGCACGTAGGAGTCTTCGATCAGAATGTTCGAGCATTCCACGGGATACAGGCCGTAGGCGCCATTGTCCGAGGTCAACGCGCCTTTCCACTCCGTGCGGGTGTATTGCAGGCGAATGCCGTCGGAGTCTTTCAGCTTAATGCCGTTGTTGGCGGCTTCCTCCACCGCAAGGTTACGGACAGTGACGTCCTTCATGTTCTGAATGAATATGCCGTCGCCGCCGAGAGAACCGGAAAAGTCCAGAATGGTCTTATCCATGCCGTAACCGGCGATGGTGATATTCTCCAATGATGCGCCGTCGCCGTCGGGATCGCCGTCAAGGGTCAGGGTATCGGTTATTTGCAGGCGCCCTTCGGGCAACACCAGATAATCGCCGGACTGCGCAGTGATGAACGCTGTCTTGATTGCGATGGTGATGTCGCCGTCGGCGCTGATGAATTTTGCGTTGTCGGGGAAATTCGAGCCGCTGGAGCCGTCGCCGCCAGTGGTGTCGCTACTGCATCCGGTCAGCGCAGCGATAGAAAGACAAAGAGCCGGCGCAAGGCCGGCGGGGATGAAACTGGGTTGCATAGTGTCCCTCGCATTCTTTTTATTATTGGTGGCCAAATAAGAGGACAGATTGTCCGCTTTTGGGTGTTTTCTGTTATGCCGTAAAAACAGGGAGGGTCACAATGTGCAAAGTGGCCAGCGGTAATTTTATTCTGATTAATGCTGGCGTAGAATCGGCGTCTGGGAAGGCGAAGACGGGAGCATGGCCGTAACCGTCTGTGAAAAGTTATTTTTTCTTAACAATGTGAGAAAAATACCAGTTTTGGGAGAAAAGTCTTATAGCATATCCGCTGGCGATGGCGGAGATTAAGACGACGGGCTCCCCGGAGGAAATACGCTTTCGAGCGCTATTGGAATTCTCCATAATGCCTCTGCCCCCCGATTTTCAGGACACAGGACAACACCTAACAAGGACTTGATGGGCAAAGAAGGATGATCAAACGCCAGATTCACCCCCTTAGACCCTTTAAAATCGGAGACTGGTGGGTCGACCCGGAAGCCAACAAACTGGCTGACCAGGATTGTGAAATCTCTCTAACTCCCAAAGCGATGACGGCTCTTCTGGCGTTGGTGGAAGCGCAGGGCCGGTCGCTGGGGGAGGAGCAACTGCAGGAAAAAATCTGGTCGTCGTCCGCCCAGCCGGACGCTTCCGTCGATCAGATTATTTCCCAATTACGCAAGGCGTTCGGGGATAATGGCAGACCGCGCCGTTACATAGAAAGAGACGGCTCTACATACCGTATTGTGGCGCAAATGTCGCAGCCCGATGTGGATGGTTTGTGCCCCCATAGTCATGCTAAAGGCCGTCGGCGCGGCCTGTGTAAATGGGGAATCAGCGTTGGCGCGCTTGCTCTGGTGTTCGCATTGGGGTTCGGCGTTTTTTATCCCAAATCCCAGGCTCCCAGCCAGATCATTGTCTATCCGATTCAATTGGTGGACGCCTCCCATCATCGCGATAGTGCGTATTTGGCCACCAGCGTCACGGACGCCATTCGTTCTCGACTGGCGACTCTGGGAGGGGCGCGGGTCGTGTTCAGCGAGACCGCGCCCTGGTCGCGTCCCGACCGAGGCAGCGCTGTCAGCGGCAGTCTGCAGATTACCGGCTCCAGCTTGAGGCTGATTCTTAATATCACCGATCTGGCGGGTAGAGACTCCCAGTGGAGCGGCCTTATCGAAGGCGAAGTCAGAAAGCTGTATTCCTTTCATCAGGACCTGTCGGAGGCGTTGCTGTCTCAGCTGAATGTACCTAATGACGAGTTCAGTGACCGTCGCGAGCCTGACCCGGAAGCCTACGATTATTACCTGCAGGGTCGTCACTACTGGTCTCAGCGCGATGTGCACTCGCTCCAGCGCGCGTTGCAGAACTTCTCCCAGGCGATCAGCCTTGACGGTCAATTCGCCCCGGCCTATGTCGCCCTGTGCGACAGCTATCACTTTTTGAGCGTCTATTCGGATATGCCCGCCAGCACGGTGTCGGAGAAGTGCGCGCCGCTGTTGGATCGGGCGTTCGCTCTGAATCCAGGCATGCCTCAGGCTTATGCGTCCCGCGCTCTGCAGTTCTCCGAGCAGGGCAGGGAGAGTGAGGCGGAGGGGTTCTATAAAAAAGCATTGGAAATGGCGCCGAATTACGCGCCCGCTTACCTCTGGTACGGTCAATTGCTGCGCTCACAGGGCCGTTTCATTCAGTCCCTGGCCATGTATGAACAGGCGTTGGAGCTTGAGCCTTTTTCTGGCGGCATCAATCGTGGCAAAGCCTACACTCTGCTGCGGATGGGGCGTTTGGAGCAGGCCAGGGACACTTATCAGCGCGCCTTGGCGCTGGAGCCGGATTATCTGTACCGTCCATTGGACCAACTGGAGTTCCTGCCCATTACCGTCGAAACGGCGACAGACTACTTCAACTGGTCGCGCATGTATCCTCACGTGATAGGTCGGCAACCCAACAATAAAGTGACGGAGGCGATTCTATGGATGGCGCTTGGAGACATGAAAAAAGCGCAGGAATTACTGATTCAGGTGCCGCCTGGCATGCGCACCGGCGCCAATTACCTCTATGCGCGAGGTCTGCAGTACTCCATCAATCGGGACTATGACGCGGCGTTGTCCGTATTTCAGCAGCGGCGCAGCCAACAACCCGGGAATCGCTCCTACGCGCTGCCGGTGGCCGCCACGCTGATAAAACTGGGACGCAATGAGGATGCATTGGAAGAGCTGGATCGTTACTATCCCAAGCTCGGCGCCAACAAAACCTCCATTGACTCTGAGAACCGTTTTCCTTATCTGATCGCCTGCTATTTGCGACATATCATCGGGCAGAAATCGCCGCAGTATCTGCACGATGAACTTAAGCAATCCGTGTCCTATAAAATTGTTGAAGCCATGGATATACCGGAATGGTTTGTGTACGAAAACCCCGCCAAGTTGTTTGAAATATTACGGGCGCAGTTAATGTCGGGATGGTTGCCGGACTACAACCAGTTCCTGTGGGCGCCGGAGCAATGGCCGGAGTGGAGTTCCTTCACCCGGGATCAACAGGAAGAAGTGACCAGCCTGCTGCGTCGCAATCGCCAGTCGGTGTTGCGGGAAAGCGGGCGCGAGGACAAGCTCAACGCGTCTCTGGACAAGCGGAGCGTCAAAGAGACGACGGCGTTAAACTGACCCGCCGCCTCAGCGCAGAAAGGCGTTACCGCGACCCCCAGTCATAATCCTGAATTTGATGTAGGCGCTCCCGTTGCTCTTCGGTGAGCGCTTCTTGCATTTTCCTGCGCGCCTGCAATCGAATTTCCAGCATTTTGAGATGGGCGTCAGCCATCGCGCGATGGGCTTCCAGAATAGCTTTGTCATCCATTTCGTCTTTGTTGAGCAGGTTCTGCATGGCGGCGTGTTGTTTGTACATTTCCTGGAAGTGGACCCATTGCTGCTCGCCCAGCTGTTTTTGAATTTCTTCTATCTTGCTGCGCTGCTTATCATCCAACCCCAGTAGTCCGGCCATTCTTGGCGAACTTAAATCCATCATGCCGCCCATCATAAAACCATCGCCCATCATGTATCCGTGACCAAACATGCGACGGGATTCCATCATGGAATGGCGACCGTAGCCGCTCCAGTTGGATGCGCTCCAGTCGTCGCCTGTGAACATGCCGCCGCTTCCCATCATGTGTCGGCCCCGCATCATGCCGGCGCCGCAGTCATCGCAATCGCTGTCGGAAGCGCTTGAGCCAAAGAAACCGTGGCCAGAGGCGGAGGCGGCCAGGCAGAGTATCAAGGTGAAGAAAAGGGCGTTAAGAGGCGCGAGGACAGGTTTAATCATGACGACGTCTCCTTTATAGGCTGGCGGGTAAGTAATGCCCCTGAATTATTGGTGAATCATGGAGTCCTTGAGGATGTCAGCAGATAGTCTGGTCAAAATATCAGCAATTGCCATAGCTTCCGCATAAATTTTTTTCTGGTTTGACAGCCATCAATTCAACTGCCATTTGTTCCGCACCAGTAAGGCAAAATTGCGGTCTTGTGCTAGTTTTCTTTATAAAAACAACAAAGCCGCCGCAGGCGGACATGCGAAAACCAGGGAAGACGCCACAGCGTGCGCTTGATACACCTCAAAAGTCATATTCGTTCTTATCTCCGGCGTTTACTCGTCTTTTCGTTGCTGGGCGCAGGCCTCCTCTCCACAGTTTTCTTATGGGCGGACTACCAGCTGATGGAGACCTTGCCCGCCGCGCAAAAAGCGGAGCTGTCTCTGCAAAGCGCCATGTTGTATATCCTGATCGCCTGCGTCGTCCTGATCGGCGGCGTGGTCGCTTGGGTGCTTACCGCCAATGAGGCTCGCAACAAGGCCTTGCGTGAGAGCCGCAACAACCTGGATAAAGCGCAGCAAATCGCCCGGCTGGGCAACTGGGTTTGGGATTTGAAGCGCAACGAGGTGTATTGGTCGGATCAGGTCTACCGCAATCTGGGGTTGTCGCTGCATGACAACAAAGCTTCTTATGAGAAGTTTCTGGAGTGCGTGCATCCGGACGACCGGGCGCGCATCGTCAAACTGGTGGACGAGGCCTTGGAGAACAAACAGGTGTACGGCATCGAGCACCGTGTTATCTGGCCCGACGGTGAGGAACGCATCGTGTGTGGCGCGGGCGAAGTGATTTTCGACGTGCAGGGAAATCCTGTGCAAATGCACGGCACTATTCAGGACATTACCGAACGTAAGCGGGATGAAAATCGCAAGAATGAATATGCGCACCTGATTTACGATCTCTACAACAACGCGCCATGCGGCTATCACTCGCTGGACCCCCGGGGAGTAATCGTGGATATCAACGAAACGGCGCTGCGCTGGCTGGGATATTCGCGCAGCGAGCTGGTCGGTAAAGTGATGTTTTGCGACCTGCTCTCCGAAGACTGTGTGCAGTTGTGCTGGGATAAGCTGGGGCAACTGAAGAAAGGAGGCGCACTGAGCAATCTGGAGCTCAATATCCGCTGTAAAGACGGTCGTTTGTTCTGTGTTTTACTGACCAGTACGGCGCTGCAAAGCGAAGACGGCGAGTTTCGCGGCAGCCGCTGCATTTTGGTGGACTATACGGAACGCCGCCGTCACGAGAAAGAATTGCAACAGGCGGCGGTGGTGTTCGACGCCATCCGCGAAGCGGTCATTATTACCGATGACGCACGCAATATCGTTGCGGTAAACAACGCCTTCACCGATATTACCGGTTACACCCTGGATGATGTCTATGGGCGTAACCCCCGCCTGCAACAATCAGGTCGTCACGACAAAACCTTCTATCGCTCCCTGTGGCGGTCGATTACTGAGCATGGCCATTGGCAGGGCGAGATCGAGAACAAACGGCGCAATGGCGAGATTTACCCCGCCTGGCAGAACATTAATGTGGTCTACGATAAAAACGGCAATGTGGCCAATTATGTATCAGTGTTCTCCGATATCAGTGTGATCAAAGAAAAAGAGAAACAGCTGCGCCATCTCGCCAATCATGATTCGCTGACTGGTTTGCCCAATCGATTGCTGTTTTTCAATAGCCTTGAAAACTCCCTGGAGCGGGCCAGGCGTCGTCGTATGGAAGTGGCGTTGATGTTTATCGATCTGGATCGCTTCAAAATCATCAATGACACTATGGGGCATGAAGCCGGCGATATTCTGCTGAAAACCGTGGCGCGACGTTTATTGGAAGCGGTGCGGGGCGAAGATATGGTGGCGCGCCTGGGAGGGGATGAATTCACCATCAGTCTGGAAGAACTGTCCAACACCGAGGACGCCGCCGCTAAGGCCGGCAAATTGATAGAAACCATTCGTCAGCCCGTTCATATCGGTGGCCATGAAATCGTCTGTTCCGCCAGCATCGGCATCGCCATTTTTCCCCATGACGCCGACAACGCGCAAAATCTGGCGCGGGCGGCGGATGCGGCCATGTATCGGGCCAAGGAGCTACACCGCAACACTTTTGAGTTCTATACCAGCGAACTGACGGAAAGGGCGATCGAGCACCTGACCCTGAGTAGCGAGATGCGGCAGGCGCTGGAGCGCAATGAGTTTGAACTCTATTACCAGCCGCAATTCAACCTGACCAGCGGCAGGCTGGTGGGGGCGGAGACGCTGCTGCGCTGGCGGCACCCCACGCGGGGACTGATAACCCCCTACTGTTTCATCAATATTGCGGAAGACAGCGCTCTGATCGACCCCATTGGCGGATGGGTGATTAATCAGCTGTGCCGGGATGTGGCGGGTTGGTTGAAAGGGGGGCTGAAGTTGCCTCGCATCGCCTTCAATGTCTCAAGCAAACAGTTGGAGCACTACGATGTCAAAGGACGTATCGAGCATGCATTGCAACGCTGGGGACTGGAGCCGTCCGACCTTGATCTGGAGCTGGAAGTGACGGAAGGCGCCCTGCAGCACGAGGAGCGTAGCGTGGAAGTCCTTCGGCAGGTGCGATTATTGGGACTGAGCGTCGCCATTGATGATTTTGGCACCGGTTATTCTTCCCTGAGTCGACTGAAACACATGCCGATCGACACGCTTAAAATCGACCGCATGTTTATTCGCGATCTGCCGGACGACCCTAATAATCAGGCTCTGGCCAGCGGCATTATTCTGCTCGGACGGGCCCTGGGGCTCAAAGTGGTGGCCGAAGGCGTGGAGAATGTGGAGCAGCTGCGCTTTTTGCAGGAACGCAACTGTGATGAGGCGCAGGGGTTTCTGCTCAGTAAGCCTCTGCCCAAGGCGGCATTTGAAAAGATGCTGAAAGGGGAAGGACTGCCCGCGATTCCACCGGCGTCGCTGACGGTTGTCAGGAAACCGGTGGCCGGCGACTAGGACGCTTTTGGGCGTGGCCCTCTACACCTTTTTTGCGCTGCTAATATTAATATGACAGTGATATTGGCATGTTAATAATCAGGCGCATGGATGCGCCTGCGCGGCGGTTAGCCGCGGGAGACAGGGCCTGACCTGTGCAGGCCCTGTCGTTTCAGACAAATAGAAGGAAGCTATTTGTCTGCCTGATTAATAAATGCAGCCGCCGTCAGGACCGCAAGTGACGCTGACGCCATGGCTGGGGTCGGATGAAATAAATCCGGAAGTGGTTCCATCGCTGATGACAGAACCGCCACGACCGTTATGACCCAGGCCGCGACCGCCGGAGCCGCCGTGATTACTGAACATCGGCGCAAGGTTAAAGAAGGCGGGCCCGCCTTCATAGCCGCCGACGCCGGCGGCGTTGAGCCAGTAACGCCCGGGAATCGCCTGTCCAAAGTAGTTTCTCAGGGCCATGGCTTCGCTGGGGTGAATTTCCCGACCGTTGATAAAAATGCCAGTGCCGCCGCCGGAGATGTCCGCGGGCAGAGGAGCCGCGATAGGAAGCCCCGGATAAGTGACGCCAACCGTCGGACCGCCTTCAAAGCCCCAGGCGCCGGTGTGCGCGTCGTACCAGTATTGGCCTGGTTGCAGACGAATCCCTTCCTGCGCGAAGTAGTTGGCCACTTGGGCGTCGAGGGGCGCGCGATTCACGAACACCCCCTCCGCCATGGCTGTGACTGAAATAAGTAGAGCCAGAAGAATCGTGCATGAACGAAACATCGTCGTCCTCCCGCCATCGTGACAAATGACTTGATTGCAAGGCTTTCGCTGATAATACGCCCATGAGGGGGCGTTAAAAACAAGTAGCGCGTTTTTTGATCAGATTCCGTCAATAAATTTGCATGAACTGATTTAGCCCGCGCGTAGCCCATCCAGACTCAAACCGTCTCCGGCCACCGGCGCGGTGCGGGAAATAAACTGCACGAAGCCGGCCACGGCGGGAGAGGTCTGCTCCCGGTTGTATAAAAGACGCATTTGCACGCCCGGCAAGGCCGGCAGGTAGTCGCTGCTCTCCACTACGCGTAAGCCTTCGGGCACGATGCTTTTACCCAATACCGTGACGCCCAGACCGGCCAGGACGCCAGCGCGGATGCCGCTGAAACTGGCGCAGGTATACACAATGCGCCAGGGAATGCTCATGGAATCCAGCGCTTCAATAATGCGGTGTCGGTATACGCAGCCCCGCGGCGCGACGATCAGCGGCACCGGATGCCGGGTATGACAAGTATGGTGAATGCTGGTGGCCCACACCAGATCCTCCATCCAGCCTTCTTCCGGAGAGATAGTGCGCAAACTGGTATGCAGGGCGAATACCAGATCCAATTCTTTAGAGCGATAACGCTCCACCAGATTGGAGCTAAGATCGCAGGTGACCTCCAGCGTGACGTTGGGGTGCGCCTGGGAGAACTTGCCCAGCACCTCCGGCAACGAGCTGGCGAACTCGTTAGGAATGCCTAACCGCAGACAGCCGGCCAGCTCCGGCTGTGACAGTTTGATCATGGCTTCTTTATTAAGAGCGAGAATATCCCGGGCGTACTGCAACAGAATCAAACCTTCCGGAGTGGGAGCCAACGCCTTGTTGTTACGCAGCAGCAGCGTGGCGCCGACTAACTCTTCCAGTCGCCGGATCTGCAGACTGATCGCCGGCTGTGAGCGTCCCAACGCGTCGCCGGCCTGGGTAAAACCGCCATAATCCGCTACGGCGACAAAGGTTTGCAGGAGATCGGTGGGGAGATAATTCACAGCGTTACCATAAATATTTTAAATAAATGCATTTTAACTATTAATTTCACAAATCAATAGCCCGGAGTTATGGTTCAGTTATATAAAAACGATATCGCTGTAGCCCTGTTTCGGCGGCGTCTCTCTTTGTCGATACGTCCTGGGGCGGGCTCAGAAGGATAATTTATTCCAACCGGTTCCAATTGAGGAGTATGTTACGTATGAGCGGTCTGAAATTCACCGAAGATCACGAGTGGTTGTCCATGGAGTCCGATGAGATCGGTGTTGTGGGCATTACAGATTACGCACAGGCGCAACTGGGCGATCTGGTTTTCGTAGAGCTGCCCGAAGTGGGCCGTGAAGTCAGCCAGGGCGAAGATATCGGCGTAGTGGAGTCGGTGAAAACCGCCAGCGATATCAAAAGCCCCGTCAGCGGCGTTGTGGTCGCCGTGAACGAAGCGCTGAGCGACGAACCTGGGAAAGTGAACGAAGACCCTACCGGAGAAGGTTGGATTTACAAAATCTCTCTATCCAATGCTTCTGAAGTTGAGTCGCTGATGGATGACGCGGCTTATAAGGCGCTGACAGGAGAGTAAGATCATGAGCGATACACGCGAAACTCTGGCTGAACTGGAGCAGCGGGACGCTTTCATCGGTCGCCACATTGGCCCGGATGAAGCGGAAAAGACCGCCATGTTGAACGCGCTGGGCGTGGCCGACATGGAGACGCTGATCAGCAAAACCGTTCCCGAAACCATCCGCATTAAGGAAGGTCTCGAACTCGACGGACCCTGCACCGAAGCGCAGGCGCTGGCGGAACTGAAAGCCTTCGCTGAACGTAACAAAGTTTTCAAAACCTACATCGGCATGGGTTACTACAACACCCTGACGCCGACTGTCATCCTCCGTAACGTATTGGAAAACCCCGCCTGGTACACGGCTTATACGCCGTACCAGCCGGAAATCTCCCAAGGCCGGCTGGAAGCGCTGTTGAACTTCCAAACCATGATTGGCGACCTCACCGGGATGGAAATGGCCAACGCCTCTCTGCTGGACGAAGGCACCGCGGCGGCGGAAGCCATGACCATGTGTCGTCGGGTCAACGGCAAGAACAAGAGCAACGTATTCTTTGTCGCGGAAGACTGCCTGCCGCAAACCATCGAAGTGGTGAAAGGCCGCGCTGAGCCCCTGGGCATCGAAGTGGTTGTCGGCGATCCGCAGAAAGACTTACAGAACCATGATTACTTCGCCGTGTTGCTGCAATATCCGGGCGTCAACGGCGATGTTCGCGATTACCGCGAACTGATCAAAACCGCTCACGAATCCAATGCGTTGGCGATTATGGCGGCTGACATCCTGTCTCTGACCCTGTTGACGCCTCCGGGCGAACTGGGCGCGGATATCGCTATCGGCAACAGCCAGCGTTTCGGCGTACCCTTGTTCTTCGGCGGTCCCCACGCGGCTTACATCGCCACTAAAGACGAATACAAGCGTTCTCTGCCGGGCCGACTGGTGGGCGTTTCTGTAGACGCCAACGGCGACAAAGCCTACCGCCTGGCGCTGCAGACCCGTGAACAGCACATTCGTCGTCAGAATGCGACTTCGAACATCTGCACCGCGCAGGCGCTGCTGGCGATTACCGCTTCTATGTACGGCGCTTACCACGGTCCGGAAGGTCTCAAGCGCATCGCCCGTCGCGTGCATCGCCTGACTACCATCCTGGCGGAAGGCCTGAAACAGGCCGGACGCAGCGTCAACACGGCGCATTTCTTTGACACTGTGTCCGTCGCCACTGGCGGCGATACAGACGCGGTCTATCAAGCCGCTCTGCAGCAGAAGATCAACCTGCGGCGCATCGATGATAACACCCTGGGCGTTTCACTGGACGAAACCACTACCCGCGAAGATGTCGCCGCACTTTTACATGTATTCGCCTCCGGCAAGCCGGTTGCGGATGTCGCGACGCTGGACTCCTCCGCCAAGGATGCGATTCCTGCCGAGCTGCGCCGTCAAAGCGCGTTCATGACGCACACTGTATTCAACCGTTATCACTCCGAAACGGAAATGCTGCGTTATCTGCGTCGCCTGTCGGACAAGGATCTGGCGCTCGACCGCACCATGATCCCGCTGGGCTCCTGCACCATGAAGCTGAACGCCACCACGGAAATGACCCCGGTGAGCTGGGATGGCTTCTGCGCGATTCACCCCTTCGCGCCGCTGGACCAGACTGAAGGTTATCGCGCCCTGATCGCTGATCTGGAGCGCATGCTCAGCGCTGCGACCGGTTACGCTGCGTTCTCTCTGCAGCCCAATGCGGGCTCTCAGGGCGAATACGCGGGTCTGCTGGCGATTCGCGCCTATCATCACAGCCGCGGAGAAGGCGATCGCGACGTCTGTTTGATCCCCAATTCCGCACACGGCACCAACCCTGCGTCTGCGCAGATGGTCGGCATGAAAGTCGTAGCGGTGAAGTGTGACGACAACGGCAACGTGGATCTGAATGATCTGCGTCTGAAAGCCGAACAGCACAGCGCCAAACTGGCGGCGTTGATGGCCACTTATCCGTCCACTCACGGCGTATTTGAAGAAGGCATCCGCGAAGTGTGCTCCATCGTGCATCAGCACGGCGGTCAGGTATACATCGACGGCGCCAACCTCAACGCGATGGTTGGCCTGTGTAAGCCCGGTCAGTTCGGCGGTGACGTATCGCACCTGAACCTGCACAAAACATTCTGTATCCCGCACGGCGGCGGCGGTCCCGGCGTTGGTCCTATCGGCGTGGCGGCGCATCTGGCTCCGTTCCTGCCTGGCCACAGCGCCATGGGCGAGACCGCGGACAAAGCGATTGCGCCTATCTCCGCAGCGCCCTGGGGCAGCGCGGGCATTCTGCCCATTTCCTGGACTTATATCCGCATGATGGGCGGCGAAGGTCTGACGGAAGCGACCAAGTCGGCGATTCTGAACGCCAACTACATCGCCAAGCGTCTGGAGCCGCACTATCCCGTGCTGTATACCGGGTCGCAAGGTTTCGTGGCGCATGAGTGCATCATCGACGTGCGTCCGTTCAAAGACAGCTGCGGCGTGACCGTTGACGATATCGCCAAGCGCCTGATCGACTTCGGCTTCCATGCGCCGACCATGTCATTCCCGGTTCCTGGCACACTGATGATCGAGCCTACCGAGAGTGAGTCTCTGGCGGAACTGGATCGCTTCTGCGACGCCATGATCGCTATCCGCGAGGAAATCCGCGCAATTGAGAACGGCGAATACGACGTGGATCACAGCCCGTTGCACCATGCTCCGCACACAGCGGCGGACCTGGTGGGCGACTGGGATCGTCCATACAGCCGCGAGCGTGGCGTGTATCCGTTGAAGGCGCTGAAAGCGGACAAATACTGGAGCCCGGTAGGTCGCATCGACAACGTTTACGGCGACCGCAACCTGGTGTGCGCATGTCCTCCGATGACTGAGTACGAGGACTAAGCAGTACTGCGGGGCGCACACGCGTCCCGCTTCATCTGCGCAAAATAAGAATCTGAAAGAGGAACACGAGCCATGTTTACCGAAGATATGCGGATCGCTGATTACGATCCCGAGCTGTCGGCGGCCATTAATGCGGAAAAGCGCCGTCAGGAAGAACACATTGAATTGATCGCCTCCGAAAACTACGTCAGCCCGCGGGTGATGGAAGCGCAAGGCGGCGTCTTGACCAACAAATACGCGGAAGGCTATCCCGGCAAGCGTTACTACGGCGGCTGCGAGCACGTCGACGTTGCGGAGCAATTGGCCATCGACCGCGCCAAGCAACTGTTCGGCGCTGATTACGCCAACGTGCAACCCCATTCTGGATCACAGGCCAACGCTGGCGTGTATCTGGCCCTGGCCAAGCCTGGCGACACCATTCTGGGCATGAGCCTGGACCACGGCGGTCATCTGACCCACGGCGCCAAGCCCAACTTCTCCGGCAAAATTTTCAACGCCGTGCAGTACGGTCTGAACCCGGAAACCGGTGAAATCGACTACGATCAGGTTGAGCGTCTGGCCAAAGAGCACAAGCCGAAGCTGGTTATTGCGGGTTTCTCAGCTTATTCGCGAGTGGTGGACTGGCAGCGTTTCCGTGACATTGCGGACAGTGTTGGCGCGTACCTGATCGTTGATATGGCGCACGTCGCGGGTCTTGTCGCGGCGGGTCTGTATCCAAGCCCGGTGCAAATCGCCGACGTCACCACGACTACCACGCACAAAACCTTGCGCGGCCCACGCGGCGGTCTGATTTTGGCGAAATCCAACCCAGAGATTGAGAAGAAACTGCAATCTTTGATTTTCCCTGGCATTCAGGGCGGTCCTCTGATGCACGTAATCGCAGCGAAGGCGGTAGCGTTTAAAGAGGCGTTGGAGCCGGCGTTCCGCGACTATCAGCAGCAGGTCGTGAATAACGCCAGAGCCATGGCGGACGCTGTGAAGGCGCGCGGCTACAAAGTCGTCAGCGGCGGTACGGATAACCACCTTTTCCTGATCGACCTGATCGATAAGGGCGTAACCGGTAAAGACGCCGACGCCGCATTGGGTCGGGCTTACATTACCGTTAACAAGAATACGGTGCCGAATGATCCGCAGTCGCCGTTCGTAACTTCCGGTCTGCGCATCGGGACGCCAGGCGTCACCACTCGCGGCTTTAAAGAAAAAGAAGTCGTAGAGCTGGCGAACTGGATTTGCGATGTGCTGGACAATATGGGCGATGAAAGCGTCGTAGAGAAAGTCCGTGAGAAGGTGCTGAGCATCTGCCGCGACTTCCCTGTCTACCGCGCCAACGCCAAATCCGGAGCCGCCCTGTGAGGCGCTCCGGCCTCTCCGTCCGCTTAGCGGGCGGGTTTCTCAAGATTTCACGGCTCCGTTGCGAGTGATGATTTATGGCTGTAAGCGTTTTTGATTTACTCAAAATAGGCATCGGCCCTTCCAGCTCCCATACCGTGGGGCCTATGAAGGCGGTGCGTCAATTCTTGCAGGGATTGCAACGGGACAGCCTGCTGGAGCAGGTAATCACCATCAAGGCGGAATTATTTGGCTCTCTGGCCGCCACCGGTAAGGGGCACGGCTCCGATAAAGCGGTGATGCTGGGGCTGGAGGGGGAAACCCCGGAAGATGTCGATACGGATGACGTGGAGGCGAAGATCGAACGCATTCGCACCCGTCGCCGCATTCGTCTGCTGGGTCTGCACGAAGTCGATTTCGTGGAGAAAGAACATCTGCTGATGAACAAGCGCGCCACCTTGCCTTATCACCCCAACGGCATGCGTTTTACGGCGTTTAACCATGGTGCGGTGGCCCTGCGGACGCGGACCTATTATTCCGTCGGCGGCGGCTTCGTTCTGGACGAGGACGCGGTGGGCGAAGACAAGATCGTCCCTGACACCACGCCGCTGCCATATGCCTTCCGCACGGCGGCGCAGTTGCTGGAGCACTGTCGCGCCACCGGTTACAGCATCAGCCGCATCATGATGGAGAACGAAAAGACCTGGCGCAGTGAAGAAGAAGTGCGCAAGGGTCTGCTGCGCATCTGGCAGGTAATGCAGGATTGCGTGGAGAACGGCTGCCGTAAAGAGGGCATTTTGCCTGGTGGTCTGAAAGTGAAGCGTCGCGCGGCGGAACTGCATCGCGCGCTGTCCAGACGGCCGGAGTCAGCCATGAAGGACCCGCTCAACGTTCTTGACTGGGTGAATCTGTATGCGCTCGCGGTGAATGAAGAAAACGCCGCCGGCGGCAGAGTGGTGACGGCGCCGACCAACGGTGCGGCAGGCATCATTCCTGCGGTATTGCACTATTATGATCGGTTCGTTGGCGGCGCCAATGAAGACGGCATCGTGCGTTTCCTGCTGACAGCGGCTGCTATCGGCGTGCTGTACAAAGAAGGCGCTTCCATTTCCGGCGCCGAAGTCGGCTGTCAGGGCGAAGTGGGCGTGGCCTGCTCCATGGCGGCAGGCGCGTTGGCGGAAGTGCTCGGCGGAACGCCTCAGCAGGTGGAGAACGCCGCGGAAGTCGGCATGGAGCATAACCTTGGCCTGACCTGCGATCCAATTGGCGGACTGGTGCAGGTGCCCTGCATTGAGCGCAACGCCATGGGCTCGGTGAAAGCGATCAACGCCGCGCGTATCGCGCTGCGGGGAGACGGAAGTCACTTCGTGTCCCTGGACAAGGTGATCAAAACCATGAAAGCCACCGGCGCCGACATGAAGACCAAATACAAAGAGACCGCTCGCGGCGGTCTTGCGGTGAACGTAATCGAATGCTGATGCGCCGGTCCTGCGGGACCGGCTTCGGCGAACACAGAATTTCATGCGAACAATGGCGTCCCCGGTGACGCCTTTAGGGAGACGAAGCAATGGCTGAAAGTCATAACAACGCCGAAATGGCGAAAACCCCGTTGTATGACCTGCACGTGGAGTGCGGGGCGAAGATGGTTGAATTCGCAGGCTACGCCATGCCGGTGACATTCCCCGCAGGCATTATCAAAGAACATTTGCACACCCGCGCCAAGGCTGGACTGTTCGACGTCTCCCACATGGGGCAGGTGCGGCTGAAAGGCGCTGGCGCGGCGGAAGCGCTGGAAGCATTGGTCCCCGGCGATATCGTCGGTCTGGAGAATGGCGCGCAGCGCTATACGTTGTTCACCAATGACAAGGGCGGCATTCTGGACGACCTGATGGTCACCAACACCGGCGAAGACCTGTTCCTGGTGGTTAACGCCGCCTGTAAAGAGCAGGATATCGCGCATCTGCGCAAGCATCTTGGCGACAAGGTGGAAATCGAGGTGTTGGAAGACCGCGCGCTGTTGGCGCTGCAAGGTCCGGCTGCGGCGGGCGTCATGGAGCAACTGGCTCCAGAACTGACCAAGCTGGTTTTCATGACCGGCGCCTGGGCGACGCTGGACGGCGCGGAGTGCTTCGTCACTCGTTCCGGCTATACTGGCGAAGACGGTTACGAAATCTCCGTGCCTGCGGATCGTGCGGAAGCGTTGGCGCGTAAATTACTGGCGCACCCGGACGTCGAGGCTATTGGCCTGGGCGCGAGAGACTCTCTGCGTCTGGAAGCCGGTCTGTGTCTGTACGGCCATGACCTGGACACGGACACCAATCTGGTGGCGGCGAATCTGAAATGGGTGCTGTCCAAGCCTCGTCGCGCCGATGGCGAGCGCGCAGGCGGTTTCCCCGGCGCGGACGTGACGCTGAGCGAGTTTGCTGAAGGCTCTCCCCGTAAGCGCGTTGGTCTGGCTCCGCAAGGCCGGGCGCCAGTGCGCGAAGGCGTCGAGATCGTCAACGGGGAAGGGAAAGTGGTTGGCGTCGTGACCAGCGGCGGCTACGGTCCCAGCGTTGAGAAGCCGGTGGCGATGGGCTACGTTAACGCTGACTGCTCCGCCATGGGAACTGAGCTGAAAGCCATCGTGCGCGGTAAAGAAGTGCCGGTGACCGTCGTATCAGCGACCTTCGTTGAGCATCGCTACTACAGAGGCTAATTCGCCGCTGTAGGGCAGGCGGGCGGGCAGGGGACGGTGAAAGCCGCTCCCTCCCGCTTTGGTTGATCCACTCTGATGCGTCTGTCCATGTAGCGGGTGAAGACCTGTCTGTAGTCCTCGCTGGTTTTGAGCTGCCTGACCCGCTGCGTCACCATGTTTCGTAATTCTGGACTGGCCTGCTTACTCAAACTGAGATAGATCTCGTAGGGCGGTATCACCGCATCCATGTTGAGGAATTGATAGCAATCCGATGAGGTCTCGTTTTCCTGCGTCAGGTTGTAGCGCAGACGAATTTCCATCTCTACAAACCCATCCACACGCCGGGCGGCCGCCAAACGAAAGCCTTGTTCGTATTTTTCCACGCTTGTCAGCGTCAAGGAGCCGCGCTCTTCCAGTAAACGTAGCTCGGGATAGCTGAAGTTATCGAGAATAGCCAAAGTCATGCCAAATAAGTCGGCTTCCGTTTCGATACTCCTGGGTTGGTCATGACAGGTGAGCAGGGCGTGGTTGACGGTGAACAGCGGTTCTTCCACAAAGTCTCCGACATCCGCCAACGAGTTCCACACTTTGGCGTCGTAGGATAGCCAAACCGACTGGGTGTTTTCTCTGATGATCCGGTGCAGACGGTTTACCGGCAGTGGTTTGGGGACCACGCGCAGTGGCGTGTCGCGAAAGATGATTTCCACCAGATCGGTGATAAGACCGCCGTTGCTGACGCCCTCGGAAGCAATTTGAAATGGGCTGGCGAGGTCTTCAACGATGTAATAGTTGATCTCGACCGAGGGCGGCTGCTCAGCCTGAGAATGTGGTGCGAAAGAAGCCAGCAAACAGTTTAGAGACGCCAACAGAACGAGCTTGGGTGCGAACATCTTTGATACCGGCTAATGCGCTTTTTATGAATGCAGGATGGTAAGCATCGGCTCTGGCTGAAAACCCGGGCGTATCAGTGCGTTGCTTTCTATTAGAATTAGCATAGCCCACTTTAAAGGCAAGCGAAGGGCTAATATTCCTGAAACACAAGGGTATGTCAGGCGCATTACCGACCGAGCTTGTCGTTGCGAGCGGCGAATAGGTATTATTAGGCCGACCCGAAGCGCGCGTCGCCTGACCGCTTCGGGGTGTTTTATAGCGCAAGAGAATGACAAACAGGGAGCCGTGGGACAACGGACTCGCCTGATGACTGATACGAGCCAGAGGAACCGCTTTGAAATTACACATCGCTGAATCTTATTCGTCGCAGGGGGCGTCGAATAACGTCAGGGTAAGGTTGCATGATGCCGGATAAGTTCAACGACCGGCTGCAGGCTGAAGCGATTCGGCATATTCAGGAAAACGAGGCGTATGCGGAGCTTGCGTTGCTGGAGCCCGCGCATACCTCGGGTCAGGGACTGGAGCAACATGTATTGGACCGGGCCCGGCAGATGGGGGAAGGCGTTGCTTTGAGCGCGCGCCTGCAAAAGACGGCGGAGGCGGCGAAAAAAGTCGCCTTTGTCGCAACAGCGCTATTATTTTGCCTGGGCGCACTGGCGGCTCGGCAGGCGTTTGACGGCGCGCAACAAGGCAGTGTGAATTTCTTCTGGCTGTTGCTGGCGCTGTTGGGCGTCAACACGCTGATGCTGGCGTTGTGGGCGGGCGGCATGGCGCTGGCGTCGCGCAGGGCTAAAACAGGCATGCTCGGCCAGACGCTGGAATGGGCGGTGGGCTATTGGATGGCCAGGTTGGGCGGCAAGAACAGCGCAGACGCCGCTGCGGCGCAGGCATGGTTCGCTATTATGAACGCCGGGGCGGTGGGGCGCTGGAATCTCAGCCGGCTGTCGCATGCGTTATGGCTGTCCTACTTATTGGGTGGATCAGCAATGATTCTGCTAATGCTGGCCGCTCGTCAGTATGACTTTATTTGGGAAACCACCATCCTGTCCGAATCTTCTTTCCAGACACTGACTCAAAGCCTGGCGATTTTGCCGCAATGGCTTGGCTTTTCTGCGCCGACGCCCGAGCAAATCGCCGCCAGTCGTATTGGCGGTTCGCCAGCTAACGCTGAGGCCGCGCGTCAGGCATGGTCCGGCCTGCTGCTGGGCGGCATGCTGACCTATGGAATCATCCCTCGTCTCTTATTGCTGGCGGCGTCCTGGATGGCGTACGGACGCGCTCGCGCCGCTTTTCGCCTGAATCTGGCGCGCCCTTATTATGTCCGCTTGAAGCAGAAGCTGATTCCGGCCACCCGGGTGCTGGGCGTGGTGGATGCGGATGAAGGCGGTCGCCCGCAGACAGGCCCCGAGCCTCAACAGGCGCGGGAAGAGACCCCACCGACCCAAAGCTATTGGCTTGGCGTCGAACTGGACAGCGCACACCTGGCTGCGGCGGAAAGCGTTCCCGGAACGTTTAATCTGGGTAATGTAGTGGATCGGGAAGGGCAACATGCTGCGCTGCAGCGGACCCAGGCGCTGAAACAGGCGCCATTGGTGCTGGCGGTGTCGCTGCAACGCTCTCCAGATCGCGGTTTGAAGCGTTTTCTGACGCAACTGACGGAAGAGCGCAAAATGCTCACATGGCTGGAACTGTTTGAGACAGCGGGATATTTCGAGCAGGACGGGAAAGGGCGGGACGTTCGTATCTGTGATTGGCACCAATTGGCGGCGGAATGCGGGATAGAACCGCAACGGGTCGTACACAGGGTGATCGGGACGCATGCCGAAGGGGAAAGGAAGCATGGATAACGCAACGCTGGCTAAGACGCGGACAGGTATCGGCGGCGATCCGATTTCCGTGGCGGTGGTCGGCCACACTAATGCAGGTAAAACTTCCCTGATGCGCACTTTGCTGCGCGATCTGAAATTCGGCGTTATCTCCAATCATCCCGGCGCCACGCGGCATGTGGAGGCGGGGCAGATTCTGGTCAACGAAACCCCGGTCATCACTCTGTTCGACACCCCGGGCCTGGAAGACTCCATCGAGCTGCTGGAAGCGCTCGAAAAGCTACGACCGGAGCAGGATAACGGACTGGGGCGGTTGCGCGCCTTTATTCAGGACCTGGATCGCTATCCTCAGTTTTCGCAAGAAGCCAAGGTGATCCGACAGTTATTGCAGGATGAACTGATCTTCTATGTCGTGGATGTCCGCGAGCCGGTGTTGGGAAAATACCGGGACGAGCTGAAAGTGTTGAGTTATGCGGCGCGTCCAGTGATTCCCGTGCTGAACTTTATCGCCGCGCCGCGCTCCAATCTGGCGCAATGGCGGGAGCAACTGGCGGCGTTGAATCTGCACGCCCAGGTTGAGTTCGATACGGTCGCCTTCAACTTTGAGGATGAAAAGCGCCTTTATCAGAAAATGCAGGCATTGATGGCCGCTCGTTATGATGATTTACAGAAGCTCATTGATGAAAGGCAGAGACAGTGGGACGCGCAAATTGACAGCGCTGCGCAACGCATTGCTGGGCTATGGACCGATGTGGCCAGTTTTCGCCGGATGACCGCCAATGAAGCGGCGGAAATCCAGTCCGCGGCGACGCAAATGCAGCAACAGGTGCGCAAAGCGGAATCTGATTGCGTTTCCGATTTGCTGCAAATCTTCCGCTTCGCCGACGAAGATGTGACCATCGCTGATCTGCCGGTGCGCGACGGTGAGTGGGAGCTGGATTTGTTCGACCCGGACAACATGAAGCGCATGGGCGTAGAAGCCGGCGGCGGCGCCGCCGCCGGCGCGGCGGTCGGGGTTGGCGTCGATTTGATGGCCGGCGGCCTCACCCTGGGCGCAGCGGCGGCGCTGGGTGCGCTGGCGGGTGTGGTATTGCAGACCGGACGGCGTTATCGCGAAGATTTGACGGCGGCGATACGTAAACAACGCAAGTTGTGCGTTGACGAATCCACCCTCAAAGTATTGTGGCTGCGGCAACAGTATTTATTTGAAGCGCTGCAAAAGCGGGGACATGCGTCGCAGCAGCCCATGGCCCTGGCGGATGGCGGCTCCCCGGAACTGCCGGGGGACTGGTCGCGCTGGTTGCGCAAGGCGCGGAGCAACCCGGAATGGTCCAGTCTGCGCCCCGGTTGTGATGTTGACGACCAAGAGCGAGTGGCGTTTATCAAGACAATAGGTTCTAATTTACCGGGTGTTCTGGTAAAAAGTTGAGAAACTTTTTAGTAAAACACTCTAACATTCTGAAAAATATGGAAGAGAAGATGAGAAAAGCAACGTTAGTATTGATTGCGACAACCTTAATGGCCTCCGGGTGTTCGTGGGTTTCTCTGACGCCGGAAGGCGAAACCGTCAAGGTGGCCAAGAGAAATGAAGTGGCGAACTGCCAGAAACTGGGCACCACCACCTCCAATGGCGTCAGCCGCGTGGGTATCCTGAGCCGCGACGAAAAAGTCATTTTCGAAGAGCTGTCTACGCTGGCGCGTAACGAAGCGGCGGCTTTGGGCGGCAACACAGTCGTTCCTGATAGTGAAATTTCCATTGATGGACGTCAGCGTTTCGCTATCTATCAGTGCCCATACTGATCTGTATTCTGACGCCGGTTGCAGAACGAGCGGCGTTCGGCGGGCTTTGAGCGGATGATTCCGCCTGGATTGCGTCTTATGAACCTCAATGGCGTTAAAGGATTTATCTTCGATCTGGACGGCACCTTGGTGGATTCCCGTCTGGACTTTGACGCCATGCGGCGGGAACTGGGCTTTCCGGAGGGAGAGCCCATTCTTGAGCATCTGCAGACGCTGGATGATCCTGACGCCGTCGCCAGAGCCTGGGAGGTAGTGGAAGCCCATGAAATCGCCGGAGCGCGTGCGGCGACCTGGATGCCGGGAGCGAAAGAACTGTTGATGTCGCTGCGGGAACTCGATATTCCAGTGGCGATTCTGACTCGCAATATGCGCGAAGCCACTCGTATCGCCATTGAGGCGCTGGGCATTCCCGTTGAGCTGGCGTTGACCCGCGAAGACTGTAAGCCCAAACCGCACCCTGAAGGACTGCTGCGCATCGCCGAAACCTGGGGGCTGGCCTGTGGTGAGCTGATCTATGTCGGCGATTATATTTTTGACCTGCAGGCGGCCCGCAACGCCAATATGATCGCCTGTCTTTACCTGAATGAACGTAATCACATCTATCAAGAACATGCAGACTGCGTGATTCGCGCTTTTGAAGAATTGTCGCCTCGACGCTGAACGATCTCATCAGCCTCTCTGACCCGGCAGTGAATCCCCCCGCCCTGATCCTGAACATTATTTTTCGTTAAGTTTGCGCGTTGTGCGCCGCCGATATTGCAAGTAACGGCTCGGCGCTCCATGGCCGCTGCGGTCAGCTGTATGCTGGGCTGCTTGTGTCTGCGCCCCTCCCGATAACGAAAAGCGGCGCTAAATAGGCGCTGTCCGGGTTTGGTAAAACGCCGGGAGAGGTCTATTGTTGATAAGACAGTGCAGGGAGAATTGCTATGCAGGGCGGGGAGGACATTCAGCTGCTAGTCTTTCGTCTGGACGAAAGGCCCTACGCAGTTGAATTGACGCGAGTCAGGAAAGTGTTCAGAGCGGCGGCGATCAACCCGTTGCCTTCAGGACCGCGGGTGATATGCGGCGTGTTGAATATGCGCGGTCGACTGGTGCCGGTGGCGGATTTACGATTGCGCCTGGGGCTTCCGCCTCGCGCGACGGCGCTGGAGGATCGCTTCCTGTGGGTGCGCGCCGACGCCATGGACCTGATTCTTACCTGCGATAGCGTTGACGGCGTCAGCATATTTCCCCGCTCCACGATGTTGGACGGCGCGGAGATTCCAGAACGACCGCCGATGCTGAAAGGCGTCGTTTGCCTTCCCGATGGCGTGTTGTACATCAACGACCCCGACACCTTGCTCAATCTCAGGGAAAAAGAGGAGCTGGCGTATGCGCTCGCTGAGCACGATGAATGACGTCGTGGCCAACCCGAGTGCGCTAAGTCCGGATTTGCTGTCGGCCTGTCAGTGGAAAATCAACGAGCTTTGGGGGTTGCATTATCCTCAGGAGCGCTGGAGCGACCTGGAGCGCCACCTCAAACTGACCTCCCTGGATCTGGGCTACGATGAACCCTCCGCGTTCGCCCGCGCGCTGTTGTATGACCAGATCGATACCGCGCAGAAAGTACGTTTGGCCACGGAGCTGGCGGTGGGCGAAACCTACTTCTTGCGCGATCCCGCCTGTTACCAGCACCTGATTCGCCACTTCCTTGTTCCTCTGCTTGATCAACGCCGCCGCAGTGGACGGAAAACTCTGCGTATCTGGAGCGCTGGTTGTTGTAGCGGTGAGGAGGCGTACAGCCTCGCGATAATGTTGGAAGGCTTATTGCCCGACATGCGTGGCTGGAATGTGGAGCTGATCGCCACGGATTTGGTGGCGGAATTTGTGGAAAAGGCGCAAAGCGGCAACTACGGGGCCTGGTCGTTCCGTCAGGCTGACCCACAGTGGCGCGCCCGTTATTTCACTCAGATCGGCGCCAATCAGTGGGCGATTCATGATCGCTTCCGGCGGCGAATACATTTCTTTCAATTGAATTTGGCGCAATCGGTCTATCCCGATGAGAAACGAAGACTGTGCGATTGCGACGTGATTTTGTGTCGCAATGTGCTGATGTACTTTTCCCCCTCGCAAGCGGCGGCGGTGCTGGATCGTTTACAGCGGTCCCTGAGTCCGGGCGGGGTGTTGCTGCTCTCGCCGGTGGAGAGCGTGATCTGCCAATGGGCAGGGAAGAAAGTGCACAACTGGCCGGAGGCGGTATGTCTGCGGCGACAGGGAGAAGAGTCGCGTTGGCGTGAAACCGCGCCGCAACCCTCAGGCCCAGATCTGCAAGCCGCGAATGCGCTTTCGGGGCGGACTGAGCAGCATGCCTGGCGCGCGACGGCTGAGGATATCTCAGTGGCGGCGTCTGTCGTGTCTGATTCTCAGGAAAGGAAAACCCTATCGAGAGAGCAACAGGCGTCCGAGGCGGACAATGACTGGCGACGGGGACAAGAGGCCTACGGTGAAGGCGACTACGACGCCGCCGTGCGACATCTGCAGCGCTTCACCGCCCGCACAGGCCTATCGCTGCGTCAGCAGGCGGACGCCGCCATTCTCATCGCCCGCAGCCACGCTAACCGTAATCGCATACAGGACGCGGAAGACTGGGCCAATCAGGCCATTCGGCTGGATCGGTTGCAGCCGGCCGCCTATTGGCTGTTGACGTCTCTGCACATCGGGCGCTCGGAGCGTCGCCAGGCGTTGGAAGCGCTGGCCCGGGTGATCTATCTGCAACCGGATTTCATTATGGCCCACTATCTTAGCGGCATTTTGTGCATGCGGTTGGGCCAGCCTGAGCGCGCTTTGCGCTGTTTGCGAAATTGTAAGGAGCTGCTGGCGTCTGTGGCGCCGGAGCAGCCGCTGGAGGAGGGGGAAGGACTGACGGCGGGAGATCTGCTGGAACTGGTGCGAGGCGCGTTTGACGATATCGCCGGCGATATCAAGTGAAGCGCATTGCGTCTGAAGGACTGTAAGGACTGTAAGGAAGGAGAGCAGCGTTGAAAGGTTCAACTTACACCGACTGGGAAGCGTTAAAGCGTAATCTGCAGCAGGTGGAGCAGTTTCTGGCGAATGAGTTCAATCCGTCGCCGGATTCCGCCAGAGCGCGGTTGCAGGATCGCGCGCGCGAGTTGGCGGAACCGGAGAAGGAGGAAGATGAGTCGGACCGCATGGAAGCCCTGGTGTTTGAGCTGGCTCAGGAAACCTACGCCCTGGAGCCGGAGTTTATCGCGGAAGTCGTACCCTTGAAGCCGCCGACCCCTGTTCCCTGTACGCCTCCCTACGTGTTGGGAGTGATCGGCGTGCGCGGGCGTATCGTATCAGTGTTAGACCTTCGCGTGTTCTTCGATCTGCCGTTGAAAGGCCTTTCGGATCGTAATTCTGTCGTTGTGTTGTCACAGGGAGGCCGTGAATTCGGCCTGCTTACGGACCGGGTGGCCGGCATAAGGATAGTGTCGCGGAGTTCCCTGAACACCCGGCTTGATCACCTGAGCGGCGTGCGCAAGGAATACCTGCTCGGGGTCACGCCATCTCATTGGGCGGTGCTTGATGCGTACAAGTTACTGAATGATTCCCGTCTGATCGTCAATGACAGGGTATAACGTATGTTCTATCGCAATCTGAAGACCGCCAATAAGTTGATTCTGGCGTTCAGTTTCATCGCAGTGATCGTCGTGGCGGCTTTGATTATCGCCTTTCAGGGGTTGCGGCAGGTTCAGCAGTCGCAACAGAAAATCTTCGACGAACAGTTCGCCCAGCACATGCTCCTCAAGGATTTACTGATCAATATCAACGAAAACCGGGCGTTGATGCTGAAGATGGCGATGTTGCGCGGAGTTGGCGAAGCGTTGCTGGATGAAGTGAAACGCAACAGTCTACAGGGAGAGAAGTTGCTGGGAGAGCTTAATGCTTCGGCGGCGCGCGCCAGTGAAACGCAGGAATTGCTGCAGAAGCTGGACGATGAGTGGCGGGCGTATTCCGGCGCCAGGGAGAAAACGATCATCCCCCTGATCGCCGCCGGCGATTACGACTCCGCCGCCGTGATGCTGACCCGTGAGCAGGCTGAGCGAATCGGCCAGATACGCGCGCTGGGGGACCGGATAATCCATCTGGGCGAACGTAACATTCAGCAGGCGTTGGCGCAATCTGCAGAGACAGTCGATGAGCAGCGACGGACCCTGATTATTGTCATTACCGCCATTTTGGCGTTGATGGCGACAATAGTATGGGCGACCTCGAAATCGATAGCAGGACCGTTGGCTGACTTGACCCAATGGGCGGAGCAGATTGCGGAAGGGGATTTGATGTATGGCAAGGAGTTTGAAAAGCGGGAAGACGAAGTCGGTATGCTGAGTCAGGCCTTCAGTCGTATGGGGGAGAATCTGCGCGAGCTGGCGAAAACCTCCGAAGCCATCGCCAAAGGGGATCTGACAGTGACTGTCGCGCCGCGTTCCGAACGCGACATTTTGGGCAATGCGTTTTCCGCCATGATCGCTAATTTACAGAGCCTCACCGCCGACCTGAAAGAAGGGGTGGCGGTGCTATCCACCGCCAGTCAGGAAATTATGGCGTCAACCGGGCAGGTCGCCGCCAGCGCCCAGGAAACCGCCACCGCCATCAGTGAAATCACCACCACAGTGGAAGAAGTCAAACAGACGGCGACTGTCTCCAATCAGAAAGCCAAGCATGTCACCGAAGCCGCGCAACGCACCCTGCAAGTGTCTCAGGACGGACGCAAGGCCGTGGAGGCTACCCAGGACAGCATGAGTCAGATTCGTCAGCAGATGCACGCCGTGGCGGAGAGTATCGTGAGGCTGAGCGAGCAGAGTCAGGCTATAGCGGAGATTGTCGCTACGGTCAACGACCTGGCGGAACAGTCCAATCTGCTGGGCGTCAACGCCTCCATCGAAGCGGTCAAATCCGGCGAACAGGGGCGTGGATTTTCGGTTGTGGCGCAGGAAGTGAAAACGCTGGCGGATCAGTCCAAGCAGGCCACCGGACAAGTGCGCAATATCCTCAATGATATTCAGCGAGCCATGAACAAAGCGGTCATGGTGGCGGAGCAAGGCAGCAAAGTGGTGGATGGCGGCTATCAACAGGCGAAGCTGTCAGGAGACTCCATCCGCATGCTGGCGGACAGCATTGAAGAATCCTCCGGCGCTGCGTTGCAGATCGCCGCTTCCAGCCAGCAGCAATTGGTGGGCATGGATCAAGTGGCGAGCGCCATGGAGAGCATCAAGAAAGCCAGCCAGGACAATGTGGAGGGCACCAAACAGGCGGAGCAGGCGGCGCGCAATCTGCATCAATTGGGGGTGCGCATGCAGAACCGGATTGCGCAGTTCAATGCCTGAGCAACGCCGAATGCGCGCCGACTTATTAATCCCGCGGCTCGCCGCCGCATCCATGCGCCAGATATTAATATGCCAATATCATTGCCATATTACTCAGGCTGTGGAAAGGATTTTGCTGGGCGGGAAATAGTGGGGATGGCACGGAAACGTCTGTCGTGGATGCGGGGTGGAAAGAAGTATGCAAGACAGAAATGAAGCGCTGAAAAAGCGGTTGCTGGAGGCTTTCCGTATGGAAGCCGGCGACCGCATGCGAATTCTGGCGGATGCGTTCGCCATGTCTGCTGACGCCTTCGACGCCGCGCTGGTGGAAAGTGTATTCCGGGAAGTGCATAGCCTCAAAGGCGCCGCCAGGGCGGTATCCCTGGGGGCGGTGGAGAAACTGTGCCAGGCCTGGGAAACTCTGCTTGCCGATATCAAACATAGCGGCGCCGGCGTCAGCGAAACGCAGCTCAGCGTCAATCGTAAATGTCATGGTCTGTTGCGACAGTTAATGGCGGACGCCGCCGCCATACCCAATGACCAGCTCTCGGACTTCTGTCGGCGCATTGAGCGTGGGGAGGATCTGGCAGGTCCGGAGCCCACTGAGAGCCTGACTCAGGATTCGGCGCCAGACGACTCTGAACCGTCCATGCCGGAAGAGCCAAAAGTTTCTCCGCCGCCAGTCGAAGCCAGTCCCGCACCCCCGCCAGTTTCAGCCCAACCGTTACAGGAAGAGGTCGCCGAGTCAAACGAAACGGCGCCGTCGAATGAGACGGGGCGGCAAACCCTGCCTCAACGGCCTCCTGAGCTGGCCGGGTTGACGGGAAGCAGCGGCATGCTGCGTATTAAGGCGGAGCATCTGGATGAACTGATGTATCAGGTCGAGGACTTGCAGCAGGCCAAGCTGGAGGCGACGCAAGCCTGTTTAATGCTGAAAGAAGCGGTGGCTGGATTCACGGAATGGCGCAAGCACCGGCATGAAATCACCACCGCCGCCCGCCAGTTGCGGACGCATATCGAGCACGAATCTGAACGTCAGGCGAACCGCGACCTGGTGTCGGTGTCGATGGAGCGGGAGCAACAGACCCTGATTGACTTCAGCGCCTGGGCGTCGGACTTCCTTGGGCAGTGGGAATACCGGCTCAGCCAGTTGGCCAAAATTTCAGAAAAAGTCGCCAGAGGCGTGGCTACGGTTGCGGACGGCATGCATTCGCAGATGCAGACGGTGCTGCTGTTGCCCTGTTCTGTGTTAGTGGAAGGCCTGCCGGCCATGGTGCAGGACATTGCGGGTTCCCAGGGCAAAAAAGTGCGCCTGCGCTACTCGGGAGAAACCCTGCAAGTAGACAAGCGCGTGCTGGATGAGCTGAAGAGCCCGCTGCAGCACATGCTGCGTAACGCCGTTGATCATGGCGTGGAGACGCCTGCGCGCCGCCGCGAGCTGGGTAAACCGGAATGCGCGCTAATCGAACTGGACTTCATGCAGGAAAATGCCGGGCTGTTTGAAGTAAGAATTCGCGATGATGGAGTAGGTTTCGACCCCGCTAAACTGAAAGCCAAAGCCATCGCCCAGAAAGTATTGGATGAAGATAAAGCCGCCGCGATGAGCGACAAAGACGCGGCGCAACTGGCGTTCACTTCCGGGGTGTCCACCAGCAGCATCATAACGGATCTGTCCGGACGCGGTTTGGGGTTGGCTATTGTTCGCGAGAAGGTGGAGCGCCTGGGCGGCCGCACCCTTTTGGAAACGACCCCTGGCGGCGGGTCCGCCATCACGCTGCAGGCGCCGACCAGCATGGCAACCTACCGTGCGCTGCTGGTGCGAGTGGAAGACCAGCTGATGGCGATTCCCGCGCAGTCGGTGGAGCGGGTGCTGCGTCTGCCCCAGGAAGAAGTCAAAAGCGTGGAAAACCGGCTTTCCTTTACCTTGCATAACGAAGCCAATCCGCTGTGGCGGTTGTCGGATATCCTCGGGCTGGGGACCTCCGTTTCGGCGCCGGATAAGGCCGCCTGCGCGCAAATAGCGGTTATGAACGTCAATGGCGATCGCTTCGGACTGATGGTGGACGAAGTCATCGGCGATCACGAAGTCATCATTAAGCCATTGGGGCCGCAGCTATTGCGAGTGCGCAATGTCCTGGGCGCGACGCAAATGGGGGACGGCCGCATTGTGCCTATCCTGCATCCGTTTGATCTCTATAAAAGCGCCTGTAATACGGATTCCGCGCCGCTCCAGGTGGGAGACATGGAGGAGTTGCGCCGGCGTAAGCGCATTTTGATCGCGGAAGACTCCGTCACGTCGCGGGGGTTGTTGAAAACCATTCTGGAAAGCGCCGGCTATGATGCCGTGACCGCCAACGATGGCGTTGAGGCGTGGGAGGCGTTGAAGCAGGGCGCGTTCGACCTGATGGTGTCGGATATTGAAATGCCTCGCCTGGATGGTTTCGGGTTAACCGCGAAGGTGCGCGCAGACCGCCGCTTCGCGGAGTTGCCGGTGGTGTTGGTCACCGCCTTGCAGAGCCCTGAGGACAAAGAGCGGGGCATGGAGGCGGGCGCCAACGCCTACATCGTAAAAAGCGGTTTTGATCAGGCCAATTTGCTGGAGATTATCCGCCAGTTGCTCTGATTTCAGGGGTGGGCGCAGGATGGCCCCTCGACAACAGGAGAAGAGGTGACAACGATGGATGTGTTGATAGTGGACGACTCGCCTGTTATCAGACAGCTGCTGCGCCACATCATTGAAGAAGGCGGCATGCGGGTGATCGGTGAAGCGTCGAATGGCGTGGAAGCGCTGCGTTGTATCGCCAGACGCAGACCGGACGTGATCACTATGGACATTCACATGCCGGTGATGGATGGGCTGGAAGCGTCGCGGAGAATCATGGAGGAATACCCGACGCCGATTGTGGTGGTGACCGCCAGTTACAGTCTGGGAGACGCGGTGACCGCCATGCAGGTGCTGGAGGCCGGCGCCATTACCGTCACGCCCAAGCCGCAAGGGCCTTCACATCCGGACTTCGAGCGCGATGTGGAAAGCCTGTTGCGGACCATTCGCCTCATCAGTGAAGTCAAAGTGGTGAGAAGGTTTCGTCGCCGCCAGGGAAAACGCGAGGAGGTCCAACCGCCGCCCCCTGTGAACCATGAGCATGAAGGTTTTCAGCCGGGGGTGATTGCGATCGGCGCTTCCACCGGCGGCCCGGTGGCGCTGAAGGAATTGCTGCAGGGGATATCGCGGAAAACCCCCTGTCCGGTGTTGGTGGTGCAGCATATATCGCCGGGATTTCTGACCAGTTTTTGCGAGTGGCTCAATCAGGTGTCCGCGTTGCCGGTCAGTATCGGCGAGTACGGCGAGCGCGCTGAGCGGGGACGGGTTTATCTGGCGCCGGACGGCTGCCACATGGAGGTGGATCGGTCCTGTCGCATCAGTCTGGTGAACGGGAATCGCGACGAGACGCTCTGTCCGTCCGTGTCGCGTCTGTTCAGCAGCGTCGCCAAAAATTTCGGCAGGAACGCGGTGGTTGTGTTGCTGTCGGGGATGGGGCGCGACGGCGCTGCGGAAATGGCGGAACTGCACCGGCTGGGAGCCCTGACCATTGCGCAGGACCCCGCCACGGTGGTAGTGAACGGCATGCCGGGGGAGGCGGTGAAGCTGGGCGCAGCCCGGCACGTGTTGAGTCCCCCGCGCATCGCTGCGCTACTAAACGAACTACCGGTACAAAGCTGCGTCTGATTTGCTTATGCAACAAGGTCGTAGAGAAAACCACAAGAGAGTTGAAGTGATGTTAACAGGAACAGAGATTCTCATTGTCGAAGACAGTCTGACCCAGGCCCTGCAACTGCAAATGCTGCTGGAGCAGAATAACTGCATCGTCACGGTTGCGGAAAACGGCGTACAGGCCTTGAAATGCATCGCTGAGCGCAGACCGACCATCATCGTTAGCGACATCATGATGCCGGAAATGGACGGTTACACCCTATGCCGGACGCTGAAGTCGGACCCCAAGACAGAATCCATTCCGGTCATTCTGGTCACCACGCTCACCGACCCGAAAGATGTGGTGCAGGGGTTGATCGCCGGCGCGGACAACTTCATCACCAAGCCCTATGACGAGAAGTACCTGCTGTCGCGCATCCGTTACTTCCTGGCCAATCTGGAGCACCGGGATCACCAGCGGGTGAAGATGGGCATCGAAATTATTCTGGACGGCGAACGTCACTTCATTAATTCCGCCCGTCAGCAGATCCTTGACCTGCTGATTTCCACCTATGAAGAAGGCATCCGCCTCAATCGTGAACTGAAAGCCAAGCACGAAGAACTCAGTCACACTCATTCGCTGATCAACAGTTTGTTTCATTTCACAGCGGGACTTAGCGCCGCCAGCACGGAAAAGGACACCATTGAACAAGGACTGGGGCAGGTGCTGTCGTTCCCCAACGTCATCGCCACCTGGCTGTTGCTGGTGGATGCGGATCTGGATGACGGCGGCTGGCGCCTGGCGGGCTATCGCGGCGATAAGATCAATTCCGCGCAACTGGACCCTTGTGGCCGTGAGTGTCCGTGCCGGCATGGCGTCATTAACGATGGTCTGACCGGCGCTGTGGATATCGCTGACTGTCCGGCGATGAAGGGCGTTTTCATCAGCAATCACCATGCGACCATTCCGTTACTGCTGGGAGGAGAGGTCATCGGCCTGCTCAACGTCGCCCGCACCGAAGGCGAGCGTTGGGCGGAGGAGTCGCTGCGCGCGCTGCAGTCTCTGGGGCATCAGTTCTCGGTCGCTCTGGGCCGGGCGAGACTGTTCGACAGTCTGGAAAGTCTGGTGGAGCAGCGCACCTCCGCCCTGAAAGCGGAAATGGCGGAAAAAGAGAGAGCCCAGGAGCAACTTAAACTGCGTAATCGCGCCGTAGACGCGAGTGTCAACGCCATTATCATCGCCGATAAAAGCGAACCGGATAACCCCATTGTATACGCCAACCCGGCCTTTGAACGCATTAGCGGTTACAACCTGGAGGACGTTACAGGGCGCAACTTTCTATTCCTGCTCGGCAACGAAACCAGTCAACTGGGCGTTGCGAACATCAAACGCGCGCTTAAATCCAATACCGAAGGCTACGCCTTGCTGAAAAACTATCGCAAAGACGGCACGCTGTTTTGGAGTGAGCTGAAAGTCGCTCCGGTCACGGACGCCAAGGGCGACGTCACTCACTTCGTCGCTATCTTGAACGACGTGACGGAGTCCATTCAGTATCAGGCGCAGCTGGAATACAAGACCAAGTACGATAACCTCACCGGGCTGCCTAATCGCAATCTTCTTAATGACCGTATCCAGCAGGCCATCGCCTATGCGGCGAGGCGCAACAAGGGCTTCGCTCTGGCGGTGTTCGATCTGGATAACTTCAAGTATATCAACGATAGCATGGGCCATGAGACCGGGGATCAATTGCTGACAGAAGTGGCGGAATCCTTGCGCAGTTGTCTGCGGGAAGGCGATACGCTGGCGCGGCTGGGCGGGGATGAGTTCGTGATTCTGATGCATAAAGAAGAATGCGATAGGCCCTTGGGGTTGATGTTGAACCGTATCCAGCAACTGGTGTCGCAGCCCCGTCGTTTGAAAGATAAAGAAATTCTGGTCACTCCCAGTATTGGGGTCTGTCAGTTTCCAGAAGACGGGGAAGACGCTTCCACTTTACTTAAAAACGCCGATACCGCCATGTACAAGGCCAAGGAGCGGGGACGCAATCGTATATGCAGTTACACCCAGGAAATGAATGAGTCGATCCAGAAACGGGTGCAAATGGAGCAAGATCTGCGGCGCGGCATCGAAAATGGCGAGCTGGAGCTGTATTACCAGCCGCAACTGGACCCCCATGGCGGCGGCGCTGTCGGACTGGAAGCGCTGGTGCGCTGGCGCAAGGGCGACCGCATGGTGCCCCCGCTGGAGTTTATCCCCATTGCGGAAGAAACCGGCCTGATCACTGAGGTTGACGCCTGGGTGCTGCGAGCCGCCTGTCTGCAATTAAAAATGTGGCGGGATCAGAAACAGCAGATGGTCCCTGTTTCCGTCAATCTGTCGCCCCGGCAATTCCAGGACGCCTATTGTGTCGAACTGGTGCGCAAAGTGCTGCAGGAATCCAATATTGAACCCGGCTGCCTCAAAATAGAAGTGACGGAAAGCATGGTCATGCACAACGCGGAAGAGGCGTTACGCACCATGACCCAGCTCAAAGCCATGGGCGTACAACTGTCCATGGATGACTTCGGCACAGGGTATTCCTCTCTGAGTTACCTGAAGATGTTTCCTTTCGATCAGCTCAAGATCGATAAAAGCTTTGTTCGTAACGTCACCAATGATCCCCAGGAAGCCGCCATCATCCGCGCCATTATCGGCCTGGGCAAAACCCTGGGCATCAAAATCGTGGCGGAGGGCGTGGAAACTGTCGAACAATACAGCTTCCTGGTGCGCGCCGGCTGCGACCTGATCCAAGGCTATTTTTACTCGCCCCCGCTACCGGTCGCCGCCTGCATGCACTTCCTGCAGGAAGATCACCTGTGGGGGAAAAAGCGCAAAGAAATCGAAGATGGCCCGCAAGCCAGAAGAATACTGATCGTCAACGACGACGAAACTATATTACGCGCCGTCTGCGGCGAACTTGGCCACGAAGGCTACGACATCTTTGAAGCGCACACCCTGGCGGAAGCATTGCGCCTACTCGCCGCTCACGAAATGCACGTCGTTGTGGCCGATCAATGCATGAAGGAAATAAAAGGGGTGGACCTGCTGCGTAAAGTCAAAGCCATCCATCCCAGCACCGTCCGCATGGTGCTCAGCGGCTACAGCGGCTTCAAAGACGTCCTCGAAGCCATCAACGAAGGCGCCGTCTTCCGCTTCATCACCAAACCCTGGAACTCGGAGCACCTGCGCGAAAACGTCAAACAAGCCTTCCGCGAAAGCGACCTGGCGCGGGAGAATCAAATGCTGAGGGAGCAGTTGGATATATTGCGGAGTGGGAGTTGAGATATAGGCGAAAACATGGAGTGTAATAAGTGAATTATACTTCAAGAGCGGTGACATTCCGCGGCTGTTGTACGCTAACTATAAAACCAGTTCAGTTTCGATGCTTGGCCTAAGCCCGAAACTGAACTAACATCCGCCGCAGACAACGCCCGTTGCACTGCAATACTGAACGCGCCTGATGCTCACTCCTTAACCTGTATATAGAACTACGAAATGAAAAAATTTGCCTGTATTTTTCTAATGATGATTTGCACGACGGCGAAGGCTGACGTAACCGAATTTGTGCGCGCGCTTCAAACTGCTCCAGAGACCGAGGCGGTTCAGTTGATGCATTACAGACCGAAAGATAAAGCAAAGAAAAAGTTACGGATGAGCTGGGATATTAAAACGCTTCTTCAGAGCTGGGGAGGTGTCTCTAATTGCAGGCCTACAGAAAACTCAGAGTATATTTATCTCATTCTAGAGTCTGACAATATTGTCGATAGTCTCTCAGAGACCTCCAGGTATTACTTTGAATGTGATTCAAGCATCTTGGGCAAGGCTGGAATGTACGTGGAAGAGGGGAGGTTATCTGGCGAAGTAAAGCCATACAGAGTCGCTTTGGGGCCAGCGATTAGCCCTGAGAACATAGACGAAGCGAGGCGTGTCTTCGCCAGACTGTTTGGCGTCCAGAATGGCGGCATGGTTGATATATTGGAAAGCGGGAGACCTGTTTATATTGACAATATATATCGGGATAAAACAAGGCCGGAATTAGTACATGTTATTTATAGGACAACGCTGAACTTTGTAGATGATCGCGATATAGTCGGCGCTGAGGCGATAGCAGTGGTTAAGGAACTGATAATGAAAGACTCACCGGAAGAAGTGAAGTACGTGAGACTGGTTGCAATTGAATTGGATACACTGCTAGAAGAGAAAAAGGCTAAGATAGCGAAAATATCACTGAAGAACAGTGAAGGTCATTGGGTTGAAGCTAAGGAAGAGATGAACGAGAAGTTTGGTGAGTTTCCAGAAATTAAGATAAATATTAATGGCTCGAAATAAAGGTTTAAACTGGCGTTTTATGAGCTTTTATATCTATCTATATGTTGAATGTTAAATTCTTGGGCGTTGCCTACTGTTTGATGTTGTTGACATTAAAATTTGCTACAGGCTTTTGGCATGGGTGCATTTACCTCATAACGAGATAGGTAAGGAAATATATGTTAATCTCGTAAAGTGGCTTTCAGGTAAGAGGTATAACCTACAAGGTGCAGATACAGATTACTGTGTTAATTTATCATATGCTGGAGATGCTCCTCTATTTTGGTATGAATAATAAAGAGCGAAAGTTGAGATTCATACGGATGTTCGGTTTTACGCAACTGTACGGAGATGTTTGTCTGTATCGGAATTATGTAAGGAGTAGAAGTGATGAGTATCGTGAAAAGAATTCGGCTGCGATTATTTAAATTAAAGAAAGAAAGTGTTGTAAAGGATTTTGGTGTAATCTCCGTTAATAATGCAGGGATTTTTAAAGAGCGAGTGGAAGCGTTGCTCGTTACGAGTGGGGGCGAGAAGAGGTTGATTTTAGCGTCTTGGATTATATCTCCTCTACTTTTTACAGCTACAGAAATTCAAGAAAAACACTTTTATAAGATTAAGGAAATTAGTGACTTTATTTTTATAGATAGCGAAAGCTAATGGTGAATGATTTTTTTGAGGACATACGATGAGTGCGTATCCAAAAGGAAGTTTTCTTGTCAATTCTGTGGTGAGATGAATCATATATGGTTACTGTCTGTTGATTTTCCTTATTGATATTTTCTCTAACTGATGGTGAGACTGATGTTTTTGAAGTTTTGTGATGAAAAGTGAAAGAGTGAATTTAAAGGAAGCGTTAGTATTTCTGCTTGTCATAGCAGGATACTTTCTTCTCTCGATGATCAGTTTTGAGAAGATCAGGCATGCAGTTACCTGGAGCGCACTAACACTAATTTATCTGGTGATGGTCAGGCTAGCTTATGGGGTTAGTCTTGTAAGGGTGTATTCAAAGACATCTAAAGCAGACAAAATCCAAGCTGCAACGATCTTCCTTATATTTGTTTTTTTTAATATCTATGAGGGGCTTGCTGAAAGGCTGTTGGTGGCGCTCAGCTTTTCAATGTTTGTGTTGTCGTTTCATGGATGGCTCAGTAGAAGAAAACTTGAAAGCAGTTAATGAGCGAAATTGATTTGAATATACCACCGAAGGCGAAAAGTTTATGCATGATTGGACGCTGGTAGCGTTGGCGGTCGATTGGCAAAAGGGAGCTGCTACGATTACGTTGAAAAATAGTCGCTCGGAGGATGTTTTCATCGTGGCGGATGGGCTTGCGAACCTTGTCGTTCCAAGAAGAGAGGCGTGGGGCGGCAGTGTCTCGGTTAATGCGGTGGAAGGTCCCAGGTTGCTTACAAGTGGTGACTATTATTTGGCCCTTGATATGCAGTCTGGCGATAAAATAGAACTTGAAGCCAGAGCTATTTCGCCGCCAGCGTCCCAGTGTGATTAGGGTCGATAACGGGAAGGCGGCGCGACTTGCGTGAACGTCGCTCAAACCCTGGCATTTTCCCGAAAACAGGATTTATTATGTTGAGTTCTCCGAAATTTCCTGTATTTTATGCAACCTTTTTTCCGGCATAGCGTCTTCCTCAGATGGTTCGCCGGGCTTCCACCGGCTTATTCGGGAGTTAATTTGTGGAAAAGACTTTCATCAGCGCTCAACAGCTATTAGACGATTCCTTCAAACTGGGCCTGAAAATTTACGAGAGCGGCTATCGACCTAACTATATTGTCGGCGTGTGGCGCGGCGGCGCTCCGGTCGGCATCGCGGTGCAGGAGCTGCTTGATTTTCTGGGCGTGGAGTCCGACCACATCGCTATTCGCACCTCTTCCTACACTGGCATCGGCGAAAGAAGCCGCCATGTTACCGTTCACGGTTTGAACTACATGGTAAAGCGCGTCAATGCGGAAGACTCTGTTCTGATCGTGGATGATGTTTACGACACCGGCCTGAGCGTACAGCAGGTGGTGACGGATCTGAAAGCGGCCTGCCGTAAGAATACGCCAGACATCAAGATTGCGACGCCATACTTTAAGCCGTCCAACAACAAAACCGACAAAGTGCCTGACTACTTCGTACATGAGACGGACCAATGGTTGGTTTTCCCCCACGAATTGCACGGCCTGACCACGGAAGAAATTCTGGAGCACAAGCCAGAGCTGGCGGTTATTCACGACAAGCTGCTGAAGCTGCGTGAGGGCGAAAACTCCTGATTTGGGAAGCATACGCCTTTCTTTTTAAGTGAAAAAACTTTAGTTGCGGCAGCTCGGTGAAGAAACAATAAGCCGGGCTGCTCGCCGTCTTAATAGATAAGTCCTTATGAGACTTCTTTTCCCCTCCCATCCTCTTCACTCTCAGCAACCAGATGACTCCTACCTGGAAGAATTTACGGCGTTTCGTCAGGTTGGGGTGAGTTGTTCTGTTGTTGATATTGATGCGTTGGGCAACGGTCTGAGTGGTATACGTCCTGCAATAGGGGCGGGTGAGCCGGTGCTTTATCGGGGCTGGATGCTTGCTCCTGAGCGTTACCGTCAGTTGACTCAATTGATTGAAGAAGCTGGCGGGAGGCCGATAACGTCTTTTGGAAATTACCTGCGCTGTCATCATTTACCAGGCTGGTATGAAGCCTGTCGGTCCTTTACGGCGGAAACCCGATTCTTCTCGGACGACGATGAGCTGCTACACAAGGTCTCCTGTTTGGGCTGGGAAAGCTTTTTTGTAAAAGACTTCGTTAAATCCAACTCGACCGGGCAGGGTTCTATCGCACGCTCGCCGGAGGAAGTGGTTGAGATTGTGAGTCAGATCCGCGCTCATCGCGGCGGCATAGAAGGCGGCGTTGCGCTGCGTCGGGTGGAGGACTATGACGAGGCATCTGAGCAGAGGTACTTTGTCCTGAATGGCGTTGCTTATTCAGCTTATGGCGAGACGCCAGCCCTGTGTCGGGAAATAGCGCAATATATTGACGCGCCTTTCTACTCTATTGATCTGGCGCGTCGTCAGGATGGAGTCACTCGCTTGGTGGAGATTGGCGATGGCCAGGTATCGGACCGAAAGAGCTGGCCACAGGATGCTTTTGTGAAGATGTTGGCGCAATACGCATAATCAGGTTCGTGTCACATTCTCACGCTTATTTGTGAACAACTGTATATTTAATCGTTCCGGCGTCTGTATACTCAGATAGGTCACCCTCCCAATGGACGCCGCCATGACATGGACTCTCCGCCTCCCTCCCGCCGCCTTTGCTGGGGGCTCTCTATCTGACTTGACGCCCGCTTGGCTGAAACGCGTTGTGAACGCCGAGCTGACTGAGTTTTATGTCTCCCATTTGTCTCCTTTGTGGTCCATGCGTCAGGTCAAGGCGCGGGTCGTCGATATTGTCGATGAGAGCGCCGGCTGCAAGTCGTTTATCTTGCAACCCAATGGTCTGTGGCGGGGTTTCAGACCAGGTCAGTTCGTTACGGTCACTGTTGAAATAGAGGGTGTGCGTCAGCAGCGTTGCTACAGTTTGTCTTCGGATTGGCGTGAGCCGGAGCGGCTTCGCATCACCGTCAAAGAGAAGAAAGATGGGCGCGTGTCCTCCTGGCTGCTGCGGAATCTGCGCAAGCAGGATGTTTTGTTGCTGAGTCAGGCTCAGGGAGAGTTCACAGCGCCGCAGTCTCTGTCAGAGCCTCTGCTGCTGATCGCCGCAGGCAGCGGCATTACGCCGTTGCGCGCCATGCTGTATCAACTCGAAGAACACCCTCGAAACACCGTATTGATTTACTACGCCCGTAGCCGCGAAGAGCTGATCTTTGCGGAGGAAATTCGTAAAGCCGCTGCTCAGTGTGCGCATCTCACCGTGCATATCTGCTATACCGCAGCGGGTCACAACCAGGCGGAAGAGGGAGGACGCTTTCATCCAGACCAACTCTCCCGCTGGGTTCCGGACTATCGCGACCGGCGGACACTGGTCTGCGGCCCTGAGGGATTGATGCAGCGCGTGCGACGGCATTGGCGGGAAGAGGGGGGTGAGGCGCGCATTAGCTTCGAAGATTTCACCGGCGCCTTTCAGGACGTCTTCGACCCAGGACTCATTGCGCCGTCACAGTCGGCGACTTGCCAGGTGGACTTTCAACGCTCCGCCTGCGTCATTGAAGCAGATGGCCGGCAGAGCCTGCTGGATTTGGCTGAAGCCGCCGGGCTGCACCCGCCCTTTGGTTGCCGGATGGGAATTTGCCATAGCTGCAAAGCCAGAAAACGAGCGGGTGTGGTGCGTAATCTGGTGACAGGAAAAGCCTCCAGCGCCGGAAGTGAAGAAATCCAGTTGTGTATTTGCATCCCCATAACCGATGTCTCTCTTGATGTGTGATATCTGATGAATCAGAACAAACAAGGAGATTTGTTATGCGCCATCCTTCCAGTCGAGCATTAACGCCGGAACAGTTGGAATCTTTTCAGAATGAGCTGGACGACCTGCGACAGCAGGTGGTGGATGATCTGGGGCAGCGGGATCTGGAGCATATTCGGGGTGTGATAAACGCGGTCAGGTATTCAGAGTTAGCCGGCCGAGTGTTGTTGCACGTCAGTTTTACACCTCTGGGCGTGGTCGCAGGCGTGGCCTGTTTGTCTTTGTCCAAAATTCTGGAAAATATGGAAGTGGGCCACAATGTGATGCACGGTCAGTACGATTGGACCCAGGACCCGGCTCTGAACTCCAAGCGCTATGAGTGGGACATTGTATGCGCCGGAGACGCCTGGCGGCATTACCATAATTA
Source organism: Hahella chejuensis KCTC 2396 (assembly GCF_000012985.1). NCBI lineage: Bacteria > Pseudomonadati > Pseudomonadota > Gammaproteobacteria > Oceanospirillales > Hahellaceae > Hahella > Hahella chejuensis. Next base: position 3,975,646 of record NC_007645.1, on the reverse strand, counting down.
CGAGCATCACACGTTCACCAATATCCTCGGCAAAGATCGTGATTTCGGTTACACCATCACCCGATTGACTGCGGAGCAGCCCTGGCGGCCGGTTTACTTGCTGCAACCGGTATACAATGTGGTGCAGGCGCTGACTTTCGAATGGGGCGTGGCCTTATTCGGATTGGAGCTGGAGCGTGCGGTGTCCGGCAAAATGAGCAGACAGGAATTGGTTGGTCGGTTAAAGCCTTTTTTGCGTAAAGCAGGCAGGCAGCTCGGCAAAGATTATGTGTTGTTTCCCGCCTTGGCGGGCGTCGGCGCGCCCAAGGTGCTGGCGGGTAATCTGGCGGCCAATGTCATCCGCAATGTCTGGGCCTACGCCATTATTTCCTGCGGTCACTTCACGGCTGACACGCGGGTTTACACTGAGGAAGAAACCCGCAATGAGAGTCGGGGGCAGTGGTATCTGCGGCAGCTGCACGGCTCCGGCAATATAGAGGGAGGTCGTCGGTTTTACCTGTTGAGCGGCCACCTCAGTCATCAGATCGAACATCATCTGTTCCCGGATATTCCCGCGCATCGTTACCCGGAAATCGCCCCCAAGGTCAGAGCCATCTGCGACAAATACGGGCAACACTACAATACAGGACCTTTTCTGCGTCAGTTCGGCTCGGTGCTTAAACGCATCGTCAAATACGCGCTGCCGATAAAAGACGCCAAGGCTGATGCGCTACAATCAGCGCCGCCGTCCGTTCAGAAAACAGAGGCCATGGTGGCGCGCCGGGCGCAGCGCGACAGGAAACTTGCGCTAGCCTGATTATTAATCAGGCAGACAAATAGCTTCCTTCCACACGTAAATCTCTATGTCTCCCGGATCGCATAGGGTGCAGCCGCTGCAGGGCGTACCCTGCGGCAGCTTTTCCACCCGGCCTTTGGCGATCCATTTATCAAGCATCCCTCGTAATGCATCCGGCTCCGTATTGAAACGGCAGGCCATGTCTTTGAGCGCCGCCCGCTTGTGGGTTTGCAGGTAGGCGCGTATTTCTGACAGGATCATCGGGGCGCCGCCGTGGCAGGGCTCTGCCTGTCGCCGGCGTAGCGCAGCGCCGCCAGGACTGCGACGAACGTCGCCAGCATAATGGCGATGACGGACAGGGCGTGTGCGGGCTGACGGCTTAGCGTGGCGACCTGATAGAACACCGTAGCGACAACGTAGGCGACGCCGGTGGTCCAGCCTGCGATGAAAAGCGTCCAGTTCAGGTTGGTTTCACGATAGACGGCGGCCAGCGTGGCGGCGCAGGGCATGTACAACAGGATGAATAGCAGGTAAGCGAAAGCGCCTGCTGCGCCGTCGAATTTCGCCGCCATGGCGCCGAAAGTGCCCGTGTCCACGGCTTGTTCCTGGGCGGCGCTTTCCACATCCAGACCTAATGGATCGCTCCAGGAGCCCAGTGCGTCGCCGAGGTTGGCGGGAATGGTGGCGAAGGACGCCGCCACGCTGTCCAGCAGATTAAATTCCGGGTCCTGTTCCGGTTCTGCGCCCGCGGCTTCGGCCTCCAGGCGCGCCATGTCGCTGTACAGGGAGTCCAAAGCGCCGACCACTGCTTCTTTCGCCAACACGCCGGTGAAAATGCCTACCGCGGCGGGCCAGTTATCCTCGCGGAGCCCCATGGGACCGAAGGCGGGGGCGATGACGCCGCCGATTTCGCTCAGCAGGGATTTATTGCTGTTTTCATTGCCGTAGGAGCCGTCAGTACCTATGGAATTGAGCACGTTCAACACCAGCACCATTGGTACGATCACCCTGCCTGCGCGAAACATGAAGCCGCGGGTGCGCTCCCAGGTGCGAATGCCAACGCCTTTCAACGTGGGAATATGATACGGCGGCAGTTCCATAATGAAGGGCGTGGCCTGACCTTGCAGCAGGGTGGTTTTCATCACCAGACCGGTGAGCACGGCGATGGCGACGCCAATAATGTAGAGCCCGAACACTACGTTCTGGCCGCCGACAGGGAAAAACGCGGCGGCGAACAAAGCGTACACCGACAGGCGCGCGCCGCAGGACATAAAGGGCGCCATGATGATAGTCATGATGCGGTCCCGCTGTCTTTCCATTGTGCGGGTGGCCATCACCGCCGGCACATTGCAGCCAAAGCCCACGATCAAGGGGACGAAAGCTTTGCCAGGCAGGCCGATGGCGCGCATGGCGCGATCCATGACGAAAGCCGCGCGGGCCATGTAGCCGGAATCCTCCAGCGCGGACAGAAACAGGTACAGAAAGCCGATCACCGGAATGAAAGTGGCCACCACTTGCACGCCGCCGCCCATGCCGTCAGCCAGCAGCAGACGCAGCCATTGCGGCGCACCGAGGGAGGTTAACAGCGCGCCGAATCCGTCTACGAACAGCGCGCCGGTAAATTGGTCGAAGAAATCGATGAAGGCGCCGCCGATATTGATGGTGAACATGAACATCAAGTACATGGCGACGAGAAATATGGGAATGCCCAGCATGCGGTTCAGGACTACGCGGTCGATTTTGTCGGATAGGCTGCGTTGCACTTCATGGTTGCGTTTGACGCTGGCGCTCGCTACCTCGTTGACGAAGCCATAGCGGGCGTCCGCCAGACAGATATCGATGTCGTCCTCCAGCTGTTGCACTACGTTTTCTTGCAGTTCCTCCACTTTGGCGCGCAGCGTCGCGTCAGCCAGTTTCAAGGCCGAAGCGTCGCCTTCCAGCATCCGCGTCGCCAGCCAGCGCGGATCGCATTTGCCTTCGCTGTGCGCGCCCAGCATGGGAGTCAGGGCATTAAGCGCTTCGGCGACAGGGGAGGGATAGGCGATGTTGGCGTTGGAGACATGTTTGCGGCGCGCAGCGTCCAGAATCGCCGCCTTCAACTGCGGCAGACCGACGCCGGATGCCGCCACAATAGGAACCACGGGACAGTCCAACAGACTGGCCAGCCTGTCGTGAGCCACCGCATGACCGCGCTCCTCCGCCACATCCATCATGTTCAGCGCCGTCAGTAACGGCGTTTTCATTTCCAGCAACTGGCAAGTGAGGTAAAGGTTGCGCTCCAGGTTGGAGGCGTCGACGATATTGATGATGAGGTCCGCTTCGCGCCCGGCGACGAAATCTCTGGCGATTTGCTCATCCAGGGAAACGTCTTCTTCACAGACGTCGAGGGAATAAGTGCCTGGCAGATCGATCAGCTCAAAGTCTACGCCTTGAAACGAGAAACGCCCGCTTTTGCGCTCTACGGTCACGCCGGGCCAGTTGCCCACCCGCTGTTTGGAGCCGGTCAGTGCGTTGAATAAGGTGGTTTTGCCGCAGTTGGGGTTGCCCACCACTGCGATGACGTATTTTTCCGCGTTGCGCTCGGGACTGGCCATGATCGACTTGCTCTCTCCAAAAAACTGCTTGGGACCGGACTGATACATCTGAATTCAAGATGAATGAACTCAGAGAAGGCTAGATTTTCTCTATCAGAATGCCGCCTGCTTCGTCTTTGCGCAGGCTGAGGCGAAATCCCCGCACCAGGATTTCCACTGGATCGCCCATAGGCGCATAGCGGGTGACGCTGAATTCGACGCCGGGGGTCAAGCCCATGGATAACAGTTTGCGGCGATAATTTTTGCCGCCTTCGCCGAAGCCTAATACGCGGCCCTGATCGCCGACTTTGAGATCTTTGAGACTGACGTTGCTCATTGTCGCGGGATTCTCCTCAGTGACGGCTTGCAGCGGCGCCTTCGCGCACCACCATGATTTTCTGCGCCATACCGGCGCCCAACGCCAGGCGTGAATCGGCGCGAATGACGACCAGATCCGCGCCCTTGCGATGCAGCACGATCAGCTCGCATCCCACGTTGAGCCCCAGTGAGGTCAAACGCATTTCCAGGCTTTTGCCCCCGCGTAACAGATGAACTTTCACTCTTTCGCTCTCTTGCGCCAGCGCCAGAGGGAAAGGCTTATGCTCGAACGTGCTCATACGACCGCCTTTAAATGAAAGTGAGATTGAGAATCTTTCCTATTCTTAACGCTATTATTAAGTGAATCCAGTACACCAAAGAGGTATTTGCGGGGAATCTGACTCAGATCAAAGGTCTGGGAGCGGCTGGATTCAAATGGAGGTGAAGCGCTCGGCCAGATAACTGATAAACGCTTTTGCGCAGGCGGTTGGCAGGCGCGAGGAAGTGACCGCCTGCACAGGCAGTCGGGGTACTGTCCAGTCCGTCAGTATGGGTATCAAGCGCGCTTCAGCCAGCGCGTCGCGGGCCAGCACAGTGGCCAGACTGGCGACGCCGAATCCTCGTTCCGCCAGCACGCGCATCAGGCTTACATTGTTGACGGCGAAGCGGCCTTTAACCGCAACCTCTACGGTTTCATTGGCGCGCTGAAGACGCCAGACCGCCTGTGCTTGCGCGCCGATGATAATACAGTCGTGGTCGCTGAGTTGTTCGGGGTGCGAGGGCGCGGGCTGACGTTGCAGGTAAGTCGGGGAGGCGAACAGGCCTTGCTCGATCCAGCCGATGCGTCGGCTGACTAGGTTCTGATCCTTCACCACGCCAAGGCGGATCGCTATATCGATCTGCTCGCTGGCCAGATCGCGATGTTGCGGCGAAAGGTCGATTTCGAAATCAATGCCCGGATAGCGACGGGCGAACTCCGGCAGCAAGGGGGCGATATAGTGGACGCCCAGGTCCACCGGCATGGACAGACGCAGCGTGCCTTGCGGGCGCTTGGCTTCTTCGAACAGGGCTTCCTGAGCGCTGAAAGCCTCATCCACCAGACGTTCGCAACGCTCGAAGTACCGCCGCGCCGCCTCGGTCAGCTCGACGCGGCGAGTGGTGCGGGTGAACAGGCTGATTCCCGACTCACGCTCCAGCGCGCGGATGCGTCGGGACAGGGTGGCTGTCGACAGACCCAGATTCTCCGCGGCGCGGCTGAAGCTGCGAGTGCGCGCCACCTCCACAAACAGGGCGACATTTTGCAGGGCGGACAGGTCTTTCATAGTGGCTGGTTATTGTTGCGAATATGAAAAAGAGAATAGCAATCGCGGCCATTATCTTTCAAATGGATCAATGTAGTATCTCACTGACTCCACTAACGAGGTAACTGAGATGCAGCGCTTTAACATTGACGACACCGCGATGATTCTTATCGATCACCAGACCGGCACTAACACTTGGGCGTCCACTACGCCCCTGGAGCTGTTGCGGCGCAATGTGATCATTCTGGCGTCATTCGCCAAGGGCGTGGGCATGCCGTTGGTGCTCACTTCCAGCCAGGAAACCAATGTCGACGTGCAAGGCCCTCTGATGCCGGAACTGGAAGCAATCGCCCCGGACGCGTTCGCCGTCCGCATCAAGCGTATTGGCGTAGTGAACGCCTGGGATGATCCTGCGTTTGCGGAAGCGTGCCGCCAAACCGGTAAACGCAATTTCGTCATGGCCGGCGTGACCACGGATGTATGCATGGTGTCCCCGGCCATCAGCGCGCTGGAGGAAGGCTTTAACGTACAGGTCGTGTGCGACGCCTGCGGCTCCACCAACCAAATCGCGGAAGAAATGTCCTGGCGACGTATGGAGCGCGCCGGCGTACGGCTGACCAGCACCAACGCCATGGTGGCGGAACTGGTGCGCAACTGGGCGTCGGCGGCGGGGGAAGTGGCGTTTCCGTTGCTGGTGGGATGAGTTCGCGGATAGGGTAAATCTGGCGGGATAAAACGCGGCGACCACAACGAAGTAAAAACTGCCGTCGTACACGCCGCCGTCCCCTATGTCCAGGGTCAGGAATGAGCTAGTGAAGCGGTTCAGGTAGTGCTTGTGAAAAGAGCTGACCGCCTGTTGTCCGGCGGCGTGGCCCTGGGTGATGGAAGGCTTACACGTCATCCAGGAAAAACCGCGACGCCTTGCCCTTTTCTTTCTGCTGTAGTTATCGCCGTGCTCGGTGATAAGGTTATGATTTAAATCTAAAAAGAGTAGACTTTCACAACCTGTCGCAGCGCCGTTGGCCAGCGGCGCCATTCCGCTCACTTCTCCGCAAGAGGAATCGCTATGGAAGAGATCGTAGAAATCAAAGCCTTTGTCCCCGCAAAAGACTATGAGCAGTCCAAAGCCTTCTATCGAGACCTGGGTTTCACTCAGGCTTCGGATGGCGGCGGCGTCGCTTATTTCCATCATGGGAATTGCAGCTTTTTACTGCAGGACTTTTATCGTCAGGAACACGCTGAAAACTTCATGATGCATGTCTTGGTGAAGGACATTCACGCCTGGCGGAAGAAGGTGATGGAGTCGGGCGTAGTAGAGAAATACGAGGTTCGTCTCTCTGAAGTGATGGAGCAGCCCTGGGGCATGCTGGACTTTACCCTGACGGACCCCAGCGGCGTGCTGTGGCGATTTGGAGAAAATATTTAGACCGGTTTTCAAGGAGTAAACCATGTTGAAGTTTGATGTTGGCGACAACCGCTTTAATTTCCGCAGCGCTGCGGTGATTATGCATCAGGATCACGTGCTGCTGCATAAAGCAGTGCAGGACAATTTCTGGGCGTTGCCGGGCGGTCGCGTGGAGTTCTTCGAATTCTCCAGCGATACCCTGGCGCGGGAAGTGGAGGAAGAGCTGGGGATGACGGCTCGCGTGATTCGCCCTCTCTGGTACGTAGAGAATTTTTTCCAGTATCAGCAGACGCGTTTCCACGAAATCGCCACGCTGTATCTCACTGAGCTGGCCGATCCTGACGTCATTCCTTTTAATGTGGATTTTCCGGGCGTGGAGGAAGATGTCGACCTGATCTTCCGTTGGTTCAAGCTGAGTGAACTGGACTCAATCGAACTGGCGCCCGACTTCCTCAAAACCCGCCTGCGCTCCCTGCCTGAAGGCGTTGAGTTTCTGACAGTGAATGAAATCGAAAGCTGATTATTGGCTCCCCCGCGTTTCGCTCATGGGTGCGCTATTGAGCGAAAGGGCATTGGGAACTGCTTAATAGAGGAGAGGGACGTTGAAATTCGAGAGCGGCGATAAGCGATTCAAATTCCGCAGCGTGGCGGTGATCATCCACAATGGCCATGTTTTGCTGCATAAAGTCGTCAAAGGCGACTTCTGGGCGCTGCCGGGCGGCAAAGTGGAATTCTTCGAATTCTCCCACACCACCCTTATCCGCGAACTGGAGGAAGAACTCGGCGTCGCCGCCAACATCGTCCGACCTCTCTGGTTCGTGGAAGACTTCTACGCCCGCGGCGGCGTGAAAAGCCACGAAATCGCCACCTACTACCTGACTACACTGCAAGACCCAAACGCCATCCCTTTCGGCCAAGACGTCAGAGGACTGGAGCAAGACGTCAACATCGTATTTCGCTGGGTTAAACTGGCGGACGTCGCCTCACTAAATCTATGGCCGCAATTTCTCAAAGAACGACTGACGGCGCTGCCGCAGGAAGTTGAGTTCATCCACATCAACGAATTGAAGTAAGCGTTTATGAATGAAATACAGCCGTTGAATATCGCCCCTGAACATAACATTGATTGCCAGCCTATGCTGTATACATTGAAGGGTGAGTTTGAAAAAACTGTATTGCTGATGCGTTTTTCCGGTACCTACGGATATGGATGTAAGGGCAATACCGACGCCAGATACATGACCGCGATGACCCATGCCTCCATTGCCTTTGCTGATCCAGACGCGCTGGTGTTTGACTTTTCAAAACTCACATACGAGTGGGGAGATGCGATGGCGGGCGTCATCGCTGCGGGTTGCGAGCGGGAATTAGAGACGTTGGTGATTGCCGGCGAAATGGCTCAAGAGGGCCTTATATCACTCGTAGACTCTGAAATGATGATGGAGCCGAGCGAGGTCGTTTTCATCTCATTGGAGAGCGCTAATGAGCGGCTTAAACATCTATTGGGCGCGTGTTAGGTTTTCCTGAGCTTGTAGAAGGGCATTCCTGGGTGGCAGAGGGAAAAGTTATGCTGTTTCTTCAGGGCGCGTAATGGAGACAGGGGATAATCGTCTATGAATTAACGCTCTGGAAAGCCCTTCGACAAGCTCAGGGCGAACGGGGGAAGTGAGAGCGGGGAGGTTTCGGATACGATTAATTGGCGGTTGGGCTTTCGTCTTTCCGAGGCATAAGTAACGTTCAATGTTCCAGGCGAGCAGCTTTGCCCCCCTCGGCGATACCATGCCATGGTCAGCTTCCCGTTCTATGAATCAGTAAAGTCAACGTCCAACCATCTCCTCCAAATTGATCCCTCCACCGTTCGCCCTGAGCTTGTCGAAGGGCCTCCCCGGGCGACTAAAAGAATAAGTCACTCTCCTAAAGGGGGTATGATGATGGAACAGAATGAGGTGGTTTTCACTTCTTTGGGCAGCTCTATTTCAAGAGGAGCCAAGCCATTAGCCTCGGCCATTGAGCGATAGAATCCTCGTCGCCATCTTCCTGCAATTATCCGCAGTCTGGCGGAGTGATAAATCTATTAATCCTCTAATTACAGTAGAGGGTTGAAGAGTCAAAGGTTTCAGGTGAAGCACAAAAAAAGGGTGAGCATCGCTCACCCAAAAACAGACTTTGATTGCAGGTTTGCAGCTGCGGCCGTCCTTGGCGGTCTGCTGCGCTCTAGGGTAGGGGTGAGCGCAGTCTCACTCTAGAGTCGGTAGTCGACCACGATGCCCGCGGTGCGGGGGGGGCCGATCTGGGCTTCGGTGGTGGCCCAGGTGGTTGTCTGGCGGTAGAGGACTTCTTCGTCGAACAGGTTTTTCACATAGAGGCGCACGGTGAAGTCGTCGTTTTCGTAGCCGGCGTTGACGTTGGTGATCACGTAATCGCCGGCGGTCAGGTCGTCGTTGTTGGTGACGTCGGAGTAGTATTCGCCGACGTAGCTGACGTCAGCCCCGGCGAAGTAGCCCTGGTCGAAATACTTGGTGAAGCCCAGGTTGGCGTTGACGCTCGGGGCGTAGCTGAATTCGTTGCCTTTGATGTCCGGCCCGCCTGCGACGGCCTCGGTGACTTCCGTTTTCAGCAGGCCCACGGAGCCGAATACTTCAAGTCCCGCCGCCACCTGCGCGTTGGTTTCCACCTCCAGGCCGTAGCTGCGGCCTTGTGGAATATTCACGAAACGACGGTTGAGAATGGATTGATACCCGTCGTACTCATTGGCGAACAGCGTGACGCCCACCGTCATGCGATTGTCCCAGAGACTGGAGCGGCTGCTGGCTTCATAGGTAATAACTTCTTCTTTGTCATACTCATAGAAGCTGCTGTCATCCCAGTCCAACGAGCCGCCGCCTGGGTTGTAGCCCTTTCGCACCACCAGACCCAACGTGGTTTGCGGCGTCGCCTGATAGCTGACGCCGGCCTTGGGCAGGAACATGGTTTCGCCGATATCGGTCAGTAAGCGGCCTTCATAGCTGGTATCCGGCCAGGCGAGGATATTGCGTTCCTGGCTTTCCCGTTCCACCCGGCCGCCCAAAATCAGATCGAGACGATCCGTCAGCGCGAAGGTGGCGTCACCATAAACCGCGACGGTGCTGACATCGTCATCCCCGGTGAAGGTTGCGGGAACCACGGCGAGGTCCTGGGTGCGCTTGAACAGATAGACGCCCACCACGCCGCTTAACGAGCCCGACGCAGGGTCATACACCAGACGGCCTTCCAGCGAGTTGCTTCGCTCTTCCAGATCCAGTCTCAGATCGATATCCCTCACGCGGGAAGCGTACTCCTCAAACTTGGCGTTGGTGTCGGCGTGGTTCAAGGTCAGGTAAGCGGTTAGCGCGTCATTGAGAGCGTATTGAACGTCCAGGGCGTAGCTGGCGCTGTCCGAGTCCTGATAACGGGTGTTGGACACGTCTCCGTTCAGCTCATAGTCAAAGAAGTCGCCGTTGACGAAATTGAGGTATTCGCCCTCCTGACTGCGGTGCGTCGCAGTGAACTTCACCGACAGGCCGGACAAAGCGGAAGGCTCCCAAAGTAATTTGCCGCGCAGGTTGTAGCGTTTGGACTCAGACGGGTCCCAGGGCCATTCCTGATCGCTGATAGGGTAGTCGATATAACCCTCGCCCTGAGATGCGCTGGCGGCGAGGCGGAACGCCAGTTCGTTGTCGATCAGAGGACCGGACGTCATCAACGCAAGTTGCTGCTTGCTGTCGGCGGTTTCATAGCCAGCGCGAATGGCGCTTTCCCAATGATAAGTCGGGTCTTTGGTCAGCACGACAATAGCGCCGCCGATGGAATTGCGACCCTGAGTGGTGGATTGCGGTCCGCGTAATACCTCCACCTGCTGCACGTCCCATAAATTAGCGTCTACATACTCCTGGCCGAACCAGGATTCTGAAACGCCATCGACGCTGGTGCTGACTTTGGGGCGCGAGCCCGCCACCAGCGCGAAACTGCCGTTCGCCGCGCCGGAGCCCTCCACGCCCCGGATGTTGGGAACGCCGTAGGGGTTCGCAATCATGTTCGGCACTTTATCCACCACCTCGAAGACAGACTGCGTCTCGCCGGAGTCCACTTTTAGGTCGTCCAGTACGGTGACGGCGCTGGTGGACTCCTGCAGGTCGCGGTCGATCTTTTCACCGGTCACCACCACCGGCGCCAGGGTGGTGCTTGCTGACTGTTTGACGCGATCCGGCTGCGCCAGTGCAAGGGTTTCCGCCGCAGCATGGGCGGCCATGCCTCCTGCGAGCGTAGCGACGGCGACTTTGGTGGCGAACGCCAAGGGATGCAGGCGTGGATTCGATCGTTTATCCCGAAACAGGAACATCATTGTCTCCCCAGATAGTTGGTAATTGCTGTGCGCCGCTGGCGGACGCGCCCTGTGCTTGGCTCCCTGTTAATGCGATCGAAGAGGAGGGTGGATGACGACCTCGGGTGATGTCCGCAGGCATTCCTGACTATCTGCATCGGAAACCGGCGCAGTGCGGACGGATGATTATCTAAATGAGAATCATTCGCAAATAACTATTGAATGCAAATGATAATCATTATTATTATGTAAAACAACACTGATGCAGACAGAGCGGAAATTTCGTTAGTCGACGCGGCTTTACCGTTATAGGGCGGGAGAGTCTGGCGTTAGCGAACGGCGTTGCCGTTCCTGGCTGCTCCTGACTGCCGCGAGTCCATTGCAGATGGAAGAGATGGAAGAAATGAACGCCGGGCGCCGTCCCGGGAAGGTGAAAACCATGTCCGAGGCCATTGACCGCAGAATGCCGGTCCCAATCCCACAAAAATCATCCAGCGCGCAACGACCGCCCGCCACACTGGCGTCGTCAAGCACATTGGCGTCGTCAACCACGCTGCCGCAGGCGTCCACGGAATTCGACGTATTCGGACTGCCGGGCGTTATTGGCGACGATCTCTGGTGGCGCTCATTGCAACAGAAGGGAACGCCCCTGGTGGAGTCCATTGACGCCAGCCAGGCGCGCGTCACCTTTATCTGGCGCGACCCTCATGGAGACGAAAGCCGTTCGCCTGTTCGGCGCGTGTATATCGACGTCAACTCCGTCACCAATCACCGCAGCCCTAATCCACAAAGCCTGGAGCGCATCGCCGGGACGGATGTGTGGCGCTGGCGGACGACCTTATCGGCCAACTGGCGGGGAACCTATGCATTGGCCCCTGTCACGAAGGATTATCTGCCGCCCCGGTGGAGCGGTAGCGAAGAGCGCCGGCGCATGAGCCAGCGGGTGTGGTGGCGGGATGTGATGAGTCAGGCCATCGCCGATCCGCTGAATCCCCAGCGGCCCTATAGCGCAGGCTGGGGCGGCGCGGCGTCCGCCCTGCATCTGCCGCAGGCGCCGGCGCAAACCGCCTGGTCTTGGGTGGATGCCGGCGAAGGGAGCTTTGGCGATGACGGCGGCGCGATGCTGCAGGAGCTGTACTGGAACAGCGAGACCCTGGGCAATCGCCGCAAAATCTGGGTGTTCAGCCCGGAAGAGGCGCAGGGCGACAATATTGACCCTCGCCGACGTCCTCTTGTCATTCTGCTCGACGGGCAACACTGGGCGACCCGCATGCCGGCGTTTTCCGCCCTGCAATATGAAACCCGGCAGGGCGCGTTGCCTCCCGCCGTCTATGTGATGATCGACTCCATCGACGGCGAACGGCGCAGCGAAGAGCTCTGCTGTAACCCCCGCTTCTGGGAAGCGGTGCAGGATGAACTTATCCCGCTGGCGGCTACGGTGACGCCATTCTCCAGTCGCGCCATGGACACTATTGTGGCGGGGCAAAGCTTTGGGGGACTGGCGGCGATGTACGCCGGACTGGCGTTTTCCGAGCGTTTCGGCTGTGTGCTTAGCCAGTCCGGCTCCTTCTGGTGGCCCTACGTGGAGCTGCTGCACGCGCCCCTGGGGCAGTGCGCAGTGCGTCGACCCGGAGAACGCGGCGCGCTGGCGGAGCAACTGGCGCAAGGCCGCCTCAGCGCCCGGCCGCTGCGCATTTATCAGGAAGTCGGCGCGCGGGAGGATGTGATGATCGACCTCAACGAAACCCTGCGCATAGAGCTTGAACGCGCCGGCCATCACGTGAATTACCAATTGTTCGAAGGCGGTCACGACTGGCTCTGCTGGCGCGGCGGACTCATAGAAGGCCTGCGCTGGCTGCTGGAACAACCTGACTGACGGATTAATCAGACGCCGCCGCGGCGGCCGATTGCATTAAAGGAGACCCATCTATGAATACAGAACAGCCCAATCCATTTGACGACGAATCCCTGCCTTTCCTGGTGCTGATCAACAGCCGGGGGCAGTACAGTCTTTGGCCGCAAATCACCTCGGTTCCCCCCGGTTGGCGCAATGTGCTGGGGCCGGCCAGGCGCGCTGAGTGTATTCACTATATCGAGCAGAACTGGACCGACATCCGCCCCCGATTACCTGCTCATCCCGCAGACAAGTAACGTTTTTCCTGCTGTCTGAAAACGACAGGCCCTGAGTATGTCGGGCCCTGTCCCGCGCGGCTAGTGGCCGCGCCGACGCATTGATGCGTCTGGTTATTAACGACGCCGTAGAGCGTCTGTCCCAACACTCCCGATTCGAATTTATCCGGCCGACAAGAGGGAAGGCATTGTGTTAGAAACTTCAGGTAAGAACTCTCTGGCGCCAGAGGAGGTGGAACTTCCTCTGATTGGAACGCAAATGGGCATCTGGCTCGCCGATCAGATTGCGGTGGGACGCAACAGTTACGTGGTGGCTCATTATGTGGATTTACAAGGGGCGGTGGATGCGCCTCTTTTGCAGCGTGCGATACGCATGGGGCTGGCGGAGACGGATACTCCCCACGCCCGTTTTATTGAGGATGACAGAGGCGTAACGCAGCGCCTGCCGATGAACCGGTGCGTTGACGATGTGGATGTCCCGGACCTGCTGGATCTGACGACGGAAGCAGACCCCAAACGCCAGGCCGGCGCCATCATGTACGAGGATCTGGGAACGCCCTGGCGGGGTGAACAGGATCAGCCGCTGTATCGGCACATGCTGATCAAAGTCGGACCTGAGCGTTGGTACTGGTATCAGCGTTACCATCACGTCAGCGTAGACGGCTACAGCTTCGCCGCCATCACCCGCCGCATCGCCGAGATATATAACGCCTTGCGCAAGGGACGCGCTCCGGACCAGGGGCGTCAGACTCCGTTCGGCAAAGTGGTGCAGGAATATCAGACTTATCAGGCGTCCGACGCCTTCGCTCAGGACCGCGCCTTCTGGTGGGATTACGCCGCCGCGCTGGCGGAGCCGGTGTCTCTGGCGGCGGGTGAGCGACAAATGGCGGCGGGGTTCGCCAACGTCAATACGCTCAAACGAAGATTGCGCCTGCCTCTGGAGCGCTTCGTCACGGTGGGCGAGACGCGTCAGAACCCGAATGAAATCGCCATGGCCGGCGTGTTCGCCTATTTGCGCCGGATGACCGGAAACACGCGGATTGTGGTGGGAATGCCCTTTATGCGACGCATGGGTTCGGCGGCGCTGAACGCCTCCGGCCCCGTGGTGAATGTGCTGCCGGTGCAACTGGATATGGAGGGCGCGCCGGACATCGACAGTCTGGCGCGCCGTCTGACGTCGGAGCTGGCCCGCATTCGCCGTCGTCAGCGCTACGATGCGGAACAACTGCAACGGGACGTGGGCGTGGTGGGCTCCGGCAGAGGGTTATACGCCGCCACGATTAACCTGAAGATCTACGATCAGGGCCTAAACCTGGACGGCGTTCCCGGCGTGACGCAGGTGCTCGCCGCCGGCCCGGTGGAAGATCTGGAGTTCGGGCTGTGGATGGAGCAGAACGCGCTGGTGATCGAGCTGACCGCCAACCCGGAGCGCTACGCGGATCAGGAGTTGCGGCTGCATTGCGAGCGATTGGCGCATTTTCTGGAATCCGCATTGCGTCAGCCGGAAACGTCGATCGACGAACTGCCTTTGTTGGGGCCAGGAGAGCTGGCGCGTCTACGGACCTGGTCCGTGGGACCCCAGGTGGCGACGCCGGCCGGGACGCAAACCATACTGGACCTGTTTCAGGCCAATGCAACGGTCTCCGAACAAGAGGTCGCCCTGCGCTGCGGCGATGAAAGCCTGACCTTCGCTGAACTTTCCTCCCGCGTCGCCCGCCTGGCCCGTGAACTGATCGCGCAAGGGCTGGCGCCGGACGATCTGGCGGCGATTGCGGCGCCCAGAGGCGTGGACTATGTGGTGTCTATTCTGGCGGTGCTGTCGGCGGGGGCGGCCTATCTTCCTTTAGATCTGGATTATCCGCCGGAGCGTCTGGCGCTGATGCTCGAAGACGCCCGCCCGAAGCTGGCGCTGGTCCACAACGCAGCGGCGCAGGATGCCCTGGCGGCGATCGTTCCCTGTGTGGCGCTGGATGATCCGGCGTTGACGCAACGGGTGAACGCCCGCTCCGGCGCGCCGGTTCGCGATGAAGAACGCGCCGAGCCGTTGCGCAGCGGTCATCTGGCTTATGTGATATACACCTCCGGCTCCACCGGCGCGCCCAAAGGCGTGATGGTGACCCACGGTAGTCTGCTCAATTTAGTGTTATCGCATCAGGCGTCCCTGTACGGCGCAGCCATGATGCAACTGCATGGCCGTCGCGTGCGTGCGGCCCACAGCGCGTCGTTTTCTTTCGACGCTTCCTGGGAGCAATTGATCTGGCTGCTGTTGGGACAGGAGTTGCATATCTGCACGGAAGAACAGCGCCGCGATGCTCAGGGCCTGGTTGAACTGGCGCATGAACGCGGCGTCGACGCCTTCGATGTGCCGCCCTCCATGTTGCAACAGATGCTGGATTGCGGACTGATGCGGGAAGGCGCGCCGCACCCTTGCCTGATTCTGATCGGCAGCGAAGCGGCGCCGCCTTCGCTGTGGCGCAGGGTCAAGCAGTATCCGAAATTGCATGTACACAACTTCTATGGCCCCACTGAATATACGGTGGATGCTTTGGGCGCTGGCGTCGGTGCGGCGGAGCAGCCGGTGGTGGGACGGCCGATCGCCAATACCCGGATTTATGTGCTGGATCAGGCGCTGCGCTATGCGCCGCAGGGCGTCACCGGCGAGCTTTATGTCGCCGGCGCGGGACTGGCGCGAGGGTATCTGACGCGACCCGGCATGACCGCCGCCCGTTTTGTGGCTGACCCGGAAGGGCAAGGCGATCTGATGTACCGAACCGGCGATCTGGTGCGCTGGACCCCAGACGGACAACTGGAATTCGTGGGCCGCAGCGACCGTCAGGTGAAAGTGCGCGGCTTCCGTGTGGAGTTGGGCGAGGTGGAGCACGCTCTGGAGGCGTTGCCGGGCGTCAGCGGCGCGGTAGTGACGGCGGCCACGGCGGGCGCCAGCCATCGCTTGACCGCCTACTGCACCGTCAACGAAGGGCTGCGCCATGATGACGAGGCGTTGCGCGATCGCCTGTATCGCCAACTCTCTGAAATGCTGCCGGATTACATGATGCCGTCCGCCCTGGCGATTTTGCCGGCGTGGCCATTGACCGTGAACGGCAAAATCGACAAACAGGCGCTGCCGACCATTCGTCCGCCATCCCGTCAGACAGGAAAAGCGCCGGTCACCGCGGAAGAAAAACTGGTGTGCGCCGCCATCGCCCAGGTGCTGGGCCTGGAACATACATGCGTCGACGATGATTTCTTCAACCTGGGCGGCGACAGTATCTCCGCCATGAGCCTGGGAACCGAGTTGCGCCGCAGCGGTTATCAGTTACGTCCCAAGGATGTTTTCACCCAGCGTACGGCGGCGCGAATGAGCCGGGCCATGCAACCGTTGAAAAAGCAGGCGGGAAGCGGCGTCAGTCTGATACAGGGGCCGGTCGGTCCTTTGCCGGCGCCAAGCTGGTTCGCTGAGCACTACGGCTGGGAGCGCCGTTTCGCCCAGGGGGTGATGCTGCGCATTCCTGCGTCCATACAGCCGTCCCATCTGCGCGAGGCGCTGCACGCGCTGCAATGGGCGCATCCCGCCCTGCGCGCCTATATCGCAGAGGAAGGGCTGGCGATCAAAGACATTGAGGCGGGGCTCGACAGCCGCATACTCACCCGCGTGGAGGTCGCGCATAGCGCGCAGTCGGAGGCGTTCGGCAAACTGGCGGACGAGTTGTTCGAGGCGTCTGCGGCGGAGCTGGACCCGGTCGCCGGCGTGATGATGCGCGCCAGGCGCATTACCGATAGAGAAGGTGACGCATGGCTATTGCTGACGCTGCATCATCTGGTGGTCGACGGGGTGTCCTGGCGGGTGCTGTTGCGGGAGCTGGAAACGGCTTGTGAAGCCGCGGCGGGCGGCGCCGCGCCCAAGGTGGCGGCGGAAGAAACCTCGCTGCGCGACTGGTCGCGGGCGTTGAGTGAAGAGATTCCCGCGCGCCGCCGCGAGATGGCGCTGTGGCGGGAGATGCTGCAAGGTTATCTGCCTTTGTTGTCGCGGCGTCCGCTTGATCCGGTGTCTGACAATTACGGCGCGGCGCAACAGTGGCGAACCCTGGCCGACGCTCCCCTGACCGGCGCACTGTTACAGACGTTGCCGGGAGCATTTCGGGCGACGATTGAAGAAATTCTGCTGGCCGCCGTGACGAAAGCGTTTTGTGAAGAACGCGCCGCGCCCGGCGTGCGCTTCTCGCTGGAGTCTCATGGACGCGAGCCTTTACAGGAGCACATTGATCCGGCCCGCACCGTTGGCTGGCTGACCGCGGAATATCCCGTCGCTTTCGACATGACGGCGGTGCTGGCGGGGCAGCGGGACAGCGCGGAGCCGGTAAGGGCGGTGAAGCGCAGTCTGCGGCGTATTCCGGACCGTGGTCTGGGCTATGGCGTGCTGCGCTATCTGGATAAGTCCAGCCAGGACGAGTTGGCCATGCTGGAAGTCGAGCATCGTCCCCAGGTGCTGTTCAACTACCTGGGACGCTTCAGCGCCGGCGAGGGGTACTGGACGCCGCGCAATCTGGGGGAGCGCTTCAAAGACGCATTCGCCGTGGATATCGATGGCGACCTGTCTATGTTGTACGGTCTGGAAATCAATATTTTCATTGAGGAAGGCAAGGGCGAGCCCAGACTGGCGATCAACTGGACCTGGGCGGACGGCCTGTATGACCGCTGGCTGATTGGCCGTCTGCATCAGCGCATCGTTGAGAATCTGCGCGAACTGGATCACTTCGCCGCCTATCGTCCCGGCGCTGCGGCGGATACGCTGGTGGCGGCGGAAGCGGTGATAGCGGGCGTTGCGCTGGATGAACGGCAGTTGTCCGACTTACGCGCCCGCTGCGGCGCCATGGCGGCGGCGTTGCCGGTGCTGCCTTTGCAACAGGGGCTGCTGTTTCATGCCCAGCTGGGAGAGGCCGCCAGTAAATACAACTCCACCACGCGCCTGGATTTCACCGGAACCCTGGACGTGGAGCGGATTCGGGACGCGCTGGAAGCGGTGTTGCGACGCCATCCGCAAATGGCGGCGGCGTTTGATACGGAAGTTCTCGCCCAACCCTTGCAGTTGATCCCTCTGGTGATCGACGGCGAACGCCGCTGGCCCTGGTCGCAATGTTATCTGGGCGATCTGCGTGGCGAGGCGTTGGAGCGGGAGTTATGGAGCCTGGAGCAGGAAGAACTGGAGCGCGATTTCGACATCGCCGCATTGCCTGCGCAGCCCCTGTTGCACGCCCGGTTAATTCATCACAGCGATAACCGGCATACCCTGTTTTTAACCGCCCATCATCTGGTGGTGGACGGCTGGTCCACGCCGATTCTGTTGCGGGATTTTCTGCATACGTATGGCGACGGCGCGGATACCCTGACGCCGACCCGCTCCGATTATGCGCAGGTGGTGCGCGCCCTGTGCGACAGGGATACTGAGGCGGCGGCCACCGCCTGGAGCGGGGCGTTGAAGGACGCGCGACCGACTTTGTTGTTTGAAGGCGCTTCGCCCCAGGCGCAGGTGAAAGAGCTGGAGCTGACCTTGCCGAAGGCGTTGGAGCAGGCCCTGCAAACCTGCTGCCGCGAGCGTGGACTGACCCTCAATACGCTGATGCAGGGCGCCTGGGCCGCTGTATTGGCGGCATTGAGCGGACGTGACGACGTGGTGTTCGGCGCGCCGGTATCAGGGCGCTTCAGCCCCGTGGATGGGCTGGAGGAACATGTGGGTCTGTTCAGCAATACGATACCGGTGCGCGTTCGCCTTCGTCCTGAGCAGACGTTGCTGGAATCGTTACAGCAGTTACAGGCGCAACAGGTGACGCTGCTGGAGCATGACTGCCTGGGTCTGGCGGACATCCAGCGGCTGGCGGGCGTCTCGACCCTGTTCGATACTTTGCTGGTCAGTGAGAACTATCCGGATGACGGCGCGCTGACCTCGCGGGATTACCGCGGCGCGCGGCTGACTCATATCCGCAATCGCGGTTACACCCATTATCCGCTCACCATCATGGTGCTGCCCGGCGACAGTCTGCGTCTGATCATTGAATATCGGGAACCGGTCAGCCAGCCGCAGGTGATCGCGCAGCGTTTGCTGACGGTGCTGGAGCAATTCGCGTATCACCCTGATACGCCGTGGAGCCAGGTGGACCTGCGCACGCAAAGCGAACGTAACCTGATTGACGGCGTCAACGCCACTGACGCCGCCGTGGCTAACGCTACCTTGTGCGAGCTGCTGGCGGAACAGGCGCGCAAGACGCCGAATGCGGTGGCGCTGGAGGATGAAACGCATCGCCTGAGCTATCGGCAAATGCGCGCCCAGGCCCTGGCGCTGGCGCAGAAAATGCGGCGGGCTGGCGTCAGTACCGGAGATATCGTGGCGGTGGCCTTGCCCCGAAGCGCCCGCTTGAGCATCGCCCTGACCGCGGTGCTGGAAAGCGGCGCGGCCTATCTGCCGCTGGACACGGGATACCCGGATGAGCGTCTGGGGTACATGGTGCGCAACGCCGCGCCGCGATTGATCATCACTTCTTCGGAACAGGCCTCGCGCTTCCGCGCCATGGGAGAACTGATGCTGTTCGATCAATTGACGGCGGAAGTGGCGCAGGAGTATCCGCAGGAGCAGGGCGAGGACATGCTGGCGCCAGGGCTGACGCCGGATCATCCCGCCTATCTGATATACACCTCCGGCTCCACCGGCAATCCTAAGGGCGTGCTGGTGTCTCATGGCGCTATCGTCAACCGGTTGGCGTGGATGCAGGCGGAGTACGGGTTGCAAGCCGACGACGTGGTGCTGCAGAAAACGCCCTGTAGCTTCGATGTGTCGGTGTGGGAGTTTTTCTGGGCGCATATGGTGGGAGCGTCGTTGTATATGGCGCCGCCAGAGGCGCACCGCGACCCGGATGAGTTGCTGGCGCTGATCGAGCGTCACAAGGTGACGACCTTGCACTTCGTGCCGTCCATGCTGGCGGCGTTCGTCAACCGTCTGCCGGCGGCGATCGCCGAGCTGGGCGAGGTTCCCTGCGCCGGACTGCGGCGGGTGTTCTGTAGCGGCGAGGCGCTCACTCGTGAGTTGGCGGATCTATACTCCGTCTACATCCGCGCCCCGTTGCACAATCTCTATGGCCCGACGGAGGCGGCGGTGGACGTCACCTACAAGCAGGCTTCCGGGCCACTCGATAAAGAGCGTGAAAGTACCGGTTTGAGTGTGCCGATCGGACGCCCGGTGTGGAATACCCAGCTGCGTATCCTAGATCAATGGTTGCGTCCGGCGCCGGTCGGCGTGGCGGGGGAGCTGTATCTGTGCGGCGCGCAGTTGGCGGATGGCTACCTGGGACGACCGGACCTGACCGCTGCGCGTTTTGTCGCCGATACCGAAGGCGAGGGCGCGCGGATGTATCGCACCGGCGACGTAGCGCGCTGGCTGTCGAACGGCGATGTAGAATACCTGGGGCGCAGCGATGACCAGCTTAAAATTCGCGGCCAGCGTATCGAGCTGGGAGACATCGAATCCGCCTTGCAGAACCTGCCCGACGTCAAACGGGCGGTGGTTTGCGCCCGGGTGATCAATAACGGCGAGGCGGCTATGGCGGGGGCGGACAATCGTCAACTGGTCGGCTACGTCATCCCTCATGCTGACGACATCGACGCAGACGCCCTGCGCCGCCGACTGGCGGAAACGCTGCCGGCCCACATGGTCCCCGTCGCCATCGTACCGGTGCGCGAATTCCCGCTGAGCGCCAACGGCAAACTGGACCGCAAAGCCCTGCCGGAACCTTCCGCAGTGACTGGCGGGATGCAGGGCAGGGCGCCAAGGCCGGGGTTGGAGACCCAGATCGCGAGCGTTTTTGCGCAGGTTCTGAAATTGCCGACAGTGGCGGCGGACGATGACTTTTTCGCACTGGGAGGCCACTCTTTACTGGCGATGAATCTGGCGGCGGAACTGCGCAAGACGTTGGCGCGTCCTGTCTCCGTCGGGACGATTATGACCTCGCCAACCGTGGCGCAGTTGGCGACGTTATTGGCGGACGAGAACGCGATGCGCGACCCCGCCAACGCCGGCTTTGGCGAAGTCTTGCACCTGCGCGCCGGGCGCGGCGCGCCCTTGTTCTGTGTGCATCCCGCCTCTGGATTCGCCTGGCAATACAGCGGACTGGTGCGCCACCTGCCTGCGCATATTCCACTGATTGGCTTGCAGTCGCCAGGCTCTCAAGGAGCCATCGCCGCCAGCGACGATATCGATGCGGTATGTGAACGTCATTTGCAGACGCTGCGTCGCATTCAGCCCCGTGGCCCTTATCATCTGATCGGTTATTCGCTGGGCGGAACCATCGCTCACGGCCTGGCTGCGAAGCTGCGTATGCTCGGCGAAGACGTGGCCTTCCTCGGCCTGCTGGATGCATATCCCCCGGAAGGTCAGGACTGGAGCGGCCCGACGGAAGAAGAAGCGCACGCGGAAGTGGAGCGTGAGAAGGAGCAGTTCATGCTGGACGCGGAAGCTGCGGCGGATGATTTCGTCGAGCAGGAGAAAACGGTGATGTTCAAACAAATCGTCGCCAACTACGAAGCCTCCGTAAAACTCCTATCCACTGCGCAAACGCCGATCTATGACGGCGACATTCACATGTTCGTCGCCACCCGCACCTTACCGGAAAACTGGCAAGTGGAAGGCAGCTGGAAGCCCTACATTCGCACCATGACCCGCCACGATATTCCCTGTAACCACGAAGACATCGTCTCCCCGGAGACGCTGGAAACGTTGGGGCCGCTGCTGAATAAACTGCTGACGGAAATAAGCGAAGGAGGTGGCGAGCGCTGATCTAGATTTGGCCCTGGGGTGGAAGCCTCGGGCCTTTCCCTGGCCCATGGAGAGAATCTTGGAGCGTTTACAAAATGCGGAAAGATCCTCTCGTATCTCAAGTAGGTTGGAAAAGCGCAGCGCCTTCCGACATGACCAATGTCGAAACTCATCTAACAGGAAATCGCGCAATGTGGTGATGTATACGGCGCCCTGGCATTCAACAGTCCTTGATGCATCTGCTCAGTGTGATTGTAGTGTTCTAATATTCACCAAATACAGTAATATCCTCAAAAGGTAATGGTTTATCGAAATCTATAGAAAATGGCGGATAGTTTAGAAGGGGACTTCCAACTATACTATTACCCTTAAAACCTATATGCAGTCTATTAACGCCAGAGGTAATTTCGGAGGCAATATATGTCAAATAATCACATAAGTAGCAAAACCTTTTCAGTTGAAGAATTTGTTTCAGACCCAAACGAAGCGCTAGAGAAAGGTGAAGGCGCTCCTGTTGCTATTACAGCCAAAGGAGATGTTCAGTTTTATGCTGTTCCTGCGAAGCTTTTTGAAGATATTATTAATTATGTTGAGTATATGCAGCGTGGAAATACTGAACTAAAAACCGCCCCGGGGAAGTTTAATTTAACCGCTGATATGGTTGATGACATGACGGAAAGATTAAAAAACTTGTCAGATGATGATCTTGGAGAGTTTATAGAATGCGAAAAGAATACATAAAAAGTATAGATAACGAAATTATCGAAATATACGAAGATGGCCGAAAAGATAGTAATGACAAAGTCTCTTCTTCTGTTAAAGGGAAGTTTAGGCCTACAGAAAGTAGGCTGAAGAAGCTGAGTGAGACTACAGAGAAAGTATTATATGAGAAAGGGAAAAAGGATTTTTGATGTCAAAAGTAGAAGTTAAGATATTCCAGAGCAAGCTTATTGCTAAGGCTTTGGACCCTGAAGAAGCTCAAGCTCTTTTTGATGACTTTCGAGCGTATAAGAGCACTGGAGTTTTACCTGATACATTTGGACGTGACGCCCCTTATGACCATACTACGAATAGAAAATATCTCGAGTTGCAGCACATACATATTATGCGTGGAGGTAAAAAGTTCCCCCTTTATACGGTTCAGTTCTACCGTACATCTGGATATGTTTTGGTTTACTGTCCTGGGTTCTATAATCCTAACTGGTATCTTTTGATTAGCATTGTTAAACACTGGAATTGGAAACAACCAGAGGTTGTTAAAGGTACTGATAGGGATGAATTTCTTATGGATAAGCTAGAAAAAATGGCTGAAGCGTTTCGTAAATCGAAATAACTAGCTTATTCAATTTGAGAGGGTGCTGCATACATCTTCACATAGTTGCGAAAAAGCGCACGCCTTCAAACATTATCAAGGGTCTTGAGCCATTAGCTGGCATATTTCAGATTGGGCATATTGTGTTGGAACCCTATGTCTGCTTGACTTGAGATTTGATCGGTGCGCCAACAAGCTCAGCAAAAATAAGAATAGGGCGCGCAGACCAAAACGTCATCGCGCCACTCCTCCGTTCGCCCTGAGCTTGTCGAAGGGCCTCCCAGAGCGCTAACCCAAACCCACTAACCACCCTCAGCCGTGAAAATGCCCCCCCTCTGCCCATGGACTGGTCGCCAAATTGCGCGTTTGGCGATTCCTCGGCCTGCTGGATGCTGAAGCGGCGACATTCACATGTTCGTCGCCACCCGCACCTTACCGGAAAACTGGCAAGTGGAAGCCTCTGGGCCTTTCGTGCCTTAACTAGCCTTGAGTCTCTCGCGTGCTGACGAAGCTCACGCCTGTCAACTCATGGTTTTCAACCAACTGCTTAAGCTCTTCAGTGCAATAGAGACTTGAGCAGTTGTCATACTTGGTTTTGAACACCAATTTGTCTCTCACATCCTCTGAGTTGAAGGCAACTGTGAAAGGTTCCGAGGGTTCCTCTCCTAACTTATGGGGTTTGCTGTTAATCTCGTCGATTCGTCCTTCGGTTAAACAGTTAAATAAATAATAAGTTGAGCCATCGATTTTCAACGGAAGGAGTTCACCACATCTTTCAAGCTTCTCTCCTAAAGCCTCAAATGCTCTTGGAGACAGAATCATTGAAGCGCCAACCCATTTGGATAAATCAGGTATTTCTCCATCTGGATAGTCTTCAACTGACTCAAAGGCGGTTTCTAACGGCTTCCACCAGCCAGACATTTGCAGGTTCGAATCTGAGAAGAGGTAAAGCTCGTGGCGGGGTATGTCCGTTGGCGCGTGCTGCTTTAAATCAAATTGCGTCAGCAGAATCTGTTGAAACTTATATCCGTCGTCGTCAATGAAAAAAGTGTTCATGAACCAACTCATTAAAAGGTTGGGGAGTTTAGGTTCCCGTTGAAAAGGGTGTCAATGGCCATGCGGCATACTTTTACGTCGGCTATTTGATAGCTAACAATCTGTTTTATATGCATTTAATTGCGGTGGCGTAAAAGATGGCTGATGCGAGGAGGCATACATCTGGGAGTGGTTTGCATATATCTTTAGAGTACATTCTTTCTGAGAAACTACTTCGGCAGCACGTCCTAAATCACGATCAAGGTCTTACCGTACGGGCTTTTCCGTTTTAATAGCTGCCTTCGGGGTTGTCGTCAGCAACCCTCTAAACAGCACGAATATGGAGAGGCTAATGGCGGTATTTAGCAGGTTTCTTAACTGGTCGATCCTGATGTTGGGTATAGCGTCGGGTTGTACCGTGATGGCGGCGGATCATGTGGGCGTGCGGCATCTCAATGTGGCGTCGGAGCAGCGAGCCGGCGATCTTGATGTGACGGTATGGTATCCGGCGACCGAGGGCGGTGAGCCGGTGTTACGGGGCGACAGTATTTTTTTCTCTGGCGTTCCCGCCGCGCTTAACGCACCTATGGTTACCGGAAAATTTCCGCTTATCCTGCTTTCCCACGGCGCAGGGCTGGGCGGAAGCGCCCAAGCTATGAGCTGGATAGCCACGCCTTTGGCGCAGCGGGGATTTATCGTCATCGCGCCGACTCATCCCGGCAACACTGGGCCGAATAGATCCGCCGCTGAAACGATGAAACTCTGGCTACGGCCCGTTGATCTAACTGACGCCCTTAATGCAATGCAGACGGATGCGTTTTTCCGCGAATATTCACGCTTCGACAGGGTAGGCGTTCTCGGGCTCTCCATGGGCGGCGGCGCGGCATTGCTGATGGCTGGAGCCCGCCTCGACCCTGAACTCCTCGCGGCATACTGTGATACCGACCAGCGTAATGCGTCTCTGTGTGAGTGGGTAAGGCAAAGCGGCGTGGATCTCCATAAATGGGACCTTCAACCAGCAGGCCGTGACTATCGTGATCAACGCATTCGCTTTGCGATGGCTATCGATCCAGTGCCTGTAGACGTTATTGCCGACGACTCTTTCAAGGACATTACAATTCCCGTTGCGCTGATAAATCTGGGACCATCTGGAAAGATCCCGCAAACAGCACTGGCTTCTGACATAGCCAAGGCCATCCCTGACGCCACCTACACACTGATCAGCGACGCCAGTCACTACAGCCTGTTTGGCGAATGCAAACCTCATGCGGCGGACATCGCCGAAGAAGAACAGATTGGAGAACCCATATGCTCCGACGGTGGCGGGCGCTCACGGCATGCGATTCATGATGAGCTGGTTCATTTGGTTTCGAGAGCGTTTGAACGGGCGTTGAACGGTGAAAAATAGCGGGAAGTGTCCCCCTGTAATCAAACCGGAGTAGGTTATGCAGATATAACCACGGCCTCGATCCCGAGTGGGGTAAAAGGCATACTTTAATCCTTCTCTGGAAGGGAATACTTTTAAAGGGCGCATGTAGCGGTGGTTGAAAAGATGCTATGCGTGTCTGGAACTTCTGGCGATGGGGCTGCAATTGAAAATATAGAAATTTAAGTAGTAGGGAGAGCCGAATGTTGGTGCTTTTTGCGATCTATCATGGTCTGGTACGGCTTTGTAAGTGAGGTTATGAAAAGGTGAAGGCGCATAAGCGCCTTTATATTCATTGGCGATGAATGTGTCTATTCCGTAGTTTAATGTCTATCAAATCAGATGATCGAATCGACCGCTTTTTAAAAGCGGATTCGACGTAATATATGGTTTTCTCATATATTCCCATTTGTATGTCATCGAACCCTTTTTCATGCTCCTCATTGAAGAGCGGGTGCTCATCATCATAGTACGGGAACATAAGCCTGACTTTCTTCTTTTCAATAACCGCCAAATCAATTAGCGCCTCAGCCTCCACGTCGCTAAGAAATATTGGTGGCTTAGTATCAATGCTGGGAAATGCGTCTTGTAAAGCAACATAACCTTCCTCGTGCACAATTCGAGCAATATCTTCTATAAGCTCAATTGGCATCAATACTTCACGTTTAATCATGCATTTTCCACCTTTAATAGAGCGCCAGGATACCCCTCTTTTCACTGGCGGTGAATGCGCCTATTCTCCGATCTGATCGTCGTCCGTATCCTTTTTGCGTTTGTCTGTTTTCACAAGTCGCAACTTCTTTTCTTCTGGGCGATATTCGCTTAAATCACTTGGGAAAAGCTCAGCGTCGGTTTTGAAAAACAGGTCAGGGGAGCCGCAGAGTACTTGGGGCTCATTTTCCATGGGCTCCTCATCTACGAGTTCGTTAAACCGGACTCGCATTTTCCTTTTGATCTCCTCGATATCTACAGAATCGGGATCAGGCTTTTTCTGCTTGGTCATCTCAACACCTTGTAGCAGTAGTTCTCACGGCTATTGTAGGCATAACCTTTCTTTCCGTAGTAGTCTATCACGCCTGCGCTGATGGGCTTCATTAATCTGATTTCGTTGGCGTCAATGCGCATTGCGTATAGCTCCGCCGCCCTCTCAATAAATGAGAAGGTAAGCCCTTTTATCGGGTTGTCGAGAGGCGTTGCTTCAATGAAGTCTAGCCGCAAGCGGCTTCCTGACCATGTTGGTTGCCCCAAGGACAAGCCACATAGTTTCATTTGGCGCCACCAAACAGCAATTTCAAACCGTTTTGGCTCTTGGTAAAGGTAGTGATTGTAGCCATAGTCTCCTCTTTCCCAATCCCAATTTACCTTGCGTCCTGGTGCTCCATGCCAGGATCTGTGTTCCATAAGAGCCTTCATGTCTATCAAACCATATGAAACCGAGTGCTTATAGTGGATAGGGAGTAACTCATTTGCCATTTCAACGACTTCGCGACGTATTTTTGAATACTTGGATTCCGTCGACATGTGGGAGCGGCTTATAAAAACCGACATTGTTTAAAGTCCATATTAGGGGGGGAGATAAGGGGTTATTCATACAGGCCAGGGGTTTCTAACCATTTTGGTAATGGTTAAAAACCGTGAGTTTTATCTAATCCAAAGAGCCTGTTTAGAGGTGGCGCGAGGGCTATCATTAGGCAGACTAACGTGGACCGGTGATAAGCTCTGGCTCGACTTTTTGGATGAAACCTATCAATGAAGTCGTCTGAAACTATTACCTTAATTGCCTGTTTGGGTTCTCTTACAATGAGAGAGGAGACTATTGCTATAGGAAATTGTCATGAGTAATGAACGTCCGAAACCTGGAACGAAAGAATTCGAGGAATGGGTGCGCCAAGAGACTCAATCCGTTGTTGATGATATGTTCAAGCACGGTCCTGCTGATTTCGATGAAAGCGGTGTTATATTCGGCGGAGAAAAGTCTTTAAATTCCAGTGATGCTGAAGCGTTTCCTGACGAAATCGAAGAGTATCGTCCCGAGGAGAGGAAGCCTCCCTTGGTTCACAATAGTGATAAGAGCAGGAAGAAAACTTAGTTACCCTCACACTATGCGACAAATTAATAACCTATAAGGTTATATTTATAGCCTTATAGGTTGTTGTTTGTGCAAATAACAAAATACTTTGTCGAACCTTCTCCTGATTGGGGCTTAAACGTCACAGTAATTGAGCCTCAGCACGAATAAATCGCTAACACACCTGCAGCAAGCTTGGAGCCTGAAAAGCAAAAGGCGCGCGAGCCAAGACTCAAACGCGCCACTCCATCCACCGTTCGCCCTGAGCCTGTCGAAGGGCTTCCCAGAGCGCTAATCCAAAACCACTAACCCGCCCCTGCGGTGAATACAATCCTGCCCTCACTGACGCTGACTTCAACCTCCGTGTCCACCCCAAACCCGGCTTGCTCCAGCCAATAACCCTTAATCAACATCCAGGGAACGGGTTTGAAACCGCCATAATCATAACGGCTGGAGGAGAGGTGATAATCGTAATAACCCTTGCGGACCTTGAGACGGCGCTGATGGGGAAGGGCAGATTTTACTTTAGCCGAGCGACGCTCTGGCTTATCATGCGGCTTAGCCATGATTGACTCCTGGTAAGTCTTTTGTGGTTAGCTGCCTCTGGGTGTTGCGAGCACTCAGGGGTAGCGCTTCAATTCATATATTTAAATCAAGATATTTAGTTATATTTTCCTTTGGAAACGGTCGGTTTCTAACATGGGAAATACCCTTCTATCATTAACTGGAATGCTGGTTAAATCAACAGGTTTTTGTGATTTATATGCCTAATCATTAATATTGATATTAAGCATTTTTACCAAGGCCCGGTGAGCCACCTTGCACCAACTTAACCTTCTTACGGTTATATCCAGATATCTTATGAGTGGCTTCTATTTTCTGTTTTCTTTTCTGGATATAGTTTTTCGGGGGATTAGAGAGCTTTGGCTTCTTTGACGCCATGCTACGGCCTCGGGAACGACGTTTTTTACGCGGCTTATCATGATGGCTAACATTTTCCGCAGGTCGAAGCTTTATATTTTGATCCATCAGGATAACGGGTTTAGAAGAGCCTAACCGATAGGCTTCACCTTCCGACAGGTTAATGTTATGTCTCATTTTGAAATGACGTGCGATGGCGAAAGAGTCCCTGGTGACATTTTCTCCACAATGGCTGCACTTTAACCAATGTTTCTTATGCATCGGCATAGCCTGGCTCCTCTCAATAGTGATGATTTCTTATGAGTAGCCGCCCAAGTGTTTATTATTATGAAGGTATTTTCAGCTAGGCCCTGACGCCAAACCCCAGGCCGCGCATAAGCCATTTTGTCGTATTAATATCTAATGAATCGGCTCTGCCTCTGAACCCGAGCATATCGCCAAAGGGTCTGAATTTCGCCACGTTATACACTTCGTCGTATGTGGTCGAAATGGGATCTGACTTCTTCGGGGCTATTGTTGTAAATCCATAAGAGCGTTTTGTATGTAGGAACCCTGGACATTGCTTTTCCTCCTATAAAATATGCGAGCGATTCAGCTTTCTTGGTCTGCGTCTATCCCAACCGATCCCAAGCCTCCAACACCAACCGCCGAGTGCGGTATTCGCCAAACGCTTTCATCTCATTCTTTTTCAGTACCCGGAATGTTTCGGAGGGGTAGTCTTCGCCCATGACGTCTGCCGGGTCGAGGATGTAGCGTAGTTCATCGCGGGTGAGGCCGTAGAGTTTGGCGTAGTAGGCGTCTAGTTCGCTTTTGAGGAGGTGGCGACGTTCTGGGTCGAATTTGAAGGGAGGGCCGTTGTAGCCCATGTCTTCAGCGAATGGCTTTAAGTTGTATGATGAATACGTGAGCTCCAATACGCGGGGAACAATATATTCCAGGTCAGAGGTTTCATATTGTTCAGGGGACAAAACTGGAAGCTGTTTAAATATGAAAAAATTTAAATGAGTACCGCCCACTTTGTGACGAGCGACGAAATCAAGAGGTAATGATGATAAGTTACTTGTTAGTGCCGCTATATGCTTCGCACTATAAGTCTCTGAAACGAAAGCAAGAGGCATGTTATTTCCCACAGCACTCAACGGAATCACTCCGGCAATCACAGTGCGCTCATTAGTAGCATTTGTAATATCCCGCCAGCCCAGCAGGTATTTTGGCCGGCGTGCTTCCAGCAGCGGCCAGATGAATGAAAACGGATCTTGTGAGCGGTTTAGATTGGCGACGAGCTGTTCAACTTCTTCATTGCTCAACATGGACTCTTTCGCTAACAAGCAGGCAGTGTTTATAGCGCGGTGATCATAAGTGTCGTCATACAAGTCATTGTCATCACTGGATCGGGCGTCTTGCAGAAGACCTCTAACAATCGCGCTGTCTAGTCCGTCAGGATGGGTTTCGATGTATGAGCCCGCAGCCCATAGTCTGAGAGTGTGATCCAGCTTTTCAGCGTCTTGCTTTTTAATCGCATCCAGGACGGCTTTTGGCGCTCGGGTTGTGCGGAGTGTGACTTCATTTTCCGCTACCCAATAGCGAGGCAGGCTGTGGTAGTTGGGATTTTGTTTTTCCGCGAGGGTGCAGTCGCGACTTGTCTTGCCGTCTATTTCGTAGGTAGCCCAGCGGTGGTCGTAGTGGTGGACCATTTTGGCTTCGTAGAGGGGGAGATATTTGTGGTCGTTAATATGTGCAATATTCCTGGTTACAGCTCCTCCCTCATCAATAATCTCGCTATATTCTTTAAATAGATCGCTTTTAGATGTCATGTTAAACAGACCCTGGGAAAAGCGGACTCCCCAGTGATTTACTTCAGGCTCATTGGCAGTCTCTTCCTTGATAAGGACTGGAGCACTTTTGTAAATTTTTTTAGTCAGCTCACAGTCCATTTGAGAGCGAAACACAGGGCATGTTTTTGTATTTGGGTTAATCAAGTTAAAGTCTTGGCTGCTCAGGGTGAAAACTCGGTTTGTGTCCGTAGTTTGTTCTGTTTTCTCAAGAAAAAATGCTAACTTCGCTAATTCAATATCATGCCCTATAGACAGCACGCAGAACTTAATCCGAGAATCAACGGCAGGGAATAACTTTTTCCTATTCTCAAAGTCGTAAATACCTGCGAGAATTTTTTGGCTAGTTAACCAAGAGAAAAATAACTTTGTAGAGTCATCTGTAACGATTCCTGTTGGGGATATCATAGCTGCCCGACCAGTACTATTTATCATAGTGGCGAAAAGTTCTGCGAAGAGGGCATAAAGATTTATTTTTCCCTTCGCGGTAAGCTTGTTGCGGCCGCCAAAACGATAGAATTGATTGTGGCTTTCAATTTTATGTTTATCTATTTGAAATCTATTCCATAAATCAGGATTGCTTACTTCTAGATCTTGTATGGCTTTTTTGCGTTTTGCACCAGATAAATTAGTAATACTTGGGGCGTCTACGGCGAAGTACTCGTCTTCACTTAATTGGGAAACGTTCCATGGTGCATTTCCAATGACTACATCGAAGCCTCCTCGTCCTTTATCTCCAAAAATATTCGGAAAGGCCAATGGCCAGTGAAAAAAGTGGTAGGACTTTGCAGTTTTTTGCACTAGCTGCAAAGTCTCTGGAGGTAAATTTTCACCATGCGAGAATAAATGTAGCATTTCGTTAGTCGGGACCGATGCTTTGGTTTCAAAGGTCTTCGGAATAAAGAAGGATGCAGTGAATAAGTCTTCTTTTAATTTCTCCTGAAGGTAACTTTCACTATTTTCAAATTTCTTATACCTGCTCTCTTTAGAAGATACCTCTTCAAGAGTATCCTCACATAATTCTTCCAGATCATGGTGTAGGAGGCCAATTGTCCTTAGAGAGATTGCAATATTTTTTCCAGTTTTTTTGTTTTTATTTTTTAAGTCTGGGCATATACTTTTGTCATCTCTGGTTAGCGGTTGGAAAGCTTCGTCAGGTATTCCTTTTTCTATTTGAGAGGAGGTCAGGATTCCTACTAAAGAATTACCGTGTTTAATGTGAGAGTCTAGAAAACTTAGTGGCTTACCCGGTTCTACTGACTCTAACCATAGTGCAATCTTACAAAGCTCAATCGCCATGTTATTAATATCTACACCGTAGATACACTTTTGTATTACTTTTCGCATGGCAATACGATGTTGCAGTTCCGAGTTCCTTGATTGGGTGTCATAACGCACCAGCTCCGCAGCGAGACATTTAGCAGCCGCAATCAGGCAGTGACCAGAACCGCAAGCGGGGTCGCAAATAGTGATAGATAGAATTTTATCACTGGGGTTACCCCCTATATTTTTTAGTCGATTCTCAATGACGGGCTTAAGGGCAGATTTGATAAGCTCTTGGACCAGATTCTCGGGAGTGTAATAGGTTCCTAGTTCCTTTTTATCTCCTTTGCTTTTGATTAAACAAAACCGCCAGACACCATTCACGTTAATCTGCGGCATCAATTCAAGCAGAGACTCATAGACTGAACCAAACTCAGTGGTGTCCATATCTCGGTAATTAACCGGCCGTAACACGTCGTGTTGTACAAAAAAGCAGAGATTGAATAACGCTTCATACAGGTATTTGTTTTCAAGCTCGCACTGGTCCAAGTCAGGACACTGATCGAGCGCGAAAATACCGCCCAGCGCAGGCTGCGCCAGCAGAGGTTGCCCCACGGCAAAGCCTTTAAAAGTGACCAGCAGTTGCCGCCATGCATCGCCGTATGAGTCCCGGCATGAGCGCAGGCGCGCTTGTTTCCTGAAGTGGCTCACGCTGTACCATTTTTGATACAGCTCCCGGGCGCCTCGGTAGTCCTGTTGTTGATAAAACTGCGGCAACAGGGCGATGTCTCTGTCTTCCGCAACCAGCAGAAACAGAAACCGATACGCCAGGCGTTGAATCTGATTATGGAAGCCTTTTTCGTCCAGTTGCCCGTTGGTGAATAAATCACGTAAACGTTGATTTTTGGAGTGTGACAGAAAGCCCGTCCCCAGGGACTCCATGGCATGTTCAACGCCATAGCGAAGAGACTCTTTGGCCCTTTCTCCTTCTTCTTTGCCTTTCTCGCGCCACTTCTCCAACCAGCAACGCTCCACGGAAAGAACGGAAACATTTTTTGATGTCAGTGGTCGGGTGCGAGACTGGTGCAGCAATAGCCAGACGATGGTGAACTCCGCATAGTCTTCCTCGTCGAATATGCGGGCAAAGTCGACTTCAATGTATGCGGGACGGGTGATCGCTGGATTATCGCGCAGCAGGCGAAGATAGAGCCCATTGGCCACGATCGCCCACAGGCATTGCTCTTCTGCATTCAGGTACTCCTGCGCCAAGGCGGTCGGAGAACGCTTTTTATCGCCTTTTTTATCTTTTTGGCCAAACTCCGCATCAGATTTATCCAGATCCTGGTCTGCACCGCATAACACAAAGGGAAGGGTGTGCTTGTTAGCAAAATGAGTGATGGGGAAATAACGTTCTCCAATGGTTATCGGGTCGGTTGGCTCAGGGCGATAACAGAAGACGTCCTGCAGCAGGGGAATCAGCCATTCCTCAAGGGCTAACCTTTTCTGGCTTTCATGATCAGCGTAATCCTGGCGCTGGGCCAGTTCCCGATAGTTTTGCCATAACGACTGTGCAATACGCCAATAACGCCCCAGTTCTTCATTGAACTTCAGGCCCTTGGGGATGCCGTATTCCGCCTCGGAGCGCCCTGGCAGGGCGTTGCGTCCGGTCTCTCGCAAGCGGGTTAAAAGCTCCGTACTCAATAACCCGCCTATGACATGTGTTGATTCAAAGGGCTGCTCGATCTGCCTTTTTAACGCCATGTTCATCCCTCCTACTGCGATTGACCGAAGTCGACTTCAGATAACTTGAGGTGAGGGCCTGTATCCGGGGCTTAGAAAAGTTTTAGGTCCGGAATCAGCACGTACACGCCCAGCACATCCACAGGAAATTGTGGTTTTACTTCATAGCTGCCTTTGGCTTGCGCCGCCTCGCGGGTGCGGCGATGATCCGCTAATAATTGCTTGGCTCGCGCTTCCGCCAGGCTTCTAAACATTGGCTGCTTTTCTTCCAGTTGGTTGAGTTCCTCAGCCAATTCGCGCTCTTTAGCCTCTTTACACATATCCTTACTCACGGACGCCTGCATCAGTTTTAAGGCCTGATCTTTCGGTATGACCGAGGCTTGGTTATCGGCATTGATGGCGATGGCCAGCGCCTCTTCCGCCAGCAGGTCGCACTCATGCAAGGTTCTTTTGAGAATCAATCGTGATCGGATGCGCAGCAAATAGATGACTGTGCGCGTTTCTACTTCCTTCGTGTACAGAGCGCCGGCTCTTGCGATCAGTTTTGTGTCTTCGCCGCTCATCGCCAGTTCCGCAAGATAGTCCGCCAAGTGTGAGACCAGTGGGTGGGTGCGATGGATAAACTCCGCTTTGAGAGCGCTTGGATAGTAGAAATCAATGTGCTTTAAGGCGAGTAAGCCGGCTGCGTCCAGTCGATCACGAAGGCCGGGGTGCTTTTCGCCGAAATGGGGTAATGGGGCTTGATAGCCGCCTTGCTTCAGACTTTTCAAGGGTGCGCCCAGGCGCTCGCAGGCGTTTAAAACAAAGCGCTTTACGTCTTCCTCTGTTCCCAGCACGGCAAAAGCTTTTTCCCATTCCGGCAGGACGTCTTCCGGTTTTAACCGGTTTTGCGCAAACAAGGTGCGGTGTCGTCTGGCTTTTTCGCGAGCCGATTCCCATTTGGCGTCTAACGCTTGGAGGTCTGCGTCCTGGGCGAACAGGTCGTCCATGCCTTTACTGCCGATATAGTTGCCGCTGCGCAGGAGTACGGCTTTCATCAGGGCTTGTTCTGCGCGGTCTCCTTCTTCGGGCATGGGAACGGTAACGCCAAGGGCTTTGCGAATACTTTCCGCTTTTCTGAGAATGACCTGCAGGACGGCCCCGTCCACAGGATTTTCCTCGCCGTAGTACATGAGCGCCTTAACGTTTTTAGCCTTTTGCCCGAAGCGATCAACCCGGCCTTCACGCTGTTCATGACGGGTCGGGTTCCAGCTCAAGTCATAATGGATAACGGCATTGAACTGCTCTTGCAGGTTCACGCCCTCTGATAAGCAGTCTGTGGCGACCAGTAATGGGGCTTTGTCGCTTTCCTTGAGCTGTTCAATGCGTTCAAGCCGTTCCGTCGGCGTTAAATCGCCGGTGACATGAATGACCTCTCGTTGAGGAAAAGCGGAGTTCAGTTCGTCCGCCAGATATTCCGCTGTGGCGATATAGCGGCAGAAGATGACAGGGTTATAGCCCTCGTCCAACACGGGCTTGATAATCTGTTTTAAGGTTTGCAGTTTGGGGTCGTTGCCGCTTTTCAGATGTTTGGCGCGTTCAATCAAGCGCTTCAGTATTGCAACATCTTCCTCCTGGGCTGCACCGGGCTCGACATCGTCCAACGTCAGGTTGTCATCCGTTCCATCCAGTACGCTTAGGGCTCCTTTTTCGTTCAAAGCTTCAATATGGCATCGTTGGTCTTCCTCGTCAGGCGATTTGCCATCGGGGGAGAGGGTGTTGTCGAGGCGTGTATTGAGCGCACGTATCGCCGCCTGAGGCGATGAAGAGATACAGCGGAGGAGCGCCAGCGCCGCCCACCAGTTCATTCGAGCCTTGAACGTACCTTCCGACTCTCTACTGACCAGCTCGCGCGCGTATTCAAGCACATCATGAAAAATGGCGTTCCATTCTCCCGTCAGTTTGTAAGTCGCTTCGCTGGTCAGCCTGTCGGGGAACAGGTTGCCTTCTTTCCACTCACCGATATCCTGCCGGCGTCGCTGCACAAAATGGTTGGCCAGCGCCTGGCGAAGAGGATGCGCCGCATTATCGATGGTTCTCAGGTCGACGAACTCAGGCTTCAATAACGAGAGCAGGTTATAGAAAGCCTCTTCGTCACCACTGTGCGGCGTCGCTGTCAGCAACACCATGTGTCTGGCTTCGTTCGCTGCAAGGTCTTTTAATAGTCCATAACGCAAATGAGGCCCCATGCCGCTTCTGGCGCAGGTGTGGGCTTCATCCACAATGACGAACTCGGGGCAATGAAGCAGGAAGGCGTCGCGGCGGGTTTTATTCTTGATGTAATCCAGAGACACAATCGTAAAAGGGTGCTCTGTAAATATCGAACGGTCCTGCAGTAGACCTCTCTCCAGGCGCGCCGCTGTGGTGGAGCGCACGATAGTGGCGTCCAGATGGAAACGCTCTTTCAGTTCTTCATGCCATTGCTCGCATAAGTGGGGCGGACACAGCACGGTAAATCGGTTGATTTCCGCCCGATCCAGCATTTCACGGACTATCAGGCTCGCCTCGATGGTTTTGCCAACGCCTACATCATCCGCGATTAACAGGCGAATGGTTTCCAGTTTTAGCGCCATCATGAGGGGGACCAGCTGATAGGCGCGGGGCTCTATTGCGATATTGCCAAAGCTGCGGAATGGGCCTGCGCCGGCCCGCAACTTCAGCATCAATGCGTCACGCAAGAGCAGGCCGGCGGCTTGTGTGCCGGAGTGCATCACCTGTGGAGGCGGAAAGCTGGCGGAGTGAATGGGTTCTAACTCGGGAAGCAGCGCCGTGATGGCGTCATCACCTCCACCAAGAGGGCGTAAATGGAGTAACCTGGCGTCGCTCTGCGGCAGCACTATCCACTCTCTGCCTCTGGCCGTGACGACTGATCCCGGGCTGAAAGTGTGCTCGCTCATTTCGTCGCCGCTCCGAAAATATCTGGATACTCAGCGAGGATAGATGGCCAGCGCTCACGTTCTTTGGGGAAGCGGATCACGGTTAATCCATGCGCGCGAAGTCGCCTCGAAAGCTCTTCGTCCAGCTTTTGCCGCTGGGGCATTTCATGGTGAGGACCGTCTATGTATATGGCGGCGTTATGATCGCTGTATATAAAGTCCGGCCGGGTTCTGAACTTTTCTATGACGACCTGCGCTTTATCCGGCAACCGGTGACCGTTTGTCTTAAGGTGATTAAGAAAGGCGCTTTCCAGCGAGCTGCCGGAAAGCTGTTTTAAATAGTCTTCCTGCTCTGTGTAAGGTTTTGAACCTGCACCAACTTTTAGTTCAGAGTGAATCAGCTTGAGAAGCGCGTTGACCGCTTCACTGTTCTTGCGGTCAATCAGCTTGTGATCAATCTGGTTGTAGTAACTGAGCAGGCAGCGATAGCAACCGGCATCGCAGTCAGTATTCATATCTTCAGGCACGCTGGCCCAGTCATCGTTTGTCGAGTAATGACAGATTCTCAGTGCGCGCTCTGCAATGCTCGCAAAGGCGTATTTGCTGCTGGTCAGCCGGGTTAAGACGCCTGCGCCGCCTTCTGAGGCTTCATAAAATAGAATGGTATTCCGGTCATCCCGACTGGGCAGCGGTTCAACCACCAGCTCCGCTTCTTCAATCTGGAACTCTTCTTCAATGCCTCGTTTCAAGGCGTATTGCAGCGTGGCCAGGGCATGTTCATCAAGTTTAAGCTCCGCCTCCGGCCTCAGTATCAGAATGTTGCGTCGGTCTTCCACATAGGGCGTGATACGCTCTACATGGTTTTCTCCTTGCGCCAGATCATCGCTGTTTTCCTGGGCGGCTTGTTCGTCGGCGCTCCATTGGCCGGAAACGGCGTCGATGTTGAAGCCATAGATGGAAGGATTTTTTCTACGCCGCCATCCCAGGTTCAGCCGCCAAACTGTGGCGGTGGGCGCATACTGGACCGTAAACAGACGGCTCCCTTGGCTGAGTAGTTCGCCTTGGGTGACGCGCAGGCAACCGTCAGTCTGGTGGAACTGAACAGTGGTCTGCATTTCGTAACCTTGCCTTTGCCGCTCTTCTTCATCGCAGGTGATGCGGTAAGCTCTCTTGGTGCTGACATTGTCGATGCGATAAAGATTGGACACACGCTTTCCTCCCTCAATGGGAGAACCGCAGGCGTTACAAAGTTCATCCTCCAGTTGGGTATGAAAATGCCCATATCCGCAAGCTGGACAGAGTCTGGCTTCTTCTTTGACTAAACCGGGCTGATCCAGTGATTGCTCTGGACGCACGCCCAAGATGACTTTTTTGACCCGATACTGACTGCCTTCATGATAAATAAGACTTAAAGGTCCGAATTCGGAAATGGCCAGAAAGCGCGGTCTGGCGAGAAAACTATCGCGACCGATGTTGCCGCGTCGGCCTTGGATGTAGGCCAGCAAAGGCAGGCGAGGGAAGTTATAACCAGGCAGGAAACCCTGACTGGCGAGATAGCGATAAGTAGAGAAGTCCGAGCTGGTGTCGCTGTGCGCATCAAGCAATAAATCCATTTGCGTTCGCGCTTCGCCGTAACGTTGGCCAGCGGCTTTCCGCTCTGTCTCACTGGCCGCTGGATTGGTATTGATCAGGTGAGCTTTCTGCATTTGATCCTGAGTTGAGGCATAGAGCTCTCTCCAACGCTTCAACGAATCGCAAAACTCTATGTAAGCGGCATTCACCTTGCGCTTCATCCACTGGCTGATGGCTTCCTCTAAAGAATGCTCGTCACTAAGCCAGGCGCCTTGTGCGACTGCTATATCGCCAACCAGCATTCTCATAATATCCAAACCCCGTTCTATGGTTCGGCTGCGAACTTTATCGCTGTTCATCTGCATGTCGAACTCATCCAAAACCGGCATGTTCGAGGGTTGGTTCATGTCCAGCATCAGATTGACGGTCTTAGGTAACGCTTGCTTGGTTTCACTCAGCCAGATGGCATGTAAGTGGCTGGCGATAAGGTCCTCGTTCGCCAGGTCCAGAGTGGGCGGGCTGACATGACCGTGCACCATGCGGGCGGGATCGGAAAAGAAGTACTGATCATGAGGACTTAATGCGGCGCAGTAGGTGATGACCAAGGCGGGTTGCCCGGAACGGCCCGCCCTGCCGGAGCGCTGTGCGTAGTTGGCTGGCGTAGGAGGGACATTGCGTAAGTAAACAGAATTCAGGGACGCGATATCCACGCCAAGCTCCATGGTGGGGGAGCAGAATAGTGTTTTTAAAGTGGCTTCGCGGAATTGTTTTTCCCGCTCCTCCCGTTTATCAATGCTGACCTGGGCGGTATGTTCACGAGCTTCAAGCTCGAAGAATGTCCTATTTCCAGCAACTAAAAATTCAGCGATGTTTTGATATAGGTTTTTGAAGTACTCGTTTTCTGAGCTGTAAGGGGTCGTCGGATCAGTTGAGGATACGCCTGTGCTGGGCATCCATTGTATAAACTCCCCAACAAGTTGATAGCCTTGTATTCCTCTCTCTTCATTGACTTCCTCGACCAGACCATAACTCTGAAGCACTCCGATTAAACTTAAGATGAGATCAGGGTAATTGGCGTCGTTTATTCTAGGAAGCAGTGAGAGGTCATCACCCCATACATTGGACCTTTTTAAGGTTTGGCCCAATGAGGATCGGCTTGAGGCAGTGACAAGATTGTAGCTGTTCCTGCCTTTGGGTTTGCTTGTCAGAATCATAGTGCAACTTGGTTGAAGTTGCTCCTCTTCCGTGAAAGCCCAGGGCTCTATAAGGTGTGCGTAGCTTTGAGACTTGAACTGCTCTTGCTGATAAGCATCCAGGAACCTGCTTTTGATACACAGACCTCGGCGCATTGTATCTAGAACGGCTTTGAGGGCTTTAAATCTGAATTCTACCGAAACATTCTGCAGCTCAGGAAATTTTAAATTTTCCCACTTGCGTTGGTCCTGACTGAGATCAGCGAGCCCTTCGTATTCGATCTTTAATAATCCCAGTTGCTCCAGGTTAGGATTGTTGAATCGCCAACCTCTTCTTAAATCAAAATAGAGCCGATAGGAAAGCACATTCCGTAACGCTTCCTCCGCTTTTCTCAAGCCTGGCCCATCGACGGATGGATTGGCGAGGTATTGGGGCCTTTCCTCAACTCTGTCGAATCCCAGGCTTTGAAAAACCGCTTGCGATAAAAGGCTATCCGTGAGGTAGCCGTTTGGAGCGCTTTTAACTGCCGCCAGCAGACTGGAGCGGAGTAGCAGTATCTGAATAAAGTCGTTGTAATGGCCTGCCTGCAGTGAAGCATCCTGTCGGTTATCGGTAAAACCCAGCAGCTTTTTGGCGTCGTCCTTTAATTCTGTATCGCGCTCAAGCAAGTAGCGTAATGCAGAGATAGTTAGC
The DNA here is from genome assembly GCF_000012985.1 of Hahella chejuensis KCTC 2396. Taxonomy (NCBI): domain Bacteria; kingdom Pseudomonadati; phylum Pseudomonadota; class Gammaproteobacteria; order Oceanospirillales; family Hahellaceae; genus Hahella; species Hahella chejuensis. The sequence goes on along the minus strand of NC_007645.1, from coordinate 3,936,034 downwards.
ACCGTTGTTGCGGAGGAGCGGCCCTCGCCACTGAGAGACGTGAGCCGGCTCGCTTCTCGACTCTTCCCGCGATGTACAAAGCCGCAGTTAAGACAGAATCTGAAACTACCCGGGATGAACCATCCTCTTTCGCCCTGAATATCGATTGTTCCGTCTGGCTTTACAAAGGTTTCGGTCGGTTTGAATTTCTTATAGCTGCTGCGAAGACGGTAATCGCCGTTTTTTTCCTCTAACCAGTGTTCCGGATAACTGCTTTCGTAATTGCCATCGTCCCATCTACGCTGTGGATCGAGCATGAAATAGCCCCAATCACTGGATTCCTCATCGTTATTCTTGTCATCAATGCCCCGGGGCTTTAACGCGCCTTCGCCGCTTTCATTCTCATAACAAACCGGATGGTAATCCTGCCCACATTGGCGGCAGAAATAGAGGGTGTAGAACAATTTTTCCCGATTGCTGCCAGGCAGAAACTGCTGGCCGCTGAGGTCCACCACTCTTTTTCCTTCCGGCTCTAAGGTGGAGTAAGCATGGCTGGGGCCAGAAATAAACTGATGCAGTCTAAATGCAAAAACCGGCTTACCTGTCGGACTCTTGCAGCGATACGCCGCCAGCAAGAACTGACGGAGATAATCCTGACATGATTGCTGGTCTAAACCCGAGTCGGCGGATAGTTTCTCCGCCGCCCATGCGAGGTTCTGGGGCTTGGCGCGAACCCAACGCTCTTCCTCCCATACCAATCCCAGAGTCAGCTCGACCCAGACAGCGATGGGGTGTGCGCAGAATGCCCGGAAATCAAAAGCTGAAGGAATGGGCTGTTGCAGGGCGCGAGACAGTGTTTCGGGCGTTGGTTTAATGTCTTGAGTAGTTATACGCTGCAGCGTTTCAGTCACAATATTTTCTGACTTAACTTGCGCGCCGAACAACTTGCTGGCCACGGTCGCCACGGCTGCATTCTTCGCCGCCAGCGACCCCTCACTGGCCATAGTGGCTGAGGTGCCTATACATAACACTTCCGGGTTTAGCGCCTCACGAACGCGACGCACCAACATTGCTACGTCCGCTCCTTGCCGCCCCCGATAGGTATGGAGTTCATCCAGTACGAGGAAGCGTAAACCTTTCGCAGACTGGATTACGAGGCGATCAATCTCGTCCTGCCGCGTCATAAGCAGCTCAAGCATCATGAAGTTGGTCAGGATAATATCCGGTGGATTGGCCGACATGGCGTGGCGGGCTTCTTGGGACTCCTGACCGGTATATCTTCCGTAGGTCACAGGCTTGTTGTCGCCATAGTGGCCAAGAAACTTTTCCAACTCTTCAAGCTGTGAGTTCACCAAGGCGTTCATGGGATAAATGATGATCGCTTTGATGGAGGGGCGGGAGTTATGTTCTTTTTCTTTCAGTATCGCGTCGACAATCGGCAGGATATAGCTCAGCGACTTCCCGGAACCGGTTCCTGTGGTTAATACATAACTTTCTCTACTTTGCGCCAAGCCGATGGCGGCCTGCTGATGCGTATGCAGGCCCGCCGGAATGCCTTGGGGATCTGCAGTACTGCGGTTAAAACGGAAAATATTCGCGCACTCTTTATGCAAAGTCCCTTTTGCTACTAACGCTTCAACATTGTCGCCAGGCACGAATGAAGGGTTAATTTGAATCAACGGCGCAGGCCAATAGTGACCTTTTTCGTATCGTTCAGAGATAAAACTTTGGATATCAGCGGCGCTGATTTTGGCGAAGCTTCGGCTGAAGCTTTCGTAGTCGGCGATTACGGCATCGCGATATTCGAATACGTCCATCGTTCAGGCTTCCTGAAGACTGTTTGTGCAGTAATTTCTGTGAAATCAAGCAGTAAACAAATCGAATCCTAATTCTCCATGTCATATGGAGATGCCTGAGTCGTCCCTGGTTGTGGTTGATTTTTGATCAGGTGAAAAGAAGTATAGACAAGGACGTCGAAAATGCAGGGGAAATTGTTGATGTATTGCTTGCGTTTTGAAGAGCCCTTCGACAGGCTCAGGGCGAACGGGGCGAACGGGGCGAACGGGGCGAACGGGGCGAACGGGGCGAACGGGGCGAACGGGGCGAACGGGGCGAACGGGGCGAACGGGGCGAACGGGGCGAACGGGGCGAACGGGGCGAACGGGGCGAACGGGGCGAACGGGGCGAACGGGGCGAACGGGGCGAACGGGGCTGGGAGGTCGTCATTGGCTACAAAAGAGTAGACGCCTCAATCCCCCAGCGCTCGAACAATTTCTCTCCTTGTCTGAATCAACTGCTCTCTAATCTCCTGCACTACGTTTTCGTCATCTGAGGCGAGTTCTGCGATGTGGGTGTTGAGGTAAGTCATGGCGGTTGAGTAGGGGAGGTAGCGGTAGTCTTTTTCGGTGGCTTCGTCGATAGGGAAGCGTTTGCGGATTTCTTTCTCCGTTATATCGCGGTAGACGATCACATGAACGTCGTACTGTCTTGGTCTGGGGTCGCCGTGAGGATTCCATTGCCACCATTCGGAGCCTAATAAATCCGTCGCCAGGGCGGGCGGGCCGAAGTCCTGGTAGGTCATGTCCAGATAGCGTTGTTTGGTGGAAGTTGAGGTGAAGGTGGCGCAGGCGCTGAGAAGCAGGAAGCCGCCGATAATCAGGTGGATAATTATGTTTTTGTGGCGCATGGATCTGTTGGTCATGAACGTATTGAACCATGTTATGGAATTCGTATTAATGCATCAACCGCATAAACAGAGGTATCTGGAAAGAGTCGCAGGGCTTCTGAATCCTGGCGGAGCGGCTGTGTTTGAGGAGCCGGAATTATCCAGCCAGTTTTGCTACCCCTGCTTATCTGAGTTCTATTACGCCAGTGAGCTGACGCTTGAGCTGGGCAAAATGAAAGGGTGAATTATGACTATGGACACCGCCTCCTGAACGATATGCCGGCTTCTCTGCAAGTGAGCGATATTCACATCGAGCAGCCAGTGCTGAAGGGCGCCAGAGAGAAACTGATCCCGGCTCTCTTATCGGTTCGCTCAAGTTGTTTCAAGTGACGGCGATTCGCCAGTAGGTGATAGGGCTTGTGTCATGACGGCAAGAATTGCACAGCTATCGACGCCTCAATAAAGAACGAGGAATTGTTGCTCACCCATGTGGAAAAGCACTGAATTTCCATCGTCTATATTTCGCTGGGGATTGTTTGGATCGGGTCATTTTTCAGATCAACTGAAGGAATGATAGAGATAGCCCCGCTTATCTCTGAGTTCACATAAATATTGGCGGCCTCGCCAACGTTCTTCAGAGGTTCCCTAATATTTATCACTGAATAACGGCTATATGATTCTGATCCAGTTGAGGTGAATGTGAAAATAGCGACTTGGAACTCTCAGGGAAAGCCCACTACGGACCCTAAACAAAAGATACTGAAGCAACTGCTGAATGACTGCGACTTTGTTTTAATACAAGAGTGCGGCGGTCTAACGCAGGCGGAATTAGACGCCATTTCGGCGCACAAGATCCTATACAGTGTAGGGCAGGCCGGTGCGCTGAATAATCGCTGCACCACTTGCATCATCACCCGTCATGTGGGTCTGTCGTTTGACTCAAAATACCTGCAAAGCGATACCGGACGAAGCGTAATCTATACCCAATACAATGGCATGGTGATTGGAACGCTGCATTCTAATGCGGGTGGAAGTGGTCAGTTTGACGCCACAACGGCGATGTCTCTTATTAACAGTATTGGCGAAAATACTTTTATTGTCGGAGGCGACTTCAACTGTCAGCCATCGGAACTACCCAGTGGCATGACCAGGACTGTCCAGATAGGAACAGCGTCGAGAGGCTTTAAAGTCTACCCTTCTAACTGCGGTAAGGTTACGCACCCTGGCTCTGGCAAAGAACTTGATTTTTTTCTGCGTAGCGAGGGTGTTTTCACCAAGAATACAGAGCGCCACCATGAGCAAGGCGGAGACCATTATCCAGTTGTAACTGAAGTCAGTTAGCTGTTTTGATGCTCAGAAATTGAGTTTTCGGCTGGGGCGTCAATCCCGGCCACATTCCAGCCTCAAAAATCCAGACTCCTGAAATAGCTGACAAGCTGCTCCACAACGATTCGTATGCGCTCAGTCTTTTTCAAATCCGGATGGCTCAAGACCCACATGTCGCTGGTTTTTCCAGGCGCAAATTCCGCTAACTCAACCAGTCCGCTGCGGCGTTGATCCACTGGTAGAAATGCAATGCCGTGTCCGCTTTCTGCGCAGTAGGACATGGCGGTCAGTTCGTTGCATCTTGCTACGATGGAGGTGGCGTGATTCTTCTCAAGCCAGGTAAACGCGGGCAGGTTGAGCATGCTTCCCGAGGCGCCAATGAGCGGGTAGTCCGCCAGGGTGTCTAATGTCGGCGGTTGTGAAAATCGCTCTAGAAACGATTCCGCGACGAACATCGCCCAGGGGATCGAAGCGACCTTGCGGCCTATCAAGTGATCCGGCGGCGAGCGGGTCGCTCTTACGGCGATGTCGGCGACCCGTGAATTCAAATTGAAATCGTCGTTACTGGAGAGTATCTCGAAGGTGATGTCGGGATAGTCTTGCGCAAGGGGGCGCAATGCCTCCGGCAGGTAACGGTTAGCAATATTGAAGGGAGCGGTAATCTTCACGACGCCGCTAGGTTGAAACTCCCTGCCGACAATCTGGCGTTCGATCTGCTCCGCGCCGTCGCGCATGCGGTTGGCGAACACCAGCATCTTCTCCGCCAATGGCGTTGCGACATAGCCTTTTGAGCCACGCTCAAACAGCTTCCCGCCGATCTCATTCTCCAGCGACTCCATGCGTCTAAACACTGTCGTGTAGTTGACGCCCAATTCTTTCGCCGCCCCGGACATAGATCCTTTCTGGGCGACCAGGGCGAGTATCTTCAGAGAATTCCAGTCCATAACCAATGCATTTATGCAATTTAGAATTTCAAAAATTACAACTGATAACGCATTAATGCAATGAATAGAATGAAAACATCACTATTCACTTGGAGACGCACATGACTATTTCCCGAAACTATGAACTGGCGGCGTTGCTGCTGCGCGTGACGCTTGGCGCGGTGCTGATCGCCCATAGTCTGTATTTAAAGCTGGTGGTTTTTACCCTGCCGGGCACGGCTGAATTCTTCAGTTCGATAGGCCTGCCGGCATTTCTGGCCTACTTCTTTTTCTTCGTGGAGGCGGTGTCGGGGATTGCGCTCATTGTCGGTTTTCATAGTCAGATCGCCGCCGCCATGGTTGCGCCCATTCTGCTTGGTGCGACCTGGGCGCATTGGGATGCGGGGTGGTTGTTTGAAAATGAAGGCGGTGGCTGGGAATACCCTCTGGTTTTGGTCTTGATGGCGGCCACTCAGATTTTCCTGGGCAATGGACGTTACACCATCACCAAGGAGGCCTGAAATGAATATCGGAACGATTGAGCTGGTTAGCTTTAAGTTATGTCCTTACGTGCAGCGCTCTGTGATCACACTGCTGGAAAAAGGCGTTGTGTTTAAACGCACGGATATCGATCTGGCGAACAAGCCGGGCTGGTTTCTGGCGCTTTCCCCCACAGGAAAAGTGCCCTTGCTCTTGATAGATAACAAGGATGCTATTTTCGAATCGGCGGTGATATGCGAATACCTCGATGAAGTCACGGAGGGAAGCCTGTTCCCGGCGGACCCTAAATTACGGGCGCTGCATCGGTCATGGATTGAGTTTGGCTCTCAGACGCTTGCTGCAATTGGCGGATATTATTCCGCCAAAGACGAGGAGAGTTTTCGTCATGCGGAAGCGCAACTCAGGGGGCGATTTGAAAAGCTCGAAGACGTGATTGCCGGCCCCTATTTTTCAGGGGCGGATTTCATGATTGTGGATGCCGTTTACGCGCCTGTGTTTCGTTACTTTGATGTCTTTAGCACCCTGGTCGAAAGCGACCTGTTTAAGGGCCTCGCAAAGGTCGAAGCCTGGCGCCGGCGACTGGCGGCCAGACAGTCGGTCATCGACGCGGTGGATGTGGACTTCGCGCAGGCGTTGATCGCTTTTGTCATCCGCAAACAGAGCTATCTCTCGCATCTGCTGCAATCGTCAGTGCCTGCATAGTTCCTTTGCCTCGCGGTATCACCAGCGGCGTATGGCTCACCGGGTCTTCGATAATCAGACTGGATAACCCAAATACCTCCTGCACCAGCGTCTCGGAAATGATGGTTGCGGGCGGGCCTTCAGCGATGATGGCCCCGTCGCGCATGGCGATGAGATGAGTGGCGTAGCGGCAGGCGTGGTTAAGATCGTGCAGCACCGCGATGAGGGTGCGGTTGTCTCTGCGGTTCAGAGTGCGGAACAACTCCAGTAATTCGATCTGATGGGTGATATCCAGATAAGTGGTGGGTTCGTCCAGCAGCAGGAGAGAGGTTTGTTGGGCCAGGGCCATGGCCACCCAGACGCGCTGGCGCTGGCCGCCGGAAAGCTCATCCACCATGCGGTCGGCGAGGTCTTCGACGCCGGTATTGATCATGGCTTCGTTTACGGCGCTTTCATCTTCCCGGCTCCAGCGGCGAAAGGCGCTTTGATGCGGATAGCGACCCCGCGCCACCAGATCCCGAACGCGGATGCCTTCCGGCGTGTTGGCGCTTTGCGGCAGCAGCCCCAGCTGACGCGCGACCAGTTTGGCGGGATAGCGATGGATGTCCTGGCCGTCAAGCAGCACTTCTCCGGAAACGGGCTTCAGCAACCGGCATAGACTGCGCAGTAACGTGGACTTGCCGCATCCATTGGGACCGACGATCACTGTGAACGACCCGTCCGGAATAGCCACGCTGAGGTTCGTGCTGATAACGCGCCGCTCATACCCCACCGTCAATCCCTGCGCCTGCAAGCGTGGCGCACGGGGTGCAGGAGGCTCGATATGTAAAGGGGAGGGCTGTCGCGTCATGAGGTTTTCCGTGGTGAGTCGTTGATGAGCAGCCAGGCCAGATAGACGCCACCCACGCTGATGGTGACGACGCCGACAGGTAACTGGCTGGGGGCGAACAGGTGATGCGCAATCTGATCCGCCGCGAGTAGCAATAATGCTCCCATCCAGGCGGCGTTAAGCAGGCTGACGTCGTTGGCGCCCAGCAGGCGTCGGGTAATCTGCGGCGCCGCCAGGGCGATGAAACTGATGGGACCGGTGGCGGCGGTGGCGGCGGCGGTCAGCGACACCGCCAGCAGCATAAGCGCGAGACGGGAGCGATTGACGGGTACGCCCAGCGCCTGAGCGGCGTCGTCGCCCATGGCGAGTAATCGTATGCGCCGCTGCATCGGGACCGCGGCGGCGATGGCCAGCAGGCAAAAAATCAGAGATGGAGAAACCTTGCTCCAGGTGACGCCATTCAATGATCCCGCTCCCCACAATGCCGCAGACATGGCGGTTTGCAAGCTGGCGCTGATCATGAGCCAGGTGTTGAAGGCGTTGAGCAGGGCGCTGACGGCGATGCCGACAATAATCAGTCGGAACCCCGGCGCGGAGCCCTTGCGCCAGGCCAGCGCATAGACGACCAACGCCGTCGCCAAACCGCCTGACAGCGCGCCGGCGGCGGTCTCGTAGTAGCCGCCTTGAAATACCGCGATGACCAGGAGCGCGCCGCTGTATGCGCCGGTATTGAAACCGACTACATCCGGGCTGCCCAAAGGGTTACGGAGTAACGACTGGAAAATGGCGCCGCTGACGCCCAGCGCCGCCCCCAGTATGACCGCTGCGGTAATCCGGGGTAGCCGCCATTGCGTCACCACAACCTGTATTTGCCCTTGGGCATTTCCGAATAACGCCTGCACGACATCGTTGAATGTGAGCGTCAACGTTCCCCAACCCAGCGCGAACAGGCTCAATCCCAGACAGGCGGCGCATAAGATGACCCCCAGGCGCAGCGCGCGCTTATCGAGGGGCAGGCTGACGGCGCTGTCCAGCCCGCCAATCAGAAAGTGGTCGGCGCGGTTCATCTCGACTCTCCATGCTGACGCCGCGCCAGCCAGATCAACATTGGCGCGCCGAGGAACGCGGTGACGATAGAGACGCGCAGTTCTCCTGGCGTGAGAAAACGTCCCAGGATATCTGCGGACAGCAAAAGACAGGGAGAAAGCGTCAATGTAAGCAGGATGATCCAGCGTTGATCCGCACCCATCAGCCAGCGGGCGATATGGGGAATCATCAGACCAATGAAGGCGATAGGGCCCGCCGCGGCGGTGGCCCCTCCGCACAGCAGCGTGATCGCCAGGATGGACAGCCCCTGCGTCCATTGCGGTCTGGCGCCCAAGGCTACCGATAGTTCTTCTCCCATGGCGATGGCGTTAAGGGGACGCGCCAGGATCAGCGCCAGTATAACGCCTGCGACGATGACGGGAGCGACCCACAGCACCGGCTCCAGACTACGCACGTTCAGTGAACCGGCGCTCCAGTAACGCATGGTGTCGAAAGCTGTGGGATGCAGCAGGGTGACGCCGGATGCGGCTCCGGACATCACCGCGCCAATGGCGACCCCCGCCAGCACAAAGCGCAACGGGTCCATGCGCGTGGCCCCGTAATAACCGGCGAAAAACACCAGCAGCGTCGTAAGCAGCGCGCCCAGCGCCGCCAGTCCAAGATACCCTGGCTGCGAGTGAACGCCGAAGAACGCCACCCCCAGCACCATCGCGAGCCCGGCGCCTGCGTTGACGCCAAGTATGCCCGGTTCAGCCAGAGGGTTGCGGGTCAATGCCTGGATCAGAGCGCCGGAGGCGCCCAGGGCGGCCCCGGCCAACAGACCTAATAGCGTACGGGGTAAGCGGCTGTCCAGAACGATGATGGCGTCTGCGCCGCCAGTCACCCCGAGCAGGCTATCCACAACGATGGGGAAAGGAATCGCCTTCGCTCCCAGCATTAAGCTAAGGGCGCTGATGAAGGCCAACAACAGCAGACTTGTTGTGAATATCGCCCACCGCGCGCGGTAACGAGGCGCTGAAGAGGGGGCGGAAGCGGAGAGGGTGGCGTCGTTCAAATATCTGACTCAAATGCAAATGAGAATGATTTGTATTAACGGTTGGTATACTATCATGCTGCGCCTGCGGGTAAAACCACTCCTGCGCGATCCTGCGAATAGAGGCAGGGAAATCACTTCTATTCATCAATTCTTTGGCTGGTGTAATGAGCAAATCATCTATCTTTGTGGACTTCAGTCTGCTCAAAAACAACTCACACTTTCGCGCTGTTTTTGTGGCGCGAATGATGTCGGTATTCGCGCTCGGCATTCTCACTGTCGCCGTTCCGGTTCAGATACACGAGCTGACCGGCTCCACGCTGCAGGTCGGTTTCGCCATGGCGCTGGACAGCGTCGGCATGTTCGTCGGGCTCATGTGCGGCGGCGTACTGGCGGATCGGTTCGATCGCCGCAAGCTCATTCTGACGGCGCGGTTCCTTTGCGGAGCGGGCTTTCTCGCCCTGGCGTTGAATAGCTTCGTGGCGGCGCCGTCGCTGCTGGCGCTTTATGTCGTTTCCGCCTGGGACGGCTTTTTCGGGGCCATGGGAATCACCGCTTTAATGGCGTCGATTCCCACCTTGGTCGGCCGGGAAAATCTGGCCGCCGCGGGGGCTTTGAGCATGCTTACCGTGCGCTTGGGCGCGGTGATGTCGCCGGCGGTGGGCGGTCTGATTATCGTCACCGCCGATGTGAGCTGGAACTACCTTCTGGCGGGCGTTGGCACCGTCGCAACCTTGCTGCCGCTGGTGCGTTTGCCGTCGCTGAAGCCTGGCGACGGTCCTCCGGGGCATCCCTTGCAAGCACTGAAGGAAGGGTTCCAGTTTTTGTTCGGCCATAAAATCGTTGGCGCGGTCATTCTGGTGGGCACGGCGCAAACGGCGCTGAGCGCCATTCGCGTACTGTTTCCGGCGTTGGCCGAGGAGGGCTATGGCGGCGGCGCTTTTGAAGTGGGGTTGATGTTTTCCGCCGTACCCCTGGGCGCCATGCTGGGCGCTTTCACCAGTGGCTGGGTGGGAGGCTGGCGACGCCCCGGCGCCTTAATGCTGAGTACGCTGATCGCGTCCGCATTGGCGGTGGCCTCTCTGGGCGTGGTCGGGCATATCTGGCCTGCTTTGGCGGCGCTGGCGCTGATCGGTTACCTTGGCTCCATCACCTCTCTGTTGCAGTTTACGCTGGTGCAGGGCCACACGCCGGATCGACTGTTGGGCCGGGTGAACAGCCTGTGGAGTGCGCAGGATGTGGTCGGCGACGGCGTCGGCGCGGTAGGGTTGGGCGCATTGGCCAAGGCGGTGACCTCAGTGCTGGGCGTTTTCTCATTCGGCGTTGCGATCGCCGCGGCGGGGACGCTTATGTCGGTAGGATTTGGTTCGCTGCGCAGACTGCAATCCGGCGCGGCTCCCAATGAAACTGAAACCATGGCGGGCTACGTCGCGGAAAGTGAAGAACCCGCCTGATGTTGAGTTTACCCGCTGCGCTCAGCGCAGTGGGTAAAGGGTCAAAGACAGTCAGAGTCCGCCGGTTAGGAGGCGTAACAGGTTTTAAGGGCGGTTCATGAATGACGAGTTAGCGTCGGCGACAGCGGTGGGCGTTTCAGGAAACAGACTGGCCAGTCGCTGCAGAAGATTGCTGGCGCTGTAGTAGTCCAGACGAAAGGTGTCCAACCCCACGGCGTACACCCGGTTGCTCAGAATGGCGGGTGTATGCGCGAGAAACTTGTCTTGATTGATGCGCCGGACGCTGCTCTCGTCAGCGGAGAACAGCAGCATGGTGCGGCCCTGGAGTCCGTCGGAGAGATTCTCCCCTGCGAGTTGGACAATATCTTTGCGCTCGCCCTGCAGGGTTCCTCCCTGGACGTGGGAGGGCGGCGTCGCAATTTCAAAGCCCAGCGCCTGCAGCAGCTGACCTTGTGCGGAATCCGGCGTCCACAGATTGGCGCCGGAGCCATCTTCGTAATACACCAGCGCAGAGACCGGTTGCGGCGGCAGTTGCAAGCGCGTTTTGACGCTGGCGACCTGGGCGTTGAATTCCTCTATGACCGCTTGCGCCTGCTGCTCGCGCCCCGTCGCGGCTCCCAGCGCTGAGGCCAGTTCCTGCCAGCTTTTGTCGTCGTAGTTGAGGACTAACACCGGCGCGAAAAGACTGAGTTGCTCATAAAGGGCGAGGGCGGAGTCGCCGCCGGTTCTCGCCATGACAATCAGGTCCGGCTGTTCGGCGATGATGGCTTCCGCGTCGGGCGCTCCCTGATAAATCGGACGTACGCCGCGCTGACGGGCGACATCCCCCCATTGGCGGAAAAAGCCCTGTTCATCCGCGACCTCTGTATTGGCCGAAGAGGCGCCGCTGGCCACCACCGGGGCGTCAATAGCCAGCAGAACGCCGGTCAAGGTCACGCTGGTGGAGACGATCCGTTGCGGCGCCTGCTCAAGGGTGAGTTCGCCCTGTGACGTCACCAGCGTTCTTGGCCAGGTCGACGCATTCTGGATGGTCAGGGAGGGGGATGATTGCGCCGAGGCGTCAGGAGGGCCATCGCGATCTCCACTACAGGCGATTAGCAGGCAGGCGCAAAACGATATGAGAAGAAGTAAAAAGCGGTTACGCAACATCGTGAAATCTCTACCCCTTTGATTGGTTGTTGGCGTCCTGCCCGTGTGCAACGAAGGCGCCTGAATCGCTGCAGGCGCGGGCTTATCGAGTGTCGACAGGTAAAAAGCCGCGCTAACGCGTTGACAGGTCGCCGGTCAGGACTCATATAATGCTAATGCAAATGATAACTATTATCATTATGTAATTCTTGTCCACAATCAATAAATTGGAAGCGCGTCGTTCGTTGGCGTCTCTTCTTACTCAGGAAGTATCGAACGCAGTCATCATGGAAAAAATTCGCTATTTGCTATTCCCCCTGTTATTGACCGGATGCGGCGAGCAGAAAGCGCCTGCGCCCACCCCTCCGCCGCCTCCAGAGGTCGGCGTGGTGACGCTAACGCCGCAGGATGCGCCAATACGGGTGCAATTGTCGGGGCGGACGGTAGCGTACCGCTCCGCCGAGGTGCGTCCCCAGGTGAACGGCATTATCGACCGTCGTTTGTTTGTAGAGGGCGCTGTGGTGGAGCAGGGGCAGGCGCTGTATCGCATCGAATCCGACCGTTACCAGGCAATGTACGACCAGGCGCAGGCCAGTTTGGCGACGGCGCAGGCGCGCCTGGACAGTCTCGGCGGCAAGAGTCGGCGTTATGCGGAGCTGGCCGCCAACAAAAGCGTCAGCCGGCAGGACCATGAAGACATTCAGAGCGATCACCGCCAGGCGCAAGCCGCTGTGCAGGCCGCACAGGCGGCGCTGCAACTGGCGGCGGTGGATTTACAGCGCACCCGCATTGACGCGCCTATTCCCGGTCGTATCGGGCGCTCGGCTGTCAGTGAAGGGGCGTTGGTCACGGAAGGGCAAAGCGCGCCTCTGGCGTTGATCCAGCAACTGGACCCGATTTATGTGGACCTGGCGCAGTCCAGCCGTGAACTGCTTGCGCTGCGTCAGTCCCTGTCGGAGAAGCCTGACTCACAGGAGGCCAAAGACGTCAGACTGACGCTGGAAGACGGCTCCGACTACCCTCATCCCGGCGTGCTTCGTTTCACTGAAGTCAGCGTCAATGAGGCGACCGGATCAGTGACGTTGCGGGCGGAATTCCCCAATCCTGACGGACTCCTGCTGCCAGGGATGTTCGTACGGGCGGAATTGTCGGGAGGCGTACGCTCCGGCGTCTATCTGACCCCGCAGCAGGCGGTGACCCACAACGCCCGTGGCCAAGCCACAGCGCTGGTGGTCAGCGCTGAGGGGGTTGTCGAAGAGCGGCGACTGCATATTCTGGGCGCGCAGGACAATCACTGGATTGTCGGCGATGGTCTGCAGGCCGGAGACCGGGTGATTGTGGAAGGGCTGCTGAACGCCACTCCCGGCGAACCGGCGCTGGCGACGGAACTCAACTTCGATGTCGCCGCGGCGGCGCTGAAACAATAGGCGGCGGCGATGCGAGACTCCATACAGGGTGACGCCCTGAGTCAGCGACGACTGGCCGCATTCTTCGTCAATCGTCCCGTATTTTCCTGGGTGGCGGCGATAGTGGTGATGTTGGCCGGCGCGCTGGGGCTGATGTCCATGCCGGTATCGCAGTATCCGGATATTGCGCCGCCGACGATCATGATTTCCGCCAGCTATCCGGGCGCGTCCGCTGAGGTGGTGGAAAACAGCGTTACGCAGATTCTGGAGCAGGAGTTGAAGGGGCTGGATAACCTGATGTATTTCAGTTCCCGCAGCAGCAGCTCCGGCGCCTCGGAAGTCATGCTGACTTTTCAGCATGGAACCGACGCGGACATCGCCCAGGTGCAAGTGCAGAACAAAGCGGCCCAGGCGGCTGGAAGATTACCTGCGCCAGTGCAGCAACAAGGGCTGACGGTTAACAAGTCGCAGAATAACTTTCTCATGATTCTGGGGTTCTACGACGCCAGCGATCGCCTCAGCGACACGGACATTTCCGACTGGCTCGCCGGCAGCCTGCAAGATCCTTTGAGTCGGGTCGACGGCGTGGGCGCGGTGCAGAACTTTGGTTCCCCCTACGCCATGAGGATCTGGCTGGACCCGCACAAACTCAACAGCTTTCGCTTGATGCCCAAAGATGTGACCGACGCCATCGCCGCGCAGAACACGGAAGTCTCGGTAGGGGAGTTGGGGGCGCTGCCCGCCAGACCGGGCCAGCAATTGAATGTGACGGTTACCTCCATGTCTCGTTTGACGTCGCCGCAGCAGTTCCGCGACATCATCATCAAGACTGATGCGGACGGCGCCGTGGTGCGATTGGGAGACGTGGCGCGGGTGGAGCTGGGCGCGGAGGATTATGGCGGGACGACCAAACTGAACGGACATCCCGCCTCCGGGTTGGCGGTGATGCTGGCGCCCGGCGCCAACGCTCTGCAAGTGGCGGAGGCGGTTAAGCAGAAAGTGGCGCAGTTACGGGGCGTCTTTCCGCCAGGAGTGAAAGTCGCCTTCCCGGAAGACACGACGCGTTTCGTAAAGTTGTCTATCCACTCGGTGCTGCAGACCTTGTTGGAGGCGGTGGCGCTGGTGGTGCTGGTTATGTTCGCATTTCTGCAGAACTGGCGCGCGACCTTGATCCCGGCGATAACCGTGCCTGTTGTGTTATTGGGAACCTTTGGCGTTCTCGCCGCAGCCGGCTATTCCGTCAACACGCTCAGTCTGTTCGCCATGGTGCTGGCGATTGGTCTGCTGGTGGACGACGCTATTGTCGTGGTGGAGAACGTTGAGCGCATCATGCGCGAGGAAGGTCTGGACGCCCGCGCGGCGACCCTGAAATCCATGGACCGGATTACCGGAGTGCTGATTGGCGTGGCGGCGGCGCTGGCCGCTGTTTTCTTGCCCATGGCGTTTTTTTCGGGCTCTGTGGGCGTGATCTATCGACAGTTCTCCGTGACTTTGGTCGCGGCGATGGCGCTGTCGGCCGTGGCGGCGATTTGTCTGACGCCTGCGCTTTGCGTCAAGTTCCTGCGCCACGGCGAAGCGTCCGCAGGCGGCTTCAACGCATTCAATCGCGGTTTCGCCAGGTTTCAGCAGCGCTATGTCGGCGGGCTGAGATTTATGCTGTCCCGGCCGGTTCGTTTCAGCGCCGCGTATATTTTGGCGGTTGGATTGATGGCGCTGGTGTACTGGCGTCTGCCCACCGCCTTTATTCCGGACGAAGACCAGGGAACCGTGTTGGTTCAATTCAATCTGCCGGCAGGCGCCACCTATGACCGCGCGGCGAAAGTGGCGCAAGAAATTGAACGCTACTTCCTGGAACAGGAAAAGGCGAATGTGGAGACGGTGTATATCCTGTCCGGCTTTAGCTTTGACGGCGCCGGGCAAAACGCCGGCATGGGGTTTGTGGCGCTGAAGGACTGGTCGCAGCGGGAAGGCCCTGAAAACAGCGCGCAGGCGATCGCCGATCGCGCCACTGAGGCGTTCAGTCGTCTGCGCGACGCCCAGGCTTACAGCATGGTGTTGCCCCCCATTGAAGGCCTGGGGCGCAGCAACGGCTTCGAGTTATGGTTGCAGGACCTGGGCGGACTGGGGACGGAAGGACTGGCCGCCGCCGCTGCGGAACTGGAACAACGTCTGCAGGGCGGCGAGGCGTTTTCCTACGTGCGCGCCGGCGCCGACCGCAACGTGCAGCAACTGCGCGTGGATATCGACCGTGAGAAAGCCTCCGCCCTGGGATTGGCGCTGGAGGACGTCAATGAGACCCTGAGCGTGGCCTGGGGTGGTTCTTATGTGAATGATTTCGTGCATCAGGGCAGGGTGAAAAAGGTGATCGTACAGGCGGATGCGCCTTATCGCGCGGCGCCGGAGGATTTGCGTCACTGGTTTGTGCGCGGCGCCGGAGACGCCATGACGCCTTTCACCGCCTTCAGCGCGACGCAATGGCGCAATGGGCCGACAGAATTGAGCCGATATAACGGACTGCAGGCGGTCCCTCTGTTCGGCGCGGCGGCCCAGGGCGTCAGTTCCGGCGAAGCGATGGCGCAGGTGGAGAAACAGGCGGCGAGCCTGCCTGGGACTAACTTCGAATGGAGTGGCCTGTCTTATCAGGACAAACTGTCCAGCGGACAGGCGCCGTTATTGTATCTGGCGTCTATCCTGTTTGTTTTTCTGTGTCTGGCGGCGTTGTACGAAAGCTGGACGATTCCTTGCGCCGTGGCGCCTGCGATACCTCTTGGCGTACTGGGCGCGTTGCTGGCGGTGTATTGGCGCGGACTGCCCAACGACATTTACTTCCAGGTAGGTCTGCTGACGACGATCGGGCTCTCCGCCAAGAATGCGATTCTGATCGTAGAGTTTGCGGAAGCGGCGGTGCGCCAGGGCATGGCGCCGATGACCGCGGTGGTGGAAGGCGCGCGCTTGCGTTTGCGTCCTATCCTGATGACTTCACTGGCGTTCGGCGCCGGCGTCGCCCCTCTGGCGCTCTCCACCGGACCCGGTTCAGCGAGTCAAAACGCTATTGGAACCAGTGTCCTGGGCGGCGTTCTGGCGG
This sequence comes from Hahella chejuensis KCTC 2396, assembly GCF_000012985.1. Lineage (NCBI taxonomy): Bacteria > Pseudomonadati > Pseudomonadota > Gammaproteobacteria > Oceanospirillales > Hahellaceae > Hahella > Hahella chejuensis. The sequence continues at coordinate 3,919,977 of NC_007645.1, read as the reverse complement.
CGACAGCGCTGGCGATTTTCTTCGTGCCGCTGTTTTATCTGTGGGTGAAGGGCGTGTTTTTCACGGGGCGGCGCAGGGCGTTCGCAACAGTGAAAAAGTCCGGGGCGGTGGCGTAATCCAGGTGGATGCGCCAACCTGATCTATTCTTTTCATAAAACGCTGCGTCGCACTGTCGCCGGCGCAGCGTCGATCATTTGTATTTATCCCGATTCTGTCGAATCCTTGCCTATTTCTATCTAACTTCCTTCCGAGGCAGGGGGAGCGCTTTGTTTCCTCTCGCGATAGGAGTATGTTCCTGTCCCATATTCGACGCGGATGTTTTCCTGTTTCTCGTAGTGAAAGGCCCTCTACGAGTATGCGCAATTAGTCCAGCGCCGCTCTGCGTCGACGCGCCTGCAAAGATATTGCGATTTAAAGGAAGTGAGTATGAATTTTTCTTTTTCCAACAGCACCCGTATTGAGTTTGGACAAGGCCGCATCGCCAAATTAGCCTCATTGATCGACGCAGATCAAAAGGTGTTAGTGGTGTACGGCGGCGGCTCCATCAAGAAGAACGGCGTTTACGATCAAATCAAAGACGCCCTGAAAGATCATTCCTGGCTGGAGTTTTCCGGCGTGGAAGCCAATCCCACGGTGGAAACGCTGGATAAAGCCGTGGAGCTGGCGCGCAAAGAGAAGGTGGATTACATCCTGGCGGTCGGCGGCGGCTCTGTCATTGACGGCTGCAAATATATCGCCGCCGCCACGCTGTATGACGGCGATGGCTGGGATATTCTCACCCGCAAATACACCGTCGCCCGCGCGCTGCCTTTGGGCGTGGTGCTGACGCTGCCGGCTACCGGCTCGGAATCAAACGGCGGCTCTGTGGTCACCAAAGCCGCGACCAAAGAAAAGCTGTCCTTCGGCTCTCCACTGGTGTTGCCTCGCGTCGCGGTGCTGGACCCGGATGTGATCAAATCTCTGCCGGAGCGTCAGGTCGCCAATGGCGTCGTCGATGCATTCGTGCATATTTGTGAGCAGTACTTGTCCCATAACAGCGACGCCTGGGTGCAGGATGGCTACGCGGAAGCGCTGTTGCGTAACCTGGTGCGTCTGGCGGAAGAGTTTCCGCAGCGTGACAACGATGTCTGGCGCAACAACCTGATGTGGACCGCCAACCAGGCGTTGAACGGATTGATCGGCGCCGGGGTGGCGCAGGATTGGGCGACTCACATGATCGGCCATGAAATCACCGCCCTCTATGGCGTTGACCATGCTCGCACTTTGGCTATCGTACAGCCCTCGTTGCTGCGCGTGCAGATCGCGGACAAACGCGCCAAGCTGGAGCAAATGGGACGCAATGTGTTCAATCTGCCTCAGGACGACAACCTGGCGGAAACCACGATCGAAGCCATCGAACGCCTTTACAGCAGTTTGGAGATCCCCATCAGACTCTCTCATGCTGGCATCGAAGGCGACACAGCCGTTCCGGCCCTGGTGGACGCGCTGGAAAAACACGGCATGACCGCACTGGGTGAAAATCGCGCAATCACCTTGGATGTCAGTCGGGAAATTTTGCAGCGCGCGGCGTGATAAAAACGGGCGCCAAGCAGGATTGCAGATAAGGAATATGCGCCAAGGGCAGGGATGCCCAGTTAGCTTTAACCCTCAGATTTAAAAGGCTTCTAACGACAACTTCAGGTATAATTATCGCCCGTTGAAACGCTCCACTCAGACAGGTGATCGTTAGCCATGCAACTCGTCTACGCGTTATTTTTCTCCCCCTCCCATCACTCGACCCCTTCTGGTTTTATCGGCGTGTTCACCTCCCGAGCCAAAGCCGATCAAGCCATTGCAGATTTTTCTCAACAAACGCCATTTCAGGGCCTGACGGAGCATTTCGTCATTAAAGAGTGTCCTTTGGATCAAACGGCATTCGAACCGTCAGACCTTGCTGAAACGGCAACCCCAAACTGGTCAGTCTGGCGTCAGGACGATAACAACAATACCTTCTTCATCCAGGGCGACATGACTCAATCCGAAGCTTTGAAGCTGGTGAAAGATTACGAGGATAGAGGCCATAAGCAGATGTATTGGGCGAAGAGGGATAATTCAGCGCAGGAGAATGAAGCATGTTGTCCTTTAAAGACGCAGTGAGAAAACGTCCTGGCATGTACTTTGGCGATATCGACCACAATGCCGTCAATCATGTTATCTACGAGCTAGTCGCAAATGTTGTGGATTTATTTTTGGCGGGTAGGGCGACGACATTGAAGGTGGATGTCAGTGAGTGTGAAATTATAGTCATTGATGACGGCCCGGGCTTTCCATTTCCAGTAGAAGATAGCGCCCACAATCTTGTCGAACGCTATCTCACCCATCATCACGATAAACCAACGGCGGATGACCATGCTCCTCATATACATGTGCTGGGAGGCGGACTTGGGCTGGCGGCGGTAAACGCAGTTTCAGAAAAGCTGACTATCGAAAGCTCCAATGGCGCATGGCGATGGAGGCAGGTCTTCGGAAAAGGCGATGTATTAGCGCCGTTGGAAAGTTTCAGATACGACGGACCGAGCGGCAGTTCCATTAAATTCACTCTTGATCCGTCAGTGTTTCATAATCGTTTGCCTGACTTCTTTCAGCTCAGAAAAGCGATGTTTGAGTTAGCTCACTTATACTCTGGACTGATTGTAGAGTTTGATGGAGAACGCTATGTCTCTAAACAGGGGCTGATGGAACTGGCTTATCTGATGTGGAGCGGACCAAAATGGGCTTTTAACCCTAAAATGTTCCGGTTCAAAGGCCAAACAGAAGATGTTGGGTTTGAAGTGGCCGCTATCGGCGATGGAGGCTCTCCACCTTGCTATAAATCCTGGGTGAATGGTTGCGAGACGGAAGAGCATGGCGCGCATGTTAACGGACTCCGCCAGGCATTGAACTACGCAGGTTGGGCGCCGGACATTGCGTTGATCAGTATTGTTATGCATGATCCGAAATTCGCGGGACCGGTGAAAAGTCGCTTTTGCAACCGGAGGGTTAAGAGTCTAATTGCAGAAGCTTTAGCTGATCCCTTGAAGATGTTTAAGAGCAAGTCAGAAGATAATTGACGCCATCATCACAAAAACGTTGCTTACATCACGAAATAACCACCTGAATAATGAAGGAAAATTCCCAGTATTAACGCTTAACTGGCTACGTATGCGCGTAAATCAAGCTCATGGAGATTGGCGCGACGTGTCGTAAGGCAAGTGGGCGGTATGTGTCGTTGTTAGTTTTAAGGTATTCGCTGATCGCCCCCAGTTACCAGTAACCGTTTTCATGACGCCATGGCCCGTTTGGCTTGCTGTGTCGCTTTACAAAGGACGTACTCCGAATGTATTCCACTCGCAGTTATGTATTTAAGCATTGGTCTGACATCACCGTTGCGGACCTGCCGTTTGTAGAATCCCCCTTTTTCGCTTCCAGCTATGCCGAGCGTTGTCTGAACATAGACGCCAAAGTCGGCGATGTCGTTAATCACTTAAAGGGGAGTCACTTTCGCTCATCGTTTGGCGGGTTTCCCGGCCGAGGTTCACGGCATCTGCGTAAGTGGAAAGAAGACTTTGTTAAAGGGCTCGAACGAGGCGAAATCCTGTTGGTCTTTACCGACAAGAAAAAGCCGTTTTGCTCTGTTGTGAGCGAGAGCGAAGACGGCCTCAAGCCCAATGTGTCTGAACTGACTTTGGCCGTGCGTCTGATTAATCGCGCCAACCCCGCACCACCACCACCGCCGGCGATTACCGGCGAAGTCATGGATGTCACTGCGCTAAATGGCAACCCAGGTTGGGAAAGCAAACCCAGAGAGTCCACCAGTCATCAGGCTCCACCCAAGACCTATTCCGCTCCTCCCGCCCAGGCGGCTCCCGCAGCGCCGGAAAGCGCGGTGGATGAGCAGGCGCAAGCACAGGCTCTTAAGAACACCGCCAAAGATGAGTTACCTTTCTGCGAGGAGTGCGAAAAATCCGGCGGAGCTGGCTCCGCGTCACCCTCGAGCGACAGCAGCGTCAGCGAAAAATCCGGCGGCAATGACAATGGCGCGACCACGCCGGATAACAAAAAGGTCTGCACCAGCGGCGAACCTATCAGCATGGTCACCGGCGAGGAATTGCTGGATCTGACCGATTTCACCGTCGCCGGCCCTCTGCCGATTATCTGGAAGCGCACCTACAAATCCTCCAATCCCCATCAACGCGGTCTGGGCGTGGGCTGGACCCACATGCTGTGTCAGCAGCTGGAGGAGCAGGAAGGACGTTTGGTCTTCACCACGGACGAAGGCCGCTATATTGATTTTCCTTTGGCGGAACCCGGCCAGACCGTCCGCAACGCCGCTGAACATCTGGAACTGCGCCGGATTGACGACACCCATTACGTACTTAAACAACGCGGCGAGCCCATCCGCCTGTTTGTGGGCGCCGGCGGCGTCTACCGTCTGGAAGGATTGCTGGATGGCGTCGGCAATGGCGTGCGCATTCAATACTGGCAGGACCTGGACGGCTACGAGCGACCGGTCACTCTTATTCAGACCAGCTGGGGCAAACGTCTGTACGTGCTGCATAACGCCCAGGGACTGATCTGCGAGATCCAGTCGCTGCGCGCGGACGGCGATGTGGACACCCTGGTCAGGTACGAATACGACGACGCCCAGGATCTGGCGCAGGTGCGGGACCCGGCCGGCGCGGGTGAATCCTACGCCTATCGCAACCACGTCATCACCCGCCGCACCCTGAAGACCGGCTTCAGCTTTTATTTCGAGTGGAGCCGCTACGACAAAGCCGCCCGCTGTGTGCGTCAGTGGGGCGACCAGGGCGTCTATGACTACCGCTTCGAATGGGACCCGGCCAACAAGACCTCCCACGCCATCGACAGCAACGGCGGCAGAACCACTTTCCACTATGACGATCGCGGCCAGATCGTTAAAGAAATCGATCCGGAAGGCGGAATCACCCGACGCGCGTACGACAACGCCGGTAATCTGGTGGAGCAGACCGATCCCAACGGCCACAGCACCCACTACGCCTACAATGACAACGGCCAGTTAACCGCCCTGATCGACGCCAACGGCGGCCATTACAAAATCGACTACAACGACGACGGCATGCCGGTGGCGATCACCAACGCCCTCGGCCATGTCTGGCGTCGCGAGTACAACGAACAGGGCCTGCTGGCCCGCATCACTGATCCAGAAGGCGCGCAGACCCAGTACGAATACAACGCCCAGGGGCTGCCGCAAAAGATCATCGACGCCCTGGGACAGGCCCGGGAGCTGCAGTGGAACCGGGAAGGCCAACTGGTCAGCGAAACGGACAACCAGCACACCACCCGTTACGCCTACAACGCGCAGGGACAGGTCCGCGCCGCCACCGATCATCAGGGACAAACCACGGCCTATCAGTACGACCGCAACGGCAACGTCACCGAAGTCAAACGCCCGGACGGCTCCGTCCTGAAAATGCGTTACAACGCCAACGACCAGCTGACGCACTTTATCGACGCCGCCGGCCGCTGCACCGAATACGTGTATGACGGCCTGGCCCAGGTGCGCAAACGCATCGACCCGGCCGGCCACACATTTGAGTATCTGTACGATAAAGAACGCAACCTGATCGGCCTGATCAACGAAAAGGGCGAGCGCTATGAACTGGCCTATGACCGCAATGAGCGTCTGATTCAGGAAATCGGCTTCGACGGCCGGGTGCAGCAATATCAGTATGACCCGGCGGGCCATCTGAAAGCGCATATTGAAGGCGTACATGACGACGAACGCATTCGCGCGCAACACACCACGCTGTTCAAGCGCGACCCCATGGGGCGCCTGCGTGAAAAGCACAGCCCGGACGGCGACATCAGCCGCTTCGCCTACAACGCCAACGGTCAATTGACGCAGGCCAGCAACCCTTACCGCACCCTGGAATTCGCCTATACGCCGACAGGACGTCTGGCGGAGGAAATCCAGGACGGGCAGCGACTGCGTCATGAATACAATCCACTGGGCGCCCGCATCCAATCCCTGTTGCCGGATGGCGGCGTCCTCGGCTTCGGCTATGACCGCCATGGCCTGTTCACCCAGGCCAGTTTCAATGGCGACGTATTGGCCAGCATCGAACGGGATGAGGACGGACGCGAATTACGTCGCCGCCAAGGCGCGGCGGAATCCCGCTACGACTACGACGTCATGGGACGCCTGATCCGTCATCGGGTCAGTCATCGTCAGAGCAAAGCGCGCATCATCGAGCGCAGCTACGGTTATGACGCCAGCGGCAATCTGGCGCTCATCGACGACCTGAGAAAAGGGACCACTCATTACCGTTACGACGCCCTGGATCGCCTGAAAACCGTCGAAGGCTATTGCAACGAAGAATTCGCCTTCGACCCGGCGGGCAATATTCTCGATGGTCAGAATCAGGCCAAGGGCAACCGCCTGAATTTCCATGGCGACCGCCACTTCGAATACGACGCCGCCGGCAACCTGATTCGTGAAAAACGCGGCAAAGGCGGCAAGCTGGAGACCCGTTACCAGTACAACAAGCAGAACCAGCTGATCGCCATCGAAAAAGACGGGCAAAAGACCGAATACCAATACGACGCCCTGGGACGCCGCATCGCCAAACAGGACGCCTTCGGCAAGACCGAGTTCCTGTGGAACGGCGACGTATTGCTCTCGGAACAGCGCAACCACCTCAACAAAGTCTACGTCTACGAACCCAACAGCTTCCGTCCGCTGGCGTTCATTCAGGACAAACAGGTCTACCACTACCATCTGGACCACCTGGGCACGCCGCAGGAAATGACCAATGCGGAAGGCGAAGTCGTCTGGTCCGCCCGCTACAAAGCCTACGGCAATCTGGCGCTGCAAGACGTCGAAGACGTACAGAACCCACTGCGCTTCCAGGGGCAATACTACGACGAAGAAACCGGCCTGCATTACAACCGGCACCGTTATTATGACCCCAGCGCCGCACGATTTATCAACCAGGACCCCGTTGGACTGTTGGGGGGAGACAACAACTATCAATATGCGCCGAATCCCACGGGGTGGGTGGATCCGTTTGGGTTAACTTGTAAGGAGTCCAAACCAAATAGGTGGAACGAGTTCCAGCAGCGTTCCAAAGGGCAGTTTAAAAATTCTACGGAGGCATCTGCTGCATGGAAGCTTTTTCAAGCCAGAGACTTTGATAAAATGGCTGAGCTTCTCGATTTAAGTAGCCCAAATAATGGCGCAGTATTCTGGTCAGGAAATTACCCTAAAGCAGAAGAGTTTGCGTTAAATTTGAGAGAAAGTATTCCAGGGGCGACCACTCTGGAGATGACTCCTGGAGGAAATATATTTAATAATTGGAAATATCTGGACGAGTTCTTCATCTACGAAGACTGGGGATCAGGAAAGCCAACAGACGGAAGGCGGTTATGGTCCGCGATATCAGAGGATTATGCTGAGCGTGCTTCAGGAGATGTAAATGTAGTTCAGGCTTATGAAGGCGCTATATGGAAAGAGTACGAAGAGCCCGCTTTAAATAAAAATCCTAAAGTCACCAATATACAAAAGCATAAAGTAGAACCATATAAAAAAGGTTAGACAAAACTATATGAAACAGTTGTGCATTTTCCAAGAACATGGTGGAGCTCTTTACACAGAAGTTGGTCGTGCTCGCATCACATTCTTTGCGCATCAGATAGATATTAAAGAAAACAATCTCGTGATGATGCCGACAAGCGTCCAAATTAGCCTTACTGAAGAGGAGCGAGAGGTTTTTAAAAATTTTAAAAAACCTATTACTCCCAGTCATGTATACTCTAAAGCAAGAAGTATAGTGTATGAAATATGTTCATTGAATGTAGATGGTGAAGAGAAAAAGAAACTTCTTGAAAGTTTAAAAAAAGAAATTAACTCTCTTATTAAGAAGATTTAACTCTAATAGGGCAGGGAGGGGGAAGCTCTGGGTCATTTAAGTAACAGATCAATGTGTGCGTCTAGTTGTCCTTCAAAGTGAGTTGATAGCTGTGAGAGAGCCTGGGCGCGTCGGAATCCTGCTACGACTATGACGCCCTGGGACGCCGCATCGCCAAACAGGACGCCTTCGGCAAGACCGAGATCCTCTGGAACGGCGACGTGCTGCTCTCGGAACAGCGCAACCACCTCAACAAAGTCTACGTCTACGAACCCAACAGTTTCCGTCCGCTGGCGTTCATCCAGGACAAACAGGTCTACCACTACCATCTGGATCACCTGGGCACGCCGCAGGAAATGACAAACGCGGAAGGCGAAGTCGTCTGGTCCGCCCGCTACAAAGCCTACGGCAACCTGGCGCTGAAAGACGTCGAAGACGTACAGAACCCACTGCGCTTCCAGGGCCAATACTACGACGAAGAAACCGGCCTGCATTACAACCGGCACCGTTATTATGACCCCAGCGCCGCACGGTTCATCAACCAGGACCCTGCAGGGTTACTGGGAGGTGAGAGCAACTACGAATATGTGCTGAATCCCATAGAGTGGGTGGATCCTTTGGGTCTAATGGCTAAGTAACTATCTCATAACCCCCACTTGAATTTTTTAACCTTTGCCGGTTCACTGAGGCGCCACTTCTCTGATAAGGAAACGTCATGTCACAAAAGGACTCAAGCGCCCCGTCCAGTAAATCGAAACCCCTGGACACTCTATGGGAAGTACCGGACGAGCTATGGCTACGAATCGAACCCATTTTAAAAGAAGACTGGCAACCCAGCGCCAAGGGTGGCCGCCCCATCGGCAACTGGAGGGGCTATTTGAACGGGATTATTTTTCGGATGCGTTCAGGCTGTCAGTGGAACCAGTTGCCCCGCCGATTTGGGGATGACGCCACGGTCCATCGCTGGTTTCAGCGCTGGAGTAAAAACGGCGTGATGGAGAAGATCTGGGCGAGTCTATTGCGAGACTGCCAGGAACTGGAAGGGGTGGACTGGGAATGGCAAAGTGCGGACGGCTGGCTGGGGAAAGCCCGCTTTGGGGGGGGAGAATGTGGGGCCGAACCCGACAGACCGAGGCAAGAAGGGAACCAAGAAAAGCCTGCTGGTGGAAGCCGAGGGAGGCCCCTTGGGACTCGTCATCGCCGGAGCCAATGTCAACGACCATAAGCTGCTGGAAGCGACGCTGGAGTCGATTGTGGTAGAGCGTCCGGCTCCAACGGTGGAGGCGCGGCAGCATTTATGCCTGGATAAGGGGTATGACAATGTGGCGAGCGAAGACGTGGCAGCCCGGCATGACTACATACCGCATATCTGCCGAATTGGCGAGGAGGCGCAGCCAGCGGACCGTCATCCAAGTGGAAAGCCCCGGCGTTGGGTAGTGGAGCGCACGTTTGGTTGGCTGTCTAAGTGCCGTGCGTTACTGATTCGCTATGACAAAAAGGACAGCAACTATCTGGGATTGCTGCAATTGGCATGTGGTCTGTTATGGTTTCGGCGGATGTGGCGGCTACAGGGGCGTCAATGAGGTTATGAGATAGTTACTAAGTCGAAAGATTGCCCGAAGAAGAAAAAGAAAGATAAAGACTCGTATGAGACTATTGTAAGGCGCACAAATCAGGATGAAGCAGCTCAGATGATGGAAGCTAAAGGTTTAGTTCCAAAACATGGCAGCAGAGGCGCAAAATGGGTATCTGTCAAGAATAAGCAAGAAAGCTTAAGCAAGAAAGGACATGAGAAAACAGTAACTATGTTTGTAGAGCCAGGTACCATTCAGTGGCTCGAAAGCCTATCCGAAGACTATTGGGATATGGATGTGGGAGAAGCCGGCTTTCCTGACGGAGTATTTACGAAAGATAATGAACCGGGAGCATTCGGTATTGGCATAAACTTATTGGATGAGTTTAATGAAAAAGTTAAAAAGGTAACTGTAGAATGAGAAAGGGTAGCGGGAAACAAATTCTTCTTAAAATTTTATATGAACTCTCGACAAAACTGATCGATAAAGAGGAGCTGCCGGCAGCAACAGATAGAATAAGAGCGGGTCTTTTGCTTCATGGCTCTACATCAGAAACTAACTTCGACTTGGTTAGTAAGCTTCACTGGTCAAGCTCAGAGAAAGATGGAGAAGTGGTGCGCCAAGGACTGGCTGCTTTAAATGGGAATGTGTTTGTTTCAGATATACTAGAAAGTATATGGTGTAACGATAAGGTTAAGTCACTAATATTAGATGAATATCCTTCTTTGACAGAGGGCGATTACGAAGCTTGTCTTTTTTCAATTTGGGCTATGACGTCATCCTCTCAAATGTTCTCATATTTGCGTTCAGTTGAAACTCAGGATGATATCAATATAGATGATTGGGTTCGTGTGGTGATTAATGCATACAATAAGCACCATGATGCTCATGAAGATTGAGTTTAATCAAAGTGCTTCTGAGGTATTGTAGGTAACTATACAGGGAAATTTGTGATACGAAGAAAAAAGATGGTGTGGTTGCAAAAGCAGGACATATAGCTAAATGAAAAAAGATTTGAATGTTGAGGTTTTTGTCGTTAGTGAAGACGATCTGGCTTCAACCATAAAAATAATTATAAAATATATTGATGTCCCTGTTTCATCTGTCGCGGAAACAATAAAAAGAAAAATCTCTATATGTAATGTCCGGCTGAAAGCCTCAGAGTTTTACTGTGGTTTGAGATTGGTTTATGAGATGGTAAATGAACTTAAAGAAAGTGGGGTTGAGATAGAATTGCATGTTAATGGAGAGCAGTATGGGCCTGATTTTTTAGAGTTATTGAAGATTGATATAGAAAATATTGAGAGGAAGGATATATATTGATGTCAATATTTTGACAAATGTTGAACCACTCACATAAGTGAGAAGGGCTGATCGAAGTTTATCCAGCCCTTTTCAGGTGGTGTTTTAGTAGATGACTTCTGTCTTGTACAAGTCGTTGACTATTTCTGGCAAGGCGTTGTCGTAGAAGTCTTCTACGCTACCAGAAGGAGAGGTCCTAATTCCTGCCTCATCCAAACGCTCAGTGTACTTTACCCTGTCGTGATCACTGTGATGAGTAAGCCTCTTGGGCTTTCCACACGCCCACAATGTGGCTATAAGGCGCAGACTTTTGAGTACACGCCTTACCTACGTTATAGCACTAGAAAACACACACAATGAACGCTACACAAACGAGATCTGACTAGGTTGTAACGCGGTTGATATCATCGACCCGCAGGTTTAGGAGCTTGACGCTGAAGTAGCGAATAACTGGATCAAGCGGCTTATTTACAATACGGCGCTTTAGGGCGCCGCATCGGCAAGACCGAGTTCCTGTGGAACGGCGACGTGCTGCTCTCGGAACAGCGCAACCACCTCAACAAAGTCTACGTCTACGAACCCAGCAGCTTCCGCCCGCTGGCGTTCATCCAGGACAAACAGGTCTATCACTTCCATCTGGACCACCTAGGCACGCCGCAGGAAATGACCAACGCGGAAGGCGAAGTCGTCTGGTCCGCCCGCTACAAAGCTTACGGCAACCTGGCGCTTAAAGACGTCGAAGACGTGCAGAACCCACTGCGCTTCCAGGGCCAATACTACGACGAAGAAACCGGCCTGCATTACAACCGGCGCCGTTATTATGACCCCAGCGCCGCACGGTTCATCAACCAGGACCCTGTCGGACTGTTGGGGGGAGACAACAACTATCAATATGCGCTTAACCCCACGGGATGGGTCGATCCGTATGGGTTGACTGCCAAACCTGGGGATTGTCCTAAGGCTGAAGCAGTGCAACCTACGGCAGAGAGTAGTCTGCCCGGAGGGCAGTGTGCAGATGTCGAAATTTTTTATAGAGCTGTTTGTGATAAAGAGTGGGAAAGAATGCAGAAAGAAAATAATATTGTTCCCCGAGGCGTAGACTACTTTGTTACCCAAGATAAAAGCTATCCTTTATATCTGATGTATAAAAGTAAACCCAAAACACAGAAAAAATACGACCATCTTATTAAATTGGAAGTGCCAGCTGGCACGAGAAGTCTGTTGGAAGAACATGGCGCTCGTGCTCCCAACCAACCTGAGTTAAGCAAATTTTCCAGTTTGCCGGAATTTACTAATGCATTATCTGAAAAAGAAAAATATATTCACCTGAAAAGCGAGAGAGGGAGCTTGAATTATGGCCTGAGCCCAGAAACAAAGGAATTATTTAAACCGATTAAAATGACAAAAATAGACTCCAAGAAAAAAAACATGAACAAACTCGAATTTAAGAATCAGATTGCCAGCTGCTCTTTCGATGATCTAAGAGACATCTCTTCACCTCCACAGGAAGTAATTTCTTCTCTTATTGATAGTGCCATTCACGACAGGAATTGGGGGCTAGTTGCTAGACTCTTTTATTTTTGCAGAGAGAATCCAAAACAAATTTACATGAAATATTTCTGCGATATTTTGGATAATTATAAAGAGGAGTTTCATCCTGAAGCGGTTGTTGATCTGATTTCCGATCTTGTCGAGGAGCCAATAAATGACGAATTATTGGTGCAGGCGACAACTTCTCTTTTGAATTATATTCCATATGAATTAAATGGAGACTTTAATTTTAATATAAATATAAAATGTATTGACTGCCTGCACTGGATAGCAACGCTTGACAGACCGGCAGGAAGGATAGCAAAAGAAGGGTTGATTGCGGCGAAAAATATTAACAATAGAGTTATAAGGGAAGAAGTTTGCGATGCGCTAAATATGCTTGATGAAATGTAGAAAAAATATCTTTCGTATAAAAAGAGTGAATATTTCAGTCTTATCTAGCACTTCCTTTTTAAAAAAGAAAGAGGCGGTATTAAAGCAGAGGCTCTATGTCAATCCCGTTACAGTTCCACTTGAGCGTCTAGCAACCCCTCAAAGTGGGTCGATAGCTGCGAGAGAGCCTGGGCGCGTCGGAATCCTGCTACGACTACGACGCCCTGGGACGCCGCATCGCCAAACAGGACGCCTTCGGCAAGACCGAGTTCCTGTGGAACGGCGACGTATTGCTCTCGGAACAGCGCAACCACCTCAACAAAGTCTACGTCTACGAACCCAACAGCTTCCGCCCGCTGGCGTTCATCCAGGACAAACAGGTCTACCACTACCATCTGGATCACCTGGGCACGCCGCAGGAAATGACCAACGCGGAAGGCGAAGTCGTCTGGTCCGCCCGCTACAAAGCCTACGGAAACCTGGCGCTTAAAGACGTCGAAGACGTACAAAACCCACTGCGCTTCCAGGGCCAATACTACGACGAAGAAACCGGCCTGCATTACAACCGGCGCCGTTATTATGACCCCCGCGCCGCACGGTTCATCAATCAGGACCCTGTCGGACTGTTGGGGGGAGACAACAACTATCAATATGCGCCGAACCCCACGGGGTGGGTCGATCCGTTTGGACTTCAGGCTAAAGATTGTGATAGGCAAAGAAGGCGAAGAGCGTATCGGGAATCAAAAACCATTGTCTCTGGGAAAAAAGTTCGTGGATTTAGGAATGCTGGCGAACTTATGGAAAGATCAGGGTATCTTAAAAATAAACTTGCTTTACTCGGGATTGATGATGTGGAAATTGGAATCAGAGGGAGCGCAGTTAACGGGGGTATCTTCAAAAGGCGGCGCATATCGGGTTGATCGTGGTGAGCTAAAAGCAAGTGACGTAGACTTCTTTTTTACCAGTGACAAATTACAAAGACGATATGCAAGATACTTTACAGATGATGGACGTTTAAAACCAGACAAAATGGAAGAGTTAGATCCAGTTTTGCAAGAGGTTTTAGACGAATTTAGCGAGACAACTAGCAATCAACTCGGTCGAAAAGCAGATGCGGTATTGCTAAATAAGTCAGTTATTGAAAGAGAAAAAGAAAGCGACTATGTCATTACGAGGAAATCATAATAGATGAAGCTGAAAAAAATTACAATTCCACCCTTTTCAGATTTTTTTGAGCTGGAAATAGTGTGTCTTAAATTGCCTCGATCAACTGCTGATGTGGCAATTGTTAATATATCAGAAGTTCGCTTTGACAAATATGACTCAGTTATAATTGATAAGATGCTGTACTTGCTTTCATGTATGGTTTTTGAGCTTATGAAGAGCAAGGTGATGATTTTTGATGTTAGTAAAGTAAGTCAAGTCAATGAAATTGTATTTGATTATGTGTTTTCTCGCTTTATAAGGAGGAGAAGAAACTGCTATATTGTTACAGGTAAAGAGGTTGGAAATATCGATAATGTAATTGTTTCTGATTCTATTGAGGCTGCAGTAAAGGACTTGCCTGTTTCTTTTGAAAAATATTTCAAAAATATATATGTGGACTGTGCTTCGCATGATTACATAGTGAATAATTCTAAGAGTGTTTCGTTTGATATTTCGGATATAAGTTATGAGGCCTCGTCCTGGGGGGAGGAAATAAGAGGAGTGTGCATTAAAATTGTCGGAAAGTATCGACATGGTTCTGGTGGAGAGGAGGATGCATTAAAAATAAAGTGGGCCCTTAGAGAGGTTTGTACTCTACTTGAACCGGATATGGTCGTTGTAGATTTGACATTGCTGGATTATGTGTGGGGAGATGATATTAGCCTTTATCCTTCGGGGTTTATAGAGCCTGATAGTCCAATAAAATTTGTTTTCGCAGATGAAAATAAGGAAGCACTCAGGGGGGCGGTGAATAAATTTCAGATAGCCTCTAGTGTTGAAGGTGCTATCTGTGAGCTTAACCGTATGATCATGGGCGGCTAGTTTTTTTACCCTTGGTAACTTTAGATGGCAGTTATTAAGTAGCCTGTTTTATTGGGAGTTTTTTATTTGGTTACTTAGTAAAAATGATCAAGTGAGGGATAAAACTACTTCGCCTGTCTCTGATAAGTTGATTTTGGAAAAAATTCTTCCGGAAAATTATGTTTTTGAAAAATATTGTGAAAAAAATGATTGTTAAGATAAGGGATTCTAGGCTTTCATATCTTCCCCCGTATATATATGACTTTGATGAAGATGAGAAAGGGTGTGAGGAGTATGTTAAATATTATTCGGAAAATATAGATCTGTGTTTATTTGTGACTGATGCATATATAAGTGCGTTAGAAGAATGTCTGAAAAATTTTTCAGAATTAGCGTTGAGTGATATTCTCGAAAAAAGGTCTGAATATATAAAATTTTTTCCGTTTTCTGAAGATAAAATAGAGAATTACCGAAACAAAGGAATGGATCAAGAATTGATCGATGCATGCGAAGTAGATTTGAGGGACTTTTATACAAATAAACTTGATAGAGATGAAGTGTATGTGGTTGAAAATTATCGCAAGCACTTACTAAAGCTGAGGGAGCACCTGAAGGGAATGAGTGCTGATTAAACTTTTGATGGCTAGTGAGTTGAAGTTTATGATTTAAAGGTGGGAGACTTTATGTTTTGAGCCCTAGGAGGGGGAAGGTACAGATTGGCGTGAATGACTACTCTCTCTTCAGAGCCCCTCTAGCTATTTCTGAACAAACTCTACGTCTATAAGAACAAGCTCCTTCCATCGGTTGGCGTTCATCCAGAATACACAGGTCTATTACTACCACCAGGACAAGCCATAGGAAATGACCAACGCGGAAGGCGAAGTCGTCTGGTCCGCCCGCTACAAAGCCTACGGCAATCTGGCGCTGCAAGACGTCGAAGACGTACAGAACCCACTGCGCTTCCAGGGCCAATACTACGACGAAGAAACCGGCCTGCATTACAACCGGCGCCGTTATTATGACCCCAGCGCCGCACGGTTCATCAACCAGGACCCAGTTGGGCTGTTGGGGGGAGACAACAACTATCAATATGCGCCGAATCCCACGGGGTGGGTCGATCCGTATGGGTTGACTTGTAAGGAAAACTCTTGGAACCAGTTCCAAAAAGACACTAAGGGACACTTTGCGAACAGTACTGAGGCGGCAAAAAGTTATCAGAAGATGAAGGAAGTTGAAGGTATGCCTAGAGGTAGTAAGCCTGATGATCCAGCTTCTTACCTACCTCAATCCTATATAGATAGTTATAAGCAAAAATTTGCCTCTGAAGGCGGCGCTTTTATAGTGGTTGAAAGCTGGACTATTGGTAGCCGACATTCGACACTCCCTCCAAGAAAGTTTGTAGGATTAAAGTCAGAAATGGATCAGGTTATTCAGAAATTTGAATCAACTGGTGACTTAAATGTTTTAAATGATGAGCTAAATCTCGGACTAAGCGATATGGATTTAAAAGGACTGGAGAAAGATAGAATAATGTATGTGCAAATAAAGCCAGGAGACTCTAGATTTTCTTATGAAATGCCTACAGGGAATGAATTTGGTGCTATTCCTGGTGAATGGGTCCCAGGAGGGAAAACTAAATCAGGAACTACAGAGGCTGCTCTTATTGGTGCAGAGAAAGTTGATCATGGAAAGAGTTTAGATGGATATGAAAAGGCATTTGAAAATGCAAGGATAATTAAAGATAAGTAGGTGCAAATAATGAGTCAAGAAAAGCTGGTTAAAATGGATTTTGAGTCACTTCTAAAACTAATAGAGGAAGAAAATACTGATGCCTGTGAATTCTGTAGAAAGCAAGACTTAAGGGGATGGTCAAATATCACTCCAGATACTAGTAAAAATATCAAACCTATAGCAGAGTTTGAAGGCGCAGAAGAGTCAATAAAAAAGAATGGTTATACCGAGTATCACGTAGACGGTACAAATTATTGGAGCAAGGATGCTCCAATAGCCATTCATTTTTACCCTTACCATGAGTCATATATAAATGTTTGCATGATTTGTAAGGCGGTATTTTTAACCTATACCGAATATGCAGGCCATGGGCCGCAGAACAGGATCAGATATGTAGATAAAAAGCTTGTGACAGATAATTACTGAATTGTCAGTGATTAGACCATTATGCAGTATGCGCTGGGCCATAGCAGTAGGCGAACAAAGCTAATCTCCGCTAGCGCTAATAAAGGGAGCTATAAAGCGGTGGTTGGATGAATAAAAAAGAAACACTATGCGAAGCTATAGCAATAAATGAAGAAAGGCTTAAGCTAACGCCGGATTTTGAAATTTACCATAGTATAGCTAGGCAACTTAATTATTTGCTTGCGATAGTTGATGGAAAGGAAAAAGATGAAAGTAAGCTAGATAAGATAATTCTTGGGCATTTTGCTGTTAGAGAGTTTGAAGAGTCTGATCCAGAGTTGTCGCAAATTTTAAAGAAGTGTCAGAATATTGCATTTGATTTGGAGTTAGAAAGCTAAACGTAGGCCCATGCTGGTCTGTCTAGAAAGAGCTGTTAAGGAGTTTAAAGGAGTGAAACGCATAATTTATGCCCACTAATGATGCGAGTTTATACGAAAAGCCGACACTAAAAACCTTCAAAGGGTGTTGTCCTGGTTATCGACATTATTATGCGCTGATTGATTGTGCCAGTAATGATGGACTATATCCTGCGATTACCCAGAGCTCCTGCGATAGTTCTACTCTTTTTTGGCCAAAGGTTGGTGAGGAATTAAAAGCTGCATCTCCTCATATAGTCGAGCTGAAGGAAGGCAGCTTCAGCAACTGGTTGTTTGAAGAAACGTGGGGAAAAAGTTGGGGGATTTTTTTAGCAAGCAATAAGCCCATGCCTGATCTGGTGCGACATTTTCGGCGAATTGCTAAAGTTCGCGGTCCCAATAATGAGAACTGGTACTTTAGGTATTGTGATCCACGCTTTCTCGGTGCACTACTGCCAAGCTGCGATTTGACGCAGATAAACAAAATTATGGGAGATATTGGCGCTTTCTGGATGGAGGGTGACGAGCCTTCGTTTTCTCGTCGGTATCGGCGCAGGGGTATTGAGCTTGAAGTGCGTACTAGTAATGACACAGGAGCAGAGGTCGATTTATACATAACTGACCTTAGCAAACATCCCGAATCTAGTGGTCTGGGAATGAAAATTAGACCAGATCAACGGGATCTTTTGGCCAAAGTTAGTGCGGACGCATATGTTCGGCGAATGGTAAAACTGTTCAAGAGGCGTTATACGAAAAAGCTACAGCCTTTGAATGACAATGAGCTTTTTGTGCGTTTTGAGGCTGCAATCAAGCAGGCCCAAAGTATCGGCGCCACTATTCGCCAAGATGCCTTCTTCTTTCTCAATATCTGCGTGCTTTATGGTTGGGATTTTATGGATAACAAGTCCTTGTCCTGGATTCGCTCTGATTATCTTGAGAATAGAAACTTTGGCTCCTTGAGCCGCCGCCTGGAAGCGCTTTATTACTACTGTAGAAGTCAGCCAATAATGGAAGAAGTACTAGCATGATGGATGAAAGTGAATTCGAAAAGGAAGGCTTGGAGAGTGAGGCTAACCTTAATGAGGTGGCGGGAAGCTACTGTCCAAACAATAAATCTGAAACTGAAATTAACCAGAGACCAGACACAGCATATAAATACCCCCCAAGAACACGTGAGGCTCAAGAGGAAGCAAGAAAGGTTATAGAGTCGATGGAAGGGGTGATAAGTAAGAAAAGCAGCCCCGCAGTTAATGTCTTTACACATCAAGATGGGCGTATCAGTGTAGGTTTGTCAGGAAATGTGGCCTCAGAAAAATTTCAGAATAATAGAGAAAAGTTACAGCAGGTATTGGATAAGAAATACGGCTATGGGAAGTACAGTGTATGTGATAAAACACTAGGCGAAGAGGATGGTGTTGCTCAAATAGACGGAGGAAATATGCCGGGAGCTTGTGCAGAGCCAAAATGTGCTGTATCTGCCAGTGAAATAGATAGCCCGATAACTGGAATGTCAACTCAGTGGAGAGGAAAGACGGCTAATCCTCATGCGTATTCTGGACCTAATAAGGATGAAATAAAAGAATATATTAGTACGGAAATGAATCCTTGCGATACATGCTCTGATAAATATAATGAAGAAGTATATATGAAGAAGGCGATGAAGGCGATGAAGGCGATGAAGGCGATGAAGGGGTGAATATATGAGCTGGGCGCATGAAATAAAAGAAAAGTATCGCTGTATTGACGAAAATCTAGATAATTCGGTGCTAGGTGCTAGCGATAAAGAAATTAATGAACTACAAGATGCTGTCGGGAAGAAACTCCCGGAGGATTATGTAAGTTTTCTTGAAGTTTTTGGAGTAAACGATGGCGGGCTGTTAAGTAGTATTCCAGCATTTACGGATGTGAAAAACCTAATTCTAACTTATGAGGAAATTGACGAATTTCCTGAGGATTTCCCTGAAGGTGATTGGATGATTGTTGGTGCAGGACATGCAGGAATTGATCTTGCAATGAACGTATCTAATGGTCTTGTTCATTATAGTAGTTGTGGTGATATTGGGCAGTTCTATGCTGATAGTTTTAAAAAGTTAGTGTGTCAAAAAGCCTATGTGAAATACGAAATATTAAGTGATGCAGAAAGCGCGCATATATCATCTCCGGTTAAATCTGTTGAAGAGTGCCTGAAATGTTCTAATAAAAATGAAACATATAAAGAAATTAGCAGAATGTTGAAGGAGTTTGGTCCTCCTGTAGATGATTTGTGTGATCAGATTAGGATTGTTGGAGAAGGGGGAAATATAAAGTATTTCGCTGAGATTACTGAGCAAGGAGGACTAATGCTGTACTTTGGTGGTTATGGAGCTAATAAGGCGGCACAGAGATATGCGAAGATTATTGGGGCAAATATAAATTGAGATAGCGCTGCTTGTGAATGGCTGAAGGCTCAGTCATCAGTAACTTAGAGATTAGTTAGTTTGCTGCCTTACCCCTACAAAGGCTTGTTGGCTTCATGATCTGTTTTATAAGGTGTTTATGAACTCCTGCTTTAGCCGTATTGAGTTTTGACATATCTTTCCTGATAAATCCAGAGATTGGATAAATATGGCCGCTTTTATCTTGCCGGAGATGAGTTGATTTACTATGGCGATAATTTTGAGCAGTTTGTGGAAGTGACTTTTTTGGAAAGAGAACTGGCTTAGCTATCAGAGAGGAAGGCTCCACCTTCTACTGCTATAACAATCAAAATACTGGTTACGTTTTTGATTTAGAAAAAGGCTGGACGGGGAATCCTGAGCATCTGACTTTGGAATACATTAAAGCCCACAATACAGTGTGATGACAGCAGTCGCTTCACTACTAAACTGAAGGCATAAGAGGTAAATCTTGGTCTCTAACCCCAACACGTTTGAGTACGCCCCCAATCACAATGAAATTGATGACTTTTTCCGTGGTAAAGATCGGTATTTCGTGCGTAGTCCAGATTATTTTGGACATGTGCACGGGGCTAATATCAGTGGTCAAGTCTGCCGTTTTGTAGCGGAATCTGAAGAGAGTGGCGAGAAATTCGAAGAGGCTTTTTTGGCCTATATGGCAGGGCTTGACATGACGGGTGAGGAACTTTCTCATCTACTAGCGAACCTATCTTCTTATTTTGCGGAAAAGAACCGGGGACGGATGGCGGGGGTTAACCTCTTTTCGAGTCATGACAGCCCGGCGGCGCTACTCTTACGGCGTTATTTGGCTTTACTGCATCACGCAGGCCTATATGACGCAGTGAAGCCTGAACTGGAGATTCATGCGAGTTATATCGAAAAGCTTGGAAGCGATGTGGTTTTTGCCTGTATGAGAGAGGTTGAAGAGGCTTGTTGAAGCTTATTTTTCAAGAGGCATATTTTTATATGCTGATGCAAGACGAAGAAAATTGGTATCTGACTTTTCTTTCGGGAGGGGGCGGGATATATGATATCAGCGTGAAGCTAAATGAGCAGGAAATTGCCAGGGTAAGGGATAATCAAGTCGCAGCAGGGCAATTAGCAAGGGAGTTTTTGCAGGATAGCACGCTGTATCAAGGGCGAAGAATTACGCCGTCCATCTATCCAAAACAAACTCCAAAGAACTAAATCGGTTCTACCATCGATAGGTAGGATCGGGTCAGGTAATCGCAAAATGGCCTGTACTGCTGTTTAGACCAAAGACTAAATTGGCTCAGCTGTATACCTCATATTTTATATTGAAGTGACATCAGAAGGCAGCGTTATTTCCTGCGTGGGTGGGAGTGGCTGTAGAAGTTTATCGTTAATTATTGAGATTAAAAATAGGCGCTTTTTTAAGTATGCTCTCCTATCTGTGATTTTTTCATGGATTATCAGACTGATTTTCCAAAACGAAAATTGGCGGAATTTTAAATAAAAGCATAAGGCATGACTATGAGAAAAGGCAGTGGAAAGCAAGTTCTTAATTGCATTATTAAGGAGCTGTCGACTAGGTTAACGCCTAATGAGGAACTGCCTAGGGCCACTGATCGTATAAGGGCGGGGATGCTTCTTCATGGCTCTACCTCTGATGAATCACTTAATCTTGTGAGTAAGCTGCATTGGGCAAGCACAGAGAAAGAGGGAGAGGTTATACGTCAAGGCATAGCTACGATAAATGGAAATGTTTTTGTTGCTGATTTATTAGACAGTATCTGGGCTAACGAAAATATTAGAAGGATGATACTGTCTGAATTTCCAGATTTAACACAAGACGACTATGAGGCCTGTCTTTTTTCTATCTGGGCAATAGTAACTTCAACTCAGATGTTTACTCAGCTTCTTTCTGTTGAAACCGATGATCAAATAGATGTTGAAGACTGGGTGCGTGTCGTCAGCAGGAAGCTTTCTTAATATAATGACGAAAATGGTAATAGATAGATTATTTATAATTACGATAATAATCAATTATCAAAAAATCAGCGCGTCGGTCAACCGCCACAGATTTACTTTTTCTTTTGAGGCGGCTTGTTGAAAGTTATTTTTCAAGAGGCGTATTCCTATTTACTGATGCAAGAAGGTGAGGATTGGTATCTGACTTTTCTGACTGGAGGGCCTTTTGTTCAGGATATCAGCGTTAAATTGAATGAGCAGGAAATCGCCAGTGTGAGGGATAACCAAGTTGCAGCGGCGCAGTTGGCAAGGGAGTTTTTGCGGGATAGCGCGCTGTATCAGGGACGAAGAATTACTCCTGCTATCCACCCAAAGCAAACTCCAAACGCGCCGTCTCATTGATGACAAGGGGGCGCTAAAGGATATGGCCCGTCGGCAATCGCCTTCCCGACGGGCTATGAGGAGTGAATCTAATCCGCCAGATGCTCTATGGCGTGGTCTTCATGCAGCTTGAGTTCTTCCTCCAGCTGTTTTTCCACCGCTTTGGGCGAACGGGTTTTGCGGGCCAGCAGGCTGTACGCCACAGGAACGATGAACACCGTAAACAGGGTGGCGGCGGAGACGCCCCAGAGGATGACGATGCCGATGACTGAGCGGGTTTCCGAGCCGGGACCGTCGGACAGCATTAACGGCACAGCGCCGGCGATGGTGGTCACCGCTGTCATCAGAATCGGCCTGAGACGGGCCATGGACGCTTCCACCAGGGCGTTATCGAAAGTGAGCCCCTGATCGCGTAGCTGGTTGGTGAACTCTACGATTAAAATGCCGTTTTTCGCCGCGAGACCCACCAGCATGATCAAGCCTATCTGCGTGTACAGGTTAAGCGAATTGCCGGTAATGTAGAGTCCGAGCATGCCGCCCGCTACCGCCAACGGCACGGTCAGCATGATCACGAACGGGTGCACGTAGCTTTCGAATTGCGCCGCCAATACCAGGAATACAATCAGTATGCCCAATACCAATGTGGTCGCCAGCGCGGTTCCCGCTTCGCGGAAATCGGCTGACTGGCCTTTGTAGTCAATCTGGGCGTGAGCGGGAAGCTGGGTTTCCACCAGATTTTCCAGATAGCTCAGCGCTTTGCCCAGGGTAAGGGAGTCCTCCAGATTGGCTTCCAGAGTGATGGCGCGCAGTCGATTGAAGCGATTGAGATTGCTGGAGTCGGCGAATTCGCGCAGGGTCACCACGCTGGAAAGAGGGATCAACTCGCCGCTGCGCTGTGATCGCACATAGATGTTCTGGATGCTGGCGGGGGTGCGCTGGGCGTCGCGTTCGCCCTCCACAATGACGTCGTATTCCTGACCGTTATCCAGATAGGTGGTGACGGTGCGGCCGCCGAGAACAGACTCCAGCGTGCGGCCGATATCCTGCACTTTTACCCCCAGATCGGCGGCGCGATCATAGTTGATCTGCACGGACAGGTAAGGGCGGGTTTCCTTGTAATCGAAGTCCACGCCGGCGAGGCCGGGATTGGAGGCGTCGATTTCCTTGGACAGAATATCGCGCCATTCCGCCAGTTCCTCATAAGTGCCGCCGCCGATGACAAACTGCACCGGCTTGGAGATGCCGCCGCCGAACCCCTGCCGCATGACTGGGAAGGCGCGTACGCCCGGCAAGTCCGATAGAGATTTGCGCACATCGTCCATGATGTCCCAGGCGGAGCGGCGTTCTCCCCAGGGACTCAGCGCCACCAGGGCGAATCCCGAGTTGAAGTTCTCAATATTGCCGAACCCGCGTGGGGCCCGCACCAGCACTCGTTGCGCTTCACCAGAGTCGACGAACTTCATCAGGCGACGTTCAATCTCATTCATGTAGTCGAGCATGTAGTCGTAGGTCGCGCCTTCCGGGCCGTTCACCAGAATAAAGAACGCGCCGCGGTCTTCTTTGGGCGCATACTCCTCCGGCAAATCTTTATACAGCCAGGCGGAGCCGGCGCAAATCGCCAGCATCAGGATAACGAACAACCAGCGCACCTTGAGACAACCCGCCAGAATCCTGCCGTAGACATGCTGTACTTTATGGAAGAAATGACCGCCTTCGCTCAGCCCCTGGGCCTTGTCGTCACTGGGCAGAATCTTCGAAGCCAACGCCGGGGACAGGGTGAGGGCGATGACGCTGGAGAACGCCACCGCGGCGGCCAGAGTCAGGGCGAACTCAGAAAACAGGCGGCCGATATCGCCCTGCAGGAAGGCGATCGGCACGAATACGGCGATCAGCACCATAGTGGTGGCGATAACGGCGAAGCCAATTTGACGACTGCCGCGGAATGACGCCACCAATCGCGTTTCGTTATGCTCGTGCATGCGACGATAAATGTTCTCCAGCACGACAATGGCGTCGTCCACCACCATCCCGATAGCCAGCACCAGCGCCAGCAGGGTGAACATGTTGATGGTGAAGTCGAAGGCGTACAGAGCGCAGAAAGTGGCGATCAGGGAAATCGGCACGGTTACCGCCGGCACAAGGGTGGCGCGCAGGTCGCGCAGGAACGCCCAGATCACCAGGATAACCAGCCCGATGGCGATAAACAGGGTCTTCACCACTTCATTGATGGCCCCTTCCACGAAAACGGAAGAGTCGTAACTGGCCTGCAGAGTCATGCCTTCCGGCAACGTCGGGTTGATGCGTTTGGCCTGGGCCTGCACCGCCCGCGCCACATCCAGCACATTGGCGGTGGATTGTTTGGTGACGCCCACGCCAACCATGGTTTCGCCGTTGCCGCGAAAGATTCCCCGCTCCTCGACGGAGCCCAGCTCCACCTTGGCCACGTCGCCGAGGCGAATGAGGTAGCCGTCCTGTCCAGCGCCGATCACCAGCTTGCGAAAGTCTTCCGGGGTATGGAAATTGCGCTCGGTGCGTACGGTGAACTGGGTGTCCCGGGATTCGATGCTGCCGGCTGGCAACTCTACGTTTTCCGCCCGCAGCGCGCCTTCAATATCCGTCACTGTGATGCGCCGCGCCGCCATGGCGCTGCGATCCAGCCAGATGCGCATGGCGTAAACCTTGCCGCCGCCGACGCGCACGCGGGCGACGCCGTCCAGTACCGACAGGCGGTCCACCAGATAGCGGTTGGCGTAGTCGGTCAGCTCCGGCACGGTCATGTTGGTGGCGGACAGGTTCAACCACAGGATCACATCGTCGCTGCTGTCTTCTTTGGCGATGTCCGGCGGTTCCGCTTCGGCGGGCAGGTTGTCGGCGATGCGGGAGACGCGGTCGCGAATGTCATTGGTGGCGGCGTCAATGTCGCGGCCGATGTCGAATTCTATGGTGATGCGGGAGCGTCCGTTGCTGGACTGGGAAGAAATCGACACGATGCCCTGGACGCCGGAGATGCGTTCTTCGATCACTTCAGTGATGCGGGTTTCCACCACATTGGCGGCGGCCCCGGGATAGTCGGTGGTGACGCTCACCACCGGCGGGTCGATGGCGGGATACTCCCGTAACGGCAGACGCTCAAAGCAGAGATAACCGAAGGCGATCAGCAACAGCCCGATGACCGAAGCGAACACCGGGCGTTTGACGGAGAGGTCTGAGAGCATCATTCGGTTTGTTCCGCCTGCTGTTCGCCTTGCAAGAGCTTGGCGACGTTGAGCGCGCCGTCATCCACCGCAATGACTTTCACTGCGGCGCCGTCGGAGATTTTCACCAATCCGTGGCTGACCACCAGATCGCCTTCGTTCAGGCCTTGCAGAATCTCCACCTTGCCGGCTTTGCGTGAGCCGATGTCCACCTGTCGGCGTTGCGCTTTCGATGTTTCGCCTGCGGTGACCAGAAAAACGTAATGGGAGGTTCCCACCGTTGAGATGGCGCTTTCCGGTATCACCAGAGCGGTGCGCGGGCGTGATTGCAGGTCCAGTTGCAGCAACATGCCGGTCAGTAGCATGCGCCCCGGGTTATTGAAGGCGGCCCGCGCCTGCACGGTGCGTGTGACCGGGTCGACACGGGGAGAAATACTCTTAAGTTCGCCTGTGAATGTCTGGCCGGGATAAGCGCTGGTTTCAGCTTCCACTTTTAACCCTGGCTTCAGGTTGGCGAGAAAAACGGAAGGGATGGCGAAGTCCACTTTGACGACGCTGAGGTCATCCAGGGTGGTCAATACGTCACTGGGCTCCACCAGCGCGCCCACGCTGATATGGCGCAAGCCAAGTACGCCGTTGAACGGCGCGGTAATCTGATGGGCTGCGATGCGGGTGCGAATGGCCTCGATTTCCGCCTGACTTTGATCCACGCGGGCGCGGGCAGCATCCAAATCCGCCTCGCTGCCGACGCGGCGGTTGTAAAGCTCCTGAGCGCGACGATAGGCGCTTTCCCGTTCCGCCTGCACCGCCAGCGTCGAACGCAGATTGGCCTGTTCTTCCTCGTCGTCCAGTTTGATCAACAAGTCGCCGCGTTTGACGCTGGCGCCGTCGTCAAAATGGACGCTGACGACTTTCTCTGTGATCTTCGGGGTGATGTTCACCGACTCGTTGGCGTTGACGGTGCCGAGGGCTTCGATTTTGTCGTAATAGGGCGCGGATTGCACGGAGGCGGCGACGACGGCAGTGGGCGGTTTGCCGGCGGCGTATGTTGGCGCTGCGATACAGCTACCAAGCAGGGCTGCTGCCAGCGCCCCGTTCAGCGTTCGTGAAAACATGTCCTGAGTCCTTAGCCTGAAAAAACATTAATACAAGCGCATCGTGCGCGCCGACGGATTCGGGCGGCCTGGCGTGGTGGGCTCGCTTAGGACGCTGACGGCGCCGTCAATATGGGCGTCATTGTTATACGAGAAAGGTTATCACTTTGGTTTGGGCGCTTCAGCAGAATTCTGCGAGCCTGAATTCTTCGTAATCATTTTGTCCAGGCGGCGTCATTTCTGGCCTTTGAAGACATCGGGCGCCGCGTTGAGTGCGTATAGAACTTATTTTTGACGGCGCCTGAAGCGGATGCCGCAGTCAACGGCCGGCGCCGGATGCTACAATCCCAATCATGAATCCGCAGCGCCAGTGCGTATTATTAATCAGGACAAATAGCTTCCTTCTATTTGTCTGCAACGACGGGGACTGCACAGGTCAGGCCCTGTCTCCCGCGGCTTGCCGCCGCGCAGGCGCATCCGTGCGCCTGATTATTAACATGCCAATATCATTGCCATATTAATAACAGAGGCCATAGCATGAATGCCGGCGACAGCTTCAAAACCCCATCCATCGTCCGCAGAGGCGATGGCGAAGTGCGTCTGGTTGGATTTGAACTGGAGTTCACCGGATTGACCCTGGAACAAACCGTTGCTGCTTTGAAACGTTCCCTGGGCGCGCAACTGATCTCCGGTTCGGCGGCGGAAAAGAAACTACAGGTGGAGTCGCTGGGGAAATTCAGCGTCGAAGTGGACTGGGACTACTTCAAACGTCAGGCCGCCCTGCAACAGGATGAGGAGGGTGACGAATGGGTGCAATTACTGGGGCAGGCGGCGAAGTTACTGGTCCCGATGGAGGTGGTGTGTCCGCCGCTGCCCATAACCGGGCTGACAGTGTTGGACCCCATGGTTTCCGCCTTGCGAGACGCCGGCGCGCAAGGCACAGAAGATTCTCCCATCGCCGCCTATGGCGTGCATATCAACCCGGAAATTCCCTCTCTGGACGCCGCCGCCATCGCTGCGTATCTCAAGGCCTTCAGCCTGTTGCAGTGGTGGCTGGTGGAGCGTCTGCAGGTAGACCTGACTCGGCGCATCAGCCCTTATATCGACCTTTACCCCGAATCCTACGTGCGACAACTTCTGTCGGACCCATCGCCGAGCCTGGATCGGCTGTTTATCGACTATCTCGCCTATAATCCTACTCGTAACCGCGCGTTGGATATGTTGCCGCTGCTGACGGAAATAGACGGCGAGCGGGTGCGGCGAGCGGTGGACGATGAGCGTGTTCAGGCGCGTCCGACCTTTCACTACCGTTTGCCGAACTCACTGATCGACCGTCCTGACTGGAGCCTGGCGGTTCCCTGGAACAGCTGGTGGGTGGTGGAGGAGCTGGCGTGTCGCTCTGACGACATCGAACGCCTGAGCGCCGCCTACCTGAGCGCGTGGCGTCCCTTATTGGGCGTCAGCCGTCATGATTGGATAGAGACTATGGAACAATGGATACAAGACTCCGGGTTGGCGTAACCGGCAGCGGCCGCAAGTGGTCGCCGTCCTGGTGGTGCTCGCAATTGGCGCTGCGCATGGCGGGCGCGCATCCAGAGCGCATCAGCGTGCGCCACCCGCCCAGCGGCATACCTCTGGACGCTTTGATCATTGGCGGCGGCGACGATATCAGTCCGGAGCATTACAACGGCGACATCAATGAGAAAGTCAAAATAGACCCTGATCGGGATGCACTGGAGATCGCCTGGATTCACAAGGCTCTGGAGCACAATATTCCGTTGTTGGGCATTTGCCGCGGCGCGCAACTGATCAATTGCGTACTGGGCGGGGCGTTGCACCAGGACATCCGCCATATGCGCAAGCTCACCTACAACCGGCCGGGATTGCTGCCCACCAAGCAGGTGCAACTGGAGACGGACTCCCGAGTCTCCACGGTTTGCGGCGCCAGCAAGCTGCGCGTCAACAGCCTGCATCACCAGGCCATCAAGGTGCCCGGCGCAGGCCTGAAAGTAGTGGGGCGGGATCTGGACTTTATCGTGCAGGCGGTGGAATGCGTCAGCGGGCGCAAGATCATCGGCGTGCAATGGCATCCGGAATATCTGTTTTACCTGCCGTCGCAGTTTGCGCTGTTTCGCTGGTTATTGCAGGCGCAACCGCACCGGAAGCACGCTCACGCGTCTTCCGGCAGAGGTTGAGCCGCGTTGTCGCCGAGGAACTTGTTCAGGAACTGACGGGTGCGCGCTTCTTTAGGGTTGCTGAACAACGTTTTGGCGTCCCCTTGCTCCACGATAACGCCGCCGTCGATAAAAATGGCGCGATTGGCCACGTCCCGGGCGAAACTCATTTCATGAGTGACGATCACCATGGTGCGCTTCTCTTCCGCCAGACTGCGAATCGTCGCCAGCACTTCGCCCACCAGCTCGGGATCAAGGGCGGAGGTGGGCTCGTCGAACAGAATCACATCCGGCTCCATGGCCAGGGCGCGGGCGATGGCCACCCGTTGCTGCTGTCCGCCGGAAAGGCGTTTAGGATAAGAGTCCTCTTTCCCGGTCAGGCCGACACGGGCCAGCAGACTGCGGCCTTTGGCGGCGGCCTGTTCGCGGGGCTCCTTCTTCACCACCACCGGGCCTTCCATCACGTTCTCCAGCGCTGTGCGATGAGGAAACAGATTGAAGTTCTGAAAGACGAAGCCGACATGCTGGCGCAGCTTGCGGATCAAACCTTGCTGCGCTCCCAGAGGACGATCGGCGTCGATTTCATAATCACCGACGCGGATGTGGCCGCCGCTGGGCTCTTCCAGCAGATTCATGCAGCGCAGCAGGGTGGTTTTACCGGAGCCGCTGGGGCCGATGATGGCGACGACTTCGCCGGGCTGAATATCCAGGTCGATGCCTTTCAACACCGCTTGTCCTTTGAACTGTTTGGTCAAATTGCGCAGGGTGATCATGGCAATCAAGCATCCTTTTCATGCAGGTTGACCCGGGCTTCCAGGCGGTTTTGCAAGTGCGCAAGCACACTGGCGAGCACCCAGTAAATCAGCGCCGCGGCCAAATACATGGTGAAAATTTCGAAGGTGCGGGCGGTGATCAATTGCGCCTGACGGAACAGTTCGGGCACCTGAATGGTCGCCGCCAGCGCCGTGTCTTTCACCAGTGAGATGAAACTGTTGCCCAGCGGGGGCAGGGCGGTGCGCGCGGCTTGCGGCAGTATGGTGCGATACAGCGTCTGCGTGCGGGTCATGCCGATGCTGGCGGCGGCCTCCCATTGTCCACGGTCGATGGAGGCGATGGCGGCGCGCAGAATTTCCGCCGCGTAGGCGGCCATATTGAGAGAGAAGCCAATCAGCGCGGCGGTCAGCGGTTCCAGACGCACGCCCAATTGCGGCAGTCCATAGTAGATCATGAACAGCTGCACCAGCAGCGGGGTGCCGCGGAAGAAGGAAATATAGACCCGGGCGGTCCAGTCCAGGGCGCGGAAACTGGACAGCCGCATCATCGCCAGCGTGAAGCCCAGAATCAGGCCGAAGAACATACCGCCGAGACTGAGCCCGACGGTGTATCCGGCGCCTTTCAGCAGGAATGGGGCGGAGTCCGCAATCAGCTTGAGGCTGCTTTCGATCATTGCGTTACGTCAGCCTTGAACCATTTCTCCGACAGTTTTTGCAGCGTGCCGTCTTCGCGCATTTTGGCGATGGCTTGGTCGATGGCCGCCAGCAGCTCGGGGTTGCCTTTGCGCAGCGCCACACCCGCTTCCTGACGAGAGAACGGCGCGCCGGACAGGGCGAGGGCGTCGCCGGTCTTGTTCAGCAGTTCGAAGGCGGCGAAGCGGTCGATCAGGATGGCGTCGATGCGGCCGAAGCGCAGATCCTGATATTTGGTGGGATCGTCGTCGTAGGTTTTCACTTCCGCCTGCGGTGAGTTTTCCCGCAACCAGGTTTCATAGTTGGTGCCCAGGCCGACGCCCACTTTCATGCCCGCCAAATCGGAAGGACCGTTAATTTCACTTTCCAGATCCTTGCGGGTCAGCGCCTGAATGCCGGAGACCGTGTATGGCGCGGAGAAGTCATATTTCTTTTTGCGCGCGTCGGAAATGGTCACTTGGTTGATCACCACATCCAGGCGTTCGGACTCCAGCGCTGCGAGCAGGCCGTCCCATTTGGTGGTCTGGTATTCCGCCTTCACGCCCAGCCGGTCCGCCAGCGCTTTGGCGAATTCCACTTCGAAGCCGGTGAGCTGGCCATTTTCGTCCTGATAGTTAAACGGAGGATAAGTGCCTTCCAGTCCAACCTGGATGGAGCCCCTTTTTTGAATGCTTTGCAGCAGGTCTTCCGCGGCGAAGCTGGGGGTGACTAAAGCGGAGGCGAGGGCCAGACCCAGGCCGCCAAGTACAAGAGTGCGACGTAAGCGATTGAATTTCATACAAGCCTCCCATGGCCTTTGATAAAGATCGGACAATTCTAGGTGTCTTCTTATATGCGATAAAATAATTAAAAATTATGTACTAATTCATTAAGTGAATAATGTTTTTCCCTGGTTTCGTGACAATGTCACATTTTTTCGTCCCAATAGTTAACTGCTCCCTGATCCGTCCCTTCGTAAACTGATTCCATCCTGATGACAGGCAGCGATAAAACACAGCGTCGTTGCAAAAGGTTTCCATTAGGCTGCGCCGCCAGTTTGTTGCGGAGCCCATGGATCATAAATGCAGGAGGCAGCTATGAAAACCATTCATTTTTCCATCGCCATTGTTTTGGGCGCGGCGATTTGCGCCAACGCAATTTATCTGTCGAGCGACCGTTCCAGGCCGGTTAGCCGCCACGTGGAAACCGCTGTGGCGCCATCGGCCGACAGGGTTGCAACCGTGGCTCCGAAACCGGCTGTCGCCGATGTGGAGACGCAGGCGCCAGCGGGCGCACCGACGCCTGCGGACGGGACCATTGCTGTCGCTGACGACGGAACAGTGACGATTAATGTGAACGCATTTCCGCTCTCGTTACTGACTAACAAGTTGGAAGCGCTGACGGGCGTTCGCTTTTATTTGGATGATCGCCTGCGGGACAGCAAGGTGACGCTGCGGGTCGTCGGCGCCGAGGTTTCCGAGGCCATGAAGCGCCTGTCTCAGTCCTATAATCACGCGGATCTCTATCACGGCGAATCCCTCGCGGCGATCAGTCTGTATCCGAGGGAGCAGATTGAGCTGACCGAATCTCTGCTGTTTCTTAACGCCAGTCTCTATGCGTCCGCGCCTGCGGAGGCGGTGGACGACAATCCCGTCACCCAGTATCGGACCAGTCTATTGAGCGCGACGCCTGATCAGGTGGGCGGGCTATTCGACCAGGGCCTGCAATCCAGCGATGCGGATACCCGCGCCATGGCGCTGAGCGCCTATGCGGAGCGTGGGGAAGCGGCTCCGTTCGACCAATTGAGCCGGCTGGCGCGTCTGGACCCGTCGCCGCTGGTGCGCGCCATCGCTTTCAATCAGCTGATGAGCCAGCAGGATATCGACGTAACAATCAGACGGGATCTGGCTCTGGCCATGCAAAGCGACAGCGATCCTTTCGTCAAAGAGCAGGCGACGGCCATTCTCACCTCTCTTTCTTCTACAAGCAGTGTGGCGGCTTTGACCGACAACGAACAACAGGCGCAGACGCCTTAACTGTTAACCGACCCCAAATATCCAGCGCATTTATCCGAAATTCACAGAGCACACATTCCCTCGTCGTCGCAGTCGCGGTTTTAGACGGCGAGCGGGCGGTGCGCGCCTCAATACGAGCAAACAAGAGGGCATTACTATGAAAACCAAACAGAGACTCATCTCCTTGACCGCGGGCGCGCTGTTAGGCGCAGCCTCCGCTTTCAGCTTCGCGGATGTGGAGTCCAGTGCTTACTACCTTAACCCGGTGATTTATGCTGACGGCGCGGCGCATGCTTTGCCGATCACTTCCGGCGGCGGAACCATCGCTTATGTCTATGTCAGCAACGTGGACACCCGGGCGGTGTTCTTCAACGCGGAGTGTTCCGTGCAGTCTGCGGACAATTACACTTGGTTCGATATCAACCTGGAGGTGACTTACCCTAACGGAAGCGTCTCCATTATTGCGCCATCAAACAGCGACAATGCGTTCTGCACCGGCCATGGCAATAACATTCTGGGGACCTGGAGCAGCAATGAAACCCATGGAACCTTCTACGCCTCGCAAACCGGCTGGTATCGCATTCGGGTGATCGGCCAGTTGATGGGCTACACCAATGGCGAACGGGTGCGCATGGATGACATGTCCCTGATTGTGATGGATTAAGGCCTGGGACTCCGCAATGCAGCAGAACGCCGCCTGAGCGGCGCTAAATAGCGGTATCGGGTTATTTGATGTCTTTGATGAAAACTGATGTCAGATCGACGTGAAACTGTCATCAGCGCCCGACGCCAGAAAAAGGAATTCTACATAAGGAGATCTTCAGGAATGCAAGCAGGAAGCGCACTGCATGCAAGGAACTGCAGAAAAAAAGAGGAGGTCGGCTTGCCGGCCTCTTCTTGTGTATCAGCCCTCCCGCAAGCCCCCCGCGCTATCAAAACGACGCTTTGAAAAATACCCATGAGCGCCGACTTTCTCCACTACTCCTGCGTTGCAAAAGGGAAAATCTGGAATTTAGTGCTATATCTTAAAGTTAGTTGAGATGCGCCCGGCGCATCCTGAATTGTTCCAACAGATCCTGAAATCAAGGCGTACATTCGGGGAGACGTCATGTCCATACGTTACAGGTACACCCTGTTTTTGATTGTGTTTCTGGCCATTGTCGGCGTATTTACGGCGTTAGGAATTCAGCAGTGGGTGGCGCCCACGCTGGTGCAGGGAGAACAGAGAAATATCAACAGCGTGCTGCATGCGCTGGTGCATGAGATTCTGTCGGAGCTGTCCGAAGTACAGGCGCAACAACGGGTGATCACCCAGACTGTACCGCTGCTGGAAAGCGACCAGATCGATAAGCAACTGGGGGCGATGATCGATCAGTACGGCAAGAAGCTGGTATTCGGCGGCGGCGTCTGGCCGTTGCCGCGCAAACGGGACAGCAATGTCGTCAAGAACAGCACCTTTATCCATCGCGACGGCAGCGGCAAGCTGGTCACCAATACCTACTGGAACTCCCCGGAATCGCAAAATTATTACGAGCAGAGCTGGTACAAAGACGGCTTGAACGCCCCTGTCGGGCAGTGCGCCTGGGCGCCGGCCTATCGGGATTCCGCCAGCCCGGAGGCGCGCACCAACTGCTCCATGGGCATTCGCGTCAACGGCGAAGCCTATGGCGTTTCCACTATCGATGTGACCCTGGGATTCTTTAACGGCCTGGCGGCGGAGAAGGAAAAAGAGCTGAACGGCCAACTGCTGATCTTTGAACGGGACGGCAAGATTCTCAACAACAGCAGCGGACTGCAGGGCGATGCGATTCTGAAGAACGTCAGCGAGCTGGCGTCGCAGTCTCCTTTTCTGGCGGAGGTCAAAGACTATCTGGGCTCGGCGTCCAATCAAGAAACTTATTCCAGCGAATATGAAAACGCCAAAGACGGCGAAGACTACTCCTTCTTTGTCCGCGACGTGCCCGGTACGCCCTGGTTGTTGGCGGTCAGTATCAAAACGTCTTTGCTGAGCGCGGCGACCGACTCGGTGATGACCACTCTGGCGGCGATTCAGATTCCCATTGCGCTGGCGATTGTATTCTTCGGCCTCATGGCCTTCACGCAACTAAGCAAGCGCCTGGGCGTGCTGCGCGCCAATATCGATATTCTCAGCACGGGCGAGGCGGATCTGACCAAGCGCATTCAAATCAGCAGTCACGACGAAGTGGGCAGCGTGGCGGAGTCGGTGAACACATTCATCAAGTATCTGGCGGCCATGATCGGCGAGCTGTCGGTTTCCAGCAAACAGATCTCCGGCATCGTGTCGGAGGTGGAGAAGCAGAGCAGAGAAAACTACCGCATGATGAACAAGCATGCGGGGGAAACCGAGCAGGTGGTCACCGCCGTCACGGAGATGGCCGCCACGGCGGAATCCGTCGCCAAGAACGCCACGGAAACCTCTACTTTCACAGAAGAAGCGAGCCGGTCTGCGCAGAAATCCAAAGAGACGGTGTCCCGGGCGCGGGGGAGCGTGGTGGACCTGAGTCGCCGCGTCACGGAGGCGGTGGAGAACGTCAACACCATGCGCCAGGAGGCGCAGTTGATCAGCAACGTCATCAATGTGATTCGCGGCATCGCCGAACAAACCAACCTGTTGGCTCTCAACGCGGCCATCGAAGCCGCCAGAGCCGGGGACCAGGGCCGGGGCTTCGCCGTGGTGGCGGACGAGGTCCGCGCCCTGGCCGCGCGCACTCAGAACAGCACGGAAGAAATCGACGGCATGCTGAATCGTCTTGAGAGCGGCGTGTCCGTGGTGGTGAACGCCATGTCCGGTATGAAGGACAGCAGCGAAGTAGTCGTGAAGGATAACGAGGAACTCACCTTGGGCCTGGACAAAGTGCTCAGCTCCTTCGATGAGATCAACGACCTGAATACTCATATCGCCACCGCCGCCGAGGAGCAAAGCCAGGTCAGCGACAAGATCAGCGAGAATATGTCGGAAATCTCCATGATCATCAGTGAGCTGACCAAACTGGCGCAGAATTCCGAGGCTTCCATGAATCAACTGTCCAGCGCCAACGAAGGGCTGAACGGTCTGGTGTCGCGATTCAAGTTGTAACGCGGCCCTTCTTTCTCACCCCAGTCGCCGCCGGAAAGCGCCTCCGGCGGCTTGACACTTACTCGAAAAATCAGCTAACTTCCCCCGCCTGACGCAAAGCGTCTGTTTTCATTCAGAATTTTTCATTTCATCCCTGTTTAAAAACAGCGGGATGGAATCGCTTAACAGCCTTTCAAGAGGTTTATATGTTGGAGATAGCAGTCATCCGATAACCCAACCCCTGTTTTGTCAGGAGTTTCGGTTATCGATACGCGCATTTTCGTGGCGAGCATGAACGCATGCTTGTCGTGTCGCATATTTGATTACTGCTACAGGTTCCAACATGAACATTTCCAAGCCGGAACAACGGACGTTGCACGTCCTCGCCAAAGGCGGCCGCATCATATTTACCCGCAATAGCTCAGGTAAGGTGACATTCGTTGAATGCTACACCCGCGAGGGCTATGTGCTTGCCGACTGCACGTTGCCGGTCTTCACTAAACTCAAGAACAAACGCCTTATCCATTCGAAAAGCGGAAAGCCTTATCAAATCAATATGGCCGGGCTGAAAGCCGTACGTCCGCAATTGGATAACCAGTAAACCTTCATTCCCTGGCGGCTGACCACAGCCCGCCAGGGATGTTTATGTTCAGCAGGAAACAACGAGACCGCGCATGAACTTTCATATTCGCAATGAACAGCCCAGCGATCTGGACGCGATTACCCAGGTTACCGAACAGGCGTTTCTGAACGCGCCCCATACCAGCCATACGGAACATCTGGTCGTCAACGCGCTCCGTAGTCGCGGCAAATTGACGATTTCACTGGTGGCGGAAGAGCAGGGCGAGCTGGTCGGTCATATCGCCATCTCTCCCGTAACCATTCAAGGCGATGACAACTCCGGACGACCCGGTTCCGCCAGCACCCCAAACTGGTATGGCCTCGGCCCGGTCTCCGTCCGCCCAGACCGACAGGGCGACTTATTAATCAGGCAGACAAATAGCTTCCTTCTATTTGTCTGCAACGACAGGGCCTGCACAGGTCAGGCCCTGTCTCCCGCGGCTCGCCGCCGCGCAGGCGCATCCATGCGCCTGATGATTAACATGCCAATATCATTGCCATATTAATAAAAAGCGTGAAACTTTCCCCCAAACTTGATTCCGCTCTTGTTAAGAAAACCAAGGCGGTTAAGCCGCTTCGGTTATCTAAAACTGAACGCTCAAGCATTGGGGGCAAGCTGAACCTGTCTAGCTGCTACAGCTGTTTGACTACGAGCGCCTCCGCTCCCATAACGGCGGTGGGGCTCAAATTCCACAGTATGGGCGTGTCGAGCAGCTCAAGCTTTTTCACTTTCGGCGCGCCATCGGGCGCCACCAGCGCTACCGCCCAAAACAGATAGCTGTCTTTACTGTTTTCATTCAGATAGTCGTCCTTCCACACAGAAGGCTGCCAATCCTTGCGGGCGCTTCCCTTTAACACTCGGTATGAGGTTGAGCCGTCTTCGTAGGTGACCTTGAGGGTAAAGTCACACCCCTGGCGTCGGCAGTAGTCGGAGTATTTGGCTCTGGCGCCGCTTGAGATATCGGCGTTAATGCTGTTGAGGCCGTCCTGATTGATCGCGTCAACATACTCAATGGCGTTTCCTTTGTACCGGATCGGGTTATAGAAGTGCGACGCGGCGTCGGTTCCCGCGAGGCTATAGGTGATCATGATGAAGTCAGTGGTTTTATCAAACGACACGGGGTAGTGCTCTTTGATGTGCCAACCCGCGTAGTGTTTGGTTTCTGGGACAAAGTCCGCCCAGTCGCCGTTGTCGTCAAGCACCTGAAAGCCATCGTTGGAGGGATTCATTCTGGCGCGATTACGCACCCAGCGCTGCATTTTTCCTGCATTAAAATCAGAGAATAACGGGAAGGCGGCGTCGGGGTCTTTTTGCTCGTCCGCAGAGTGCATCGGATCGAATCGATAGCAGCGTCCCTCCGGGGTTTTTTGGAAAACGCCTCCGCCTCTTTCTCCGTTACAGACGAAGTAGCGGGAAGTCGGCGCGGTAAGGGGGGAGCGGAAATACCCCTTGTGCTGATCGTACCCCCAGGCGGAGCCGCTTAAACTGCCCTCAGCATAGGGATAGTAGGGGCCTCTTAGATCTTTACTGCCGCTCAACGAGTGTGGAAGCCCTAATGCATGCCCGCCTTCGTGCCAAAGCAGTCCGAGAGAGGGATAACCCATAGACGCCCCTGAGCCTGTGTATGCCATGCCCCCAAACCCACGGGTTTTAATCGGGCCCGCTTTTGAGTGGTCGATGAGCATGGACGGGGCGAAGGTGATTTTGTTCAGCGCCATATCGCCGGTGGCGTATTCGATGTGCCAGACCATATCCAAAATCGGTTTGGAATAGTCGGGGTCCGCAGCGGATTCCACTTTCTTCGCCGGAGCCGATCCTGACGGCGGCGCAATCAGATAGTCCGATTCAAACACCCCCAACGGATGGTTAACGATATGGGTCTTTGAGAAGGGCATACCCGCGAAGCCCTGTCCGGCCGTGTCGGGGTCTGCGAACATCACTTTCAGATCGTCGATTTTAAACGGGATATTACTTTCATTGGCGCCATAGATCAGGAAGGGCAGCGATTGAATAGTGAGATCCAACTCGGGATGCAAAGCGGGAGTGACGATTTCCGATGCGCTCTTACCTTGCGCGACGACGCGGATATTCACGCCTTTAGACATGTCGTCAGACGGAATCACCGCCGACCAGGCGTCGTCCGAGTAGGGCAGATCGTCGCCCTCAGTGGGAGGAAGGTCGCTTGGCTTTGACAGGTTCAGGGAGGAAAGTAACTGATGGTTTTTATCATAAACGCGCACTTCCGCAGCCTGCACGGCTTCGTCGAAGGTGGCCAATACCAGCGTGTCTCTCTTTTCGACCAGTTGCAGCTCGCCGGATTCTTTAAGGTCCCAGCTAAGGCCTCCCGGAGGAAGAACATGCGACTGGGCGAACTCAACCGAACGCAGCTGCGTAGGCTCCAGGGCGGCGTCGTCCTCGTCATTGGAGGAGGCGTCATTATCTGGCGTTGTCACATCGCCATTACTATCGCCGCTTTCATGCGTCCTTTCCGAATTATTATCGTCATTCCCTCCGCAGCCGGACAACTGTCCAGCCAATACCAGCAAAACCATTACCATAGATAGCTTCATTAAAGCACCTCATCTATTTCGAACAGCGGTGAAAGACTTCTACACTGTCGAAACCACGACATATGTGAAGTTGGATGTTTATTCTTCTTTGAATCGTCGGCGCGATGACTGTGATGACGTCTAATTAGGCTGGGAAAGCAGCTGACCCATATTCCCGAATGAATCTTTGATCAGCAACTCTCTGTTTCGACAGTGCGGCGTCGCTCCCTGATACTTTTCCAAACATTTCGTACAATCGGATTGATTGGAAAACACACTGCTCCACCTGATAGATGTGACGCCATCATCTGCATTAAGGAGTAGTTTTTTGTACAACGAAACCTTAAAACCGGTAATCCATTGCAATGGGGCGACCCATTAGCCGATTAAGCTAATCGTGATAAGTTTCACCTACAACCCTCAACCACACCTGTTTTCCCCTACCGTGACCCAGCCCGCAAAGTTGAAGAAAATAGCGGGGCGATCTTGGTGCGTAGTGGTTTTTGTATGGGAATCAGTGCACTGGGATGGGGCGATTTGGCGTAATTTTGAGTGGCTGAGTGTTGCTTCATGTTGAATACTTGCGGGCTTGTTTTGACAAATTCCTACCGATAGATAGAGCTTGCTCAAGTAAACGGGCTACCTCTCTAAAAGTATCTAATGTGTCTTCTGAATTAGCTGGAGGCTCAATTTCGTCGTTCTGGACGATGGCCCCAGGTTTTAAGTCTTGGATAACAGCGTCAATAATTTGATGAAATAAGATAATATTGCGAGCTACTTCTGGCTTTATAGCGCCAATATTCTTGCAATTATTCTGATAAACTCTTGAATAGTGGGCTGGAACATCAATTATTATTTTATAATGAGTGATGGTTTTATCTGAATCTAAGTGCTTAATTGCTTCTTGTATTGCGGGCAAATATTTTCTTGTTTCTATAATGTCTATTAGTGCCGATATTTCTGAGATTAGACTGCTTTCTATTTGTATGGATTGAACTTTTTCTCTCCGTTTCTCGAAAATCCATGTGGGTATAAATGAGGCAAGGGCGCCCATTGCTGCACCACCGAGAGCTGCATAAAGAGGGAGCCATTGATTGGGTTTTTGCGACGTAATATCAATAATACTCTTTAAAGCATTAACAACTTCTTTTAATTCTTCTGGTGACATTTGTTAATCTCCTTGGTTGGCTTTCATTTAAGGCTAGATTGTAATTTGAATTAATATAGAAAGTTGTGCGTCATTTCTTCGTGATGTGCGCGGCTAGCATTTCGTATAGCCCGGCTGGTCCTTCGTCTTTAATGATCCCTGATGTGCTATGTCTAAATAATGTTTGCAAGATTAATTGCCGCTCATTTTCATTAATGGCGTTATCCTCCCTTAACAGTGCTAGGTAGGTTTGAATCATCGTAACACGTTCGTCGGCATCTGTTCTTAAATGTAAGTTGGATATGAAAATTTTACTAGAAATACGAGTCATCCATATTCCGAAAGTGGATATGGCCAACATGACCCCTAATTTCCATAGAGGGGTTTGGGCAGCTGCCTCCGTAAGAAATGACTTCGCAGCCCATATAAACCCTGCCCCCGTTGATGTACCTATTCCAAGAGTGAGTAAAGCCATACACGTCATAACATTTTGGTGGTGCTTTCGCTTATTTATCCAGTAGTTAACTGATGACTTTAAAGCGAGTTTCTTGTCGTAAACTAACTCAATGTTATCTAGCTCAGCTTTTGATTCTTTTAGTAGTAGTTCCAATGCACTTTTTGATTCTTCGCACTGATTTTTGCTTTCAATTATGATTTTTCTGAAATTATCTTTTAGTTCCTTTAAATCACTTTCATGAGTTCCTCTTTCCTCAAGATGAGATTTAAGTGATTTATTTAGCCTTCTTTCCCATTCTTCGATTTTTAGATTTAACGATCGGATATTTGGGGCGATACTTTCTACAGCGTGTCCATGGCGGAATTGTAGTCCCCAGTAGCAACCTTCAATAGCAGCGTTTGAGTTGGTGTTAACCTCAATCTCCTTTATGAACGCTAGCGCATATCCTGCGATTAACGATGTGGATTTTCCTTTTAGACTTAATATAAATATCCCTTCCTTTGATTTTGTTGTTGTATATCCTTTTTCTACAGAATTATGAATTTCTATTTGTAGGCCTTTTTTCTGTTTATGGAGTTCTTCTGGGTTCTCAGAGAAGGTAGGGAAATTATCGACAAACTTTCTGATTCTGTTTAAGGGGCTGCTGATTCTGTTCCAAACATCCGCTAGCGTAGCATCGTGTTTTTTTTGAATAGTTTCTTGTAGCCAGCCCCATGCATTAGCCTCTTTTGTGTACCACTCCTTTAGCTCATCGTAGGTTTCGAATGAGCGTTCTCCAATATCTGTTTTGAGTGTGATAAATGATCCAGGCGAGTCTTGGTCATCCATGTTTTATCCTTAATATCAATAGCATATGAATAAGGCGCTGTTTTTTAGGTTAGCCCTATTAAAGAAAGTTAGAACAAATTTCCACAGATGCATCTGACCACTCAAAATAAATTGGCTTTATTCATGCTGGTAGCCTTGAAGTACGCATTATCATGCATCTAATAGGGGGCCGGTGCTGCTTCTGCTTCTAAGGCTGTTGACGAAGCACGACCATCGACATAATACGCTTGGCGTCTTCGTACATGCGCTGGTACCTCAGCTCCTTATTTCCGACTTCAGAGGTCAAATTGAAGTTGAACGTAAGGTAGTAGCCAGCGCCCAATGGATAAGCCCAGTAATAGTTCAGGCCTCGGCCGACGCCTTCGCCGCGAATACCGTAGTGCAGCCAGTCGACGCCATTGATTTTTTCTCTGTAGTAGACCTCCGGCAGATGGGTGACTAACACGAGTTTCCCGAGAGGAATGTAGCCTTGGGCGCTCATTTCCTCTGGGTGCTCAAATGCGTATCGCGCCTCCCAGTTAGCGCCGGGTTTTCCGTCTTTGTTTTTCTCAGCTTCGTAGTAGTCCCACAGATCCTTTCTCAGGTATGTCTCCAGGCTATCGAGGTCTCCCTCGACTAGCGGGGAGTGAGGTTCTGCACGGTTAACGTCGATGGTGACGCTCATGTCGCTGAGCTTGCCGAAATGGCCTTGCAGGAATAACCCCCTGTAAGCCCACCATTCGAATTCCATTTGTACAAAAGCCCGGTTGAACCTTTGCATGGTTTCATATGAGCTAAATAGACTGGGCTGCAAATTAAGCTGCGTAGGCTTTGGCCTTCTTGATCTCCCAATATCAATCACATTTCCGGGTGACTTGTAGTGCAAGTCATAGCGCCCAATCCTGCATTCCTTTGTGGTCAGCATAGAAAAATCTGGCCCTTTACCCGTTAAGGCAGGTCTGAGTAA
Source organism: Hahella chejuensis KCTC 2396 (assembly GCF_000012985.1). Taxonomy (NCBI): domain Bacteria; kingdom Pseudomonadati; phylum Pseudomonadota; class Gammaproteobacteria; order Oceanospirillales; family Hahellaceae; genus Hahella; species Hahella chejuensis. Next base: position 3,878,417 of record NC_007645.1, on the reverse strand, counting down.
TTGGTTGATCATTATCAGCCCTTACGAAGTTCCATCATGGACATGATGCGTCTGGCGTCATCGCGCATGCGTTCGGACCGCATCAAGCGATTTCCTATTTCGAGCTGCATCCAGAAGCTGATGGTGAGGTAGTAATCCTTGTTTAAGGGATAGGCCCAGTAGTAGGTGTGGTGGCGCCCGGCCATGCCTTCCGAGTTGATGTGGTAGGCAAGCCAGTCTGCGCCATTGATGCGTTGTTTTGTGTAGGACTCGGGTAGTTTCACTAAAAAACCGGAGACAGGCGTGTCGCCCATCAAAACCTTGTTATTTTCGTAGTGCTGTCTGGCTCTCAGGTTTATGCCGCCGTCTGTTTCGTAGTATGTCCAATATTCTTGTTTCAGGTAGGACGCCAGACTATTAAGGTCGCCCTCCGATATGGGGGCGTGAGGTTCTGCGCGATTAACATCCACATGCAAAGACATTCTGCCTAGTTGGCCAAAACTGCCCTGTAGGAAAAGCCCACGATAGGCCCACCACTCAAACCCCATTTGCACAAAGGTGCGGTTGAACTCTTTGTCGCAATCATACGTCGTGAACAGGTCATTATTTAGATTCAAGTGCGAAGGATTGGGCTTCTTCGGTATGCCAATATCAATGGCGTTCCCTGGCAGTTGATACCTCAGCCGATAGTCTCCTATGTTGCATTCCTTTGCAGTAAGCCTTGAAAAAGCAGGCCCTTTGCCCGTTAAAAGCCGCTTCAGCTGTCGCTTGTTCATAGTAAGCCCAATATTTCTTAACCATCAGGCTTTTCGAAGCACGACCATCGACATAATACGCTTGGCGTCTTCGTACATACGCTGGTACCTCAGCTCCTTATTTCCGACTTCAGAGGTCAAATTGAAATTGAACGTCAGGTAGTAGCCAGCGCTCAATGGATAAGCCCAGTAATAGTTCAGGCCTCGGCCGACGCCTTCGCCGCGAATGCCGTAGTGCAGCCAGTCGACGCCATTGATTTTTTCTCTGTAGTAGACCTCCGGCAGATGGGTGACTAACACGAGTTTCCCGAGTGGAATGTAACCTTGGGCGCTCATTTCCTCTGGGTGCTCAAATGCGTACCGCGCCTCCCAGTTGGCTCCGGGTTTTCCGTCTTTGTTTTTCTCAGTTTCGTAGTAGTCCCACAGATCCTTTCTCAGGTATGTCTCCAGGCTTTCGAGGTCTCCCTCGACAATAGGGTGGCGGGACTCTACGCGGTTTACGTCAATCGTGAGGCTCAAGTCGCTGAGCTTGCCGGAGTAGCCTTGTATGAATAGGCCTCTGTATGCCCACCACTCGAAACAGGCATGCACATACTCCCGGTTGAACACTTTCTCTATGCTCGCCTCGAAAACGTCCGGAGTGAGATTGACCTGTGTAAGGTCGGGGTCTTTATGTTTGGCTAACCTCTGAACATTGCCCGGTAACTTGAAGTTCAAGTGATAGTCGCCGATGCGGCATTCCTTCGCGGTCAGTTTTGAAAAGTCTGGCCCTTTGCCCGTTAAGATTGGTTTGAGTAGTTGGTTGATCATAATAGGCCTAACTCTTTCATTGTATGCTTCGCCAGCCTTTCCGCTTTTCTTTGATAGCCATTCATTTGCAGGTGCCTGATGGCGCATTCGGCGTTGAGGAAGGGTAATGTATGGGGGCTGGCTTGCACTGGACGCTTATTGCGGAATACCAGGAACATGCTGTTCATACTGCGCAAGAAAGAGCCGGGGGAGAGGTCATTGAAACCAGCAAGGTTTGGCACGAGGTCGTTTGGGTGGTCTCGTTTGATTTCATCAATGATTATACCTGCCTGCTTGAAGGCCTTCTCTGCGCGAGTCTTCTCGTTACCTCCCGCATGAATGGAGACTCTTTGTCCCTCCAGGCGTATGCCTCTCTGATTAATCAACTCAACGGCCCTCGTCAGGATAATGCCGCCTTGACTGTGCGCCGTCCATTTACGTTTCAACCCTTTTTGCTGGTTTTCGATCAACATAACCGCCAGAAATTTCGCCAGCTTGGTGGTCGAAATTTTATCCGCGATACATTCGAAGAAATCGATTTTCCCACGAGTCGGGTTGTAGATAAGCGTATAGGCTTTGGCGTAATCGTCCCAGTAGGCGGTATCCATGTGAACGCCCATAAGCCAGGAAGCTTTTGTCAAATCATTCGACATGCCATTAATCGCAACATGCTCCGTTCTGATCATTGGAACTGGCTGTGGCCTTCCCCAAGCCTTTTCAAGCATGGGAATCTCCCTCTCAGTTATCTCTTCTCGCCACCGAATATCAGACTCCCGCTTCACCTCAAACAATCCCATCTGCTGCATGTTCGCCGGTGTTTCAATCTGGGTAATTTCCCGCTCCAGCTTCATCCGATTAATAACAATCATCTCGGGATTCACGCTGTACATAAAACTGATTCCGCCTGAGCAGATCTTATGGCGCATGAACATGGGCGCTTTTTGAAAGCCTCTGCTGTTCCAGCCATAGCCGCCGTCGCTGGTTAGCTTAAGGGCCTCTTTGTATACCTGGGTTTTTTCATACAGATTCAGGCTGCGCATAAAGACGTCTGCTTCCCTGGTGATCATCAGCTTTTTACCGGCCTTGGGAGTTTGAGAGTTCCAGGCAGGGAGCGGGTTTTCCAGCGGCGTAAGTTGATGCTGCGGAGGAAGGTTGTTGTTTTGCATTTCGCTTTCCTTAGATGTGCAAGAAAAGCAATAATTCTAGTGATTTACTTGTGTAAAGCAATTTAACTTTTGTTCGAGGCTGTTTGGTCTAAAAGCTGGCTTGTATACTGTGCGAAAAGGCTCGAATTATCAGGGGAATAGGAGGTTATCTTTGACTGACCGTGATGAACTGCAGCGGCGATAAATCCGATCTTTTGGCAAGCAGACTTGTTTTTATGGGTTGGCGATGACGCGGCGACGTCTTCAATGAGTCCCAAGGCGACAACGTTTGGACTGGAGATATACGGTTGCAGAGCAGGGGGGCATCGAATCGCATCTATAACGACGGAGTTAATCTGTGTTTGCTGTATGCGCTAAGCCAATCAGAATGAACGCTGATTTCACGCAAAAACTATTAAGGGTTTTGTTTCATCTGGGCGCTAACTTAAACGGAAAATAAAACGCCAGCGAGTGATGCGGAAGCGCAACCAAGCTGGTATGAAATAAAAAGTCTGAGCACCGAATTCAGCAGGGATCAGGGATTTATTTATGGCATTAATACATGTGCAAAATGCGATTAATATTGCTGAGCAGTGGCATCAACAGAACCGGCGGATTACGTGGTCTCCGTTAGTTATGCCGCCTCAGGTCATGGGGCGTCGCTGGCGTTATACCAGCTCCATGGAGCGCTGGGCCAGAGGGTTGGATCATAATGTTCCCAACCCGCTGACGATGGGTCCCAATCAGATAGAAATATGCTGTTTTGAAATGCTGTTTCTGGCCGCGGCCGCAGCCCAGGCGCCGAGACAATTTTTCTCTGATCGTTATAACCGGGCGCATACCGCCAGAGTGATCAACGGACGCAACTGGGGCGTGCAGATCATGCGTAATATGTTCCATAACGAAACCTTTTACCCCTGGCCAGCGCCATTTCCCGCCTCACTCAATCGCGGCGACGTCGTCGTTTTTTCCTACCGCAATCAACCTCTCTACAACGGACACTACCAACTGGGACACGCAGTCCTGCTCACCGGCCAAAGAGACGCTTTTGGCCGACACATCGCCATGAGCTTTTGCGGGACCAATACGCAGCCAGTCACCCGGGTGGAGAGAGTGACCGTTGAAGAACAGATTCTTAACGGCGGTAACATGGCCAGGGCGTTTTATGGGAGACCCGCCTGGTTGGGAGCGTAGGGTGTATTTAAAAGGTAAGGGGGAGCTCCTCATTAGCTAAAGTTTGGCGGATTTAAGACTGGATGCCTTTGGTGCTTCTACTCGTGTGGACGGTAAGAAATGAGTAAGTCAGAAAAAGTGTATGTAGAGATTGACTGGTATGATGGTGCGTGATTTGGCTTGGGGTTATGACGCCAGAGAGAAGTTGAAGCGTATTCATCGAATAGAGTAGTGATTCAAGTATGAAAACTTATGCTGCGACGCTCTTTTTCGGCGTTATAACCGCCTCACTTATGACGTATCTAGGACTCTCTCACAACGCCATGGGCGAGTTTTGTCGCAACCCCGGAGAAGTGGCGTGCGATATCGATTGGGTCATGGTTTTGGGGTTGTGGATGTTCTGGATGTGTGTTGTTTCTGGCGGTTTGGGATTATTGGTTTTTGTCTTTAAAACTTTCAAACGTACGGGGCAATAAGCTCCCTGTCAGCTTGGCCCAAGATACTGTAGACCATGAAATGGGCGGCGCTGTCCGCACAGAAAGTTCCTGTTCGTTTCCTGCGTTATTTCGGGCGATTGATAGCCGTCCGTGTGGGCTCTCACATAGGCGCGAAGGCCTGTTCTTCAAAACATGGATTCCTACGCCATTTGGGGGGCGTTTGGGACGTATTCCCACTCTAGACTCGGGAATGCGCCCTAATAACGACGACCAAAAAGGACTGGATTCATGCCAAAAAAGAAACTTCGACTCGCCCTCTTATCGGCTCAGCTGCTGTTCGCTGGCGTCAGCGCCGCCGGCGCGCAGGGCGTTTTCGCCGCCGACTGCCCCGCCAGCTGGGTTGAGGGAGCCCAATATCAGGTTGCGCAGGAAGTGCTGTATCAAGGCGATATCTATCGCGCCTTGGTGACGCACACCGCCTATCCCGGCGCTGGCTGGACGCCGGAGGTGGGGTCTCTGTGGGAGCGAGTCAGGCCCGCTGGTTGTGATGGCGGTGATGATAGCGACGGTGGTGATAGCGACGGTGGTGATAACGGCGACGGTGACAGCGGGGGAGATGATGGCGATGGCGGTGATCATGGCGCCGGCGAAGGCCCCTATAATGGCGCGCCCATCCCGATACCAGGCGTGCTGGAGGCGGAGCACTATGATTACGGCGCTTTCCAGGACACCACTCCCACCAACGAAGGCGGCGCTTTGCGTCAGGACGCCGTGGATATCGAGGCCAGTACGAGCAATGGCTATAACATCGGCTGGATCGAGCCTGGAGAATGGCTGGAATACAGCGTTAACGTCAGCGAAAGCGGCGTCTACACCATGTCCTCACTGGTCGCGGCGGAAAGTGCGGAAGGCCGTTTCGCGGTAAGCATTGACGGAGCCAGAGCGGTGGAAGTGACGGCGCCAGTGACTGGCGGCTGGCAGAACTGGACCTGGGTGGACGCGGGCCTTGAGTTGAGCGCCGGCGAGCATAGGTTGAGAGTCACCATGCTGCAATCCGGCTTCAATCTGAACGCCCTGCAATTCACGCTGGGGGACGGCCCTGGACCAGACCCTGACGTCTCTCGCCTGTGGGCCGGCGCCAATCAGTATCAGCTTGCGCATATGTCGGAGGCGGACCGTCGCAAACAATTGCAGGCGATGAAAGACAGCGGATTGAAAGTCTTACGCGTCTTCGTCACGCGCAGGGGCGATGCGCCATGGGAAATTCAACCAAAGGGCTGGACCTATGAAGAACCTTTGGGCGTATACCACGACGATCAGTTGGAGAAAATGGATAAGTTGATGCAGGAGTGCCAGGAAATGGGCATAAAGATGGTGCTGGCGTTGATCAACTTCGCCTACGCCCAGGACTCCAACTCCGTTTATTACAATGCTTTCGGCCCCGTAGGGATGTATCGGCAGGATGCGATAGACGCCTATAAAAAGCGCTTCACTCATTTTCTTAACCATCAAAATCCTTACCTCGGCAATAAGAAATGGAAGGACATTAACGATGTGGTGCTGGCGTGGGAAATCGCCAATGAATCCGGCGTGTCCCTGGCGAATGAGAACCTGTCGAACGATCAGAAATACGATATCCACCGCAATTTCCTGACCCAGATGGCCGCGCATCTGAAAGCAGAAGATCCAGATACCTACGTCTCCCTGGGAATCGCCGGCTACGATAAGTACTACAACAAAGGCAGCGCTGACGACATTAAAACGCTGGGCGACATTCCGGCGGCGGATATCTATACCTTGCACTATTACGGCGGCGATCTGGATCAATGGTTGAACGACGCCCTGCCGTCAGTGCGACAGTGGGGCAAACTGTTGTTCGTGGAGGAGTTCGGCAAGGAGCGCAAGGTGGGGATGGAAGCGATGACGGATGAATACCGCCATGTGGCGGAAACCGCGCGGCGTCGAGGCATTCCCTGGATGTTCTGGCGTATGGGGTTGCGCAAGGATGAGAATACCTGGTCGATCATGAATGACGATGGCGTCTGGCGCGACGTGGTTGATCCCGAATCCAAACGGATATCGGAGATCGAAACCAGCGACCCCTGGTTGCGTTAATCCCTCAATCCAGCAGACAAGTCGCCTCCGTCTATTTGTCTGCAAACGACAGGGCTGAGAATAGCTGACCCTGTGTTACTATCCTCTGGCTATACTGGAGGCGTTGGATGCATAAGTCCGACGCCTCCTGAATTGACCACTATCCGACATATCCCACAAACAAATTTGAGAGCCTGTGAAGACCTATCCGCGCCAACACGCAGCTCTCGTGAGGAGATAACATGCCGAAGGGAATCAAAGTCATATCCATCATCAACACAGTTTTTTTGTTGCTCAATCTGGTGCTGGTCATCATCGTTGCTGATGATTTATCCCGCTATGTGCTGATGGCGAATTGCGTAGCCTGGACCCTGTGCGGACCCTTGCTGTGGGTGCGCTCGAAGTATGTCTGGATGCTGGCCAGGCCGTTGATATACGGCTGGGCGTTATTGACGGTGTTCGGCATGTTGATGGGAGATTGGGCGTCTTTGCTTATCAGTTTGATCACTGGCATTCCGTTTCTGGTCTACATCATTGGCGTTCGCGGATACCTGAATGAGGACCACGTCAGAGCCTACTTTGGCGTACCGCCGAGTGAAGTGAAAACAACCCAGGAAGATGAAACCGCTCCGGCGTGAGCTGGAACTCTGGTTTTATATCATCCGATTCCCAGGCCATATTCCCCCGTTCGCCCTGAGCTTGTCGAAGGGCTTTCCAGAGCGCTAGTTTGAAACCGTCATATACGTCACGACTCTAGGATAGGGTGATTTTCCTCTATTCGCCCAGGAGGGCCCTTCGACAGGCTCAGGGCGAACGGAGTGGGAATAAGCGCGAGGGGAATACATTCTAATGATCCTTGAGGATCGTGTGATGGTGCTGTGCCTGGGAGGGCCCTTCGACAGGCTCAGGGCGAACGGAGTGGGAATAAGCGTGAGGGGATGTTCGTTTTTTGTCTTCTTTGGCATAACGCGAAGCCCCTGCAACTACAGCTTATACAGCTTCTCATAAAACCCGGTTGTGGTGACGGTTACGGTGACCGGTTGGGCGCCGCCGTTGTGCCAGTACCAGCCGTGAACGCCCTCAAAGGGAGCCTGGAAAGCGCCGTTGGCGTTGGTTTTATTTCTGCCTGTCCAATAGCTGGTGAATTCGTCGCCGGCATTGGGGCGTTCGCCGTGCATATCGAAGTTGACGGGGCCTTGCGCTTCCCACTTGAACATGAAGCGGTCGCCCTCCTGCATTTGCGCCTTGATCTCGGCTCCTTCATTGGGACCGAGAGTGATGGTCAGCGTGTCGTTGCGCAGAGGGGCGCTGCTTTTCCATACCGGGTTGAGCAGGGAGGCGAGCTGGGCGTCGCTGATCATGGGGTCTTCCACCGGCTCCGCCGTTTCCTGCGGGGCGATGGCGTTGAGCTGGGTCAGGCCCAGGTAGCCGCCGACGCCGGTGGGATCGATGCCGTATTCCGCTGGCAGCACCGTCGTGACGAGCAGGCCCGCGCCAACTACCAAGGCGATGGCGGTTGCTTTAAACAGTGTTTTGCTGGAAGGCGATTCAGCGCGGTTGCGGTGGGTGATGTCATGCATGTCGATTATCTCAAGAACTCACGAAAAAGCCGGTGAGTTGGTAGCCTATTAACATAAATCCGGCGCTCATCAGGAGCACATTGGCGGTGAAGGCCTGCTTGGCGAAGGCGTCAGTTTTGCGCCAGAAACTCATGATGATGAGAATAGCGCTCAACGCCAGTAACTGGCCGATTTCCACACCCACATTGAAGGCGATGATATTGGGGATCAGGCCATCCTGGGACAGCGTGAAATCCTGCAACTTTGTCGCCAGCCCGAAGCCATGGAAAAAGCCGAAAATAAGCACCGCCGCTTTGGTGTTGGGCTGAAAGCCGAACCAGCGACGGTAAGCGCCAAGATTATCCAGCGCTTTATAGACGACGGATAGACCGATGATGGCGTCGACCAGATAAGGATTGACTTGAGCGCCGCTCAACACGCCATACAGCAGCGTAATGCTATGTCCGATGGCGAACAGCGTGACGTAAACGCCGATGTCTTTCATCCGATACAAGAAAAAAATCACGCCGATAAGAAACAGCAGGTGATCATAGCCCGTCACCATATGCTTGGCGCCGAGATAGATAAAGGAGATCAGGTGCATGCCTTCCGCCTGTTCGATGAACAGCGCGTCGCCTTCCGCCACGCCGTGGGCGAATACGGGAGAGGCGGCGATGGCGAGCAACAGCAGGAAGAGAATGGAGGGGCCGCGAGCGCTAACCGTCTTATTTTTATATTGAGTTGAAGAAATCAAAACCACCCGGCATGGCCTCCGAAGTCGATGTATGAGGTCGCTGTCGTAATTGCCGGAAAACTATAGCCCAGCTGTAAAGCTGAACCTATCAGCCGAATTGCTGAACTTGTCGCTTTTGTGAAGAGTTGAAGTACAGAGTCAGCGTCAGTCGGGTTTGCGCGAGCGTTGAAGTCTGGGATCTGTTATTGCGATACTCTTTAGTCCCGTAGCATGCCTCAATTTGATTATGGCCAAGAAACGCAAAACGAAACCTTCGCCCAAGAATCCTCTGGACGCCAGCTGGCTGCTGGCGGAGGCGGATAAGCGGGATAAACTGGAGGCGAGGACGGCGAGAATAAGCGCCAGGAACGCCCGTATCGCCAGCAAAGTCGTGACAGAACTTGTGCGGATGGACGCCGACTGGGAGCAAATCTTCAAGGCGTTGAATCCCCGCAAAGACGAGAAAATTCAAACACTGTTGCTAAGGTTTCGCGGCCCACATATGTTCGCTCCTCATGTGGCGTTGAATATCCTGCAACACTGCCTCGAATCGAACCCGTCCCTGGACTTGAATGGCCTGGTGAACGCGGCGGTTGATGAGTCAGGTAAAGTGACTAAGTTTAGAAGTTAGCGCTGCGAGCGCCTGCGTGCTACCACATACAATTGAGAGTGAATGTAATGAAATACAATGTGATGTACATAGAAGAGAAATCAGGCGTGGCTGCATTGGAAGCCAATATTGGCCAAGTCTTCTTTTCAAAGTCAGGGAAAACGCTTGAGTACAAAGGCCGTAAATTTAAGTCGCTAAAAGGATCTGGGTTTAAGGCCAATTACTTCGATACGGAGACGGGAGAACACTATTGGTTTTCAAATTGCCGCAAAGATGGCAATGATGGGTTGTACAGAACCAAAGTGTTTGTTGACGAAGAAGTTCGCAGAGAATATTGGGGTGATATACGGAAAATGCCTGAGCGAATAGAGCAGGCCCATTTTATCTCTACGGGAAAACATAAGCCCAATGGTCAGGAGATTAAGAGTAAGCGTACGAATGTATAGAGCCTTAATAACACATTGTCTGAGTTAAATATAAACTCCGTATTACTGTCGAGTCGTTAAATGTTCCTCTTTATTTGGAGAGGAGCCTATTAAGTATATGACGGCTTTTAACTGGCGTTATTTCGACTATTCGCCAATAACTCGTCTCTATGTTCGGTCATCCAATGGGCCAGTGAGTCCAGTGTCGGTTTCAGCGTTTTTCCGAGTTCTGTAATCCGATACTCAACCCGTGGCGGCATCTCCGGGTATTCCTGTCTGGAAACGATGCCTAAGGATTCAAACGTCCTGAGTTGTTTGGTTAATTCCTTTTGCGTAATGCCGCCGATTCCTCTTTGCAGGGCGCCAAACCGAATAATATCGTCAGTAATAATCAAGCGATATAAGGTGGGGATCGCCCATTTTCCTGAAACGATATTGATGAAATCCGTCATTGGACACCGTGATTCATCCTCAAATTTTTTATCCGAATAACTGATTTTCTCTTTAGTATCCATTTGGAACCTACTGTTTTAACGGAAATAGCCTGCATATACTATAAATCCTCTAATGAATTGCAAGTAAAGGCGAATAGTATGTCGAGAAGGCTGGATGGGAAGTACGCGTTAATTACAGGTGGAACGGCGGGAATCGGTTTGGAGACGGCTAAACAGTTTCAACTTGAAGGGGCGACCGTTGCGGTAACCGGGCGTAATGAATCCGGGTTAAAGTATGCGCAAGATCAACTGGGAGAGTCTGCGCTGGTTATAAAGAATGACTCTGGAAAAGCAGATCAACAAACTATATTGGCGCAGCAATTATCTGATAATTTTCCGCGCATTGATATTGTATATATAAACGCAGGCGATGTGACGCATAAACCATTGGATGAATGGGACGAAGATTGCTTTGACCATGTTATGAACGTTAATTTAAAGGGGCCCTTCTTTTTAATACAGTCATTATTGCCTTTATTGTCTGATTCGGCGTCCATTATTTTATGTGGCAGCGTATCCGCCTACATTGGATTAGCGCAAAGCAGTGTGTACGCGGCGAGCAAGGCGGCGCTTATCTCTTTATCGAGGACGCTGTCCGGGGAGCTGCATCACAAAGGAATTCGCGTTAATACTCTCAGCCCTGGCCCAACCTATACTGATGCCTTTCAGAAGTTTGGTTTATCGGAGGAAAAGCAGCAGGAACTGATAGAAGAGGTTCAGGAGCTCGTGCCTTTAAAGCGAATGGGAACGCCTTTGGAACTGGCGAAAGCCGCCGTTTTCCTGGCGTCGGATGAATCGGCTTACATGCTGGGATCTGAGCTGTTGGTGGATGGCGGGGTTGGAAATTTATAACTGGGAGAGATTTTCCAAGAGAGTCCACCTGACGCGCCGGTAATCTTCAGGCGCCGGCGGACGCTATGGCTATCTTATTAAGGACATGGCTGTTTATCTAAGTTCATGACTGCTTATCTAAGTTCATGACTACCTATTTAAGTTCATGACTATCTTTTTAAGTTGATGATAAATTCGTCATCCTCCAGGTGACCGATGACCAAAGGCTCGTCCGCTTTCACCAGGACGGTTGAATTATAGCTGTGGCGCGCTTTGGACTCTTTCGTCTCGCTGATAAATTCGACTTCCACGATGTAATCCGCATCCTGTTTTTGGATTTTCCCGGAGAGTTGTACTTTTTCCTTGTCTGTTTCTTTCGTGCTTGCAAAGGCGCTGTTTTCGTTAATGGGCGCGGTAATGGCGGTCTCGCCGAAAGTGAACACTACTTCTGTGGGTTCTTTGGTCTGATTGGACGAGCAACCGATTAAAAGTGAGCACATTGCGAGCATTAATTGGGACTTGATCTTCATTCTGCGATATCTATACATTTCAAAAAAAAGAGCGCTAACTATTCGCTGTTTTATTAACGATGTAAAGTTAATAATTCCAGTGACTTAGGCGCGTATTGAAAATCCTGGCGGCGTGGATTCTCTGCAATTTCACTTGTCTGGAGCCGGCTGATTTCTCTGTCTTATATGAACCTGCTCCGCATCCAGCAGGGCGCGCTCGCATTTTCACTTGGAAACCGTTTGCACTGATTTCTCGTAATCACTCCGTGGAAACTATAAAGTAGAAAAAAATCACAGGGTTGCAGCCAGCCATGAACGCGCGACAGCGTTTTTATCAAACTCGCCGATGCATGATGGATCTTGGCTCCGCCCCTGACACTCAATCCAATCATAAAAGGCAGGATCAAACTGTGTATGTAATGCTGCATGAGCCGGGCTCGTGGTTTCTTTTTGAGCAGGACAGGAAGTTTTACCTCGACGCCAGGTGCTCCCGTTCGTTTGTGGATTTTTCTATCTTGATCGAACTCAATGAGGAGGAGTGCGAGGGGTATCAAGCTGAGGGCAAGGCTTTCATTGACCAGTTGGCGACGCGCATCAACGCCTGTCAGAACGAGTTTTTGCCCAGAGACATCACCAACGCTCACCTGGCTGCAGTGAGCCAGGCGGTTTCCGAATGGCGGGAAACCACCGTCAGGCACTAGTCATCGACAGACACAAATCAACGTAAGGGGCGTTTTTCCAAGCCTGTCTGCATCAGCTAGCGTTTTACCCCACCGGCAATAGCCCTGACAGCAAGGTCGCAATCCCAAGAAATGACATGAAACCGGCGATGTCGGTGATGGTGGTCAGTACGATGGAGGAGGATTGCGCCGGGTCCAGACCGAGCTTCTTGAGCGCCATGGGCACCAGCGCCCCCGCGCCGCAGGCGATGGTCAGCGACAACACCATGGCGAGAGCGATAATCAGCGCCAGACCGACCGAGCGGCTCCAGATCCAGACGCCGATAGCGCAGGTCACCGCGATAATGACGCCGTTGAGAAAACCGGCGAAGCTCTCTTTGCGAAACACCTGTCCCATATTGCGAAGGGTGATTTCCTTAAGAATCAAACCACGCATGGTCACCGCCAGCGCCTGGGCGCCGGCGTTGCCGCTTTGCCCGGCGGCCACGGGCAGCAAGATGGCCAGGGCGGTGTACTGGGAAATAATGCCTTCAAAGGCGCCAACCACGCCGGCGGCCACGAACGCGGTCACCAGATTGATTTGCAGCCAGGGCATGCGTTTGCGGACGGCGAACCAACTGCTGGACAGGGCCTTTTCGTCCTTGCTGGCGCCCACCATCGACGCCATATCAGAGGCAAGGTCCTCCTTGGTGCGCTGATAAATATCCGCGCTGCGAATAACGCCGACCACCTGATCATGCACATCCAGCACGGGAAGACAGTTGACCCGCATGCCTTCGAATTTTTCAATGACGTCGTCGGCCGGGTCTAAGGTGCTGAAAGACGCAGTGATCGGGCGCGCGATTTTGGCGGCTTTGTCCTTGGCGTTGGCGAGAATCAGGTCGCTTAACTCAAAGACGCCAATGACGTTGCGCTCGTCGTTGATCAGGAAAAAGGCGTCCATGTATTTGGGACGCCGGTATTTTATCTGCTGCAGCACTTCCTCCACGGTGAGATGGGAGTGAAACATCTGCACTCTGGAATCCATCATGCGGCCCGCCGTATTGAGCGGATAGGAAAGCAACTCGACCAGCTCCTCGGCGGTTGCTTTCTCTGACGCGGCGATGCGAGTCACAATGGCCTCTCTTTGGGTATCCTCCAGGCGTGACAGCAGTGCGGCGCTAAGTTGAATATCCAGTTTCAGAAGCAGTTCCGTTGCGGCGACCGGGTCCCAGTTGGCGATCAGTTGTTCGCCCAGTCCCGGAGGCATGTACGGGAACAGATTGGCGACGACGGCAGCGGGTTGTCGGCTCAAGAGTGCGGCGGCCTCCTGGTCCGGCATCTTGGCGATTTCGCGCGCGGCTTTGGCTGGAAAACGCAATAAATAGGCGTCTGTGAGCTGCTGCGCGGTGTCTTTGATGTAAGACGTCGTGTTGTCCATGTGAGATTCCTCGCCAGAGGCTTTGAGTGTCGTTCGCCTTGTCTGTGAAGCCGGGTCATACCAGTGAGTCGCGCACCACTTCCACCATCGCCTGCATGCTCTCGCCATGCGCGCGCAGCAAATCCAGCGCCGCCGACCCGGAGGGCTTTTGCGGGGCCGCCAGCCAGTCGGAATGCGTGGAAAGAAGCTCGCGTAAACGGCTATGCCAGATCACGCCCATGAACTCGTTATGGTGAAACACCACTGGTGCGAAATCCTGCGTGGCCCACAGCGGATGACTGGCGGCGTTGCTTAGGGAAAGCCGACTGTTCAGACTCGCCAGCGAGGGTTTGACCAGCGCGCCCAGAATGACCTGCCTGGAGGAGCGCAGCAGTTTGACGGCGGGTATCGCGCCAAGGGGCGACCGTTGTTGATCGATGACGAAAATGACCCGTTCCTCCTGATACTCCCGCTTTTTCAGGCGGGTCATGGCGTCTTCCACGGTCATGTCGCGGGTGAATACCGGCGCGTCTATTTCGGTCCAGGCGCCCAGCATGCTATTGCTGTAGGAAAGCAGCTGCTGACACAGGGTGCGGCGCGCCAACGGCAGCAGGTTCAATACGGTTTCTCTGTGTTTGGGCGGCAGGTGGCGCAGAATATTGCAAAGCTGATGCGCGCCTATTTCAGCGCTCCATTGAGTCGCACTGCTCTCCGGCGCGGCGTGAATCACCGTCGCGCAAAAACGCGGCAGCATTTCCTTTAACACACTGATGGATACGGGCAGGGGCGCGTTGGCGAGGAACTGCGCCACTTCCCCTGGGTCTCTGTCCTCCAGCAACCGCGCCGCCGCCCTGGGCTCCTGACGCAGAAAGCTGAACGCAAGCTGGTAAGTCTGATCGGTCATGGCGAAACTCCGTCTGTGTCGGATATCAGCGGCGGTCTATTTCTCTTTGGCGTGGTTGGCGGCTCCGGCTTTTATCTGGCTGATGTGCTCCATGAAGAAGGAGCCGGGAATCGCGGTTCTGCCTTGCGGCGTCTCCAGCACGATGACGGAGCTGGTGATATCGACGATCACGCCGTCCACGCCGGCGATGCTGACTTCGTCACCCAGTTGCACCAGCTTGTTCATTTGCTGGGAGCCGATGATGTTCGCCACCAGATACTTGGCGCCGAGGGCGAACGCCAGGGAGAAGCCCCCTGCAATGACGGCGGAAAGAATGATAGTGAACTGGGTGAAAAACTGAATGTTGATGCCGATCTGTTCGATGCCTATCACGACGGCGATAAAGATCACCGTAAACTGCACGCTGCGCCCCATAAGCGCCGACTGTCTGATGCCCACGGACTCCGCCGCAGAAGTCATCACCAGATTGATCACTTTGCTGAGCAAGTATCCTCCCAACATGATCAGCATGCCGGCGGCGAAATGAGGCAGATAAAGCAATAACTGACTCATCCACTGGGAGACGATATTCAGTCCCAGACTATTGGCGCCGGCGGCGATGAAAAACAGCAACACCAACCAAAACACGGCTTTGCTGATGACGTTGGTGTATGACTGCCGCAACTTGAGGGAGGCGGAGCTGGTGGAGAAGCGCGCGAACACCCGGCCTAGCAGACGTTCCAGCAGAGTCACTCCGGTACGCACGGCGCGCGCCAGCGCCAGGGCGATAAAGAAGCCAAAGAAGAACAACGCCAGTGCGCCCAGAATATTGGGCGTAAAGGCGATCAACTGCTGAATCGTTTGTTCGTAGGTCTGATGTAAGAGTTCCCGCCAATCTTGAGTTTGTATCGGGTCCATGGATGCTCTCTTGATGATAAAGAAAAAGACTAACGCCAGCGCTGGGTAACGATGGCTTAACCTTTCCCCTTGGGCTTATTAGGGCCGTTCAGTACGTCCTTAACAATGTAGTCGATGATGGCGCCGGCGATATCCTTGTTGGTCGCGCTTTCGATGCCTTTCAGGCCGGGAGACGAATTGACCTCCAGCACCAGCGGACCGTGACTGGAGCGGATAATGTCCACCCCGGCCAGATCCAGCCCCATGACCTGCGCCGCCTGTACGGCGAGCCGTCGTTCATTGGGTCGTAACTTCACCACCTGGGCGCTGCCGCCGCGATGCAGGTTGGAGCGAAACTCGCCCGGCTGCGCCGTGCGCTGCATGGCGGCGACCACTTTATCGCCGATCACAAAGCAGCGGATGTCGCTGCCGCCGGCTTCTTTTATAAACTCCTGCACCAGGAAGTCGGCTTTCAGGCCGCGAAAGGCGTTGATCAGGGTTTCCGCGGCTTTATCGGTCTCCGCCAGCACCACGCCGTTGCCGTGAGTGCTCGCCATCACTTTGACGATCAACGGCGCGCCGTTCACGGACTCGATCAAATCATTGGTGGCGTCCGCCGAGTGCGCGTAACTGGTTACCGGCTGCCCCACGCCTTTGCGGGCCAGAAGTTGGTGGGCGCGCAGTTTGTCGCGGGAACGGGTAATGGCGATGGATTCGTTGATGGAATACACCCCGCTGACTTCAAACTGACGCAGCACTGCGCAGCCATAGGTAGTGACGCTGGCGCCGATGCGGGGGATCACTGCATCGAACTGCAATTCCTCAGAGACGCCGCTGCTGCGATAGCGGACAGTGGGCGCGTTGGTGGTGATGTTCATGTAGCACTTCAACACGTCCACCACCCGTGGCTCATGTCCCCGCTCACGGGCCGCCTCCACCAGGCGGGAAGTTGAATAGAGTTTGGAGTTTCTTGAGAGTATGCCAATTTTCATTATTTTTTATTCCTTTGCTTTAGTCCTTGCGAAGCTTGCGGGGCGACTGACATCCCTGTGACAGCCTGCCAGCCCCTGACAAAAAGAAGGGGTTAAGACACGTTTGCGAGATCGGACTGCGATATCTCTTGGGACTGCTGTTACTTCGAACTGCGATAACTGCGGGCAGCAATAACTAAAGTATAGACCCGAAGTTCCATTTAGACGTGGCGTATGGGGGGCTATTTGGCGGAAGTGTTGGATGGCGCTTCGCTTATCCAACCTACGTTTATTGCTGTGTACTGGAATGCATACGAAAGCGGGAACTAAACGTTTTAATTGAATACTACCACTCGTTTTTTCAAAACAGAGTAGGTTGGAAAAGCGAAGCGCCTTCCGACATTAAGATGGACTACAAAACGACTGACTTTCAGCCGCAGGGGCGTCAGACTAAGCGGTCGCTGGAGTTGTCGAGGTCAGAAAATCCAACAACGCCTGATTAAACAATTCTGGCTGATCCATCAGCGGCAGATGACCGGCGCGGGGAATGCGGTGCAGTTTAGCGTTCGGCATCAGCTTGGCCGCGGCCTCGCCATGTTCAATGGCGAACAGTTGATCTTGCTCTCCCCAGATAATCAGCGTCTCGTTGTGAATGCGCCGCAGCGCTTCCTCCGGCAGGGCCGCTACTGCTGCGCCACGGCCTTGAGTGAAGGCGTTTTTGCCGCCAGGGCGTTTGAGCACTTCAATCGAGTAATGAGCGTGGTTGGGGTCCCGGTTATTCGTATCGAACAGTAGCGAAGGGGCGAAAAAACGATTCGCCCATGCAGAGGGGAAACTGTTCAACCAGATCATGCCGACCATCGGGCGCAGGGAAGGCTGCGCGCCCAACGCGGCGGTGTCCACCAACACCAGCTTGTCTACTTTGTCCGGGCAATCCAGGGCGAATTGCAGGGCGATGGCTCCGCCTTGGGACAGGCCGACGATATGCGCTTTGGATATATCCAGCGCCGCCATGAAGTCCTGCAGCCAAGTGGAAAAATAAGGGCGATCATAGGGGGCGTCAGGTTTGTCGGACTCGCCGTAACCGACGATATCTGGCGCGATCACATGATAGTGTTGGGATAGCGCGCCCAGAGAGGGATACCAAGTGACCGCGCCGGCTCCGGCGCCGTGCAGACATATCACCGGCGCCCCAGCGCCGGCGGACAGATAGGCGGTGTTGATATTCCCTGCGTTAACCTGATTTTGCGCGATGGGCGCGCCCATTCTATCTATCAGCGCCTGCCGATAGTTCACATTTTCCATTAGGTAACATCCTGAAATTTATAGTGATCCATCAAGTTTAGAGGCGCAGCCTAACGGGATTGGCCCGGTTAAGTCAATAAAATGGGGGTAAAATTAAGCGGGCCGTTTCTGGTCAGCGCTTTGGCGGTTTCAGAGGAGCGCAAATAGCATCAATAAATCATGTCGCAAGACCCTCCCGCCGAGGCGCGATAGGGAAGTCGGATGAAAAAACTGCTGCCCTGACCGAGTTCGCTTTTCACGTCAATGCTGCCGCCATGCAGCAGCACCAGTTTGTGCACCAGAGCGAGACCCAGGCCGGTGCCTTCCACGTTTTTCTTTTTGATGGAGGATTCGGCCTGTTCAAAGGGCAGAAAGATGCGTTGCAGATCTTGTTCCGACACGCCGCAGCCCTGGTCGAACACCTGAATCAGCAACTCCTGATCGTCATGCAGACTGACTTTCAAACCTACCTGCTTGCCGCTGTCGGTGAACTTGATGGCGTTGCTGAGCAGGTTGATGAGAATCTGTTTGACCCGCAGAGGGTCGAGTTCCGCCGGTCCTATATCTTCTTGAATGTCCGTCAACAGGATGATGCCGTGGCGGGACGCTTTTTCCTTGATGATGCCAATGACGCTGTTGACCAGAATTTCAATGTGAGTAGGTTGGATTTCCAACTCCAGTTTGCCCGCCTCGATTTTGGACAGGTCCAATAAATCATTGATGATGATCAGCAGGTAGGAGCCGCTGTCGTATATTTCCTTGCAATACTCCAGCTGCTTTGGATTCAGTTCGCCCATCATGCCGTCCAGCAGGACTTCCGAATACCCCAGAATGGCGTTGAGGGGCGTGCGTAATTCGTGAGACATGGAGGATAGAAAATTGATCTTGTACTGATTGGACATGCCCAGCTGACGATTCTGTTCCCGTAACTGCTGCTGGCTGCGTTTGAGTTCGTCATCGAGGCGTTTATGCTGCAGATGATGTCGAATGCGCGCGAGCATGATGGGAAAATCCACCGGCTTCTCAATGTAATCGTTGGCGCCTTGCGCGAACGCGCTGATGATATCTTCATGCGCGTTTTTGGCGGTGACCATTAGCACCGGCAGTTCGACGGAATTGAAGTTTCTACGCAGGATGTCCAGCACCTCCATGCCGTCCATTTCCGGCATCATGACGTCCAACAGAATCAGGTCGGGGGGTTGCTTCTCCACTTGTCGCAACGCCTCCCGGCCGCTGAGGGCGATGGCGCAGCGAAATCCTTTGCGCTCAAGCCGCCGGTTCAGCAGGTCACAGTTATTCTGGTTGTCATCAACGATCAGGATGGATGCATTGTCCGTTTCTTCGCTCATTGCGTCCTCCAGGCGGATAGACCGACGCCCCTGGCGCAGACTGCAGGTCGGCGTCGCTGACTTTCCCTGAGTCCCCATACCTATACCTGAGTCTTCATACCTATACCTGAGTCCTCATACCTATAAAAGCTACCGCTAATTTGACAAAAATCAAATTCAGGACTGTATTAAGAGACAGAAGCTCATGGAGCTGAAATAACCGGGCTAACGCCCGAATGCGAGACTCTTCCTTCGTGGCTGTAGAGGGATCTTTCTTCGCTGAGAATCCTTGTTCTGTAACATTCATCCTTTCAACGGCAGGAGCCTGTAGTCATGCACCCACTCACCGGTAGCAGGCT
The DNA here is from genome assembly GCF_000012985.1 of Hahella chejuensis KCTC 2396. Lineage (NCBI taxonomy): Bacteria > Pseudomonadati > Pseudomonadota > Gammaproteobacteria > Oceanospirillales > Hahellaceae > Hahella > Hahella chejuensis. The sequence goes on along the minus strand of NC_007645.1, from coordinate 3,859,083 downwards.
GCTTATTGTTGATGACGAGCAGCGCAACACCAAACTGCTTACGGATATATTTCGGGCGCAAGGATTTGACGCCATCCCTCTGAATGACGCCAACGAAGTGATTGGCGCCGTCGCCAGCTACGAGCCGGACTTGATTATTCTGGACGTTATGATGCCCGGTAAGACCGGGTTTGAACTGACTCGGGAAATCAAAGCCCAGGAGCACTGGAAACATATCCCCATTATTCTTCTCACGGCCCTGGCCGACCGCGATTCCTGCGTGTCGGGACTGGAATGCGGCGCGGAGGATTACGTCAGCAAACCGTTTAACCGGCGCGAACTGCTGGCGCGGGTGAACAACCTACTCAAACTCAAGAAACTGCACGATTTTCAGCACCAAAACCTGCGCTTGCTGGAGGAGTATGATTCCGTCACCGGCTTGCCCAAAAAAGATATTTTGATGGAGTTGATCGACACCCTCATCAAGCAGAAAAACAACGCCAACGTCTGCGTGTGCGTCTGCGAAGTGGACATGGATCAAACCCTGATCGGCCTGCTTAGCAGTCATGACCGTGACCTGTCCGAACGTCAGGTCAGTCGCACCGTGGTGGAGCGCATGTCGTCTATTTTTCCGCCGGGCATGCTGCTGGGCTGTCTTGGCTCCGGCAAATTTGGCGTGGTGCTCGAAGCTGGCGAAGAGGAAGGCGCGACGCATTTGCGCCTGCTGCAGCAGAAGTTGAGTCTGCCCATTCTGGTGGAGGGACAGGAATTCTTTCTTAAATTCTCCATAGGCTATGCGCCGCCGCCCCATCCCCGGCTGGAATGGATAGTGCTGTTCAATCATGCGGAAATTGCGGCATTAGAGGCCAGGAAAGAAGGCGGCAATTTAGTGAAACGCTTCGCGCCTGAGATGGACGCAGTGAATCATGAACGCTGGTGGATGTCGCGGGCGTTGTTTCAGGCGGTGCGAGAACAGCAATTTGAGGTCTATTACCAGCCCCAGGTGGATATTCTGCAGGAGTCCCTGGTGGGTTTTGAGGCTTTGCTGCGCTGGAAGACCCCGGAGAAAGGCCATATCAGCCCGGCGCGTTTCATTCCATTGGCGGAGGAAAACGGACAGATCTACGACATCAGCCTGTGGATGATGGAGCAGGTGTGCCAGCAGATTGCGTTATGGAAACGCGCCGGCAAGCGTCTGCGCATGGCGATAAATATTTCTCCGGTGCAACTGCATCGGGATGAGTTCACCCAGGACTTTGTGGATCTTTTCACCCGCTATCGCCTGTCCCCCAATGACTTCGAACTGGAACTGACGGAAACCAGTCTGATGGACCCTAAGGGCGGAGGACAGTTGCGGGAGTTGTGGAGCCAGGGTTTCGACATCGCCATTGACGATTTCGGCACCGGCTACAGCAATCTGGAGTATCTGCGCAAATATCCCTTCAATCGCTTGAAGATCGACCGCTCGTTCATCAGCAATATCTGTGATTCCGGCGACGATTTCGCCATCGTTAAAGCCATTCTCGCCATTGCCGAGCATATGGGCTTCAAAGTTATCGCCGAAGGCATAGAAACGGTGGACCAATTGGCGCGTCTGCGCAGCCTGGGCTGTCATGAAGCGCAGGGATATTTATTCAGCAAGCCGGCGCCCGCCGCCAACGCCACGGCCATGCTGTTCAATGGACTTAAGGCGCCGGCTTAGGGCGCCTCGAAAGGCGGACGGGACTTGCATAGCTGGATTTAATGGCTAAATTTTGAACTACACTTTATCTACTTTTATTGATTAGTTATTTAGGACGGTATCTTAAGCGTTTGTTGATGATTCGACGGCGGCGCCCATGACGTCGGATCATTCACAGGCCCTGACTGGAAGACCAATAACGCATCGGCGCAAATGGACGAATGCTATGGCGAAGACCATTCTGATCATTGACGATTCCATCTCTCTGCGGCAAATGGTGGACCTTACGCTCAAGTCCGCAGGCTACAACGTAATACAGGCGGAAAACGGCCAGGACGCGCTGGGGAAGTTGCCTGACGCCAAGCCCAGCTTGATAGTCTGCGACGTGAATATGCCCGTCATGGACGGCATCTCCTTCGTCAAAGAGCTTAAAAGCCTGCCTGAATACAAATTCACTCCGGTCATCATGCTGACGACCGAAAGCACCGAAGATAAACGAATGGAAGGTCAGATGGCGGGCGCCAAGGCGTGGATGGTGAAACCGTTCCGCCCTGAAGCCATGCTCAAGGCCGTCCAGAAACTGATACTGCCCTGACGCGCAGTAACCCGCCAGGGAGGGAGACACAATGAGCATAGACTCCCAGCACGACCCCGAGCAGAACCGGCTGACCTTGAACGGCGAGCTGACGATCTATTGTGCGGCGGAAGCCAAAGCGCCCTTGCTTGAACATAAGGATATCGACATTGATCTCAGCCAACTGACGGAGCTGGACGGGGCGGGTTTGCAGCTACTGATCCTGGCCAAGCGGGATCGGGGCGCGCGACTGGTGAACGCCAGCGAGGCGGTCAACAAAGTGTTCTCGCTGACCGGACTCGCCGACATGTTGGAATAAAGCGGTTTATTCTGAGTGAATCTAAACTACGCCAAGGCGTAGCGCGAACGGTAGGGCCGCCATGGCGGCGGTCCGGGAAGGAGCCCTTCTCTAACGCCCGGATGGCGACAAATAAGCCGATATGGCGAATAAGACTTGCCGGGCTGACAGGCGCTGCGCTGGTCGATGAACCGACCTCGGCGACGCAAACTGCAGCCTGCGTCACGGAAAGGGAAGACGGATAATGAGCCTGGATTTCAGCGGCGCCTTAAAAGCCTTCGCCCAGGAAAGCAAAGATCTGTTGGCGGAAATGGAGCAGTCTCTGCTAACCCTGGAGGAGGAGGGCGCCAAAAAGGAACTGGTGGATGCGGTGTTTCGCGCTGCGCACACCATCAAGGGGTCTGGCGGGCTGTTTGGACTGGATCATGTTGTCGCCTTCACGCACGATGTGGAAGGGGTGCTGGACGCGGTTCGCGATGGCCGCCTGGACATCGACGGCGATCTGATCAGCCTGCTGTTGAGTTGCGGCGATCAGATTGGACGACTGGTGGAAAGCTCCCTGGCCGGCGAAGTGGAAGAGGCGCTGCTGCGTAAAGGCGCTGCTTTGCAGGCGCAGTTGCAACGCTATCTACCCGGCGCCGTCATGGTCGCAGCTCAGGAAGAGGATGCTGGCGAAGCCGCTTATGGGGCCCGCGGCTGGCATATTTCACTGCGCTGTGGTCGCGATCTGCTGCGCGACGGCATGGACCCTCTCAGCATCCTGCATTATATCTCCACCCTTGGCGAACTGACCCGGGTCACCACCTTCTGCGGACATATGCCGGCGGCGGAGGAAATGGACCCGGAGTCCTGTTATCTCGCCTTCGAAATAGACCTGATCACCGAGCAGGCCAAAGAAGAAATTGAGGATGCGTTTGAATTCGTCAGCGCCAGCAGTGAGGTGCGCATCACGCCGGTGGGTGATCCGGATTCCTGGGACGGCGCCATCGAGGCGGCCCCGGATGAGGACCAACGACTCGGTGAGATTCTGCTGGATAGCGGCGCGGTCACCCGCAATGAGCTTGAGCAGGCGCTGAAACAACAGGAGCGCACGCCGGAAAGGCCCAAGCTGGGAGAAATACTGGTCGCCCGCCACGCTGTGCAGGAGAAAACCGTCAGCACCGCCCTGGAGAAACAGGCCAGCGCAGTCAAAAAACAACGTCAGGACAGCTTCCTCAAAGTTGATGCGCAAAAGCTTGATCACCTCATCAATCTGATCGGCGAACTGATGATCGCCAACGCGGAAGTGCGGGTGCGGGCGGAACGCATTCAGGAATCCGTGTTGCATGAATCCGTCGCCAACTCCACCCGCTTCATCGAAGCCGTGCGCGATTGCGCCCTGAGCCTGCGCATGGTGCAGATCGGCGATACCTTCAATCGCTTTCAACGGGTCGTGCGCGATCTCGCCCGTGATCTTGGCAAGGATATCCGGCTGGTGGTCAGCGGCGGCGACACTGATCTCGATAAAACCCTGGTGGAGCGCATCAGCGAACCTTTGACCCATTTGGTGCGCAACGCCATCGACCATGGCGTCGAATCGGATGCGTTACGCCGGGAGCGGGGCAAGGCGGCTACCGGCGTGATTCGTCTGAACGCCTTTCATGAGCGCGGCAGCATTGTCATTGAAGTCAGCGATGACGGCGGCGGCATGAATCCGGAAAAAATCGTCGCCAAGGCGATTGAGAAACAACTCATCCGCAGTAGCGAAGGGATGAGCGACGGCGACATCTTCAAGCTCATTTTCGAACCCGGCTTCTCCACGGCGGAACAGGTGACCAATGTTTCCGGCCGTGGCGTCGGCATGGACGCGGTGAAGAAAACCCTGGAAGAGCTGCGCGGCAGCGTGGAGGTGGAAAGCGAACTGGGCAAAGGCTCTACTATTCGTCTGCGCTTACCGCTGACTCTGGCCATCATTAACGGTTTTTTAGTGGGTGTAGGGGACAGCAAGTATGTGGTGCCCATGGAAGTCGTGGATGAGTGCGTCGAGTTGAACGGCGACGGCGGCGGCGACTTCATGGGGTTGCGGGGCATGGCGTTGCCGTTTCTGCGACTGCGGGAACTGTTCAGCATCGACGGGCGGCCCGCCGATCGGCAGAGCGTGGTGGTGGTGCAATACGCCGGCCGCCGCGCGGGGCTGGTGGTGGATCGTCTGATGGGCGAGCTGCAAACCGTCATCAAGCCCCTGGGCGATATCTTCACGCCGTTGAAGTGGGTCAGCGGATGCACCCTGCTGGGCAGCGGCGATGTAGGGCTGATATTGGATATACCGGAGCTGGTCACCCGGGCGGAACACGCCCAGAACCAGTTTGCGGGCAGGAAAATGGCGGCGGGTTAACGCCGCAATGGCTTGCATGAGCGATGGGACGAATTCATTGACTGAAAGTCCGTAACAAAGCCAGGACCGCCAGCGCCACATAGCCAGCGTCGCATAGCCAACGTCGCATAGAGAGAAACACTGGAAACATGGGAGAGGGATCATGGGTTGGTTTAATAATCTGAAAGTCTCCGTAAAGCTGATAGGCTCCTTTCTGCTGATGCTTGTGCTGATAGCGGTGGTGGGGTATCTCGGAATCTCCAACATGGGAAAAATCAACGAGTCCGACACCAAGATGTATCAACGCGATACTTTGGGCATTTCTCACGTCAAGGAAGCCAACATCCAGCTTCTCAACCAGAGCCGCGCTTTGCGCAATTTGATGCTGGCCAGCACGATGGAGGAGCGCGAAGCCTTCATGCGTTCGGTGCAGGAGTTCGACTCCGCCATGCAAACGGAGTTGAGTATTTCCAAAAGCATTGCTGAAACGGAAGAATCGAAACGTTTGTACAAAGATCTCGATCGCGCCTATCAGGAGTTCGTTCCGCTGCGGGACCGTCTGTTGAACATCGTCAGACAGGAGAGCCTGATGTCCAATCGCGAATCTGTTGACTTCGCCATGACGACGTTGCGCCCCAAAGCAGATGCGTTGGATAACCTAATGACTGAGCTGGTGAAGGTGATCGAAAAAAATGCGGAGTCCACTTCCAAATCCAACGATGAGCTCTACGCCACCAGCAAAACGTTGATGCTGTCGGTGATCGGCGTCGCCGCCGTACTGGGTCTGCTATTAGGCTTCATTATCTCTCGCGCCATATCGCGTCCGCTCGGACACGCCGCGGATGTGGCCTACCGCTTATCAGAAGGCGATTTGAACGTAAGCGTTAACGTCAACAGCCGGGATGAAACCGGGCAGGTGCTGGCGGCCATGTTGCAAATGGTGGAGAAATTCACTGATATCATCAGCGACGTGCGCAGCTCCGCGGACAACCTGTCCTCCGCCAGTGAGGAAGTCAGCTCCACGGCGCAGTCGCTATCCCAGGCCGCCAGCGAACAGGCGGCCAGCGTTGAAGAGACTACAGCGTCCATGGAGGAGATGAACGCCAGCATTTCGCAAAACACCGAAAACGCGCAAGTCACCGAGGACATCGCCACTAAATCGTCGCAGGAAGCCCAGGAAGGCGGACAGGCGGTGCAGGCGACCGTCACCGCCATGCGCGACATCGCCGGCAAAATCAAAATCATTGACGACATCGCCTATCAGACCAATTTGCTGGCCTTGAACGCCGCTATCGAAGCGGCGCGGGCGGGCGAGCACGGCAAAGGCTTCGCTGTGGTGGCGGCGGAAGTACGCAAACTGGCGGAGCGCAGCCAGACCGCCGCGCAGGAGATCAGTAATCTCGCCGACAACAGTGTCGACCGCGCCGAACGGGCGGGCTCCTTGCTGGATGAACTGGTTCCCTCCATTGTGAAAACCGCCAGCCTGGTGCAGGAAATCGCCGCCGCCAGTTCTGAACAGGCCAGCGGCGTGGCGCAAGTCAACACCGCCATGACCCAGGTCAGCCAAGTGACGCAAAGCAACGCTTCCTCCAGTGAAGAGCTGGCGGCGACGGCGGAAGAGTTGAGCAGCCAGGCGCAGCAACTGCAGCACATCATGGCGTTCTTCAAGCTCGGCGACAGCATTTCCAGCGCGGCGAGAGCGCCGGCGCAGAGAGAGGCTGTGACCCCAAAATCCGCCAAGGTCAAGCCTTTGCGGGTGGTCAGCAAGCCAGCGGCGGAAGCGGCGGAGCCGGACGAAGCGCACTTCATCCGTTTTTAACCGTAACCCTGCGTCAATAAGGAGGCGAATATGGCTCAGGCATTGGAAACCAGCGCCCAGCCTGCGGACAGCGAACAGTACCTCACTTTTATGCAGAGCGGGGACATGTATGCGATTCCCCTGCTGGGAGTGAAGGAAATTATTGAGTATGGCGGCATCACGCCGATTCCCACTTTGCCGCAGTTTATCCGCGGGGTGATCAACCTGCGCGGTCGGGTGGTGCCGGTGATTGATTTGGGCTGTCGTTTCGGCAAAACCGAAAGGGAGGTGACCCGGCGCACCTGCATTATCATCGTGGAGGTTGGCTCGGGAGAAGAAAACCAGGACATGGGCGTGATCGTGGACAGCGTGAGTGCGGTTATCGATATCCCCATGGTCAACATTCAGCCCCCGCCGGCGTTCGGCGCCAAGATCCGGGTGGATTTCATTCAGGGCATGTGGAAGTCTGATGACCGCTTTGTCATTGTCATGGATATTGACCGAGTGCTGTCCGTGGATGAAATCACTCACTTGACGGAGGTCCTGCAGGAGAGCGTCGCCTGATGGTCAAAAACGTCGCTAGCGAAAACGCTGGGCCGAAGTCCGAGCTCTATCGGATCGGCGACAGGGACTTCGCCATCGTCAAACGTTTCGTGCATGACGCGGCAGGCATCTTTTTGACCGACGCCAAAAAAAATCTGGTCACCGGTCGCCTCGCCAAACGCCTGCAAGCGCACAATCTGCAGAGCTATGGCGATTACCTGAAGTTGGTCGACGCCGATGCGGAAGAGCGCCAGATTGCGCTGAATTTGTTAACCACCAACGAAACCTACTTCTTTCGCGAGCCCCAGCACTTTGATTACATGCAGCGACATATTCTCCCGCAACGCGCGCGCGGACGGGCGTTCCGGGTGTGGAGCGCAGCCTGCTCCACGGGAGAAGAGCCCTACAGTATCGCTATGCTGCTGGACGATGCGCTGGGGCAGGCGAACTGGGAAATTCTCGCCACCGACATTTCCACCGATGTGCTCACCCACGCCAAGCGCGGATGCTATTCCCTGCAGCGGGCGCAACACATGCCGCCGAACTATCTGAAGCGCTATTGCCTGAAAGGGGTGGGGCCGGAGGAGGGCAATCTGTTGGTGAACAAAAAACTGCGCGGCGCCGTGCAATTCAGAAATCTTAACTTAAACGCCACACTGCCCAACGTGGGGCAGTTCGACGTGATTTTTTTACGCAATGTCATGATCTATTTTCAGGCTGACACCAAGCGTCAACTGATCGCCAAATTGATACAACATTTGCACAAAGGCGGTCATTTGTTCATCGGCCGGTCGGAAAGTCTGAATGGCGTGACGGAACAACTTGAGCAGATATGTCCCGCCGTGTATCGCAAACCGTAACCATCAAACCTGAAGAGCCTCTGGAGATTTTCCTGGATGCAGGGGAGTTGTACCTGGCGGAGGCGGACACCCGCATTCGCAGTCTGCTGGGGGAAGGGGGCGTCATCACCCTGTGGCACCCGCATCTGAAACTCGGGGGCATGTGTCATTTCAGGAATGTGCGCATGAACGCCGACGAACCCGGCGGGCGTACGCTGAACCCAGCCTATGCGGACGCGGCGCTGAGTCTGTTGCAGTTGGAAATGGTGCGCGCCGGCGCGACGCCGCGACGCTTTGAGGCGAAACTGTTCGTCTTCGACGGACCCGACGCGGACAAGACGGCGAAAGAGGCGGGAAAGTTGTTGCATGATTTTGGCTTCAAACTGACGCTGGACCACAACGGCAGCGGCAATCTGGTGTTTGATGTCTGGAACGGGGATGTCTGGATTCAGAAAGACGCCCCCAGCATGATTGACGCCGGCAAGGCGCCCCAGGACATTCTGGAAGTCTATCTGGACCCGGGGGAATGGTATTTCTCCGACGCGGACACTCGCATGAAAACGCTGCTTGGCTCCTGTGTGGCGGTGGTGTTGTGGCATCCCCAAAAGCGCCTGGGAGGCATGTGTCATTATATGCTTCCGCAACGCAACGGCGCGGCGTCCAACCAGGGATTGGACGGACGCTATGCGGACGAAGCAATGCAACTATTGGTAGACGCCTTAAGGAAGGAGCGCACACGACCGCAGGAGTATGAAGTGAAAATATTCGGAGGCAGTTCGATGTTGGAAGGGTCTTCAATCAACGTGAGCAAACGAAACATTGAAGCGGCGTATCGCCTGCTCAAACAGCATGGATTTCGATTGGTGGGCGAAGACCTGGGCGGTCGGGCGCATCGCAATCTGGTGTTCGACGTCTGGAGCGGCGATGTGTGGCTAAGGAAGGGAAGCCGATGAACGCTAAGATCAAGGTCTTGCTGGTGGACGACTCGGCTGTGGTCAGGCAGGTGCTGCAACAAGTGCTGGAGCGGGACAAAAATATCGAAGTGATCGGCGCCGCGGCGGACCCTATTTTCGCGCAATTGAGGATGAGCAAGCAGTGGCCGGATGTGATCGTGCTGGATGTGGAGATGCCGCGCATGGACGGCATCACCTTTTTGAAAAAACTGATGGCGGAACGGCCCACGCCGGTGGTGATGTGCTCCACCCTGACCAGCAAGGGCGCGCAGACCAGCATGAAAGCGCTGGCCGCCGGTGCGGTGGCGGTGGTGGCCAAGCCTGCGGTAGGGGTGAAGGAATATCTGGAGAGCGCCGCTGGCGAGCTGATCATGGAAATCAAGGCGGCGGCGAAGGCCAACATGCGCAATATGCCCGCCGCGACGGCGTCTGCCCAGTCCATGGCGCTCCCCGCCAAATTCTCCGCGGACGCAGTGATTCCCCTGCGTACAGGCGGCGTCATCGCCGGCGCCAATAAAATCGCTGCGTTAGGCACTTCCACCGGCGGCACTCAGGCGTTGGAGTACGTTCTGACCCGTTTACCCCGTAATTGCCCTGGCATCGTTATCGTGCAGCATATGCCGGAAAAGTTCACCGCGGCTTTCGCTGAGCGTCTGAACAGCATCTGCGAGCTGGAAATTCTGGAGGCGGAAAGCGGCCATCAGGTGGCGCCGGGGCGTGCGCTGATTGCGCCCGGCGGCAAGCATATGCTGTTGCGGCGCAGTGGCGCGCAGTATTTTGTGGAGATCATGTCCGGGCCGCCAGTGAACCGGCATCGGCCCTCCGTCGACGTTCTGTTTCGTTCCGTGGCCCAGGCGGCGGGACGCAACGCTTTAGGAGTCATCATGACCGGCATGGGCGACGACGGCGCCAAGGGATTGCTGGAAATGCGCAATGCCGGCGCTTTAACCATTGGTCAGGATGAGCGCTCCTGCATTGTCTACGGCATGCCGAAGGAAGCGGCCAAGATTGGCGCGGTGACCCGGGAAATCTCTCTGGAGCGCATACCGCAGTGTGTTCTGGATATGGGAGCGTCTCTCACCGCCAGCGCCCAGCGGGGATGACCTTCAGCATCTGGCGACGGCGACGCCCCGGGACGCCGCAGGGCTGGATGCGTCATCAGGCGCCGGAGCAAGAGAGCGATTACGCTCCCCGGAAGTTCTCCATGCGCTGGATGATGGCTTTTAACTGATCATCCAGTCCGGTGACTTCTTCGTAGGTCTTGAAGGTGCGCTCCAGCCCTTTGCGAACCACTTTGGTCAGAGTCTCCTCCTGGCTTTCCAGCAACGCCAGACTGTCGTAGGAGATCACCAGCTCATCCAGCGTCTCTTCCAGAACCTGGAAGGCGGTTTTATGTTGTCGCTCGCGAATGTTGTTGATCTCTTTCAGGGCATTGCGGCTGTCCTTCATTACACCCTCTATCAGGGCGATCAGCATCTGGTTCTCCAGCCCCTGGCGTCGAAACTCGGCGCACTCCAGCAACAGCAGTAAGTTGTCGCGGGCGCGGCCTTTCTTTTCTTCGTCCTCCGGCATTTTGGGCGCCAACAGGGAGAAGGGCGGGATGTTGACCAGTAAGCGTTTGTTGAACTCCAGCAGGCGTTGCTCCTGATCTTTGACTCTGAGCAGCAGCTCAGACTCCAGCGGGGAGACAAACCCCTTGCTGCTATGGCTGATTTTTTCGTTCTCCAGATTGATCTGTACGGTGCCCTGCAGGTCAAACTCCTCCAGCGTCTCGATGATCAGGGCGGCCAGATCCGCGAGGGAGTTAACTTTCATACTGCGGCGCAGGAATTCCAGAATCACCCCTTGCTCGCCCGCGACGGTGATGGCGGTCATGGCGGTGGACATGGCCGCCTGCTGCGCCTCCTGGCCCGCTTTGGCGCGTTGAATTTGCTGAATCGCCATGCGCACTTTCTTGCGCAGCACGTCCGGTTGCGCAGGCTTGATCAAGTAGTCCCGGCCGCCGGCGTCATACCCCGCCAGCTTTTCCTCCACCGTGTCGTGGGCGGAGACGAAGATGACCTCAATATGTTGCGTGGCGGGGTTCGCCTTCAGTCGCCGGCAACATTCGTAACCGTTCATTTCCGGCATGGTCACGTCCAGCAACACCACATCCAACAGTGGATCTTTTTCCGCCAGCTGCAATGCTTTGGCGGCGCTGGTGGCGGCTTGCACCGCATATTCGTCTTTCAGGTTCTCCAGCAGGAAATGCAGATCATTCGGCGAATCGTCGACGATCATCACATGGGGCTTTTCGTCGCTCATTGTGGTTCACCCTGGGTTTGAATAAGTTGGGATAAGTGGGTTTGAGCCAGCTCGATATCGAATTGGAACAGCGCCTCCTCCAATTCCGACAACATACGGATCTGAGGCGGATCACTGATGGAGGCGCGCAGTTGGGCGAGAGACTTCTGCGCCTGTCCCAGGTCGCTTTCCAGATAGTCTCTTAATTGCAGCAACTGGGGCAGCAATGGGCGTTGATCTTTGCTGAGTATCGATGGCGCAGGAGCGGCTTCGTTTTGCTCAAGGCGGGACAAGCCCGTCAGTACTTCCTCCAACGTTTGCAGCAACCGCGCCATCAGGTCGCGGGTCTGGCTCTGGTCGCCGGCGCGAGCGGCGCTTTCCACCGCGCCGGCGGCTTTGCCCAGTGCTTCCGCGCCAATAGTCGCGCCACTGCCTTTGAGGCCATGAGTAATGATGGCGATTTCGCCGAGCGCGTTCTGTTTCGTCAGGGTTTGCAGTTCCTCGGGGGTGTCCGACCACTTCTCATAGAAACCGCTGAGAATGCGTTGAAACAGGGACCAACGTCCTCCCAGACGCTGTAAGGCTTCTGTGATGTTGAGGCCGGGCAGGGAGGGAATGTCGTGGCCTCCGGCCGGCGCCGCATTGGCGCTTTCCCGCGTCGTGGGCGCCGGGGTTTTACTGCGCAACCAATGGCTCAGGGTTTCGAACAGTTCCTCGGCGGCGAAGGGTTTGACGATGTGGCCGTTCATGCCGGCGTCGCGACTCAGGTCGCGGTCGCTTTGTTGCGCATGGGCGGTCATCGCCAGAATGGGAATATTCGCAAAGCGGCCGCCTAAAGCGCGGATAGCGCGGGTGGCGTCGAGGCCGTTGAGTTCCGGCATCTGCACGTCCATCAATATGAGGTCGTAGTCTTTACCCTGTACGGCGTGCACGGCGGACAGCCCGTTGTCCACCACGTCCGGTTTGACGCCGACAGAGCCAAGCAGATCTATGGCTACTTCCTGATTGATCACGTTGTCTTCAGCCAGCAGCACCCTGGACCCGCCGAACCACCAGCTTTGTTCGTCGTCATCGTCGGAGTCGTCATCCAGGCAACAGAGTCTGCAATTCTCGCCCACATAGTGGTTTTGCAGCAGCACGAATAAGTCATGGGGACGAATGGGCGAACGCAACTCGGAGTAAAGCGCGGCTTCGCTCTCCAGCTCTACTTGCGCGCCAAAAACCCGTATGGCGGTAAGGTTTTGCTCGCCGTGTTTATCGCGTAGCCATTCCATAATTTTTAGTGGCGGAGTCTGTTGGTGGATCAATATCAGATCGAAGGGGCGGCAGGCGCTTTCCAGAGCCCTCAGGGCCTCTTCCATAGAACTGGACGGAACCAGGTTGTCCACGCCAAGTTCGCGCAGGCCGCGTTTCAGGAACGGCGTAATGGACTCCTCCGCCAACAAGAGAATGGGCTTGTCCGCCCAGGGCGCGGAGGGCGGCTGCCGGGTTGACCCATCTAAGGACAGGGAGTGATAAGGCAACGCGAAATAGAAGTCGGCGCCGACGCCAGGTTCGCTGCGAACCTTCAGGCGTCCCCCCATCGCCTCCACCAGACGGGAACTGATGGACAGGCCCAGTCCGGTGCCGCCGTAGCGCCGGGTATGGGAGTCGTCGGCCTGACTGAACGGTTCGAAGATCTGTTGTTGCCGGTCTGCGGGAATACCGACGCCGGTATCCGCCACGCCGAACACAAGACGGTCCTCCACCGGGTAGCAGTACAACGACACTTCTCCTCGCTTGGTGAACTTTACCGCGTTGGAGAGAAGGTTGCAGATGATCTGCTTGAGTCGGGTTGGATCGCCCATGATCTGATCGGGCAGATGGGCGGCCAGGGTCAGCGTCAGGGTCAGGCCTTTATCGGACGCCTGGCTGCACACGACTGGAAAACAACTGTCCAGCAGGCGGCCGAGTGAAAAAGGGATGCGCTCCAGATTGACTTTGTCGGCTTCCAGCTTGGAGAAGTCCAGCAGGTCGTTGATCACCGTCAGCAACAGTTTGCCGGAGGTGAGGGCGGTTTTTGCGCGCGCTTTCTGCTCGCGGGACAGATCGCCCTGCATCATGGCCTGCAACATGCCGATCACTCCGTTGAGGGGCGTGCGAATTTCGTGGCTCATGTTGGCGATAAACAGGCTCTTGGCTTTGTTGGCGGCCATGGCCTCATCCCGAGCCAGTTCCAACTGCCTGGTGCGATCTTTGACCATGTCGCCGAGGGAGTGCACCATGCCTGCGGTTTTTTGTAAGGCGTCCTCTAACAACAGGTGGCTCTCATATAGTTCGCTGGCCTTCAACTCCAGCAACTGCTCCGCCTGATGACGGGCGGCGCGTTCCCGGGCGAGAGCGCGTTCAAGCACGGCGATTTTGGTCATTGGATTTTTTTCAGCTCAAAGGTGATATGGTCCTTTTCCTCAATTCGCTGACTTAATACGACCCCGTCATTGAAATGGGCCAGGGCGCCCTGTATCAACCCTTCCGCCAGGTCTTCCAGATGTCGGGTTGAATAGTAATACAGCAGCAGTCGGTTGGGCTGCGGCTGAGCACAGTCAAAACGCGGCAGTTCCGCGTCCGGATAGAGCTTCTGCACTTCCTGATGGATATAAACGTCGATTTTGCTGAGAAAGTCGAACGAGCCGTGGATGTCCTTGAAAAACTGCGGATACAGGACATAGAAGCGGCCGAAGAGATGTTCGCCGAAGGTTTTCAACAGGTCAGGAATTGGAGCGCTGTGACGGGCGCTAAGCGTTTGCAGCAGTTCGACCATTTCGCTGTGGTCGTAGGTGCCTACGGAGGTGTATATCCCTGACACGCCGGATTCTTCAATAAGAGCGTCGACTTCCTCAAGCCCGAATTTATCTTCCACCAGTTGCAGAAATTCGGTGAAAACGATGCCTTTCATCTTGCTTCTCTTCCTGAGCAGGTCCGTTACCAAAATTGTAGCAGTGGAGGTGGGCGTTGCAATGCAACCTGAGCGATTATTAATGGCGCTGACGCCGCGGGGCGCAAGGCTTCTGGCGGCGTGAGCGGGCCTGGTGGAAGCTTTAGGTTGTCCTCAAGAAAGGAGTTTGCTAGGATTCGCCCACTCTTAGGGGAGTAGTCTCCCGGCGGCAGCCGGGACGGTCGTCAACAGTCTCCGGGCGCAAAGTCCGTGGCGGTCGTGTCCCTCCCAGGATTGATGAGACCTAAGACGCACGAAAAGCACCCAGGGGTGGATGCTTTTCGTGCGTCTTAGCGTTTATCTTTCCACCCCAGAGGCTGCACATGATGAAACTACTTGCTCTTCACGTCGCCGATTCCGTTCCATGGAATCCGGCCGCACCCAAGGCGTACGCGCCGAACTCTGCTAAACGCGAGGTGATCGCATGACGCTTGCATTGCTTGCCATAGTTGCTGGCCTGGCGCTACTGGTCTGGAGCGCGGACCGTTTTGTGGAGGGCGCCGCTGCGACGGCGAAGCATGGAGGCATGCCGCCCCTGCTGATAGGGATGGTGATTGTGGGGTTCGGCACGTCGGCCCCGGAAATGGTGGTGTCGGCGCTGGCGGCGTCGGAAGGCAACCCCGGTCTGGCGCTGGGCAACGGTTATGGCTCCAACATCACCAACATTGCATTGATTCTTGGTCTGGTGGCGGTGATCAGCCCCATCGCCGTACATTCCCAGGTATTACGCAAAGAACTGCCGATTCTGACTGCAATCACGCTTTTATCCGCCGGTTTGTTATGGGACGGCGATTTGACCCGCGTAGACGCGGCGATTCTGCTGGTAGTGTTCGCCTGCCTGATGGGCTGGACCATTCGCGAAGGCATGCAGCAGCGCTCCGACGCCTTGGCGTTAGAGGTGGACGATGAAATGATCGCGCATCCTTTGCCGTTGAAAAGCGCCATATTCTGGCTGGTGGCCGGCTTGATTCTACTGATCGTCAGCTCGCGCATTCTGGTGTGGGGCGCGGTCACAATAGCGCAGAGTCTGGGCGTCAGCGACCTGATCATCGGCCTGACTATCGTAGCCATCGGCACCTCGCTGCCGGAGCTGGCCTCCTCGCTGGCGGCGATCCGTAAAGGCGAGCACGACCTCGCCATCGGCAACGTCATCGGCTCCAACCTGTTCAATACACTAGCCGTCGTCGGTATCGCCGCCGCCATTCATCCCTTGGAAGTGCAGCCGGAAGTCCTGTACCGCGACTGGTCGCTGATGGCCGGCCTCACCCTGGCGCTATTCGTCATGGGCTTCGGCTTCAAAGGCAAACAAGGCCGCATCAACCGCGTCGAAGGCGGCATTCTGCTTGCGGTGTACATCGCCTACACCAGCTACCTCGGCTACACCGTAGTGGCCGCTGCTTAAACAGATCGAAGCGGGCGTTGGGATGGGGTTCCTGACGCCCGCAGGTGATTTATTTCCTCGTTTTTATCCCGCATTCTGTCAGCCGATTAATACGCCCGGGTTTCATTGCATATCCTCACCGCGTCTTTAATCGCGAATCGCGCACAGACTGAAATAAACAATTTAGAGATGTTATCCCGTGACTATTCCTTACGATGCTATACATGCCCTCAAAGCTGAAATCGAAAACAATATTGAAGCGGCGGTCAACGCCTTCCAAACGGATTTTGCGGCGACGCTGACTACGATCAGCCGTCAGACCTCCCCGATATATGACTTTCTCAATAACGACGAATTATGGACCGACGACATTGACTGGGATATCCGCGCGGAGTTGAGCAAAGAATGTTTTACCGCTGTCGAAAACGGGCTGCACGCCTTCTGCGATACGCTCATCGCCCGGGCGAACGCCTCGGAGACGTTCATGCAGACGCTACATGAACATCTGGCGGAGACAGAACAGGACTATCGTTATTACCTGTTTGCGAAGATGAGTGACGAGACCACGTTCTCCATGTTGCTGGACAAGCTGACGCAGCAGCTTGAAGTGGAGGATCATGACTACCGTTCAGCCTGGCTGCCCACGTTGCGCGGTTGGGGGCAAAAAGCAGAATACGCTGGACGGGTGACGGCGTTCTTGGAATCCAGCTTTGAGCGGCATTTCGAGTACGCCAAAAGGGTGCGCAGCGAAAAGTTGCCTTCTTATGGCTTCACGCCGTCGCTTTATCATGAAGCCAATAAGGGGCTGGTAGGCGCTCTCGCTATGGAGTACACGCGCCACCACGTACCCAACGCTACCGATATCTTGTTGGAGGTCTTGAAGAAGGTCAGCGATGACGACGCCTCTTATGGACTGAACTGCAAGACCGGTCCTGTGGCGATTGCGCTATCGCTGTGCGGGTATGCGGGAGACGTGAGTGTATTGGAGTCCTTTCTGGAAAGCTTTGAGTGGCGCTATGAAGGCGCTCAATTCGTCATGGAAACCCGCTACGCGTTGTGGATGATTAACCGCGACGCAGATGGCGCTGCGGCGTTTCTTCAGAATCCCGAAAATACGAAAAATTTATCCTATGCTGCTTGCGCCATCGCCGACCTGGACGCAAAACAATATTTACCGCTAGTGGAGCAGCGTTTCGCGGACATCGACAAGCCTGTCGCCCAAGAAGTCTTTAAAGAAACCATTGCGCGATTACGTGATCAAACCTCTGCGCCGGCTCTTTCAGAGCGAATGATTTATCTGTTTGGCGAGACGGACAGAACGGAAGTCCTGCTGGGCGGCGACTATTCAGGAGAGTTTTACAGCCGAGCCAAGGCTGCCTCCCTGGGGGAGACCATCATAGATTTCACGGAAGAGGATGATGACTCGGCGGATATTTTCTAGGGCGCGGGTGATAGATTGCGGGGGAAAAGGCGAGGAGAGTAAGAGACCGTTGTAACAGCTACTCCGCCGCCACGGCCTCAGTACTCAAGATGCGCGCTGGCTGACTATTGGCCTCGCGGGTGATCCATTCCTGCAGCGTTTCATATTCCCGGCTGTCCCGTAACGAGGGGACGCAGGTGAGTTTGTAGCCCAAACCGGTTTTCACGGTGCGGGAAAACACGTTGATCAATTGTCCGCCGGCCAGTTCATTCTGCACGTACAGGACATCGGTGATGGCGACGCCGCTGAACTTCACGGCGGCGGTGATGGCGGATTCCATGGAGTCCATGATCAGCATCCGGTCCGCACTGATCTGAGCGCTGGACAGGCCGGTGTGGGAGAAGAACAGTTCCCAGTCGGACATGGAAGGGTTAGGGCTGATGAAATTCGCCTGATTCATAATCTCCTGGTCGGACAACCCCTGTAACTGCTCGTAATAGTCTTTGGAGCACACGGCGACCAGGTTTTCCTCGTAAAAGAACTCCTCGGACGGATCGTCGCAAAAGATGATGCCCATATCGTAATGTTCTTTCAGAAAATCGACGGAATGACGCCAGGCGGTCGTCACCTTCAGATTGAGTTCTGTTTCTTCGCGAATGCGGCTGAGGCGCGGCAGCATCCAACGAATGGCGAAAGTGACCGGCACTTTGATTTCGATAAAGTTCTTTTCGTGGGGAATGCCGCAGGCGCCGCGAATGATCTCGAAGGCTTGGGTTAGCTGCTCCCACAGACGCTGTCCGCTGTCGGTCAGTTGCACCTGCTTGTTGTTTCTCACCAACAGCCGCTTTTCGAAATGCAGCTCCAGAGACTTGATATGCTTGCTGACCCCGCTGTGGTTGATGCACAGCTCTTCTGACGCTTTACAAAAACTCTGGTGGCGGGCGACTGCTTCAAAAACTTCCAAGGCTTTTAATGAAGGCCGTGAGTTACTCCTCATACATCCCTCGTGGAAAAAATATCACAGCGATGTGCAATATAATCAATTTACTTTTTTGAGTCGATTAAAATATCTTTTTCTAAATAAAAACAAATTGTAACGTTGCTTTTTGCATGGTATTGACAAGGTTGTCACTGTTCGCGGCGACAGGTTTAGTTCTCGGAATGCGGCGGTTTGACTGGCGCAATGAGAGGCGGACCGTCGGCCGGATAGGTGTGTCGTCATGCCGGTTGGAAGGATTTTCCTCCTGACTGGCCTGGTATTTCAACTCTCCGTCCACGCACCGTTCGATTCGTCGCTGGTTTCGTGGAGGGTTGTTTGGAGGCTTGTGATGCAACAGGCGTCCAAACCCGACATTCATCCAATGATTTTCCAGCGTAGGACGCCCAGGCCAGGGGCGCACATGGAAAGCCCGCCGCAAACCCGGATGTTGCAGGCAATTGCAGGACCCGGCTCAGAGCGATATAACGCAGCAACGCAAAGCGTAAGGTAACGCGTTTGACCTGACAAACCAGTGTTCCAAGTCAAGAAGTAATGGAAAGGAAGTTCGCAATATGAATATCGTAATCATTGGCGGGGGCCAACAAGCCCACGCACTTCTGGGTATCTTCGCCTCACGAGGGCAGGAAGTTTCGATGCTGACCCGGAAAGCCCAGGAAATAAACGAAAGACTGGGCGCCAATGGCCAGATTGTCGTATCCACCCCCTATGGGGAGGATCTGCACGCCAAGCCGGTGCGTGTAACGGACAATCCCGTTGAAGTCATACCCCAGGCGGATCTGATTTTTATCACCAATCCCGCTAACGATCGTCCCCGCGTTCTGGCGCAAATCGCCAATCTGATTTCTGAAGACAAGGTCGTGCAGTTGTGCGCAATACCCGGTTGGGGGGCCTTTGACTGGATGGTGGACTATCACATCGGCCGCCGCTCCAATGTCTACGCCTGGGGCATCAAGGACACGCCGGTGATGGCCTCGCATCTTACGCCAGGCCAGAGCGTCAGCATTCTCGGGTTCAAGAAGGAGCTGTTCTACGCTATCTCCAACCCGACACACATCAAGGTGGAGCTGGCCAAGAAAGCCCTGGAAAAGCTGTTCTACCAGCCGGCGAGTCGGGTGGAGCACTACATTGAACTGAGCGCCTGCGCCGGCAATCCCATCGAACATTTGCCGATTCTGTATTCCCTGGTGGGGCCGTATTCGCAGTGGGACGGCAAGCCCTTCAAAGAACGCCTGAACTTCTATGAAGATCTCACCGAGTTCGCCGCTTATCTGATCAAGAAGTGCGACGAAGAGCAGCAGGCCATACTGGCTGCGTTGAAAGGCGCGTATCGTTCCGAATTCCCGTTTGTGCTGCCGCTACACGAAGACATCGTGAAAATATACGGCAGACAGATCGCTGATCCGCGCACGCTATACTCTACTTTCCGCACCAATCCGGCGTACGCCGGCATCAAGATTCCCATGTTGACGTGTGAAGGCGGTTTTGAGGTTAATCGTCGCCACCGTATCTTCACGGAAGATGTGCCTTACGGCATGGATTTTTTCCTGGAAGCAGCCAAAAGACTCAACGTAAATACCCCCATGCTCGCGGAAATTCGGGATTGGGCTTATGAATATTGCGGGGGATTTGAAGACAACATTAAGCGCTATTTTCCCTCGGGTTGGCCGCAACGCCCCATGGCGTTGGTGCGTTAGCCAAAGGAGCAGGGAAGTAATGGTGACAATTAAATCATGCCGGCAAGGCGGCGTGAGGGGAGAGGTTGCGCCCTTTCTGGCGCCGCTGGCCCATTCCCTGACGCAAAGGGTGCTGGATTGCGATCCCGTTCGTTTACAGGCGCTGATGGACGCCCATGGCTCGCCCGTGCACCTGATGTTTCCACAGATATTTGAAGAAAATCTCTACCGCTTTCGGCGGGTGTACGCCGCCGCCGATATTCGCGGCGACGTGCTGTATGCGATGAAAGTCAATCGCTGCAACAGCTTTCTCAAAGCCCTCGCGGTCAATGGCGCGGGAGCGGATGTCTCCAGTTTGTTTGAGTTGCAGGATGCGCTGGCGGCGGGCGTGGAGGGCGATGCCTGTTCGCTGTCCGGCGCGTTTAAAAGCCCTGACTTTGTTGAACTGGGCGTCAAGAAGGGGGCGGTCGTCGCCATTGACTCTGCGGAAGAATTCGAGGGCCTGCAGGCGTTGCTGCTGGCGTCTCACAAAGGCGGTAAGACCCGCATCAAGCTGCGCTGGAACGGCGATGTCGGCGCCAGCCGCTTTGGCATGAACAGTGAAACGTTGAGGACGCTGGCGGACACATTGCAGCCGTTTCAGGATCGCCTGGAGCTGGAAGGCGTCGCGCTTCACCTGGGCGGCTACTCCATCCGTCAACGCGCCGAGGCGCTGGCGGTGTCTATTGAAATGATCCGCTACATTCGCGAACTGGGCTTTGACGCCCGCAGCGTCAACATTGGCGGGGGCTTCCCCACCCGATACCTCTCGCGAAGCAACTGGGAGGCGTTTCAGGGATACAACGGATCTCATTACTACACGGACGGACATCCACCGAGCGACTTTTACCCCTATTGGTCCCCCCGGGTCAAAGAAGAGGCCCTGGAGGACATTCTGGCCGCCTGCGGCAATCGCGAGCGCCTGCGACAAGAGAGCGTGGCGTTATACGTGGAGCCAGGGCGCGCGTTGGTGGATCAGGCCGGAATGACTTTGTTTCGCGTCAAGGGCGTGAAGCGCCTGGGACCGGACAAGCATGTCATCGTTGTCGACGGCTTCAGCTTCAGCGCCTGTGAAACCTGGTTCCATTCGGAATTTCTGGTGGACCCGATCGTGATTGGCGCAGGCCAGGGCGGCGCCGGCGTCGCCTACATTGCAGGCGGTAGCTGCCTGGAGTCGGACGTGCTGACGAAGAGGTGGATTCCTTTCAAGAATCTGCCGCAAGCAGGAGATTGTCTGGCCTTCGTGAACACCGCCGGTTATCAGATGGATCTCATGGAGACCTGTTTTCATCGTGCGCCGACACCGAAAAAGCTTGCATTAATCGCAACCGACGCCCATGAAGGAGGGCATGGCGATTGGTCATGGCGATTGGATGAGT
The DNA here is from genome assembly GCF_000012985.1 of Hahella chejuensis KCTC 2396. Classification (NCBI taxonomy): domain Bacteria; kingdom Pseudomonadati; phylum Pseudomonadota; class Gammaproteobacteria; order Oceanospirillales; family Hahellaceae; genus Hahella; species Hahella chejuensis. Next base: position 3,837,916 of record NC_007645.1, on the reverse strand, counting down.
CGTTCTGAGCAGTTTCGCAATCAGGACTGGAAAGCACTGATATATAACGAATAAGGAATGAACATGATTAAAACAAAAGTGTCGGAATTAATTGGCGAAACCCCTCTACTGGAGCTGCCTTTGCAGGACTGCTCCTGGAAATTGCTGCTGAAGCTGGAAAAGTTCAACCCCGGCATGAGCATGAAAGACCGCATGGCCCGCAGCATGATCGAAGCGGCGGTGAGGGAAGGCCGTTTGCAGCCGGGCGGCGTGATTGTGGAGTCGTCTTCCGGCAACACCGCTACGGGATTGGCCCTGTTGGCCGCGGAAATGGGCTTTCGCTTTATCGCCGTGATGGACCATCACGCCGCCGTCGAGAAAGTCATGGCGGTGAAGGCTTACGGCGGAGAAGTGCACATCGTTAAAGGCGATTACGCCGACGATGAGGTGGCGACGGTGGAGAGAGAACTGACGGCGGCGCGTCTGGCCAGTGAAATCGAGGGCGCCTGCTTTATGGATCAGTCCAACAACCTGGCGAACCCAGGCGGTTACTCCGGCTCCCTGGCGCATGAGCTGATTCGCGACACCGATGGCGGCATTGATGCGCTGGTGGCCTGTGTCGGTACGGGCGGCTCCATCACCGGCGTGGCTTCGGAGTTAAAGAAGTATCGTTCCGATATTCGCATTTTCGGCGTGGAGCCGGTGGGTTCGGTGGTGTTTCGCAAGGAAGGCGGACCTTATTACCAGTCCGGCACCGGCGTTCCGCCCGGCGACGCCATCGGCGCGGCGTTTCGGCGGGAGTTGGTGGATTACGGATATCAGGTGACGGACGCGGAAGCGTTTGAAACCTGTCGTTACCTGGCGCGTCAGCGCGGGTTGTTGATTGGCGGTTCGGCGGGAGGCGCGGTGTACCAGAGCGTCAAAATCGCCCAGAACCTGAGCGGAAGCGGGACGATGGTCTGCATCGTCTGTGATGGAGGAGAAAAATATCTGCCGACAATTTTCAATGATGAGTGGATGAGCGAGAGGGGACTGTTCGAACCGCGGGTGCATCAGGAGTTAAACCGCTGGCTCACGCCGGCCTTTCCCGGGCGAATCAACAAGACCCGGGCCGGGGCGGACGCCAGGGCGGCGAGCCTGTGTCTCTGACGCAGGCGTGACGCGATGCGGTTTTGGCGTTCACAAGGGGGTGAGCGCCGAGCGGTCAACCGTGAATAAAAATCAGGGATACCAAAATGGAAAACACACACAATAGCAAAGCCATGACGTTCGTTTTTATCGCTGTCGTCGCAGGCACAGGGATGGATGCTTTCGTTAAACAGGTGGGGGAAGACGTCGATACATGGCAATTGCTGTTTCTTCGATGGTGCTTCGCTGCGCTGCTGTTGATTCCCATGGCGGTAAAAGAAGGCGCGGGCATCTTTGTCTGGAAGTCGCCTAAGGCGCACTTGATGCGCGGCGTGCTCAACTGCGTCGCCTCCTTTCTGTTGTTTTACTCCCTCGCCAATCTGCCGTTGGCGGTGGTCGTCACGATTTTCTTCGCCGAGCCCTTGTTTATTGTGCCGATTTCCGCGCTTTGGCTGAGAGAGAAAGTGGCGCCGGGACATTGGCTGGCGACACTGGTCGGCTTTATCGGCGTTTTGCTGATCGCCCGGCCCAGCGGCGACTTTGCGCCTCTGGAAATCATCTATCCGCTCGCCGGCGCGCTAGGGTTCGCGTTACTGCACATTGGCACCAAGAAGTACGGCTCCCAGGAAAGCCCCATCAGCCTGATGTTCTGGCTGGCGATCCTGACGATACTCATGTCCGGCCCCATGGCGGTGGCGGAGTGGTCGCCAGTGTCAGTCAAAGACTTTTCCTTTATCGGCCTGATCGCCGTACTGGGTTCCGTATACAGCTATTTCTGGATAGTCGGCCTGCGTATCGGCAGCGCCGCCATCGCCGCTCACATCAGCTACCTGGCTCTGCCTCTGGCCTACTTAATCGGCTGGGCTTTCTTCGATGAAACGCCGGACTTCTATACGCTATTGGGAAGTGGAGTAATCTTCCTGTCCGTGCTGATGGTCTCCGTAAAAAACGGGATGAAGCTACCTCTCCCACGGGCCCTTCGGCGCGACAAAACCTATGACGCCAAAGCGTCCTGAGTGAGCCCCGGGCCCTGGCGGCCCGGGAAGATCGATGATTTTGTTGGTTTTTTATCAGGGACAGTAAAAACGGCTTTATAGTCACGACGCTTTGCGGCATGAAGGCGCTCAAGGCGAAGCTCTCAGGGATTAAGCGCATTCCACTAATAAAACGACCGATTGACCCTGCTGTACCTCATCTCTAGTATCCCTGATTTCAACATTTAGTAGTCTTTATTCGTTTTACGCTGACAAAACGCCAAGTAACCCATGTTAAAGCGCTTATTCGCCTCCCGTAGACATCCATACATTCCTGGCTTGAACAAACCGGAAAGAATTGAAATTGATTTAAGCGGCGCCAAACTGTGCTTGCAACTGCCGCCCCATCACGATTATGAGGGGTTTGAAGCAATGCAAACCCCGATACCTAAAGTCAATATTTATGACCAGTCAATCTATCGTGACAGTACACCTGAAGATCCGTTTTCGAGCTCTGTCTTCATTAAGCGGGGTTGGGAGTATTACGGCCCAATATGGCGCATGCAGCCAGTGGCCTCCACCACCTTTATTGCAGTGGTGGAACAGGTTAACTGCTTGCCGGAAGGGATGAGTTGCTTTAATCCTCATCATCTGGAACAAGCTCTAATACACTTGATTTATGAGATGGGGCCTAACGACCCTCTACCTGGGGTGAGACTCGCACCGGTTAATTGGGTGGTTCGAGCAGCTGGTGAAACGCAATGGACTTTCTTCGAAGTACACCAAGACTTGGCCAGAATTCATGCACCTAACCCTTCCAGCGCAGCCAGTTATTCCAGCTACGCAGTGACCCCCTTGGATGATCGTTATTATCTGCGCCTGATGTTTCATAATCATGGTTACGTTCCAGTGGGGCAGGCTATCTATAATATGAACACCCTGCGGGACAAAGTTTGTCGTAATATTGTGTTGCAACTCAGCCCATCTGCCCAAGCGCAAATGGATCGAGCCCAGCGATGCTGGCCCGATGCCCGCATTTCACCCCAACGAGAGCCGGAAAATTGGGTGTATCCAGAATGGCGGTATGGTGAATCTGGATTGAATGAGCCTCTCGTCGTGATTCTTAAACCTGGTTCGGCGCCGCCGCCTTTTGATCTCTAAATACATTTGCTCACCGGAAATCATCTGGGAGATGAACTTGGACTAGGGGCGCACGTTCACCCTCTAGGATTTTTGCGTCACCAGCATGAACTTGGATATCTGCGTGCTGGCCCACGACCAATAAAACATAAGTAATATGGACGATTGACCCTACTAGGGCCTGTCTCTAGTATTTGCAATACCCTTCATTATAGTGAGTAGCCTCCTGTCGTTTATGCTGACAGGGGAGAAAAGGATTAACGTCAAATATTCTATGCTAAAACGCTTATTCGCCTCCCGTAGACATCCCTACATTCCGGGCCTGAACAGACCGGAAACCATCGAAATTGACTTAAGCGGTACCAAACTGTGCTTGCAACTACCGCCTCATCACGATTCTGATGGATTTGAGGACGTACAAGCACCGATTCCCCAGGTCAATATTTATGACCCGGCGCTGTACCGTGACAGCACCCTTGATGACCCCTTTTCCAGTACTGTGTTTATTAAGCGAAACTGGGATTATTACGGTCCGTTCTGGCGCTTGAGGCGTCTGGGTTATACGACCTTCATTGCGGTAGTGGAGCGGGTTAACTGCCTGCCGGAAGGGATGAGTTGTTTTAACCCTCATCATCTGGAGCAGGCGCTAATACACTTAATTTATCAAATGGGGCCGAATACTCCAGCCAGAGGTGAAAGGATCGCACCAGTGAATTGGGTGGTGCGTCAGTCGGGCGATAGCTTATGGGTGCACTATGAAGTACATAAAAACCTGGGAGAGCTGATTGAAGAGGAGGACTTTATGCGGGCCCAATACTCTAGTTACGCCGTGACCCCCCTGGACGACCGCCATTACCTTCGTCTGATGTTCCATAACAACGGCTATGCCCCCGTGGAATACGCCATCCGACATCTGAATGTCCTGCGGGACAAGGTCTGCCACCATATCGAGTTGAAACTTAGTCCCTCGGCCCGAGCCCAGCAGGAACAGGCCCGACACCGCTGGCCCGGTGCCCGCATTTCACTCCAACGGGAGCCGGAAAACTGGGTGTACCCGGAATGGCGGTATGGAGAGTCCGGCATAGGCGAACCCCGTGTGGTGATTCTTAAACCCGGTTCCTCTCCGCCGTCTTTTGTCCCCTAAGTATATTTGCTCACCGGAAACCATCTAAATAACGAACTTAAACGAGGAGAAAGCCGTGTCTCTTAAGGACCCACAATGGCCTGCGATTATCACTAAAGAAGAAGATCCCAATGTGCAGCGCAATGTGCTGATCAATAAGCGGAATTATGACAACTGGCTGAGGATTAAGCGTCAGCACTCCGGGAACTTTTACATGACCAGTATGTACAGGGCTATCTATACGCTGGCGCTGACTCCCGGCGCCCAGACCGGCGGGATGAAACAACAAGACTTCGGGGCTATGCGGTTGCAATACAGTATTGAGCCAAATGGTGATGTCAAAGTGTTGTGGTTGTGTGTCGACGAAAAAGGCCTTGAGCCGGCTACCAGCAATACTCCTGGGCTTTACCAAGTTGGTTGGAATCAGGCGGAAAAAGATTGGGAAACAGACAATAAACCACAGACGGTGATGGAACTTAGCCATCAGTGGAGCGGCGCACATATGGCGGCGGTGCCGGGTAAGTTTGCAAACAAAGAGGAAGCAGGACAAAAGATCTTTGTCCATATCGCCAACGCCTATTCCGTAGCCTTCAGTCCAAACACAGTCAAACAGTCGAGTAATCACTTCTCTCTGGTCTGGCTGAATAATGATTTCAACAACCAGCAGTATGTAAAAAACATAGTGTCCCTGATTCAGAATGCGCAAATGAAAAACGCGAATATTCGCTGGCTGATTCATGGCGAAGGGGCGGGCTCTTTTGTAAAAGCCCTGGAGACTATTCAAAGTAACCCTCTTGCCAATAATGTAATTGCCGCTGGGAATAAGTTGGAAAATCAGATTGTGTATTTTTCCAACCCACGAGGGAAAAACACCACGGAAAAAGCGTTGAAAGACCTGTGTGAAAAAGTGGGATTACACTATGCTGGCGTTCAGGTTAATCCTACTGATATTTTAGGTAACAAAGACGCTCGTCAAGCATTTATCGCGGAAATGGAAAAACTTGCGGCAAAGTCTGTTATCTCTGGAGTGGCCGGGGCTGCGGGCTACACAGTGCTTGAAAAAAGCTATGAAATGTTCTCCTCCGCCAGTAGTATTTTGGCTGCGGTTTTTTTTGGTGTGTCTGGTTACGTATTAGCCAAGGAAAGTGCGGGCAAGTTCAGCGCGTATGCCCGGCATGTACCAGGATTTGTGTCTACTGCCTTTGGCAAAGGCAACCAGGAATGGAAGGGTTGATGAAACCTTTCCATAATCGTCAGTCGTTATCAGCTCAAGCGTATTAACCGATTCCGTTTGTTTTGACACGATAGTTGTAATCACGGATTCAGATATCTAACTATACCCCCTACATAACACTCGCTCGGCTGTTGGGTTATTTCTTGCGATTGATGCCCGGAAGCCGAGAGACTTCTTTTATTGGACGACATGGGTTTTGTCTCCTGAGCTCCTCTGATCACGCAGGAGGGGGCTTTCAATTGCTTACGAAAGCAGATATATCGAGCAATTTCGTGCCGCACAAAACTCTGTAGTCACTGGATTGAACAGTCGGCATCTTTTTTCAATGCTGACGTTTACGTCAACGTCACTAAAGTCTATTATCCTCAGGGTGGATTACCGTCTACAGTAGAAAGTGGAGCGGAGCCTTCAAAAGGGGCCCGCCTTGCCTCCGAACGTATCCAGGAAGAGGACCCTATGAGTCAAACAACAAAAACAATAGAAGTTATTCATAAACCTGAATTCATTCAGGGAAATGAATTTAAGTTTCCCATCTTTCAGGTCCTGAAACAGGATGGCGCGACCTATAAAGGGGCTAAGCTGCCGGAGATGGATCAGGAAGAAGCCCTGAAGATCTACCGCACCATGGTGTTCACCCGCGTGCTGGATGAACGCATGCTGGCCGCCCAGCGTCAGGGGCGTCTCAGTTTTTACCTGCAGTCCACCGGCGAAGAAGGCACGGTTGTCGGCTTCGCTGCGGCGTTGGATGATCGGGACATGATCATGGCTCAATACCGGGAGCAGGGCGCTTTGGCCTATCGCGGATTCTCGGTGGACGAGTTCATGAACCAGCTGTTCGGCAACGAGCTGGATTATGGCAAAGGCCGGCAAATGCCGATTCACTACGGCTCCGCCAAACTCAATTACATGACGATTTCTTCGCCTCTGGCCACCCAGATTCCTCAGGCCGCCGGTTACGCCTACGGCCAGAAACTGGAAGGCAAGGGGCTCTGCACCGTGACCGTATTCGGCGAAGGCGCCGCCTCTGAAGGGGACTTTCACGCCGCCCTGAATATGGCCTCCGTACACAAAGTGCCGGTTATCTTCCTCTGCCGCAACAACGGCTACGCTATTTCCACGCCTTCCAGCGAGCAGTTCGCCGCGGACGGCATCGCGCCGCGGGCGTTAGGCTACAGCATGCGCGCCATTCGCGTAGACGGCAACGACGTGCTGGCGGTGTATCTGGCGACCCTGGCCGCACGCAAGATCGCCGTCGAAGAAAACGAGCCCGTGTTGATCGAAGCCATGACCTACCGTCTGGCCGCCCACTCCTCCTCCGACGACCCATCCGGCTATCGCAGCAAGAAAGAAGAAGACGTCTGGCGCGCCAAAGACCCTATCGCGCGCATGCGCAACTGGCTGATCAAGAAAAAATGGTGGAGCGAAGACGAAGAAAAGCAACTTCAGGACAGCATGCGTCAGGAAGTGCTGGACGCCATGAAGAAAGCCGAGAAGCGGCCTCCGCCGCCGGTGGAGTCGCTGGTGACGGATGTCTACGACGAAGTGACCCCGCAACTGCATGAACAATTAGAAAAACTCAAGATGCATGTCCGCAAGTATCCGGACGCGTATCCCAAGAGCGCGGGGAGAATGACGCATGGCTAAGATGAATCTGTTACAGGCGATCAACAACGCCCTCGATATAGCGATGGCGGAGAATGAGAAAGTAATCTGTTTCGGCGAAGATGTCGGTGTTTTTGGCGGTGTTTTCCGCGCCACCAGTCATCTTCAGGAGAAGTACGGTCGCGCCCGCTGTTTCAACACGCCGCTGGTGGAACAGGGCATTATCGGCTTCGCCAACGGCCTGGCGGCCCAGGGCCATATGGCGGTGGCGGAAATCCAGTTTGCGGATTACATCTTTCCCGCTTTCGACCAGATTGTGAATGAGTCCGCCAAGTACCGCTATCGCTCCGGCAACCTGTTTGATGTCGGCGGTCTGACTATTCGTACGCCCTATGGCGGCGGCATTTCCGGCGGACATTATCACTCGCAGTCGCCGGAAGCCTATTTTGCGCACACTCCCGGTCTGAAAATCGTGGTTCCGCGCAACCCCTATCAGGCGAAGGGGCTGCTGCTCAGTTCCATTCGCGACGCTAACCCGGTGGTGTTTTTCGAGCCCAAACGCATTTATCGCGCCTCTGTGGGCGAAGTGCCCGAGGAAGATTATGAGTTGCCGCTGGGCAAGGCGGAAGTGTTGAAGGAAGGTTCCGACATCACTCTGCTGGCCTGGGGCGCGCAAATGGAATACATCGAAAAAGCAGCGGAAATGGCGGAAAAAGACGGCATTTCCTGCGAAATTATCGATTTAAGAACCATTCTGCCCTGGGACGTGGACACTGTCGCCAATTCGGTGCTGAAAACCGGACGCTTGGTTATCTCCCACGAAGCGCCTTTGACCGGCGGCTTCGCCGGCGAAATCGCCGCCACCATTCAGGAGCGCTGCTTCCTTTATCTGGAATCGCCCATCGCCAGGGTGACCGGGTTGGATACGCCTTTCCCGCTGGTGCTGGAGAAAGAGTATCTGCCGGATCACCTGAAGATCTATGAAGCGATTAAACAGAGCGTGAACTTTTAAGGGGGGGCGAAGATGGTGACTGATTTTATTTTGCCCGATATTGGCGAGGGCATTGTTGAGTGTGAGCTGGTCAAATGGCTGGTGCAGGAAGGGGACTTCGTACAGGAAGACCAGCCTGTGGCGGAGGTAATGACTGACAAGGCTCTGGTGGAGATTCCCGCGCCCAATAGCGGCCGCGTCGCCAAATTGTATTACCGCGAGGGCGACACCGCCAAAGTGCATTCCCCTTTGTTTGCGGTGGACATGGCGGGGGCTGCGAAAGCGGTCAACGAGGAACCTGCGCAGGGGGCGGCGGTCAAACAAGCGGACAGCAAGCCTGCGCCGGAGCAAAAACCGGCTCCAACGTCCCGGCCTGCCGGGAAAAGCGGGGACGACTTCATCCTGCCGGATATCGGCGAAGGTATTGTAGAGTGTGAGATTGTCGAGTGGCGGGTAGCGGAAGGCGACCATGTGGAAGAAGACCAGCCTGTCGTCGACGTCATGACTGACAAGGCGGTGGTTGAAATTCCCGCCCCCCGCGCTGGTCGTATCGTTAAACTTCACTACGGCAAAGGCGAAATCGCCAGAGTGCATACGCCGCTGTTCTCCTTTGAAGCGGACGGCGCAGCGCCTGTTGCGACGACCGCCAAGGTCAACGGCGAAGACGCCTCCAGGTCAGCCTGTCTGGCGGCGTCTTCGCCGCCTCCGGCGCAAGTTTCAGGGCGCGTCAAAGTGCCCGCCAGCCCGGCGGTGCGCCGTCTGGCCAGAGAGCTTTCTCTGGACCTGAATCGCGTACCGGGCTCCGGCAAGCATGGGCGGGTGCTGAAGGATGATATTCATAAGTATCGGAAATCCCTGCAGGCTGACGCCGCTCCGGCGCCAAGTAAAGCTCCGGAAACGCCCGCCAGCGTCGGCGAAGTGCGGGTGGAGCCGATTCGCGGCGTGCGTGCGGTCATGGCCAAACGCATGGTGGAAGCCGCCACGACCATTCCCCAGTTCACCTTTGGCGATGAAGTTGACGTCACCGCATTACTGGCTTTGCGCGAGCAGCTCAAGCCAGAGGCGGAGAAAGCCGGCGTGCGTCTGACGCTGATGCCTTTCATCATGAAAGCCATGGCGATGGCGCTGCTGAAATATCCGATCATGAACAGCCGGGTCAATGACGACTGCACGGAGATTCATTATCTGCCGCATTGCAACATCGGTATGGCGGTGGACTCCAAAGTCGGTCTGCTGGTGCCCAACGTCAAGCATGTGGAAAGTCGCAGCATTCTCGACATTGCGCGGGAAGTGGAGCGCCTGACCCATGCGGCGCGGGACGGCTCCGTGCGTCAGGAAGACCTCAAAGGCGGAACCATCAGCATCTCGAATATCGGCGCGTTGGGCGGCACGTACGCGTCGCCAATCATTAACCTGCCGGAAGTGGCGATTGTGGCGCTGGGTAAAACCCAGACTGTGCCCAGGTTCGATAGCGACGGCTCGGTAGTGGCGCGCTCGATCATGAACATCAGTTGGTCCGGCGATCACCGCATCATTGATGGCGGAACCATTGCCCGCTTCAGCAATATGTGGAAATCTTATCTGCAGGACCCAACCTCGATGTTGCTGCATCTGAGCTGATAACCCTGCGAGAGTGAATGACCGGCGCGCCTAAGCTACAACAGTTCTATATTCCGGAAGAGCAGTCGATCTACCTGCTCAGTCACAATGACGCCAAGAAGCTCAAGGACTGGGTCGCCTTGTGCAAGGTCCAGCTTGAGCAGCTTGGCTATCGTGATATAGAAATGGTGGGCAAGGGCGCCTACGGTTTTGTGTTCGCAGGCGTCACCGCTGGCGGCGAACAATACGTTTTCAAATTTTCCCGCATTACTTTGCCCCAGCATTTGCAGGATCGCCTGGAAGAAGAGGCGTTTATGCTGGGTCTGGTGGAGCACCCCAGAGTGCCCAGCCTGATCGCCTTTCAGCGCATTCGTCGGCAATCCATTCTGGTGATGGAGCGGGCGCCGGGAGTGGATCTTGAACAATATTCCCTCAAAGTGGGGCGTATGCCGCCTAGACTGGTTGTTAAGATTGCCGCGCAACTTGCTGATATATTAAGAAATCTCCGCTCTGATAAAGGACCTGCCGGGCGTCCTCTGGTGCATGGCGACATCAAGCCTTCCAATCTGGTGTACAACCCGGATACCGAGCAGGTGGCGCTGATCGATTGGGGTTCCGCCGTCTTTGCGCAACTGGATGAGAACAATCAATACGTCTCCGCCAATGTCATGGAGCTGATGTCCAGTGACCTGCAACAGACCAATGCGCGTCTGGGGGACGTCTACTTCATCGGCGACGAGCAGCTCAATGGCGGCCTGTCGTCGCCTCGTTTCGACGAGCAGGGCGTGGCGGGAACCTTATACGCCCTCGCTTCCGGGCAGTCCTGCCGTTTTGGCCACCGCGCTTTGCCCGCAGTATCTCTGGGGCTGCCGGCGGAATTCGCCCGCATGTTGGACGCCATGATGGACGATGATCCCACCGTGCGCGCCAAGGCGGGCGATTATTTTCTGCGACATATGGCGCGTTTGGTCATGCTGGATCTGCCGCCGGTCCAGGAGACGCCGCTGGCCCCGGTCTGGGTGCGCCCACAGAAGCGCGGCATCGATACTGTGGTGTACAGCTCGCGTAAGTCCTTCCTGCGGGAGGAGGGCGTCAAGGAAGAGCTGAAAGAAATCAATGATGTGCAATTGGATCGCTACTACAAGAACTTCATGCAAGGCATGGGAGAGACGGAAAAGGCGTTTATCGCCGCGGTTAGCCGTCTTGGCCGCTACCCTGTGGTGGGCGGGCTGGCGGTGCGCTGGGAGAAGGAAGGAGTGTATATCGACACCAGTCTTAACCTGCGCGACCCGGATTTAAAGCCGGCGTTTGTCGCCGCAGTGAACAATATGGTGAATCTGGCGCGGGCGATTCATCGGCAGGGGGTGTTCAAAAGCTGTCTGTTCAATGCTCGCGATACCTTACACGTGGATCGTGAAGGGCCGGAGAAACCCTTTATTCCAGAGCCAGGGTTGAGTCTGGGTTATGAGGTGAGCGCCACCCCGGATCTGGAGGATCAAACCAGGGTGCACTCCTATTTTGAAGACGGTCCAGACCCGGAAGAGTTTCTGGTTCTTCCTATAGAAATCATGGAGATACTTGAGCTTCTTAATAATATACATCATACCGGCCTCATCATTTTCGAGAGCTTGCCCACTCACTTAAAGATCCATAGCTACTATCGTCTGCTGGACCCATCCAGGGAGCAGGAGTTCCGTTATTGCCTGGACGCAATCATCGCCGCCATTCCCCTGATCAAAGGATTGGGCGTGTCAGGTTTCATGAAGATGCCCTACAAAGACACCAAATTCTTTTCTCATATTGAGCGCCTGCCGGAAAAATATTATCCGAAGAATCCGCGGGATGAAGCGGTTGCGCTAACCGCCGGTCCGACCTCTTAACGCCAGGCCTAAATGGATGCGCGCACTCGCCTGGTTATTAGGGTGTGCAAAAATGGTGCGCGCCACCTTCGCCAAAACACCAATTTAGTGCACTTCTTTACGCTCTGTGGCGCCAGATAACTTGAAAATTGCGTTATTACGTGCTGTATTTAAAGCAGTAATCGGGGCGTAATTTTTGCATAACTGGTGGCCTTACCGGCTTCCTCCCTGGACGCCCGCTGGTTTGGGGCGGCGCATTACGTGAACTGGTTTTCGTTTCTTTTGTGACGGAGGTTGGTTTATTTGCCCTCAAGGCCCGGCAGAATGGGAAAAGCTGTGGGAAAAACTAGAACAACTATCAGGGATGTTCACTGTAGGGAGTAGAAAAACGAAAGACCATACAGAGAATGCATATGCGATATAAAGTTTTGACCGCCTGTATATTGACGCTGGCCTCCGCCGCTGGGTTCACCCAGGCGGCTGATTTCGGAAACCCTGTGCAGGTGACGATTTCCGGTATCCCCAACGGACCTGACGGTTCGCCCATGAACCAGGAAGAGCCCTACATTTCCCGCAACGGTAAAACTCTGTTTTTTAATGGCGGCGTGGATAATAACCAACGCCTGCTGCACTACGCCGAGCGCGGCGCCAACGGCGGATGGGCTTATAGCGGCCAGATCAGTCTGGGCGGCGAAGATGAAAAGTATATCCAGGGCGCGCCCGCCATCGACGTGGACAACAATCTGGTGTTCTCCGACACGGGGGTGGAATCCATGGTGCGCAGCGGTCGCTTCTCCGGCGGCAAGCTCTCTTCCGTGCGCGCTATCGATGGTCTGCCGCCGCGTAAGGCGAATGCGTTCGCCCGCAAATTCCAGGGCAATATGGGGCCGGAAGTCAGCCCGGACAGCCGTGTGCTGTATTTCACTGAGGCGGCCTGGGGCGCGGGCGGTTTCATGAACGGACAACTGCTGCGGGCGGATATCCATTTCGCCACCCACCGTGGCGGCGCCACTTACTATTATGATCAGAGTGAAGTGGAACGGGTGATGGAGAACGTTAACACCCGGGATATCGAATACAGTCCTGCGATTTCGTCGGATGGACTGGAGTTGTTCTTTACCCGTATCCTGTTGGCGGACCGCGCCAACAATCGCGATCGCGCTTTGATCATGCGAGCGGTGCGGGGCTCCACCAGTCAACCGTTCGACTCTCCGGTGGAGGTCACAGGAGTGGGGGATGTGATGGCGGAAGCGCCGTCCATTTCCGGCGACGGCTCTGAACTGTATTATCAGAAGACGGAAGGCGGCAAGACGCGCATTTATATGGTCACCCGATAGCGCTGCTTTCCGCCTTTATCAGCGGCGATAGTGAGCAAGGGGAAATCATGCGAATCAGCGTGTTGGCGAAAGCGACGAACTGCGATGCGGAAACCGTCCGTTATTACGAAAAAATAGGCCTGCTGCCGGCGCCGCCGCGCAGCGCCTCTGGTTATCGTGAATACGGGCGTAGTCATTTGGAGCGCTTGAACTTCATTCGCCATTGCCGCTCTTTGGACATGTCCCTCAACGAAATCAAATCTCTGTTGTATTTTCGCGATCACCCCTCTCTGGACTGCGGCGAGGTCAATGATCTGGTGGATTCCCATCTGCTGGCGCTGGAGCAGAAAATTTCCGACCTGGAGAAACTCAGGGAGCAGCTGCAATCCCTGCGCGATAAGTGCCGCATTCACAATCGCGCTTCCGAGTGCGGCATTCTGACAGGATTGAATCACGATCCGGCAGAAGGCGAGTGCCCTTGTCACGGGGAAACGCCCCATTCCTGAAGGGGCGTAATTTTTTCTACTGGACGCTTGACCCTGTAGCGACTCCAGACTTTAACCTGAGCATATCCAAATGTAAGGAGAACAACGAATGGGTATGCATTGCTGTCACCATGAGCATGAAGAAAAACCGAAAGTCGACGGGCGTTATCGCAAAATCCTGTTTTGGGCCCTGTTGATCAACGGCGGCATGTTCGCGGTGGAGTTATTGTCCGGGTTGCAGGCCGACTCGGTATCATTGCTGGCGGACTCACTGGACTTCCTGGGAGATGCGGCCAACTACGGCATCAGTCTCTGGGTGTTGGGCATGGGACTGGCCATACGGGCGAAGGCGTCATTACTGAAGGCCGCTTCCATGGGCGCTTTTGGCGTGTGGGTGCTGGGCTCGACGGTATGGAGCGCCATGACGGGAACCTTGCCGGAAGCCCTGACTATGGGTGTTATCGGCGCGTTGGCCCTGGCCGCTAACCTGGGGGTGGCCGCCATGCTGTACGCTTATCGCGAGGGCGATAGCAATATGCGCAGTGTATGGCTGTGCACCCGGAACGACGCGTTGGGCAATATCGCTGTTATGCTCGCCGCCCTGGGGGTGTTCGGATCAGGAAGCGCCTGGCCTGACCTGATCGTCGCCGGCATTATGGCCTGTCTGGCGCTAAGCGCTGCGGTTCAAGTGCTGCGTCACGCCAGAAAAGAGCTGCGTCACGATCATGAAGCCGCTGCGAAAGCCTGAAGGCGTCTGGGCGTAGACGACGGCGGACGGTTATAATTCGCTTTTATCACCGGCCGCCGACATTGCCTCAGGAGACCTGCCTATGACCAGTAAATTCTTCGCTTACCTTGAACGCCTGCGCTGGATCAAACGTTGGGGGCTGAAAAGGAATGTGGTGGAGGAGAATGTCATGGAGCACAGCTGGCAGGTGGCCACCATCGCCCATGTACTGGGGCTGATCAGCAATCGCAAGTTCAACGGCGATGTCGACCCTAACGTGCTGGCGGTCGCCGCCCTGTATCACGATGTCTCGGAAATCATCACCGGAGACATGCCCAGTCCTATCAAATATCACTCTGAAGCCATCAAGCACGCCTATCACGCCATCGAGCGGGAGGCGGAGAAGGAAGTATTGTCCACCTTGCCGGACGAGCTGCAGAACCCCTTTGAGCCTTTACTGTTGCATGACAAGTTTGACGCCGCCGCCGTGAAGTTCGTCAAAGCGGCTGATCTGATCAGCGCTTATCTCAAGTGTCAGATGGAAGTGGCCGCCGGCAACAAGGAGTTTGACGACGCCAAGGCGGACGTGGAGGCGCGCATCCGTGCGCTGCAGATGCCGGAAGTGGAATATTTCATGGCGACCTTTGTGGACAGTTATCTGCTGACGTTGGATGAACTGTTGAAACACCACGATCCGGTGCGAGGCTGACGCTCCGTTCGCGCTTTCCATTTGAAGAAGCGCCCCAAATGGAGCGCTATCCGCTGCTGAGAGCTATTTATCGGTGACTGGAATTATCCTGGCGTCGACTGGCTCGACTTGACGAGTCCGGGAAATCAACGTCAAACCGAACAGAATGGCCGCCATGCCAAGCAAACTCAGAAGCGACATCTGGTTGCCCAGAAACAGGTAGTCCATAACGGCGGTTACGCCGGGAACCAGGTAGAAGAGGCTGGTGACATTCACCAGATTTCCGGCCTGAATAAGCCTGTACAACAATAGCGTGGCGACCACCGAAATAACGACCCCCAGCCATACCAGCGCCACGCCAAAGCGCAGACTGAATTCCACTGTCAAAGGCTCGTAAGGCGTGAACGCAAGGCACAGTAGCAGCGTCATGGCGTACTGCAGCGGCAGGACCGCGACAGGTGACTGCTTCACGCCTTTTTGCAGAATGGCCCCGGTGGTGATCGAACCCAGGGCGGCCAGGGCGAACACCACGCCGGTGGCGGAAATCTGCGCCAGTCCGATACTGTGGTACACCACCAGCACCAATCCCGATAACGCCAGAAAGAGTCCCGAGAGACGTTGCAGGGAAAAGGCGGACTCTGTCGCCAGCAAGGTCAGGATAGGCTGCACGCCGAGCACGGTGGCGAGCACTCCCGGGGTAACGCCATGCTCCAGCGCCTTGAAGTAGCAGATGGAATACCCGCCGATCATGAGCAAGCCGGTGACCGCCGCGCGGACCCGTGTTCCCGGTGTCGGCAGCCAGAGGCCATGACTCAGGGCGATACTCAACACCACTACAAAAGCGATGGCGAAGCGAAGCAGAAGAAAGGCGAAAGCGGAGGCGGACTCCAGACCTATTTTGGAAAAGATAGCGCCGCTGCTCCAAAGCAGCACGAAAAGCGCCGTTGCGGAATAAGACAGTAACGTCGTTTTGTTTGTAGACATATTGGGTTGCCCGTCGCAGGGAAAAATAAATGCCGGCCACGTCAGCGCTATGCTGACATCAGGTGGAAGGCGTGAAGATTATTTCAGTGGAAAGCGGGCGGCGGTGGCGCGCCAGCCTGAAGGCGACGGGGTGGAGGAGTGAAGCAAAACATGAAAACGTCACGGACGCCAAAGCCGACATCCAGGTTGGATGCGCAGGCGGTCTTGGCGATGTCCAGAGGTTGGGTCATGTTTGCAAATCGTTGATATGATCGAACGCTGATCTTACGACCCTGAAAAGAGGGAATCAAGCACCGGATAGCTATCTGATTCAGATTGGGAAATCGCGTGTTCCATGTAGGCGGCTCTTCGAAAAAAATGCGGGACGCGGCGTATAAAAAAAGCGCCCCGCAGGGCGCTTAGCGAATAGTCGTAAGGGTGACTATCGGGAAGTGTTTCTGACCAGAACTTTGCCTACTTTGCCGTCGGCGCTTTGTGACAGCACCAGAACGTTGAGGCCGAATTCCGGAATGTTGCGACCCGCATCAGGAATCTCGTCGCTCATGTAGTTGAGACGGTCGATGAAACGCGGATAGGGGCGACGGTTCTGGTCTTTCAGTGTGGAGCCTACGGAGTCCACATCGGTCAGGTCCAGCTTCAGGCGTTCGGAGGCGATCACGTTGAACGCCGCGTCGTGCAACTGGAACTTGGTGGATGCGACGCTGCCGTCTTCCCACTTAACCACTCTCTGGTCGGCGTCGACAACGCCCAGGAAACCTTCGCCGGGATGCACGCCAACGTGGTTGTTATCCCAGGAATCATCCACGAACCAAACCACCAGACCTTGGTTGAAGGACATCAACTGACCGGACACGTTTAGGCGCTCCAGGCCGATGTCAACGCCGTTGTGTGTACGCCATTCCATCAGGTAATAGCGATCAGACACCGTGAAGCCTTCGTCGGCGGTGAAGCCGTCCAAAGTGAACACTGGCGCGGAATCCGCGTTGTCGCTGGCGACCACCGCTCCGTCTACGGACAGGGCGATATCATCCACGTACATGCCTGGGTTCAGCGTGCCGGAGTCGGTGAAGTACTCGATGCTGACTTTAACGGTTTGACCCGCGTAAGCGGACAGATCGAATTCAGCGTCCACCCAACCGTCGGACGCGCCGGTGATGCCGTTGCCCAGGTTGTTGCCATTGGGATTGGTGTTAGTGGTGATTGTCGCGGGCAGGCTGACTTTGCCAGACTCGCTTTCCACCATCACGTAGCCGTAATCCCAATCCGCTTCGATGTCGTACCAGGTCTTGAACGCCAGTTTCGCGGAGGTGGCGGACGAAAGGTCCAGATCATAGGACATGCTGGTGTGCAGGTCGTTGGCTTTACCGCCGAAGTACGCGTACTGACCGCTGGCTGGCGTGGTGATCACGCGCTTTTTCTTCGGCAGGTCGATGCGGATGACATCGTTGTTGGTTCCTTTGCTCACCGCTTCGTCCAGCAACAGGACTTCGCCTTTGCGGTCCAGTTCGTCGATGGACAGCGTGGCGCCGTGCTGCCAGTTGCCGCCCCAGATGCCTTGCAGCTTCTCTTTGGCGTAGGCGCTGAAACCGGTAGGTTCGGTGCCCGGAATCTTACCTGCCCATGAGCCGCTGGACATGATGGACCAGTAAGAAACAGGTTCGCCTTTACCGGTGTACTGGGTGTCGTACTCGTCCGGCAGACCCAGGTCGTGACCGTATTCGTGCGCGCACACGCCCGCTGCGGCGGAGATTGGCTGTATGGTGTAGTCATACGCCGCCATCAGGCCGCCCCAGTTGTCGGATTCGGAAGTGGTGCCTTCGATCGGGAAAATCTGGCCCAGGTTCCAACGGTGCGCCCAGATGGCGTCTTCGCCCAGCTGTCCGCCGCCGGCTTCCTCACCCACTGCGGAGTGGAACACCATCACGTGGTCAACCAGACCGTCCGGCTCCCAGTAGTCGCCGTCGCCGTCCAGGTCGTAACGGTCTTCGATGTCATAGTCGCTCAGATCCACACTGGGGTCCGCCGCCGCGGCCAAAAGGGCTTCACGGATCAGCGCGCGGGCGTCGCCGTCTACGTTGTTGCCGTAAAACGCAGCAGGTTTCTGCGCCATATACCAGCCCGCAACGTTGCCTTCTACAGAGTAGCTGGCGCCGGACTGCGCTTCATAATACTGACGCATGGAGATCAGGTTTTCGCCATTGGGCCCTTCGTAACCGGAGCCGGAGAACAACAGGTCCTGGAAATGCTCCCGGTTGTAGTCCTCGTAGTACATATCCGTTTCGCCAGGTTGAATGGAGTTGTGCGGGAAGTCCGGGAATTCCATCAGAATGGCGAGCACTTTGGCCTTGCGGGCGCCTTCGGTCCATTCTTCCAGTTGCAGGTTATCGGGGAACAGCTTGCGGTTGTCCAACTCGCGCCATCTTTGGTCTTTCAGATGGGCGCCATGTGCGCGACGAGGTTCTTCGGCAAGCGCCGCCGCGGTAGCGGAAGTGGTGGCCTGCATCTGAGCGCGTTGCAGTTCGTGGGCCCTGCGTTCTTTTAACCAGTCTTGCAACTTGGCGGTGGCTTCCTCCAGCGTCGCGCCTTCGGAGATTTTGCCGCCGGCCTTCAGCATTTGAATCAGACGGCCTTCGTTTGCGATGCTGGGGTCGAAGGCTCCTGCGCCATGCTGATGCGACTGGCTGGCCGCAAATGCAGAAGCGGAGGCGAGCAGCCCGGATATAGCGAGCGATAGTATGCTTCTTTTATGCATGATTAATTCCTTTTTTATTGATTGCCCTTTTGTGTAAAGCCGTTTTTCGGCTCAAGCGGGGAGAGCAGGCAAATGGATTGCCGGCGAATCTCAAAACGAGATAAAAAAGTAGTTCGCCCGGTCGGACGCGGAAGCCGCGCCGGTCAGGTGAACGCCAAGTCCCCGCGACGCCTAGTGAGTGCCGGAGCGACCATTGAACGGCCACTGACGACGCTCACAAAAGCCATTTGGTTTTATAGTTTCCCTGCCGATCCGATAAGGAATGTCCTTAGCGGTCAAACGTCCCCAATAACGTACATTACGGAGGGACGCCGGAGACGTCCTTGCTTCCTTTTAAACGGCCTCATAAGCAAGCGCTTACGTGGTCGCGCTATTTAGTAAACCAGAAAAAATTCTATAATATCAGTACTTTGGGTAAATAATCTTTATTTTGAGCGGCGCGAGCCTGGAGCCCGCGCCGTGTGTGTCAGGAGTTGTTTGGGGAGGGAGCGGGCGCGTATTGCGGTTGACCGGAATTGATTCCGGATTTGGTTTTTTCAGTGGCCTTTTTTGACTGTGCGGAAGCATGCGCTTTTTCTCTCAAATACTGCCGCGCAGCTTCCTCTGCTTCAGCGTAAGTAGCGTTTTCGGGAATGGCTCCTTCGCTACGCAATTTCTTGATGACGCTTTCGATATTGGCTGGCGCTCCGGCTTGCGGCCCGGCGTGATCTTCATCGCAGGCCAGGGCGGGAGCGGAGACGATCAGCAGGGATAGCAGTGCGCTGGTAAAGGTCCTTTTGGATAGTTTCATCATTCACTTGACTCGTTCTTTTGCTTATCTGGAGACGATAAGTCTAAGCGTTTTTGTTGCGGCGATGAAAGGGACTCATTCGACGCTTCTTTTACGAAGTAAGCGCCGCTTTGGCTTTTAACGCCGTCTGGAGTCAGCGCCCCCCAGTGGGTGATGAGGTCGCCGTCCTGCGCGCTGCGCTCCAGCGAAAACAGCGTTTCTCCAGGTTTATATACCTCTATGCCGTAACTGTTTTTCGTGGAGCCGCCGGCATGGGAGACGAAATTAATATCAATGCGCGCGCCGGATTTTTCGGTCGCGCAGATCAGGTTCTCCGCGGTCTGAAAGCCGTTGATCTCAAGGCGGCAGGGCGTTTCTCCTTTGGCCACGGTCAACAGATGAATCATGATAATTGGCGTGCCTCCGGCGGTGTCGCCCTGTTGGGACTCATACCGGTAGCGACCGTCCCAGTTAACGATCAGCGTTGAGTCATCGGAGTCTTCGGCGAACGCCGGCAGGGCGGCGGTAGTGATCAGAAAAAGCGATAAAATACGTTGGCGTGCGGTCATAGCTCATCCCATATAGCCCGTCGTGAGACCCTTTTCGTAAGCCGCGCGGACTTTCAGTGAAATTTCAGCGGGGGTAATGATACCGTCTTTGTTTTTATCAAAACCACTGTTCTGGGTATAGGTCAGCGTGCCGCGCCGGAACAGGGCCTGGGACGGATTCATGCCCACCGCGGCGGGATACAGCACCGCAAGATAGACATCTTCCAGGTTCTGCAAACGTCCCTGGTAGGGGCTGAAATACTTCTCCACATATTTCAACTGCTGCACCGCCGACATACCCTTGAGCGCCTGAACGCTGGTGCCTAACGCTTTGGCCGTGGAGGGCATGAACTGGATCAGGCCGATAGCGCCGCTGCCGGCGGCGTTGGTGATGCTGGGGCTGAAGGTCTCGCCGGTTTCGAACGCCATGCAGGCCATCAGGTAGTCCGGCGACATATCCATCGCGGCGGCGATTTTTATGACTTTGGCGTTGAACGTGGAGGACGTGCGGCCGCCCCAGGCGATACGCAAACGCTTGCCTCCCAGTAGTGCGCCCAAGGTGCGCCCGCCTGGGTCAATGCGCCCGTCAGGTTTGTTCATACCGGCTTTTTCCCGCTGAAAACGTTTGATGGCGGAGACGGTGGCGGCGCCTGCGACGCCGTCCACCACTAAGCGCGAACTGTGGGTTTTGGCGTAGCGGTTGAGAAGGGTTTGCGCGAGGATGACGTCCGCTTTTCTATTGACGCCGCCAAGCCCTACGGATTGTTGAATACTCTGCATGTCGATCCTTGAAGTTAACATGGCAAGGCAGAGTAAAACTTGACCGAAGCGGGAACAACCGGGCGTATGGACTAATGGATCGTCCGATAAGGTTATGCCTGTAACCTGTTGATTATGATAGACAATGTCACGATTCGGTCCCATCTTTTCCCAATTTTCCTATTGAGGCTGGGAGCGGAGGTCCGCCTGTGTCAGAGTGTGGGAAGGCCCTGCAAGTCCGCCTTAATGGCTGTTCGCATACTTGTTAATTGAGGCGGGGGAGAAGGGCCGAATCGGCTTCTCACAGGCTGTATGGAAGCTTGGTATACAACCGCCAATGCAAAGGACAAGGAAGCACATGAGCAAACTTACTTTTCTGATTATCGGCAGTATCCTGTTGTTGCTGTGTGTACGCGCCTCTTATGCGGAAAATCGAGTTTCTGCGACTCACACGTCCGCCGCGCTGCATGAGGGGGAAGGGACTTACTACTTCTACAACGGCGGCGGCCATTGCAGCGTTCCCGTGCCTGCGATGTTCACTGCAGCGATGAATCAGACCGACTATAACGGTTCCCAGGCTTGTGGCGGATGCGTCAAGGTGACCAACCGCAATAACGGCAAGTCCGTGGTGGCGCGCGTTGACGACAGTTGTCCCGGCTGCAACCCGGGAGACGTGGATCTGACCGACGCCGCCTTCGCGCAGATTTCGCCATTGGAGGCGGGACGCATTCCGATCAGCTGGGATTATGTTCCCTGCGATTATCCCTCTGTGCTGCTGTACTTCATGGAAGGTTCGAGCCAGTGGTGGACGGCCGTGCAAGTACGCGAACAGCGGTATCCCGTAAGCAGTCTGGCGTACCGGGAAAGTGGTTCAACCGGCTCCTATCAGGAGATCGCCAGAGAAGACTACAACTACTTTGTCGAACGTTCCGGCATGGGGACGGGCCCCTTTGATTTTCGCATCACGGACATCTATGGACATGTGTTGGAAGCAGGGAATATAACCCTTCAGTCTGGCGTCCCTATCAACACGCAGCAACAGTTTCCCAGTATGGGGACATCCGGCGTTATTAATCAGGCAGACAAATAGCTTCCTTCTATTTGTCTGCAACGACAGGGCCTGCACAGGTCAGGCCCTGTCACCCGCGGCTCGCCGCCGCGCAGGCGCATCCATGCGCCTGACTATTAACATGCCAATATCATTGCCATATTAATATCTCCAGAACAGGTGAAGGAGAGTGAGCGTCAAGAGGATGATTGGAACCTTGCGCAAAAAACCAGAATAACCCTGGATACGCCGCCTCGATAGCGCTCCAGATAAGAGGCGGCGACTTGGCTGCGCGTCTACGCTGGGTACAAAAGCACGCTGGATTTACGGGATGCATTGCATTAGTATGCCCGGCGTCACTGGGGAGTAGCCTCTCTTCGCCCTGAAGAGGTTTGCGTCAACATACTTGGCCCACAGGCCATGGCGTAAACGGTTCCATAACTTGGCAAGACCTTTGACTATGCCGCACCGGTTGGGCCGGGGCGTGGCGTAGTCATATGGTTAATCCGGCCCAGGAGATTTCCCGAATGCAAGCTTTTCTGATTTCCACCGGCATCGTCGCGCTCGCAGAAATTGGCGACAAAACCCAATTACTGGCGTTTATTCTCGCCGCCAGATTCCGCAAGCCGGTTCCCATCATCCTCGGTATTTTCGTGGCCACCATTGTCAATCACGCCTTCGCCGGCGCTCTGGGCGCGTGGGTAACCTCTCTGGTGACGCCGGAAATACTGCGCTGGGTGCTGGGAGTCTCCTTTATCGCCATGGCCGGCTGGATGCTGGTTCCCGACAAGTTCGATGAAAGTGAGGCGAAATTCGCAAAACTGGGCGTATTCGGCACAACGGTCGTAGCGTTTTTTCTGGCTGAAATGGGGGATAAAACCCAGGTGGCCACCGTCGCTCTGGCGGCGCAGTACTCGTCTTTTTTCTGGGTGGTCGCCGGCACAACGCTGGGGATGATGATCGCCAACGCGCCAGCCGTATTGCTTGGAGATCGCATCGCCCACCGCATGCCGGTGCGGGTGGTGCATGGCGTGGCGGCGTTGATATTTGTCGTACTGGGCGTGGCGACGCTGCTGGGCGCCGGCGCCAGACTGGGATTCTAAGTCGCCTATTAATCAGGCGGACAAATAGCTTCCTTCTATTTGTCCGCAACCTTCTATTTGTCTGCAACGACAGGGCCTGCGCCTGATTATCAACATGCCAATATCATTGTCATATTAATAAAACCATTAAATTGTGCGCCTGCTCACCCCTTGTGGTGATCCAAGTTGTGAAAAGCGCGTAAATGAGATTGAATTGCATTTCGCGCGGGCTAAAATTTAAGCAGGACCTGCGCCCGCACGTGCAATCACGTGCTTCATACCCTGTCTTCATGAAATAAGGAATGTTTTATGAACGCTCACTCCGCACTCATTCGACTTCAACTCCCATCGTTCAGCGCCAGTTTACAGACAAGTCTATGTTTTCGCGTTTTCAGTGCCGACGCTGGTGATCCCGACTCTTAGGCGCGTCGCATGCTGGCGCTATGTCATGCGCTTGCAACAGGAGGCCGCTAGGCTGCATGCCGCTCGACAATGCAGGCTGACCTGCGGATTTCACTCCATTGGACTATGCAGGAAAGGCCATTGTCGCGGCCGCACCCGAGTTTTAGGATGAAAAGTTCTTATTCGACAATGATTTATATTGAAGTAACGCAATTGCTAGTCATATTTAATCACGCATCTCCCCAAGTCTTTCCAGGTGGAGGGCGAAGTGAATTAAACCGATAACAACAGAAACTACAATGATCTTTCCCCCTTCTCACTGGCTACGCGTTTTACTTCACCTCTGTGCGATGTCTCTGTTTACTGTCAGTCTGGCCAGCGGCATGCGCCTGGCGGCGGACGGCGACTGGCCATTGCAGGAGTACTGGTCCGCCATCGCTCCTCAGGGCGATATGATTTCATGGCACTTAAGCGCAGCCCTGGGCTGGCTGGCGGTAAGCTTTACTGTGTCGCTCGCCTGGCTGAAAAAGCGCTCGGATAGGACGCAAACCCGCCCCAAAGGTTTTCTGATACGCGCGCTTTACCTGATTTTGCCGGTACAGCTGCTTAGCGGCGTTATCTTTTATCTCGGTATTGGCGCAGGCGTGCTTGATTGGGTGCTGGCCACCCATTACTGGTGCGCTCTGCTGTTGGCCACTCTGATTGTCGCCCACCTGATGGAGCAACTGGCGTTGCGAGGGGGACGTTTTTTGCCTGCGGTCTTTATCCCCCGCAGATTCTCCCAGGGGCTGGGGTTATTAGTCTTCTCCTGTGCGGCGGGCGCCGCGCTTTGGTGGGGAGGGGGAGCGGACAGTCAGGCGCTGGTGGTCGCGCCGCTGGCGGAAAAGGTCCGTATTCAGATTGATGGGGCGCCGGACGAAGACGCCTGGGCGAATGCGGCGCCCGTCACGGTGACCACCTACCAGGGCAACGATTATGACGCTGTCATACCCGTCGAAGTCCGGGCGCTGGCGAATCCTTATACGATCTATTTCTCCATTAGCTGGCCTGACGCTCACGCGGATTACAGTCATCTTCCGCTGCAAAAGACGCAGACCGGCTGGAAGGCCCTGCATGCGGGCTTCGAGAAAGATGACGAGCGGGTTTATTACGAGGATAAGCTGGCGGTGATGCTGTCCAAAGGCGGCGGCTTTGGCGGCGATAACAGCGTTCATCTGGGCGGTCGTCCTTTGGAGGGGTATCCGGCCAGTCGTTCGGGACGCGGCTATCATTACACGACAGACGGGTCGATTCGCGACGTCTGGCATTGGAAAGCGGTGCGCGGCGGCGATATGGCGGTGCTGGACGACGACCACTTCGGCAAGCCGGAAGCGGCCTGTGCGTTTTGCCCTCGATACAAAGCCGGCTACCAACCCGATCCGGTGGAGGATGGCGGCGTGCGCCAGAACTGGGAGTGGTTTCGCACCAGCGGCGTGACGCCACTGCGTACGCCCCGCGATGGTCCTGGCGTGACGAAGGGGGAGAACGCCATGACCTGGTATGGTTCGCGAGCTTACACGGCGGAGCGTGATGAGACGCCAGTGGGCGACGGTCTGCCTTCCGTACTTTGGATGAGCCATTACGAAGGCGATCGCGGCGACGTGCGCGGGCGGGCTCAATGGCGCGACGGGCGCTGGTATCTGGAGCTGGCCCGCGCCAGAGAGACAGGGTCTCCTTTTGATATTCCCATCGAAGACGGCGTGTTTATGTGGGTGGCGCCCTTTGATCATGCGCAAACCCGGCACGCCTATCATCATCGTCCACTCCGCTTAAGGGTGAGTCCATGAGCAAGCGACTGCGCACTCAGATCATCATGGGAATCGCTCTTAGCATTGTGGCCCCGGCGGCGATGATTGTGGCCATGACCGTTAACGGAGGACAGGACGCCGGCGCGTCCGGCGAACATGCGCAACGCCGCATTCAGGCGGAACTGGCGCGCTGGCGCAAGCTGGACGCGGACGGCGCGGAAGTCGCGCCTAAACTTGGCCCATGGGCCTGCGTGGCGGACGCCCGCAACAACGTGATTTGGGAAGTAAAGAGCTGGCAGGAGAATGTCCATTACTACAAGTCCAGCTTTTCCTGGCGGCAGGGTGACCGCGGCGAGGCGGAGAGGGGCAGTTGCATCCTCGGCGACCACATCGAACCCTGCGATACCGAAGACCTGATCCAGGCCCTGAATCGGGTTCGACACTGCGGCGTCGCCTCCTGGCGCTTACCTACCATTGAGGAGTTGCGCTCCTTACAGGACCGGGAGACCTACCCGGGCCAACCTATGATCAACGCCTACTTGTTTCCCCGCACCGTCGTCGGACCCTATTGGTCGTCCACGGTGCGGGATGGAGACAGTGGCGATTTCAGCGTCATGACATTCAATTTTTATCAGGGAAGTGAACAGGCCTTGCCCCCTCGCACGGTAGCGTGGGCGAGGCTGGTGTCTTCCATGGAGCAGTAGCGGAGATGAGCAAGGGAGCGACGTGGGGAATATCCGGCTGCGGCAGGCCGGTGCGTCGCAATGTCTAAAACTACCTGGAGAAATCTACAACCGATGAATAACGATAAACCCATTCTCGCCGTAATCGCCGGTTTAACCCTGGCGGCGACCGGGTCCACTGCGTTGGCGGCGCCGACGCAGATTCGCGTGGTCTGGGACCACGATCCCGCCCATGAAGCCATTATCGCCTTCTCCGAGGGCTCCGGCGGTTCTCCTTATCTTCTGTGGGGCGATAGCACCGACGAGAACAGCTGGGAGAACACCGCCTATCAGAAGAGCTACACCTTCGACGGCAGTCTGCGCAGCTATTTCGTACGTCTGTCGGATCTGCAACCGGGCGCTGACTACTACTTTCGCGCTTGCGACAGCAAAGGCTGCGGCGATCGATTCTGGTTCACCACCGCCCAGGATAACGCGGCGGACCTGACCTTCATCGCCGGCGGCGACTCCCGCAGCAATCCAACGGCGCGTCGTCAGGGGAACCGTCTGGTCAGCAAAGTGCGTCCTCAATTCGTTCTGTTTGGAGGCGACCTCACCGACGATAACCGCGCCAGCGAAGTGGACGAATGGCTGGATAACTGGACCGAAACCTATTCCAACGACGTCATCGACGGCGTGGATTACAAACGGGTGTATCCGCTGGTTCCTACAGTGGGCAACCACGAGGACAACGACCAGACCTTTATCTGTAAGGTTTTTGGCGTAGACGCCAACAAAGACGGCTCCTGTACGCTGGAGGACACCTATTTCGCCTTCACCATCGGCGGCGGACAGGCGCGTTTCTATACGCTGAACACCGAATTCCGCAATTCCGGCTATGAGGCGGAATGGCGCGAGCAGATGGACTGGCTGAAGGCGGATCTCGCCTCTGACGGCTCCGGCGTGACATGGCGCATGACTCAGTATCACAAGCCTATGTTCCCGCGCACCACGTCAAAGCCGTCCAAGTACGACAAGATGTACGAGTGGGCGCAGCCGTTTTATACCTACAAGATGAACCTGTCGTTCGAGTCGGACAGCCATCTGGTGAAATACACCTGGCCGGTTGTGCCGGATAACGGCGGCTATGCGCAGGCGGCCGCCGGCACGCTGTATGTGGGTGAGGGCAGCTGGGGCGCGCCCACGAGATCCGCGGATCGTTATGCGAACTGGATCATCGATCAGGACAGCTTTGCACAGTTGAAAATCGTGCAGTTTTCCGGCGACGAGGTGCTGGTGCGCACTGCTCGTTTTTCCGGGGAGGGCGATGTGACGGGCCTTTCCAAGGCGCAGCGCGACTCTGATCCATTGGCGTTGCCTTCTGGTCTCAACTTGTGGAAACCGCAGACTGTCGGAGAAGTCATGAAACTGACCCGTTCCGGCGATGGCCTCACGCAGGTGGACGGCGGCAGTGATCCCGGCGACCCGGGCGATCCAGGGGATGGCGGTTCCAGCACTGTTGCGGCGGGTCAGGATGTCACCGTTGGCAGCGATGGTTTCTACAATAACGGCAACGATGTCTATGCGGATGGTTCCGACGGCGGGCAGGAGCTGAGAGCGCTGTTGTCCTGGGACCTGAGCGCGATTCCTGCTGACGCCAGCGTTGATTCTGTAGAGCTGGCCCTGCAAGTCGTCAATAGCTCAAGTGGCGAATACAGCGTTTACGCAGGCTCCACTGGCTGGTCGGAAAAAGGCGCGGACTGGAGCGCGGCGTCACAGACTGGGGTTAAGGTGGGAATTTTCACTCCCTCGAGCAAGGGCGGCGTGAGCATCCGCCTGAACGAAGAAGGCCGTCGCCTGGTGCAAGGTTGGATTTCGGGCGAAGAAGCCAATAACGGTCTGATTATCGCCAGCATGGGCACGTCCGATGGCGTCGATTTCGTCTCCAGAGAAGGCGGCCAGGCCGCTAAACTGATCGTCGCCCACCAGTCTGGCGATGATTCGTCAGGACGCGGCTCCAAGTCGCTTTCCTCCGATCAGGATGTTTCTGTCGGTTCGCAAGGGCGTCGACGCAACACCCGCCGTCTGGAAGCGGATGGCAGCGATGGCGGTCAGGAATTACGCGTCCTGATGCATTGGAATCTGAGCGACCTGCCGGCGCAGGCCAGGGTCACCAGCGTAAAAGCGGAGTTCTCTATCGTTGATCCTTCCAGCGGCTCATATTCTCTGTACCCTGCAAAAGGAGACTGGAGCGAGAGCGCCGCTCAATGGAGCGATGCGGACACCTCCAGCGGCAAAGTCGCCACCTTCACTCCGTCCAACAACGGCTCCCTGTCCGTCAACCTGGGCGCGGCCGGTGTGGAACTGGTGCAAAGCTGGCTGTCCGGCGCGCCGAATAATGGCCTGGTGTTGTCATCCGACGGAACCAGCAACGGTGTGGACATTGAAAGCAGAGAAAGCAGTCGCGCGCCCAAACTGATCGTGGAATATGAGTTGTAGAGGTTGCCTGTTTGTAGGTCGCTCTTGAGATCTATAGCTGTTTAAGGATGGCGCGGATGGGATCGCCGCGCCATCCTTCATCGCCATCTCACCGTAGACCCTGTGATAGCCCTGTTGCGCTGAGCGAAGGGATGAAGCCAATGTCAGCGATTCAAGAATAATACGCCCTGATTCTGCCGCTGGCGGAGCCCACATGCTTCACCAGACGATCGCCGCCTTTCTTAACCGTCGCCGTAGACCATAGCGTCAGCAACTGGTCGACGCTGCTCATATTGACGGAAATGGCGCGATGATGTTTTGCGACGCCGAAACGTGACGTCATTTCGCTGAGATGGCGTTTCAAATCCATCATATCGCCCACAAACACCTCAGGTTGATAATTGGGCGGGACATCAAAAAACTGACTGATGGTGGGGTCGACAATCAGCTTGCTGGGCAAACGCAAGTGATAGTGCATGGCGTTCAGCGCATACAGATCGCAACGCTGATCCGTATCCACAAAAATCTTACCCGCCAGCGTCTCGCATTGCGCAAGGCAACTGCCGTGCTTCGTCGACGCTGTATTCTGAAAACCTTTAACTTTTAATGATAAATCGTACATCTTAGCTACCTGTATGACCGCCCCGTAGTGACTAAAACTGGCGTAAATAACGTATAAAAACGGGGCCGGGGATTATTGCGTGGATTGCGGCCGGGCTCAAGCTATCGCACTCGCAAGGCGAGTCGCCCTTGCGTCGATAGCACATGTGTTAACTTGCCGCGCCTCATAAGTTTTTTGTTGATAACCGGACTATAGCGACAGTTAAGAATGAAACCCTCTAAGCCAATTGAACTCAGGAGAGAAACGGAATGCTCGATAAACTGGAGTTTATTCTCAACCGCATCAGGGAGCGGCTTTGGGTCAAGCCGTTAATTGTCTGCCTGCTTTCCATTGCCGCGGCGCTGGCGTCCAGGGCGGCGGATTCGTTTGGGGCTGAGATGGGCTTGGAGCAGTGGACGCCGGAGGTGTCGAAGGAATCGTTGGTCGAGCTGTTGAAAATCTGCGCCGCCAGTATGCTGGTCATCGCCACTCTGGCGGTGGCTTCCATGGTGTCCGCCTATGCGTCCGCCGCCAGCACCGCCACCCCGCGCACATTCGCACTGGTGATTGCGGATGATGTTTCGCAGAACGCGCTGTCCACTTTCATTGGCGCCTTTATTTTCAGCATTGTCGCGCTGGTCGCCCTGATGAATGGCTACTACGGCAATAGCGGGCGCTTTGTATTGTGCGCCATTACGCTGGCGATATTGGCGTTGGTGATCGTCACCTTTGTGCGTTGGGTGGATCGCATCGCCCGTTTGGGGCGTTTGGGCGCAGTGATCGAAAAAGTAGAGACAGCTACGGCGCACTCCCTCAAACGCAGGCGTTCTCAGCCTACTATGCGATGCGCTGCAATCAGCGGGAGCTCCGACGATGGTCAGCCGGTTTTCACGCAGCAAGTCGGATATGTGCAGCATATCGAGTACGATAAATTGCAAGCTCGCGCTAAAAAACATGACATCCACATTCGGGTGGCGGCGCTGCCCGGCGCCTTCGTATGCCCCGGCGCACCCATCGCCTTTATACTCGGAGGCGATAACGACAATCCTGACAACAAAGACCAAGGTGATGGCGGCGACACAAAGCTTAACGCCAAAACTGTGGAAGAAGCATTCGTGATCGGGCGCAATCGTCTGTTCGATGAAGACCCCTGCTTTGGCTTCACTGTGCTGTCTGAGATCGCTATCCGCGGGCTGTCGCCTGCGGTCAATGATCCTGGTACGGCGCGAGACATTGTTGGCGCAATGGGGCGTTTGTTTGTTCTCTGGATGGAGCCCGATGCGAAAAAGACGGTGGAGGATAGTTGTGAGTTTGACCGCGTGCAGGTCCCCGAACTGTCTCTTTGGGATATGTTTGACGACGCCTTTACGGCGATCGCCAGGGAAGGAGCGGACGCCCCGATGGTCCATTTGCGATTGCAGGAGACGCTCTACGCGCTGGCCCACTTTGCGGACGGCGCCATGCGCGATATGGCGGTAAAGCATTCCCGACTGGCATTGGCCAGGGTGGAGCAGCGCTTAACTCTGGAGGATGATCTGGAAGTGATTCGCAAGACCGGGCTGTGCGGTGAATTATCGTCGGAGGGCGACGACAGAAGGCCTTAACCAGAACAGACGATTTGAATTGTAATAAAAAGAGTCTAAGTTCCTAAGCGCAATGGAAAATCATTGTGCGCCACGGATAAGAAATCACAAGGAAATTGAAGGAATGAAATTCGCTAAATTACTGCCTTTTACACTCGCCGCACTCTCTGTTCAGGTTCTTGCCGCTCCTCCCGAAGTTGTCGCTCGTTTTGAGTCGGAAGCCTTTTATGACGATGACGCCGGTAACAACTCCGACGCGGATGATCCCGCCATTTGGGCGCACCCTGAAGATCCCGCCAAAAGCCTGGTCATCGCTACCTTAAAAGAGGGCGGCCTCGTTGTATTGAACATGCAGGGACAAACGCTGCAGCGCATTGATGCGCCGATGCCTCCCAGCGCTGGCGATGTGCCCGGACGCTTCAACAATGTCGATGTGGTTTATGGTTTAAAAGCAAGAAGACACGAAAATGACTTTGCTGTGGTTATCGACCGCGGTTCCGACAAGCTGCGTTTTTACCGCATTAACCCTGATTATCACAGCGCTGATATCGATCCATTAACGGATGTAACCTCGCCGGACGCCCCCTGGATTTTCTCTGATGATCAGGACGAAGTGAACGAGCAGCGTACGGGCTATGGCTTGGCCGTATCCAAACGGAAAAAGCACAAAGACGGCTACGCGGTGATCAGTCAGCGTGAAGACACAGATTTGGCGGTCGCTGAGTTCAAGATGACCAAAGACGGCCTCATGACCTATGACGTGGATGATCTGACGGACCTGCCGGATGAGTTTGAGCTGTCCGATGATGTGGAATGGACCCCCTGTCAGGATGAGGACGGCCAGGACCCGCAAGTGGAAGGCATGGTGATCGATGAGCGCAATCAAGTGTTATACGCGGCTCAGGAGCAAGTGGGCGTCTGGCGCATCCCGATGGATGATCCTGATGCGGCGGAGCTGGTGGATGTGGTGGCGTCCTTTGGCGTGCCCTATACACGAGAGTGGGATGAACAGGAAGAGGAATACGTTTGCACCCTGTTGTGGGATCAGGACCCAGGACATGGCGGCCAGCATCTGAAAGCGGATGTCGAAGGGCTGACCATCTATTACGGGCCAGGAAAATCCGGCTATCTGCTGGCCTCCAGTCAGGGGGACGACCGTTACGTCGTCTATGATCGGCAGGGGAGTAACCCCTATATGGGAGAGTTCGCCATTGTCGACGGCCCTTATACGGATGGAACCCAGGAAACGGACGGCGGCGCTGTCATCAACGTCAATATGGGGCCTGACTTCCCCTACGGCCTGTTGGTGGTGCAGGATGGCGACAACACCCCGGATGAGCTGGATGAAGAAGGGGGCAAGAGGGATAACACCAACTTTAAGTTTGTCCCTTGGCAAGATATCGCCAACAGTCAGTTTCCCCCGTTGATGATTGATACGGAGAGTTGGCGTCCGCGCCGGAAGCACCGGTTCCCCCATTGATGAACTGAGCAAAGTCGTCATTAGCAGTAAAACGATATGCTGGATTGGTAGTAAAACAACCAAGCCCCCGCTCGCCCAGAGCCTGTCGAAGGGCTGGCAAGTGTCCCGCGACACCAAAAGTGTTACTCATCCAGCGGGAAAATAGATTCCACTGAGGGGAGTTCTATTTAGGCTAAAGCTTTGGGAGGCCCTTCGACAAGCTCAGGGCGAACGGAGGGTTAGCGTTGGCTCAGTATTTTCACTTCTTCATGCGGAAGGAATCGGATCGGAGTGGCTTCCAGATTAATATCGCAACAACCAAGACCCCGCTCGCCCTGAGCCAGTCGAAGGGCTGGCAGTCTCCCGCGATACTAAACAGCGTTACTAATCCGGCGGGAAATAGTTTTCACTGGGGATTCTATTTGGGCTAACGCTCTGGGAAGCCCTTCGACAAGCTCAGGGCGATCGGGGTGAGGGTGTCGCTTGTGGTTTTCCCACACGTCCTCTCCTTCATGGGGGAGGGCGCATTCAATAATTTGTATTTTGCAAACCGGGGTTAAGTTGAACTTGTGGTTGATGCGTCATGGCCAAAGCTTCTCGTTACAGTAACGCTCCGTCGTCCACAACTCATCGCTCCAGAATTCCTCGACTTTGCGTCTGTCGTTGATCGCCCAATGGTAGTGACGGGTGGGATAAACGCTGTCGTCATAGCCAATGCGAACACAGCGCCCGGTAATATTCGCATCCTGCGCAGCGTCATAGAAATACTCAGCGTTATCCGCTGTGGCGGGAAGGAGGTCGCTTTGCGTCAGAGCGTTGAATTCGCGGATGAATCG
Source organism: Hahella chejuensis KCTC 2396 (assembly GCF_000012985.1). Classification (NCBI taxonomy): domain Bacteria; kingdom Pseudomonadati; phylum Pseudomonadota; class Gammaproteobacteria; order Oceanospirillales; family Hahellaceae; genus Hahella; species Hahella chejuensis. Next base: position 3,805,321 of record NC_007645.1, on the reverse strand, counting down.
ATTGCAGGCGTCTTCAATTTCTTTGTCCACTTTCCAGATGTAGTGGTATTGAACAGGAGAGGCGTTGAGTGCGCATCCTGCCGCAACCGCCCCATACAAGACGCAGCTTTCACGTAATGCCGCAATCAGCAAGGGCTCCTGGGATAAAGAGGCGATGCCGACCAATGAATAATCGTCTTTCTCCCGGGCGATGTTCGCCGCCAATTCCGTCAGTGCCGCCAACCCCCACTCATCAGGGGGCAGTGCGTTCAACGCGTAGTAGAGGGGATCACGTCGTGAGGGCAGGAGTCCACTATGGCTGGCCCCAGCGCCATAAATCGCAGCGTTGCAGACTTTCAGCAACTGATGGAGTTCAGGCATATTTCCAACCTTTTCTGCGCAATGCGCGCCCTGTTGCTGTAAAGCGCGCATGATCTGAAAATATTCCGTCAGTGCTTCCGTTTCTGCATAGTAACCCTCTACCGGCCCGCTACTTGGCTCTACATCCAACACTTTCGCCACTGCTTTGGCCGCCGGCAAGAGCGTATTCACTTCAAAAGACTGCATGCGCTGGCGATACAATTCGTCCAGAGCCAGAATCAGGGTGCGGTTGTCTACGATGCATTCGATAGTGCGTATTTCGGACATAAATACCTTAGCTTGGCGGATGAATATACTTTGACCTGAGAGAACAGGTTAAGTTAGCTTCGAACTTCTTTGGGGAGTTTGCCAGAGTGAAACAAAGGAGAGAACACCAAATTAAGCAGGTGGTCTAAACGTTTATTCATGATTCTTATGAAAAACAGTCCCAAGGGACTTCAATACATAGCACTGTTATCAGCGTTCGTACTTCACGCTTGCATTTTAGTGTCGCGCGATGTGATAGCTGCTCCCACGTACGAGTCGGAGTTCCGCACATTATGGCTGGCGCATAATGGTCTGGAGTTTCCCGCCTCGGAATCTGGGTTGGAAGACTGCAAATCGGCTAATTATCAACCTTGTCTTGACGTTGTAAAAAGAGTCCAGGCGGCGAAGAAGCAACTGTTGGCTGTTTCAAGTCAGCAGGGGTTGTCTGCGACACTGGCCGCCATCCATAAGTACTGTCTTCCCGACGCGGAAAATGATGCCATGGCGGTATGTGAAGGCGCCATCTCCGGATTGTATTTTTATGCCTCGACGAATGAAGATCGGGAAATTATCGACACAGTAAAAGCTGCAGACAAACATCTGGCTCAAAAACTATTCGCCCGCCATTACGAGTGGTTATATAACCGTAAATTGATTAGCGAATGGCAAGCGCTGGTTGAGCAAACAGCGTTATCTGAAGCTAAGAAAGATCTCGTAAAAGAAAGGCTGTCGAGCAAAGCGGTGGAAAAGTTCGGACTAATGCTTGTGGACTGATAGGCGTGAATAAGTGAGGCGGCTATCGAGGCTCCAGTGCAGAAGGGCGATATTATTAATCAGGCAGTCAAATAGCTTCCTTCTATTTGTCTGCAACGACAGGGCCTGCACATGTCAGGCCCTGTCTCCCGCGGCTGGCCGCCGCGCAGGCGCATCCATGCGCCTGGTTATTAACATGCCAATATCATTGCCATATTAATAAAACGGATGAAGCTTAAGCAGGATGATGGCGAGAAGGACTATATATGCCCAATCAAGTCAATGAAGCGATAGAAAACCACTACGCCCGCCAGGATGTGGAGAGCCTCATATTGGCTGCGCTGGAAGGTGCGGGGAAAGATCTGCATCGTCTCACGCTGGAGGATCTGGCGCCGATGGACGCGTTTCATCTGCGCGGCCGGGCGGCGACCCGGGAGCTGGCCGAGATTGTGGGGCTGGACGCGGATAAGCGTGTGCTGGATGTGGGCTGCGGCATTGGCGGAACTTCGCGTTATCTGGCGCGGGAGTATGGTTGTCGCGTTACCGGCATTGACCTGACGGAGGAATATTGTCGCGCTGCGGCTATGTTGTCCGCCAGGGTGGGTCTTGAGGCGCTGACTGAATTTCGGCAGGGAGACGCTGTTAATTTGCCGTTTGAGGGTGAATCCTTCGATACTGTCTGGACCGAGCATGCGGCCATGAATATTCCGGATAAATCCCGGCTTTATCATGAGATGTACCGGGTTCTTAAGCCGGGAGGCTCTCTGGCGATTCACGACGTTCTAGCCGGTCCCTCAGGTCCGGTGTTGTATCCAGCGCCCTGGGCGCGTACGTCGGATGCCAGTTTTCTGGTTGCGCCGGATGCGCTGCGCAACCTGCTTGAGAGCGCAGGATTCACTGTTTCAGTGTGGGTGGACGTCACAGAGGCGGCGCGTTCCTGGTTCGCCGCGCAGCTTGAAAAGACACGGAGACGCGGCTTTCCGCAGCTTGGCGTTCATGTCCTGATGGGAGAGGAGTTTCAGGCGATGGCCGAGAATCAAGGACGCAACCTGCAAGAGGGACGCATAGCGCTTGCGCAAGTAGTCGCAAAGAAATAGCGGCATGTCGGTAGCCGAGCAGGCGCGTCCATGCGCCTGAGATCAACTTATTAATGTCCTCGTCAGGTAATGATGGCTATTGCGTTGGCAACGAGTTGGCCGCTCCCCGGGGAACTGTAATCACCCATAACTCCGTTGCATCGATAGAACCGTTGGAGCAGCTTTTGTGATAGACGCTTGAGTTGGAACTGCCTGAGTCCACATAGAGGCAGTTGGAATTGCTGCGGTTCTGCAATTGCACTGCGCCAGTGGAGGTATAAATCGGCGTGAAACGTTGATGATCGGAGTTATCGCAGGCTTGCGTATAAACACCGGAGTAATCACTGTCCACATGCAGACATACATCTGTGTAATAAGCATTTCTAAAACGCAGTGAACCGTCTGCAAGATATTCCGTTCGCCAGTTGATGCGTTCGAAATCACTCCCCGTATATTCATAGGCAGGGTAAGTAAAAACATAGCCTGCGCCATTATGATAGTTAACTAATAGTTGTCCGGTATAAACATTCTCCAAGGCCGCATTGACATAATCCTGGGCGTGGCTGGTTTGCGCTATTGCTGCGCTGATAATAAGTGCAGGTAAAATTCGAGATAACATATTTAATAGTCCTGATTATTTAATTAATAACGTTGAAATCTGACCGGGGTATGGTCTGAAGAAAGTTGTCCGACCAGAGAGGCGATACCCAGTAACGCGCGCATTAAATTGGCGCCGCCTGTGATGGAGCCAGTGACGGCGTAATCGAGGTTGCCCCCGCTGCGCTGGGTGGCGGAGCCTTGATTGACCAGATTAATATTGGCGTGGACCGCGGGATGATTGGTCGCCAGTTGCGTATTCAGCGCCTGAGGGCTGCGGTTCCAGTCGCCCATGATCATGAAAGGCGCATTGTTGTTCGCTGTGGCGAAGTAGTTATGCACCGCGTTTACGATCAGCGCGGCGTCCGTTCCCCCGTTGGCGGAAGCGTGAATGGAGAAGTAAGTGTCTCCGGCGGAGCCCACTTCAACGCCCAGAATGGGGCGGGCGCTGGCGTAACTGGCGGGAGGAGGGAGGATAATCACGCGGTTGGCGCGCTCTTCCGTGACAATGGCGACGTTAACCCGATTGGCCCCTGCGTCGTTGCGCGAGAAATAGATCCAGCGATACTCAGGGCGTGAGCGCGTGCCGATATTCCAACGATACTCTTCAACAGGAACCTGAACCGAATGCGGGTTATCCAGTCTTGGCGGGGTAAGTTGCGGCATCAGTTCAGCGGAATCAGGAACCGAGCCGGCTTCCTGAATCGCCAATACCTGCGCGCGATCAGAGCCGCGCAGCAACTGGCGGATGCTTACATTCCATTTACTTTCCGATGCATGGCTGGAGCCTTGTAAGTTCCAGGTAACGGCGACACGGTCGAATAAAGCGGCATGAGAAAGCGGAACAACCAATAACGTTAATGTCCAAAAGGACAGTTGTTTAAATATCCATCGATAAACCTGAACAGGCATTAAAACATCCTCTATTGTGATATATCTTCTCGTTTCGAACGCCATTGCATTCGTATTAATTAAACAACACATACTGGTTTCTGTTCCCTGATTTTGATTAAAACTCTCTCATAAAATGGATATTTGACCTGATTTAAATGAATGGCTGGGAAAGTGTTTTTATAAGGCCATGTCTGCAAGACGGTGGAGAGGCGGTGGGAGGCGGCCTTTGTGAATGATGCAGACGCATCTGAAAAAGACCGGCTCAAGTTCGGGTGGCGTTATGAAGGTCTGGATGTGCCGTTGTGGGCGCTGCATTGGGCGGCGATTGAACTTCGCATGAAAGGCGAAAGCAATGCCGCTATCAATGAAGAAATCATTATGGAACGGCATTACGCGCTTAATTGGCTGATTCGTTATATGAATCAGGGCTGGGACGCTATTACCCCTGGCGCCTGAGCGGTCAGATCATTGCGGTTGAAACAGGTCGTCGCCCAGCTGGTCGATGGCGGTTTTCACTTTCATCAAGGTAATTTCATTGCACTGTTCTTTGCTGGGGATCTGATCGGCGCGGATGAACTGGTGTTCGCGAACCTCGCCGTCGATCTCTTTGCGGATAATGGCGCCGACGCCATAATTGCCGCCCAGATTGCGCGGCTTCAGAATTATTTGAAAACCTTTGTGTTCGATGATGTCTTCCGGCTCAGGGGCTTTTTCGCCGCCGAACATGGATTTAAAAAATGAGCCCAAGCCCATGTGTCTCTCTCCTGTTTATAACAAGGTAATGAGGGACGCATGGCGTCCCGCTCAGTCGCTTATTGTGGCGTAAGCGGGGGATTTTTCAAATGGGGGGCGGCTCTTGTCAAATGTCCGGCGTAGACGACTATTAATCAAACAGACCCGCAGCTAATCAAACAGACCTGCAGCTAATCAAACAGACAAACAGCCTCCTTCTATTTGTCTGAAGCGACAGGAGTTGCTGTTGGGTGAGTGGGAGAGGCCAATCGAGTGGGTAAAATCACAAAAGGATGATGACTTTTTGACCGATTGATACATTTATTAATAATCTTAAAGTAATCAATTAAGATCTCCGTGGTATTATAAACAACTGAATGTTTGTTCTGGACGACAAACAGGGTAATATAAATCGGCCTCAAATTGTCTTGATGCGCCGCCTCCACTATATTGAACGAAGCCTGTCCACCGTCGGACGTCGACCGCCCGGACAGTATTTCAATTAACTCGATAGCTAAAAACGATTACTCATACATGCAGTTAAAGATTTTAAAGGATCTGAAAAAGCTCAGCCCACGCGAAGTCTCGCAACGCTTGTCAGAAGCGCTGCAGGAAATGGACACAAGCATGAAAGATCGCAAACAGGAAGACTTCAAGCGGAAACTGGATCAGTTAATGGAGGAATATCACAAGGATATATCCGACGTGATTGATATTCTGTCTCTTAACGAAATTCATAAACCAGATTAAATAAAGTTCCCGCGCGTAACCGTCTCTTTCACGAGCAGTCTTTATAGTGAGCAGTAGAATGATGGCAGACGCCGAGTCGTCCGCCGTACGGTGTTACTTCGTCTTTAAGTTATTGCTATCATATGCGCCGGCTGAGCCGCCGCACTGCGTCTGCACGCCCGAATTATCCGCCGCCCGGGCCAACAAGTTTATTTGTCTGTTGCTGTCGTATCACAAGCCCGGCGCGTATTTGCGCATCGAATGACGCGCACATGCATATTAATTAATCAGCAACGGAATCCAGCATCAACATAGCTAAGGATTAAGAGAGAAAATAATGAATCTGAATTTAACCGCAATGCCCACAACAATTGATCTGTTGCATTTGGGATTGGCTGTATTCGCAATTATATTTCTGGCGGCGTGGCTGAGCGCCAGAAAGAATGCGAAATCACAGAGCATCGCGGCGCAGCCTGCGCCGCAACCGGTTGAAAAGCCCGCCGAGCCGGCGCCGGAAGTCAAACCAGAACCTGTTAACCCCTTCAAAGATTCAACCCCGGATTCAGCCCTGCAACTATTGGCTTTATTACAGCAGAACGCGCGCTTTATTGATTTCCTCAAAGAAGACCTGGCCGGTTTCAGCGATGCGGACATCGGCGCTGCAGCCCGTGTAGTGCATGAAGGCGGCCAAAAGACCTTGAACGAATACTTCACTCTGGCTCCGCTGCGTCAGGAGGAAGAGGAAACCCGCGTCACCCTGCCGGAAGGGTTTAATGCATCCGAGGTGCGCTTGACTGGCAATGTCGCAGGCAAGGCGCCGTTCATCGGCGTATTGGTGCATCGTGGATGGAAGGCGGTGGACGTGAAGCTGCCGAAACTCGCTAAAGAGCATGACGCCGCTATTATCGCGCCGGCGGAGGTCGAGCTATGAGCGATATGAACACGGATAGAACGCCCCGTTATAGTGTGGGCATCGACCTGGGCACTACCAACTGCGTACTGTCTTACATTGATTTGGGAGACGCCAGCGAGCCGTTACCGGATGAAGATCAACTGCTCCAGGAGGTGATGCCGGTGCCGCAATTGACTCGCCCGGGCAGTGTGGAGGAAAAGACGCAACTGCCTTCTTTTTTGTACCAACCCCATGAATCTGAACTGGGGGCGGGCGAGTTAGCTTTACCTTGGACCGATAAAGCGGAAGCCCTGGTGGGCGGCGTCGCCCGTGAGCTGGGATCAAAAACGCCGATTCGCCTGGTGGCCAGCGCCAAGAGCTGGTTGTGTCATGGCGGCGTTGACTGCCGTTCCGATTTCCTCCCTTTGAACAGCCCGGAAGACGTCGCGCGAATTTCACCCCTGGCGGCGACTATCCGCTACCTGGAACACCTGCGCAACGCCTGGAATCATAAGCATCCAGACTACCCGTTGAATGAACAGGATGTGGTGGTGACGGTGCCGGCGTCTTTCGACCCAGCGGCGCGCGACCTCACCGTGGAAGCGGTGAAAGCCGCCGGACTTGGCAATCTGACTCTGTTGGAAGAGCCCCAGGCTGCGGTTTATAACTGGATCAAGGCCAGCGGCGGCGCCTGGCGCGACCAGGTCCGCGTTGGCGACATCGTGCTGGTGGTGGACATCGGCGGCGGCACCACGGACTTGTCCTTGATTGCGGTCACCGAACAGGACGGTGGGCTGGAACTGAATCGGGTTGCGGTGGGCGAACATATTCTGCTGGGCGGCGACAATATGGACCTGGCCCTGGCCTATCGGGTGAAGAGCAAGCTGGCGCAGGAAGGCAAAGAGCTGCAGCCATGGCAGATTCAGGCGATTGTGCACGGTTGCCGCGACGCCAAAGAAGTGCTGCTGTCGGATCAGGACGTCAACGCCGCGCCAATTGTCGTGCCCAGTCGAGGGTCGAAACTCTTGGGCGGGTCTCTGCGTACTGAATTGACCCGGGACGAGGTGCAACAAACTCTGGTGGAAGGATTTTTCCCGCAGGTCGGCGTCGACGAGCATCCGAAACAGCAAATGCGGCGCGCGCTGACCCAAATCAGCCTGCCTTACGCCCAGGATGCGGCGGTCACACGGCATCTGGCGGCGTTTTTGAGCCGTCAGCACGCCGCCGCCAACGAGTTGTTGGCGCAAAACGAAAGCGAATTTATCAAACCCACCGCAGTGTTGTTCAATGGCGGCGTCCTGAAAGCGCCGGCTTTGTCCTCGCGTCTGATGAGCATCATCAACGGCTGGCTAAGCGACGCTGGCGCGCCCGCCGCCCGTCTGTTGCAGGACAGCGATCTCGACTTGGCGGTGGCCTGCGGAGCGGCGTATTACGGCTATGTGCGCCGGGGACGCGGAGTGCGCATTCGCGGCGGCATCGCCAGCGCCTACTATGTGGGAATCGAGAGCGCCATGCCGGCGGTGCCGGGCATGGAGGCGCCGATGGAGGCCCTGTGCGTCGCGCCTTTCGGTATGGAGGAAGGCTCAGAAGTGAAGGTGGAAAGCCAGGAACTGGGCTTGATCGTCGGCGAACCCGTGCGCTTCAAATTCTTTGGCTCCACGTTGCGTCGCGATGACGAACCGGGCAGGGTGCTGGACGCCTGGGAACCGGACGAGCTGGAAGAACTGCCGGAAATTCAGGCTTCCTTACCTGCGGAGGGACGTCGTCCGGGCGAAATTGTGCCGGTGCGTCTGTCAGCGCGGGTCACCGAAGTCGGCACCCTGTGTCTGGAGGCTATTCCCAGAAGCGGCGATGCGAGATGGCAGGTTGAATTCGACGTGCGCGAGGGCTGAGAGTGAAATATCTGGTAGGGATAGACTTGGGCACCACTCACACCGTAGTGGCTTATACGGACATCTCCATGGGAGCGGAAAACGCTATTCCCAGGCTGTTTGAAATCGAGCAGTTGGTGGCGCCGGGCGAACTGGCCAAGAAACCCATGTTGCCGTCTTTCCGCTACCATCCGGCCCCTGGCGAGATTGCGGAGCATCATCTGCAACTGCCCTGGAGCCCCCAGGGGTTATCCGGCGAAATTGGTCAGGTCGTGATCGGCGAATGGGCGCGGGAATTGGGCTCCAAGGTTGACGGCCGGCTAGTGGCCAGCGCCAAAAGCTGGCTGTCCCATCCCCAGGTGGAGCGCACGGCGGACATTCTGCCCTGGGCGGCGGCGGAGGATGTCGTCAAAGTTTCTCCACTGCTCGCCAGCGCCAGCTATCTGCACCACGTCAGACAGGCCTGGAACCGTGAGCACCCACAGGACCGGCTGGAACAGCAGGAAGTGGTCATCACTGTCCCGGCTTCTTTTGATGAAGGCGCCCGTTCTCTCACTCTGGAAGCTGCACGCCTGGCGGGCTTATCTGACGTGTTGCTGCTGGAGGAGCCACAGGCGGTCGTCTACGACTGGTGCGCGCGCAACAAAGAGCAGGCGCAATCCCTGTTGCAGGACGCCAGACTCTTGCTGGTGTGCGATGTTGGCGGCGGCACCACGGATTTGAGTTTGATCAGCGTGGCGGCCGGGTCCGGCGATCAAGGCGAGCTGACCCTGAATCGCGTCGGGGTGGGCGACCACCTTATGCTCGGCGGCGACAATATCGATCTGGCGCTGGCGCATATAGCGGAACAGCGCATCGCCAGCACCCGCAAACTCAGTGCAGCGGCGCTTTCCCAGCTGATTCAGCAAACCCGAAAAGCCAAAGAATTACTATTGTCGCCGGAAGCGCCGGATGCCGCATCTGTGACGGTGCTGGGCGGCGGCGCCAAGTTGATCGGCGGCGCCAAAAGTTGCGAGCTGACCCGTGAAGAAGCCCGCCAGATCGCCGTGGACGGCTTCTTTCCTCTCTGTGAATTCAGCGAACGTCCCGCCAAACGCCGCAGCGCGGTGGTGGAGTTTGGCTTGCCCTATGCGCCGGACCCCGCCGTCAGCAAATACATTGCGGAATTCCTGGCCCGCCATGAGCAGGCCTGCCGACAGGCGCTGAAAACCAGCGAAACGGCTGCGGCGGTTCCCGACGTGCTGTTGCTGAACGGCGGCGTATTCAACAGCCCGTTACTCAGTGAGCGGGCGCGGGCGCTGTTAAGTCAATGGAACGGCGCCCCGGTCAAGCTGCTGGATAATGCGCACCCCAATCTGGCGGTGGCTTTTGGCGGAGTGGCCTACGGGCTGGCGCGTAAAGGCGCGCAGATCAAAATCGGCGGGGGTTCGGCCCGCTCTTATTTTCTGATTGTGGAGGCGTCCACTGACGCCGCCGCAGATAAGAAATTTGGCGTTTGCTTATTGCCCAAAGCGACGGAAGAAGGGGAAGAAATTCGTCTTCATGATCGTAAATTCGCGTTGCGTATCGGACGCCCGGTGCGCTTCCACTTGGCGTCTTCAACGGGCGACAAGACATTCAGCGCAGGCGATTTGCAGGAAATGAATGACGACGATTTCATCTTCCTGCCCCCCATGGTGTCGGCGTTGAGGGCCGATGCGGAGGATAGCGGCGCAGAAGTTGAAGTGGAATTGAGCGCCGTGCTGACGGAGGCGGGCGCGTTACAAGTTGAGTGCGTGGGAATCGCCGGCGGCGACGCCAACCCACAACGTTGGCGTCTGGATTTTCAGTTACGCAAACAGACGCCGGTGGAAGACAGCGGCGCGCAACTGCCCGCCAAATTCACTGAAGCGGCGAGCAAGATTGACGCGGCGTACAGTTCCAACAAAAAGGACGGCGACTCCATCAAAACCCTGCGCAATGATCTGGAAAAGCTGCTCGGCAAGCGCGACCAATGGGATATGCCCACGCTGCGCGCCATCTTTGACAAGTTTCTGGAAGGCGCCAAGAATCGTCGTCGTTCCGCGGCTCATGAACGTATCTGGCTTAACTTCGCCGGATACTGCCTGCGCCCCGGCTTTGGCGATCCCCTGGATGACTGGCGGGTGCAGCAAGTCTGGAAAATGTATCAGCAAGGGCTGCAGTTCGATAAGGAAGGGCAGCTGTGGAGCGAGTGGTGGACCTTCTGGCGCCGCGTCGCCGGCGGGCTCAACAGCGAGCAGCAACAGCGCGTGTACAAGGATGCGGCGGTCTATATCAATCCGGCCGCATTGCGCAGTCGTAAATTGCTGGCGACGCCTGCGTTCAAATCATACGAGGACATGGTGCGATTGGCGGCGGCGCTGGAGCGCTTGCCGGTGGAGACTAAAATCGAAGTCGCCAAATGGCTGTTGCAACGTTTGCAGAAGCCCAGCGAACCTGTCGCCAGTTGGTGGGCGTTGGGGCGCATCGCTTCGCGGCAGCCTTTCCATGGCAGCGCGCACAATGTGGTTCCTGCGGAAACGGTGTCCGGCTGGCTGCCGCAGTTGCTCAAACAGGACTGGAAAAAGAACCAGGAAGCGGCCTTCGCCACGGTGATGCTGTCGCGCATGAGCGGCGATCGCGTACGGGACTTGTCTGAAGCGGACCGCAACGCCGTGGTCGCCGCGCTGAAAGGCGCCAAGGCCCCTGTGATCTGGATTGATATGGTGTCCCAGGTGGTGGAGCTGGATGAGGCGGAGACCAGGCGCGTATTTGGCGAAGCGTTGCCGTCCGGGCTCAAGCTGTTGGCCGAGTAAGCGACGGGGATCAGTCAGCGCTGGCGTCGCCGGCCTGCGGCGGCCAGTCTGTAGGAAAGTAAAAAAACCGAGGCGCCCACCCTGGCTCATTAACGCCTCGGTCGCTGGGGAACTCTTCGACGAACGTCGTCGCCAGAAGAAGTCGCCTAAGCTAAAGGGGAGTCAGAAACGGGGTAAGCGTTTCTGAAACCGCTGTCGGACAGGAATAGTATCCCCGGAGCGCCAGAAGACTTCTGTGTAAAATTACGCTTTTATTCCGCTAATATCCCCATTACGCATTTCTCGTTTTTTGCTAACCCCTTGGATTTTTCCCAAATCCCGGTTTTTCTGCTTTAATTCATAGAAATACTCCTTCCAGAATCCATCGCAGTTCGTTTTTTTCGACGGACCCTCCGTGCGGAATACGAGTGGGATACTGGCCGAAGCTCCGTTTGACGGCGTAAGTCGTCTCCACTCACCAAAAGGAAGAGCTATGGCGCAGTACAGCACAGAAAACATCCGCAATATCGCGCTACTGGGACACGTCGGCTGCGGCAAGACGACCTTATTGGAAGCGCTTCTGGTCAGATCGGGAGAAATCCCCAGCGCAGGCAGCGTTGAAAAAGGCGCAACCCTCAGTGATTTTGATCCCCAGGAAAAAGAACTGGGTCACTCTCTCTACACCTCTGTATGCAGCCTGGATTACGACGAGGCGCATATCAATTTCATCGATACTCCCGGCTATCCTGACTTTCTTGGAAGGGCGCTGAGCATCTTGCCGGCGGTGGACTCCGCCGCCCTGGTCATCAATGCGCAGGCGGGCGTGGAAATGGTGACGGAACGCCTGATGGCGGCGGTCAAAAAGCGCGAACTCTGCCGCATGATTATCGTCAACAAGATAGATATGAACGATATCGACTTCGCCCAACTCATGGAGAGCATTTGCGAAGCGTTTGGCCCGGAATGTCTGCCGATCAACCTGCCGGCGGAGTCCGGTCATGCGGTGGTGGATTGCTATTTTGCGCCGGACGAGAGTCGCGTCACGGATTTCTCATCCGTCGAGAAAGCGCACAGCGCGCTGGTGGATCAAGTCGTGGAGGTGGACGAGAAGTTAATGGAGGTGTATCTGGAGCAGGGACAGGCGCTCAATCCAGAACAGTTGCATGATCCCTTCGAACAAGCATTGCGGGAAGGGCATCTGATTCCCGTCTGTTTCGTGTCGGCGCAAACCGGCGCGGGCGTGGAAGAGCTGCTGAAAGTCATTTCCCATCTGATGCCGACGCCTCTGGAAGGCAATCCGCCGCAGTTTTTGAAAGGCGAGGGCGCTGAGGCCAGGAAAGTCACAGTGGAGCCGGACCCGGGCAAGCACGCCATCGCCCATGTGTTTAAAGTCGCTGTGGACCCCTACGTGGGCAAGTTGGGCGTGTTTCGGATTCACCAGGGACGCATTTCCCCGAACTCGCAAATGTATGTCGGCGACGCCCGCAAGCCTTTCAAAGTGGCCCATCTGCTGAAACTGCAGGGCAAGAAAACCCGGGAGACCGCCTACGGCGTGCCGGGAGATATTTGCGCAGTGGCGAAGGTGGACGATATCGAGTTTGACTCCGTCCTGCATGACTCAACGGACGAAGAACAATATCACCTGAAGTCCATCGATTTCCCACCGCCGATTTGCGGCGTCGCCATTGAACCGGTGCGCAGAGGGGATGAGCAAAAATTGTCCGACGCATTGCAGAAGGTGTGCGCGGAAGATCCCAGTCTCAAACTGGAGCATCGCGCGTCGCTGAACGAAACCGTGATGTATGGAGTCAGCGATCTGCACCTGCGCGTGGTGCTGCAGCGCATGAAACAGCAATTCAACGTGGAGGTGGTCACCCATCCGCCCTCCATCGCCTACAAAGAAACTATCTCCAAGCCTGCGGAGGGCCATTATCGCCATAAGAAGCAAACCGGCGGGGCGGGGCAGTTTGGCGAAGTCTATTTGCGGGTGGAGCCTTTGGAGCGCGGACAGGGCTTTGAATTTGAGAACAAAGTGGTGGGAGGCTCCATCCCGTCGCAATACATTCCCGGCGTGGAAAAAGGCGTGCGGCAGGTGCTGGAAAGCGGCGCCATCGCCGGTTTCCCCTTGCAGGACCTGCGCGTGACGGTGTACGACGGCAAGCATCATTCGGTGGACTCCAAGGAGATCGCCTTCGTCACCGCCGGCAAGAAAGCGTTTCTGGATGCGGTGACCAAAGCGCAGCCCGTGGTGTTGGAGCCGATGGTGAGGCTCAACGTGACCGCGCCGGCGGCCAGCGTCGGGGATATCACCGGAGATATTTCCGGCTCCCGGGGCATGGTGACGGGCAGCAATGCGCTCAGCCGCAACCGGGCCGCGGTGTCGGCGTTGATCCCGTTGGCGGAGCTGGACAACTATCAGTCGAAACTGAAATCCATGACCGGGGGCGAGGGCGCCTATACGCTGGAATTCAGCCATTACGATTATGCGCCGCCGAAACTTCAGCATGAGTTGATGGACCGCTTCAAGCAAAAACAAGGCGGCGGATAAGCCGCGCCGCAGGTGTTTAACTGAACTTGGCTCAGCCGTTCAGGAGGGGGGCGACAAGCGGCCTTGAAATCCATGACGGCGAGGCTATCTTTTGGTTAAGGGCTAACGGGAATCAGAGTCTCTTTCATGACGACTATCTTGCAAGCTAATGGATTCGAGGATTGCGCCACGATTGAGGATCTCTCTGAGTTTACAGTCTTAATTGTGGACGACTCGCCTCTCAATCTGGATGTGGCGGTGGCTTGTCTGGAAAGCCGGGGCTACCGCACTCTGTCCGCCGAAAATGGCGTGCAGGCCCTGCAAATCGCTATGGAACACCAGCCCTCCCTCATTCTTCTTGACGTCATGATGCCGGAAATGAATGGGTTCGAAACCTGCCGCAAGCTGAAGAAACTGAGTGGGTGCGACGATATTCCAGTAATTTTCATGACCGCGCTCAGCGATGTTAAAAGCAAGAAGGCGGGCTTCGACGCCGGCGGTGTGGATTACGTCACCAAACCCTTCCAGGTGGAGGAGCTGGCGGCGCGGGTGCATACTCATATCGCACTGAAAGTCGCCTACCGGCATCTGAAGGACAGTGAGCTGCGTTACCGCAAGTTGGTGGAGACCACGCCGGACGCCATCCTCGTGGAGGGGGAAGAAGGCATCGTGTTTCTGAATTCCGCGGCGGTGAAAATGCTGAAGGCGGATAACCCGGATAAGCTGCTGGGCGGCGCGTTACTGGATTTCGTCTTGGACGATCAGAAAGAATACGCGGCGATGCAATTAAAACAGGCTTGCTCGGTGGACAGGAGCGCCGGCCCGCCGGAAGTCATGCTGCTGCAGCAGCTGACCGGGGGGCGTGTGGAAGTGGAGGTCAACTGCATTCCCATATCCTATCATCGTTCGCCTTGCCACATGTTTGTGTTGCGTGACATCACTGAACGTCGACGTCAGGAGGCGGCGATTGAGTTTCAGGCTACTCATGACGCGTTGACCGGCCTGCCAAACCGTAGCCTGTTTCTGGATAGGGTGACGCAATCGATTAATCACGCGCGACGTAATGAGTCCAGATTGGCGCTGATTTTCATCGACCTGGATAAGTTCAAGCTGATCAATGACACGCTGGGACATAACGCCGGGGATGATCTGCTAAGGATCATGTCGAAACGTTTGCAGGAATGCACCCGCAACTGCGACACCCTGGCCAGGTTCGGCGGCGACGAGTTCGTTTTACTGGTGGACAATCTGGAAAGTGAAGCGGACCTGACGCATCTGGCGGCGCGCCTGATCAGCTCCGTCAGCGCGCCGGTGTTATTGCTGGGACAGAGCCATTCCATTACCTGCAGTCTGGGCATCAGCAGCTTTCCGGAAGACGGCGACAACGTGGAAGTGCTGATGCGTCATGCGGATATCGCCATGTATCGGGCCAAGGAGTCCGGGCGTAATTCCTATCAGTTTTTCACTCACCAGATGCAGGATCGCCTCAACGAGCGTCTGAAGCTGGAAAGCAGCTTGAAACAGGCGCTGGAGAACGACGAATTTGTATTGCATTACCAACCTCAAGTGGATCTGAGCACCGGCAAGATTATTGGGCTTGAAGCCTTGATACG
Source organism: Hahella chejuensis KCTC 2396 (assembly GCF_000012985.1). Lineage (NCBI taxonomy): Bacteria > Pseudomonadati > Pseudomonadota > Gammaproteobacteria > Oceanospirillales > Hahellaceae > Hahella > Hahella chejuensis. The sequence continues at coordinate 3,790,236 of NC_007645.1, read as the reverse complement.
CTGGCAGTCGCCAACCCTGGGACTGGTGCCGCCGGGAGATTTTATTCCCGCTGCGGAAGAGGGGCGTTTGATCTCCGCCATTGGCGAGTGGGTCATCTTCGCCGTCTGTAAACGCCTGCAAAGCTGGCGGCGGCAGGGGTTGAAGATCGTGCCGGTGGCTATCAACATTTCCGCCTTGCAGTTCATGGAGCAGAAAACGGAAGAACTGGTGAAGCAGGCTTTGAATGAATACATGGTGGAGCCGAAGTATCTGGAGCTGGAGCTGACGGAGTCTCTCTCCATGCTGGACCCGGTCACATCCATCTCTCTTATGCAGCGGCTCAAGGATATCGGCGTTTCTTTGTCCATTGACGACTTCGGCACCGGATATTCCAACCTCAGCTATCTCAAGCGTTTTCCGGTTAATAAACTCAAAATAGATAAATCCTTTGTGTCAGGCCTGACTAATAACCCGGACGATTACTCCATCGTCAAAGCCATTATCCGCATGTCCCAGAGTCTGGGGTTGAAGACCATTGCGGAAGGCGCGGAGACGGCGGGTCAGATAGCGCTGTTGGCGGCGGAAAACTGCGATGCGATACAGGGCTTCTACTTCAGCCGTCCGCTGCCGGAGGCGGAGATTTGCGCCATGCTCAAGGAGCGCCCGCGCCTGGACATCAGCGAATTCGGTCGAAACAAGGACAGAGGCGCGGTGCTGGTAGTGGACGATGACGTTAACATTCTGCGCAGCATTAAGCGCATCCTTCGAGATGAGGCATACGAAGTACTGGTGGCCAGTAATACGGAAGACGCCTATGAAGTGCTGGCGCGGCGCGAAGTGGCGGTGATCGTGTCAGATTTGCAGATGCCAGGAGAAAGCGGCGTACAGTTTTTCTCGAAAATCAAAACCATGCATCCGCGCTCGCTGCGGATACTGCTCACCGGCCATGGCTCCTCTGAAAGCCTGGAAGGCGCGATCAACCAGGGCGAAATCTATCGCTATATCTCCAAACCCTGGGACAATGCGCACTTGCTGGAAACGCTGGGGGCGGCGTTCAAGCAATACGAGAAGGGCGTTTAGACGAGCGTCTGGAACATCTCATTCCTTCTCTTAATCCCTTATTGTCGGCGCATTACATTTTCTGGTCATCTGCGCCATCGCCAATACGACGACGCAGACTATTTTGCGCTGCGGTCCGCTATACGGGCCTTGGCCGGCGGCAGCCAGCGCGCCAGTGACGCGTACAATTGCTGAATGCTAAACGGTTTGGCCAGGAAGTCGTCCATGCCGGAATCCATGCAACGTTGCTGGTCCGCAGGCAGGGCGTTGGCGGTCAACGCCACTATCGGCAAGCGTCGGCTGCCCGGGTGGGACTGTTCTGCGGCGCGAATGGCCATGGCGGTTTCATAACCATCCATGACCGGCATCTGACAATCCATCAACACTATGTCGTAATGGTTCTTGGCTAAGCGCGTGAGCGCTTCGCGACCATTCTCGGCGATGTCCGCAGTGATGCCGATCATATTCAACAGCTCCACTGCATACTCTTGGTTGATGGGATGATCCTCAACCAGCAAAACGCGTCCGCTGAGCGGCGGGCTCTGGCTACGACCCGTTGCGCCGACGGTTTTGGCGGTCAAGGTGGATATGCCACTGATGGAAGGATCTTTTTCCAGCCATACGGAGAACCAGAAAGAAGAGCCTTCGCCGGGGCGGCTTTCCACGCCGAGTTCGCCCCCCATCAGTTCCACCAGACTCTTGGAAATGCTCAGGCCGAGCCCTGTGCCGCCATAAGTGCGGGTAGTGGAGCCGTCCGCTTGAGAGAAGGATTCGAAAATCTTCTGCTGTTTCCCCAGGGGAATGCCAATGCCGGTGTCGATAACCGATATTTTCAGCTTCATATTGCGGGCGTCTTCATCGCTGATTTCCACAATGATCTGAATACTGCCCTGCTGGGTGAATTTGAGCGCGTTGCCCACCAGATTGGTCAGGATCTGCCGCAGGCGTCCGCTGTCGCCGATCAGGGTTTCCGGGATGCCGTCGCTGATCGCGCAGATCAGCTCAATGTTTTTACTGTGCGCCCGGGGCGAGAAGATATCCGTGAGGTAGGAGAGCAACTCCGACAGTTTGAAGGGATGATTATCCAGATCCAGTTTGCCGGCTTCGATCTTGGAGAAATCCAGGATGTCATTGATGATATTCAGCAGGGACTCGCCGGAACTGACGATAGTGTCGAGATACTTGCGCTGTTTCTCCGACAAGGGCGTATCGGCGAGAATGCTCGCCATGCCCAGCACGCCATTCATCGGCGTACGGATCTCGTGGCTCATTCTGGCCAGGAACTCGCTTTTAGCCTGATTGGCCTGCTCCGCCGCTTCTTTCTCGCGGCAGGCTTCCTTGATGTTCTTTTTCAGCTCCACTTCCATGAAGATGAAAGATTCCGCCAGACGTCCCACCTCGTCGCGGGAGCGCACCGCCAACGATTGAATCGTGCTGTTCGGCTGATCGTCCTTGAGGAAATCCTGAGAAGGCAACTGCTTGGCGTAGTTGGTGAGGAAGTCCAGCGGCCGGGAAATGCGCGATACCCAGATAAAGGCCACGAGAATACTGCCAATGAAGAAAAAGCCGATGATCAGACTCTGACTCTTCACCAGATTCTCCGCCGGAGCGGAAATTTCCTCCACCGGCACCACCACGGACAGATACCAGTCGAAAGGTTTGAAATAGCTGACGTAGGCCACCACCTGACGCTCTTCGTCGTGCCTGGCGCTGGCGACAAAGGGGTCGAGGTAATGATACATCACCTGGCCGATTTGCTCTTGCGCCGCGATCTGGCCAATCAGCTCCGCCAGCAGATTTTGTTGCTCGCCGTTCAGAGACATGGGCGCTTCGCCTTCTTCGTCATTGCCCGGCGGCGGTACCAGTATTTCGCTCTGGCCGTTGAACAGATAGGCGTAGCCGGTGTTGGCGACCTTGATGTCAGGGAAGGTCTTACGCAGACTGTCGATGATAGCGCTCATTTTCTTGCGGCTTTCTGCTTCGACGTACTCGAAGTCCACCATGGCGACCAGCGTCATTTTCCAGTCGGGCAGGGGAAGGAAATAGCCGATATGACGGCTGTCGCGGTCGCTGCCGGGTTTCCGCCAGTTGAAAATGGCCTTGTCGCCAGAGGCGTCCAGGTTGTCGTCCGCCATGGTCTGATAGATAACGCGGCCTTTAAAATCCCGCAGCGAAGTAATGTAAGTCGCTTCCACGCTGTGCTCCGGGTGCGCCATGACGCCGCCCTGGCGGTTGAACACGAACACTTCCACTTCGCCGAAACGCACTTCCCGCAGCCACTTGAAAGCCATGGCCTCGGCCTCTTCCTGCGAGACCCTGCCCGACTTGTACAGGTCCCCGTAGACCTTGAAAGAGGACTGCGCGATTTCCGACACGCTCTGTAAATCGCTTTGCAGATTGGAGAGGATTTCTATTTTGTCGCCGGTCAACTGATCGTAACCGGCTTTGATATTCAGCTCGACCAACTTCAATACGTTTTGCGCAGAGGATTCTTCAGCATGAAGCATCGCGCGTCCCACATCGCGATGGGTGAAATAAAGAATCGCCAGCGCCGCTATGGTCATGATCAACAGGATGAGAGAAATTATCCTGGTTCTTAGCGAGTAAAAACGGTAGTGGCTGAAAAAACGGCTGTTAGCTCGAACCATGTTTAATCGGGAACCTGTATTTCTCGATAGATTTCGTCTGCAGCGGCGAGCCAGTCTGCGCGCAGGTAAATGCCGATGACTTCCGCCGTCTTAAGGTTAAGGGATATATTGGTTTTCTCCTCAAACAGTTGCTTCAGGGCTCTGGGGCTCGCCCCGTTTATAACCTGGCCCAGACAGGAAGCCAGGTAATCGCCGATGGATTCAAAGTCCGGTCGCGACATACTCATTAAAACGCCATATTTTACTTCTTCCGAGCCCAGTTGGGAAAAAGTGGGCAGTTTATGTTTGTTGGCGATTTTAACTATTGTCGGAATGCTGCGCTCATTTACGCCGCCTTGCATGGTAATGTACAGCGCGTCCACTTCCGGCGCCAGCTTGTCGATGCATGAAACTACGCTCTCCACCGCTTTGCTGTTGTCAGGAATATCGCTTAGGGTATAACAACTTACCACTTTGAAGCGATTCTCCCCGGCGACTTTTTGGATATTCTCCAGCGCCGCATAGGCGCGTCCGTCCACGGAGTTCTCGTAGGCCACTCCAAGGCGCTTGAAGCCCACCGCCTCGTGGAACACCCGCAGTTGCTTCTCGTAGCGCTGGGGCGACACCCGGGCGAACACGTGATCATAGCCGGAGTCTTCGGCGCTTTTGATGATGCCTGACTGAATCGGATCGCTGGCGGACATCACGAAGACAGGGGTGTGATGACGGTTGTTGGCCAGGTCCTGACCCGCCCAGGTGCCCATGGCGAAGACCAGATCGATATCTTTTCGCCGGTTCATCCGATCGATAATATCCGTGCGGATTTTCTCTCTGGACTGCTGTTCCCAGTCTGCGGAATAGTAAGCGTCGCTCAGAAACGTCAGATACTGGCTTTTGGCGTTTTGCGCCAGCCAGTTCCAAAGGGTGCTGGCGTCGACCTCGCTGGAAGGCAGTTCCGCCTGTTCGATCCAGCCCAGCGCCATCAGCCCGCGGATAGTCGCTTCAAGGTAGTCGTGATAGTTGTCATGGGGGCCGCCTTCGTAATAAGCCAGCCGCCATGGGGTATGAGCGGGCGGATTTTGCGTTTGTGGCGTATCGGGCGGGTGCGAAGCGGCGGCAGGAGGCGTCAAGGCGAGCAGGAGGGCGAATCCTGGCGCGCCTGTGAAGAGGAAGACAATCCTGATGATCGAATTGCGCATGAGATGCTCCATCTTGCTGGCGCCCGCTCTGAAGGCGGGCGGTTACGCTTATTGGGGCGTTTCGACCTCTCTGTAAATCTCGTCGCTGGCGCCGAGTAACAACAGGGAGGGATTAAACCCGATGACCTCCGCAGTCTTCAGGTTCAGCGCCATTCTCGCCGGTTCTTCGAACAACTGGGGCAACTCGTTGGGCTTGGCGCCATTGAATATTCTGGCCATGGTTTGTGCGTGGAACTCGCCAAAATACTTGAAGTTGAACTGCGACAGGCTGGCCAGCACGCCATAGCGGACTTCTTCGGAGCCGGATTGGGAGAACGTGGGCACGTTGTACTTTTGAGCCGTCTTCACGATCACCGGCAAGGTCTTGCGGGTGACGCCGCCCTGTTCGGTAATGTAGATGGCGTCCACTTTCGGCGCCAGTTTCTGGAAGCAGTCGATGACGCTGTGCTCCGCCATGCTGACGTCGGCGATATCGCTCTTGGTGTAGCAGGGCGTGATGGTGAATTTAAGTTCTTTACTCAATGCCTCAATGGTGTCCACTGCTGCGTAACTGCGGCCGTTCTGAGAGTTTTCATAGGCGATGCCGAGGCGCTTGAAGCCGGTAATGTCATGAAACACCCGAATATGGCGATCGTAACGAAAGGGGTCCATCGTGGCGTGCAAATGATCATAACCGGAATCGTCGATGCTTTTGATGATGCCGGCTGAGAGAGGGTCGCTTGCGGAAAACACCAGCGTCGGCGTGCTGTGTTCGTTATTGGCCAGATCCAGTCCCGCCCAGGTGCCCATGGCGATCATCAGGTCGATGTCTTTCTTTTCACTGAACCGTTTGATGATGTCCTTCTTCATCTGAGCGCGCAGGTTGTCATCCCAATTGGCGTTGTAGTGGGCGTCTTTGACGAACTCGATATAGTCACTCTGGGCTGACTCAGAGAGCCAGCGCCACAGGTCGCTGGTCTGATCGCCCTTTTGGGGAGGGATATCCGCCTTTTTGATCCAGCCCATATCCATCAACGAGCGCACTGTGACGATCAGCTCCCGTTGGTAATCCGGATACTCGCCCCCTTCGTAGTAACCGATGCGCCATCGCTGACCCTGATTAGTCGTCGGCTCCATGCTGAACTGAGAGGCGGCTTCAGCTTTGACGGATGTAGCCGCAGTGGCGACGCTGGTGAACAGCGCCAATGTCAGTGTTGTCAGAGCGACCAGATAACGTTTTATCCTCATTCGCTGTTCTCCTTATTCTCCCCAGACTCGTTTTCGCAATGATAGTTCCCTAACACCTCACTCGCTTTGACTGCTTTACTGCGCTACTGCAACATTGTCCATATAACCCTTTGTTTTTATTGCGCTCTTATGGCGCACTATCAGGTTCGTCTAGGCCTCGATGGTCACGGGCGCGCCCGCCAGTCGACGTCTGCATTCACCCGCCAGGGTGGTGGTCCAGCCCTCCGGCATCGTCTCCTGGCCGCTCATCACATCCGCCGCCGTCTCCAGCAATGAGGCGATATGCGCCTGCTCCACCGTCATGGCGCGAATGCGCGCCACGGCGCTGGCGTCAAGTCCGCCGGCGGCGAGGATCTCGACCGGCCCCGCTGGCACGTAACCATCGTCGCGCGTGCGGGTGACGACGGTTTGCATGCCTGACAGATAGAATCCTGTGAAGGCCCGGGCGATGGCTTGAAAGCGGGCGTCTTCACCAAAATGGCGCTGTAGCGCATTCAATACGCTGCGTTGCATCCGGGGCAGATAGGACGCCTGATAGTAACCGCCGGCGCAGGTTACGCCGCGGGCCAGGGCGATGACAAGAAAATTCGTGAATAATGAAGGCAATAGACGACCTGAGCGCAGTTCCTGCAATAACGGACCGGCCGTCAAGGGAACTGCATAATCGCTTTGTTGTCCGTCCACTGCACGCAATGTCGCCGCGCCTCCGTCTTCAGCCGTCAGGCCGAGTGATACTCTGCGCCCGGCGTCGTCAACGCCCCAGAACAGAAAGGTGCCGGAACCGTTGATTCCCTTAAGTTCAGCGTCCAGAGCCTGCAACAAAGGCTGCTCGAAAAATAGAATGGAAGCGAGACTATCCGGGTTAGCCAAGTCATATTCCAGAAGCATAGTCGCTATTTTTTCCATTTCCAGATAGACCAGCGTCGGCGCGGAGACGTTGGCGGCGAACAGACGGCGCCAGAGACGCTGGTTCAGCATAACCGCCTGGTCTGAATAGTCTGCGGCGGACATCACCGCTTCCGCCTCGTAGTCATCCCGCAGCAGGCTGAGAGCAGCCTCGGCCAGGCGAGAATCGTCGCTACAGGCGGCTCTAACCCGTTTCTGGGCGTTCTGCAGCATGTTTGCGTCGAGAGCGGGGGTGCGGGCGACGATGGTGCGCTTCAGGCGGTCGGGAAACAAGGGTATTTTTAGCGGAAATGCGCCGCTGGCGGCGCTTTCGGCGAATTTCGCCTCAGGATACAGCAACATTCCGCGAGGATAGGTGAGATTATTGAGGGGAATGTTGGCGCAGGCGAACACGGGCAAGGTGGCGGCGCCGGTGGAGAGTCCAAACAGCAGCGTGCCTTGCACGGACTGGGCGAAATAATCCACGCCGTGATGATTAGCGGTCAGGGCGACGGGATGATTGAGAATATCCGCACTGACCGCGGCGGCCACTGCTTCCCCGAGCAGAGGCGAGACATAGCTTCGTAATACGTCCGCCAGATCCTGGCGCGGTTGAAAACTGCTCTGGAAAAAGCGAAATCCGCTGCGGGTATAGTCACAGACCGGGACGCCGGCATGGGTTTGCAGTGCGCCATCGACGACAGGAAGGCGCGCGCGAATCTTGGTCAGCAGCGAATTGGTCAGGCTGCTTTCCGAAAGGAGTGATTCCATGGTGATGAGGTCCTTATGCGGTTTTGCTGCGGCTGGAGATAGCGCTCTGGCTGTGACGGGATGGCGGCCGTTGCGACCTGGGCTCGGCTGGCGTGAGGCTTTCCCCGGCCTTGCCGCTGTCGCCGGCGGGCGTCTCCCGTGCGGCCAGTAATTGGAACAAAATAACAGTGATCAGATAAGCGCCTCCCAGTACCGCCACCCCGTAGCGGATGTCGGACAGCCCCACCAATCCGGCGAACAACATGGGGCCAAGCATCTGACCAATACGACTGGAGGCCCGGAACAAGCCGAGCGCTTTGCCTTCTCCCAGCTTTTTGCTCACGTCCAGATGCAGGACGTAGGCGCTTTGTGAGGACAGCACGAAACAATTGGATAATCCCAGCAGGATGACGGCGCAGGAGGTCGCTGCGACGCCCTGCAGGCCGATAAAAGACAGAAACGCCGCGCTGCCTAGCAAGCCGCCGATGAAAATCGGGATCTTCTTGCTCGGCATGCGGTCCGCCAGTCGTCCGACAACGGGGCCGAGAAACGTCATGCAAAGCCCGAACAGCATCAGTATCTGTCCGATTTTGGCCTCCGGCGCGCCAATGCGGCTCAGGTAAACCGGGGTGAAATAGTGCATGAAACCTATGGCGGCGATGGCGGCGGGCAGACTGCTAAGCAGACTGACGGCGATCACATTGCGATCCCCCAGAAAACGCCAGATGGTGATCTCTCCGCCATGAGCGCTGGAACTGGGTGCGGGGGCTTTGGGCGCGGCGGGGCCGGATGCGCCCCGACGCAAGTAGATGACCGCATAGGCGACGACCGTGAACACCAGTAGCGCGCCAGTCAGGAACACCGCTTCATAACCAAAGCGCTCGGCGATCAGGGCGCCGGTGGCGGCGCCGCAGATACTGCCCGAATAAAGGCCTGCAAACAGATGCGCCAGCCCTTGGGTCTTGGTGCGGGTGTCGGTGTGACGCACGACAAAGCCTTGCGCCGCCAACAATGTCAGACCGTATCCGAAGCCCAGAATGGCGCGGGACAGTACAAACTGCAAAGCGTCGGGCGCCAGCCAGGAGTACAGGCCTCCCGCCAGAGTCAGCAGCAGGCCAACGGCGAATGGCGGAACCCAGCCTTTGCGGTCGAGCCAGGCGCCGGAGACAAAGATGGCGACGCCAACGCATAAAAACTCCACCGCAACAGGCAGCCCCAGCGCAAACTCTCTGGATACGCCGGGAATGATTTCATACAGCCTTTCCATATGCAGAGGCAGTATCGACATGGACAGGTCCACGCCGAACAGAAACAGGAAAATCGCCGGCCGCATGGCTTTGTACAGCTCAGACGCCTCAGGCGTAGGGACGGAGGGAGCGTTGTCGGCAGTCTGTGACGGTTCTGTCGGCGTGCGCCCGGCGAACAAAACCACAGACATCTCTACCGCAATCAGCAGGGCGATCAGCATGATGGTGGCGTTATCCGCCACTAACGCAATGAAATCCGGGCCGCTGTAGGCTGTTTCGCCCTGCGCCGAGGTTAAATCAGCCTGAATGGCGAGCCAGGCGGTGACGAACAGCGCCCCATGGGCGCTGGCGGCGGTGAGAATGCCGGCGCCGGCGCGAACGAGCCGGGCGAAACGGCGGGCCCCTTTGCCATCGCCTTCTTCAACCGAAGTGTTGGCCACCCGATTAAGCACAATCAGCAGCAGCGTCATACCCGCCAACACGGCGAACCCGGCTGCGAATCCCCGCGCCAGACTCTCCCACATCTGACGTTCGCGTTGTTCGCCGTTGGCGGCGGTCACGGCTTTGTCCAGGGTTACCATGGCGGTGACGCCGGATTCAGGCTGCGCCGGTGGAAGAATGATTTGGAAATGATCCTGGGTGGACGCGTACTTCAGCTCATCATCAGGAAGCTTCTTTAAGCGGTAGGCATTGGGAAGGTCCGCGCCGATCTGATTGGCGTTGGTGCTCAGGGTGACGACGCCGTTCCGGGCCAGAGCAAGCTCCAGCCCGAAAACGGAAGACGCGTCGCCGCTCTGTTGGCCTGTCTTCTGAGTGACGGCCTTGAACACGGCGGTGGCGCGCAGTTTTTCCGACAACTCGGTTTGACGTTGGCTCAGATCCTCAAGGTCTGTCGCGTTCTGGAAACGGATCTCTTTGATTCCCGCCTCAAACATCGACGCAGACAGAAAGTGCTGCTCGTGCAAACGCTCGAATACAACATAAGACAGGAAAGCGCTGAGGGGCAGTGTGAGAATCAGCAATAACGTCATTCTTGCGGAAAACCGCATCGGGTTTAGCGCGTCCATTTAGCGACGGTCCTCATAGCTAAGTGTGGCGATCGTAACTCATCGAAATACCTCCCGACTACTATAGATAATAGATCACTGCTTGGTCATCAGACGCTTGCGGATGGTGGTCGAATTCGCGGCTTCCAGGGTGAGCTGCTGCTTGTATAAACGCGCTTCGCTTTCCGCCATCAGGTATTCGTTGGCGGTTGGCGCCACCACGTTGATCGGCTGCATGCGGTATTGGCCTTCGAACAACATGTAAGGTTTGGTGGTCAGCACCCAGCCGTTTTCCGTCTGTTGGATATTGATCACCGCATCGGGATCTTCTTCCCGGCAGCGGAGGGGCAGCAGGTTGATGTTGGTGATGGGCATGGAGAACAACTGTTGCACCACATAAGCCACCGCCAGAGCGCCAGTGCTGCAGGCCAGGGTCTCGCGGTTGATGCCCCGTTCGAAGCAGCGGTTGGAGACGGAGTCCAGATTGTGAATGCGGGCGAAGTTGACGCTGACGCCGTCAGGGAAAATGTGTCGGCAGCGGCTATTGATAAAGGAGCCGATGCGATGCACCAGCCAGGCGCCCAGACCGCGGCGTCTGTCTTCCGGCGTATGGCCCTCTGGAGTGGCGCCGAAAATGAAGCTGGCCAGCTCAGGCACGGAGAAATCATGATCCGGGAAAATCACCAGATGGGGTTCTCCAGTGAATACCAGATAGCCTTTGATGGTCAGCGTGGATGCATCCGTATAGGGCTTCAGATCGTCCCGGCGGAACTGAATGGTGAGTTCCTCGATGACGTCGATGGTGTCGTCCAGCGGATGCAGGCTGTCGCGGTTGACCAATTGCGTTGGCGTATGGCGGGGCATGCCCAGGTTGACCCAGCTGCCGTCGTAACCGAGGCTGCCGATGGAAATAATATTAGGAGATGACAACGGGATTTCAGTGGCGATATTGGACACCGTGACGCCGTGTTTGCGACGCAAAAAATCGGCGATGCATATCAGGCCGTTGCCGCAGCAGGCGGCTTCTTCACCGTTGGGCTCAAACATTCTGAAAACATAGTCCGCAGCGGATAAATCCGGTTTTGCGTCCCAGTAGTTTCTATCCTTAGCGATCGCGTCCAGCGTCCGTGCATTCGAGCGTTGCACCACCAGCAGGTTATCGCAGCCAATGCCAAAAGTCGTGCTTGTGGCCTTGGGAGCGAACGCCGACCATTCCATTTCCGCCAATACGCTGTCTTCAGTGGCGTCAACAATAACGAAGTTATTGCCACAGGAAGTGTATTTGACGAAGGGAACAGTTTTCGCGGCTACTGCTGTTTCGTTCTTATCTATGAACATCTGGAGTGACCTCACTTGGTGACAAACAGTACAAATTCGCCATAGAAAATAGCATGGTCTGAATTCTCCGCCATTGCATAACGGCGATAATTGGAAATGATTGGTAAACTTAAATTATTAACTGTGATGGCGAAGGGTGCGAGAAAGGCATGAAAGTTTTGTGAGATATGTATTGTCAAACTCTGATACAGAAACCGCTCGGACTCCCGATTTGTGTATCTGGAGGAGGTGGGGCGATTGCAAATATCCACACAGGCTTACAGTCATTTTCCGCCGTTCTGCTATACCTAAGCGGCCTTGCTGACATTCTGCAGTTGTGAGCGGTAAGCTTTAATTTATTTATGATTATCGGCGACGCCCGCATAGCCGAAGGAGCCTGACATGCTGAGCTTGTACGCTAAAGATTCCATGGTGGATTTTTTAGTACAGAAACTGGACTACAAAATTCGTTGCGCGCTTACCCCCTTTCCAGTGGCGAAGGAGTACAAAGCGCATCTGGACACATTGAACAGGGACGGTTGTGTGGTATTCGAGGAATATTTTTCACCGGAGCAGGTGGATGAATTTCTGGAAGACATAGAGGCCGCCAAGAAGCGTCAGGATCTTACCCGGGTCGCCAACGGCCACATCGACACGGGAATTTCGCGTGTTTACGATGTCGCCGATGTTGCGCCAATGACCCGCAAAATTTTTGAGGACCCGATGATCCTCAGCCTGATCAAAGGCTATTGCTCCAGTAAGTGCGAACTGCTGAAAACGTTCTATGAAGAGAAAAGGGAGGTGGGGACATCCTCGCAGTCCAACCATCATCACTTTGACGACTGGCGCCATCGTATAAAAGTCTGGGTGTATCTCACCGACGTCACGGAAAATCAGGCGCCTACGACGATCACTCTGGGCAGCCACAAAAACCATTTGTGGCGCTACTGGCCGGAATACAATTACTTTCTGCACTTCCGCACCGACGAAAACAACCGCTACACGGAAATGACCGACTACTCCGGCATGTTCTGGCCCCACGAAGCGGCGACGATTCGTAAACTGTGGAAATACAAAGAAAAGACAATTACCGGCAAGAAAGGGACGATGTTTATCTTCGACTCCCGCGCCTTACACCGCTCAACAGTACTGAAGGAAGGCGAACGCAAGATCATAACCGGCTATTACACCTATAAAGGTCTGGGTCTGTAGCCGAGGGTTCGCAGAAAGCTAAAGCCCGGATAAAGAAAGCGACGCGAAGTCATACAGGTAAGCGAAGCGGATTAACAAGATCAAGCGCTGAAAAAAAAGCCGCTCCCGACAATGAGAAGTAGCAAACCGTCAATGCGTCGGGAGCGGTCGATCGAAATCGTTAAAGTGCGTTATTGCGCGGAGACAATTTCTCCTTTACGGCGCTGAACTTTAAACTCACCTCTAATGTCGCCTTGCGCATATCTGACCCAGCCGGTGTCGATGGCGTCGACAGTCGGCAGCTCGCGCACGAAAAGGTCCGCAAAATCTTGCGCGCCAGGGACGCCAGTTCATTGCGTTGGTTGTCTTCAGAAGAGGAGGCGGAGCCCCCTCCGCCTCCGCAGCCTGAGAGTATGGCCATGCCTGCAACGAGACTTATTGCGCATAGGATTAATCTCATGGCTCACCGCCTCAATTCTAATTAAAGGTCACTGAATTGATCATTGAGACGAGTGACGGCAGTTCGCCCGCCCAGGTCTTTATTAGTGATAAAGATCACTCTTCCTCTGTCCATCTCGAATAGAGAATCGCGTTCTACGCCAAAGAGTCCGGTTTCTCCCTCTTTAACGCCCGGGTAGACCAGCGCTTGCTTGAGTGAAAGACTATCCAACATGATGCTGCCGTTGGTTGTGACTTTCATGACCTTTGGCAAAATAGCGTTTGGCTTAATAGTGAACTGAACAGGAGAAATGCTCTTATGCATCTCGTTCAACGTGAAAAACGCTTTAGCAAGGAGCGTGACGTTACCGCCAAGAGTAACTTCCATCTTGAATGGGTAGTCGCCTGCTTCATTGGTGCGAGACACTTTGGTCGTAATAGTGCCCGAGTACTCCAGCGGCAAACCATCGATAGTGACCTTGACGTCGTTGTTGACGGACTCTGTCGTCAGTTCAAGGGCGTCGCCCTCAGGCAGTATGAACGAAATGTCGCGGGAGCCGCTGACGTAAGTGATGGTGTCCATGAGGCCATAGTCCATCGAGCAGTTGTAAAACTTCTGTGTGAATGTGCTCGTTCTATCCTTAAGCGATTTGAATTCGGCCGTGTAATAACCGCCTTTGGGGCAGGTGATGGTTTTCACGCCATCTGTCAGACCAGGCAGGCTGTTATCCCTTAGCTCAACTGAGTGGAAGCTGTAGAGTCGCGCTTCCGCCAGCGGCACATAAGTGATGGCGTACGCCTGTCTGGCGAGTGAGAATTCATACGCGCTGATTGTGTTATTTTTTGTTGATCCATTCCCCGATGAGGAGCCGCCACCCCCACCGCCACATCCTGTGAGCAGAGCCAAAACCGATACCAAAGCAATGCTACGTGTTTTCATTCGTTATTAATTTCCAGAGAACCAAAATATATAGAGATGTATATCGCGCACTAACCGCGCGGCCCTTGTTAACAGGGAGTTGAACTTTAATTACGTTCCTGTAACACACCCATACGTAAAATTACTAAAACGTTTAAGTTCATTTGCGCTATGCTTATTGGAAGAAACGAGAGGTGGAAAGGCTGTCGTGATATGAAAGCGTTTCCTTTTTTATAAATTTACACTGTTAAGTTTTCCGATAAAAATGTGATGCGCGTCACAAAAAGTGATGGACGGGATTCAACCAAAGGATTAATAATCTAATCATATGGAGTAACGCCGTTCGAAGATCTTGGAATAACCAGGAAGCGCTTTTGCGGTTTACAAGGAAAGGACACCATGAAAACAATATCGCTATGGCTCTTATTGTTATTGGCGTGGGACGCGGAAGCGGCCTATGTCACTTCTACGGACTCTGCGGAGTACGATCTCAAACGCCCCCTCGAAAGTATGAATATCAAGTATGGCTATGAAGAGCCGCAGCTTGATCGCTTGCCGGCGGGCAAGTGCGGAATGGGCGGTGGACTTTACGTGAACACGGACTTCTGCAAAACCTCCGAGCTGTCGTCGACAGGCGTTGCGATGACTGCGACAGAGTCGGTGACTGGCGCTTCGGCGTCCGCCAATCCAACTGTGGCGGCGGTGTTCGGGCTCAGTCTGATCGGCTTGGGATTATTGGGGCTGGGAGCGCTGCAAATACGGTCATAAGAGATAACAAACCGTTTCCCTAATTTACCAAATCCTCGCTTACTAACCGGGAACTGAAGCCTAGACTTGAATCACATTCAGGCGAAAGAGGGTGATTCTATGAACGGCGCGGTCCTTTTGGTTGATGATGAACCCGGGGTGACTCAATCCCTGACCCGTCTACTTCACCGACGAGGTTATCGCACTCATTCCGCTCATGATGGCGTGGCTGCGCTGCGGCTCATGCAACAGCATGATTTCGACGTGGTTATCACCGATTTCAACATGCCCTACATGAACGGCGTAGAATTTCTGCAAAAAGTGGGTCACAAGTACCCACGCATCGAGAGAGTGTTGATGAGCGGGTTAAGTGAATTTTCCATGTTGCGGGACGCGGTCAACAGCGCCCGCGTCAATACTTTTATAACCAAACCCTGGGACGATGAAGATCTGGTGCGCGTGGTGACCCAGTCTTTGCGTTCTGCTGCGGGACGCGAGGATGCGCAGGCGTTTCGCGATATTCTCGACAACGCCAGGGAAGGGGTGGTGGTGATCGATCGCAGCGGTGTGGTGACTGATATCAATGAGAAGCTGTGCTTCTGGCTGGGGTACGAGGCCCATGAGCTGATTGGCGTGGCGTCCTCCACCATGCGATCTGACCAGCAGCCTCGTGAGGCGTATCAGGCGCTGTACGCCGATGTCCTGGACCGGGGATGTTGGGAGGGGGAACTGCATCTGCGTCGCAAGGACGGCGGCTCCCTGAAAACCGAGACTTTGATCAAGCCATTCCGGGATGGAGACGGTTGCATCGAGCGCATTGTCTTCTACGTCTTCCCGTCGAAATTTCAATAAAAACCACCCAGGACAATAACCAAAACCGGGACAGTAAGTCCCGGTTTTGTCCATAGCAGTCGGTAGGAGCGTCATTTTAGTATCTAGGCTCAGTTGCAATTAACGCCTGGTAACTTTTATGACGATACAAGCTCCGCGTAAGAAATTCATTTGGGTTTGGCTGTTATGGCTGGTTGGTTTTTATAGCGTTTGGGCTTTCCTGGTGTTCGGCCTTGGTCAATGGGAGGCGGTGACGGAACACTGGCCCATCGCTCTGGCGATGGCGCTGGGCAGTTACGCCGCCGGTTCCACGCCCATGGGCGGCGGCACGATTGGGTTTCCTGTGCTGGTGCTGTTGTTTGATATGCCGGCGACCTTGGGGCGGGACTTCAGTTTCGCCGTACAGGCGATCGGCATGACCAGCGCCAGCATTTTCATATTGGCTCGTCGCCAGCCTTTGGCCTGGTCGATGCTGTTCGGCGCTATGTTCGGCGCACTGATCGGTACGCCTTTGGGAATTTTCTTTATCGCCCCCTATGTTCCCGGTTTGTTGATTAAGGTCGTGTTCGCGGTGATCTGGGCCAGTTTCGGCATTTTGCACCTGTACCGTATTCGTGAGATCGCCGGTCATAGCGGCATGACTGAGTTTGATGAGCACTGGGATTTCAGAGTCGGCGTCATGCTTGGCCTGTGCGCCGGCGCGTCAGTCGCTTCCGTCACCGGCGTCGGCATCGATATGGTGATCTACAGCGCGCTGGTGCTGCTGTGCCGTGCGGATCTCAAGATCGCGATTCCTACCTCTGTCGTCATCATGGCGTTCACTTCCGTGCTGGGCGTGGTGGTTAAAAATCTGTCCACCGGCATGCAGCCCGGCGTGTATGAAAACTGGCTGGCGGCGGCTCCTATTGTCGCTCTGGGAGCGCCTTTGGGCGCGTATATCGTCGACCTGATCGGGCGTAAGCCGACCCTGTTATTTGTAGCGGTGCTGTGTGTGGGACAGTTTATCTGGACTTGCTCCGTTGAGCGTCACACTCTGGGCGTGGCTGGGGTTCTGATGGCGGTGGGCGCGGTAGGCGTCTGTCTGTATGGCTTTGAGCGTCTGCGCGCCTGGGGTGCGGTTCTGGTAGGGGAGGCCAAGGAAAAACAAGCGGCGAAGACTCGTCTGGCGTATCTGGCGGAAATGTCTGGACAGTCCTTGTCTCAGAATCCCTATCCGTCTCAGGGGCGCACTGTGAAACAGGTGGAAGCGGCGGACCTGAGCTGAGGCGGCTCTTCGTGGGCGGATATCACCGGCAATCTATATCCACGCAATGGCGAATAAGCGGCTGGAAAACCTCCAGCCGCTTTTCAAGTTTCTGTCAATGAAATCAGCCAGTTTGATGAGACCACTTACTTTGGCTTGGCGTTATTGCGCTCCTACCTTTAGTTATTAATCAGGCAGACAAATAGCTTCCTTCTACTTGTCTGCCACACCAACAGCCCTCAGAGCAGTAAACGCGCAGCGGTCTCACATATGAGACTGCAGGTAATTTTGCTCGCCCACTTTGTCCATCAGATCCAGCTGGGTTTCCAGCCAGTCGATGTGCTCCTCTTCATCTTCCAGGATGTCCTGGAATAGGTCCCGGCTTACGTAGTCCGCATGTTCTTCGCAGTATGCGATGGCGGTGCGCAGGTCTTTGGCGGCGTCCATTTCCAGACTGAGATCGCAGGACAGCATTTCGCGCACATTTTCGCCTATGCGGAGCTTACCCAGTTTTTGCAGATTGGGCAGACCTTCCAAAAAGAGAATGCGATTGATCAGATTATCCGCATGCTTCATTTCATCAATGGACTCTTCATACTCATGCTCGTTGAGTTCTTTCAGTCCCCAGTTCTTGTACATGCGGGCGTGCAGGAAATACTGATTGATGGCGATTAGTTCGTTGCCCAAGACAGTGTTCAGATGAGTGATGATTTTCGGATCGCTTTTCATGGTCTTAACCTCCCTCCCGGTGACCCTCAAGGGAAAAAGCCGACGCCCCTGGGGGATGTGCCTCTTTGATCGCGGTTTGAACATTATAGGCCAGTTATCGCTGAGTATAAAATGTAACCAATTGATATATAAACAAAAGGCGTGGTAAATTCGATTCTCATTCGTGTTTGGTTTCTTCTTTGCCGAGGCGTCGCCCGGCTCTGAGGACATTGGCTATTAAAGATCAGGATATGTAAGGATGAGTAGATTCAGGGACGTCATAAAGTGGCTGTCTGTCGGTCTTTTTAGCGTCGCGTTTAATGCGCAATCTGCGCCATTGAAGCTGGATGCGAGAGCCCTGGCGGAGTCGCTTGCGGAGCAGGAGCCCCGGCCGTTCAGCGGCGTTGTCATGATCGCGCAAGGCGATGAAGTTTTATTCCGTTACGCTGCGGGCGTGAAGGGGCGGTTGAGTAAGGAAAGTCGGTTTGCGATCGGCTCGTTGAGTAAGCAGATCACCGCTGTGCTGGCGCTGCAACTTGCGCAATCGGGGGCGATCAAACTGGATGCGACGCTCGCCGATTATGATAGCGGCCTCACTGAGCCTTGGTTGGATCGGGTGCGTATTCGCGAACTGCTCAATCATACCTCCGGCGTCACGCGTCCAGGTGAACCTTTGAAATTCGCGCCAGGAAGCGGGTTCGCGTACTCCAATTACGGCTATGACATTGTCGGCGCTCTGGTCGAAAAGGTCTCTCAGCATACCTACTCGAAGTTGGCTGCGACTTTGTTTCAGCAATGTGGTATGACGGAAAGCGTCGTTCCTTCGGCGGAGAATACGGTTTATCTGGAACGATTGGCGACCGGTTACAGGGAGTCTGACCAAGGCGAATTACAAGCGGTGGATAATCAGACTTTATTTCATCACGCGCCATCTTCCGGCGTCGTGTCTACGGCTCAGGATCTGGTGCGCTGGAGCCAATGCCTGTATGAAGGAGAGGCGCTGCAGCCGGAGTGGCGCCAACGTATGCTGGCCGCCTCCGCAACCCGGAGCCATCGCTGGGGTGAGTTGGGGTACGGTTTTGGCGTGCAGGTGTCGCAGCAGGCTCCTTCTGAGTTCAGTCATAGCGGGTATGCGCCTGGCTATATCTCCACGCTGGCGTATTACCCTGAGCGCAAAATCACTTTGGTGGTATTGGAAAACGTCGCCTGGTCTTTGTCGGATATCCGCAGAGTGTTTCATCATCATGACCGCGTTCGGCGGCTGCTGTTGCAGGCGATGGACATGGCCTCAACATCCGTGGCCGCGCAGCATTAACTGTACGTTGAGGCGGTCGATGCGGCAGGGAGGCCGATAGATTGGCCGCGCAGCGGAGAGTGAGCTACTTTTTGATTTAAGAAGAAAATTTGTAAATCTACAGATTTGTGTGGAGGTGCGCGGCGCGAAATAGGGAATGTAGGGATAGGTAACTGAAGATGTCAGTCAACAGGAGTGAGAAGGATGATGCGTCAAATCACGTTAATCGCAGTCGCGATCATACTGTCTGGATGTGAGTCTATTGCGAAAAACTACCTGCCGGGAGCGTTGATCCTGCCGGCGAAACATTCCTCCGACCACCCCTACATCACCGAAGATGGGATGATCGATCTGTCCCAATTGAACCTGAAAAGCAACAGCAAAACTTATCGCAATCAGGTCATATCGCAAGCAATCGCCTTATCGGATAGAAAATGCACCCTGCATAAAGCCGGCATTATCTCGAACGCCAACGCCTGGAACGTGGGAACCGGTTCGGCGGCCATGCTGTTCTCGGGAACCGCTTCCGTGCTTTCCCACGCCCAAACCGCCGGCAACCTGGCCGCCGCCGCCACCGCCACATCCGGCATTCAATCTTTAGTGAACAAAGAGGTCTACGCAGACGCCCTGGGCACGACCATACTACGCTCCATCGACGTCGCCCGCTCCAAACACAAAGCCGTGCTGGAAGCCGGCATGAAAAACACCACCACGGACTACCCGCTGTCCCTCGCCGTCCTCGACCTGCAAGCCTACCACGACAGC
Source organism: Hahella chejuensis KCTC 2396 (assembly GCF_000012985.1). Lineage (NCBI taxonomy): Bacteria > Pseudomonadati > Pseudomonadota > Gammaproteobacteria > Oceanospirillales > Hahellaceae > Hahella > Hahella chejuensis. Next base: position 3,770,763 of record NC_007645.1, on the reverse strand, counting down.
TGTTCGCTAATGGCGGGCCTGGTGGAAGTCACCAAAGCCTTCGAAAACCGCAGCCCCTCCCGCAACGAACTGAAACGGGACATCAACTACCTCGGCGACAGAATCGCCGCACTCAGAGAAGCCCAACGCAGCGGCGTCACCCTGACAAAAGACGAACAAGACAGCCTCGACGAATTCACCCGCGTGCTTAAGATGAAGGAACTGCAGTATGTCGGGGAGGGTGGGGCGTCTAAGGATTAGGGAGCCTGCCCCTAGAATTGTAAAAACCAAATGATTATTGGATGGAATTGGAAATGAGCGCCAGACACCACGGCTCCTGCCTATGCGGCGAAGCACGTTTTGAGATAGAGGGCGATTTTGAAAGCTTCTATCTCTGCCACTGCGCGTATTGCCGTAAAGACACCGGATCTGCGCACGCCTCAAACTTGTTCTCTACCAAAGCGCAATTGGTGTGGTTGAGCGGTGAAGAGCAGGTCAAAATTTTCACGCTGCCAGGAACCCAGCATAATAAAAGCTTTTGCTTACACTGCGGCTCTGCGTTACCCAATATCCAAATGAATGGTCAACTCCTGGCCGTTCCCGCCGGCAGCCTGGATAGCAAAGTCACGATAAAACCCAATGCGCATATTTTTGTCGAGAGTAGGGCTGAGTGGGATACAGAGCTGGAGAAGGCGCCGATGGTGGAGAGGGGGCCGCAGTGATGACATAAGCTTTAAAAAATAGTTTGCGATAGCATTGTATGTTTTGATTATTTAAAAATTGAAAAGTCTTCTGGTTGAACGCTAGTTGGCGCAACAACTGCGTCGCTTAGAGTAACCTTATTGTTTAACAGGGTATTAAGCTGAATGTCGAATGAACTTAAGTTTGGGTGAAGCGCCATAGGCAGGTAAACATTAACGTTCTTTTTTTGGCCAATTCTATATACGCGATCAGTTGCTTGGGCTTCCTTGGCGGGATTCCAGTGACGCTCAAGGTGGATTACATTGTTGGCCCCTACTACAGTCAACCCAACGCCTGCTGCGATTGGAGACATAATTAAGACACGGAATCCTTTCTCTGATTGAAAGCGGTCTATGATAGCCTTTCTGGTCAGGTCATCTTTGGGTGTTGCTACGGCTTTGGTATCACCGTTGACGATTGGCGCTTGAATCTTGAACAAAGTTGTAATTAATGCACTGGTATAAGCCTGTACGGCTTTCGAAGTGGCGAAAACTAGCACCTTCTCTTGCCGCTTCTCTATGTCTTTTAGGACATCTAGCATTGCTTGTATTTTTATAGAGTTTTCTGCATGTCTCAGAAACTCTTTAGGTGAATTTGATGGAGTGTAGCCTGAGCCAATATCATGATGAATACATGCTATTTTAAGTTTCAGTAAGCTAGGTAGAACTATCCTTCTTTTATCTTCAATTTTTCTGCCATGTACGCTGGCAATTACCTCGTCGTAATACTTAAGTTGAGCGCCGCTCATCATGCCGCTTAATGTAGGGAGGTAGCTATCCGTGAGGTCGTTTGGGTCTCCAGAGTAGATGGTTTTCTCTGGCATTCCAGGCAGTTTTTCTTCTTTTGTTCTACGCAACATAAAGTCGCCAACTCTATCTCGGAGCGCTTTGCCAATTCTCAATTTCTCATTGTTTATGCTATCCGGATCTGCGGAGGTGATTGGGCTTATATATTCTTCCCGAAAAGTCTGCCATGCCCCCAATAACCCTGGAACTGCGGTGTCCATAAGGCACCAAAAGTCCTTCAAAGTATTTTCCACCGGAGTGCCAGTAGCTAATAGTTTAAAATCCGCCTTTAGTCCTTTGGCAGCCCTAGTAGCCAGAGCATTTGGGTTTTTTATGTTTTGAGCTTCGTCAAAGACAATTGCGCTCCAGTCTACTCTGCTCAATGAAAACTGATAGTCACGCAGTGTTTGGTAAGTCGTAAGAACAAGGCGACGAGGCATGTCCAGGCGATCTGATCCGTATAGTCCTCCCACTTTTAGGGAATAACGAATCTGTTCATAGTCTTCAATAATGTCTTTGTCTTCGAATACTTGCTGTGTCTCGCGACTAGCTCCTTTTATCTTAAAGCGCGATAACTCGCTCCCAGATTGAAGTATAACGATGTCACTAAATGGTGATTTTATGAAGGTTTCATTTACCTCCGCCTGCCAGTTTTCCAAGAGGCTCAATGGCGCTACGATCAACACCGGCTTATCGTACTTCCCTTCAGGCTTTTGGCGTCGAAGCCATTCTGAAATAGCAACTAGAGCCATATAAGTCTTACCTAGGCCCATGTCATCAGCCAGCAAAGCTCCTTTAGGCGCATCATGCTCTATGGCAATATCCATATGAGCAAGTAGCCATTTAATGCCTTCACTTTGATGTGGATAAGGAGAGCGCTTCAAGTTGTCGGTTGCGAAGCTCTGGATCGTTGCGTTGATGCCGCCAAGAGGAATATTGCTTACAAACTCTTCTTTTTCATCGTTGCTGTCAATTGATACAACGGCTTGCTCTTTTATCGTTGTATCTGATTCTTTTTCATCTGTCAGTGCGGGAGGAGCTTTATCCAAATCGCTGCTGGCTAGGGCTTCTCGTATGCGATCTATTGTCTGACTGACATTTTCTGTATCTGATATATCAAATTTTTTATCGGCGTACTCAATGAGCTCTGCGCCACCATTTTTTGCATCTGAGATGAGTTCATTAAGCTCTGCTAAATTGTCCTCAGAGACTACCAGGTCTTTTATCCTTTCAAATGGTTCTGGTATTGATTTATCTACGGCAAACCAATCAATACCAGACTTCTCAACATCACCGAAGTAACGGTGAGAAAACTTCTCTGCGCCATGCACGCGTAATGAAAAGCCAGTATCCAGGTCGATAAGGGCTGCATTAAGGTAAGCTGTCGGGGATCTTAGAAATGTGGCGACTTGCTCTTTCGGAATATGCCTGCTTGTTAGAATTTCACGGGCGGCTTCAAGTCTTTTGCTATCTAGTAATACAAACCTATTTTTGATTCGCAATATACAGTGATCGCCGTTCGTTGGTAGCTGGTCCAAGCGGGTCTTGATATCGTCTATAGCGATGTCCGCCCCGAATGTTGGTGTTAGGGATAAGTCCCCGTTAGGAAGCTCATCTACAGCAATACCAATGGAAGTTGGAAGTGAGATCTCTAACTTATTGAAGTGCGCTAAATTAAGCGGAACGCCAGCTTTTTTTGCTAACTGCAGCTGAAATATAAGCCAGTTATTTTCGTATTCGTTTTTACTATCCGCAGGTAAATCAATATGCCTTTTTAGAGCATTTAAGGCTTGCCATTCTGGAGGTGATAGCCGGTAGAGTTCTTCGTCAGTAAATTTCAAAAATGGGCCAAACAGTGCAATATCGTTTATAACGCAGCCATCAGGAAGCTCGGCATCCATAGATACATGGAATGCGGCCTGCCCGGTATTTCCTTTTATTCTGCATCGATACAGACCTGGGTAAGGGCGCGGCAATTGAAATAATTCACAGAAGTCATCATCAAGCTCCGCGACAAAATGTGCTGGAATCGTATATCCGTTAGCATTATTCCTTGCCACTCCTTCTTCATGCAGTCCTTTAAGATAGGCGTATTGGATGCCAAACATTGGGTTGTTGATAGCGCGACTTTCAATATCAGCGAGTGCTTCGGGTCTAAAAATGAAATCCAGCCCTTCAACTGGATCTACTTTCCAGGAGATATCGATGTCATGACTGGAGTTGGTAAGCCTATTAATTAAGTCTCGTATACTCATTTAGTTGCTACCAAACTTTTCTTTATAAGCACGATAAGACTCTTGTCGTATTACTTTGGCTGCTCTAATTAAGACACCATTACTCTTCATAAATTGAAGTACACTGTTTTGCCAAATTAAGTCTCGATGTGTCTGACTTAGGCAACCGTTGAGTCCGTAAGTTCTGTGAAAGCGTTCCATTTCGCCATTTCGTAATTGTTCGTCAGTGACCTCATCAATATTATAGTTAGGCAAACGGCTTTCCGGAGCTAATTTGTTGAAAATCTTAATAGGAAAGCTGTGGCTACCTTCAACTAAATAGACTTTGTTTTTGATATTTAGGTAAATCATTGAAGTTCTAGAGGAACGAACTCTCGCATATGCTGGAAGGTCTTCCTTCTTATACCGCTGCTTTAAATATCGTGTAGCGTAAGTACTCAAAAATAAACGAGACTCGACTATAACGCCTTCTTCCAGTAAACCTTCCATGAATTTTTTACGGGGCGCGAACATGCGTTCCATATCTCTTTCTCCGCTGTCTTTTGCACTTTGTTCCAGAATGCTAAGAAACAGCTTGAGGTCGAAGCGACTCAGCCAACCCCGCATTAGTGCAACCCTTTCTTCTCCCAGTAACGACCACCATCGTTGATAGTTTTCTGCGCTTTTCGGTACACGTGGATCTCCGGCAATCGCTAATATGGCGTTGCGCCAATCTGTATGAATTACACTTCCTTTAGACCGGTCAATGATGATCTCCAAAACACCATGTCCAACTAGCCGGCTTTCGTCCAAGGGAGTCGTAAAGACTTCCTTTTTACAGATCTCAGACAGGATTGAATGACTCTGGTTGATTGGGATGGTTTCCAGGGTTCGAAGATAGTATTGACAGCGGGCAAGGGTGAGGTATCGACTTTCACCAAGTCCAGTGAGAGAGAGGCGCTTAAAAAGAACATCTAGATCGATAGCTTCTCTTTGTGCTTTTTCCGCTAGCTTAGCTGGACCTGTTTCGGAAAATAAAAGAGAGGAGGAGCTTGCATAAGTGGACAGTCCCCCTTGTGCGCCTCTATTAAGCGTTCTGAGTTGGTCCTTTATTAGCGCAATGAGTGTTTGTAGGCCAAGAGGGGAGACCAGGTTATCGAAACGAAAAAAGAAAGCCCGGACTAATTGCATGAGAGAAAGTCGGCTCATTGGGCTTTTTATTTCTTCCATGCGCTTAATTATTCTCTCTGTTAGCATAATGGGCGCATGGTTTTCAGCCGGGACTGAGAGAAGATAAGTCAATGCCCGAATTTCGATTGGGTCATTTATATTGGCTAAAATAGCTGACTCACCTTGGCTGGCAGCCCGTCCTATTCTGCTGCAAGTATCTTGGAATCTCGTCGATCCTTTCCCTGCGCTACCAGCTATATCCGCTAGCCTTTTCTCTGCCTCACGAATGCCATTAAAAGCCTTGTCTGGCCAATCGGGTAAAGAAAATTCAATTGACCGGAGCTTTAGCGTCACTTTAGAGCCTGTTTGACTGCGTGATAATCTTCAAGCGCTGGACGGCGGACAGTGAAGCGAATGTCTATGCGCCTGTTTTTCTGTTGGGACTCAGACTCTTCTAATACACCAACCGGACATAGCTCTTTGAGCGTTACATTCGGGTCGGCGTTTGTGCAAGGGACTGGTCGAGTATCGGCATAGCCGCTAACGGAAAATAGTGTTTTCCCCATATGGTTTTTAAGTGATCCAAGGCGCTCGTTTTCTTCCAGCATGGTATTCCAGAAGTTCCAGACTGAAATTGCACGAAATGTTGACAGGCCCCAGTTGCCTTTAATTGATGAGTTTCGGTAAGGAACTTTATCGGTGTGCCCTTCAACAAAAATAGTATCCAAATATTGCCAACGACTATTTTTGCTAATTGTATGGAACAGGACTTTGCCAATTTCCAGTGCAATATCTTGATGTAACTGGTCCTTGGGGATATCGAAACGACCTTGGCGAAATGTAAGAACATCCTCAGGAATTCGCAGGACGGTATCGTTGTCGCTGATTTTGACGGGGATATTCTTTTCATTTAATTCTTGTTCAATCTCTCTGAGAATATCCTTTCTGACTTGTTCAGCTTTAGCGATCTCTTTTATCGCGTCGTCCCATTGTTCACTTTTTTGAGTTAGCTCGAGAATCAAAGCGACCGCCGCCAGAACAAAGATTACTAACAAGCCAGCCATGATGTCAGAGAAGGAAATCCAGTAAGGATTCTCTTCATCTACTTGTGCGCTGGGATAGCGCTTGCTAACTGTTCTCATCCGTGGCTTCCTGTGCGGATACTGACTTTATTATCTACTTCATCTACTACCTCACTTAGTGTGCGAACTGCATCTGTCATGACTCCTAGATAACTGTTAGTTTGCTCATTCCAGACGTTTAAGCGCTCTGCGGTTTGCGCTTGAACGCGGTCTGAGTAGTCAGACAGCAATTCAGCAATCTGTTTTTCTAAGTCTCCAATATGAGCTTTTAGTGATGTTGACAACTGATCAAAATGCGACCCAACAATAGACATGCCTTGGCTTGCGGTTTGAGCAGCTTTATCCAAGTTGGTCGCCGTGTCTTCCATCTGCATATTGGTAAGCTGGAGCTTGTCAGAAAGATCTTTATAAGCTTGGAGAAGAGCTTGCGACTGTTCAGAGATGGATGCGGAAAGCGACACGGCATTCTGTATTTTGTCGGTCATAGCGTCAGTAGCGCTTTTGATATTTACGGAAAGTAGCCCAAGTTGATTTGATGAAGCTTTCATATCTGCGCCGGCTTGAAGCATCCCATGAGTGGCTTCTCTATGACTTTTGGAGAGATCCTTGAAGTCATCCAGTAAGGTCGATAATGCGCTCTGAAGCGAAGTGTGTTGTTGCTCCTGGCGCGCCAAAAGTTTCTCTACAGACTCAGTTAAAGAAACCTGGCTGTTATTAAAGCTAGTGAACTGTTCATGCAAAACCCTTTGTCTGGCGATCTCTCTCTTCTGTTGCTCTTCACTTTGTCGGCCTAAGGTTGTTTGAACGTTTTCGAGCATTTGCGTACTTTGATGCGCGAGATTCCGCATTTGTTCTTCCATTGAAACAAGAAAGCCGCCGAACTCTTGTTGCAATTGCTGCTGGCGAGAAGCATCAAGTTCTCGCTGTTGCGATAGTTGGTGTGAGAGTTGGGCTTCTATGTCCCCTGTTACCGTTGCGCTCTGGGTAATCAGGCTTTTTACTTGTTGCTCAAGATTCTCGGTGAACCGACTTAGACCTTGAGTCATACCGCCAGACGCGCTGGATATTTCCCGAGCGGCTTGCTCCATCATGGCTCTTTGGCTTTCTCCGGCGGAACCAATACCAGTAAGGAATCGCTCTAGCAATGATTCAAGCGCCTTCTCCGACCCAGAGTGGGCGCTATCAACCAATCTGGTGATTGCTGGGGCAAGAATGCTGTTTAAGCTTTGCGCAACGCTTTCACTGATCGCCCCTGATGCTTCCCGCATTGCTTCTTGCATTTTGTGACCAATTTTTTCGTCCAGCTCAGCAAGCTTTTCAAGGCTCTGTCGGGAAGAATCTTCGATATTGGAAAGACTTTGTTCTGCTGTTATACGGGGATACAAATAATCAACTTCATTTTGAAACTGACTTATTTTTCCTCGAATGCTGCGTTCAAGTGACTTCTCATAAATATTAAAAATCACACTGGTTAATACGCCCCAAACAGAAGTCATGAAGGCGATGGACGCACCTCCAATCAGTCCGGCAATTCCTGTTTTAAGCTCATTGAAATCTTCAGACGTGACATTTAATTCAGCCAATCCCATTTGGAGCCCTGCGAAGGTTCCAATTACGCCAATCGCAGTTAGAAAGCCTGGTACTGCCGCGATGAGTCGGTTTTCAGTTAGGCCGCTTGCCAGCGTATGAGTATTGAAAAAGTGAGCGGCATCTAATGTATTACATAAACGCCGTTTCTGAGGGATGTGGACAAGAGACTCGTCAAACTCGCGCCAAAGCTTTCCGTACTTGGTACTTTTCAAAGCATGACTGAGGATCTCGCGCTGCTTCTCAAGCAGTTCTTCTGGCGCTATGCCTGTAAGTAATCTCTTATAAAACCGGAGGCGCCGAATAGCTCTATCGTAGTTTATTAAAGACCAGACTCCGAGAGAGAGGGCAATGATAATTAACGCTAAGACAACCAGTGCGCTTAAGCCTTCTGGTGAAGTTATATCCCACTGGAGAATTCGGCCAAACTCTGGCCATAAGTTTCCCAAATTATATTCAGCATTTTTCATACAGTCCCTCGCACGCGAGATACCTACACTGAGATAAAGTAAAGTCTGTGAATTGATCTACGCCCACTGAATTTCACAGGATAAGTGTAAAACTTTGTGATAACCGAGAGCGGGGAAGGGAGGGAAGCTCGTGAGCAGGAGAAAGGGGAAATTACTCAAAAGCAGGCTCATTAAACCTGCCAGACAACTCCTTTAACTCCCCGTTCCTCATCAAGCTATCCATTTCTCGTTCCCATATTTCCGCTAATTTTCGGCTTTCGTCGTCGTATCTGAATCCGAGGTAAAATTTTGCGTCGGGGGTGACGTGTTTTTGAATGAGGACGTTCGCAGAGTGGGATTGATGTGGTGAAAGTGGAGACAGACGCTTGACGCAAAAAAACGCCCCCGACAGGCGAGTGCGGAAGGGCCTGGTCGGGGACGAAGGGTTAAATCGGTTAGTCGCGTCGTCTTTCGGTCAAGCCGGCGAGGTAGTTCATGACGAAGTGGGCGGCGACTTCCGCGGTGTTGGAGGCGTCGTCCAGGGGCGGGCTGACTTCTACAATATCCAGGCCGATGGTTTTGGTTTTGCGGGCGATTTCGTAGAGGGCGTCGGCGACTTCGTACGCCATCAGGCCGCAGCCGTTAGGGACGCTGGTGCCTTGGGCGAAGGCGCGGTCGAGACAGTCGATGTCAACGGACACATATACGCCATCGGTATTGCGGGAGGCGTGGGCGATGGCTTCCTCCAGGGTGTGGAGCCAGCCGTCGCGGCGGATTTCATAGGGCGTGCGCACCATGACGCCAGCCCGCTCCGCGCGCTCCATATACTCCCGTGAATAGATCGGCGCGTTCACGCCCAGCTGCACGCTGTTGGCGTGGCTATACACCTCCTGCACCGTATACATCCAGTGCCCTGAATGTTCCTGGCCTTTGACCGGCGGACGTGAATCAAAATGCGCGTCGAACACGATCAAGCCGAAACGCTGGCCGCCGGAGCGTTTAAGAAGTCCCCGCATAATCGGGTCCGTGATGGAATGATCGCCGCCCAGGAATATCGGCATTGTGGAGGGCGGCAGCGACGTCACGGCTTCTTCGATGCGGGAATAAGTCTGATGAATATCATTGCTGACGGGGACCGGCGCGCCACGCCTGAAACGCAGAGAGGAGAGATCCGCGCGCTTGTCCGTGCAATAAAGACTGAAACCATTCAGCGCTTCCAGAATGGCGGCGGGCCCGAACCGGGTTCCAGGGCGATGGCTTACGGCGAAATCGAAGGGTATCTCCATAAAGGTGATCAAATCCGAACCGGAGACTCCGCCAGCGGCGTCCTCCACGTCCTTGACCCAGGCTTCGGATACCCATTTCAACGATTGGTCGTTCACAACTCTCTCATACATGGCGGCTTCCTCATCACACCGGTTGCGTCGTTGGCGTTTTCACCATGGCGCCCTTGCGGGTCAGCTCCACATGGTCAATGCCGACGGCCTGCTTGGCTCTTTCTACGACCGCATCGTCGCCATGCTTGGCGCGCCAGCGTTCGTATTCCTCGACCTTACGATTCATGGCGGACAGGTCGCGGCCCTGCCATTGACGCTCCCGCACCAGACAGAAACCGTTCTGATCCGGCGTACGGATTTTTTCCGCATAAGCGGAATTCCAAACGCTCTCCAGGGTATCCTGACGCAAATGGCCGACCAGACGGGACAAGCCGTTGCAGTCGTACACTTCGCCAAACAGATTCACAAACAGCCCGCAGTTCACCTGCCGGCAACGATAACCGCCGCCCATGGGACGGCTGGGGGAATAGACCAGTCCGTATTCCTCTTCATCGATCTTGCGCATCATCTCGATCAGGTCATTAGCGCGCTCTTTCTCCAGCAGCAGTGACTTGTGATCCGCCATCCCCTCCGGGATCAGCGTCATGATGTAACTGTGCACGTTGTTGTCCCGGCACCAGCGAAACAGATCCGCCACATCGTCCAGATCGTGATACTTGGGCGTCACCACCACATCAATGGCGAGGCGGGTGGGTATCGACTTATTAAAACCCCGCTCCAGCAACAGCCCCATGGCGCTGCGCGCCTTGTCGCCATAGCCGCGCACGCCCACCATTCGGTCCTGCACGGCGGTATCGATGTTGTTGTACTTGAGGAACACGGAAGCGCCCAGCTCATAGAGACGGTCCGCCGCTGCGGCGTCCAGATGGTAGCCGCTGGTGAACAGCACGGTAGTCATGCCCAGACTGTGAATGTATTCGACGATCTCCCAGAAACCGGGGTCGATCATCGGCTCGCCGGCGCCGGGAAACTCCACCGTCGTAGCGCCCAGACGGCGCGCCTGCAGGATAATGTCCTTGCGCTCCTGGGTGCTTAACTCCGTCCGGTCAGGCACATCGCTGTAGCGATCAGGCGTGCGATCGCAGTAAAAACACTTCAGTTTGCATTCGCCGGTCATATCGATATCCAGGTGCAGCAGACGGTTTTCCGCCCGCGCCCGGCGAATGGTTTCTTCGCAATAATCAGTGCCCACCGCCCACAGATTCTCCAGTCGGCTCTGCGCAGCCTGGATATGGGGGAGAGATTTGCGGTCCACGTCGGGGGAGAGACGCAGATTTGGGAGGTTATCGGTCCGCTCTTCGGCGGCGTCGATCAGATGTACGTTCAACAGCGTTGCGTGATTATTATCCATAACTAAATTCCTTTTTTGATCCGATTTGCGTTACAGCTATTCCATGAGGCGTATCCCTTTTGTCTTCACCGCCATGAGTCCGGAGTGGACTTGGCGGTTGGGAATTTTTAGTAGGCGTTCTGAGTGGGTTCTTGCAGTGTCCCGGAGGACTCGTCCGGCGCCTTTTTCGCATTGTTTTTCTGTGACGAGGACGGGGCGTTCTTTTCTTTTATGGTAATGAGACAGACGGCGACGATGATGACGCCGATGCCGACCATGTTGACGACGGTCAGGCGTTCGCCCACCAGCGCGTATGCGACCAGCCCCGCCACCAGTGGGTCGAACATGCCGATGATGGTGGCGGGCAGGGCGTCTACGTGGCGTAATCCGTACATTAACAGCCAGTACGGAATAATAGTGGCGATAATCGCGATAAACGCGATGTAGAGGATGACGTCCCCTGAGTAATCGATTTCGTGTACGGTCAATGTCGGCAGCGCCGCCAGCCATAACGCGGAGCTGATCAGAAACGCGTAGAGAGTGACGGTGGTGGCCCCAACGCCGCGCCGCTTGCAGGCGTTGCCCAGCATATTGAAGACGGCGAAGGCCAGTCCGCAGGCCAACCCCACCAACACTCCAGCATTGAGCGAGAACAGCTCCGCCTCGCCGCCAGTGAGCAGAAAACAGCCGGCCACGCTCAACGCGACAATGCCCACATCACGGGCGTCAACCCGGCGCGAGGCGGAAACCACACTGATCAAAAGCACAAAAAATGGCGCGGTATATTCCAGTGTGATGGCCGCCGCCACGCTGATCATGCTGATGGCGTAGTAAAAAGTGATGTTCACGGCGGTAAAAGCGAGGCCGGTGGCGATAAGCAGCGGCAGCGCCGATTTTTTGATCCGGAAAACGCCTGGCTGAGTGAGCAGCATGGCGAGAGAGAAAACGGCGCAGGCGACGATAGAGCGCACTGCTGTTAAATCCAGCGGCGAAATATCCGCATGGAACAACACTTTGGCGAGAGCGCCGGCGACGCCGAACAGAATCGCCGCGACGGTGATCGCGATAATGCCGAAGGCAAAAGGGTGATTTCGCCACATATCGAGTTCCTTCCTTTGCAATCCATGTTTCTGGCAGCGATATACGGGCTCCGTGAGCCGTCCCGCCTGTTACATAACGCGCATGCGTGGAAGTCTATCGACGACGTTGCGGCGATCCCGTCAGGCGACGTTAACGTTGCGAGACAGGACGTATGATAAGGGGGACGAACTCATACTACGCCTGTTTCCAACTCCCTGGCAACAGGCAAAGTTATCACTAAAAACAAACGCTTAGGATCTTAGTTAGAGGTTGTTTGAGAGCGCCATAGCCTCTTGCAGACACGCCTCTATCACCGCCATCAGCCAGCGCAGGGCCGGGTCTTTATCCCGGGTGGCGCGCCATACCAAATCCACGCTGGTTTCCTTCAACGGCAGCGGCGGCGCTGCGGCGCGCAGTCCCGAGGCGGCGCACATGCAACTGGCGACCACCTTGGGCACGGTGGCGAGAACGGGGATGCGCTTGAGGATCGGGGGCAGGGTGGAGAAACGCGGTAGCGCAAACTGAACGGTGCGCCGCATCCCCTTTTCGGCCAGAGCGATGTCGACATTGCTTTCGAAAGCGCCTTTGTAGGTCACCATCAAATGAGGATGACTGACATATTGCTCCAGCGTGAGGGGCTCCGTGATGGACACCAGACTGGGATCGTAAACGCAAAGAAAGCCCATGGAGCAAAGGCGTTTGCGCAGCATCCAGGAAGGTCCGCCGTCGATAAAGCAGGAAACGCCCAGGTCCATGCCATTTTGCTCCAGCATGGCGGGACCCTGAAAAGGATCGACGGATTTGATGGCGAGGCGGATCGACGGCGCCATTTCATGCAACTTTGCGATCAGGCGCGGTCCCAGCCAGACTTCCACCCAGTCCGCCATGCCCACGGTGAAGACGCCCTCGCTGGTGGCGGGATCGAAGGTTGAGGGCTCGAACAAGGCGGAATGAATTTTACCTAACGCCGGCAGTAACTCCGCTTCCAACTGCAGCGCTTTCACTGTAGGCGTCATGCCTTGCGCAGTGCGCACCAGAATGGGATCGTCGAATAACTCTCGCAGCCGTGATAGGGCCCCGCTCACCGCCGGTTGCCCCAAATGCATTTTTTCCGCCGCGCGAGTGACGCTACGTTCGCGCAGCAATACCAGCAACGTGACCAGCAAGTTGAGGTCGACGCCCCTAAAATCTCTTTCAGTGATATTCATTATCAGAATGATCGATTTGAATGATGATGCGGTCTATTGAATCATTGCGTCCAACCAAAGGCAATGACCACAACGTCGAGCCAGAGTAGAAATATCTAAGGAAATACTATGTACATCCCATCTTCTCGCTCTTTACAGACAGCTCAAAAAACACCCCTGGCGCGCACCCTGCTTCTAAGCGCCGCTTTATTGGCCGCAGGAGGATCTACGACCGCGCCATTCGCCTATGCAGCGTCCGCCGCTGATACCGCATCCAGCAAAAATGTCGTCGCGGCGCAAAGCAATCCCGGTCATTACGGCTTTAAACTGGGCGATTTCAAGATCACCGCGGTTTCCGACGGCTCGGTGATGGTCGACTTCACCAAGCTGATGAACAACACCACGCCGGAAGAGGTGACGCGACTGTTGGCGCGCCATTATCTGGGGCCGCAGGTGGAAACTTCCATTAACACGTTTGTCATCGACACTGGCGAGCATGTGGCCATCGTGGACACTGGCGCAGGGGATATTTTTGGCGACAAAGGCGGTCACCTGGCGGATAACCTGCAGGCGGCGGGATATCAACCTGAGCAGATCGACGCAGTACTGCTGACCCATATTCACGGCGATCACTCCTCCGGTCTGACTCGCGGCGGCAAGATGATGTTTCCCAACGCGACGGTTTATGTGGATCAACACGATGTCGATTTCTGGCTGAACCCGGACAACAAGGCCAAGGTGAATGAGACGCTGAAACGCGGCTTCGATTGGGCGGAACAGTCCGTCAGCCCCTATCTGAAAGCCAATAAAGTCAAAACATTCAACAGCGATGGCGAGTTGTTTCCCGGCGTGAGAACCGTCGCCACCCATGGCCACACGCCCGGACACACGGTGTACGAAGTGGAAAGCCAGGGCCAGCGCATCCGCTTCCTGGGGGATCTGTTGCATATCCGGGACATCCAGTTCGCCAGACCGGAAATCACCATCGATTTCGACGTCAACTCGCCGGAAGCCGCCCGGCAACGACTCGCCGCCTTCAACGATGCGGTGGAAGGCGCATATCTGGTGGGCGCCGCGCACATACCTTTCCCCGGCGTTGGCCATGTACAGCGTGACGGCGGCGCTTTTGAGTGGATTCCGGTGAATTACAGCGCGCAGGTGAAGTATTAATCAGGCAGACAAATAGCTTCCTTCTATTTGTCTGCAACGACGTGGCCTGCACATGTCAGGCCACGTCTCCCGCGGCTAGCCGCCGCGCAGGCGCATCCATGCGCCTGATTATTAACATGCCAATATCATTGCCATATTAATAATTTTCGCCCTTATCCAAACCTTCCGAAAACGATTCGAACAAGAGGGCCTGGCCGCGCATAAGCGTCGCCGGGCCCTGGCGTAAAGTCGCTGCCTGAAAGAGCGCAATCCCCCTTCGTAGTATGACTTCTTCAACTATAATGAAACTTAACGCCTTTCCTGGGCGCGCCGGACGTATTTGCGGGCTGTAGCGATGGACGCGAAGGGAATGTCAGCCGCCGATGCGGGATGAACCTTCGCTGTTACGGGTGGCGGCTTCAGAGAACATGTCATGGCAGGGTCAGCTTGAAGGAGGTGCGCATGTTCATTTCCAAAAATCACATCATTCACTTGGCGGACGGGCGATTACAACCGGCCTCCAATACCTCGGCGGCGGACGTGCGCAACATCTTGCGGCAGGCGCTGCAAAAGAATCCGGCGGCGGGAATCGTTGTTCATTTTCACGGCGGTCTGGTCAGCGAAAATAGCGCCAGGGAGACGGCGGAGCAACGTCTGTATCCCCTGTACGCCGCTAAAGCCGGGGCGTATCCCATCTTCTTCGTATGGGAGTCGGGCTTTTTTGAAGCGCCCATGAACAACCTGAAGGAAATCGCCAACGAAAAAATCTTCAAGGAATTTGTGAAGAAAGCGTCGGAGTGGGTGTTGAAGAAACTCCCCTCGGGCGTTGGCGTAAAAGGCGCAGGCGGGGTGGGGCTCAACGAAGTCAGCTTGCAGCAGGAGTTTGACGACTGGTTCGCCGGGCGCAGAGAAACGCTTCCTGACGCGCTGCATCAATCCGCCGACCTGTCCGACGCCGTTATCGCGATTAATACCCGCAGTGTGGCGCTGGATGAAGATGAACTGCGCGCGGAGATCGCCGACAGCATTGAAGGGGACCCTGTCTTTCAAGAAGCGGTGACGGAGGTGTATAACGGCCTTCATCCCCGAAACAGTCTGCAGCCGGCGACTAAAGGCGAGGGTACAAAAGCCGCGGCCAATTCCCAAATCAGCAAGGAAGCGGCGGACCGCCTGTTCGAACCTCACCCCACGGACGCCACGCGAGGATTCGGCGCCATCGCCTGGTGGAAAGTCGCCAAGGTGGTCGCCACCATCGTCCTGCGTGTTATTCGTCGCTACCGCGCGGGACGGGCCCATGGCGCTTACGTCACTCTGGTGGAGGAGGCCTTGCGGGAACTGTATATCGACAAAATCGGGCGCTCGGTCTGGTGGGACAGGATGAAGAAAGACACCGCCGACGCCTTCACCGAAGGCAATGAATACGGCGGCCATGCCTTTTTGCTGGCGCTGAAGGAGGAGCTGGAAGGCGTGCAGTCGCCGCCCAGAATTACTCTGGTTGGGCACAGCACCGGCGCGATTTATATCTGTCATCTGCTGAAAAGCGCCGCCCGTCTGCTGCCCAATCAGCAATTTGACGTCGTCTTTGAGGCGCCGGCCGTCACTCATGCCTTGATGGCGGCCACAATCGCTGAACACGGCGGCAGGATCAGTCACTTCCGCCAGTTCGCCATGTGCGATGAGCGCGAGGCAGGAGATATTCTGGTTCCCATTCTGTACCGCAGCTCACTGCTGTACTTCGTCTCCGGCATGCTGGAAAACGAACCGGACGAACCGCTGGTCGGCATGCAGCGTTATCTGAGTGAGAGCGACGTCTATAACGCCGATATGTTTCCCAACATCCAGGCCTGTCGCGAGTTCTATGGCAAATACCCCAACAGCCTCATATGGTCGCCCAGCGCAGCAGGAGATGGCCGCAATAGCGACGGCCGTAAACATGGGGATTTCGATGACGCCGACGACAGCACCATGGCGAGCGTGGCGCATATCCTTCAACACGGGTTTTAAACGATATGGCCAGTGACGATTACGCTATTCTGGTGGGCATCAGCCGATACGGCGACCCTGAGCGCCTGCCTGATCTGCAGGGGCCGGTTCGGGACGTCAAACTGATGCGCGACTGGCTGACGTCGCCCACTGGCGGCGATGTGCCCGCAACGCATGTCATTGAAATCGTCTCCGACGAGACCGGGATGACTCCAGCGGACCTATCAGCAGGCGCCGTCGCCGGGGACGATGATGACCACACGCTGCCGCCGCTGTTTCAGGACTTCTTCAAGAAGTTCCTGAAACTGGTCAGCAAACCGGACCGCAGTGGATACATCTATCGCGACAGCCGACTCTATCTGTATTTCTCCGGTCACGGTTTTTGCCAAAAGTATCGCCGTGAGGCCCACGCCGCTTTATTTGTCGGCAATAGTAGCCCGATAGAAAACTGGAATATTTACGGCACCTATTTTGCGCAATGGACCAAGGATCAGGGCCTGTTTTCTGAGATCGTGCTGATCATGGACTGCTGCCGCGACGCCAAGCTGACGCAACGACCTATGCCGCCGCCCCTGCCGCAACCCACCAATATCGGCGCCAGCGTCTCGCCAAAGCTGTTTGAACTGTATGGGGCGCCGCGAGGAGGCAAGGCGCAGGAGCGCGCCATCGTCGCCCGTAATGGCGAAGTGCACGGCCTGCTGACCCACGCGTTCCTGGATGCGCTGGAGCATGCGGAGTGGGGGAAGACGGCGGTGCCTTCCCAGGCGGTGAAAAACTATCTGGAAAGCCAATGGCGCATTCTCTGCGAAGGACGGCCGGCGGACCCGCCGGAGGTAGTGGTTCCGTCCATTGGCGAAATCTATTTTCAGCGCAAGGCCGCTAAATTGAAGTCGCAACGCTTTAAAGTGAAGCACTGGGGCGACGGTGAGAAAGTCAGGATCGTCAACGGCCAGTTTGACGTTATCGCTGAACTCACCCTCGATGGAAGCCAGGTGAAAGTTAGACGAAGTCTTCAGAATGGAGACAGTGGCGGGGAGGAAGTGGCGATCCCTGTCGTCGACGGAGAATTTGAGTTGCCGCTGCCGGTCTCACTGCTGATGGCGACCGGCGGCGCATCGATTCAACAGAAATTTGAGACCGGAGGTGACGATGTCGAACTCTAAAGCATCCGTTACCGTCAATATCGCCGATGGTCAGGGCGAGATAGAAGTGGTGGACAGCGCCTTTCAGGTGGTCGCCAGCGGCTTTGGCGCATTAAAGGTGGATTTGCCCCCGGGATTGTATAAAGCGCGCGCGCTGGCTGGCGGTGGCAGTACGGAGTCGTTGTTTATGGTGGAGCCGCAAACGAATACGCTGACGGTGCCGCTGAACGCCGTTGAATTCGCCAATCCGGCGCCGTTGCAGGAGAGCGGCGACTGGAGCAAGCGACAACAGACGGCGCTGTTCGATCTGGTGGAGAGCGAACCCGAGGATGTAGGGCTGGGATTGGAGGGCGGCCTGCTGCTGAGCCTGCGTCTGGATGCGGCTCCCGATGGCGACGAGGGGCGGAGCGCGGACCGTTTGCGCTCAGCTATGGAGCGACTGCAACTACGGGACGCCATGGGTAACCAGCTCCCTGATTTTCGCCGCAAAGAAATCCGCCTGCCGGAGCTGGGGCTGATCGCGGTCAATCTGAAGTTGAAAGCCGGATACTACTTGTTGGGCTATCAGAATGAGAAGGAAGAAACGGTGTTAACGCCGTTTTATGTTGTGACGGGGTGGCGCACTCAGGCTTATTTTCATCTCCAGGATGATGGCGCTTTGGAATATCAGGATTTCAGCGAACGCGCCATGCTGATGACTCCTTCGGGGATGGGCTTGTCCCACTATGAGCTGCGACGATACTTGCGGCTCACGGAGATCGCCCGCTACGCCTTACTGCAGGGACGCCAGGCCATTACCCGGGAGGAAATGAACGCTCTGTTGCAGGACAAATTCTTTAATCCGCTGTTTGGTCTGTTCGCCGCGCATTTGCTGCTTTTGAGCCCACGCCCCAATCAGGACTTGCTGAAAACGGTGATCCATAACACCGCCGGGATGCTTGGCGTGGACAATCCGGATATTCTGGCGTTGGGCGTCGCCCTGGCGGCGCTGAAGGGAGAAACGCCTTTCATGTCTTTGTCTGGCGTGAAGTTCCCGCCCATGCTGAGCGCCAGCTGGAATGTGTTATTGGACCAGCCGCAGATGTTTGCGGCTAATCCCATCTTGCGGGAAGTGGCGGCCAGACAGGTCGCACAGGGACCCTGGCTGGCCTGGAGGCTGGAAGAAGAGGTAGGAGGCCGTATTGTGGCGCGTCCGGGAGGCTCAGCACTGTCGCCGCAAATACTAGAGCTGACTTTAAATATATCATCCAATATATTGAAAAAAATGAATATATTTACCAGTAATTATAACTTTTCCACTGCGGATAGCGCACCCTGGACAGTGGCTGATACTACTTCCGGGCCAGAACAGGACGTGCTGGAGGCGATCAAGGATCTTGCCTGTAATAACCCCTGGCGAGAGATCATTCGGGAGCAAAAGAAAGCGACTCGGGAAGGAGTGGGCGGGCTTAATCTGACCAGTCTGCAAATCTCACTGCTGCCTATGTTGCAGCTGATCAAAGAGCAACTGGAAGAGGGAGACGACTTCTCGCTGGCGGAATTCAGGTTGATGATGTCAGGGCTGCATGTGCCGTTTGTGGTGGCGGCGGAGGCGTTGCAGGATTTGACGGAGAAACTGGCGCTGATTGCGGCGCCTTCCAACGGCTAGTCGCCGCCGATCAAAAGCCGATCAAAAAAAGGGGGCTGGGAAGCCCCCGACTGAGTGGACATCTCAGGTGGAACCGTTATGTGATGTCTGATCGCTCTTAATGCTAAGGGTTTTGGAAAGGGTATTAAGACTGCGTGTCGCTGCTGGGCGCGTCGTCAAATAACCAGCGTTTGTGCTGCACCGCAGTGTGGCCCATCTGGCTCGCAGTGGAGTCGCCGGATTTGGCGGCGGACTGCTCTTTCTGCTCCGCTTTCTTCTCCCACAGATAGCCGCCGCCTTGTTCGCTGGCGTTGGTAGTCATGGCGTAGCTGGTCGCCATCAGCGTCGCTAAAATCATTGCTTTGGTTTTCATCGTTTCAATTCTCCAGTTACAGGGTGTATCTCGTTAAACCTTTACGGACAGTATTTTTCGCTACGGGTTTGGCCCGGCTTAATCCGAATCCTTTTGGTTTCCGCTGCTGGCAACTCCCTCGCAACAGGCCGGCTGCGCCGGTAATTCGAAAAGGATGGCGACACTATGTCGCGTCGGCGCTGACCGCGGCATGACGCATGGATTACAGGGTCGTAATGCGCGCGTCATCTTTACGCACGGCGTCACGGGTTATCTTTGCGCCGCCGCGCCCGCACGCGCGGCTCGATTCTTCAAACACCCCCTATGCGACAACCCCAGGCAGCCCGGAGGCCCAACATGAAACTGCTGGTCGTGGAAGACGAAGCGAAAACCAGGGAATACCTGCGGAAAGGCCTGACGGAAGCGGGCTTTGTCGTGGATACCGCCGCCAATGGCCTGGATGGCCGACATCTGGCCATGACCGAGCATTTCGACCTGATTGTCATGGACATCATGCTGCCGGACCTGGACGGCTGGCGTCTGCTGGGGTCATTGCGGGAAGCGGGCAACGCTACCCCGGTGCTGTTTCTGACCGCCCGCGACAGCGTGTCGGACCGGGTGCAGGGACTGGAGTCAGGCGCCGATGATTATCTGGTGAAGCCGTTCGCCTTCTCCGAACTGCTGGCGCGCGTGCGCAATATCCTGCGGCGGGGTCTGGTTCCGTTGAGTGGGAACCAGCTGAGCGTAGGCGATCTGACATTGGATATCTCCCGCCGCAGCGCGCGTCGGGGAGGGTCGGAGATACAGCTCACCACGAAAGAGTTCACCTTGCTGGAGTTGTTCGTGCGGCGGCAGGGGGAAGTGTTGCCGCGGTCTCTGATCGCCTCTCAGGTGTGGGATATGAATTTTGACAGCGACACCAATGTCATTGATGTGGCGGTGCGTCGCCTGCGTATGAAAGTGGACGACGGCCATGACATTAAATTGATTCAGACCGTAAGGGGCATGGGTTATCGGCTGGATGTGCGCAATGAGTTCCACTAAACGGCCGTTGCCGCTTGCGGTGCGCATCACCGCTTTGGTGGGCGTGGCCATACTGGCGGTGTTTTTGGTGTTCGGCTGGCTGATCGAGCGCACTATTGATCAGCATTTCATGGAGCAGGACGGCGCGGTGCTGAAGGAAGCGGCGGCGGTGGTGGAGGACATGTTGTTCCAACACTGGCCCGCTGAAGATCTGGGCATGCTGCAACGCAAGCTGGATCGCGCCCTGCCGGGTCGTCTCGGCGTGATTTGTAAACTCAGCAAGCCCTCCAACGAAGTGATTTACGCCTCCCCTGAGTTCCGGGGCAGAGGTTCTCCCGGAGATCTTGAAGTGCGCACCGTCATTACCGCAGATAATCTGCGTATGTGGCGGGACGGTCAGAATCTGTACCGGGGAATTCGTCTGAAATTGAGCGCTCCCGAAGCGGCTCCGTCCTCCTACTATCTCGTCACATTGGCCCTGGAAATCAGCGCCCATCGGAAGTTCATGAAGAGCTATCGCCATACCTTGTGGGCGTCCACTTTATTGGCGGCGCTGGTGGGTATCTGCGGCGTGTGGGTGGGCGTGGGCAGGGGGCTGGCGCCGTTGCGGCGGGTCAGCAATCGCATTCGCGGGGTGTCGTCGGACCGGCTGCATGTGCGCCTGGAGCTGGATGAAGCGCCGGTGGAACTGGTGGAGCTGGCGGCGTCTTTCAACGATATGATGCAGCGCGTGGAAACGTCCTATCAGCGCCTGTCCAATTTCGCGGCGGATATCGCCCACGAGTTGCGCACGCCGGTTACCAACCTGATGACCCAGACCCAGGTAGCGCTGAGCAAAGGACGGGGCGTGGAGGAATATCGGGAGGTGCTGTACTCCGGTCTGGAGGAGTTTGAGCGCATCTCCAAAATGATCGACGATATGTTATTGCTGGCGCGCACGGAGAGTGGTCTGGGACGCCTGTCGCCAGAAAAGGTAAGCTTGCGCCAGGAAGTGCAGGATCTGTTTGACTACTTCGAAGCCTGGGCGGAAGCCCAGGGCGTATTGCTGACGCTGAAGGGGCGCTGTCGCAAAGTGCGGGGAGACCGCATGATGCTGCGCCGCGCCGTCAGCAACCTGCTGTCCAACGCCATACGCCACACCCCCGAAGGGGGGACGGTGTCCGTCTCCCTCTGCGACACTCCCGGCTTCGCCGTGGTCAGCGTCGCCAACCCCGGCCCCGGCATTCCGCCGGAACACCTGTCCCGCGTGTTCGACCGCTTCTACCGCGTCGACGACTCCCGCTGCCGCACCGACGAAGGCGCCGGCCTGGGACTGGCGATCGTCAAATCCATCGTAGAAGCCCACGGCGGCTGCATCGCCGCCAACTCAGAACAAAACCACACGCAATTTGTGATGAAAATGCCGGGTAAATAAAGCGCGCCTCCAGGGCGCAGGAGACTTATCCTCCGCGCGCCGCGGCGAAATCCGGGTAGAGAATAAAGTTATGGATAAGCAGCGGAATCAGCCCGCCAAACATAATGACGGTGCTGACAACCAGGACATAACAGAGACCGATTTGAAACCTTGAAGCGTGAGCGCGAAAGTTAATGCTCTTCCTGTAAACGCTTTTCTGGTAATTGAAGCGCCCCTCCACAAACCTTTTGGCGAGCCCTTTAAGGGGCCTGCCTTTGTAAGGTTGCAGCAAAATGCCCGACACATAGTTGAATAGTCGAATCAGGAAGCTGAGATAGAAGATCCCTTTCTCCAGCGTGTATTGCCGAATCTCAAACTTCTTATCGAAAGGCCTGACGATGGAGAAATAAGCCACAGGCAACTGAATAAGCAGAATTGAGAACATGACCAGCCCCCAGATAAGCAACCCGTAATGCCAATAGGCGTTGGGGCTTAAAAAGAGCATTGAAGGTGAAGGCATGGACAACTCTCGTGACTCAAAATGGTCTGGCGACTAATTATTCCGGGCTGCGGCGAAGTCAGGGTAGAGAATAAAGTCATGTATGAGTAAGGGGATGACGCCCACAAACAATATAACTGTGCTGATCAGCATGATATAGCACAGCGAGATTTGAAACCCGGAGGCATGAGCGCGAAAGTTAACGGTCTTCTTATAGACGCGCTCCTGATAGCCGAGACGTCCATTCACAAATCGTTGCGCGAGACCTTTCAAAGGCTTGTCTTTATAAGGCTGCACCAATATCCCCGCCACGTAATTGAACAGTCGCATCAAAAAGCTGACATAGAAAATCCCTTTTTCCAGCGTGTAATACTTAATCTCAAACTTCTTATCAAAGGGCCTGACGAGCGTGAAATAGGCGACAGGAAGCTGGACTAATAATATTGAAAATAAAACCAGCCCCCAAGATACCCAATAGTAATGCCATAGTGGGTTTGGGCTAAGAAGCAGCTCAGGTGGGGCGTCAGCCAATACGTTACTCCTGTCAAAATATGCGGCGGCATGGGGTCATACAACCGGCACGGACCCAACTAATGTGCGGACTTCGATACAAATGCAGAGTAACAGAGGTCGTCATGAAGGTAGTGGAACTTTAGCCGCCATGCGCTGCAGCGAAGTCAGGGTAGAGAATAAAGTTATGGATAAGCAACGGAATCATGCCGCCGACCATCACGATAGTGCTGGCTACTAAAATGTAGCTCAGGACTATTTGAAGGGGGCTGGCGGAGGATCGCATATTAATTCTCTTTTCATACAGCCGATCCTGATATGCAAACTTGCCATCAATGAGCCTTTTGGCGATCGGGTTGGAAAGCTTGCCGCGATAAGGCTCAAATACAATGCCGTGAACGTAGTTGGTCAGGCGGACGATAAAGCTGCCATAGAAAATCCCCCTTTCCAGAATGATATTTTTCATTTCGAACTTCTTGTCGAAAGGTCTGACCAAGGCGAAGTAAGCCAGTGGAAGCTGAATGAGCAACACTGAAAACAAGACCAGCATCCAGGCTATCCAGAAGTAATGCCATATGGGGTTTGGGCTGAATAGCAGCTCAGATAGGGTGTCGGACAATAAGTGTTCTCCTGTTGATAGCCTGGGATGTGCGGCAACCTGGGCGGAGTTCTTTAGGGAGCGAAGAGGCTCCCATCGCCGAAGCCGCACGCATGACCAGCCGCATATTCCGTGTAGTTTAAGAAACCGTGGTGCGCCAGGCAATTAACGTCGAATCGGGTAAATCCACATGCTGTTTGTGACGAAAGCGCCGTGTAATTTGCGGGTTTATTCAGGCGCAGGCGAGGTCAGCTTTGCGGTGCTGACCATTAAGCCGCCCGCACGCCGGTGCACTTCGGATAGGCGCTGCAGCTGAAGAACTCGCGGCCGGCGCTGGGGCCTTTTTTGACTCTGCGACTGACCATTCTGGCGCCGCATTGGGGGCATATTCTCACTCTTTGAGTGGGCTTGGGTGGGGTGGCGCCGGCAACCTTCATGACCTGCAGTGGAGACGGCGCCGGCGGTTCTTGCTGTTCAGTGATGCGCTGTATCAGACGGTTGAACCAAGGCGTTTGCAGTAAGGCGATAATCCCTGCAAGAGGGGCTAAAAACCAGAATTTGAGCGCAAACTCTAATGTCGTGTCCATTTTGCTTCCTGCCGTATCCGTTCCGAATTGTTCTTATTTGGAAGGAGTATAGTCCACGGGCGCTGGCTTGGGCGGCTTTGGCGAGGGGAGTCGTAGTTATTACGGTGTGGATAATAGGGTTGTACAAAATATGATCTTTTCTTGAAGGTTTCGCTTATTCATTCACGCCTATAATGATAATCGGCTCATGCTGTTTCGTTGACGCCGAAGGAGCAACCTTTCTCACTGCAAGGAGTGTGTCCCATGGCCAAAACCCACAAGCAAATCATTGAAGCGATCGCCCAGCGTATGTACAAGCGTCGTGTGCGGGAAGCGAACACCAACAAGCGCGGCTTTACCATGTGCTACGCCGTTTCCACAGTAACGGGCCGCTGCTATGTCGGCTACAACATGGCGGAATTGAATACGACAGACTGGGGAACAGGCGGGTGTGCGGAAAACCGCGCGGCATACCTTGCGATGGCCTATGGCGAGGCGCTGGATAACATGGTGTTCTTCGCTCTGAACGACAACAGCGAGTATTTTAATGCCTGCAGCGAATGCCAGCGCTGGCTTTGCGGCGACCATCCCGGACGGGGATTTCTGAAGAACCAGAGTCAGGAGTGGATGATTTGTACAACGCGATTTCAGCCCTCATCAGGCGCTTATGTAGATATCCCGCTGACGGACCGAGAACAGGAAACGCTGTTCGCCGCAGGAGATGAAATTGATGCGGACTCCCATGAGTTTTACAGGGATATCCGTTACAGACAGGGCTGACCCGCTCAGTTTTTCGGATCGTATTCTCCAGCCAGCAGGTCCGTCATGTAACGATCATAGAGCCCCTCGGCGCGGACCTGCCGGAGCCCCTCGTTGAAGATCAACATCAGACGCAAGGAATCCTTGTGGGCCTTGGGAAACAGCAGGCTCAGATGAGTGGTGACGAGGGGTTTGGGGTTGTAAGTGATGGATTCCCTGATGGCTTTGGGAAACTGCTGGCGCAGCAATGTCAGACCGGCGACCGGGCCCATCAGGCACAGGTCAATGCGATTCAGCGCCAGCATGTTGAAGTTCTGTTCATCCTCCGGGACGGTGCTGACTCGCAACATCCCGGACTCCGCCGCCGCCCAGAATTCTTTGGTATAGGTATAACCAATCGTGGCGCCGATGCTGTAAGGACGCAGGTCGTCGAGGGCGTTCCATTTTTCCAGCGGAGTGGTCTTAAGGTGAAAGAAGACAGTGTCCTCCTCCGCCAGAGGCTCGCTGCAATAAAAATCCTTCTTCCGCTCTTCGCTGCACGCCCAATAGGATGCGGCGTTATGCAGGCCCTGCTTCGCCTGCTCATAGCTGCGGGCCCAAAGGTAGTATTCGAAAGTGACGTCGATCCCCTGGCGCTTAAAAACCTCCGTAACGACATGGCTTATGAAGCCGCCATGGGGGCCTTTCTGCGACGTCCAGGGGATATACTCGCCAGTAGCGATGGAAATGGTTTCACCAGCCTGGGCGGATACTGAAATACAACTAAAGGAAAGGCAAAAGGTAAGCGTGCGCAAAGCGCACAGCAGTAACTGGGCGCGCTGCTTTGAGGCCGGCTGCAAAGTTAGAGTATCCATATCGGCGCTAGCTGCTCAGGTATGCGTGGGGTTCACAGGATTTTGATATAAGAATTAGTGTAGTTAATTTTTATAGTGTCGTGACCGCGCATAGGATGCCTTTCCTCGGATTTGCTGACTTGGACAAGATACTGAAGGTAGCTTGCGCCTAATTCGGGGCTGAAATGATTGGCGTCCTGCCACAGTGTCGGCTTATCCAGAAATTCGCGATCATATATTTCTGAGTATGACACCAGGCTGTTTTTCTCACCCAGCATGCCGCTTATTTCCATCAGTAATTGGTCGACCTCCTCCGGGCTCAATAAGTCTGGATGGACTGGTGGAATAAATGGAATAACCTTGGTTTGCGCACTTGCCTTTCTTTGAATCCGTTTGATCTCCAGAGCAATGTTGCTCGCATACCTCGAGATATAGCGATATTGTCGATACACTCTTTTGTCAAGCGTGCTCACTTCAGTAAAGAAAGAGCCAGCCGAACCGGACTGGCTGCAATCAAACTTCGCAAGAGGTTTGGGACTGAATTTGTCTCTCAGCGCCTTAAAAGATAAGAAGAACGTTCTCAGGCTGATCAATTTGGCGACAAGGCCTTTTTGGGCGGACAAGATATTCTCCGGCGGCGTGTAAGGCAGTGCCTCCACAAGAATGACGTCGAACTTGTTCAGACGCACCGCATAATCGACAAGGTATTCTGTCTGCGCGGAAGTGATAGTACTGACGCCTATGTTAAGAATGGAGTTAAGAGCGCAGGTGTCGAAGCCTCTCATCACCCGGGACGATCCGATCAGCACTTTGGCGGCGGAGGTCTTGGTCAGTGCGGCGCGTATGTCCTCGAAAACCAGTCGCGTATTAATTTCATCATAGATTCCAGGTTCGTCCGTCACCTCCGTTACCCAACCCAAACCCAGCGGGTCCATAAAGATGTTTACAGGAATGACCACGGCGTAAAAAAGGGCGACGACACAGGCGATGCACTTCATATAACGGGTCACTGCTCACCCGCCATAACTGAAGCTGGAGCCATTATTGGCGAAGGATAGGGACAGACACAGCAAGACGCCCGCAGCTATGGCGGCGCGCAAGCGATTACTCCAGCGCGGCGTAACATCGGACGTCCCTTTTTCCTCCAGCAACCCAAATATTTGCATAGAGTTAGGGCAACAAAAGGTAATCGCGGTAACGATCAGAATGTGAAGCATACTGAGATCCGGCGATAGCGTCGGCTGCGCAATCTCATAACGATTGACGGTTGTGAGCGTTGGGAAAAAGCTGTAGTACTCGATCCATTCGCCATGAAGATAGTCGGAGAGGAAGGCAAGCCTGTCAGATACGAAAAGGGTTGGATTATGCGCAAGCATGTCGGTGAATGCGCGGACTATCTCAAAATCAGGATGAGTGAACTTAATCGCGCAAAGGCAAATAAAGCTGAGCAAAATTACTCTTGAGAATATGCCGGGGAAATGTGATGAGGGGACCTTGCGTCTTCTGAGTAATAAGGATGACGATTCAACGCATACAATGGTGAGTGCGACGCACAGGCTGATCGCCACAGTGACAATATCTGGCGCATGCCAGACGCCGACTACGCCAAAAGAGCAAAAGACAGCCCCGGCCCATGCTAAGAGATAACGCGTATTGAGGTCTTTGACAGGCGCTTTTTTCAATAGGAGATAAACCGGTTGAAAGACATATTGTCTGACAAACGCCATGAAACTCATATGCCAGGACATGACGTACTGTTGCGGGGTTTTGGCTTTTAGGGGCGAGTTAAAGTTGACGGGCAAGCGGACGCCGAAAAATAAGGCGATGCCAATGGCCATATCTGAATAGGCGGAGAAAACGTAGTAGAAGCTCAGCATGCCGCCCCAGAAAATATATAGAAGCTCCGTTAGGGAAAAGTAGGTTTCCGGATTGATTCTACTGACCTGCAATAAAGCGCCTGTCATGCTTTCTATTGGGTCTGCGATCAGTGTTTTCTTGGCGAAGCCGAGAATAAACAGGCTGATTCCCAAATCTGTGTTGTAGGTGGAAGGCGAGGCCCCTTGCCGCAACTGTCCCATCATGTCTTTATAGGTGATGATGGGGCCGGAGGTGAGTGTGGCGAAGAAGAAAGAAAAGAACAGATAGTCGCCTACTTGAATAGACTTAACCTGCCCGTTGGCGGAGTCGACAATCGCGGTGACCTGTTGCAGTGAGTAGAACGCAAGACCCAGCGGGAGCAAAAGGGATTGGGCAAGCCCGCTGTCGAAGTGAACCTTACCTCCGAACAGCTTATAGAAGATCAACGGAGCAAGGCTCACTGTAATTCCCGCCAGTTTATACAGCTTTTTCCTGTGAGGATTGGCCTCCATGCTCCGAATCAGGTTCAAGTTGATCAGAACGACGGCGAGCAGAATGGCGAGCGAAACCAAGTCAGCGAAGGCGAGAAACAACATCGACGCAAAGGCGACGCTCAGTCGGGCGTAGGCGGGGGCTATTTTTCTGAACAAGGAGAAGAGGCAGAAGATCGCCGGAAACACCAGCAGGTAGAAGGTGAGGTAGGAGATTTTCATCTCGTCCGGCCTACCTCTTTTTCTGAATGTAATGATTGTCCAGGAGAACCGCGTCCAAGCCTGTGGTCATCAGCACAGAAATGGCGTCGTGGGCCGAGTGGACAATGGGTTTGCCCATCACATTGAAACTGGTGTTCAAGAGAACAGGCGTTCCGGTTATATCTGCAAAGGCGTGTAATAAACGATGAAACCAGGGGGATCGGGCGGGAGAAACGCTTTGCAGTCTTCCGCTTCCATCATTGTGTACGACGGCGGGCGCGAAAGCGCGTTTTTCCTTTTTCCAGGGCAATGCGAATGACATGTAAGGGGACGGGTGCGCATCATCGAACCAGTCCTGAATGAGTTCTTCAGGGAGCGCGGGCGCAAACGGACGATAAGACTCTCGTCCTTTAATGATCGCGTTAATCCTGTCTTTCATTTCAGGGCTTCTGGGGTCGGCCAGGATCGACCGGTTTCCTAGTGCGCGGGGGCCGAATTCCGCTCTGCCGCGAGCTACCCCAATGACTTTTCCTGAAGCGAGTTCATTGGCGACCAATTCCGCATGCTCATCGGGGAGTGTGGTGACCGTAAGCCCGGAGTATCGTGCAACCGCTTCGATATCCGATGATGCTATGGTTGATCCGAGATAGGGTGAGAGATAGCCACTGGGCAGTCGGGAGGCGCTGTTGTCCTCGGCCCATGCGAGAATGGCTGCGCCAAGAGAGTTACCGTCGTCCGCTGGGGCGGGCGGCGCATGGACCTGTTCGTACCCATGTTGTCGCCGGATGCGTCCATTGTAGAGCGAGTTGAGCGCACACCCGCCGGATAGCAAAAGGTTAGCGGCTTGGGGGTACTGTGTCTTAATGTCATCAAGGATCTGGTCGACAAGCTCTGTGTAAGCCTGTTGCGCGGACATGGCGAGTCGCGCCTGACTTAGTATGGAGTCTTCAGGCTTTCTGGCCAGACGCTGCAAGGATGTCACGACCTCCCTTATCCGCTCCTTGTCAGATAATTGCAGGCGGCCCGAATCAACCTGAATAATGGACTTGATGTCGGCGACAAGATGCTCGTCCGCCTGACCGTATGCCGCCAGACCCATCACTTTCCACTCTTCTCCATGACGCGTGCTGAACCCGCATAATTCGGTCAACCAGCCGTAGAGAGCGCCTAAACTGCCTGGTCCCCATGAGCGCCAGGCTCTCTTGAGTGCGCCGTCGTTTAACTCAAATAAACTGGCGGCGCCCACTTCGCCCTCGCCATCCAGCACCAGGCAAAGGCCATCAGTGAAGGGCGAAGAATACAAGGCGTTGGCGGCGTGACACAGGTGATGGTCATAGTGGCGCACATCGCCAAGCATCCGCTCTCCCAGCGCCATTCTACAATGATTGCCGGCTCTGGCTTGCACATAGCCCTGCTGGTGGCGAATCCACTCTCCCAGGGAGGCGGGTAGCAGTGCGTCGGATATTTGCACCGGCAATTCTTCCTTGACGGCTTTCCAACTGGTGGCGACTATAAATTCCGCTTTATTATCCTTGGAAATCAAGGGTTTCAGGACGCTTTCAATGTGGCTGATATGGTCCGGCATGACGCCCCAGGCTCTTTTGTCCTGTAAAAACCGCTCGGTCGCTTCAGCGAAGAGGACCTGGCCGTCACTGTTGACGATGCAGAAAGAAGGGTCATGGCCAGATGTGGACAGACCAATGTAGTAGCGACTCATACGGGCTGCGCCATCTTTAATAATGCGTCAGCGACCTCATTGGCGGTGCGGTGCTCGAACATCAGGATTGGTTCAATCTCAATCCCGAAATGATCCTCCAGCCGCCCGCAAATCAAGACGGCGTATAACGAATCCACCCCAATTGAGGCTAATGCCGTGTCTCCAATAAGTTGTTCGCGGGACGTTTTGGTCAGTTCAGAGGCGCGATCAAGAATAAAGCTAACGATATATTCTTTTTCTAGTTTCATGGATCTGGGCTCACAATTAACGAAGTTAATGCTCTGGCGATATGATTGTTCTCGTCATACTGCTTTTCGATGACTCGTAAACTGGGGAACTGCTGAAAAAATCGCGGAATAAACTCGCTGACAATGCGTTTGGATAATGGCGCGCCAATGCAGAAATGCGCGCCATGCCCGAAACTGTAGTGCCTTAAACGTTGTCCTGGCGGGCCTGCTTCCGTCAGGGCCGCTCTTGCTATGTCGATCATCACCGTGTCGCCTTGACGGATGGCGACTCCGCCGATTCTGCGGGACTCTGACGCGACCCGGTGTATGAAGCGGGGGGCGGCGCCCTGATGAATGTAGAAAGGCAGTTGTTCCAGCAATTGCGCTGGTTCGCAAGGGGCGGGCGCTCCATTTCGGTACAGAACGTCGATCATATTGCACAGCGTTTGCGCCAATGGCGCCACTGCGGCGTACAGGGTGATGACAAGGGCGATCTTTTCTTCGCCCGAAAGCGGTGTTTCCTCATCCGCCATTAACCTCGCCAATACACCGCCCGGCGAGGGTTCTTTTTCGAACTGTCGCTGAATCTGATGGGTCAGCCATTCCAGCTCGGAATTAATTCTGGCAAGGTTGTTCAGGGATAGCATGGGCTCTATCAGACGTTGCAGCACCATAGCCAGGCGATCGAATTTATCGCTCTCGGCGGGGCGTAGCCCGAGAATCGGTTTGATAATCAGGGTGAAGACAGGTTTGCCTATCAAAGTGATTGCGTCAAAAGGGGCGCTCGGTAAGCTCTCCAGGATGACGCCGGTCTGGGAGGAAATAACGTCGTCCAACTCTTTCAGACCCTGGCCGCTGAGGTAGCGAAGGCAGATGTCTCTCAGCTGTTTGTGTTTTTCTCCTTCCAGAAAGAAAGGCGAGTTATCGACATATAGCTTCAGATAGCGCAAATCCACCGTGGCGTGGGTTTCCAGTTTGCGCAGGAAGCCAGGCAGATCCGGAACGTGGAACGCTTTGTCTGATAACACCATCGCAGCGTCGTGATAGTTGTCCAGGATGACGATGCCGTTTTTGTTTTCGAACTTACTTCTGCGTACAAGCGTTGGTTCGTCAGCAAACATATGCGGGAATACTCGCTGGTCGTTTGGCGAAGGTTGAGTTTTTGTATCGCACGGCCTTTGGATCTATGTCGATACGCTCCAGAGTGGAATAAATAATCGGAATTACGGCGCTGAGCGTGACTTTTGCGAGATTCGCCCCGGGACAGCGATGACTGCCGCCGCCAAAGGCGATGTGGCGGCAATGTTTACTGCGCTCCAATCCTGAAAAATGATTGTCGGGGTAGTAGCTGGGGTCGCGGTTGGCGGAAGGGGCGTGGATAAATACCTGACCCGCCGCTGCAAGGGGCAGGTCACCGATCTGGACCGACTCTTTGGCGACACGGGTGAGGTATTCCGTAGAGGCGCACAGTCTGATCATGCCCTCTATATGCTCTTCCACCCATTGCGGGTCGCCCATCAACCCATGTCGGCAGCCGTCTTTCCCGCTGTTTTCCAGCATGACGCCCGCCAGCGTCTCTGTGGTCGTACGCGAAGCTATCACCAGAGTCGCCATCAATATAAGCAGCTCTTCCTGACCCAGTCCGTCGCCATGCTGCTGCATGGCGGATAATATCCCGGGCCTCAGCGTTCGCCATTGCCCGCCTATCATGTCGCGCAATGTCAGAAAGGCGTTTTGCACTTCTTTTAAACGTCTTATTGGTAATAATGGCTCCGTGATGGCGGCGGCTTTATCAATCAGGGCGAGGAAGTCCGCTCGATCAGGGATATCAAGCCCAAACAGGATGCTGATCATGTCGGTGAAAAGGGGATCGCACAGATCGTTGACCAGATCTACCTGCGATTGAAGCTTCAGCTGTTGCAGACGCTCCCGCGTAACAGCGTGCAGACAGAGCTTGTCCATGATGATCAGCCCGTGCTGTAGAGACGAGAGCGCGACCTTTTTCAACGCCAGGTGCGACGCTCCTTCCATGAAGGACAGCATGGCGCGCGTGACCTGGATAAGGTAGGAGAAGTCCTCTCCGCTCTCCTGGTGTAGCTTTTCCACATAATCTTCAATGGAAAACGCCGCCAGTTTTTTATGGCTTAAGAGCTTAAGGGCCAGCTCCTGACTCTGGACGGTCGGAGGCCTCATACTGCTTGTTCCGCGTAGCTGCGCCGAACCAGATCGGCTTGTACTTTGCCGCTTGAAGTCCGGGGCATTGAGCCTCTTGGAAGAATAGAGACATCCATGAGACTGACGCCGAACTCATCAAACACCTGCCGTTTGATCAAGGCGACTTGCTCTTCATCGAACTCAGCGGTCTTGTTCTTGGTTTCTATCAACATCGTCAGCCTATGGTCCGGCTCCCGTTTGTAGAGCACACAGGCGTTGGGGTTCAGCGTGTTGATAGTGTTCGCTGCGTTCAACGCCAGATCGTTGGTGAATATGTTTTTTCCGTGAATCACCACCATGTCTTTCTCACGACCGGTGATAAACAGGAAGTTATCCTTGATGAAGCCAATGTCCCCTGTGTCCAGCCAAGTTCTTCCGTTTTCCTCGAATACAGGCAATTCCGCGTTGACGTAGCCTTCCGTAACGCTATCGCTGCTGATATAGATCTTTCCGGTTTCTCCGGGCGGTTGCTCTTTCCCGCCCTCGCTCGACAGTATTCTTATGTGATCAAATGTCCGCCCGAGATAGCAGCCCTCACAGGTAGTGAGTGGATTACTGCGCTGGGCGAACACCTCCGGCAAGTCTTCCCAGATCTTTTCCCCCCCCACATACAGTGTGCTTTCGGCGAGACCGTAACAAGCCAGGACGGAGCGAGAGTGTAAACCCGCTGCGCTGAATCTTTTCCTGACATTTTCAAGTAGCTGGTGCGGCACATAATCTGCGCCGCAATACGCCGCCTGCCAGCAGGAGAGATCCAGTCCCCTGATAAAGTCATCCGGCGCTATATCCAGGCATAACTGATAAGCGAAAGCGGGGCCTCCGCTGATGGCGGCGCGGTGCTTACTGACGGCGGACAACCAGCGCAGCGGCTGCTTGATAAAGTCGACAGGGCTCATCAATATGCACTGCATGCCCGTCATAAGCGGGTAAATAATGCTCCCGAACAACCCCATGTCATGGTAATGAGGCAGCCAGGACAACATGTTTTTTTCTGGGGCGAAGCGCCACTTCTCCGCGGAGATGCGCTGGTTTGCGAGAATGTTTCTCTCCGAGACTTTGACGCCTCTTGGCGCTTTGGTCGAGCCGGAGGTGTACTGAATGATGACGGGCTCATGTGGAGAGATAAAAGGCGTGATCGTTGGTTCCTGTATGAAAGCGCCCGCCCGACTGTCGACTTCGTTTGCGTCGATTGAAATATGAATTAACTGAAGTCGATCATCGTCTGAAGTCTCTTTTTGAAAGTACGCCAGTGTATTCGCGTCACAAATAATTTGGCGCGTATGGCTGTCACTCATGATCGCCTGTAGTCGAACCATTTCTTTGGGAGAGCGAGGCGCCGGGACGGGGATGGCCGTAATGCCGGAAAATATGCATCCCAGCAGGGCGATGACAAAATGGCAGCCCGGCTCCATTGAGAGCAAAGCTGTGCGGGCGCCGTTCATGTCTGCGCGCAAGCGTTCGGCGTACTGGGCGCTCTCGGCCAACAACTGGCTCGGGGTATATCGGGTCTCCCCAAGCTCGCCGCCTTTGTTCAGGTAGGTCAGAATATACGGTTGTGGGCTGCTTTTTAGCGCCTCTACAAGTAACGTTGCAACGGACTTTTCTTGATGATGGTGAAGCGTTTGGTCGTCCATGAAGTTCCCTTGTGAATGTTCGTTGTAATACCTGACTGCATGCTTTTGATTTCTGTAATAAACCCTAGTCTCTCTTCTTGGGTTCTTCCACTTGGAATGTGTAATTTAATCAGGCAGACAAATAGCTTCTTTCTATTTGTCTGCTGCGGCTAGCCGCCGCTTAATAAAACGCGAAATGAGGTAGCCCATAGCCGCACATCTGGTGATGCGTCAAGTCTGCTCAGGTTGGCGTTGGCGTAGAGGCGGCGGAATGCAGGCGGCGGGTTTTGAAAAGCGAGCTGCAGGGAGAGCTTCAGGCTTTGCGAGATTTCTTCAACTTTGCATAATCCTTCTTCAACTTCCTCTCTATCAATTCACTAATGGTCACGCCTTCAGCCTTGGCCAGGGCGCTGACGATCTGGTGGGCCATGACGTTCAGGTCGACGCCGCGGGTGGGGATGGCGGTTCCTCTTTGCTTTTCCCGGCGCAGACGGGCGGCGCGGATGGCGTTCTTCATGGCGCTCCATTCCCGTGAGGACATCCACTTCTCGCACCAGGCGTTCAAGGAGCCATGGCTGGCGGCCCGGGCCAGCTCCCTGCCGGCGCGTCTGCGGCGCTCAGGGGCGGCGTCGGTTTCACTGGGGAAAGAGGCGTCGTGGAATTTATTGTCGATCCAGCGTTTGGCGTACTCATAATCCAGCGCTTGAATGTCGTACTTTTTT
Source organism: Hahella chejuensis KCTC 2396 (assembly GCF_000012985.1). NCBI lineage: Bacteria > Pseudomonadati > Pseudomonadota > Gammaproteobacteria > Oceanospirillales > Hahellaceae > Hahella > Hahella chejuensis. The sequence continues at coordinate 3,736,347 of NC_007645.1, read as the reverse complement.
CGCATCGCGGCAACCTGTTTGAATTTTGGTCATTTTCTAATATGTTACCGGGTAACGCAATTGATTTATCTTAATACTTTAAACTACAACAATAATCCCCATTTATAACTCTGATAAGCTTAAGGTATATTGCCGTTTTGATAGCAACGGCGACGCCGAGACATCAATCAAGCTTAAGGACGCATCTCTTTTTAGATCCAGGTGGTAATCGCTCCCATGACAGAAGAACAATTCCGGATCGCCATCTCCGGCATGGAACTGGCCGAATCCAATCGTATTATCGCGCATGACTTATTGGTTAAACACGTTCGCAGGAAGCTGATCGTGCGACGCACAGGGTTGTCGAACACCCGAATCGGCCAGATTGAAAAGAATGTGCTGGCCAACTACGCCAAGCGCCTGGAAGCGTTGGGGCTGGTGCGCGTGGAGGTGTTGGTGAGTCCCGAAAACGTCGCGCAGGTGAGGGCGATGGAAGAGCTGGATCGTTTCCCGGCTTATTCAGAGCAGGGGACCGAGGATGAGACGCTGGAGGCGGCGACCAGCTGACCTATTGAGGCGCTCAAAGCTCTTATTGACACGCAGCCGATTTATGATGAAATGAGCCTCGCCTGAGGCCGCTCTCTGCGGCGCGGGCTGAGCCGTTCCGGCTTGTCTATCTCGCTGTCATTCATCTTCAGGCCCACCATTATGCAGGCGCTGCAAAGCTAAAAAGTTATACTGGACCAGCGCGCCGGGGTTTGGGGCGTGCCCGGAATCTTCGCTGACTCATCAACTGAAGGTCGCAGGGAGCCTCGCCGTTTATGAAACTATTCACCTGTCCGGCATGCGGTAATCTCGTCTATTTTGAAAACGTCGCCTGCACCCGTTGCGGCGCAACCTTGGGGTTCGTACCCGGTGAGATGGTCATGGCGGCGTTTACGCCTGATGGAGACAGGCTTTGGCGGCGCGTGGGGGACGCTAATGGGCAGTATAGAAAGTGCTCCAATTACGCTGTCCACGCCGCCTGCAACTGGATGCTGAACGCCGACGGGCCCGCCGAGCTATGCGCCGCCTGCCAGCTCAACCGCACCATCCCTGACCTGAGCATTGTGGAAAATCTTCCTTTGTGGCGCACGCTGGAAACGGAAAAACGCCGTCTGGTGTTTACGCTGATGCGCCTGGGCCTGCCATTGACCCCTCGCAGCCAGGACGACGCCGGACTGGCGTTTGATTTCCTGGCGGACCCTGACCCCAGCTTCAATGAACGAGGCAGGGTGTTGACGGGCCATGCGCAGGGAGTCATCACCCTGAACATTGCGGAGGCGGACCCGGCGGTGCGGGTCAGCATGCGGGAGCAGATGGGGGAGCCCTATCGTACAATCCTGGGCCACTTTCGCCATGAGTCGGGGCATTATTACTGGGATAAACTGATACGGGATAGCGACCGTTTACCAGCGTTTCGCCGCCAATTTGGCGATGAAACCCTGAATTACAGCGACGCTCTGGAGCGTCATTATCAGTCCGCGCCGCCGGAAGACTGGACGCAGCGTTTCGTCAGCGCCTACGCCAGCAGCCATCCCTGGGAAGACTGGGCGGAAACCTGGGCGCATTATCTGCATATGATCGACACTTTGGAGACGGCCTATCAGTTCGGCCTGATGATACATCCCCGCGCTGGCGACGACGCCAACCTGGACGTGCGCCATGACTTCGATCCCTGCAATCAGCCGGTGTTCTCCGTGCTGGTGGACCACTGGCTGCCCCTTACTTTCGCCCTCAACAGCCTGAACCGCAGTATGGGCCATGCCCATGCGTATCCATTCGTGCTGGGGCCGCAAGTGTTACAGAAACTGGAGTTTGTGCATCTGACCGTGCGCGATGCGCGTTTACCAGTTTGATTTTTATTAATGTGTAACTTTAATAAATTAATGTAACTGGATGATATATAAATAATTCATATCGTTTTCTTGACGTGCTGCTATCCGCGCCACGTTAATAACATGATGGATGCACAAGGAGCGAAAGATGAAATCACAAACGCTTATCGCCGTTCGCGATGTCGCCGCCAGCAGTCGTTGGTATCAGACATTGCTCGATTGCCGGAGCGGGCATGGCGGCCCGGAATATGAACAGTTAATGCGCGGCGATGACATGTTCATGCAGCTGCACGCCTGGCATGCCCACGATCATCCTAACCTGGGCGACCCGGACGCCGCGCCACATGGGTACGGCGTGCTGTTATGGTTTCAGGTGGATGAGTTTGATGCGGCGGTGGCGCGAGCCAGAAAGCTGCAGGCGGACATCCTTGAAGGGCCAAAACTGAACCTTCGCGCGCAGCATCGTGAAATCTGGCTGCGCGACCCGGATGGCTATGTGGTGGTGCTGGCCAGCGCATATGGCGACGTTGAGTAGGCGATGATGTGTAGATACGTAGAGATGAGTAGGTGCGTAGATGAGTGGATACGTAGATGAGTAGACGCACCAGTCAACTACGCGCAGTGATGAATAAGTAACCGCAGCGGGAAAATTTTGTGAACGCAACGCCTGCAGAGGGTTTGAATACGATCGACACACCGTTTCTGGCGGTGGGCAAGACCTGCTTTAACGCCAACATTGCGCGCCTGTTTGTGGAGCAACTCTATGGTGTGGTGTGCGACGGGCAGGGGCGGGTTATCGACGATCAGCTGGTGAGCGCCGTGAACCAGGAGCACGGCATCCTGGCCATGCGCGAAGGAGGCGGCAAGGCGCTTCCAAAGTTCAACTCGCTAAGTCGTCGGAGCCGCAATTAATGGCGGTTCCTGACTTTCTTGACTACTCTGTGCTGTGACCCTCCAAGGATGTTCAGGAGAATCGAAAAAAAATAAATCTATGTTGCATCTACTTACCGTATAACTGGTTTCAAGCCGTCAAAAGCCAGTCAACACGATGTAAGTATCCAACCATCGTAAGGAGACTTCAGAATGAAAGGAGTAGACGCCTATCTCGCCGCAGTAATCACCGCCGTAACGCTCACAGGCTGCGCTTCGCAGACCGCGCTCACTGAGCAGGCCGCCTACCAGCAATATCCCGCCCTGGAAGAACTGAGGGATCAGGTCGAGCAGGGGAAATCACAGAATCTCAACGTATTGTCGCCGCAACGCTACAGCCAGGCCAGAAAGTCCTACCAGGATGCGCTGCAGTGGGCCCAGGCCGATAACGCCAAAGCCACCGGCATCGCCAGACAGGGACTGGCCTCTATCAGCGAAGCCCGCACCAATGCGGATGTCGCCGCCTATAACCTCGAAGATGTTCTCAACGCCCGTCAAAAAGCTTTGTCAGCCAATGCGGACAAAGTCATCCCCGGCGAGTTCATGAAAGCGGAGGACAGCCTCGTCAAGCTCACCGGAATGATTGAAAAAGGCGCCATCGAAGACGCCAAAGCCGGTCGTGCGGAAGTGGCGCGCCTGTACTCGCAAGCGGAGCTGAACGCGCTCAAGGGCAATATTGTGGACCGCGCCCGTGACGCGCTGGAATCGGCCAGAAGCCGCGACATCGACGATCTTGCGCCAAAAACCATGGAAATGGCGCAAGAAGAATATCAGCTGGCTCTGAAAACCCTGGATGCGGACAGGACTGATACAGAGCGGGCGCAGAGCCATGCGCAGAAATCCCTGTGGAACGTCATGCGGGCGGAATACATCGCCGACACCGTCAAATACTTCGATGAATCCGACTTCGACGAAGAAGACAAAGTGCTGTGGTATCAGCAACAACTGGCGACAGCCGTTGGCCCGATTAACCAACAATTGCCTTTCGATCAGCCCAACAAGGAAGTAGTGCGTCAAGTCAATGCGAATATTCAAGGGCTGATGGTGGATCGTGACTCCGCGTTGCTGGCGCTGGAAAACGCCAAGACCCGTGAGATGAGAGTGGCGTCGGAAAAAGACGAACTGATGGCGCAGCAGCAGCGGGAAGATCAGCGCAAGCAGGCCATCACTGCGAAATTCGCCGTGGTGCAATCTCTGTTCACGGACAAAGAAGCGGATGTATACAGACAGAAAGACAACGTGCTGATTCGCGCCCACGGCTTTAACTTCCCCTCCGGCAAAAGCGAAATTCAGGGAGAAAACTTCGCCCTGGTGAATAAAATCATCGAAGCGGTGAAAGAGTTCCCCAACGCGCAAGTGGTGGTGTCCGGTCATACCGATAATCGCGGCTCCACCGAGCTGAACCAGGGGTTGTCGCAACAACGGGCGGAGGAAGTGGCCAAAATGCTGAACGAAATCGGCCGCATACCTTCTGATAAAATTACCGCGATGGGCTACGGCGAGCAGCGTCCTGTGTCCACCAATGACACAATGGAAGGCCGCGCCGATAACCGTCGGGTTGAAGTGTTAATTGTCAACGAAGGCGGCGTTGATAAGATCTATTAACCCCTCTGTGAGGGAGAGGCGCGTGAAGTCCGCGCGCCTCGTCGGCATGGCCAATATCGTCGAACATTGATTCAACCTCGCTCTGGCGGGACGCTCTCGCAGGATAACGGGATATCTGCCGGGCGATGGATGGAAAGAATGCGTCCGTTGATCTGGGTCAAAGCTGACCCGGGCTGCGCCCCGCCACCCCTAATCACTTGATCCAAATCATAATTCTTCGCCGGCAAAGGCATAGACTCCCGCCCCGTCATCAATTCTTAATTTTGCAGTTGAATGTGAAGAGTAGGGGTATGTTATGCATAAGCTAAGTAAATCTATGTTGGCTCTGGGACTGCTGGTCTGCGCGGGCTCCGCGATGGCGCACCAGCCGGGAGATATGGTGCTGCGCGTCGGCGCTGCGATGGTGGACCCCCAGGATGACAGCTCAACCCTGCGCGTGAATGGGACTTCCGTAGACGGCACCAGCGTATCAGTGGATAACGATACACAGCTGGGTCTGACCTTCACCTACATGTTGCGTGAGCATATCGGTCTGGAAGTGCTGGCGGCGACGCCGTTTTCTCATGAAGTAACCGCCCATGGTCTGGGCGATGACCTGAAAACCGCGGAGGTCACGCACCTTCCTCCCACCGTCAGCGTACAGTACTACCCGATGGAAGCCGGCGCCGCCTTCCAGCCTTATGTGGGCGTGGGCGTGAACTACACCCTGTTCTTCGACGAAGAGCTGACGTCGGATTTCAAAGGCGCCATGGGCGACGGCAAGATCAAGCTGGACAACTCCTTCGGCGCGGCGTTCCAGTTGGGCGTTGACTATCAATTGACGGATAACCTGGTGGTTAACGCCGCGGTCTGGAAAATCGGCATCGACACCACCGCCACCATCGACCTGGATTCCGGCGCGCAGATCAAAACCGACGTGGATATCGATCCGCTGGTGTACATGGTCGGCGTTGGCTACAAATTCTAATTCCAGCGTCTTGTAAGCGGCTCCCTGGATCAGCCGGCGGAGCCAACCGCCAATGAATTTTGCGGCCCGCCCTCAGGGATGAGAGCAGGTCAGCTTCACCTCGCTTCATCCCCGCATGCGGCTCTGCTTTCGCCCATGCGGTTTTTTTTTGCATCCTTGCCTGCCGCTTAGCTGAGACGGGTAGAAGCAGATAGAGCCTGATAGCCGCCAATTCACTTCTTTTCCCTGATCTATACTTATTGCTCGAGCTTCACCATTCGTTGACTGGGTTTAACAGACATGGGGGGATGGCATGCAACGTTCTTTGATTTCCGCTGTCTTTGGGCTGTTTTGCATTGTATTCGGCGCTTTGGCTCAGGCTGCATCCACGGTTCAGGTGTGGACCTATTATGACTCGCCGCCGTTTGCGATTGACCCCAAAGGGGATGACCTCACCTCTACCTTGTGCCGGGTGCTGACGGCGAAGAGCGGCGGTGAATGGATTTTCAAACCCCAATATCTTCCTCGTAAACGCATTAATCACTACTTGGAAAGCGGCGCCGAGCAAGGGCTGGTGTTGTGGGCGAATCCCCTGTGGTTTCAAGACAAGGAAGAAACCAAGTACGCCTGGAGCAACCGCGTTATCTGGGGGGCCAATGAAATTGTGTCCCAACGGGATAACCCAGTGGAATACACCGGCCCGGAGTCTCTGGCGGGCAAACGCTTCGGCGGCGTGGCGGGACATCATTATGTCGGCATCGACGATCTCGTGCAGGCCGGACGCATCAAGCGGGAGGACACTACGTCGTTTTCCAAGAACCTTGATAAACTGCTGAGCAACCGGCTTGACGCCATGCTGATACCTCGCGGGGAACTGTTTCATATGGTCTCGCAAGGCAATCTTGGCGAAAGAGTGTTTATTTCCTCAAAACCCCATCAGCAATACGAACGTAAAATTCTGGCGACGCAAAAGCTGGCGGCGGTGCGGGACTTTATTAACGCCCAGCTTCCCGCGTTGAATGAGGACGCGGAATGGCGCGCGTTATTGGAAAAATATGGCTTGCAGCCATAACCCTGATCACCACTTCGACAACATAACCTTATCAAGGACGGATATTCCGGGGAGGATGAATAGCCGATGCGAAGTCGTTTTGGGCTGGCGTTGATGATCTGGCTGTTGCTTGGAGCTGATAGCCGCGGGGAAACGGTCGCGCCGGTGTGGACCTATTACACCTCGCCGCCTTATGACCTGCACGGCGACGGTTATGATCTGACCACCATTATGTGCGCGGAACTCACCAAACGCAGCGGCGGAAAATGGCGCTTTGAGCCTCAGAGCCTGCCCAGAAAACGCATAGACAGTTATCTGGAGCGGGGCGATCAGGCGGTGGTGGTCTGGGTGAACCCCTCCTGGTTCGGCGATATGGATGAGACGCGCTACGACTGGACGCGGGGTGTGGCGCCGGGGCGCAACGAGATTGTCTCTCTTAAGACGCAGCCAGTGGAATACACCGGGCCGGAATCCTTGATAGGGAAAAGTTTTGGCGGCGTGCTGGGACATCGCTATGTCGGCATCGACGAGTTGGTGGCGGAGGGGCTCATCAGGCGCGAAGACGCCTCTTCCTTCTCCAGTAACTTTGGCAAACTGCTCTTGCGCCGTATTGATGTGACCATGATTCCCCGTGAGGAGCTGTTCTATTTAATGGCGAACGAGCGGGTGGGGGCGCAACTTTATGTTTCCGAAAAACCGCATCAAAAGTATGAGCGCAAGATGTTGGTGACGAAAGGCCTCAAAGGCGTGAGAGATTATATGGACTCCCAGTGGGATGCGCTTAATGAGCATCCTGACTGGCGTCACCTGCTGCAGCGTTACGGACTGGATCAGTTTCAGGCGCGGAAGTGGCTGCCAGGTCCGGCGGTCTGGCCCGCCCCCGCGCGCTCAGCAGATTACGCACTGTCATTCTGAGTTTGGCGTTATCCGCCATGGTTTTGACCAGCGTAGCCTGAACTTTGGCGCACAGTTGCGGGGAGGCAGGGTAAGACGAAAAAATTATCACGGGAATTTCTTCTGGTTTGAGCTCATCCACCAACTCGTCGCCAGGGCCGTCCAGCAACTCCAGATCCAGTATCACCAGATCATATTTCTGTTCCTTCAGCATTCGGCGCGCCTGCTCCAAGGCGTCCGCCTGCTGAATATCGGCGATCTCCTCCAGAACGGAGCGGGCCACTTGCACCAGATCCGGATCATCTTCTACGTGCAGGATGCGGGGACGTTCCTGTCTCAACAGAACTTGGTGGATGATTGAGCGGAACTGCGCCAGGTCCGGATGAGAGCGACTTAACCAGGCCTGGGGGGCGAGGCCGCCGCGTTCCAGTCTGGGGTCCGCTCCGTTGCGGTATCCGTCGTCAGATATCACCAGCATTGGCAGTTGCGCCGCGGCGGGTACATGACGCAAGGTTCTCATGAATGTAAAACCGCCGTCATCGGACAGGGCGCTGTCGATAATCAACAGACAATATTGGTTTTCTTCCAGGCAGCGTAGCGCGTTCGTTGCGTCGGAGGCGACTTCACAGCACAGTCCCTCTGCGCGCACCGCCTTGGCCAGAAGATCGGCCAGTACTTTATCTTTTTCGCATACCAGAGCGCAGGGGCGCGCGCTGACTTTTGGTCTCTTTTCGGGGCTCCTTATGGGGAGATCGAAGTAGAATTCAGCGCCTTCGTTGGTTTTGCTGAAGAAGCCGATTTCGCCGCCATGGTGTTCAACGATAGCCTTGGCGATGCTCAATCCCAGACCGGTTCCTCCCTGTTCCCGGGTATCGGAGCTGTCTGCCTGCGAGAAGCGCTCGAAGACGCGCGAATGAAAGTCTTCGGGGATGCCTTTGCCGTAATCTTTGACGTGAACGCGCACTCTATTGGCGACATCGGAAACGGCGATATCGACGGCGCCGCCGCGAGGCGAATACTTCACTGCATTGGAGATCAGGTTGGACATGACTTGATGGAAACGCCGCTCATCGACATGGACCCAGGGCCTGGGTGGTGAATTGGAAAAGCGAAGTTCTACCTGATACTTGCCGGCGAATTCCTTGTGGTCCTCCAGACTGCGCTGAATCAGCGTCGCCAGATCCTGGTCCTCCAGCTCAAACTTGAGCGCGCCGGACTCCAGCTTTTCTATTTCCAGAATGTCGTTGATGAGCAGGGTGAGTCGGTCGCAATTGCGATGCGCGACCTTCAACATTTTAAGGACAGTTTTCGGCAGCTCGCCGCCATGCTTGCCCAGCACCAGGCCCAGCGCGCCGCCAATCGCAGTCAGGGGCGTTCGCAGTTCATGGCTGACGGTAGCGATAAATTCATCTTTTTGCCGCTCCATGCGTTTGCGATCAGTGATGTCGCGTACGACGCCGGTGAACATGCGGCGGCCCTCGACTGTCATCTCGCTGACCGCCAACTCCATGGGAAATGTCGAGCCGTCGCGTCGGCGGCCGGTGACTTCCCGGCCAACGCCAATAACCTTCGCCTCCCCGGTGTGCATGAATTTGGCGATATAGCCATCGTGTTCGCTGTGATATGGCTCCGGCATCAGGATGCTCACATTAACGCCGATCACGTCGCTGGCGGCATAGCCGAAGATGCGTTCCGCCGCGGGGTTGAAGGTGTCGATCAGTCCGGCGCCATCAATAGTGATAATGCCGTCGACGACGGTGTCTACAATGGCGCGGACGCGGGCTTCCCGGTCCTGCAGGGCGAGTTCCGACGCTTTGCGTTCACTGATGTCGCGCACCACGCCGGTGAACATACGGCGGCCTTCCACCTGCATTTCCGTCACCGCCAGATCGAGAGGGAACAGGCTGCCGTCCTTGCGCAGACCAAGCACTTCACGCCCCACGCCAATGATTTGCGCGTTTCCGGTTTGCAGGTAGTTGGCGAGGTAGCTGTCGTGGTGTTCGCGAAAGGGGGAAGGCATCAGCATTTGTACGTTGCGGCCGACGGCTTCTTCCGCGTCGTAACCGAAGATGCGCTCCGCTGCGGGGTTGAAGGATTCAATGACGCCCTGGTTGTCGATGGTGATGATGCCATCCGCCACCGCTTCGACAATAGCGCGCACCCGGCTGTCGGATTCCGACCTGAAGCCGCTCCCCCCGGCCTTATGATTGAGTTTCCCGCTCACATAAATTCCCTTAGCTGAACGCCAAAACGCTCGTGTTATAAATATAGGCGGGGCTCGGGCTATTACAAACTCAAGGGACTATTAATCAGGCAGACAAATAATCAGGCAGACAAATAATCAGGCAGACAAATCGCGTCCTTCTATTTGTCTGCAACGACAGGTCGGGCACAGGTCAGGCCCTGTCTTCCGCGGCTAGCCGCCGCGCAGGCGCGTCCCTGCCAGGCTGAGATCACACCAACGCCATCACCTCTTCCACAGGACGACGCAGCTTCTGCGGCCAGTTGCCTTCAGCCGGATAACCCGCCGTCACCAACATCACCGGCACTTCTCGCTCCGACAGCCCAAACTCCTGCGCCAGCGCCTGCGGATCGAAACCGCTCATGGCGCCGGTGGACAGCCCCATGCCTTGCGCGGCGAACATCAGCGTCATAGCGGCGAGGGACGCGGAACGGAACGCTTCGTCCCGTTGCAGTGCAGGATTGTTTTCATGCGAGGAACTGGCCTGCGCAACCCAGCCGTCACTGAACGCCTGCGGCAGAAAACCCGCGGCGACGGAAGGCTGCAACGCACTGGCCAGACCTTCATGCGCCGCCAGCGTACCGCAGATAATAAAAGTCACCGCGGCGTCCACCACCTGCTTCTGTCCATAGGAAACCGCCTGCAAACGCGCCTTCGCCTCAGGCGAACGCACCGCGATGAACTTCCAGTTTTGAAAGTTGTAAGCGGAGGGCGCGCGGGTGGCCAGTCTCACCAACTCGGTGATCTGCTCTTCAGACAGGGATTTCTCCGCGTCGTAACGGCCAGTGGATACGCGGTTTTCGATAAGGTCTTTTACGGTCTCGTACATATCAGGTTCCTTGATTTACGGCTAAGCAATGCATTTATCTTAAATTCAAGATAAAATCAGTTTTGCATAGATAAATCTTGATATCAAGATAAAATAAATGGAGCCTCTGATGACTGAAAAACGCCCGCCCGACGCTGTAGATAAGATTCTGCAACAGTGGAACGTAGAACGCCCCGACCTGGACGTCACCCCCATGGGCTCCATCGGACGCCTGAAACGCTGCGCCGCCCTGATGCAACGGAGACTGGACGCCACCTTTAGTCAATTCGACATGACCGGCTGGGAATTCGACGTCCTCGCCACCCTGAGACGCTCCGGCAAACCCTACTGCCTCGCCCCCACAGCCCTGTTCTCAACCCTCATGATCACCTCCGGCGCCATGACCCACCGCCTGCAACGGCTGGAAGCCAGCGGCCTGATCGAACGCACCGCCAACAAAGAAGACGCCCGCAGCAAACTCGTCCAACTCACCCCCAAAGGCCTCGAACTCATCGACCGCGCCGTCGACGCCCACGTACAAAACGAACACAACATCCTGCAACCCCTGAACCCAGAAGAACGCCAACAACTGGATGAGTGCATGAGGCGGCTACTAAGATTATTGGAGGGGGAAGGGTAGAGGCGGCTCACACTGATAAACCAGCTGAATCGTGAGCCGCTATAAGCCTTGGCGTAGAGCGCCAATACCCTGTCCCCGTTAATACCATGTCCCCGTTAACACTATGTCCCCGTTCGCCCTGAGCCTGTCGAAGGGCCTCCCAAAGCGCATAAGAAAAGTGTGCTATTAAACCGGTCAATACCAAGTGGGCAATGCCTGGTTGTGATCCAATGCAGGCATTCGTGGAACTGCTATCTTTGTATTTGTGCGCCACGAATCTTTGAGCAGTGATCGCGTGCCACTCTTTGTGATTTGCAATCTGTCTGGATGCGTCCAAGGAGGCGACGACCATGAGTGGAATCGTTCGGCGGAGTCTGGCTACGGCAATTGGTAACCCATTGTTATTGCGAACCCGGATTATTTGGATTCTGGTAAATCTAACTCTGCTTGCACTCGTTTTGCCTGTTCATGCAGAAACATCTCGGCGCAGCATCTCGAATCCTCCAGTGCTTGAACTCAAAAAGGGCGCTCCACTGGCGACCACCAACCTGAAGTCGATCCCCACGTCAGGGTCGCCCAGGGTTGGTACTGAACGACATCTGGATCTCGATATCGTCTATACCGACGGTCGCTTGTACAATCCGGCCACCGCTAGTTATGACAATGTCCACCTGCGCAGTTATGTAGGAACCGACACCAGTCCAACCCGTCCCTTTGTCGCCCCAACGATTGAGGTAACCCCCGGTGATACGGTGCGTGTGACGTTGAATAATAAGCTACCTGCTGATCCAAGCTGTATCAAACACGATGGCGACGTCAATGATCCCCATTGTTTTAACGGGACCAATTTGCATACCCACGGTCTGTGGATCAGTCCCACCGGAAACAGTGATAATGTTCTGCTGAAAATCGATCCCGGCGTTAGTTTTCAGTATGAATACAATATTCCGCCTGATCACCCTGCCGGAACATTTTGGTACCACACGCATTTACATGGATCAACCGCATTACAGGTTTCCAGTGGAATGGCGGGCGCACTGATCATGCACGGCGATCGTCCGCCATCTAAAACGAGCAATGGGGATATCGATACGCTGTTGAAAGACAGCGAAGGAAAGAGCTTCCAGGAGCGTATCCTGGTGTTGCAACAAATACAGTACGCCTGCTTGGAAAATGGCCAGGTAATGGAGGACAGCGACGGCAATGTCCTGTGGGATTGTCCAGCGAGCGTCAAAAATCCAATCTACGGTGTTGAATCCTACGATCAATTCGGCCCTGGTTCCTGGGGGGATTCCGGCCGTTACACAAGCATCAATGGCGTCATCTTACCTATCTTCACCGCCAAGGCGGGGGAGATTGAACGCTGGCGGATGATTCATGCGGGCGTGCGCGATACCATCAGTCTGGAATTCCGCAAATTAAAACCGAGCATCGCAGAGAGTAGCTTCAATACCCTCAAAGCGAAGGACGCCGATCGCTACATCAACGATAACTGCACAGGCGATGCTATTCCCTATCATGTTATCGCCGATGATGGACTGACCCGCGCCAAAGCCTGGCAAACCAAACTGTCTACCTTGCAGCCGGGCTATCGTGTCGATGCCTTGGTGGTCTTCCCCGATGATGGTAATTACTGTGTCATCGATACCTCGGCCCAGGCGGCGGCCAGCGTTTCTCAGACGGCGGAAAGCCGGCAGCTCTTGGGGATGGTGAAGGTAGCGTCAGGGGAGACAGTTCACGACATTCACGAATACTTGAAGAAACGCTTGATCGCTTCCGCGAATAAATTTATGCCGGCGTCAGTGCGCGACGACGTTGTGGCTGACTTGCAGGACGATTTGAAATTCACCAGGTTCACGCCTCATCAGGATATTGCGGAGAGTGAAGTCACCGGTAAGCAGGAGCTGACATTTTTTATTGATACGACCACGTCCGATGTGAAGTTTGAAGTCAGCAACTTTACGGGGATGTCGAAAACCGAGCCTGGCATGCCCATCGACCCGAATCCCTACGACCCCGATCGGGTAGACCGGCTTTTGACCCTGGGGGGAGTGGATGAATGGGTGCTGGAATCCCAGTACGCCAGCCATCCGTTCCATATCCATGTCAATCCTTTTCAAATTGTGAAAATTCTCGACCCTAACGGCCGGGATGTCAGCGCTCCCGACGCTGTGGATGACGCGAGTGGCGCTGCAGATCCCCAATATCCGGGATTGAAGGGGGTGTGGAAGGATACCTTGTGGGTGAAAAGTCTTATTCCCACGGTCCAGGCGCCAAAGGGTATCTACACCGTGGTGGTGCGAACCCGCTACCAGCGCTATATCGGCGAATATGTTCTGCATTGCCACATTCTCGACCATGAGGATCAAGGAATGATGCAGAACGTCAGTATTGTCCTGCCAGACGGCCAAGGCGGCTCGGTCGCCCCGGGCCATCACTGAATGACTCAGGTCGCTGAGGTTGATTGACTCGGCTCAGCTCAGCATGAGCTTCAACCTGGCGTCCTGCTCTTCCAAAAAGGGAATTCTTATGTCAGAGAATGAGAGGCCCGTCAGTGGTGTTCCGATCAAATCTCACCGGACACTTTTCATAGAGCGTTTTCATCGCATAAGACGTTTTTCCAGTACTCACCGCACTATGCCCGACGCACCTATTCAGAAAAGCATCACTCAAAGGCGTAGCCCTCGTGCATATGATTGCAATAACAATATTTATCCTCACCCCATAACAACCGAAACCCAACCACAGCTAGACGAACAACCCAACACCACCAAACAAAGAACCATCCCCCAAATACCAACAACCTCACCACCGTTCGCCCTGAGCCTGTCGAAGGGCCTTCCAGAGCGCCAAAAAAAACAGTGCGCTCCAAGCTAAGCGAGGTAAGACCAAACATTGGAAATAAAACAAACCATCGCCAAACTCAAACAATGGGACCAAGCAGCAGGCAACGTCGCAGTCACAATCATCCGACTACTCCTTCTGGGTCACGGCTTCTTCATTCTGGCCAGAAGCGCGTCGAGGACGTTTGATCGCCTTAGCTTCCTGGAGTCCTATACGGAAACCATCGCTGCGCATGTCACTGAATACGTTCTGCTTGTGTACTGGTTTTTTCCACTATTCACCGCTCTATGCCTGGCATACCTATTCAGAAAAACATCATTCAAAGGCGTAGCCCTCGTGTACTTGATTGCTGTAACAATGTTCATCATCACCGCATAGCCACCGAAGCCTACCTAAGCTAGACAATCAACCCAACCCCACAAACTAAAGCCCCATCCCCAAAAACAAACCCCACCACCGTTCGCCCTGAGCCTGTCGAAGGGCTTTTCAGGGCTTATGAGCGAGGAGCGCTTGAGCCGCACTGTCGTTGAATGAAGCAGACGTTGGAGGGTGTGCTATCTTTTGCTCATAACTAGACATGTTATCGAAGTTGATGGTGATCGAGTGCTGACGAGGTGCAGAAACTTGTTCAAGCTATTTGATTTATTACGGTTGCTTAGCCCCACACTGTCGCCAGCCGACTGTAAATTACATATGGCCGTGTGGAACGGAAAAGAGCATCCCCTTGATGTCTTTCTTGCGGGAGATTTCGAGGAGTGGCAGCGATGGCAAACGAAACGAAATTTTGAGCGCCGGTTTGTAGTCTCTCTAATTAACATTCATGGCACGGACAACTGGGTCTTTGGCGGTCTATACGAGCAAATAGGGGTTGAGTACAAGAAAGAAAGCAATGATTTCTATTATGACTTAGAGCAAGTGCAATACTGTGCTGAGCTCTCCGGCCGCTTGGTTGTTAAATTTAGCCGAAATTTCCGGGCGTCATACTTGTTGGCTGAGCGGTGGAGTGAAGATCTATTGGTATCGGAACTCAAATCAGAGCGACTCACCTTATCGGAGTTTCCAGGTTTTAAATCAGTGAATTTGTCTAAGCGGGAATTAGATTGTGTCATTCGTCAGAGCATCCCATCTTGGAAAGGCGCGCTCTCCTCAGTCTCTGGGGTTTATGTAATATCAGACACGATGTCAGGCAAACTTTATGTTGGCTGTGCGTATGGAGAAGGCGGTATATGGAGCCGCTGGTCACAGTACTCGTCCTCGGGACATGGCAACAATGTAGAACTTCGAACGCTCTTGAACAACCTTGGCGCCAAAAGCGCTGAAGCATTTCGTTTTTCAATTCTTGAAGTAGCGGATGTGCACGCCAATAAAAATGAAGTTATTACGCGCGAAACCCATTGGAAGGAAGTCTTGTTGTCCCGCACACATGGCTACAACTTGAATTAGCCAAAGGGTTAGGGACTTAGGGTCAACTGAGAGCGAGAAAGTAGAGCGGCTTAACGGCCTTTCCTAGAAATAGAACAATGTAGAGAGGTTTCTACTCCACCGTTCGCCCTGAGCCTGTCGAAGGGCCTTCCAGAGAGAAAGACTGGAAACGCTGTGAGTCGTATTCGCCGCTGGCTGAGGAAATATGAGTGGGACTGCTATAATTTATATGGCGATAGAAAATATAGTATTGATTTGCCAGCTTCGAGAATAATGTTTGTGCCTTTTAAGTATGAGAAATTGTCTAAAAGTCAACTGCAAAAGGATTTTCTCAACTTGTCAGATAAGGTTAATGATATTGCTAAATTGTAACGCGGTACGAATAGTTTATGATTATATCCGATAAAATTTTACGTTTTTTGCTTTTTTAATATTTTAATTTAACAAATATTAATGGGGCGGATATAAAAATACATGCGAGCTTGGCGGTGGCGGTATTTTTGCTTCCTCTTTCTTTGTTTTTTGCGAATGCTAAGTACACAGTTGCAATATTCTATTTTTACTTATTGTTGATTGTTTTTCACGAAATAGGTCACGCAGTCGTTGCTAAGTTTTTGGGGTTGAATGTGTTGGAGTTGCGTATCGGTATTATACATGGTTCCTGCACATGTAATGGCTTTAACTCAGAGAATGATAGAAGAAAATATTTTATGGCGTGGGGAGGGGTTTTATTTCAGTTCATATTATTTGTTCTGTCATCGATATTAATGGCTGTAGGACTTAATAAAGCTAATTGGTTATTATTCGCATTCTGTTGGTTCATGGTTACCGTTAATGTAAAACTTATAATCTTAAATTTACTCCCTGTTTGGAAGTTTGATGGGGTTCTTGCTTGGAAGGTGTTTAACAAGCCTGGCAAAAAAAGAAAAAAGAAAAATCCGTTTAAGGTGGTTAAATAGTCGTCCCTGTCCCGCTCAGGTGGCGATAGCCATCGAAGTGTGCTTCACCAACTTGTTATGTACTCTCAAGGTAAGCTTGTTGGGTTGTAACCAATACTGGAAATCTAAAGGATGGCTCTGTTCTCGTTTTCAGCGCCTCCACTTGCAGCATTGCTTCATTTGGCTCAGTTTTACAAAGTACACACAAGCGAAAGTTCTTTCCTTCCATATCCGGATTATTCTCCAATACCTGTCCACTGGCTATGTATTCCATATATGACGAAAGTTTCTTAATCATAAGATTGTAACGCTCAATCTCATCAACAATATCACCAGAGTCAACGGCAATAATATCGTAGCCATCAAAGTGAGGGCTTTGAGCAATCACATCTATTAAATCTGTATTTTTTAAGCTCATAATCTCGAAACCTCAAAATTGGAGGGGCGCATTATGGTCCCTTGCTCGTGTTGTTTGAATCGCCACCAGCTATCGAATTTTTACCGAACTGCCATACACGGCCATTGTGCTGTGAACTTATAGACATCTGGGCTTAATGCGTAATCATCGTTCTTAAAGTCTTCCTGAGCCTCAAGGCGATGTTTATTAGTTAATGAAACTGGAGCATCCGCATTCCAGAGCAAAACCAAATCACGGCTTGGTATTGTAAAAAGGACTTCATCACCCACGTGCTTTTTAACGAACGCTTGAACCGCGGGCAGCAGCATGCGAACAGCTGCAAAGTTATCCTCGGCTTCCAGCCAGACGACAGTCGCTCCTGTTGGCCTTGCTACCTTCATGTGAACTTTTGACGTATCGTCTCCCAAAGCGTCAATCGATGAACTCAGGAGACTGTCTCTATTGTATCCAAGGCCATCAAATTCGCTCGTTAACAGATAAGAATAGCCAGACTCGATAACTTTCACGAAGCCAATTGAAACTTCATTGGTAAATGGAATTCCAAAGACGCCATATTCGTCACACCAGTTGCTTGGACAAAACTGTGGCCAAAAATCGCTCATACTATTACTCCATCTCGGTGGTGCGTTGACTTATCAGCTAGTGATACGAACAAGACGGCACAGCAATTCTCATTACTTTCCCCAGGCAGCATCAACCCTTAACAAAAACAAAATCCACCCACCCCGGCTCAACGACTCGCTCCCTACCAAAACTCTCTACCGTTTCAACAAACTCAAGTTCCAAACCGTGCAAGAAGGGAAGGAGGTCGGTTGCATCTTCAACAATACGAACCGGATAGCTGCACTCCACTACGTTCTTTTCCAAAGCAGGTTTATCGCCGGTGTCGTTTAGATAGTAAAGGTCCGTCCAAACGCCTTGTTTTTGCTCCCGGCGCGAGAGGTCGAAAGCTGGCGTCGCTCTCACGGATTTTCCATTAAGCGTGAACTCATAATCTATCGCCTGATCCCAGTAATCCGGATGAAAGTAGCTGAGGGAGGCTTTGCCGCCAGGCTGCAACTGTCGGTCTATCATGGTGAAGAAGTTGCGCAGGTCTACATCACTGGTCAGCAGGCAAAATGAGTTATAGGCGGCGAAAATGCGACCAAACCTCTTATCGCTGGAAAATGTCAGGACATCGCCGACGTGCTTTGAGGCGTCTGGCAGGCTTATCTGATCAGAGTAGCAGGGTAATATTTCGACGGTTTCTAACGAGACGCCCTGTTTAACCAGAAAGTTGCTGACCCGGCCAAACCCGGCGAACAACTCAAGCGTTGCATGCCCCCGGCAAAAATCCAGATAGTAATTCAGGTCGTCTGAGAACTCGCATGAGTGCGCTTGATATAACTGATATGGGTCCATCTTTCGGCGAAAATCCTTTCTTTACTGGTTTTCTAGAATCAAAAAAACGCTGCATTTTACCTAAAGCGCTTTTGAAATTAGAAGGTTATGTTGTCGAGTGATTGGAGGGCAGCGCGTGCCACAGCCAGCTAGCATTCAGTAAGAAATCCCTATAAGGTGATTAATCTGTTTCTACTTCACTGATTTACCTCGTTATTCGAAATCGAACCAGAAATCAGGCGAATAAGGATTTGAGGAGGAATGATGGCGGTCGTATTAATGACGCTGATTGGCCTAACAGTGGCCGCATGGCTGTGGCTGGCGTTAATGGCCATTGTGGCGGTGAAAAACGATGACACATTGGAACGGGGCCAAAAGGCGCTACAGGTTTTTATCATACTCATTGTTCCTCTTTTCGGCTCCTTAATGGCGCTCTATCTGATAAACCAGTACTCGCCTGAAGCCATACCGCACCGGCTGATCCCATGGCCGTTCAAAAGCTTCCTGAACAGCGCCAGTCCTATACGTAACTCCAGCCGCGATGATAATGACGACCAGGGATTCGACCTGGCCATTAGTTCACGTCAGGATGGCGGTGTGTTCGATATGGGGTCAGATGGCGGCGGCGGTGGAGGAGGCGACTAGGTCTCGATAACCGCTCGGCGCTCCCTCTCATCACCCCACAAATACGCCAATACTCACTCAGTTTCGTCCTGTAGCAAAAGCCAACCAAACATAACAACTTTCCGGGCCTGAAACCCTTGCCAATTCCTCTTTCTAGCCTAGTTTTTAAACACGGTGGTAATACTGGCTGAGGGAGGTTTTATGCGTTTGTATAGCTACAAAATGACCCACGATTCAGGCTTTGCGCCCAATCCATTTGGCGAGTGGTTGACGTTGGCGACTTGCAAACCCTATATACGAATGAACGATAACGTTGAGAAGGGAACGTGGATTGCTGGCTTTTCATCCGTTGCTTTAAATCACGATGCAGTAGGTTGCGAGCGACTTGTCTATTTGATGGAAGTGTCGGAGAGGCTATCCATCGGGGACTATTATAAAGACTCTCGCTTTCAGAATAAGATTCCAGATATGTCGGCGAAGAGCGCGATAGAGCGAGCCGGAGATAACATTTACGAATTACTGCCGTCAGGCGACCCAAAAGATTACACACACTATCGGCAGGTCAAGAATCCTAGCCACTGGGATATAAAGCAGGATAAGCCTCATATGGGGTGTCAGGAGGAAGATATCTCAGGTAAGTATGTGTTAATCGCGAAAACGTTTTATTACTTCGGTTGCGAGCCGCTGGTGATCCCAGACGAATATCGTCCCTCTGTCCCTAAAGGCTCATCAGTTTATGGAAATCTAACGGAAGGGGACAGAGCCAAAGCGTTTATTGGCTTCATTTGCGATCAATACAAAACAGGCCTCATTCATCTACCCCACACATTCGACGCCGACGAAAAAACATGTGGTAGCTGCGCCCCCAAACCTGCGGAAAAAACGCCCAAAACGACGTGTGCTCCCCCTAATCAAAATCCCTCTCGCCAGGCAACCACGCAATCACGTTAAAACGCTCGGCGATTTCCCGGTATTCCGGTTGCTGGCGGAATTGTTTATAGGCGATGGCGAATTCGTAGGCGAGTTTAGAGCCGCTTTGGCGGCTGAAGGCGATGTACATGGGTTCGGAGGGGAAGAGGGCGCCTTGCAGCGGTTGTACGACGTCTTCAAGATTTTCGATGGCGGTTTTACTGCGCAGCATGGCGTTGGAGCCGCCCAGTATGGCGTCGTAGCGGTCGTTGACCAGCATAAGGAAAAGTTGCGCCATGGTGACGGTGCGTTGTTGCAGTGGGTAATTGTTGCGGATTAACGCCATCGCCTCGTCATTGATGTGATAGCCGGTGGGGACGGCGACGCGCCAGCGAGAGACGAAATGCTCCAGTGGCGGGTCGTATAGAATTTCACTGGCGCGGGATTTTTTAATGTAGATCGTGCTCTGTGAAATGTGCAGAAGATTGTCGGGCAGATAAAGGGCGAATTTCTCCCGCTCAATGGACTTCGCCATGTAGGTCACGGCGTTCACTTCACCGCTTTCCAGCATCTTAATAACGCGGGTCCAGGGCAGGCGCACGAACTCCACTTTCCATCCCATACCAGCCGCCGCCTGCTTGACGACCTCAGTATGAAAGCCGGTCAGCTCCCCGGATTCCGCAACAAATTCAAAGGGCCTATTGTTGGCCTCCTCCATGCCGAGAATTAAGGTTTGCGCAAGCGCTCCCTGCGTAAACAGCGCAAACCAGAGCCACAGAGCATAACGCATTGATTCTCCTCCCAGCCATTAGAGTCAGTATAGTAACGATCTCACCGGCTCTCGATAAAATTGCATGAATCCGCTGGAATACACGGGAAGAAAAATGGTCGCTGTTGGGAATTGGAATTGAGCTATTCCTGTTCACCCAACCGGACTAGCTAAAAATCCCTGCGACATTTTGCCGCATCCATCTCACGTAATGGCTTCATTACTATGCCCTTTTTCTAACATTTATAGTAAGGGGACGTTATGCGCCTGAACCGCGCGATTGGAGCTGTAGCAAGCCTTGCGCTGCCATTGGGGGCGGCGGCGGAAGAGGCCACCGTATTGCAAACCGTGGAAGTGGTGGGTGAACGGCCCGCGCTGGTGAAGGAGCCGACGGCTTTACAAACGGAAGTCATGGCGGAGAAACTGGAGGACATCAACAGTCCAGAGGTATCCGATGCGCTTAAATACGAGCCCAACCTGGTCGTGCGCAAACGTTATATCGGCGACCGCAACGCCACCTTGTCCTTCCGCGAAACGCACACCACCCAGACCGCCCGCGCGGTGGTGATGGGCGACGGCATTATGCTGAGCAACTTTCTGGGCTCCAGCTTCAACTTCGCGCCGCGGTGGGGGCTGATGCAACCGGAAGAGATAGAGTGGATCGAAGTGTTATACGGCCCTTATTCCGCAGAATACAGCGGCAACGCCATGGGCGGCGCCGTTATCATGCACGGCCGCATGCCGGAACAGCGTGAGGCGCAGGTGAGCGCTGGCGTGTTCCTGCAGGACTTCAGCGCCTACGGAACCGAGGACACCTATTTCGGCTACAAAACCCACGCTTCCTTTGGCGACAGACAGGGCCCCTGGAGCTATTTCCTGGCGACGGACTGGCTGCAGAACGAAGGGCATCCGCAAAGCTTTGGCATCGCCTCCGGCAGCGGCGGCGCGCCAGTAGGCAATCCTGTGGACGGCGCGCATGAGTATCCGGCGGGCGGATATCTGTACAACTCCGCCGGACGCAGCGACATCGGCGAAAGCGTCACCAAAATCAAACTCGGTTATGACATCAACGACCGTCTGCAGGCCAGAATGACCCTGGCGTATCTGGATCGCAACGAAGATAACCTCAACCCGGAAACCTATCTGCGCGATGCGGACGGCCAGCCCGTTTACAACGGCGAAGTGGACATCGACGGCGCCAGCTATAAAGTCAGCAGTCAGCGTCTGGGCGAATCCGAAGCGCGGGATCTGATCTATGGCGCTGAGCTGGAAGGCGCGCTGGGGCAGGGGTGGGAAATCAAATCCGCTTTGTCCTTTTATGATGTGCTGGAGCAAAAGCAACGTCGCTCAGGCACGAACTACGAAGAGGCGCAAAGCAACGGCGCGGGAACCTTGACGGAAGATCAGGGAACCGGCTGGGAAACCTTTGATGTTAAATTCGCTCATCGCCACGACGGCGGCTGGATGGGCGACCGCGTTCTGTTTGGATACCATTTCGACCGCTATCGCCTGGATCAGGCCAGCTACAATACCTCGCACTGGCGCAGCGACGATATCGCCAGCCTGAGCGGAGATTCAGAAGGGACTACGCGCACCCATGCGCTGTTCGTAGAGAATGAATGGACGCTGGCGCCGGCCTGGAGCATGACCCTGGGCGCCCGTCAGGAGTGGTGGCGCGCCTATGACGGCGTGCTGGCGCGGGACTTCGGCGCCGATCGCGTGAGCGCGGCCTATCCAGAGAGAAGCGAATCCGATTTGTCGCCGAAAGCCAGTTTCAGCTACCGCCCCAATGCGGACTGGAGCGCCACCTTGTCGCTGGCGCTGGCCTATCGTTATCCCACCGTGGGCGAGTTGTACCAGGGCTCTATCGACAATACCGGCGCTTTCAACGCCAGCTTTGACCCGGATTTGAAGAAAGAAAAAAGCTTCGCCAAGAACCTGACTGTGAAACGCCACTTTGAAGATGCGTCGTTGACTGTCAGCCTGTGGGAAAACGATGTGGACGACGCCATCTACCGTCAGACCAATGTCTTCACCGGCGTCACCAACTACCAGAATATCGACCGCGTGCGCTCACGGGGCGTGGAAGTGGTCACCGGTTTCAAAGACGTGCTGACGGCGGGTCTGGACCTGGATTTCAACCTGTCCTTCACCGATGCGGAAATCATGAAAAACAGCGCGTCGCCGGAATCGCAAGGCAAGCAGTTTCCCCGGGTTCCCAAATGGCGCGCCAACCTGCTGGCGGGCTATCAGGCCACCGAGCAGCTGCGTTTCGGCGGCGGCGTCCGTTACGCCAGCGACCCCTATGACAGCCTCGACAACAGCGACGGCGACCGCAGCGGCTTCGGCTACACGGACAGCTTTCTGGTGTTCGACGCTCGCGCGGTTTACGCCCTGAATGAGCATTTCTCTGTCGCCGGCGGAGTGGATAACTTCACCGACGAACGCTATTACGTCTATCACCCGTATCCGGGTCGAACCTATTATGCGGAGGTCAAATGGAAATATTGAATCTGCGCCTGCTGCGGGTCGCTGTGATAGCGGCCACAGCGGCTATCGCATCCGGCGCCGTCAGCGCCCATGGCGGCCATGACGATAAAAAAGGCGGCCACCACGGCGCCGCGGCGCCGGCAGGTCCTTGCGCCGACCCCACGGCGCTGCCGTCGCTGAACTGCGCCAAGTCGCCCACACCGGCGTTTGGCCGCGATGGACGCTTGTGGATCACCTGGTATTCCCGCGGTCATATCTACATTCAGCATTCCGACGATAACGGCGCGACATTCAGTGCGCCGCAGGCGGTGAATGCGACCCCCGAGCCGGTGGACGATCAGGGCGAGGACAGGCCGCAGTTGGCGCTGGGCCCGAAAAACGAAATCTATCTGTTGTGGACCCGTAAGCTGGACAAGCCCTATACCGGGCATATCCGCTTCAGTCGCTCTTTGGACGGCGGCCGCACCTTCAGCGCGCCGATCAATGTAAATGACGACAAAGACGTCATCGCCCATCGCTTTCCGACATTTCGCGTGAATGACCGCGGCGAGATCTTTGTGGTCTGGGTGGACAAACGGGATCTGGTCGCCGCCAAAGCCGCTAACAGGGAATACGCCGGCGCGGCCCTGTATTATGGCGTCTCCACGGACAATGGCGCGTCCTTTCAGGCCAGCCGCAAGTTGTCGGATCACTCCTGCGAATGCTGCCGCATCGCCATGGAGCTGGACGAACAGGGACTGCCGGTAATTTTGTACCGACAAGTGTTTGACGGCGGCGTGCGCGACCATGCGCTGATCAGCTTCAGCGACCTGACCACCCATAGCGCGCCGCAGCGGGTCAGCGACGATCAGTGGAAGCTGGATGGCTGTCCTCATCACGGCCCGGCGTTGGCGGCGGCGGACGGCAGACAACATCTGGCCTGGTTCACCGCGGGAGAAAACCGTCAGGGACTGTTCTACGCCCACTCAACCCAAGACGGCTTCAGCAAGCCCATGGCGTTCGGCGGCCCTGGCGCGGAGCGACCGATGATTGAAGCCTTGGGCGACCGTGTCGTACTCACCTGGAAAGCCTTCGCTGACGACCGCACCCGCACTTTCATGCAGGTGTCCGAAGACGGCGGAGATACCTGGAGCGCCGCCGCCGAAGTGGTCAATACCGAAGGCGCGTCGGATCATCCCTTGCTGGTCAACGATGGCGCCAAGATTTATCTGTCATGGCAGACGGCGCAGGAAGGCTATCGTTTGACGCCGCTGGACTCCAGCGCGGAAGTGGCGGCCAGCGCCTCGATCAAGGACGCCGGGGATCATCATAAGCATAAGGAGTCGTTGTAATGCGACGGGTATTGCTGATGCTGGCGGCATGGATGATCGCTTCCGCCGCCAGCGCCGAGGTCAAGCCGTTCACCGCGGACAGCGTCAAAGCCATTCAACAACAATGGGATGGCGAACCCTACCTGATGGTGCTGTGGTCCATTGATTGCCCGCCTTGTCACAAAGAGCTGGAGATGTTGGGCAGTCTGCTGAAGGATGATCCCGACCTGGCGGTGACGCTGGTGTCGACGGATCAGGACATGCCCGAAGCGCAGGTCAGGGAAACCCTGGCCCAGTATAAGATTGAGTCCGCCGATAACTGGCGCTTCGCCGATCCGGTTCCGGCGCGCCTGCGGCAGGCGATTGATCCCTCCTGGTATGGGGAGTTGCCGCGCAGTTACTTTGTGTCCTCCAACGGCGAACGTAAAGGCCGCAGCGGCCTGCTGTCCGAAGACGCCATTCGCAACTGGCTGCAATAGTCTTATCTCCCCTTATCTCATTACGGCGGCGCAATGATCCGCGCCGCAACTTCGCCCTCCGCCTGGTTACTGAGTCAAGGTGGAGGGAGCTCCAAGATTCCGATCGCCTGAACGCCTTAACCTGATTGACCTCTGTCGGTCGGAATCGTCGCCCGTCCCGTATATTTAACCGCTAATCAGAAACAGATATGAGGAAAGGCGATGGATATAAAAGACTTTAATTCCTACCTGGACGACCTGAGCCAGCGAAGTCCTGATTCGCAGGTGTCGGCGTTGACGGAGATCTATCGTGACGAGTTCAACCGTCAATACGATCAAGTCAAAAGCAACGGCGGCAACCTGGGCGCCATGCAGGATTTGCTGGAGATGATTCTGCAGCAGCTACGGATGATCCTGAATGCGGACGGCTCACAAGGAGCCTCCGATCATTCCCAAAACAAGAAGACCGGAGGCATTGACGGCGTATGCGGCGTCAGCGATCCGCCTGCGCTGAATCTGGGCGTGCATAAATCCAATAAAATCGCTGAAATTGATCCACAGGACACGCCGATCAGCTTTGATTCAACCCTGAGCAACGCCATGCCCAAGGGACGTCTGTCCGATTCCGAAGGCAAAGAGGTGGCGATGCAGGTGATGGATAATCTCATCAAGGACTTTGGTCTGACGCCGGAGCAGGCGGCGGGCGTTGTCGGCAATCTGTATATGGAGAGCGACGGCATGAACCCGCACATTAACCAGTACTCTCAGTTCAGCCAGGGCGCTTCTGATCCGCGCGCTTTCGGGAATCCCACCAACGACCGGGTGCAGGACAGCACCGGTTATGGCTGGGCGCAGTGGGGCGAGTCGCGTAAGGATGGACTCATCGCCTTCGCCGAGAACAACGGCATGGACCCGGGCAGCGCCGCCGCCAACTATGGCTTTCTGAAGCATGAGTTGTCTTCCACCTCAGAAAGCGCGGTGATCGGCAAGCTGAAGCAAACGGACTCGGTGGCTGACGCCATGGTGGTGTTCAGGCAGGATTTCGAACGGGCGGCGGTAGGCTCCTCAGCGGATCAGGAGCGCCTCAACAAAGCTAACGAGATATACGAGCTGTACAAGAACAGAGCCGCATAGCGCCTGTTAATCCGGCGGGCAAATAGCCTTCCTTCTATCTATTTGTCTGCCTGATTAATATTGTCCCACATGATGATTTAAGCGCGGTAGAACAAGCGCTACCCAAGATATTGAAAGGCATTACGAAACCTGCGCGTAACGAAGCCATGGTGAAATGACGGGTATAAACCTTTTCTTTTTCTCCAAGACCTTTACTCTTAGTGAGGGCATAAGCGTAGTAGACAAGCAGACAAGGTAATCAATGGATATCGAAGATAAAGTAAAAAGAAAAGACGCCATTCGGAAATATATTGGCGTATTGGGACCCGAACTGAGAAAGCGGCACGACAAGAAAAAATACTATAGCGGCGACGAAGTAAAACAGGCCCTGGCCGCCCTGGAATTGTCCGAAAAATTCATTGCCTTCGCATTGGCGCTCTATTGCAGCAAAGACGAATACGAAAAAGCCATGCCACAACCCGGCGGTAAAATCATGAACTACGCCGAAGCCAAGACCGTCGCGCTGAATATCGCCCTGGCGGGGAGTTCTTTGGGAAGTGGCGAAGGAGAGTAGTTGGTTGAAGGGATGCATTTTATTCATTCTCATGACTCTTTGGGGGACGGCGATGGCGGCGGAAATTATCTATAAATCAGCGGACGGCGGAGTGCCGACTTTGCAGGAGTTGGGGATGTTGGTGAAACAGCAAGGGCGGTGA
Source organism: Hahella chejuensis KCTC 2396 (assembly GCF_000012985.1). Taxonomy (NCBI): domain Bacteria; kingdom Pseudomonadati; phylum Pseudomonadota; class Gammaproteobacteria; order Oceanospirillales; family Hahellaceae; genus Hahella; species Hahella chejuensis. The sequence continues at coordinate 3,710,005 of NC_007645.1, read as the reverse complement.
CGTGATGGGCGCCGCATGAAAAGGTGCGCCATTGCGGCCTTGGAATCTTGTTGTTTACCGCTTGGTTACCTGGAAGCCGATATGTTTTAAAGTTAGACTCACAGCCAACCTGATAGTTATGTGGAGGCGATATGATTTCATGGGTAGTTAACGTAGTTGGATTATGTCTGTCCTTCTATTTCACGGATCTGACGTCCGAGTCTGTTTTTGCAAGCATCATCTGTCCTGTTCTGATTGCGCTGTTTTTAATCTCTATTGCGTTGAAAACCGCCGTAGCCACCAACGGCTCTCGCGGCTACTCCCGCGACGGCGGAGGCGGCGGCGGCTTCTTTGGCGGCGATGGGGGATGTGGCGGCGACGGAGGCGGCGGTGGCGGGGACTGATAGGAAAGCGCCGAATGTTAACGCTCTTTCGGCGAATAACCGAAATACTTACGAAAGGCGGCGCTGAAGTTCTCCGGGTGCCGATAGCCTAAGGTGTAAGCGGTCCAGGAGACCTGCTTACCCGCTTCCAACGGCGAGCGTTCCTTATTCTTTCTTATCTTCTTCTAACCTAACCTGCTTTTTCTCACTGAACTGACCTCTGAGCTTCTCACCCGTAATAGTGAAACTTAATCATTTCATCATCGTCGCATTCTTCTCATTTTCATCGTCTGGATCAATAAGTGACCGGTTGCCGGGCGAGTTACATATTGAAACAAGTTATATATTGTTATGAAATGCTTTTCATAGGGCGGTGCGCCGCTCTGTGTGATTGATAATTTAAATTTTAATGTTTGCTCTATGGGTATGCCTGATCAACAGAATCTGTCTGCTTGGACAAGTTTTATTGATCAATGATTAATTTATTCTTATGAATATTCAATAAGTTAAATAATTTGAGTTGTAATAGTTATCTTGTTGGTAAATTAGTTGTGGCTTAATTAGGATTTTTGAATGTCAATAGGTGTTAGACTAAAGGCTAATTCCCTGATTATTTTTTGATTGATTAACTGAATTTGCGTTTATTTATTTGGATGTAATGATTGCTGAAATAAACCATATGTATTAATCAGCCAGCCAACAGGATAGGCCCAATGATAGATATGTATAAACGTTTTGGTGGGTCGTTCTCTGAATGAATAAAAGGACGATGATAAATATAAGGACCTAATTATGCATTACCTGTCGAAATCTTTTGTCCCCTCGGCGCTCGCAGCCAGCGTGATTTCACTGCTAGCGCCCGTCTCAACCGCTCAGGCGAATGACGATATACCCAAGTATCAGGATAAAGTATACGCAGCCCAGGATATCGCCGCCTTGAAGGATACTATCGTTCGCGATCCGGACTTTTATGTTCCTTTGACTTATCTGGCGCACTTCCTGGGCTACGGCTGGTGCGGCGGAACCGCTTCCCAGAATGTGGGTGAAGATTTCAGTATTACCCGCAATGGCGATCAACAATATACGTTACAAGCTAATTATAATGGCAGTGATCCTTACTCTGGAGGATACTGGGCGGATAAGCGCTTAAAAATGTCGCTATCCGATCTTAAGTTTTATACCAACCCCGGCTCACTTAAATTGGGCGATCCCCAGGTCTATGACCGCGAGCCGTTAAAGACCATTACTGCGGTGGTATATAACCGTGGCGATACGGAAGATACCGCCGTCGCCACATTACAATATGACGAAACGAAAAGCTGGTCGAAACAGGAAGATTATTCTTTCTCTGAAACAATAAGCATCAAAAACACATATGAATTTGATCTTAAGATTTTCGGAGGAAGCACTGAAATTACAGCAGGCTTTACCGCCAATCAGGGATGGAGCGAATCCAACGGCAACAGCGAAACCGTCACTCAGTCCGCGCAGTATCGGGCGCTGATGCCGGCGAACTCCAAGCGCATCATCACTCTGACGGTATTCAAGCAGAAAGCCGACATTCCTTATGAATCGGAAATGGTGCTGGGATACAACGTGGCCATGGAGAACTTTCTGCGCTGGGGCGGCAACGCCAGAAACGACCATCCCACAGATCGCCCTTGGGAGAACTATACCTTTGGCGCCCGCAACAATCTGAACGGTGCGGAAGATATCCTGGACCAGTACGCGCATCGCAGTATCCAGAACTACGGCCAGTGGGACTGGAACTGGATGTTGAACGAATACGGCGCCGGCGGCGTGAAGTGGGCGGTGGGCAATATCAGCAAACGCCGATTCATTGCGCCGCTGACTGGTAAGTTCACCACGGTCGACGGCAGTCAGTTCAACATCGACGCCAGTGCGCCGATCTCTCTGGACGGCGACGAGATGCAGATGGCGCAGCAGTCCGCCCGCACCAAACGCAGCCTTGGCGGTAACCTGGAGATGGAAATCGTACGCGTGGATGACTACAGCTACGATGACACAGTCACCAATCTTACCTTCACATTGGACGATGGCTTGAAGTCTATGTAATTCAAGCGAGCTCGCACGCTGATTCTGATCAGCTCCCCTTTGGCGCGTCACTGCCCGGTGGCGCGCCGTTTTCGTTTTACGGCTTAAATTTCTTGCGCTCTTGAAATGATTCGCCCGGTCCAAGTGAAAGCGTGCTATTTTGGAGGAATCAGGGCTTCCTAAGAGTCCATAAACTAAATGGACGCGATTTATGAAGTACTTTTCGATCTGGCGTAGCGCGGTAAGCAGCCTAATATTGTTGCTCTGCATTGTCGGCGGCGCCAATGCTAAAGACGGGCATCCCGCCAACTCTCATCCTCTCCCTTATGGTGACAACTGGGAATGCGATCGTGGCTATCGTCAGAAGAATAAATCCTGTATCGCCGTTGAGGTTCCTGCACATGCCTACCTGAGCGCCTACGGCCGTTCCTGGGACTGCGACAGAGGATTTCACAAGGAGAGCGAAAGCTGCGTGGCGATTACCGTTCCAGTCAATGGCTATTTGGATAAAAGCGCCTTTCATGGCTGGCGCTGTGAGATCGGATTTAGAAAGCAGGACGGTCAGTGTGCGGCCGTGCATGTGCCGGCGAATGCGTACCCTACCTACGAGTCCCATGGCAGAGGCTGGAAATGTGAACGCGGCTTCAGGGAAATGGATAACGCCTGCCTGGCGGTAAAGGTTCCCGCCAATGGTCACCCTGTCTATGAGGTATATGGAAATGGCTGGGCCTGTCTGCGGGGCTTTAAGGAGGATGGTGATCGTTGCGTGGCGGTCAACCTGCCCGCAAACGCCTTCCTGACGGAAAAAGGCGACGACTGGGAATGCGCCCGCGGCTATAAGGCGGACAGAGACACATGTAGTCCCATTAAACTTCCCCAGCATGCGCATCTTGATAACTCCGGCAACGGTTGGGAGTGCGACAGCGGCTATCGTGAGAAAAGCGGTCGTTGCGATCAGAGCTGGTGATTTGAGTTTTTTATGACCGGAGACATTGAGATTTCTCTATTGAGTATTAGATTAATAATCTAAGAGAAATAGTTTGATAGGAGCTCTGAATGCATGCCGAGACATTAAGAAACGTTCTGCACTGGACCAAGGAATACCATCAACGACTTTCAAAATCCCTTTCTCAGTCCGCAGGGCTCCATGAGAATGAAGGAGTCCGTTTGCTGCTGGACTATCTGGCTCGGCACGAAACGCTGCTCTTCGACGTGATCAACGGCTTCGAACAAACCAGTGAGGTTAAGGCTCTTAACACTTGGTGTTACGAATATCTGGAGATGCATCCGACTCACCCCTTGGCCGATGGAGAAATCCATTACGAAACGCTGAATGCCGCGGAAATTATGGAAACGGTGATGGATAAGCACCGGCATATTGTTGAACTGTATCGTTATCTGCACGCCAAGGCGGCGACGCCATCCACTCAGGAGCTATTGGAGAACCTGATGAAGCTGGAAGAGCACGAGGCGATGTTGATGTCGCAGAACGGCAATCGACTGGACGAAATGTGATGGAAGAAATGAGCGGCCTAACCCGCGCCGCTCATTCCCTGAATTAGCCCTCTGCAAAACGCGTCCCCGAAGATTTCCCCCCACTTGCTCGCGATAGACGCAAGCTGCAACTATTAATCAGGCAGACAAATAGCTTCCTTCTATTTGTCTTCAACCTTCTATTTGTCTGCAACGACAGGGCCTGCCCATGTCAGGCCCTGTCTCCCGCGGCTCTCCGCCGCGCAGGCGCATCCATGCGCCAGATAAAAACATGTCAATATCATTGCCATATTAATAAAAACCGATCTAAGCGTTAGTTTAGCCCTAATGTCCCGGATGACAGGTTGGTTTTATGCGTCATAAACTGGCCGCAAAGAAAACAATATAAAAGTTGTACATAGAATTCCCTGAGCTTTCGCCGCTTGCCTAAAACATCGGACCAGGAGGGAAGGAGCTATGCGACAAACAGGTCTGTTATCAGCGCTGATCATCTCAACCGTCGTGTGGTCGACGGAGCCTTCCAAAGTGGAGGCTAACCGCGCTTATTCATTGTCCGCGCCCGCCAATGTTCGTGATTCGCCGCCCAGCACCTTTCTCTACATTCTCGGAGACAAAAAAGGCTCCGTGGCGAAAGACGACAGCGTCGTCGTGAAAGAAGTCAAAAAGATCAACACCCTGACGGGGACTCAGTATTGGATCAACGTTGAGCAGGCCGAACCCGGGGCTGCGAACGACAAGAGCGGCTGGGTTTACATCGGTAAGGACGGCGGCGAGTCCATCCTGATGGAGGAACGACAATGAACGAGTTTACGCCTTTTATCACCCAGATGGTCTTGCTGGGCGTGATTCCTTTCGCCGCCTACTTTCTCGGCGTCTATATCCGCATAACCGTTTTTCCCTCCCCGCAAAGTCTGGTTATGAAACATCAGTTTCTAGTGGCGATTCCTCTGAGCGTCATGGTGATCGCGCCATTGATCGTGACGTTGGGGCAGGCCATCACCGACGCGGAGAATTTGTCCGCCTACCTGATCACCATCGGCGTGATCATCGAGCACGGTCTGTTTATGAACGAAGCCGTCTGTGAACGTTTCAACGCCAAACTGCAACCGGCATAACACACGCGCAAATCCTGCAAAAAGACCCGGAGAAAAGGAGACCACCATGAACAAGGCATTGGCTACCCTCGTTTTAGCGCTGGCTTTAAGCGCTTGCTCAGGGCTTTCACTGGTCAGTGATTATGATGAGGTTATAGACAGGGGAAGCATGGAGCTTTCCGAGCAATTGAATACCCACGTGAAGAACATGGCGGATCTGGCGGGGACGCCGGAGGGAACCTACGAGAAAAACAGGCCAGCCTATAATGCGCTGGAATCCAAGCTGGACGCCATGATCGCACGCGCTTCCGCCGCGTCGGAAGGCAAAGCCTGCAAACTGGAGAAAAAGCTCTACAAGCGGGTGACCACCATGATGCGCGACAAAATACCTACTGAAATCGCACAGAGCGGCATGGAAGCGAACGGCAATGCGGATGGCTGTAATGAGAAGCTGTTGTCGCTGGTGAAAGACCAACTGCAGTTCATTGAAGAAATTCATCGTGACGGCGATAAATGCGGTCCCAAAAACCTTTCCTGCCTAAGACCGGCGACATCCAAGACTGCGCTGGCTATCGCCAACCAGTCCATTAACGCCGTATCCGTCGTCGAAAACGCGAAGAAGAACTAATCCTGAGAAGAACTAACCCTTGAAAGAAAAGGAGACAGCCATGGAAATAGACGCGAATGATATCTATGAAAAAATTATCCAGGCGGCGGAAGCCTCCTTCAAAGAAGGCTGGCTGGCGGTGAAATCATACGCCCCCGCTGAATTCAGGAAGATGTCCGTGCAATTGGCGGATGTGGCGCAGAACGTGGCGCTGTATCAGGCGGACAAGAACCAGGGCTATTCGCCGAAGACCGCGAAGATACTGGTCAAAATGCAAAGAACCTCCTGTGAAGCCGTGCTGGTCGCTATCACCCAACTTACGTTGATAACGGTGCAAAAGGCATTGAACGCGATCATGAAAGTGCTGAGGAATGCCTTTGGCGGCGTGCTGGCGGCGGTGGTGTAACCTGGCTGTGTTACGATTCACTCTCTGTGCGCGTCAGTACAGCGGTTCCATGACGCGCAAAATTTTCCTCCAAAAAAACAGATAAAAAGTCACAAAATCGCCTCCCAGTATTTAACTGCCCGCCAAACCGCCCCTCCATACACTCATAACACATCCTGAATGAGACCAACGCCGCGCGGGTAGGGAAGTAGCGTTAGCCGGCGCGGCGGTCAGCTCAGTGAGATGGAACTCGTCGAGACGGCCATGATGACCTGCTCAGTCGCCTCGACGATATATATCGACCTCCATGGATATAGGGGTTCACCATGAAAACAACACTCATTTCTCTCGTCATGGGCGCGGCGATCAGCGTTGCATCGTCCGCCAGTTATGCGGATGTGGAAGGCTCCACCACCTATCTGAGTCATGTTGTCACCGCCAACGGCGCAGCGCACTATCTGCCGGTTAACCTGTCGTTCTACGCCAGCACTACCGGCACGCGGGCGATCTTCTTCAACGGCGAATGCGCCGTGCAATCCAACGATAATTCGACCTGGTACGACATCAATATCGAAGTCACCAGCCCCAGCGGCGTAGTGACTGTCATTGCGCCTTCCAACAGCGATAACGCCTTCTGCACCGGCAAAGGCAATGGCGTCCTCGGCAACTGGTCCAGCAATGAAACCCACGGAACCTACTACGCCTCCACCGTAGGCTGGTACCGGGTGCGCGTGCAGGCGCAGCTGATCGGCTACGGCGCAGGGGAGAGCGTCAGTATTGACGACATGTCATTGATCGTGATGGATTGATTAGAACGATTTTATAAATAAGTCTAAAAGGTCGTTGTGGAAACAGGGCTCAAATCGCTTGAACTAAGCCGCTTCCACCTGTCTAAATAAGTTCGCCGTCCATGCTTGTAGCAGTGTGTGGACGGCTGCTTCCAATCTTCAGATTTCATCCTGCCCCACATCATTCGATTGTTTTCTTCGTTAGGTCGCTCTCAGTACAGGAGGGATCGGTGCTATTAGCTGAGTTCACCTTGTTCACACGTGCCAATCCTACTTGTAGTTCCAATGTCCTAGAGGGAGCGGACGATTCAGAGTAACGTCCCAAAAAAGTAAAATATTCTTGCATTGTAATTAATTGTATCTTGTCGCGGTTGTCCTGCTATATCGCCGCCATGACTGGATATTTTGCTTAATCAGGGATGTCGTTTCATGTATTCCACTCGTCAGTACGAGTTCAAACATTGGACAGATTTAACCATTGTTGACTTGTCTTTTGTTGAGTCTCCATTCTTCGCCGCCAGCTACGCTGAACGCTGTTTAAACCACGATATGAAGGTCAGCGAAATCGTCGGTAACCTCTCGGGGTCTAATTTTCGCTCTGCTTTCGGCGCCTTTCCCGGGAGAGGGACGCCGTACTTTCGGAAATGGAAGGAAGATTTCGTCAGGCTGGTTGAGCGCGGCGACATTCTTCTGGTGTTTAAAGACGGTAAAAAGCCATTTAGTCCGATTGCAAGGCAGGAAGACGAAGGCGTCTTTCCTACTAACTCAGATCCTGTATTGGCTGAGCGACTGATCGCTCGGGCGAACCCAGAGCCACCTCCGCCGCCAGTATTAAACGGACTACTAAAAGACATTCCCTCATTGAACGGTAATTTGTGGTGGGAAAGTGTTCCTGCTGAACGCCGTAATTATCTCCCCCCGCCATTCAAAAGGTCTGAAACGCCTGAGATCGCTCAAGCAGAACCTGATGAGGCGACCAGTCTGACCGAAGATGAGCGTGAGGAGGCCTACAGAGATTTCTGGGAGGCCAAAAAACAAGGAGACGCCTCCGCTATTCTGGCAATGGAAGAAAAGTTGGGGGATGAGTTTTACCACTCGCTGGAAACCGGCGGGGGTGGCCCTTTCGGGAAGTACTATGCTATACCGAAGGAGCGAGCGGAGCTGATGCTGGAAGGGCTACGCGTCATTGAACGGGGAAGCCCCATTGACGATGTAAGAGCATTCGATAACAAGATCAGAAACATCCGTAAAGACCTGATCAACGCCAGTTCAGACCCCATCGCCGCCAGACGCAGCATCGAAGTCATCTCACTGGAAGGACTGAGCGAACGCGTAGCACTGGAAGACGTCGGCTCATTTGTCACCGAAATTCCACCCAGACTGGGAGAGTTGGAAGAGATCTATGCTGGGGCCATTACTGCAGTGGTTGGGCATCCGGCGTTAATGGGGTTGAAGCCAGCCCTCAAGGGAGAGAATAAGGAGGGTAGCAACACCAAGGCAGTCTATGGCGCAGCAGCGTCTCGGAAGCAGGATGAATCGTTGTGGAAGTGGAATCAAAATGCTAAATCACCAGAAGACGCAGTATTCTTAGCAGATGAGTTTGGCGCATTTAAAGATGTTGTCGATGATATAAGGCCATCAAAACTAAATCCAAATGTTATTGAAGTTATTACGCATGATGGGCTAACTGCTAGATTCGCTTTTCTTGAAGACGAAGCTGTTAATACAATAGTGGCACAGGGCGGCGTTTTTGATGATGTGTGGGCGTATTATCAACCAGGCAAGCGATTTGCAACAGCAGCTGATGCGGATTTAATTGAAAGCGGAGTGTTTCCTGTCTCCCCAGATAAGGTAATGGGTGTGGATGATATATTTAGCAATAAAACAATTACTGTTAGTGTTAAGAAAAGCTTGCTTAAGTCAGATCAAGGTATAGCATGTATTCTTTCTCATGAATTCCATGAAGTATATGGGCTGTATAAGAAAGTAACGAAAAATGGTATTTTATATCGTGACTTGCAGTTGGAAATTGATGGTTTGCACGGGCAGGCGGTAGATATTGGAGACGCCATTGCTAAAAAGAAGGGGTATTGAAATGAAGAGTATTGAAAAAGCAATTGAAAGGTTAAAAGAAAAAGAAAAATTCTGCGTCGAGTATTATCAGCCTGAATGGATGTTGGCTGATGCGGTAGTCGTTGAATTGAGTCAGTTTGACGTCACGGAATACAATATTTTTGATATTTTCTCCAGAGACGTGATTGAGAATTACATCCTTGCCCCAGCTGAACCATTTTTGAGTGTTAAAGAGGGTAGCGTTAAAGTTGAGAGCTTTATTAAAGCCAGTGGGGCGGAGCTTAAAAAAGTCGATCATTCAAGCTTGGCTCCCTTGTATCAAAAACTGATTCACGAGTGGGAGAAGGCTGGTTGGATAACGATCATTAGAGATGCGGATGGCAATAATTCTCTAACCATATGCATTAATGAAAAATAAGACGAATACACCTTTTATTTGAACTCTATGAACTGGTCAACCCAAAAATGGACAGGTGGAAGTGGGTGAAGAGTTTGAAGTCGAGCCATACGAGGGCTTTATGGCTTTTGTAGGAGGTGATGAGCATGGTCATGACGATATAATCGGATAAAGTAGAATGACAGTATTAGCTTCAGAAATTAAAACTAATAAACTCCGTTACATTGACACGTTTCAAACCGTCAAAGGGTGTTTTTCAGGGCCGCCATTTAGTCTGGATAACACTGTAAAACTTAATGTCGAGAGTTTTGAAGATACTTTTTTCGAGTTCTTGTCTGTTTTAGTCGGTGGAAGATCTCTCCTTAACTATGATGTTAAATTGCACGGTAAGATTGCAGAGGACAGGAACGATTTATACATAGACGAAATTGGCTATATTAAATTTTATGTGAGAACGGGAGCCTCTGTATTTATATGTCCGCCTGATAATCCTCACTCGCTTGAATCAGTTTTGAGTAACTTTGAGTTCGATAAAGTGATTTGCGGTGATATAAGCCTAGATGGGATAGTCTTGAGCTTTCGCACAGTAGATGGAAGCAAAGTAAGTTTTGATGAGAAACCTTATGGCTTTTTGGTTGACTTCCTTGAGTGTCACGACTTTTTTGACAAGACAGTGACTCTCATTGCTGATGTAGAGTCAGAAGAACATGATGGCGTACGCAACGTCACGGATATTCACAAAGCCAAAGCTGTTGTGGGAAATGCAGTGTTTGAATGGAATGAACAAGCTATTCATGCATAATGCGAAGTATTGGTTCACTTGGATGATAATATTTTTTCTTTACATGTATCAGGCGATAATAAGGGTGACTTGTCAGAGAGCGTAGGTAATAGACTAAATTTAGAAATGGGAAGAAACTATAAACTCACAGCTGGAGTTGATTCTAGATTTATCGAAATTCCATGTGGCGAATTGAATGAAGCTCTGAAAGAACTGGATGTGTGATTGAGTTAACTTTTTTATTGTAATTATATCGTGAAACTAATCGGTGGATTTAACGGAATTGACGGTTGTGTGGGGCGGCCATTAAGAGTAATGGGGATCATTTTTGCCAATGAAAAATCAATGTTTATATGTGATTCTGATGATTTTTTAAATGCTAATAGAATTGTAATAAAAGATACTAATTTTTATGAAACTTTGTCAGTGCACATTGAGCCCAGAACCGGCGGCGAATGGGAGTATGTCGATTTTTGTGAAGTCAGCGGAACCCTTCTGATATGTGATGGGAACGCGACGTTATCTGACATAAAACACATGACGCTGAAAACAAAATGGATTAGCTATGATCTCTACTTTGATGGTCGCGAGAGAGATCTGGAAACTGATGCGTCAGAGGCGATATGTCGGTTAATGGTTGAAAAAGGAGGAAAAACATGGATAAGCGGCTATCTTGTTGACGTAAAGGACGGTGTTTTTCTGTCAGATAGAATCGACGCCAATATTAATGATGCTGACGTTATTAGAATCGTTCAACCTGATATTCACGAAGTGGTTGAGAATAACTTTAACCCGACGGTTGACTGGCCTGAAATTCGAGAGAAAGTGACCGTTCTGGCGGAGCTTGTTGAAAAAGATGGCTCTGTTGAAGTCACTAATATTGAACGCTTTAAGGTTGATTACGGGGCGCTGGTCATAACCTTTGAAGGGAAAGGTGAATATACCTGGGGGAGTGTATACTAATGTACTGCGTTTACTACTCCATTGAGTCGGCCAAGAAATATAGGTCGTCACGAAACTCCCCTTTAACTGAAGGTTTAGATGAAATCTATTGCCTTATGGACGATTTAAGGTCTGAGGGAAAGGATTTCATATTTATTTATGTGGAAGAAGACACAAGCAGAACAACGTTGACCCTGACAGGGAAGAGATACAGCGTTGAAATTATGACGTCTGCCACATATACAAAAACTATGGACAAGCAGGAGTTGCTTGACTTTATAAGAAATTTTGAATATGTAAGGGGTGATCCAGAGAAGTATTCGTTTTGTGAGGAGGATGTTTATTGAAGTTTGGCCTCCTTTCGTCTCATGTGTTTTTAGTTTGGCAACGCCTTGTAGTGTGTGAAATATGTTAAGTGAGCTGCCGAATTTTAATCAGAAATAGCGGTTTTGAAGAGAGTTGAATTAATAAAAAGTATGATATTTATCTATGCCTATTTGGATTGAAAGAAACTATAGTTAGAAGAAAGAATGAAAAGGCCGATTTCTCAGCCTTTTCCACTCTTATTCAGTTTCCACCATCATTCAGCTTCCACTCCCACTCATCACTCGCCTTCAACTCTCATACTTCACCGTACAGCCGTAGGGTGGGGTGGCTTTTGGGTCTACGGGCATGCCTTCGAACAGGGATTGCATGCCTTTGTCGAGATAGTTTACCGCTTTGGCGATGTCCGCTTTGTTGGCGGAGCGGATGCTGTCGATGGCGCCGGCGTAGCGCAGTACGCCTTCCGGGTCGATGATGTACATATGCGGCGTGGTTTTGGCGTCGTACATCTTGCCGACGGCGCCGTCCGGGTCCAACACCACATGAGTGGGTTTAGCGTTGCGGCTGGCGGTGAGCGCGTTGGCTTCATCGGCTTTCACGTAGCCCTGGGTTCCCGGCGCGGAGGAAATGATAGTCAGCCAGACCACATCCTCAGCCCGGTATTTGCTTTGCAGGCCCTGCATGTTGCCGCTGCCGTAGTGTTTGCCGACGTAAGGGCATTCGTGGTTGGTCCACTCCAACACCACGTACTTGCCTTTGTAATCGCTCAGGTTGACGACTTCGCCATTACTGTCAATAGCGCTGAAACCGGGCGCCTGAACGTCTATTTTCGGCGCCGCCTGCGTCCATACACTGGCCGCCAGCGTTAACGCCGAGAGTGCCTGTAACAACAGCCTGACTTTCATAACGGATCTCCTCTTTCGCCTGTTCAATGCCTCGGATCAACAACTCCGGCGTGAGAAGCTGCGGCAGCACCTGTCCGTCAGCCATGCCCGCGTACACCACATACAGCGGTACGCCGGCGCGGCCATAGCGTTGCAGGTAGCCGAAGATCTCATCATTCCTGTTGGTCCAGTCTCCCACCAGATAGTGGACGTTTTCCGATTCCAGCAAGGTCTGCACCTGGCCGGAGGAAAACGCCACTTGTTCGTTCACTTTGCAGGTGATGCACCAGTCTGCGGTCATATTCACCACCACCACTGCGCCCCGGGCGCGCAGGGTCGCCAGCTTGTGTTCGCTGAACGCCTGTGCGGCCTGCGGCGGACTCGCGTCCTGCGATGTCTGCGCCAGCCTCAAAGGCTGTGACATGACGGCGAGCGTCGCCACGGCAACCAGCCAAGAGGGAAGCCTGGCCAAATGTTGGCGACTCCAGGCCCAGAAACCCAGACCCAGTAGCGCGATCATCAGCCATAAGTGCGCATAGGCGCTGGTCTGTTGCTGGTATATCCATGCCAGCCACAACACCGTGGCCAGCATGGGAAACGCCAGAAATTGCCGGAATGTATTCATCCAGGGGCCGGGTCTGGGCAGGCGTCGTTGCAGCGCGGGAATGAAATAGATTAACGATAAGGGCAGCGCGAACCCCAACGCCAGCGCCGTGAAAATAATGAATACCATCAGGGCGTCGCTGACCAGAGCGACGCCAATCGCCGCTGCCATAAACGGCGCCGTGCAAGGGCTGGCGACCAGCACTGCGAGGACGCCGGTGAAAAACTGACTTTGAGCACTGTCGCCTTGCGTCAGTGACTGGCCCATCCCGGCCAGTCGTCCGCCAACCGGGGCCAGATCCATCAGATTCAGCGCGATAAACAGAAACAGGAAGGACAGCAATCCGATGACTATCGGATTCTGCATATGAAATCCCCAGCCCACCTCCGATCCTGCGGACTTGAGCGCCACAATGATCGCGGCGAAAGCCATGAAGCTGCCCCATACGCCAAACGCGTAAGCCAGTTTGTGCATAAGCGTGTGATGTCCTTGACGCAACCCGAGCGCCTTGATGGACAACACCGGCAGCACACAGGGCATCAGATTAAGAATCAGGCCGCCGGCGAACGCCATTAACATCAGCAGCCACAGAGATAGGCTCTCAATTCCCCCCTGGGATGTCTCTTTTACGCTCGCGCCAGCGTTGTACTCGCTATGCAGGTAGTAACCCTGCTCGCCGTTGGTGAGCAGGAATGCGATAGGTTGCCCCTTTGCGGACAGGTACTCTGAGCGGGGCGTCAGAAGCCGGGTGACGTCGCCGTCCCGAATCAACTGTTGAGACGCGCCGTGTACAACGACATTGCCTTCCAAAGGCAGTGCGCGCCAGGGGCCCGCCTTGGGCGCTGTGAATGCGAGGACCAGATGAGAATCGGTGACTTCATAGCGAGCGGAAATGATTTCCTGCGCCGGTAAGTTCAGCCGGGTCTGCTCAAACAACGGATGATGCTCGCTTGGCGACGGTTCCGCCTCGACGGGAAGGTTCATAGACAAAGTCGCCCAGCCGGGGATGCAGTCTTCCCGGCAAACCAGCCAGGAGATATCCACGGAAATATCTGCGTTGGACTGCGACAGCTCGCCAACTTGTAGCGGAACCATCAGCAAGTGTGCGCCGGAGTATCCGTAGTTGGTGAGATGGGCGACTGGAATTTCGTCAGGAAGCGGCCACTGAATATCGCCGGCCTGAATGGTTGGCGGCAGGCGCCAGGTGAGGGTAGGCGGCTCTCCAGAATCCCCCGGATTGCGCCAATAGGTATGCCAGTGCGGGTCCGGCTCAAGAATCACCCCGACCCAATGGGTCCGCCCCGGCGCCACACCGTCCCATTCACTGACCAACTGCACCCGGATATGCTCGCCCGTGGCGCTGTCGGCAGCCGAGGCAAAGCCCGCCATCACCCAAAGTAACAGGGCTCCGCAAACCCGAAGTATGAAATGCCACTGCCTGGGAACCACCGTCAACACAACCATGGCGCCGACCTGACGTATCCGTGAGAGTAGTCTGCCTATTTTAGGATAATTTTTATACGAGGGAGGAGACCTAACGGATTGTTAATGGGGGGAGGGTAAAGACTACAAAGTTATGGGGACCTTAGAGGATGTTCACATACTCTAAGGTTAGGAGCATCTACAGTATTATGCTAATTCGGGGGATTGTGGGATGCGAACTTCCAATATCCTGCTATATTTTGCTAGATCATTGCGTTAATTAGCGTACCAGAATTGTGAGCATAGCTAGCGTTGGAGACAAAAATATGGATATTCAGCCACAATTTACAAATCTATCTACATTGTTGACAAACCGTCTTTTCCGGATTCCTCGTTATCAAAGAGCATATTCGTGGCACAGGAAGCAGCGCGAGGATATGTTTAATGATATTAAGATGTTAAGGGGGAATTCTGAGTCTAATCATTTTATGGCGACAGTAGTCGGCTTAAGGCGGGGTTTGACAACGATAGTTACTGATCAATATCGTGTTGTGGAAGTTGTAGATGGTCAGCAGAGAATTACAACACTGGTTATCTTGTTGAAAGCAATAGAACAAAACTTAGATAGAAGAATAAAAGATGAAAAAAAGCTTGCAAGCGAATTGGAGGAGCTGCTAGTTAAGCAAGATGAACTGAGTTTAGTGTTGTTACAGACAAATCATGATAAAAGTCATTACTTCTCCAACTATATTAGGTCGGGTGAGCGGGTTGATATAAAAGGAGTGAGGACCATAGCGGACCGTGAGATACTGAGTGCCATTGAAGACTGCGACAATTTTGTTTCTGCTTGGGAAGACAAAATAGAGTTGTTAAGAATTATTAAAAATCAGCTAACTTTTATATTTCATGAAATAGATAATGAAGAAACTGTCTATACAGTTTTTGAAGTGCTTAATAATCGAGGGCTTAGAGTTTCATGGCTGGATAGACTGAAAAGCATGCTTATGGGAGTTGCATTCCAGAAAAGTATGGGCAATGTTAATGAGCATATTGAAGAGTTGCATAATATTTGGGGAAATATTTATGAGGCGATAGGACTCCGTCAAGGACTAAGCGGTGAGGCTCTGAAGTTTGCAGCATCACTTAAGTCGAAAAACCGCCCCAGCAAACCTCACAGTGAAGAGTCAGCAGTTCAACTGTTTATGGAACTATGTGACGGAAAGGCTGAAAAATCCATCAAATTATCATATTGGCTGCTGGAAGTCGCAAAGGCTGTTGACAGTTTTCTTGGAGATACCTTTCGCTCAAAAGCGGTAACAAATATTGCGCAAGCACGCTTACTGGCAGTCTCAATTCTACTCTCTAGCTTTTCAGATGAAGAGAAGCGCTTACTTTTAGACAAGTGGGAAAAAACGTCTTTTCGTGTCTACGGGCTGTGTGCGAAGGACGCAAGAACTGCTATAGGAGATTACGTCCGGCTGGCTTGGGATGTTTTGAATACTCCTCGAATTACTTCTGAGGAAGTCAAGCAGCGATTAGACCGATTTAGTGAAGGAAAAGAGCACGATATAAATGAAGCAATTAGGCAGCTTCAAAATGAAAACTGCTATGAAGGCTGGGAAGAAGAGCTGAGATATCTTCTTTACCGATATGAAGAGCATTTATCTGAAAATAAAGGTCAGGATTTTAGTAACGAACAATGGGCTCGAATTTGGGAAGCAAGTGCAGCTAAATCTATTGAACATATATTTCCTCAGTCAAAGGGGGCTTTGGAGTATATCGAGCCAGGGCAACCAGGAATATTTGTTCACCGTCTTGGTAACTTGCTTCTACTGCCTCCCGGCTTAAACTCAGTGTTGGCTGACAAAGACCCCGTGGATAAGGCGGAAAGTTATCGAAGCACTGGACTACACTGTGCAACGGAAGTGGCTAATATGATAAGTGAAGGAGGGTGGGCTAATGAGCAAATTGAGGAAAGAGAGAAAAATATTATTAAGTGGGTGAGGGAAACCTGGGCCTAGGGCTATTCATTGTGTCAAGATATATTTCTAATATGTTATTTTATTTAAATGTAAAAGAGCTCTCTGATGTTGCGTAAGTTGTTGAGGCGTTGACTATATCTAATGTGTTTTAGTGGTGGTTATAACCGAGTTATTAGATAAATGAAGGGAGCGAACTCCCCTCGAATCCACCAATTGGATTTCAACTCAAAACGACGCCGCGTCGTTCACCTGGATTTCCACCGACGCCAGTACGTCCCGGAAATGTTTGCAGCGTTCGAGTCGGAGGTTGTACACCACACCTTCATCTGGATAGTAGACTTTCCATTCGCCGTTTTCGATGGGAGTGAATGACACTTTGCTTCCTGATCTTCCCATGCTGACCGAGGTGGTGGACGCCAGCACTGGCAGGCCGATGGCGTTGCCGACGTCGATATAAAGTCCTTCTCGATTGGTGTGCGCGCCGCGGCACCCGGCCAGGAAGACAAATCCGAATTTTGAAGGGGTTAACATGCGTGTCGTCACTAAGTGCTTGACGATATCTGCGCCGGTTTTGCGTTCGCTGGAGTTGATTTTGAATCGAAGTTCGTTGGCGTGGCCAAGCAGCACCAGCGGAAGCTTGCCGTCGCCGTTGCGTTCATTCAGAAGGGTGGAGCTGCGCCATGTCGTCCGATCCAAAGCGCCTTCAAGCGCTGAGAAGATATCGCCGATCTGACTGTCTCCGCTCGTTACCAAAACACCTAATCCGCTCGCCATCTTTCTTCTCCTTTAGACAGATGCATAGAGGGCTCGCTCTCTGAGCCGGAACGCTGCTGGAGCGAGGCTGTATAAGCAGAATATAAGGCGTTTTTAGAGAGAGATTACCTTCAACGCCGTGAAGAATATTTGTGGTGTGTTTGCTCCTTGCAGGCTCCAACCAAAGGGACGCTCCACGCCCCCCTCCCTCAAATCGTCCCTCCCGGAGAGATCACATACCCCAAATCTATCACGGATTCGAAGTCTGGTTGGCCTTCCAGGCGGGCGAGGAGGGCTTCGGCGGCGAGGGCACCCATTTCGTGGCGGGGGGTGAGGACGCTGGCGAGTTGTGGGGTCATCACCTGGCCGACGTCGTGGCCGTGGAAGCCGGCGATGGCCATTTCCTGGGGGACTTTGATGCCGCGCCGCAGGCATTCGAAATAGGCGCCGATGGCGACGTCGTCATTGGTGCAGAAGATAGCGTCGGTCTCCGGCATTTCATCCAGAATGCGGGTCATCAAATGCGCTCCCACACTAAAAGACGAGCGTGCGGCGTATTGCATGGTGCGCGGCGCCAGCCCCGCGTCGCGCATGGCCTGTTGATAGCCCTCCTGACGCTGTAGCGTGCGGGTGTCGAGTCGAACCGAGAGATAGGCGGTGCGACGGTATCCACGTTGAATCAACGTGCGGGTCATATCGTAGGCGGCCTGCACGTTATCAAAGCCAATGGCCTGATCCAGCGCGGGACTGCGGGTGTCCATGATTTCCACGGTTGGCGTTCCGGCGGTTCTGATCATCTGCAGAGCGCGCTCTGTATGCCGGCTTTCGGACATGATCACTCCATCCACGTTGTAGGCGAGCAAGTTGGCGAGATTCTGCTCCTCCAGCTCTGGACTGTAGCCGTAATGGGTGAACATCAAATGATAGCCGCGGCTCTCCGTCACCTGCTCAATGCCGCGGATCACATCGGAAAACACCTGATTGGTGAGGGACGGGATCAGCACGCCGATGGCGTGACTGCGGGACTTGGACAAAATATCCGGCGCCCGGTTGGGGATGTAGCCTAACTCCCGCACCGCCGTCTGGATCTTGTGGCGCAGGGGCTCAGAAACCAGTTCCGGTTGTCGCAGGCAACGGCTTACCGTCATCTTGGTGGCGCCGACCTGGTCGGCGATGTCCTGTAGCGTAGGTCTTCTTTTTTTCACTGCGTTCCCTTTGAATCTGATGCGGGATGGCTCCGCGATGAACCCATATCATCCAGCGCCTGTAAACAAGCCGTCAGCACCTCTTCCGCAGACTGGCGGATATCAATAAGGATAGCTTCATCGGCAGCAGGCTCCTCCAGCGCGGTGAACTGACTCAACAGCATGTCGGGACCTTTGAAATAATGGCCGCGGCGCTGGCTCAGGCGTTGCAGGATCGTATCAAAATCTCCTTGTAAATAAACATACTGCAAACCGGGCGCGCCTGCGCGCAGCAGACCCCGATACTCTGCTTTCAAAGCGGAACAGGCCAACACGAGACTTGGTTCACGTTGGATCAGCGCCGACAGATCCGTCAACCATTGCGCACGGTCGGCGTCGGTAAGCGGCGCGCCACGGGCCATTTTTTCTACGTTGGCGGCGCTGTGAAAATCATCAGCGTCGAAGAAGGGCAAATCCAGGCGTTGCGCCAGGGCGGCGCCGATGCGGCTTTTACCGCAACCGGACACGCCCATTACGACTATTTTCAAACTGTTTTCTCTCTTTTCTAAGCGGGCATCGCGGGTTTCTGTACGGGATTCCATCGGGTGGGGCTTCCTGTCCATTACGCCCACCATAACGCCAGTTGCGGGAAGGCGATCAGTAGCGCCAGAGCGATTAATTGCAACCCGATAAAGGGCAGCAGGGAAATAAATATCTCACCCAGGGAGATGTCCTTGGGCGCTACAGACTTGAGGTAGAACGCGGCGGGCCCGAATGGCGGCGACAGAAACGACACCTGCATGTTCATGCAGAACACCACGCCAAACCAGATCGGGTTATAGCCCAGCTCCACCACGATGGGCACGAAGATCGGCATGGTCAGCAAGGCCACGCCCACCCAGTCGAGAAACATGCCCAGCACCAGCAGAATGGCCATCATCAATAGAATGGTGGTGAGACCATCGCTATCGCTGAAGGACAAGATGCTCTCCCGCACAAAATCGATACCGCCCATCAGGTTGTAGACGCCCACCAGGGCGGTGGCGCCGATGCCGATCCAGATGATCATGCCGCAGCTACGCAAGGTGGTGATGCAGCTTTGCTTCAGCATGGTGGCGTTCAGTTCGCCGCGAATCAGCGCGCTGAGGGCGATGCCGACTACGCCCAGCGCGGACGCCTCGGTGATGGACGCAACGCCAGTGTAGATACTGCCCAGCACCACCGCGACGGTGAGGATCGGAAACATCAGCGCTTTGGTCCAGTTCGGAGGCGTTGGCTCGGGCTCCTCGTCGGCGTGATCGGATGGCAAGGGCGCCCAGTCAGGACGTAACTTGGCGGCGGCGAGCACATAGAGGATATACAGCGCCGCCAGGATCAACGCCGGCGCAAAGGCGCCTTTGAACAGGTCGCCGATAGACACATTGGCGGTCAGCCCGTAAATGATCAACACGATACTGGGGGGCAGCATGGTGCCTAAGGCGCCGCCGGCGCAGGTGACGCCGATGGCCAGACGACGGTGATAACGCAGACGCAGCATCTGCGGCAGCGCCAGCAGGCCCAGCAACACGGTTTCACCGCCGATGACGCCGGACATGGAAGCGAGAATGACCGCTACAACCAGCGTCTGCACCGCCACGCCGCCGCGGACCTTGCGGCCCAACCGGTTCATGGCGTCGAACAGGTCGCGGGCGATGCCTGAGTGATCGAGCAGGGCGGCCATCAACACAAACATGGGCACCGCCAGAAAGACGTAACTGCCGACAAAACTGTACATGCGGCTGCTGACCAGAGGCAGCGCCTGCGGGCCGAACCAGCCCAGGGCGAAGGTCAGCGCCACCAGCCCGGTGGCGAACGCCAGTTGCATGCCGGTAAGCAGCAAAACGATCAACATAACCAGCATCAGCAGACTGCCGTAGGCGATGCCGATGGAAGATAAATCAAACATCCTCGGACGTCTCCTTGGCGGACGGATTGTTAATGGCGAACAGTCGTCTGAGATCGCGGATCAGGTGCAGAATCATTTGCACCGCCAGTATGCAAAACGCGGCGAATATCAGACCTTTCAGATACGCGGGGAAGTGCGGATTCCAGGCGGAGCCGGAGGATTCCAGTCGCAGGTCGCCCCAGGGCGCGAACCAGGCCTTTTGCGCCATGAACCAGGAGCCGTAGATCATCATGCCGCAGAAGCTCAGCCCCAGCAGATGATGCAACAGTTTCAGCCAGGCGCGGACTTTGGGGCCGACGGCGTCGTAGATCACCACTACCCGCACATGCTGGTCGTTGGCGAAGGCATAGAGGCCGCCGACGACGAACAGCGCCGCCCCAATAAAGGTGGCGGTTTCGTGCACCCAGATAGTGGGCGAATTGAACACGTAACGCATGGCCACTTCATAGAAGGAAATCACTACGACCAGAATAAACAGCAGACTGAGTTGGCGGCCCAGCCAGTTGATGCAGCGGTCGAGCGGATTGGCCGGAGCGGGCGTTCTCGCCTCCTCCAGCTCTTGCATCAGATCGGACATAAAGCGGCTCCTGAATCAGGGCGACGCCGGTCAATGCGGCCTGCGCTCGCCCATAGGCACAGTTGGGAAGTTTGACGCCAGTGGGCTATAGCAGCCCTTGTTGCTTCAGATAAGTGGTCACGGATTCATAGACCTTCTTGGCGTTGGGAGATTGCTTGGCGAATTCCTCCCACTGACTGCGGGCGATTTCGCGGAATTTCTTACGCTCTTCCGCCGGCCAGTCATGGATGGTGATTTTGGGATTGGCGCGTGCGGTTTTGACCGCCTCGATATCCGCCATACGCAGCTGTGTGCTGATGTCATGAGCGAAATCCCGGGCGGAGGTGGTGAGGATCTCCTGAATGTCCGCCGGCAGCTTGTCCCACTGCTTCATACCCATGGCGATTTCCAGCAAGGGCAGGGAATGGAAGCCTGGGTATACCGGATGCGGCGCCACATCGTTCATGCCCGCCTCCTGGTTGGTGGAGAACACGGTGTAATCCGCTGCGTCGATCACCCCTTTGCTCAAGGCGGTGAACACTTCCGAGCCGGGCAGGTTCACCGGAGCCGCCCCCGCGGCGGCGAACACCGACTGCACCAGCCCTTCCGGCGCTCGTAGTTTCAGGCCTTTTAAGTCCGCCACGCCATTCAATGGTTTCTTGGAGACGAACGCTTCCAGTCCCGTGGCGCCGCCGCCCACGAATTTGACGCCATAGGGTTCGTACAGCTCGTTCATGAGCTCGTAGCCGCCGCCGTAGTTGATATAAGTAATCAACTGATCCGGCGACGACCAGGCGCCAACGGTGTTGCCGATCAAGCCGAACGCGGGGTCTTTACCGGAGAAGTAACCGGTGACGGAAATATGTCCGTGGAGCACGCCCATGCCCATGGCGTCCAAGGTTTCCGTGTGGCTCACCACGCTGCCCACTGGCAGTAATTCGATGTGCAGGCGGCCGCCGCTCATACGCTCAACGCGCTCGGCCCATTCCTGCTGCACTTTGAAATTCTTCACCCCGGAAGGGTCGGATGACTGAAATTTGAGTTTGAAATCCGCAGCGCTTGCGGTTCCGAAGGACAGAGCAGCCGCCAAAGCGCCCGCTGCGAGAGAGGTCGATAACTTCATATGATCGCTCCAATTCTTATTTTTAACGGAGTATCGCCGCCGTTAGTTAATGACGGCTTCAGGGTTAACGCAATTCATGCTAGGCGTGTTACCGGTAACATTCTAATAAATTTGTTACCGGTAACTTTTAAAAATTAATAAATAACAACTATCAATATGACGATGACGGCAGTGCACGCTTTTTTCATCAAAGTCAGATCAAATAGTGATCAATATGCTAAAGTTAGGGTACTTATCGAATCGGGTTTTTATGCGTTAATTCAGAGTTATAGCAGGAGTAGGGAATATAGGAAAAACGATTAGGGAATGTCGGCGATGGAAAGTTATTACCAGACGATACTGAACTTGATAGCGCAATCTCCTAACTCAGACTCACTCTTCCAGTCTTTCCTGAGGTTGCTCACCGAGAGTACCGGCTGCGATAGCGCGGTGTTTCTGATTACGGATCTGAATAACCTCGGCGATTCTCACAGCGACTACATCTACAACGTCCCGGTTGAGCATCAAAACATCTATGAAAGCTACTACGATCAGATAGACAAGACGAACGAGACCATCTCGACTTGCCGACAGGATCTGGTGTTTGTGCAGGATCTTCCTGAAGCGTTGACCAGTCGGGAAGTCGAGAATGATTTCATGGCGCCCAACGGATACAAGGGACGCGCCGCGTTCGCTTTCCCCCGCAGCAACAACTATGTGACGAATCTGTACTTGTGTCGGGACGGCGATTTCTCAGAAAACGACAGAAAGAGGCTGGCCCGCTCGACCCATTCCATTCGTTTGGCAGTCCAGGAAATACTCAATAACGAACGCAGAAAAAATTTTGCGCGATCCTTGCTCAACGCTACAGGCAGCCTGGGAGGCCTGCTTGGCTATGTCATCGTTGACGACAAAATGAATGTGGTTGATATGGATTCCGATCTGGTTTTCCTGTTTGTCAAAAAGCAGATAAAAATCGAGAACCAAAAAGTTCATATCTATGAGCCGGGGCTGGCGAATATCCTCGATATGTCCGCTCGCTTCGGCGCCATGATGACGTACCCTGCGACAGACTCCGACTTTACCTATGATATCGCGATGGCGCCCACATCGCTGCTGCGGGGACTGCTGCCGTGGGAGATACCGCCCAAAGGCGTGGTGATCGCCGTGTACGACCGCCACCGCTGCGTGATTCATTTAAAGAAGCTGATGGACTGCTACGGACTCACCAGAACGGAAGCGGAAACCACGCTGCACTTTTCCCAAAAGCCCCATAACAAGTTGCTCGCCTCTGAGTTGTCGAAGGCGCCGGAAACAGTCAGAACCCATGTCAAAAGAGCCATGCATAAGATGGGCGCGCACTCTCAGTCGGAGTTGGTGCGCCTGGTGCTGAGCATCACCATGCCATGATGTTGTGAAGGCTGTCTCCTGACCTGAAAGCGCCCCCAATTGGGGTATTTCCAGCTATTCCCATTCCTTCTAATCTTGTAATGACGTTATCAAATGGCGGTATTGAAAACACAACAAGAGGGATCTAATAGTGACCAATTGGAATGTGTGGCCGAATTGGGCTGATGAGAGTTCAGTCTGCCCGGTCGCAAGGCATGAAGACGTGATGTCTTCGCGCCCTGGCGGTACAGACTCCACGTCAGCGCCCAAAAATAATTCACAGACGTTGGAGCGTTCGATAGAAAAGTATAAAAAATTCCTGCGATCCGAAGCCGACAAACTGAACACCCATAAAAACGAAATTGGAAAGAAGGGATAAGGCGGCCAAGCCTGACCACGAACAGGCTGGGCAGTGATGATAGATTTCGGATTATTCACAGCGATACGCCGCGCTGACCGCCAATACCACTCGACAGCGCGGCTGGTTCTATGAAGCTTCTCATGACGCCTCGCCAGAGATCGAGAGATGCGGAGGCGTCTTGGTTCCAGATCGGTGGCGAGGCTGTCATTGCAAATAATCACCTGATTAATAACATGCCAGTATCATCGCCATATTAATAATGGCTGAGCGCTTATAGAAACTCCGGTTGTGCCGACGGCTCTTTGTCCGCGTACTCGGTCGCCTCTGCATTTGCGGGCATCAGTTCCCGCCACCAGTAGGTTTGCTGCGCGGGCTCCGCCAGCACCAGGGGCGCGCCGATTTTTGGCGTACGCAACGTCACCTGACGCTCTCGCGCCAGTTCCGCAATGCGTTCAAGGGGGTCATACCAGGCGTGCATCGCCAAGTCGAAAGTGCTGTTGTGAATCGGCATCATCTGCTTGCCCTGCAGATCGATATGAGCCTGGATGCTTTCTTCCGGGTGCATATGCACGCCGGGCCAGTTGTGGTTGTAAGCGCCGGTTTCGATCATGGTCAGGTCGAAGGGGCCGTACTTGTCGCCAATCTCCTTGAAGCCTGGGAAGTAACCGCTGTCGCCGCTGAAGAACAGGCGTTCTTTTGCTCCCAGCATCACCCAGGACGCCCACAGAGTCGTATTGCCGTCGAACAGGCCGCGACCGGAAAAGTGCTGCGCAGGCGTCGCCGCCAACGTCACAGGCCCAACCTGCACTGACGACCACCAGTCCAGCTCGGTGATTTTTTCCGCAGGGACGCCCCAGGCCTTTAGCTGTCGGCCCACGCCAAGGGGGGTATAGAAATGCTCGACGCGAGAGTTTAGCGCCTTGATGGAGCCTGCATCCAAATGATCGTAGTGATTGTGTGAAATCAGCACGCCCTTGATTGGCGGCAGTTGCTCCATCTCAATGGGGGCAGGGTGGAAACGTTTGGGGCCGGCCCACTGCACCGGGGAGGCCCTGTCCGAGAATACCGGATCAGTCAGCCAGAAGTCGCCTTCGAAGCGAATTAACACGGTGGAATGGCCCAGGCGGTATACCGCGTTACGTTCTTCGCTAAGCAATTGCTCAGATTGCATTGGCTGCAGTGGAATCGCCTTATCCGGACGAGCGGCGGCGCTTTTATCAAACAGGAAGCTTTTCAGCATTTTGCCCATGCCTGCGTTCGCCAGCGTCGGGATGGAATTATGAAATTTGCCTTCGTGGAAGTTGTCGCTGTATGCGTCGGAGGAAGCGACTGGCGATGTCGGCGCGCCCAGACCGGTCAATGTGGCGAGAGTGTCGTCGTTTTGCATGGCTAAAGCTCCCAATGTGATAACAACCAAGCCGAATAACAGGCGTTTTTTCATGATGTGTATCCAACCGGTCTGTTCAATTGTTTGTAAACTACACCGAGCAGTGTACTCGTAAATTTTCAAAAGTAAACTGGAGAGTGTAAACTTCTCTGCATTGTTCACTTCTACCCAACACGACCTGGATAAGGCAATGGAAAAGAAAAAAAGTCTGAGCGAACGTAAACGTGAAGCGATTCTGAACGCTGCGGTCAGTGTGTTTCAGGAGTCCGGCTTTCAAGGCGCGAGCATGGATCGCATCGCCGAGCGGGCGCAGGTGTCCAAACGCACGGTGTACAATCATTTCACCAGCAAAGAAGCCTTATTTATTGAAATCACGGAGCAGGTATGGCGCAAGGCGATGGACGCCACAGAGTTTCCTTACCAAAGCGACGCCCCCCTGGCTCCACAACTCACCGCCATTGCAGAACAGGAACTGGAGCTGCTGGGATCGGAAGGCTATATCGCCATGGCGCGCATGGTGTTGGCGGAATACATGCTGTCTCCCGACCTGGCGCGGCAGGCGATGCAGAAAATGCAGGAAAACGAGGGCGGAACCAAACGCTGGCTAAAAGCCGCCATGGCGGATAAAAGACTGATCAAGGTCGACCCGGAATTCGCCGCCACCCAATTCATGAGCCAGATAAAAGCCTTCGCCTTCTGGCCGCAAATCGTTGGCCACGCGCCCAACCCCACGCAGGCGGAGCGACGTGAAATCGTCGCCGCTGCGGTGGAGATGTTTTTGGGGCGTTATGGAAAAAGTGAATAAATAATGCACTCTCGCGAAGTGGCTTTTTAGAGCTTCTCTGGGACAGTCCAGAGCAGAGCTTAAGGAAGCTCTGCTAGTCAGGCTTCTGTGTTGTCGCGACCTTCCAGAGGTCTAAAAATTCATCTGAAGATATCTCTAGGTCATTTTTGGATAAGCTAAACTCAGGCTGGTCTGTAAAAAAGTATTCTTCATCGTACTCATCTGATGGCGTCGCCCAATAAAGCACATTATTGAAGGCGTTTATCTGTCGAGTAATTAGGCCATTCTTCACCTCACAATAGTAAAAACCTTCCTCCCCATCGTGAGACTCAGTGTAAGACTTGTAATACTTCATCTAATCAAGCACCTTTCCTGAGCTAACAATACGATCTGTCAGATCCAGGTTTTCATCGTTTAGCACAAACTGGACGCCCTTCCTTGTCTGATTGCCTTTGGCTGTAACCCCATGCCGAACAATAAGGTCTGAAACGTCTATCTCAATATAGTGGCTAAGCTGATCCGTCATGTTACCTTTGTTGTAGAACAAGGATGAAAGCTGGACAAGCGACATTTTTTTAGCTTGCCGTTGAGCTTGGGTCAAATCACCTTTAGCCATCGCAACAATCTCATCGGGTGAGATGTCCGCCATATATTGGCCATCGCCATGCCTACCGTGCTCAAACCCCTTAGAGTTGAAAAGCTTCTTCGTTCTTAAAATATTCTCCAAATTTTCTTCGCTTGTGTAATGAAATAAGCTGGTTCGATCACCTTCATAAAGAATACTTGGGAGGCGATCATCTCCCCCTGCTTTAACTGCGTTTAGTTCTCCAATTTTTTCTAAACCGTCTGTATCCGCATGTCCAATTCGCCTTCCAGATCTTCCATAGGAAGCAGAACCGCCTTGTAAACCTAAAGTGTCTATCCAAGTTGTTACATCACTAACGTATTTATAAAGGTTCAGTCCTCCTTTTATACGAATCGGATCCTGCCGAATATACTGGCCCGAGTCTGGATCATAATACCGGAACCGGTTGTAATATAAGCCGGTCTCTTCATCCTCGTATTGGCCTGGCCAGCGGAAAGGGCAGGCGCCTCTATTACCCTTAAGGTTGCGCAGTTCGCCCCAGACGCTGATATTAGCCGACCATACCTGCCGTCCCTCGCTGTCGTACATGGCGTTGGGCGTTCCCAGATAATCCGCGAGGATAGAGAAATAAGCGTCTCCCACCTGTTTAGCCATGGGGGTGAAGCTTTCCGGCTCAAACAGCCAGGTGATGAGTTTACTTTCTCCGCCGGCGCCAGCGGGATGCGCTTGTGGTGAAGTAGCAGGAGGCGCCTGCGGTTGAATGGGGCTGCGGGCGATGGCCGGGCGTCCTGAGACGGTTTCAGCGGGGGCGGAAGACAGATCGAATGCTGCGCGCGCTTCCTGAGCGTCTTGCATTTCCACCCATTCATGCAACGGATTATTGCCGTCCCAGACCCAGCGTGTGATGCGACCGTTGAAAGCTTTGCTGAGGCGCCGGCCAAGCGCGTCATATTCGAATGTGACGATGCGGCCATCCGGTCGAATGACTTTTTTCAGTGTGCCGGAAACATTCCATTCATAGCGCCAGATTTTGCCCCCGGGTTCCGACTTGGTAATCAGATTCCCTTCCGCATCGTATTCAAAGCGCACAAGACCATTAGGCCGGCGCATCGACAGCAGCTGACCGGCTGGGCCGTATTCGCGATCTTTCCGGTTATAGGACTGGAATAGGGCGCCGATGGCGTCTGGCATACGCAAGTCCATGACGCCGTCGCCATAACGGGCGGAAACCAGATTGCCTAATTCGTCATGCTCGAAGACGGAAACGCCGTTAAGTGAGTCGTGTATTTTTTCCAGACGGCCGTTCACACCCCAGAAATAGGTCCTTGCGGACTCTGGGACGTCGGCTTTGAGTACTTCATGCAGCGAGGGGCGCCCCAGGCGATCCCGGCGCCACCGGCTTCGGACGCCTCCTGGCAAACTTCGTTCTAGTTCGCGCCCTAGCTCATCTCGTTTGAACTGTGCGGAGAATTGGGCGTCGCCTGTTGTCACGCCCATAACGTCGCCAGCAACATTGCGCTGAATTTGCTGCCCTGCGCCAAGAGAAGAGCGCATGCGTGAGCGTAAGCCCAGTGCGTCATACTCTGACGAAACCCAGAGATCGCCGCAGATTTCTTTTGTCACCTGGCCTAATGCGTTGCGTTCGAAAGACAGCGTTGCGCTGCTATTGACGGCCATCATCAGTTCGCCGTCGGGGCGGTATTGAAAACGTTCCTCTTCGCCATCGCTGTGCAAGATTCGCATCACGCGGCCAAGCGTATCGTAGGCGTAATCAGTATGGCGCCCGCCGGGCTTGAGGAGGCGGCGAACCTGGCCGGCGGCATTGCGCTCATATCGACGCAATAGTCCATCGAATCCAGATTCAGACAGTGTTTCCCCTGTTGGACCCAGCTCAAAGCGATAGACATCGCCGTGCTCGTTAGTAATCGCCGTCAGCTGCTCTTCGGTATCGTATTCAAACTGAATCGTGGTTCCCGCTTGGGTGCGAGAGGCGATCCGTCCCATGCCCTGATAAGTGAAATGCACGTCAAACTGAGCGTCTGTGGCGCGAACGAGGTTGCCTTCAGGGTCATAGGAGAACGTTCTGAGATTGCCGTCAGGTTCGTTGACCTGGGTGACGCGGCCTAGCAGATCATATTGCAAACGGCGTTGTACGCCTTGTGCGTCGATGGCGAGAGTAATGCGGCCATGGTTGTCATAGCGCCATTCAGGCAAGCCGCCGTCAGGCGTGGCGAAGCCGATGGGGTTGTTGTACCCGTCGTATTCGATATGGGTTTCTTGTCCGGCAGGACCTGCGACAGACGTCAGCATGGCTCCTTCGTAGCTGTAGCGGGTCCGGCGATCCAGTGGGTCCACCTTGGCGGTGAGGCGACAGTGCTCGTCATATTCCCATAACCAGGCGCCGCCATTGGCGTCCTGCGCTTTAACCACATTATCCCGCTCATCATACTCCATCTGCAGCACGGAGCCGTCCGGCTGGGTGATTTGGGTGAGGTTGCCGCGCGGGTCATACTCGTAGCGCGTCGACAGGCCCAGTTCGTTGGTTTCGCAGGTGACTTGATAAAACCTGTTGTATTCGTTGACGACCACGCCGCCGGAGGCGTTTTCGATTCTATGGGGCAGGGCGCCGTCATGGTGATAAACGGTCTGATAGCCGAGGGAGTTTTGTACGATGGTGAGGCTTTTCTCATCGTCGTAGACAAGCTGGTGGTTATAAATGCCGCCATCGCCCCAGGTGTGAATGCAGCGGGCGTTGTGGTCAACGCCATCGTATTTGAAATAGAAATTCAGGCCGCTGTAGCTGGTCTCCTGACAAAGCAGGTGATTCTGGTATTGATAGCTAAACTCACTGCCCAGCGCGTCCCGCGTGGTCACCAGGTCGCCGCCGTAATAATCGTATTCCACGGCGCAGTAAAACTCGCCGGCGTTATCGGGATGCGGCAGCAAGATGCGACGGATGCGATTGTCCATATCACTTTCAAACTGAATGCGCCGCCCGCCGCTGTCGATGATCCGGCTCAGACAGCCGCCTGCGGTGTAGTGAAACTGAATGCTGGCGTCGCCAGTGGCGTCGGTGATGGCGCTCAGATAATGCACCGTTGTCGCCTGCGAATGGCTGGACGTCGCCGCCGGCGTGAAGCGCAGCCAGTTGCCGTCGGTATGTTTGAGGCGATAGCCCTGGTCGTCCCGATGCAGCGTCATGCGTTCCTGGCGGTTAAAGCTTTCTTCTCCCTGCTTCAGCGCGGGAAACGCCATATGTCGGCCGTCCTGCATCATCACCGCGACCGCGCCGTCTTCTTCGATCAGCTTCCAGTCATAGTTGTGATGCCAGCCGTGACCGAGAGATCCCTGATAGGTGGACGAGCTGAACCAGGTGCGCTCCCAGGTCAGCGGAATCGGGCCGGGCAACTGGAAATCGATCCAGTCTGTAAAAACCTTGCCGGAGGCGACATCCACCGGGTGCCCGGTGACCGCGCAAACGCCTTTGTGAACGCGGTTGCGGACGCTGGGCGGCGCGCCCAGTTTGTCCATGAGCTTGTCGGCTTTCTTATGGATGGCGTCGGAGATCTTTTTGACGCGCTTACTGCTTTTCTGCATCTTGCGCATCTTTTTGAACGCTGCGCCCAGCCCCGCCAGCCCGGCGGTGACAGCCATCCCCATGGCGTCCACCGTGGGCGGGCCGCCGATCATGACCGGCGCGCCAATGGGAATGGGCAGTACGGTGGTGGTGGGCAGCACCATGCCGTAGGACTTTTTGGGCTTCTTGGCGCGAATGGGCGCCAGCATGCCTACGCTCTGACAACTCAGCACCGGCAGCGCGGTGAAGCTGAAGGGCGCGCCGTCCGCCACTACTGTCGCGCCGCCCATGAAAATCTCGTCTTCGTTCCCAGGCGGCATGACGAACGGACCGCCCATGGGAATATGGGGGATGGGTTTGCCCGCCGTGCCTGCCGTTGCGCGGGGTACGCCGTTGACTTTCACCGTGCCGCCGAATATCGGCAGGTAGTCCAGCACATCGAAAATAATGCCGATGTGCGGATGGGGGATAGGAATGGGCGTTCCCGGCGGCAACGCCAACAAATGAATATCGATACCCAGTATGGGATCAAAGTGCTTGGCCGCCAGCATCAGACTGTCTCCGCTTTGGCGGCGGGAGCTTCCCGCCAGGCCTCGCCCAGTAGTTCACTCATCGTTGCGTGAACGTAGTCTTTGTCCTCTTTGGTCGGCGCCACCCGCAACAGCGTTTCGCCCAGGTAGGACAGCGTGGTGTATCGCCGTTGCTCCGGCTCAATAGCTTCCGCCGCCTTGAGTCCTCGCAGCGCGCTTTCCCAGGCGTAACCTTTGAGCTTCAGGCGCTCCAGGCAATAACTTTGCAGGCGCCAGCTTTCCACACACATCATGGCGTCCTCCTGCGTCTCTGCGATATCGGCGCTGCGGCGGAAACGCTTGGCGGCTTCCTCATAGCGCTTTTCGCTCAAATAGGCGCTGGCTTCGCTCATGTGGGCCTGAAACAGCAACTTGTCGCAACCGGGACGCTCCGCCTCGACGCCTTTCAACGCGCACTGTTGCGCCTGTTGGTAGTCCATGAGCGCTTTTTCGGGAAGTTTGGCGTTCAGATAGCCGGAGGCCCGCAACAGCAACGTTGAACACTGCATGTCAAACCAGGCTTGTTCTGCGGCGATCACCAGCGCGCGTTCCGAGCGCCGCTGCAGGGCGGGCAGGTCGTTGTTCTGCACGGCGTAGTTCATATCCACGAAACACTGTCGGAATTCCGCGCCGGGGGAGCCGTCATCTGCTTCCTCCATGATTTTGTTCATGGCCTCCCGCAGATTCAAAGGCGGCGTCTGGCTGAAAATCTGCGCGGAATAATCCTGGGCCAGTTTGGCGAAGGCGGGGCGCTGCGCGTTGTCGATAATGATCCACTTCAGATTGCCGCCCCACAGCTTATAGTCGCGATGAATCTCGCAGGCCAGTTGCAGCCAGCGTTGCAGTTTCTTGATGTCGCTGACTGCGTGAGGCTGGATGGCGATCACCAGGGTGGAGAAGTAATCAGAGAAAGCATCCAGAATCTGGTGACAGCTTTTGTACAAGGCGTCGTGGCCGCTGAGCGCTTTGTTCGGGTCGGGGGCGCGCCAGGAAAACACTTCTTCGTCCCCATCCTCGTCTTCCGCACTGGCGGCGACGCCGGCTGCGATTTCCCGGTTCAGTTCCTCCGCCAGGTCATAGCCGAAACTTTCCAGGCTTAAAAACTCCGAATGCAGGGCGACAAAGAACTCGCCGGAGGTTTCGTCAAACTGCTCCCGCATTTTCAGAAAGGCGGCGACCAGTTGGCCGGCGTCCGGGTCAATACACCAGCGTAGGATAGGGCGCTCGCTTTCCACGAACGTCTCCCACTGTGCGTCGAGCTTTTCCAGCTCTCTTTCGATTGGGTTCTTATCCGTCATGGCGTTCAGTTCAACTTGATCATCGGACCGGACACGGACACCCCGGCGCCGTCGACTTTGATGGAGCTGCCGCCAATGGTGATGGTGACGCCTCCGTCGTTAATTTGAATGCTTGTCCCGCCCACTCGCAGGGAAATATTGCCCCCCGCCGCCAGATCGATGTCCGTGGCGGTGGTAGTGGTCTTGCCGGTGACAGTCACCGTTTGCGCATCCGCCTGCACGCTTTGCAAACCGCTGATCGTGAATTTCTGACTGGACGCGGTTACTTCCTGCGCGGCGCCCAGGTTGACCTTCTGGTTGGTCGCGCTGACGGTCTGGTCCGCCGACAGGGTGAGCGTCTGGTTGGTGGCGTTCTGGGTGATATTGCCGGAGACGGACTCCGTCTGATCCGCGCCCACATTGAGGGTTTGCGCCCCGGTGACAGAGTGAGTCTGCGCGCCGGTCACCGACACGTTCTGCTTACCGGTCACAGACACGGAATGATCGCCGCCGACGCTGAGAGAACTGTTTCCCGCCACCGAATCCGACGCATTGCCGCCAATACTGCTGGTGGAGTGGCCTTTGGCGTTGGCGCCGATGTTGTTTTTCACCTCCATGTTGAAGTCTTTCTCAGCATGGATATTCAACGACTCTTCGCCTTTCTTGTCGTCGAACGAAATTTCGTTGTAGTTGGAGGTTTGTCCGCCTTTGGTGGATTGCGACTTCACGCCGAAACGGGACTTGTTGTCCGGCAGGGAGTAGGGAGGCATATTGCCCTTGTTGTAGACGCCGCCTATGACCAGCGGGCGGTCCGGGTCGCCTTCCAGAAAAGTGGTCACCACTTCCTGGCCAACGCGGGGGATGCCCATGCTGCCCCATTTTTTACCCGCCCAGGGCGTGGCCACCCGCACCCAGCAGGAGCTGTTTTCGTTGCGTTCGCCGTAGCGGTCCCAATGGAACTGGACTTTGATGCGGCCGTACTCGTCAGTATAAATCTCGTCGCCGCTTTTGCCGCAGACGATGGCGGTCTGGACGCCGTCTATACGGGGTTTGGGCGTGCTCAGGGCGGGGCGGAAACTGACGTTGTCCGGCAGACATTCAAAGCGGTTGAAATACACGCTTTTCTCTTTATCTGCGCTCTCCGGGCTGTCCGCACTGGTGTAACCGCCTTCATAAGCGTAATGACGCACCGCCGTGACGACGAAACTCTTGCGGTTGTCCGTGACGCATTCTTCTGATTCCAGCATGAACTTTCGGCCCACCAGCAGGTGCGGCAGATTGCTTCTGCCATTGACCCGGGTGAAGCGGCTTTCCTCTTCCTCCATGCGCAGCTTGGTCAAGCGGCGACCGCGATCCTGATCGCCAAAGGCGCCGGGGTAGTCGAAGCGCTCGTAAGCGGAGGCCCCTCGCAGTTCGTTCAGGGCGGAG
This sequence comes from Hahella chejuensis KCTC 2396, assembly GCF_000012985.1. NCBI lineage: Bacteria > Pseudomonadati > Pseudomonadota > Gammaproteobacteria > Oceanospirillales > Hahellaceae > Hahella > Hahella chejuensis. The sequence goes on along the minus strand of NC_007645.1, from coordinate 3,676,913 downwards.
CATTCCGCCAGCAGGGACTGATCGGATTTTTCAAAGTTGAAGTCGCTCAGGCTCCATTTGCCGGAGAAGTATTGATAGGTGCGGCGCCACTCCTGAATGTAGCCGCCGTTGCGGGGGCGGGAGCTATGTTCAATCTTGCGGGGCTCCATAAGGGCGTTGGTGGATTTGTCGTCCGCCAGCACCAGCAGATGCCGCTTCTGCGCCTGCTCGAAATAGAAATAAATGCCTTCCTGCTCCATCAGGCGCAGAGCGAAATTCAGGTCGGACTCCCGGTACTGCACGCAATACTCCAGTTCCGGGTATTCGTTATACAGGCCGGTGAAGCGGAAGTCGGAAAAGCCCGCTTCCGTGAACACGGCTTCCAGGATTTTGGGAGCGGTCATGTTTTGAAACACCCGGCAGTCGGTGTTCTTGCCGAGAAACCATAGCCAGGGGACGAGAACGGCTTTGTAACCGTACAACCCCCGTTTCTCCAGACCGGTGGACTCGAAATAACTCACGTGCCCGCTGAACACGCGAGGGGCGCCGCCATCAGCGCCAATGGTGACTTGCACCGCTTCCCCGATGATGTCTTCCGCGCGAATATCCCGCTTGTGGGACAGCAAGTCCACGTCATACTGGAACAACTGCGAATACCCTTCCTGACCCCGAAAATGGCGCAACAGAAACACGTCCTTGCCCAGTGGCGTGTCGATGCGGATGGGGCGGGTGTCCTGGGTGTAACGACCCTCTTCAATAAATAAGGCGTCCATAAGGAACTCCATCTTGGCGAGAGTGGCGCGGATTCTCCCGCCATTCCCGCCGAAATTATGTGATCTGCAACGTTGCGCACAGGCGGCCTGAGCGGCTGGCGAGGAGGGCTGACTCCTACTGCGCAAGAGGTGATAGCGATGCCTTCTCCTGGCCTGACTGTAGCGAAAACGCTGAGGTTTTCTTGCGTTCATTAGATCATAAATCTCCATAACGACGCCATGGGGCGAAACGCTACAAGTTGTTGTTATTTAACGATAAAGTGGGTGGCGTATAAGTGTAAGGCAAGCTTGGCGGGGTTTCTGGCGCGGCGTTATTAATCAGGCAGACAAATAGCTTCCTTCTATTTGTCTGCAACGACAGGGCCTGCACAGGTCAGGCCCTGTCTCCCGCGACTTGCCGCCACGCAGGCGCATCCATGCGCCTGATCATTAACATGCCAATATCATTGCCATATTAATACAATACGATGGTGGTGGAGACAGAGTTGGACATTGTATTAATCATGAGGGATACAGGCCACGCCCGGTCCTGCGCTTGCGTTTTCCACCCCAAAATACAATACTTCGCCCGTAGCCCTTGAAATAAGCGGCCTGCGCCAGATTCCACCGACGTCAAAGGTAATGTTGTGCCCACATCCACCCGTTTCGCTGTAGCGATCCATATTCTCGCCGACCTGGCTCTGCATAAAGGCAAGGCCGTGCGCTCTGAGGATATCGCCTGCAGCGTGAACACCAATGCGGCGGTAGTGAGGCGTCTTCTGGGCGTGCTGGCGGAAGCGGGCATGACGCGCTCGCAATTGGGCGTGGGCGGCGGCGCTTTGCTCGCCAGGCCCGCTGACGCAATCACACTGTTGGATGTCTACCAGGCGGTTGAGGAGCCTAATTACTTCGTATTGCATCGCTCCAAACCCAACCCCAAATGCTATATCGGCTGCAACATCACCTCGGTGCTGGAAGACGAGTTTCAGCGCATCTCCGCCACCATGGACGCTTCTCTGGCGCAGACCACTATTGCCGATGTGGCGCGTCAGGTGGCCGACAATGCAGGCATGCATTACCACTGCGCCAACCAGCAAGTCTCTGAAGACGTCGATTAAGGCGCAAAAATTTTCTTGCTAAGTGTAACCGTGTTGGTTACATTGTTTCTCACTGTCGGGCGGCGACCTGTTGTTGTCGGCGCCCTCTCACTTTTTTCATCGCTATCCAGGGAGACTAAATGATGGCTTCATTGTTTGATCCGATCCGCATCGGCGATTTTGAGCTTTCCAACCGCATCGTCATGGCCCCACTGACTCGCAGCCGCGCAGGCGGGGAAGGGCGCGTTCCCAACGAACTCATGGCGCAGTATTACGCACAGCGCGCTTCTGCGGGTCTGATCGTCAGCGAGGCGACCGCAGTGATCCCGCAAGGCGTCGGCTATGCCAACACGCCGGGCATCTGGTCTGCAGAACAGGTGCAGGGCTGGAGAAAAGTCACCGACGCCGTGCACGCCGCCGGCGGCAAAATCATTCTTCAGCTCTGGCATGTTGGGAGAATCTCCGACCCGGTTTTCCTGGATGGAGAATTGCCTGTGGCGCCCAGCGCCATCGCGGCGGAAGGCCACGTCAGCCTGCTGCGTCCCATGCGCCCGTTCGTCACCCCACGCGCTTTGGAGCTGGATGAAATTCCCGGCATTGTGGAAGGCTTCCGCAAAGGCGCGGAAAACGCGAAAGAGGCTGGGTTTGATGGCGTGGAAATCCACGCGGCCAATGGCTACCTGCTGGATCAGTTTCTTCAGGACGGCGTGAACAGACGCACCGATGATTACGGCGGTTCTGTGGAAAATCGCGCGCGGTTGCTGTTGGAAGTCACGGACGCCTGTATCTCTGTCTGGGGCGCAGGGCGCGTCGGGGTGCATCTGGCGCCGCGCAGTCCTTCCCACTCCATGTCGGATTCCAATCCGGTCGCCACTTTCGGTTATGTCGCGCAACAACTGGGCGAGCGCGGAATCGCCTTTATCTTCTCCCGCGACCCGATCGTTGACGATGAACTGGGCGGAACCCTGCGCAAAAACTTCGGCGGCGCAATTATCGCCAATGAAGAGATGTCCAAGGAACGGGCGGAGCAGCTGGTGGCTGAGAACAAAGCGGAAGCGGTGGCCTTCGGACGTCTGTTCATCGCTAACCCGGATTTGCCAGAGCGCTTTAAAGTCGACGCCGACTTTAACGATCCGCACCCTGAGACGTTTATGCAGCTAGGCGCTGAAGGCTATGTGGATTACCCCAGCCTGAGCGAGGCGATGGCTTAAAGCGATTCGCCCACAGGCATTCTGAGGATGTACTGTGGGCCGGCCTTGCCGCCCAGATACTGTGCGCCGGTGTCGATAAAACCGCCGCCGATGTAGCAATGGTAGGCGGCCGGGTTTCGGCAATTCACGGTAAGCGCGATGGAAGGTCTGTCGCTGTACGCCGCCTCCAGATAAGGCTTCAACGCGCGGGCGGCGCTTTTGCCAATGCCTTGCCCCTGCCTGCCGGCGTCGATCAGAAAGGCGCGCAACCCCAACTCGTGATCCAGTGTGAATTCGAAACTCTGGTGATAGGCGACGTCGATAATGAAAAAGCCGACGATTTCGTTGCTCAGCGTCAGCACATGACAGTGATGGTCTGGTCTCACCGCCTGCAGAATCTCCCGCGTGCGACCGACATAGGGGACTTGCTCCTCATGGACTTGTAGCGCCAGCACCGCCGGTTTGTCTTCGTCCCGCATTCTGCGGATCTTTAAATTCTTTACGACCACGTCCATACAGCAACCCTGTTCTAACTATTGAGCGATACAACCAGTGGGACCCCGTCCAGAGTGCGCCAGTTATAGCGAGACCGGTTTAAGCGATAAAAGCTCAAATATAACAACAAAGTAGCTTATCATGTTAAGCGCTTTTATTACCTCGGGCTGAACCGACGACAACATTGGAGACTATCATGGAGCAACATCAGGTCACCTCCTATCGCCACGCCAGATGTTACCTGTTTATTCCCGCTAATCGGCCGGAGTTTGTCGCCAAGGCGGGCGGTCTGGATGCGGACGTGATTATCGTCGATCTGGAAGACAGCGTGCCCGGCGACGATAAAGACAAAGCTCGAATGGCATTGCCGGGCATTGTGGCGGAGTTGCGGGAGCGGGACAAACAGGTGGCGGTGCGCATCAATGGGGATCTTGAGCATCTGGCCGCAGACCTGCAGGCGCTGCCGCTGGCGGATCTGCATTCGGTGTTTCTGCCCAAAACCCAGGAAGCCGGCGTGATCCGTATGATCTGCCAGTATTTGAACGTGCTGGAGGCGCGGCGGTCGCTGACGCCTGGCGTCACGGCGTTGACGCCGCAGATTGAAAGTTGCAAGGGCGTACTGGATTTACGTGAGATTGCGGCGGCGTCGCCCCGTATAAAAGCGCTGGCGATCGGCTCGGAAGATCTGGCGGCGGAGCTGGGCGCCATGGCCTCGCCCGACAGCCTGCTGGCGGCCTGTCAGCAGATGGCGCTGGTAGCGGGCGAGCGGCGTATCGACGCGTTGGGGCTGCCCGGCTCCATCGGTGAGTTCAAAGATCTGGACAGCTATGCCGCCCATCTCGCCAAGGCTAAAGCGCTGGGCTTCAGCGGCGCTTTGTGCGTGCATCCCAGTCAGATTCCCTGCGTGAATCGCGCTTTCACCTACAGCGAGGAGCAAAAACAATGGGCGCAGCGAGTGGTCTCCACCATGGCGCAGGCGGAGCAACAAGGCCATGGCGCGGCGAACATGGACGGCCGCATGCTGGATGCGCCTGTGGTCGCTCTCGCCCGACGCATTCTGGCGCGGGATTAGCGCAGACTTATTAATCAGGCAGACAAATGGCGTCCTTCTATTTGTCTGCAACGACCGGGCCTGCACAGATAATGACAGCCGCAAGATGAAACGTTACGAGCAATTGGCGAATGAGATCGCGGACTTGATCCGCTCCGGCGTGTTGCCGGCGGGCAGCCGGGTTCCATCGGTGCGTAACGCCAGTAAGACCTATGGCGTCAGCGCTTCAACGGTGTTCGAAGCCTATTACCTGCTGGAGAATCGCGGTTTGATCCGCTCCAGACCGCGATCAGGTTATTTCGTATGCAACCAGCTCAAGCAGCCGGCGCCGGCTGCGCAAAAGCGTCGCCAGCAGACGCTGGCCTCCACCTCGGTGGACGTCAGTGAACTGGTGTTTTCAGTACTTGGCTCCGTGCGCGATCCCGCCATTACGCCCCTGGGCTCCGCGTTTCCCAGTCCGACGTTATTTCCCATGCAGAGACTGGCGCGCTCCATGGCCAAGGCCACGCGCTTGATGGACCTGCGCTCCGTGGTCGCCGATCTGCCGCCGGGCAACCGGGATTTGCGCCGTCAGATTGCGTTGCGATATGTCATGGAAGGCGTGTCCGCGCCGATGGAGGAACTGGTCGTCACCAGCGGGGCTATGGAGGCGCTGAACCTGTGTTTACAGGCGGTGACGCAACCGGGCGATCTGGTGGCGATAGAATCTCCCGCTTTCTACGCCAGTCTGCAGGTTCTGGAGCGTCTACAGCTTAAAGCGGTGGAGATTCCCGTGGACGCTGGCGCAGGTATGGACCTGGACGTGCTGGAGCAGGCGCTGGGCAACCATCCGATCAAGGCCTGCTGGCTGATGTCCAACTTTCAGAACCCGGTGGGCGTCACCCTGGCGGAGGAAAAGAAACGCAGACTGGTTGCACTGTTGCGACGACATCAGGTCCCCCTGATCGAAGACGACGTCTACAGCGAACTGTACTTCAGCGCCCATGCGCCCAAACCCGCCAAAGCCTTTGATGAAGAGGGGCTGGTTATGCATTGCGGTTCGTTTTCGAAAAGCCTCGCTCCCGGCTATCGCATCGGTTGGACCGCCGCCGGACGGTTTGCGCAACAGGTGGAGCGGCTGCGCCTGATGACCACGATTTCCGCCTCCATTCCCGCCCAGGCGGCTATCGCGGACTATCTGCAACATGGCGGTTATGATCGTCATCTGCGCAAGCTGCGTCATAATCTGGAGGTCCAGCAAAATCAGATGCTGGCGGCCATCGACCGCTACTTCCCGTCGCAGACCCGGGTGACGCGTCCGGATGGGGGCTACTTTTTGTGGTTGCAACTGCCTCCCGCCGTGGATTCGCTGGCCCTGTTCAAACTGGCGCTGGAGCAGGGCGTCAGTATCGCTCCGGGGCCGATATTCTCCGCCACGCGCCAGTTTCGCAATTATATTCGCCTCAACTACGGCCACCCGTGGGGAGCTGAGTTCGAGCAGGCGATGGACGTGTTGGGTCGCCTTGCTCGCTCTTTCTGAATACTGGCGAAGGCTCTAGACAGAAAGCCTGTGATCATCTGATATGGTTTTTTAAACGCTTTCTGAAACTGTTTGTTTGTCGCGCTCCCCTGAATAATCCCGCCAAACGTTTGGAAGTAAAAAGGACGGTGGCGGCGAATGAGCGAGCATATCCCGGTTCACAATGTTGATGCGGTGACGGTTGATCTGTATGAATCCCGAACCAAGGTTCATACCCGAAGTTTCAGTGGAAGATACAGGCGCCTGCGCCTGTTGGGCGGATTCCTTCTGTTCTCTTTGTATTTCGGCGTAGCCTGGCTGAACTGGGGAGGACGACAGGCGGTGCTGTGGGATATTGCGTCGCGCAAGTTTCATATTTTCGGAAACACCTTCTGGCCCCAGGACTTCATCCTGCTTTCCGGCATTCTCATCATCAGCGCTTTCGGCCTGTTCTTTCTGACCGTGTTCGCGGGACGCGCCTGGTGCGGCTACGCCTGTCCGCAAAGCATGTGGACCTGGGTGTTCATGTGGGCGGAGAAGGTCACGGAGGGAGACCGTAACCAGCGTATCAAGCTGGATAAAGCGCCCCCAAGCCTGGACAAAGCGACTCGACGTATCCTCAAACACGGGCTGTGGGTCGTCATCAGTGTGGCCACGGCGGTGACCTTTGTCGGTTACTTCACGCCCATTCGCGCCCTGGCGGCGGATCTGGCCACGTTGCAGGTCGGCGGCTGGAGTCTGTTCTGGATCGGCTTTTTCACGGTGGCCACCTATCTGAACGCGGGCTGGTTGCGGGAACAGGTGTGCTTCCACATGTGTCCCTACGGACGATTTCAGTCATCCATGCTGGACGAAGATTCTCTGGTGGTCACCTATGACGCCGCCAGAGGCGAATCCCGCGGTCCGCGCAAGAAAAACGCGAACTACCGCGCGCAAGGACTGGGGGATTGCGTCGATTGCAGCCTGTGCGTGCAGGTGTGTCCCACCGGCATTGATATCCGTGACGGACTGCAAATGGAGTGCATCGGATGTGCGGCCTGTATCGACGCCTGTGATACGGTCATGCAGAAGATGGGCTATGACGCGGGTCTGGTGCGCTATACCGGCGAGCGTGCATTGCGAGGGGAAAAAGCGCGTATTCTGCGGCCTCGGCTGGTAGGGTATGCGGCGGTGTTATTGCTGATGATCGGGGTGTTTTCCTGGGTAATGGCGACGCGGCCGCTGCTGTCCCTGGATGTGGCCAAGGACCGGGGACTGTTTCGCTACAATTCAGAAAACCGTATAGAAAACGGCTACATACTGGATATTCTTAATAAAGAAAATGAACCAAAAACGTTCCTGATCAGCGCGTCGGGTCTGGAAGGGCTGGCGATGGGCGGCGAGCGCAGGATACAGGTCGGGCCGGAAAGCTCCGTCCGCGTTCCCGTAACCTTATCGATGCGCCCGAGTCAGATTCTGCAACGCTCCAGCGATGTGTTTTTCGAAGTTACGGACGCCTATCGCCCCGAGCGACGGGTGGTCAAACCCAGTCGCTTCACCGGACCCACTGCCAAATGAGGCGGCGCAATGACAAGGCTCAAGCGCTGTTGAAGGTCTATACTGGCAAGTAAGCACGGACGTTCATCACGGCGACGTTGCGCCCCCTCGTCGCCGTTCGGGATGAAACCAGCTTGGGGTCTATCGTCGTCGACACGCGGGGGATGCCTGTGCAGATTTTGATTCTAGTTTTCACCGTTTTGCTCTTGGGCGCGCCTTTTTCCTGGGCGAAAGATCATTTTGACGAACCGGATGCGGAAAAACTGGTGAGGGTCGCCACCCTGACCAATAACCCGCCATTCACTTTCGATAAGCGTTTTGCTGAAAAAGTGCAACGGGAAACCATTCCGCCAGGCCTGGACTCAGATCGTCTGCAAGGATATAGCTGGGATGTTCTGAGGGAGAGTTATCATGAAATGGGCTACACCATTCAACTTTATATCTATCCCTGGATTCGCGCCTTCGATCAAGTGAAGGCCGGCAAGCTGGACATCCTGTTTCCCACTGGATTCAATCAGGAACGCGCCAGCTACTTCAATTACTCCAAGGAGGCCATCAATCATGTGGACTTCCTGATCTATATAAAGCCGGACGCCAAGCTGCGCTGGAATGGGCTGGCGTCTTTGGAAGGTAAAACCATCGGCGTGTTGCGGGGTTGGAATTACGGTCTGGAATGGGAGCGGCAGTCCCGCATCGTCAAGTATGACGTGGGCGAGATTCTGCAAGGCTTCGCCATGCTGGACAAAGGGCACCTGGACGGTCTCGCCGGATATGAGCTGAACTTCGACTACGCCCTGCAGCAGGCGAACTGGCGCAATCATTACAAAAAACTTCCCGTGTTCGACTCCACCGACGAATTCGCCGTCAGCGCCAAGAAAAACCCTGACGGAGAAAAACTGTTGGGCGTTTTCGATGCGGGCAAACGACGCATTGTAGAGAAAGGGATTTTTTACAAGATCAACGCAAAGTGGCAGGGCGCGGGGGTGCAGGAAACCAATGCAGAGCAGCCATATTGACATGTTAATAATCAGGCGCATGGATGCGTCTGATTAATAATAGCAGGGCTTTGAAACTGGAAACGGAGTTCGCTACGGGCTGTTTCCCCGTTACGCCGAAACGGACGCCATGGGGCATATATTCGAAATGAGCAGGAGCAGCTACAGGTCTTGCTTGTCTTCCCCGTGTTTCTTCAGGATGCGGGCTTCGGTGCCGTCTTTGCGAATGATATCCAGACCCAGGTTGAAGTCGTGGATGATTTTTTGATGGTCGGGATTTATCTTTGTTACGCAGTTGTGGAAGTAATTGATGTGCAGGGGAGGGTTCACAAACGCCAGCTTATGGGCCTCGGAGGCGAACTCAGTATTCACCAGTTGCACGATCCGTTGCTTTTTCTCCACCATCAGATCAAGCCTTCCCGCCAGCAGTTTGCGAATATTGGTTTCGGCGTCGAACGCGTATTCAATGTTCAGATATTCCGCTTCCGCCTTGTCGAATTCAGGGCTGACTTTGGAGTTGCTGATATGGCCGATCCGGTAGGGCTTTAAATCTTCGAGCTTGCGGTAGGTGATATCGCTGCCTTTTCGCTGCAGCAACATGACCTCGGCGACGCCGATGGGTTTGGAATACAACAGCTTCTCCGCGCGTTCGTGGGTGTAGTAGGCGGCCAGCAATACATCGTATTCCCCGGCGATGCTTTTGGTGAGCGCCCTGGACCAGGGAACAAAACGAAAATCGGTGGCGTAGCCCACTCTGCTGAAGGCGGCCTGGGTAATTTCAACCAGATAGCCGCCTTTCTTTTCCTCATCGCCAGCAACCACGAGCGCTTTTTTTTCCGCGAAAACCGGCCTGGAACTTAACATCACAGAGACAATAAGGGCGAGGACGCCCATTATCTTCCAGGTCCTATGCTTCATAAAGATTCACCCTTTCAGATAAAGCGTGGTGCGGCATTGAACCGCACATGAGCGGCCCCTGGCGCCATGGTTTGTGGTGGTCATGCGTTTGTAGAAAAGTATAGCTTACCTGATATACGACGTTATTATTAATCAGGCGGATAAATAGAAGGAAGCTATTTGTCTGCAACGACAGGACCTGCACATGTCAGGCCCTGTCTCCCGCGGCCAGCCGCCGCGCAGGCGCATCCCTGCGCCTGATTAATAACATGCTAATATCATTGCCACGTTAATATTTATGAAGTTTTAACGTTCTGTGATAAAGGGGAATGTTATGCCGCATACAGTAATGAGTTTTGAGGAGCGTTTATGGAAATAGTGTCCGCCTGGCTGCTCTACCATCGAGCTTCCATGGACCCTTTCTCGCCAATGAATTTAGATGGGTCTGAGTACATGGTTGGCGTTGGCGTGGTTCCCGCCACGTCCATGAGAGAAGCGCTGGATCTGTTCGACAAGTATCTGGCTGAAAGCAAAATGACGTTGATGGACCTGTGGAAGTGCGAACAGTACAAAGGACCTATTGGCATAGGAGGACCTATTCATGAGCCGTCTCTGAACGAGCCTGAGCTTGGCGTCACCGCGTCACAGGCTTTGGAGAATGACTGTATCTACTATGTTGGCGGCATCTCCTCTGAAGCATTGGAATATGGTGAAGAGCTTGGCCATGAAGAAGGTTAGGGGAGCGTTGACCCTCGCCGAGGGGCGTTATGACTGCAAAACCAGCGTTTCTCTCGCATTGGATAAAGAGGCGCAAGAAAAAAACGTTGTGGTAAGGAGCAGCTTGCTCTCATTTGAAGAGTGGCGGGCGACCTGCCATGTTTACGGCTTTCCATTTCCGTTTCTTGCCTGGATACGCGGCGAAAACGTAGAGGCCGCTGTCGTAGACAGTCGCGAAGTCTGGGTTTTCAGTGTGGACGCAACGCGAACGCAAGACATCGTTCAGGCCGTTCGTGTGGGGATGTTCTTTTTCAATGTGACGGCGGATACCCTGTTGCGTGACGTCTATGTCAAGAATCTGGATGTGGGGGATGCGCAAATCCCGTCGCCGCAGGCCTTGGTGAATGGGAATCAGGCGTTATACCAAAACGTCTGCGTTGCTCTCAGGGAAGCCGCAGACGCGCTGGCGTACAGCGGCGAACTTAATTTCTGGACATACAGCCACCATAACAATCCGAGAATGCCACAGAAAGCCTTGCATGAAGCTTTTTCCAGCGCGGGAGCGACTTCTGTTATGACCGATAACGTCAAGAGCCATTGGACGCGGGTCGGCAATAATCAGGGTGATCCTGGACAACACTGCAAGTCGGATTTACATCGGGCGATTTTCTAAAGGCGCCAGCGAAGGCCGCACTCATGGACGATGAACCGAAACCATCGCCGCCGCGACTCTTGCGCTGAGCGGCGCGTTGGGCGCTCATGCGCAAAACGCCATCCGGGTTTCCGTCAGCAAAATCAGCGACCAGGACGTTGGAGATAAAATAGGCGCCGTTATTCTGGAGCCCACGTCTCATGGCGTATTAATCCGGCCGATTCTCGAAGGACTGGAGCCGGGAATGCATGGTTTTCACCTGCATGAGAAAGCCAGTCCGCCGTACCGCAGCAGAAACAGCAGAAAGACGGCGCCAGCTAGCGCTATGGGCGTTGATAAGGGAAACGTCGGGACTTGCTGGGGAGCGTACGAAAAGGCCTGCTGGAAGCAGGCCCTGTCGCTGGCGGACAAATACAGGGAATCTGTTTGTCCGCCAGATTGCAAAGCAGGCTGATTGCTTAGCCTGGCGCCGGCTGAGCGTGGCCGGACTCGATTTCTTCGGCGACGGGATCGTCCTTATGCTGCCGCGCCAACAGCACATACAACGCCGGCGTCACAAACAGCGTGAACAACGTGCCGATGGCCATGCCGCCCACCAGCACCAGGCCGATGGAGTTACGGGCGGCGGCGCCGGGGCCTTCCACCAGGGTCAGCGGGAAGTGGCCCGCCACGGTGGCGACGGAGGTCATCAACACCGGGCGCAGACGGGTCATGGCGGCCTGATGTACGGCGTTGAGTTTATCCATGCCCTGCATTTGCAGTTTGTTGGCGAACTCCACGATAAGAATGCCGTTTTTGGAGATCAAACCGACCAGGGTCACCAGCCCCACCTGAGCGTAGATGTTCATGGTGGTGGTCCAGCCGTTGGTCCAGTACGGCATATTCGGGTCTGGCATCTTCAAGGTGGTGAAGAGCAGGGCGCCGAACATGGCTAATGGGGCGGAGCCCAACAGAATCACAAACGGGTCGCGGAAGGAATTGAACTGCACCGACAGCACCAGGAAGATCATCAGAATGGCCAGTCCCAGCGCGGGCAGGAACTTGCCTCCCTCCGTGCGCAGCTGACGGGACTCGCCGGTGTAGTTGATGGTGTAGCCCGGCGGCAGGATTTCTTCCGCCGCTTTTTCCAGCGCTTTCAAGCCCTCGTCCAATTGTGCGGTCATGCCGGACAGCTTCACCGCATTAAGCTGTTGAAAGCGGTTCAACGAGCGCGGCACAGTGCTGTCCGTAATCGTGGCTACGGCGCTGAGCGGCATCAATTGCCCTTCGGGGCCGGAAACATAAATGTCCTTAAGCTGATCCGGATTCAAGCGCTCCACTCGCGACACTTGCGGGATGACCTTGTAGGCGCGTCCGTCCATGTTCAGACGATTGACGTAATTGCCGCCCAGAGCCGCGCTCAAGTCTGCGCCAATCTGCGCGTTGTTAAGGCCCAGCGCCGCCACTTTGCGATGGTCAATGACCACTTCAGACTGCGGCTGGTCGTACTTCAGGTCGATATCCGGCGGGAAGTAGAACAGGCCGCTTTCCATGGCTTTCATTTGCAGTTGTTGCGCAAACTGCAACATCTGCTCCGGCTCCGCAGTGGAGGCGATCACGAACTCCACCGGGAAGTTGCTGCCGCCGGGCAGGGCGGGCGGTTGCGCCGCGAATACCTGCAAACCAGGTATCGCGTTCAGCTGATTCTGCATATCCATCACGATCTCAGCGATAGAGCGATCCCGTTGATTCCATGGCTTCACCACCATGCCGCTGAAGCCGCCGACGCCCAGCGCCGCCGCAAAAGGGTCGGAAGGCGACAGCAGTATCTGGAAAGTCAGATCGCGTTCTGGCGCGTTCAGAAAGATTTGTTCCGCCGCATGACCGAAGTGCGCTTTCTGGTCCGCCGACGCATTGGCGGCGTTGTTGATGATGCCGAACATAAAGCCCTGGTCTTCCAGCGGCGCCAGTTCTTTGGGTGAAAACATATACATGGGGATCACCATCAGACTGAGCCCCGCCCAGATGGTGTAAACCGCCGGACGCGCGCGCAGCACTTTTTCCAGCACTTTGCCATACCCGTCGCGCAGACGATCGAAACGGTGGTTGACCCAGCCCGTGAAGCCTTTTTCCTCGCTCTCTGCGCTGCGCAGCAACTTGGCGCTCATCATGGGCGACAAAGTGAGGGCGACGATGCCTGAGATAGTCACCGCCCCCGCCAGGGTCAAAGCGAACTCACGGAACAGCGCGCCGGTAAGGCCGCCCTGTAAACCGATAGGGGTGTACACCGCCGCCAGGGTGATGGTCATGGCGATGACCGGGCCGATCAACTCTCGCGCGCCGATACGCGCGGCTTCCACCGGACTGCGGCCTTCCCGCAGATGCCGTTCGACGTTCTCCACCACGACGATGGCGTCGTCCACCACCAGCCCCACGGAAAGCACTATCGCCAGCAGCGTGAGCAGGTTTAGCGTGAACCCGAACATCTGCATCAAAAAGATAGCGCCGATCAACGAGACGGGAATCGCCACGATGGGCACCAGCACGGAACGGAAAGAGCCCAGGAACAGGAAGATCACCACTACCACGATCAACAACGTGTCGGTGAGGGTGCCCACCACTTCATGAATGGCGTTGTTGATGTATTCCGAGGCGTCATAACCGATGCCGCCCTGCAGGCCGGGAGGCAGGTCTTCCTTAATGGCTTCCAGATCCTTGCGCACCCGCTCCACTACTTCGATGGTATTGGCGCTGGGAAGCGGGAAGATGCCCATGAACACGGCGGTCTGGCCGTTGAAGCTGACTTCGGTGTCGTATTCCTCGGCGCCCAATTCCACGTCGGCGATATCCTGCAGACGGATGATGGTGTCATTCTCCTGGCGGATCACCAGCTCCTGAAACTGCTCAACCGTATGCAGGTCGGTATTGGCGGTCAGATAAGTCTGTACGAAACTGCCTTTGGTGCTGCCCACCGGCGCCAGATAGTTGTTAACGGCGAGGGCGTCGCGTACTTGCGTGGGGCTGATGTTCAGCGCCGCCATGTGGTCCGGCTTCAGCCAGATGCGCATGGCGAAAGTGCGGGCGCCGAAAATATCCGCCCGCTGTACGCCGGACAAGGCCGCCAGTCGCGGCTGCACCACCCGCACCAGATAGTCGGTGATTTCGCTCTGCGACAACGACTCGGACCAGAAGCTGAGATAAGCGGCGGCGAACTCCGAGTCGGCGGATTGCACGCTGATCGCGGGCAGCTCCGAGCCGGCGGGCAGTTCATTGCGCACCTGATTCACTTTGGCGGTGATGTCAGCCAGCGCCTTGGTCGGATCGTAGTTGAGCTTAAGGCGCGCCGTCACCAGGGACAGGCCCAGCATACTCTTGGATTCGATGTAATCCACCCCGTCCGCGGAAGCGATAGCGCGCTCAATCGCGGTGGTGACAAACCCCCTCACTACGTCCGCGCTGGCGCCCACGTATGTGGTGGCCACTGTGACGGAAGCGTTCTCGCTCTGTGGGTACTGTCTTACGCTGAGTGAGTTCCAGGCCTGAACGCCGGCGATGATGATGACGATGTTGACCACCAGGGCCAGCACCGGACGCCGCACGAATATGTCGGTAAAAGCTTTCATAATCGGCGGCCCTGTCAGGTATTCTTGGGTTGCGGATTAAGTTTGAAATCCGGCGCCAGTTTATTGTCAATCACCACGGACATGCCGGGCATCAGCTTGAACGAGCCGGTGGAAACGATCTGATCGCCGGGTTTCACGCCTTCGACCACGATCACAAAATCGCCCTGGGTCTCTCCCAGTCGCACCAGTTGTTGACGTAATACCAAAGGGGCGTCGCCGCCGTCTTTGGCTTCGCCTTTATCGACCACGTAGATGGAGGAACCGTAAGGGCCGTGCAACACAGCAGTGGAAGGAATGAAAAGCACGTCTCGCGCCTGCGCCAGAATCATCTCAATCGCGACGAACATGCCTGGACGCAGTTTGCCCTCAGGATTGTCCAGCGTCGCCTGCACCCGCACGTTCCGAGTGTTGGGGTCGATGTCCGGGTTGAATGCGGTGATTTTGCCGACAAACTTTTGCTCTGGATAAGCATCGGTGACGACTTCCACTTTCAGGCCTTCCGCCAGCTCCCCCAGACGCCGTTGCGACAGCGAAAACTCCACATACACCGGATTCAGCGATTGCAGGGACACCACGGGCGTGCCCCTGTTCAGGAACTGACCGACGCTGATCTGGCGAATACCCAACTTGCCGTCGAATGGAGCGCGCAACGTTTTCTTGGCGATCACGGCGCGGTTGTAATTCAGTCGCGCCTGCGCCTGCTTTACGTCGTTTTCCGCGTTGTCGAATTCCAGCTGGGAGATATTGCGCGTCTTGCTCAGTTCTTTGGCGCGAGTCAGGCTTAACTGGGCGCGGTCGGCGGCTACTTCCGCCTCCCGTAACTCGGCCCGCTCGATCTCATCGTCGAACAGCACCAGAACATCGCCGGCTTTCACGTCCGCGCCAGCGGAGAATTTGATTTCTTTCACCGTCCCATCAATTTCGGTGTTGATTACCGTTCCCTGCACCGGTTTGACGGAACCCACCAAGGAGACGCGCGGACGCCATTGCGACTGTTCGACGGTATAGGTGTTGACCGGCGTCGGCGGCATGGTCATCTGCGCTGCGGCGGTCCCCATAGTGTCGAACTGCTGCATCTTGACCTGGACGATTCCCCCAACGATGAGCGCCACGACGACAAGGCCAGCGAACACCCATAGGAGCTTTTTAAGCATATGCACTTCCTCTGCAAAGTGAGTTAAAGCGTTGGACCACTTTCGCCAAATATCGGACCTTGTCGCGAAAATATGATCATAAACCTGTCAAATCCCTGTGTCCCGGTTGTCGCCAATGGACGCCGGCAGGCATATGGAAGCCTGGAATAGAGTGGGGATTTACACCTTGTCGAACGGCGAATGCGAATTTCGACAGAGCGAAATGAAAAAATTTTGATTGAGAATAAGCTAAGGAAATCAAGTTATTGTGATAATTGCAAGAGGACCCTTAATAGAATTTCATCCGATTAAGTAACGACTGCAGGGGAAAAGTTACTATTAATTAGGCAGTCAAATAGCTTCCTTCTATTTGTCTGCAACGACAGGGCCTGCCCATGTCAGGCCCTGTCTCCCGCGGCTAGCCGCCGCGCAGGCGCATCCATGCGCCAGATATTAACATGTCAATATCATTGCCATATTAATAACACAGCAGAAGACATCATCATGGAAACATGATGTATTGTGGTATAACGCTTGATTTTTAATGCGAAGAGCGGCCACCCCTATTTTCACTAAAATTTAATCAGGGCTAAGACTACAGAGGGTTCTCCAACCTCGTACCGGAAATACAGAATAGTGCATATGGATAAATGGATCGGCATTCAAGAATTCGTTACTGCGGCCAAGTATGGTTCATTCACATCGGCAGCCGAATACTTAGGTACAACCAAATCAAATATCAGCAAGAAGATCACCCACCTTGAAACTCGTCTTGGGGTAACATTGTTGCATCGGAGTAACCGACGCTTAGTGCTGACAAGTGCGGGTGAAGTTTATTTCGAACATTCAACGAAATTGCTAAAGACATTAGAGCAAAATGATCAATTGGTCATCGAAACACAAGAGCACTTATCCGGGCCTATTGTTGTATCCTTACCTCCTGGAATTGGAGAATCACTGCTGATGGAACCAATATGCAAGTTCCAGCAGTTACACCCTGACGTCACTTTCGTCACCAATGTTTCCATACAGTGCATTGATCTGGTTGAGCAGCCGTTCGACTTGGCATTCCGATTATCTCCCACCATAGATCCAAACCTTATCGCTCGACCACTTAGACGCGCACCATACCGTTTATGTGCGAGCCCTCAATTCATCAAAACACATAGCCCGAAGGAAATCCAAGATATCACTCGATTGTCCTGCCTCGCCTATTCGGATCAACTTTCCCCCAAAAATGCAGTATGGTCGTTCAAAAATCCGCAAAACCAACAGGTACTCCAATTAGAGATTAATGCCTGCATATACTCAGATAGCGTCACCACCCTCGTACAAGCCTGCCACCGACATGCAGGTATTCTCTATTGTTCTGATTTTTTTGTAGCCAAACATATTGCAGAAGCTAGTCTCGTATCCTTATTTGAAGAGTGGATAAGTAACGAGAATCAATTATGGCTGGTGTACCCGGATCGGAAATCGGTCAAACGTAGAGTACGGGCATTTATAGATTTTGTGCTTGAGTCCGGCATTCTGTAGATCCGCCTATGCGGCTCGACCTCTGCATCTTTCTATGCATAACCTCTGGGCTCCACACAAACAAGATCAGATATGTACTGATTTTGAAAACATTCTGTTTCCAAACGAGGTCTAATCATTCCTTTTTTAAATTGTAGAATGCCGCCCGCTGAAGTTACCAACCTTCTTCTTGAGGGTTAGAGCGTACTTTAAGCGTCAGATGAAGTTGGATTTATATCTAATCGGATCAATAACTTAATAAACAAAGGATAGAAAACAAATGAAACGCATCATCAAGAATTGCGCTACATTGGCTGGCCTGGGGCTTCTCGCAACTTTACCCTTTCAAGCAACGGCGGAAGAAGGCGCTCACGGGCGCGCTTACTATGGTTTCACCAATGATACGGGACAAACACTGTACATAAAGCTGTCTGAAAATGGCGTTATCTACGACGAAATGTGGCTACAGCCAGGTCAAGGCTTTCAGTCCCGTAACCGAATCGAAACGTTTATCGTCAACCCTCCCCTGACAGACCGCGACAAATATCTTAAATACGATAGTTTCGTTAAAAAGGGGAAACGTGAATACCATAACCTTGAGCTGAGCATCTTGACAACCGGAGGCAAAGTGCTCGGGACCTATTTTGAGCGAGTAAGGCTTGAGCGCCCCGGTAACGGCATTAATGATGATACGGACAAGCATGCTCTCTGCAAGATCAATACGACAAATATAGATTCCTTTCTTAATGAATTCTTAGATTGGAATGTGTCTTCACAAGATCGTACGGATGATGGCTATGATAGCGGTTATTACTGTGTCCGCTATTTCCATTTTTATTAATAAGGCGACAGTAGCATATTCATAAGACAACAGTAGGTACCAACTATCTATAGCTGCTATCTAATATCTGTAGCCACTATCCTTCTATATTAATATGGCAATGATATTGACATGTTAATATCTGGCGCATGGATGCGCCTGCGCGACTGTTAGCCGCGGGAGACAGGGCCTGACATGGGCAGGCCCTGTCGTTGCAGACAAATAGAAGGAAGCTATTTGTCTGCCTGATTAATAGTGATAGTGGCTTTTCTTACGCATCCTACCTGAATCCCTCCGGTTTTGTCGGAGGCAATTTTATTTGAGTCATGCAACTGCAGACTCGGCTTGTTGATAATACAGGTTTTCGTATTCGACGGGAGGCGCATCTCCTGGCGGCCGCAACAATCGACGATTGTTGAATCCCCTCAAAAGCGTTATAACGCTACCCTGCCATATTGATAAGGATGAAGAATGAAGGATGTCCGTAAATCCGCCCTGTGGGCCTTAATCAGTATTCCAATCACTCTTTTTGCCGTCTATTTCAGCTATGCGATGTTGCATGGCTCTTTCACTTTTCTTGTTGTCTTTTTGGCGCCGGGAGGGTTGATTGTTTCGCTATTGGAAAACGTTATTCACACTAGCTTGCCACTGATAATTGCGGGAATACTCGCTCAATATCTGGGATATTTTGCAATAATCCATGGACTCAGAAAGCTGGTGAGCTGGCTTCGGTTCCGGTCGCGTAAGGAAGAGCCGGCAAACTAGGCGTCCAGAACTTTCATTGAACGAAGAGCATCGCCATGGAATTGGACCATATTTTTATCTGCGTAACGGAAAAAGCCCCTGAAGGGGATTTGCTGACCGCCTTTGGTTTGACGGAAGGCTCTGCGAATACGCACCCAGGCCAGGGCACCGCCAATCGTCGCTTTTTCTTTCACAACGCTTTTATCGAACTGTTGTATTTAAACGATCCCCAAGAAGCGGGCAGTGAGCTGACGCGGCCTACTATGCTTCTGGAACGACTCACCCAATGCGGTGCAGGCGTTTCACCATTTGGCGTCTGCTTTCGACCTGAGGCAGGCAAGAAGCGAGGCCCTGCGCCGTTCAAAAGCTGGGACTACCACCCCCAATACCTGCCGGAAACACTGCGCGTGGAAGTCGGGGAATCGCCATTAAGCGAACCCATGTGGTTCTACCTGGGGTTTGCCGCCAGACCAGACCAAGCCGCCCCAGAGCGCGCCCAGCCGTTGGCGCACGCTACCGGTTTCAGGGAAATAACACGAGTGCGTGTGACATCCCCCAATAGAGAAACGCCCTCCGACGCCGCCATTCAGGCGACCACTGTGAGCGGATTTGAAATGACGGTGGGAGACGAGAATCTATTGGAAATAGGCTTTGATCACGAAAGAGAGGGAAAGCATCACGACTTCCGGCCTCATTTGCCGTTAGTGTTTCGGTGGTGATAGAAGCGACGGCTGGGCTTAATCAAACAATATGATTCCCAACTCGGCGTCCAGTTGATCGCACAGCTTTCGTTGTTGTTCTTCAGGGATGTTGTTGCGGTAAATGTTTAATTCTTTCAGCTGCTTCAGGTTCAGAATTTCTGATGGCGCCTCAGTGAACTGGTTGTCATTCAGATGCAGGTGCGTTAACTGGGTTATCTCGCCGATTTCTGGAGGCAATTTCTTGAGCTTGTTAAAGCTTAGATCTAATCCCACCAGGTTGGGAAGGTTCTTCAGTAACCCAATCGTCGGCGGCAATGTCTCCCTATTATGAGTTTTCAGTGAGAGAGATCTAACGCCAGCGAATTTTTCCAGGCGCATTAGCGCTTGGTCTATGTTATCCGTATCAAGGCTGAGGCATAAATGAGAAACATTACGCGGAAGGTCTGTTGAGGTGGCGATACTACTGATATCAATAGACAAATAGGCCAGTTTTTCAAGTTGCAAAAGAACTTCAGGAACAGATCTGAATTGATTGCCAATTAGAGATAGGGAGCCTAATGCGGAAAGGTCTCCAATACTTTGGGGAAGCTGCTCCAGCTTGTTGTAATCCAGCTCCAGCGTGCTGAGTGAATGCATGCGCCCTATAGTTTCGGGCAGCGCTACCAAGCGGTTGTTATGTAAGTACAGTAGGCTCAATTTGGACAGCCCGCCTATTTCGTTAGGTAGCGTACTAAGAGCGTTCTGACCCAGCGATAGAAGTTCAAGCTCCGCCAGATCGCCAACCTCTCTTGGTAGCTTCTCCAGACTATTATCGAAGAGCGTCAGGCTTTTTAGCCGAGATAGACTTCCGATCGAAGATGGCAGGCTTGTCAGTTTGTTGCTAT
The DNA here is from genome assembly GCF_000012985.1 of Hahella chejuensis KCTC 2396. Lineage (NCBI taxonomy): Bacteria > Pseudomonadati > Pseudomonadota > Gammaproteobacteria > Oceanospirillales > Hahellaceae > Hahella > Hahella chejuensis. Next base: position 3,656,655 of record NC_007645.1, on the reverse strand, counting down.
CCAAATACAAGTGATTAAGACTGGATAATTTACCTATCGTTTCTGGCAATTGTCGCAGTTGATTACCTGACAGGCTGAGTCGCTCTAACTTTTGAAAAGCGCTGATGGCGGGGGAAAGGTCCTCTAACAGTCGATCCGAGAGATAAAGCTCAGGAAGCTGTTTAAGCTCTCTGAGTGCATAGGGAAGGCGTGGCGGCTGACTATCTGGAATATAGTCTCTTAAGAACTCGAATGCTCTTTGGTAATTCTCACTGCTATTGATCACGTCCAACCCCTAAGGCCGCCTACAAGTAAAAAGTACGGGAAAAGCCGCCTTTATCATTTCAAAATTAGCGTATTTGTGGCGGACTATATAGGAAAAAACGTCCATTTTGTTTATCTTTTCAATGACTTTTGGTATGAGTGCGAGATAATCCAAGCACCTGAGGAGCCGGTCGATGACCATAGAAACAGAGCAAGACTTACTTCACCTGAAACATATCGGCGGCATTGTCGCGACGATTTTGCAGGAGATGATAACGCGCACCGAGCCGGGGATGACGACTGGGGAGCTGGATCAGATCGGCAAGGGATTGTTTGAAAAATATGAGGCCGAGTCGGCTCCGTTGGTGTCTTATAACTTTCCCGGTTACACCTGCATCAGCGTGAATGAGGAAGCGGCGCACGGCATTCCGGGCGGTCGCGTTATTCGTCCCGGAGATATCGTCAATATTGATGTTTCGGGCGAAAAGAACGGTTATTTCGCAGACACAGGGGGCACTTTTATCGTGCCGCCATCCACGCCTCAAAAAGACCGGTTGTTACACGCGACGAAGCTGGCGTTGCGCAACGCCGCGGCGAAAGCGCGAGCGGGGGAGAATCTGAATGTCATCGGCAAGGAGATCCAGAAAGTCGCTAAGGACAAAGGCTTCAAAATTATCAGAAATCTGTGCAGCCATGGCGTTGGGCGCAGTTTGCATGAAGAACCCAAAGAGATTCTCGGCTATTACGACCCGCGTGAAGAACGACGCCTGCACAAAGGACTGGTCATCACCATCGAGCCCTTCCTGTCCACCAAGAGTAAACATGTCACGGAAGCCAGCGACGGCTGGACCCTGGTTGGCGCCGCAGGGAATTTATCCGCCCAGTTTGAACATACGATGGTGATCACCAACGGACAGCCCATATTAGTGACGGTTCCACAGACCGCCTAACATCCTCACTTTCCCCAGGTTTACGCGCCTCCGAGGCTATCCGTAGGTTGGATAAGCAAAGCGCCATCCAACGTGGGCGTGGAGTCTATCTCAGGGGAGACGCACCATGCGCAACAAATGTCGTTCAATCGAAAGCGCCGCTTGGACTACTGACTTGGTGTGTCGGAAGGCGCTGCGCTTTTCCGACCTGCTGACCTGCTGACCTGCTGACCTGCCAACCTGCCAACCTGGCGACAAACCTACTGCATGGGCGGTTCCGGATACTGTGAATTGGCCTGCCCATAACTGGCGCTTCCACCATTTCTGACTAATTCTTATACATAGTCGGTCACAAGGATGAGCGGACAGGGATCTTGGACTTCCTTTACAACCATGAAGCCGGGGCCTTGTCGCAGTGGCCGGAAGGAGCGTGTCCTTTGTACAAAGACATTGATATCAGTCGCCTTCCGGTATTGGAGTCCCGCGCTGACGTTGCGTTCTTTGATTTGCATCCCGATGTGATCTTTATTTTCGACCTGGATGTGCACGCTTTCTGGTGGGCCAATGCGGCGGGCGTGGCGTTCTGGGGGCTGGATAACGTCCAGCAGGTGATCGACAAGGACATGTCGGGGGATACCGCCAGCGCGCGACGCCGCATGCAGCAGACCTTCGAAAAGGCGGCGCTGGAAGGCGTATCCGTCGATCCCTGGACCGCCTATCCCAACGAGCAACCTACGCGCCTGCATATTCGTCACAAAGCGGTTCTGTTGGGGCCTGAGCGTCATCGCGGGACCATTGCGTTTATTTCCGGCGGCGGGGAGGCGGGAGACAACCCGGAGCAATGCCTGTTTGCGGAGGCGATACATTACACCTCGGTCGCTGTGACAAGTTTCTCTCTGGACGGACAGCCATTGTTTGAAAATCCCGCCGCCACAGAACTCTATGGGTATGCGGTGAGAGAGGGGGCGCCGACAGGGGTTTCCGTGTTCGAAAGCCGCTTTCATGATCTGGAGGAAGGCAGAGAAAGGCTGCGTCAAGGGCAGGCGTTGCTGGACAGTTCGCAGGACCACTTGATGATCACCCGTCGCGGCGTTCGCAAGCACACGGTGGATATGCGCGCCAGCCGGCATCCGGTGAGCGGAGAATACGTGATACTGGTGTCCGAATACGATATCAGCGCATTGCAGAACGCCCTGGATGAGTCGGAAAAAGCCAAGGCGGAACTTAAAAAGCTGGCGCATTACGATGCGCTGACCGGCGTGCCTACGGTGCGCTTGTGCAAGGACCGGCTCGGCCGCATGATCGCCGTCGCCAGGCGCAATGAGGCCATCGCGGCGTTGTTGTTCATCGATCTGGACGGGTTTAAGGCGGTGAATGACCAGCATGGCCATGACGGCGGCGGCTGTCTTTTGAAGGAGGTAGCGGTGCGCCTGCAATCCTCTGTGCGAGCATCGGACAATTGGCGGCGACGAATTCATCGTGCTGATCCCGGATCTGCAACGTCGTGAGCATGCCGGCGTGATCGCCCATCAGATTATCAAGACGCTCTCCATGCCGGTGACGGTGACTTCAAACGACGGCAGCGAAGTGGAAGTCTATATCGGGGCCAGTATTGGCGTGGCGTCCTATCCGCAAAATGGCGATGACCCGGAAGCATTACTGCGCAATGCGGATGCGGCGATGTATCAGATTAAACGCAAGGGCAAGAATAACTACGGTTACGCCTGAGACCCATCCAGAAAACGATGGCGCAAAAAGACACGCGACCGGGAAGGCGCGGCCGCGTGGAAGATACGTCACTGCATGTGCTTACAACCTAGTATCTGTTGAGTCAGACGATTATTGCCCGCACAACAGATTCACTTCTTTTCTCAACTTCGGCAGGAAAATATCGGTAAAGAAGTTATACAGCCCCATTTGATCATGCTCATGGGTATAGATCGCCCATGGGTCCAGGATCACCGAGCGGATGCAGGGAATGGCGTTTACTTGCTGGGGGTTCTCAAACAGACGCTCGCCCAGGGCGTTCATAAAGTCATTGCCGTAGTCATCCCGGTTGAAAGTGGTCATGGACACGAACACTTGATCTGGAGATACCGGTTGTCCCGGCGGCACGCTGAGCTTGTCAAACAGGGCGTTGTTGAGCTGCAGCGTCCGCTCCACAGAGCGGTCATTCTTGTCGACGAACACATAGTCCACGATATTCTGGTCGCCGGAGATTTTGCGCAGGAATGAGCTGATCTCCCGATGCTGCAACAGGTCACGCTTGGAGACCTGACGTTTCCACAACATCTCAGCGATGGCTTTACGCTGCATTTCCTGTTCTTTGGGCATGGGAGTCAGCAGCACCAGATCGAACTTGTCGTCCGGGAAGGCGATGTCCATGGTCGCCAGATACAGATAGAACAACTTCGAGTTCAACATGCTCTGATTGATGATATGGCCATAGCCGCGCTTGTCTGGACGGATGGTTTGATGGCTGAGGTAAACCGCCGTCGCCGCCGCGCCCGGTTTGGAGCCTTCCAGGCCGGACTCGCCGATATTGCGGGTGTTGATGCTGTCGCTGTCGCCTTCCGAGCTGATGTAAGGCGCGCTGAAGCTTAGCAGGTTGATGATTTTCTCATTGCGGTAAGTCAGGCTGCCCGCCGGGTAGGGGATGTAACCCATTTTGTGCGGATCGATCGTGGCGCTGTCGCAACGATGCACATGGGCCATACTTTCGTACACGGACGCTCTGAACCAGGTGTCGCCATTGTCAAACTGATCTGTGGCCAGCTTGCCCTGTTGTGGCTCGGAACCCATCTCGAACGGCTTGCGGATACAGGCCATGAAGTAGCCGCCCCAGGCGCCGTCGGTATGCACCGCATACTCGAATGGCTCGGCGTCGCGACGGAAGTCTTCGCGGATTTGCAGAATTTTTTCCACCGGGTCCACCGCGCCTTCTTCGGTGGAGCCGAATACCGCCACATTCATCAGGATGGGCTTTTTATTCTGCTTGCAGGTGTTCAACACGGCCTGCAGCAGATCGGTTTTTACTCTGCCTTCTTCGTCCACATAGACATTCAGCACGGCGTCGTCGCCAATCACGTTGATGTCCGCCATCTGCGCTTCGGTCAAGCCTTTCTGACCGCCGCCCAGGCCAAGTACGGCGGCGGACTTCACCCAGGAGTAATGCTTGGTGGAGGGTACAATGATCGCCGGCGCCTTGATGTTCTCCGCCGCCAGATATTTGTTCTGGAAGAAGGTCATGCCTCGGGCGTTGAGCGAATAGCCTTCTCCCAACGTTTTCCAGACGTCCGCTTCGTCCACGTTGAGCAAACCGGCTATTTTGCCTGGCAGATTCAACGCGTCGTCCTGCATCAGGTTAAGCAGACGCCAGGCGCTGGCGTCTGCGACCCGCTGGCCGTCAGGCAGGGTGAGGCTGTTGCGGATAGAGGCATAGGGTTGTCCGTCCTCCAGCGCATATTTTATGCCCAGAGGCATGTATTTGAGCTCACGGGCGGCCCACACGCTTTCGATATTGGCGACCGTACCGCCGCTGGTGATATGCGACCAGGAACGCGGTTCGGCGGACTCGCTGTCGTTCTCCAGCGGACGCACGTTGAAACCGGCCATTTGCGCCACGTCGTTGGCGGCCACGATTTCCAACAATGTCGTCGCCGGCGCGGCCTGGGGCGTGACGTTATTCTGGTTCTGCAGCATGCCGGACAGGTAGCCGATAATCGCAGGCAGAGTGATGTCCCAGGTCATATGCCCTTGATAGCGCAGGCTGGAGAAGGGGACGGAGTACTGCGTCAACAGACTGAGAAGATCGTCGCTGCGCTGCTCGATATTCTGCAACGCCTGAATGTACGCATCGGAAGACTTCACTTTATCCGTGATGTATCCGGGATCTTCCGGAAACAGATTGGTGCGCCCTTCCAGGGTTTTGTCGACAACGGCGGTCAACAACTTCTTCACTACTTCAAGATTTTCGCCTTTTGTGCCCATAAACCAGCCGGCGATGGAGGTGTCGTCCAGTAAGGGGGCGCCGACCAGGCCTTGTTTTAAATGGGATTTAACTTGTTTTAGAACATCGCGTGAGACAAATTTCCTTCTTGGGGAAGTCATTTCCATTACGGGTCTCCGTTTTATTGTGCTTAACATGCAATGTTGGGGTAATCGCGATATTTAAGGCGGGTGTTTCCTAATCAGAAACAAGCTTGATCAGTACGGCGTGAAATCGTCCACTCAGAGACAGCGGTCGCGAGATGGCTATCTTAGTACAGTCAGGGGATTTAGCAACCGGAGAAAATTGGGGTGGAAGCGCGTCTCTAAGCGGCGCCATACGCCCGATTTTTGCGAGTATAAGGAGTGACGCGAGATGGGCGGCGAGCTGACTAACGGATGACAATAGAAACTACTTACCAGTTTATTTTCGGTAGCGCCTTATTGGCGTTGCTTTGCGTATTCACCAGTGTGCTGTCGCGTCGACTCGGAGCGCCGCTGTTGCTGGTGTTTTTGGTCCTGGGCATGCTGGCGGGGGAGGACGGGCCCGGAGGCATTAAGTTCGACGATTTCGGCCTGGCGTTTCTGGTCGGCAACCTGGCGTTGGCGGTGATCATTTTTGACGGCGGTCTGGGCGCGCGCCGGGATACCTTCCGCGTCAGCCTGCGCCCGGCATTGTCGCTGGCCACCGTTGGCGTTCTGGTGACCGCGGGTTTGACCGGGCTGGCCGCCCACTGGATTCTCGACCTGTCTTGGCAAGAAGGTCTGTTGATTGGGGCGATTGTCGGCTCCACGGACGCTGCGGCGGTGTTCGGCCTGCTACGCAGCGCGGGTCTGGAGTTGAAAGAACGCACCGGCGCCACCCTGGAAATCGAATCCGGCTCCAATGATCCGATGGCGATATTTCTGACCATCACCCTGGTGCAGTTATTGAGCGCGCCTACCGGCAACCCCGGCTGGTCCCTGTTAAGCGAACTGGCGATTCAAATGGGGCTGGGGCTGGCGGCGGGGGGCGCTGGTGGTTACATATTGTCGAGGCTGCTCGCCCGGCTGCAATTATCCGCTTCTCTGTATCCGCTGTTGGCGTTGACCGGGGCGCTGAGCCTCTTCGGCGTGACCAACCTGTTGGGCGGCAGCGGCTTTCTTGCGATCTATATCGTGGGGGTGATGATCGGCGCTAAATCGTTGCCCTACGGCGGCGACATCCATCGTTTTCATGATGGGCTGGCCTGGTTGAGCCAGATCATCATGTTTCTGATGTTGGGGCTGTTGATTACGCCGAGCAAAATGACGCCGATTATCGCGCCGGCGATCGCCATCGCGTTCGTGCTGATCTTTTTCGCTCGCCCCCTGGCGGTGCTGCTGTCCCTGGCTCCCTTTCATTTTCCGTGGCGCGAACAGGTCTTTATCAGCTGGTGCGGCTTGCGCGGCGCGGTGCCGATTATCCTTGCCCTGTTCCCCTCTTTGGCGGGGCTGGAGAACACCCGCATCTATTTCGAACTGGTGTTCTTCGTGGTGCTGATTTCGTTGATTCTGCAAGGCTGGACTATTGCGCCCATCGCCAGATGGCTGCGGGTGGAATTACCGCCGCCGGTGCGGGAGCCGGAACATCTGATGCTGAAAGTTCCAGACGAGCATGAAAAATCCGTGCTGCTATATCAAGTGTCGGCAAGCTGCCGCGCGCTGGGAAAACAGGGGAGCCAGTTACCGCTATCGGAGGGCGCCCAGTTGATTGGCGTTATTCGTCGGGGCGTTCTGCTAGAAGCGCCTGCGGAGCAGACGTTGGCGTTGGATGACTATGTGATGGCGCTGGCGACGGAAAGGGCGGGAGGCGCGTTGGGACGATATTTCGCCCCGGAACAGCTTCGACCACTGGACGCCAGTCTGTTTTTCGGCGAATTCGCCATTCAGCCCAACGCCAGACTGGCGGAGCTGGCGCAGTTGTATTGCTTTGACGTCAGTGACAAAGACCCGGAGCAGACTGTGGCCGGCTTCATCCTTCGTCAGTTTCATGGCAAACCGGTGGTGGGCGACCGGGTCCAACTCGGGCCGGTGCAGTTTGTGGTGAAAGAAGTTAAAGAAGGCGTCATTGCCGCGATCGGGCTGAAACTGGGGCGGAGCTGATCCCTGTACAGTTGCAAGTCAAACACTCTATTAATCCACAAATTGAGAGGCCGTATGCAAACTCGGCCAAGCGCCTGTGCTTGGCCCTTTCTGTATTAACGCAAGGGAATCAGCCTGTTGCGATCCGCCATGGGAACGTCGTCTATGGTGACGATCTTGATGTGTGTTTGGCTCCCATTGGCGACCACTTCGTCCAGGGTGACTTCTGTTTTTTCCGGCAGTTTCCACATGGCCCCGGTGACCGGGTCCACTACCAGCAATCCGATCAGTCCACCCAATAAAATATTGCCGAAATACCATCCATCCAGCGTGGTGTTTACTTCAACTTCTTTCTCGTGAAAACCGGTTTTGCTGAAGCGAACTTTATATTTCTCGCTGGAAAAATAGCCGCTTCCACTTTGCAAGGTTACTGTTTCCGGCGTCACGCCTGAGTGAATGGCGTCGCCGTTTTTGTTGGTGATGACAAACTGAGCCTGGGAGGGATGGCTTTCTATAGCGAGAGGGTAAGAGTTGCCGCTTACAATACTGGCGCACCCGGACGCCAGGACGATGGATGCGGCGCAAAGCGTCAGGGATAAAACTGTTTTCATAATCGCCTCCTATATCTCGAAAAGCTGTGACTGGAAGCGACTCTCCATGTCGGTTATGGTGTCCCGTTCGTTATCCCGAATCGCAGGAACCGCCCCACTTTCCATGCTCCGCCATATCTCTATGTTTTTATGTGTTTATTGCCAAACCCAGAATACGGCGTGCAGGTAAAGATACGCCTTTGAGACTGATATGGCGGCGTCTGGCGCCGTCGCCGCAGACATTGAATGAATGGCCAGTCCATGATATTGGCGAGTATCGGTTTCTTGGGCAAATCAATTTTTCAGAAATTCAGAATGGCCCTGCGTCGTTGCCCAAAGTAGGGCTTCTTTCTCTTTTTTACGCCTTTGACGAAAATGGCGAGGTATTTTGGGGGGATGACGGCTATGTTTTGGGATATTACTGGCCTAATACCGAAGAACTATCATTGTATCCAGACCCCGAAGGTGTAGTGCAAGCCAGGAAGATTCTTCTTCAAACTGGAGTTGAAATTCCAAGGCATGAGGAGCTAAGACAGGACTGGCCTTTTGATACGGATGCGTTGTATGCAATACAAGATCTTGAGGGGATTTGTGATGATTACATACTGGGCTATCCGTCTCACTCTTCGCTTGCCTACGATCCAACACCTGGTGAGGACTGGGTTTCGTTGCTTACGCTATCATCGCATGATGAGCTTGAATGGTGCTGGCATGATGGTGATAAATTAATGATTTTTATCGAAAAATCAAAACTTATACAAAAAGACTTTGGCAATTTAAAGTCTGATGCGGGTTAGGCTCCAGACACTGTAGTGATAAGTTTGAGAGGGAAATCGTTTGGAGAGAATAGCGAACATGGCTGAAAGCGGAGACTGCTCTCAAGACTATCAAACCGGCGGGAATAAAGGGCGAAAGTATTAGGTATGAGCGTAAATCAACAAATATTATCAAACTACGCAAACTCTGAGCAAAAGTTAGTAGATGTTGTTGGGTATTTTGAGAATTGTGAAGAAAGCAGTCTCGAGTGTGTTTTATGCGCGATGGGGTTCATTTTCGAGAAGTCAAAATTTTACATTGTGGTCCAAGAGGATGACAGCTTTGTACTGCATCCAAACGATTGGTGCAGTGATCCTAAATGGACAACCATATCGTTTATGAAAAGACGGCCTTGGTCATTAGCAATTGGGAATCCGCTGCTATGGTCTTGGGTGCTTCATAATCAGCAAGGCTACTTTGATGGAATTCAGCTTGAATTTGCGAAAAGCACTGAATCTCGCTCAGTAATAGTACAACTGGTTGCTCTCGGTTCAGAAATCATGCAGCGAGATATTGCGGAAAAGTGCAGTGCTATTACATTTACTCAATAATTTGATGTTATAAAGAGTAAAGGCTTCGGCAATCCTTTCGATGAAAAGTGAAACCATTTATTTTGTTTCTGATTTGATCAATGTCCAATCGCCTCAGGATAACCCTGGTGAGTGTTTGGCTAGATTCTTGGGCCTTTTCTTTCAAGCGGATGAATTTCCTGAAAAAAATGTTGTGCAAAAAGACGGAACTTGGCGAGTAAACTTGATGCAGCATCCGCAATACGTGTGGATAGGCTGCACTGGTGAGCGAGGAGCAGAGTTTACCAGAGAGTATTTTGACGAAGAAGAGCAAGGGATTACATGGAGCTGCTTCTTAGAGATGGAAGAGCCCATTAGAGGAAGGAGTAAGGAAACACTTGATCTTTTTACTGGGCTTTTAACAAGGCTTAAAGATAAACTCTATCAAAACCAAGATGTAAATATAGTTAAGGAGAAGTGTTAATGAATAAACTGTTTCACCTTATGTATGTATTTATTTGTTATTATGCGGCGATTTAAATGGCTCAAATATATCCTCCCTGAATTTTATATATTTTTTAGGAGGTAATAATTAAAATGACCCAGGCAAGCATTCGAAAAATAGTAGTGGAAGGCGTTGCCTATAACTGGTGCATTCGCGGGAACTGCTTAGAAAGTAGAGCTAGTCATATTACTGTTTTTATGGCCGAAAAGAGTGGGCAGGTTTTATTTATAGACCCTTATGCCTGGGGAGTGGAGGTAAGACCAAAGACTGTACGAGATGCTATAATCTTTGGTCTGAAGAATGGCTGGAATCCCAATGAAAAAGGGCGCCCCCTATATCTGGGTTTTCAAGGAGATGGGTTTATGGTTCTCCCAAAGGGGGTTAAGCATACTCACAACTTATAAGAGTGAGAACTTCGATCAACCAGGGAGGCGCTGATCTATCCAGCCTAAAAATTAATCTGGTTAGTAGATCGTACGAGAATCGAAGTGGTAAAAGATCATATAAACAATGGGATTGGGGGCGTATTAAATTGAACATCGAACTGGAAAATGTCGATAATGAAATCAAGATTCTTGAATACGTAGTACGAGAACACTCGATTGTGGACGATGAGGAAGAAACACCGAGGACATCCTTTCAGGCGCGGATAGAGGCGCCGGGTCTAATTGATGGAGACGATTTCCACGCTTGCTTCTCCTATTACGATAAAGACGGTGCTTTTTTAGGCGTAGATAAAAAGTCTATGTGGGCTGGAGAGTACTTAGCCTTCTCTCCATGCCCGATATCTTTTAAGTTGGATATTCCCAAAGATACTTTGCTGATAAAATGTCAGCTTCTTTCAAAGAAGCACCAAAAAAGCATCTGGGATTATGGGTGGAGAGTATTTGCAATCCTGGTCTTCGCGTTGCTTATCAGCGCTACCATAAATTTCTGGTTATAATCCACCTTATTTATTTGATTTTCTTTTGGCGTTTATATCTTGCTTACACATGTGCGATACCCCTCCTGAAATTAATATCCTTATGAATTGATAAACGGATTGTTACTTCTTAACAGACTTCAGTTTTTAAAGCGATTGCTTTTCAGCATGTTTGGCGCCCCATTCGCGCATTTCAATAAGAATCGGTGTGAGAGTTTTTCCGTAGTCGGTCAATAGATACTCAACGTGAGGCGGCACGACTTCTATCACTTTTCTCTCAACAATACCGTCAGATACAAGCTCTTTGAGCTGATTCGTCAGCATGCGCTGGGTAATCCCGTCCGTCATTCGTTTTAACTGATTAAAGCGGACTACTCCGTTCTCAAGCAGGTGAAACAGAATCACCGGCTTCCAACGTCCTCCAATAACATTGAGTGTGGTCGTCACAGAGCAGCCAAAAGGTTCGTCGTAATTCATAATCAAGGCAGTATAAAAATAGACACTAGGTATCATAAATGTGCGTACTTACGCAAATTAAGCCTGTTATTTATTATCCGCCTCGTCATAACGAAACGGAGACGTAAAGTGAAAGCGATTGTTATTGAAGAGTTTGGGGCGGCGTCTAACATGCGGCTAAAAACGGCGCCAACACCCACGCCTAATGACGACGAGGTACTGGTGAGAGTTCATGCAACATCAGTTAATCCCGTCGATATCCAAACAAGGCGGGGAGATTATGCTAGTGAAATAAAGTTACCCGCCAGACTCGGTGTGGATATTTCTGGTGTAGTTGAAAATGTAGGAAGTAATGTCGAGAACCTGTCGATTGGAGATGAGGTGTTTTACGTTCCGAGGCTTCTCCAGAATGAGGGCGGCTACGCTTCACACCACGTAGAAAAAGCCTGTTTACTTGCAAAAAAACCTAAGAACCTTTCACACCTGGAATCGGCTGCGCTCCCTTTGGCGTGCGGCACGGCATGGGAATGTCTGGTTGAACGGGGCCGGATACAGGCAGGCGATAAAGTGCTTATCCACGGAGGCGCCGGAGGCGTTGGCGTATACGCACTGCAAATAGCCAGGATGTTTGGAGCCTATGCGATCACTACTTGCTCTGAGGGGAGTATTGATTTTGTTAAGTCTCTTGGGGCGGAAGGTGTTTACGATTACCGCAAAGACAATGTTTATGAGCGTATACAAAATGACCACCCGGGCGGGTTTGATATCATCTTGGACACTGTTGGCCAGAAAACGATTGAATTGAGTTTGGGGCTGTTGGCCAACAAGGGAAAAGTGATATCGATCGTAGATCAATCACAGCCGCAAAACCTGTTTTCTGGGTGGCCTGTGAATGGCGAGATACATTTCGTGTTTACGACACAGTCTTCAATCAGGTTGTCAAAGCTCGCCGCTGCGGTAGAGGCCGGTCACTTATCTCCTGTAATCGAGAAACATATGAAGCTGGATGACATTGCAGAAGCCCATCAGCTTATAGAGAGCGGCGGGCGAAAAGGAAAAATCGTGATTGAGATAGACTGAATTTCTCTATTCGAAGCGGACTCGATGGTCCGCTTCCCGCTTGGTCGCCCTGAAGCCGTCCCCTAAGCCTTAGCAAACATCTCCGACACATACTTCAGCAGTTGCCCATCGATATTCGGCAGGCCGTCGGAAAACTGGGTTAGTTTGCCTGGGGTGCAGCGCATGAGGACGTTGGTGGGTTCGCCTTCGTCGTTGGAGGAGTTGACGGCGTTGAGTTCGATGAGTTTGTCGTAAAGGTCGTCTTCGAGTTGGACTCTCTGCGCCTCCGTCATTCTGATGCGGCCGACGCAGACGCCAGGGTGGATGTTGTGGGACAGGGATTCCTCCTGGAAGCGGCGTCGAAACAGGCTGTCCAGGGCGGAGCCTTCCTCCAATAAATAGCGACGTCCGGACTGATAAAAGGAGCCGTCGCCAAAGTCATCGATGTAGCCGAGGATCTCGGCGATGCGCAGATAAAAGCGCAGACTGGTCTCGCTGAGCCCATGTTTCTCCGCCACAGCTTCCGGCGTCATATTGTGGGACGTCACCATGTTGATGAAATCGAGCAGGTAAGGGTGCTCCAGAAACAGCTCGCTCTGTTTGTCGGAAATAAACTGCTCGTTCTCATGCTGCAGCTTGTTGGCGAGTTTGGTCAGCTCCACCAGATCGGTATTAAGGTAGCCGACATACATCAGGATCTTATCCAGTCCCAGTGACGGGTTGTGCAGGTGACGCTTGATGCTCGACAGGGGGATGCCGGTTTTCTCCGACAAATAGCCGTAACTCAGCCCCTCGTCTTTGATTCTTCTTCTGATGGCGGCAAGTAAAAACTTCGGCCCGATATGCATCTCGCCAGACTCCGTGATTTTTGTTGTTAGGATGCTCGCCCAAGAGGCGTTTAACTCCTTCGGATCATACCAGACGCCTTCGTAATTCGGTGCTAGCAAAAAAGCGTAAGCCCAGGGCCATTATCGAAAGCCTGCGCCCCCAATTACGACTGCAGTCGCCAACACTTCACAACGAGACGGTTATGGCGCTTTGCCCCTTCTTCTTTACTGCCCTGCGCTGAACTTACAGGCGATCCAAAATGCGGACGCCGGTGAGGTTACGCTTCTGTTAGGTAATGGGGGCCGTGGCGCTGGGGCGTTTAAAAGATGAGGTAATGTTGCGATTTGAATGGCGTGTATTTATTAACTAATTTTTAAGTTTGATTATAAATAGAGCTACTCTATTTATAGACAATCCTCTATTGGTAGCCAATTCATACTGCGCAACGTTATTTTCTACGGTTGACAAAGATAAAAATTAAAAGAATGCGCCAAATCAAATTAATATAAGATCAATTTAAGTAAACGTTCCCAAGTATTAATAACCTTGTTCTTTACCGGTTGAACTGTTTTAAATAATGCGCTAACGTGAGCTGGCCATTTGTGAACAATTGGTTGCAAATGGTCTGTGGAAGCTGGCTGTATATTGACGGCTGTGACATAGATTGCAGAGGGTGTGTTGTAGCGCTAAAAGAGCGCATTGATGTATCCGCTTCCTAACATTTTTTAATGTTAAATTCATGAATCTATCTCTGAAGGCATAGCAGAATCAGCATGTCTTCAGATGTGTTGTAATTAAAGGAAAGCATAGTTTCTTTTTTTGCATGCAGTCTCATATCAATGTTGTGACTAGAAGGGTAGCAAGCTGGGGTTTCCCCGCGAGGAGTAAATAAGTGATGGATGTACTTTTCCGACTTTCGCTAGGACGCACTCGTCCGCCCGCAATTTAATCTCAAAAAATAAGCTAACAAAAACAAGCGTCTAGACATATTCTGGGCGGCTTTTGGCTTGTTTTACGCGGATGGCGCGGGCCATTCAAACATTTCCAGCGCTTCTGAGAGGGACGGCGACTGCATGCTGTTTCCTCTGGTGTTGTATTGTCGCTAGTTGTTCCCTGCAACTTTGCGTCGGCATTTTATCAAGTGAAATTAGGGATTTTAATGCTTGAGAAAACTTCATGAAATTACGTAAGGCAACCCGTTATGAACAGTTTCAGTGGCTGCGCTATCGACGTAACCCTGATGATCCTGGCCTGACACTAAAGTATCGGTTTGAATTAGCTGGAAACATTGATTTTCAGGTGTTAAATGAGGCTTTAAAAGTAACGCTTTTAAATGGATTTAATTGCCTGTTAAGTTTCTTTTCAGAAAGGGATGATGCGCTTTTAGTCGGCTGTTATAGATTGCCCGATAGAGTGGTGGATATCGTTACCGATAAGTCGCAATGGATGCATTCAGAACCCATTGATCCCGCCGGCGACAAGTTGTTCAGATTTACTTGTTTTACTGAGGATAATAAGGTCACTGGGCTGAAGTTAGAATTTAGCCATTTGGTCTTTGACGGCGAGTGCTATCAACCCTTTATAAATACATTGTCTGACTATTGGCGTCGTCGGGAGCGCCTGGATGATCAGGGCAGGGAAGAAACGAAAATATCGTTTACGCAAATCGGCGAAACGCCGGTTAATGAAGCGTCCGTAGACTACTGGAAGGCGAACCTGCAAGGCGCACGATTGTCGCAGACGCTGCCGTTTTGTTTCAAAACCCCGAAAGAGAAAGGCGTGTATCTCTCGGTTAAGCGTACGCTGGCGATCAACCCTACGCTGGCTGCCAAGCCTTTGCCGACCGGGATACCAGCACTGGACGAAGGGAGCGCCACTCCAATCGGAGCCTTGTTGGAACAGCGCGATCTCACCCTGTTTCAGTTCGTCGTCGCGGTTACCGCCGCAGTTATAAAACTGTACTCTGCGACGGAAGACCATGACGAGGAACGCGTCACTATCGCTCATACGGTCAATTGTCGGGGCGAGCAGCAGGCCTTTGGCTGTTTCACCAATCTGATTCCGCTATTCGTCAAGGTTAACCCTGATCAAGACGGCGCGGCATTGCTCAATAGCGTCAAGCAAGCGCGACAGGCCGTACGCCCGCATCAACACACGCCCACGCTGCAATGGGTTGAGTGGGCGGACCCGCGCGCTAATCATGGCGGCCGATTGCTTAATCTGGTGGTGAACGCTTCTGATGGACTTGTGCCTTACGCCGCACCGGCGTTGACGGGATGCCAAGTGAAGCTGAGCGAACGTCCAGATACCGGAGGCCAGAATGATCTCGCCATCAACTTCAGTTGCGATGGCGATCAACTGTTTTTGTCCTTCGATTCTTCCTCCCGTTTTATGGCGAGGGAAACCCTGACGGCGCTGGCGGATAATTTTGTCAAAGTCGCGGCTTTCCTCGCCTCATCGCCAGAGCGCCCACTGCGTGAATGCCGCCTCAGCCAGCCTTTGACGCCGGTTAGTTGCGGCGAACGTGACGAGTCCACACCGCATACGCGCATTCTGGAAAGAGTGGCGCACGCCGCCAGACTCTACGCTAAAGCGCCCGCCATCAGCGATGAGCGGACGAACCTGACGTATGGCCAAACCTGCGCCGCCATCGGACGCCTGTACAGCGAAATCATGGCGCTTTTGGAGGCTCCTGCAAATGTCTCCACAAATGTCTCCACAAATGCCTTTGCGGCGCACAGTAGCATAGGCGTATTTCTTGAGCGGACGGTGGCGCTGCCGGTAGCTTATCTCAGCGCCCTGGCGTGTCAGCGCGCCTTTACGCCCATGGACCCACTGCTGCCCGATGAACGGCTCAGCTACATGATGGATGTGGCCAAGGTCGGCGTCCTCCTGGTGGATGCGCGCACGCGCGCCCGAGCGGAAACGCTGTTTCCCGGCGCCGCGATCATCAACGTCGACGCCTCACTCGCCCTGGCGATTCAGGAATCGGTCAGCGTTGATGGTATTGAACTGGCGCTGGTGACGAACGCGAACCCTGACGCCACAGCCTATGTGATGTTCACCTCCGGGTCGACTGGCAGGCCCAAAGGCGTGGCTATCAGTGCTGGCAATCTGGCGAACTTTCTCCTGTCAATGCAGGCCTCGCCGGGCTTTCAGGCAGGCGAGCGGATGCTCGCGCTGACGCCCATCAGTTTCGATATTTCCATCCTGGAGTTGTTATTGCCGCTGATGTGCGGCGGTGAGCTGCATATCGTCTCCGATCAGACCCGCGTGAGCGCGGAGCTGCTGGGGGACGCGCTCAATCAATGGCAGGCGGACGTGGCGCAGGCGACGCCGTCAACCTGGCGTATGTTGCAGCAGGCGGGCTGGCGCGCCGCCGGCGAACTGACCATTCTGTGCGGCGGCGAAGCGTTGGATAAAGAGCTGGCGCAATACCTGCTGCAACAGACCGGACAGTTATACAACATGTACGGGCCCACCGAGGCGACGATCTGGGCCAGCTGTCGCCGGGTGACGGACGCGGACCGGATTCCTCTGGGGCGGCCAGTCTTCAATAGCGACTACTACATTCTGGATGCGGAGGGCGACTCCGTGCTGCCGGGAATGCAGGGCGAACTGACGATCGCGGGCGAATGCGTTGGCAAAGGCTATTTGAACGCGCCCTCAGAGCAGGCTTTTGTCACCTTGCCGAATGGCGTCCGCGCCTACAAAACCGGCGATATCGTGCACTACCTGTCCCATCAGGACATAGAATACGTCGGCCGCCGGGACAGTCAGTACAAAGTGAACGGCTATCGGGTCGATACCGGCGAGGTGAGTCACCGCCTGAAAGAATTCGCCCCGGACGCCGCCGTTTTCACCGTGGTCAGGCATAAACCGGAAGCGCATCTGTGTTGTTTTGTCTGGGCCCCGGAGAGCAGCGGACTCGACATTGCAGTCGCGATGCAATGGCTCCAGCGCGCCTTGCCTTATTACATGGCGCCGAAAGCGCTGCATCGTTTGAGCCGTATTCCGTTAACCGCCAACGGCAAGGCGGACGTTAAACTCCTGAGCGAAGCCCCGTTGGCGGATCTACCGCTTGCAACGCAGCCGTTGCCGGCGTCGCCAGCTGCGTCAGAAACGGCTCTGCAAGAGCCGGGGCTTCAGCAGGAGATACGGAACCTGCTGCTGGAAAAACTCGATGTCACCGCGCCGGACCTTGATCAGCCTCTTGGGTGGCTGGGTCTGAACTCCATCAGCTACAACCTGCTTGCCGCGGCGATTCAGCAGCGTTTCGGTATCAGGTTTCGCAGCTATGAATTCTATCAGTTCAACACCATCAATGAGGTGGCCGGGGCTGTCCGTCAGCGTCAATCTCCGCAGCGGATCGCCAACTCGCAAGAGCGCCGAATTGATCGTCGCCGTGACAAAAACCAAAACCGAAACAACGATGACAGACTGGCCATCGTCGGAATGGCGGCCACTTTGCCGGGCGGAGACGATGCGGAAAGCTTCTGGCGAGCCTTATTGGACCGTAAGGACTGTATCGCCGCTGCGCCGGCGGACCGCTCTTTGTCGGGCTACCGCGCCGGATATATTTCCTCGGTCAGACGTTTTGACGCGCGCTTTTTCTCTATATCGCCCCTGGAAGCCACCAGAATGGACCCGCGTCAGCGAATGTTGCTGCAGGCCGCCTGGAGAGCGCTGGAGGACGCGGGCTATGCGCCATCTCAATTAGCTGGCGAGCGTATCGGATGTTATATGGCGGCCACCGGCAGCGACTACGCCTTATTACAGGCCCGCGATGGCGAAAAGCAGACGCCGTATTCGCTGTCGGGACATTCGCTGAGCATTCTGGCCAACCGCATTTCCGCCTTTTTTGACTGGAATGGTCCGTCATTTACCCTGGACACGGCCTGCTCCGGGGCGTTGACGGCGCTGGTGAAGGCCTGCCGGGATCTGCAGTCACGGGTCTGCGACGCCGCCATGGTGGGAGGCGTCAACCTGATTCTGGATGCGCAGATCAACGAAGGCCTGGAGGCGGGGCGTTTTATGTCCCCGGACAGTCGTTGCGCCACTTTCGACGCCAGCGCCAATGGCTATGTAAGAGGGGAAGGCGTGGGCTGCTTTATGGTCAAGCGCTTGCAGGACGCGCAGGCGGACGGAGACCTCATTCACGCTGTGATTGAAAGCGTGGCGGAGAACCACGGCGGCAAGGCCAATTCGCTGACGGCGCCGAATCCCAATGCCCAGTATCGCCTGCTGCTGGATGCTTACACGCCGGAACTGGCGCAACGGGTCAGCTATATCGAAACCCACGGCACAGGCACCCGCCTGGGCGACCCCATCGAAGTGGCGGCGCTGAAACGCGCCTTACAGGAGTTGACCGACGGCAATACCGCTCAAACGGTCTGGCTTGGCGCGGTCAAATCCAACATCGGCCATCTGGAGCCGGCGGCTGGCGTAGCGTCAGTGGTGAAAGTCATCAAAGCCTTCGAGCATGAACAGCTGCCCGCGAATCTGCATTTCCAGCATCTGAACCCGGAGATCGATCTGTCAGCGTCGCCATTTCAGGTGTTGGCGGACGCCATTCCCTGGCGCAGCGAGCACCCGTTGACGGCGGGAGTCAGTTCCTTTGGTTTCGGCGGCGCCAACGCCCACGTGGTTCTTTCCGCGCCCCCGCGGCGGGAGCGCCGTGCAGTGAGTCAGTACCACAAATACCTGATTCCTGTTTCCGCGCGCACCGCCGGCGCGTTGCAGAAACAGGTGGCGGCGCTGGCGCATTTCGTGGCTGAACGCCGCGTGGAGCTAGGGGAGAGCGGATTGCTCGATCTGGCCTTCACGTTGAGCAACGGGCGCGAACATTTCGAGCATCGCCACGCCTGGCTGGTGAGCGGCGTGGATGAATTACTGACGCAACTCCGATCCGGTCATGTTGGCGTGCATGCGCCTCGACACGGCCAATCTCAGAATGAACCAAGCGAGGATAATCACACGCTGGCTGCAGATGAGGCGACAGCCCCTGGAAGCCTTGATGATCTGGCCTGTCTGGCGCAGCTGCAATCGCGTTTCCTGCAAGGGCTCCATATTGACTGGCGGCGTCTGTACGAAGGCGCCGGCGGCGCCAAAATAAGGCTGCCGACCTATGTGTTCGACGAACGCGACTATTGGTATACCAAGAACCAGACAGGGCAGTACGCCAAACAGCAAGCAGGATTGGCGCAGGTAACAACAACAGCTAAGGATGGCGAGACAGATTATGAGCGCAAGCGTTAGACCCAGAGACTCTTTTTTTGATACCGAAGGACAATGGCGCAGCCTGCCAGCCGGCGATGGATTTCGCGTCAGCCTGCGAGACGATCACCCTTACTTTTCGCACCATCGCGTGCGCGGCTGGAAAGTCCTGCCCGGCGTGGTGTATCTGGAGCTGGCCCTGAGCGCCATCGCCAAGGCGCGGCCGGACTTCAAAACCGGATTTATCGACGACGTGGTCTGGTTGCGTCCCGTTCTCGCGAGTACGCCGGTGACGGACATTGACGTGCAATTGGCGCCGATAAGCCCCACGCGCTTTGAGTTCCGCATAGAACATGGGGGAGAGATGTGCGGCGGCGGCGTTGTGAACGCGCAAACAGCATCAGGGAGCGCTGATCCATTGGCGACGCCTTTGTGCGTGCGCAGCCAGGTCGGTGCGGAAACCCGGGATCACTTTCCGCGAAGCGAGGTCTACGCCGCCTTCGCCGACATGGGGATCGTCTACGGCCCATACTTTCAGCGCATCAGCTACGTGCAACGCCTCTCCAATAAGGCGTTGTCCTGGCTCAGCAACAACGACGGCGTTTTTCTGGGCTGGGCCAGCCTGCTGGACTGCGCGTTTCAGGCGGGCATGGCGATTTCCATTGGCGAGCGCAGGGAGAGTCTGATGCCGTATTCCCTGGGCCGACTGACCTTGCATCAGGCATTGCCCGACCAGGCCCTGGGCAGCGCCTTTGTGCTGACGGAGAAGCTGTCTCCGTTTCGCACCAACCTCACCATTTTTGACGAAGCCTACACCCCCTTGCTGTCTGTTTTTGACCTGGGCGTCAAACCATCACATTTACAATAAGGAGTATGAGGGATATGGAGTTTGCCGGAATTTCTCAAACGGCTATTGATTCGCTGGTATTTTCTCCCGAATGGAAAACCCTGCCTTTACCGGCGGCCCCGGAGGACGAGGTGGAGGAAGAGGAGCAGCCCCGGATCATCATTGTTCCACCATCGCAAGCGGCGCTGCGTCAGGAAATTGCCGAGCGTTCGCCTCAGGCGGACGTGCGCCTGCTGAACCCTCAATCCATTGATGATCTGGCGCGGGCTGTGGCTGACAACGCCGCGCTGCGTCTATGTTTCGTGACTCGCACTCCCTGGCGCGCCGCCGTGCCGGATGAAGACGTCAGCGCCTTTTTTCAGCTGCTTAAAGCGCTGGGGGACAAACCTGTGATCAAGCTGGACGTGTTCACGGACAAAGCCGTCGCCTGTCCGATGTTTGACAGCGTCACCCATCCTGTGGATGGCGTCTACGTGGGGCTGGCGCAGACTCTGGCCAAGGAGCGTCCGGAATGGACGGTGCGCAGTTTCTCGCTGCAAAAACTGACGGCGGACGCACTGCAGGACCTGTTGCGCATATCGCTGCCGACGCTGCCCGGAACGCCAGTCTGCATCGCAGACGGACGCTATGGCGTCGCCGACATGCAGCCGACGACCTTGCGCCCATGGCCTGCGCAGTCCGCTTTCCGCCAGCAGGGAACCTATGTGATTCTCGGCGGCGCCGGCGGGTTGGGCGGAAAGCTGGCGGAATATCTGGCCGTTCGCTATCAGGCGAAACTGGTTATCCTCGGGCGTCGCCCTGAGGCTCAAGACTTACTGATGCGACTGCGCAACCTGGGCGCTGCGGAGGCGCGCTATCACTCCGTCGATCTCAGTGACCGCGCCGCATTGCAGGCGGTGCTGGACCAGTACGCGGTGATTCATGGCGTGGTGCATTCCGCGCTGGTGCTGGAAGACGCGTCCTTGACGGCGATGTCCGAGCAGACGCTGTTCAATGTGCTGCGGCCGAAAGTTCACGGCGCCTACAATCTGGCGCGGGCGTTGAAGGGACGGACGCTGGATTTCTGCCTGTTTTTCTCTTCCATTCAGTCCTATATCGCCAATCCGGGGCAGGGCAACTACACCGCCGCCTGTGTGGCCAAAGACGCCTTCGCGGATTTATTGCACAACGGACTGATGATCAACAGCAAGGTCATCAACTGGGGCTTCTGGGGTTCGGTGGGCGTGGTGGCCTCGGAGCACTACCGAGAGCGCATGAAAAAGCTGCAAATCGGCTCCATTGAAGCGGACGAGGGCCTCGCCGTCATCGAACGTTTTCTGGTGACGGAGGGCAGGCAAATTACGGTGGTGAAGGCCTCAGATCTGGCGTTGAAACGCCTGCATATTACGCCTCATGTAATTAATCAAAAGACAACGAATCAAAATACAACTGTAATTAATCAAAATACAACGCCTGCAAGCGGCGCCGACGCCGACTTGATCCCGGCTTATCGCACGCAAGACCCGTTAGTCGCCCGTAACGAAGCGATGTCCGCCGCGTTGCAGGAGTACGCGCGCTGGCGTCTGGGCCAAACATCCATGCCGGAGGCCATTGCGCCCAAGTTCGGCAAGCTGGCGGCGGCGCTTAGAAGCATTAAGGCGGGACATTCACCGCAACGGGAGGAAGTGGTGCGCCGCTATCCAGAGCTGCAAGGGCATATCCGCCTGCTGGATCAATGCATCGAAAATCTGCCCGCCATTTTGCGCGGGGAGACCAATCCGCTGAGCGTGATCTTCCCTGATGGCGGCTTTGAGCTGGTGGAGCCGGTGTATCGGGACAACCCCATTGCGGACTACTTCAACCAGGTGGCGGCCAGAATCGTCGCCAACTTGCAAAAGGCGCGCGCGGGACGTCCTCTGCGCATTATCGAAATCGGCGCCGGCACCGGCAGCACTACTCAGTTTGTGTTGCCGCAACTGACGCCGGACAACGTCAGCTACACCTTTACCGACCTGTCTTTTGCGTTTTTGAACAAAGCCAGACGCCGGTTCGCCGACTATCCCTTTGTGGAATATAAAATCTGCAATATCGAGAAGCCGCCCGCGTTTGAGCAGCCCTTCGACGTAGTCATCGCCACCAACGTCATCCACGCCACGTCGGACTTGCCGGAAACCTTGCGTCAGGTGCGGCGTTTGTTGCGTGACGACGGCGTATTCGTGCTCAACGAAATCACTTCCTGCCAGGATTACGCGACCCTGACCTTCGGCCTCACGGACGGCTGGTGGCTGAGCCAGGACTCGTATCGCATTCCCAACAGTCCCTTACTGTCTGGAGACAGTTGGCGGCGTTTGATTTTGCAGGCGGGATTCCAGGGTGTGGACGCCCACGGCGGCGAAGATCAGCAAGTCATCGTCGGCTTCGCCGGGGCGGCCGTGCAGCAAAGCGCAGCGCCTCAACAGGCTGCGCTTCAGGCGCAGGATTTTCCGTTCGAAGAGACGTCTCAGGCTGACGCGGAGCCTGCGCAAACCGCGCCTCAGGAAGGCGTCGCCAGTCAGGCGTCCATTGAGGCGTTTTTACAGCAGGTTATCGCCGAGGTGCTGCAATTCGACCCCAGCGAAATCGAGCGTGACATGCCGTTCAGTGAAATGGGCGTCGACTCATTGATCTCCATGGAGCTATTGAAGCCGATCAAGGAAAAAACGGGATATTTGCCCGCCACGATCCTGTTCGAATATCCCACTATCCGACAGCTGGCGGAGCATATATTGACCGCCGGGCTGGGCTGGAGTGAAAGCGAGACAAGCGCAGCGCCGGTTGCGCCTCAGGTCGCAGTAGAGGAAACGCCGCCGAAACGGGACAGTCTGGCGGAAATCATGAATCAGGTTCGCGCGGTCATTGCGGACACCATGATGATGGAGCCGGAGGACGTGGAGGCGGACACGCCGTTTCAGGAGTACGGCGTTGACTCCATTATTTCGCTGGAGCTGATTCGGCCATTGAAGGAGATATTCGGTTATCTGCCCGCCACAGTGCTGTTCGAATATCCCAGCCTGCGCCAACTGGCGGAATACCTGGCGACTACTGTAGCGACGGCGTCCTCAGACGAGGCGGGGGCTGACAGCGCGTCTGCGCCGGTCTCGGAGACCGGTGAGTATCCCGACGATCATAGTGATCCAGATGCGCAGCTATCCCCTGTCGATCCAGCAGCGTCGTTATGGCGTCCTGGCGACATCGCCATTATCGGCATGTCGGCGCGATTACCCAAGGCGCAGGATGTGGCGCGTTTCTGGGACAATCTGCGCCAGGGTCGAGACTGCACCGATGTGATTCCGGCGGAGCGCTGGAAGCAGGAGGGATTCCTCACGGAGACGCCTCTTAATGGTCGCGGCAGCTACACCAATCGCGGCGCGTTTATTGACGACGTGGACGCCTTCGATCATGTGTTTTTCAATCTGACGCCCAACGAAGCCGCGCGAATGGACCCGCAAGAGCGGATCATGCTGGAACAGACTTACCGCTCAATGCTGGACGCAGGTTATACCCGCAGGCAGTGGGCGGGCAGCGACACCGCGGTGTTCGTGGGGGTGATGAACGGCGATTACGCCTGGCACACCCCAGTTCAAACGACCACTGCGCCGGCGACCTCGCTGTTCTGGTCGATGGCGAATCGCGCGTCCTACTTCTTTGACTGGCGCGGTCCCAGCATGGCGGTGGATACGGCGTGTTCCGCTTCGCTCACCGCATTGCACCTGGCCTGTCAGGCATTGAAAAACGGCGACTGCGAACAGGCGGTAGTGGGCGGCGTGAATCTCATTACCCATCCCCGGCACTACGAGCAGCTATGCGGTCTGCATATGCTGTCCCGCAGCGAACAATGCAAGCCTTTCGGCGCCAATGCGGACGGATTTGTCGATGGCGAAGGCGTGGTCTGTCTGGTGATGAAACGGGCGCAAGACGCCATGCGCGACAATGATCGCGTTTACGCCTTCATCAAAGGCTCCGCCATCAACGCCGGCGGCCGCTCCAACGGCTATACCGCGCCCAATCCGGAGGCTCAGGCGGCGTTGATCGGCAAAGCGCTGCGAGCCGCCGGCGTATCCGCCCAGGAGGTGGGCTATGTGGAGGCGCATGGCACCGGCACGGAGCTGGGCGACCCCATCGAACTGCGCGCGTTAAGCAAAAGCTACGGGGCGGCCGCGCCCCAGAGTATTCGTCTGGGGTCGGTCAAATCGAACGTGGGGCATCTGGAATCGGCGGCGGGTCTTTGCGGCGTGCTAAAAGCCGTTCTGCAAATGCATCACGGCGAGTGGGTTCCCTCACTGCACGCGGAGCAACTCAATCCCCATCTGGATTTCACTCAGACTCCGTTTCAGTTGAACAGAGAGCGGCGCGCATGGGACGCCGCGGCGCCCAGAGTGTCAGCGGTCAGCTCCTTCGGCGCCGGCGGCGGCAACGCCCATGTAGTGATTCAGGGCGTGGCGCAGGCGCGAACCCTGAGCGACGCTGCGCAGAGCGCACCCCAACCAGAGACTTATGTCATTCCGCTGTCCCATCACAGCAGCGCAGGACTGCAACAGACCCTGGACGGCCTGCGCGAGTGGCTGCAGGGACGGCGGGTGGATATGGACGCGCTGGCGTATACGCTGGCGTGCGCGCGGGATCACGAGCGCTTCCGCCGCGCTCTGGTGTGTCGCGATCAGGCTGATCTGATTCAACAACTGGGACGGGATCTGCAAATGACAGGCGTCGCGTCACAGAAAGAGACATCGGGACAAGCGCAACAAGCGTCCCCACAACAACTGACCCGCGACAACGCGGAAAGCGTCGCCGCCCTGTACGAAGCCGGAAACGATTTGCCCTGGCGCGATTTCTACCCGCAGCGGCGGCTGGCGGCGGTCCCGGAGTATGTGTTTATTCGCCACCGTCACTGGATTGACTCTGTTGAATCCAACTTCAAGGGCTTCCACTCGTTGACGCAGGCTCACCGCATTAACGGTCGCACCATGGCGCCCGCCGCCTGGACTTTGTCGACCCTGTGCGAAAACGCCGATGAAGGCGGCTTCGTCAACATTATGTGGAAAGACATGATCACCGATCCGCACAAGGTGGAGGTGATTGAGGAGGGCGGCCGCACGCTTTTCGTCGGACGCGGCGGCTTTACCCAGTATTGCAGTGCGGAACGAACCCAGGACGTCAGCGCTCCGCAAAATATCTCCGCCGTACTGGCGCGTCTGGGCATGGAAAACCCTTTACAGGCGATGGAGACAGACAACGCTCCGCGCCGGTCTCAGGCGGAAATCTATGCGGGCTTCAAGCAGCGCGGTTATGACTATGGTCAGCCGCTGCAGGGCATTCGCTGGGCGCACATCAGACCGGGCCTGGTCAGAGCCTTTTTACAGGTCGATCACGACTGGGGACAGCTGGTGTCTCCCGCACTGCTGGACGCCGGCCTGCAACTGGCGATTCTGGCGCCGGAGGGCGCTACCGCAAATAACGGCGGCGGCGAGAAAGCCGTCTTTATGCCCTATCACCTGGGGCGTTTGGCGGTCAACCGGTTGCCGGACAATGAAGCCGTGTATGCCTATTGCCTGGAGAAAACCAGCGCTCAGGCCAGTAAAGCCCGACGCTTTGATTTCTACTTCACCGACAGGCGCGGAGACGTGCTGATCATGCTCGAAGACATGGTGTCTGTCGTGGCGCGTCCGCACACGGAGGACGATGTCGATACGCGACCCCGGCAAGTGCGGCCAGAGCCCCGGTTTGAAGTCTTTGACCTGAGCTGAGGCCGCCCGGAACGACAGTGAAACAGTCTGATAAACCACAACGATGGAAGTGTTGAAACCATGGAAATACTGATGTTTCCCGGCCAGGGATCGCAACATCCGGGCATGGGAAAAGACGTGTTCGAGCGCTACCCGACCCAGTGTCAGGATGCGGAAGCGGTCCTGGGTTACTCCCTCACCGAATTGTGTCTGCAGGACCGGGAAGGGCGCTTGAACCAGACCGCCTATACGCAGCCGGCGCTGTACTTTGTGTGCTGTCTGACCTACCTGGACCACCTGAGTCAGGCCGGCCGAAGCGTTCATGACCCCCATGACAGTTGTTTGCTCGGACACAGCCTGGGGCTGTTTCCGGCCCTGTTCGCGGCCGGCGTGTTTGACCTGATGACCGGGCTTCGCATTGTCGCCAGACGCGGAGAGCTGATGCAGGCCATCCGTGGCGGCGGCATGTTGGCGGTGCTGGGCGTCAGCGCCGACAGGTTAAGAGAAAAGCTGATCCAGCTTGATTGTTTCGATGTGGATGTGGCGAACGACAACGCGCCGGGGCAAGTGGTGTTGAGCGGCAGGGAAGAGCGCATGCGGCGGCTATCTCCGCTGCTGGAAAAGGACGGGCTGCGCTGTGTGCCGTTGCCGGTCAGCGGGGCGTTTCATTCCCGCTACATGGAGCCCTGCCGGGTGCAGCTCACCGACTTTTTGCTGGGCCTTGAGTTGAAAGCGCCGCAGAAGACGGTGATTTCCAGCACCAGTGGCGACCCCATTGGCGGCGAGCACCTCATCGAAGAAATGGCTTTTCAGCTGGTAAAACCCGTGCGCTGGTCGCTGACCATTCAGAGCCTGTTGCGGCGCTACCCGCAGGCGCGTTTTGTCGAATTGGGGCCGGGACGGGTGCTCACCAACCTGCAGGGAAAAATTCAGCATGCGGTCGCCCCCCCCGCACAGGCTTAACGCATAGAGGTAAACAAGATGAAAGGAAGCAACATCGCCGTGATCGGCGGGGGCGGCGCAGGCGCAATGGCCGCGTGGCTGCTCAGTAAAGACAATCAGGTCACC
Source organism: Hahella chejuensis KCTC 2396 (assembly GCF_000012985.1). Lineage (NCBI taxonomy): Bacteria > Pseudomonadati > Pseudomonadota > Gammaproteobacteria > Oceanospirillales > Hahellaceae > Hahella > Hahella chejuensis. The sequence continues at coordinate 3,629,836 of NC_007645.1, read as the reverse complement.
CTGTTCGAAGCCAGCGACTATCTGGGCGGACACGCCTACAGTCACCCTGTCGCAACCGAGACGGGAACGCAGTATATCGACATGGGCGTGGAGTATTTCAATGAGCGCCTGTCTCCTAACTTATGCGCGTTGCTGACGCATTTCGGCGTCGACAGTTATGTGGCCCCGCTGACCATGCACGTGGATTTTCCCGGGGAAGGGCGGTTCTGGAACAATCTCAACGGCAAAGGCGAGTTAGGCGCGGAGCTGTTGCAGGAGTTTGACCGCTTTCATCTGGACATGGCCGCCGTGCTCAGTTCCGGGGATGAGCGTTACAAGAAAATGAGCATCGGCCAGTATCTGGACGCAAACGGCTATTCGGAGGCGTTCAAACATCAGGCGCTGGCGCCGCTGATGACCGTCTATTCGGGTTGCAACGCGCCGTCCCTGGACTATACGCTGATGTACGTCGCTATTTCCTTCAACATGAATCTGCTGTCGTTCTTTTCGCCGGGTTACTGGCGTAAAGCCAAAGGCGGGATAAACGGCTACCTGAAATGCATCGCGCAGGAACTGGGCGACCGGGTGAAACTGAATACGCCGGTGCAGCGCGTGACCCCGTCCGCCTCGGGCGTCACCGTGGAGTTCAACGGCAAGAGTCAGCGTTTCGACCAGGTGATATTCGCTACTCATGCGGATGTGACTTTATCGATGCTGGCCACCACGGAAACCGTCTATCAGGAGATTTTAGGCGGCTTCGAACATGTTCCCGTGAAGAGTTACCTGCATCATGACGAGAGCTGGATCAGCGCCCAGGGCGAGGGTCTCTACTGTCAGTTCAAAATGCCGGACAGCTTCGATATTACGGCCCCGGAGGCGCAATTCGGCACGCTGACCCGGGTCAATAACGCGCTGCCGCCGTATCGGGGCGTGGACAAGCCGCTATTGGTCACTTTCGATCCGAAAGCGGAGATCAAACCGGAGCGCATCGCCTGCGAAAGATCATGGAAGCTGCCCAAGCTCAGGCCCGTGGACTTCTATCGCAAGACCCGCATCAAAGAGATTCAGGGCGTTAATAATCTTTGGTTCTGCGGAACCGACACCAGCCTGACCGGACACGAAGGCGCCATTGTCTCGGCGATGGTGATCGCGGATCGGCTGGGCGCCGCCTATCCCTATCGGGACAACACGCTGGCCTACGTACAGTTCAAAGTGATCAGGACATCATGGGCGTCAACAAGCCGGGGGAAAAATTCGCCTCCTGGGTTGGCGACCTGATCTTCAAGACGGCCAAGGCGCTATCCCTTCACAAAGAGCAATCCCACAAATTCATCAAAGACTTAATGGTTTAACGGAATCAAACGGGTTTAAAAGGAATCAGACGATGTTGTTACAAAAAGACAAAGCTTCCGTGGTTATTTTCAACATGCAGCTGGAATTGATACCGCTGCTGCAAAACGGCACCCAGTTATTGAACGACTGCCGCTGGCTGGCGGACATGTGTTGCGATCTGCAGGTTCCCACCCAGATCATCGAGCACAAAAAGCTCGGCAAGCTGTCGCAATCTCTGACCGAGGTGGCGAAAGGCGCGGAATATCTGGAGAAAACCCACTTCGATTTCATGCAGGAACAGGCCGTCGCCCATTCTGTGGAGGCCGCCAGACGCGATCATTACGTGCTGGCGGGAGCGGAAACCCACGTCTGCCTGTTGCAATCTGCGCTGCGCTTAAAAGCCCAGGGCAAAGAGGTGTTTGTGCTGGCGGACACCTGCTCCGCGCGTTCGCGCACCGATCACGAGGCGGCGTTGCGGCGCCTTGAACAAAACAGCGTGCAGCTGATCACTCGGGAAATGTTCTTTTTCGAGCTGATCCGGCATTCCGAATACCCCAATTATCTGGATCTGGCGATGAAATATCTGGACGGGCGCTACATTCGTTAATCGCGCCGGCTGTGGGCGAAAACATAGCGTCGCTGGCGGCGCTATGGGGATGGTTTGGCTGTAGAAGGCTTCGGCGCAGCAACACGGAAGACTCAACGCATATTTACAGTGGTGTTTGAATGGAAATATTAAGACGGCAATTGACGGAGGTCGCCGCGCCTCCCTTCGGCGAAATTCAAGCGGAGCGAGTGCTGCTGGCGACGGACAGCGCCGAGGCGGCGGAGGCCGCACGCCATATGGGCGCGGCGGTTTTGCGCCTGGATCAGGTCGCGGATGAGGCGGCCATGCAGGCTGAATTGGCCCGGATCGACGGCGGTCGGGATATTGTTGCAGTGATTGCCGGACGCAATCAGGCTGTGGCCTCGCTGACTCAGGGGAGCTGGATGTCCCATAGCCGTCGCAGCCTTGAGTTGCTGCGCTGGGTATTCGCTCAGAATCGCCAGATGCGCCTGCTGTCGTTCCATTCGCAATCCGATGCGCTCAGTGCATTATTCGACGGGCTGGCCCGTTCCGCCTGTCTGGAAATGCCCCGTTGCGTCTTCACTTCCGCACGCATTCCCTCCGGTCCTGTTGGCGCATCGTTATCAGGCCGCATCGCCGCCGCGCTCGCCTGGCCGGGACGCCGCCTGCGCTTTGACGAGTCGGGCCTGCGCACGGAGTCCTGGATCGCCGCGGGGCAGGGCGATGCGAGTCAAACCCCGTTCAACGACGGCGACAATATTGTGCTGATCGGCGGCGCCGGCGGCGTGGGTCAGGAACTGATTCGCGTGCTGCAGTCTTCCCGTCGCCTGAATTTATTCGTACTGGGCCGCAAAGCGCCTGACGCCGCCTTGACGCAGACTTTGAAGGCGTATGGCGTGAAAAGTTACCTGCGCGTCGACGCCACGGACTATGGCGTGCTGAAAGCGGCTTTCACTCATATCGAGCAAGGATTCGGTCCGATCAAGGCGGTGTTCAATCTGGCGGGAACGCTGGACGATTGTCTTTTTCATAACCTGAGCGCGGAGCGCCTGCACCGGACCTTGCTCGCCAAAGTCGGCGTGGTGTTGAATCTGGCGGCGTTGCAGCAGGATTACCGACCCCAGTACGTGGTCAACTTCAGTTCCCTGACGGCGACGCTCGGCAACATTGGGCAATGCGCCTATGGGGCGGCCAATGAGTTCGTCGAACTGGCGTCGGAGCAATTGCCCAACTGGTATAGCTTCGCCTGGGGCCTGTGGCGCTCTCAGGGCATGCAGATGACCGACGGATCAGCACTGCGTCCCATGGAGCCTGGCCCCGCCTGTGAGCGCATGCTATCCGCCTTGGTCACGGGAGAGCGCCATCTGGTGATCTACGACGGCGCAGCAGAGGGAATGGCGGCATTGCGCGGGGACAGGGAGGCTCCAGCGAGAGAGACGCAATCTCAGGCCGCTCCTGACTCCTCAGCGCCAGTAGCGCCAATGTCAGTATCGTCAATGTCTGTATCGTTAATAGACAAGGACGCATTAGAAGAGAAAACACGACGCTGGCTGAAAGACATCGTTCGCCGCCATAGCGGACTGAAAACCCTGAAGGACGATGACAACCTGCTGGACAAAGGCCTCGACAGCGTCGCCAGCATTCAGATCAGCACGGACATTGCGGCGCAGTTATCGCCCGAGGGCGACTTCAAACTCAGTCGCGCTATCTTGTTTGAGTGTTCCACTATCAGGCAATTGGCGGAGCATTTGATGGAGCGGGCGCAGCCGCTGTTATGCGCCTGTCTGGCGGACACGGATGGCGCCGCCACGGCCCAGGAAGTGGACAAAATACCTGCCGGACAAGCGCAAACCGCTGCCGTAGACAATGCATCTGACGCCACAAAAACCGGCTCTGAACTTGTCAAAACGCATGAAGGCGACACGAATCCAGCGGTGACCAACGAACCCAAACTCTCGCCGGACGCTTATCGGGACGACGACATCGCTATCGTCGGCATGGCGGGAGAGTTCCCTAATGGCGCGACGCCGGACGCGTTCTGGCGTTCTCTGGCGGACGGCGAAGACGCTGTGCGCGTTATCCCGCAGGATCGCTGGGACTGGCGGCGTGATTACTCCGCCTCCGCTGCGCAGGCGGACGCCGCCTATGGCCGTCATGGCGGTTTTATGGCGGGCGTCGCTGAGTTCGATCCGGCTTTTTTCAACATCGCGCCGGTGGACGCAGCGCTGCTTGATCCTCAGGAAAGACGTTTTCTGCAAGTCAGTTACCATGCCTTGGAAGACGCCGGTTATTTCGCTTCGCCAACCCAGGAGGTGGGCGTGTTCGCCGCCGCCATGTTCGGCCATTATCAGGACTTGGACGCCCCCGGCAGAGTCGTAAGCAGTTCGTTCGCTGCCATCGCCAATCGCGTGTCCTATGCGTTCGATCTGCAAGGCCCCAGTCTCACCGTGGACACCATGTGCTCAGGCTCTTTGACCGCGCTGCACATGGCGTGCAACAGCCTGCGTCTGGGGGATTGCCGCATGGCGCTGGCCGGCGGCGTGAATATCATGGCGCACCCGGGCAAATACCGGCTGCTGTCGCAGGGCAAGTTCCTCAGCGCCAGCGGCCATTGTCACGCGTTCGGCGTGGAGGCGGACGGCTATGTTCCCGGCGAAGGCGCGGCGGTGGTGGTGTTAAAGACCGTCGCCGACGCGGTGCGCGATCAGGATGTGATTTACGCTATCGTGCGCGCCACGGCGATTAATTCCGGCGGCAAGACCAGCAGCTTTACGGTCCCGTCCGCGCGGGCGCAACAACGGGTGATTCAGGACGCCATACGTAAGTCCGGCGTGAATCCCGCTCAGGTTAACTACATCGAGGCCCATGGCGCCGGCACCAGTCTGGGCGACCCCATTGAACTGCAGGCGTTGCAAAACGCATACGGCGCTGATCTGGAGGGTGCGGACGCGCCTTGTTACCTCGGCTCGGTGAAAAGCAACATCGGGCATCTGGAGTCCGCCGCCGCGATGGCGGGCCTCTTCAAGGTGGTGCAGCAGTTCGCCCATGAACAGCTTGCTCCCACGCTGCATTGCGCCATTGAGAACCCCTATCTGAATATCGAACAAACCCGCTTTCAACTGGTGCGGGAAAAGCAGCACTGGCCCCTGGCGGGAGCGGCCACCCGCTTCGCCGGGCTCAGCTCTTTCGGCGCCGGCGGCGCCAATGGCCACGTTGTTCTGCAGCAGTACCTGGCGAGGGAACCCGCCGGAACAGCCCCGGCGCAATCGCACTATCTTATTGCCCTGTCGGCGCCCAATCGCAGCGGTCTGCGACGGGTGAAACAGCAGCTGGCGGCGTATTTGCGCGCGCAACCGCAAATCAATTTATACAGCCTGAGCTACACCCTGTGCTGCGCCCGCCAACATCACGCCGAGCGGGAGTGTTATGTCGTAGAATCCGCAAGCGTATTGATCGACAGCCTGGAAAGCGCAGACAGTCTGCAAACGGACAGTCCGCAAACAAATAGTCCGCAAACGAATAGCCCGGCGAACGAGTCATTGGCGTCGTTAATGCGCGCTTACCTGCAAGGGGATCGCGTGGATTTCGCCCCCGTCTTTCCGGTGAAGTCACTGCTGCGAGGCGCGCCTAAATATCCTTTCGCCCGCGATCTTTACTGGGCGCCGACGCTGCAGGCGGAAGCCGTTTCGGCGGCGACTGATTCTGCTAAACCTGCCGGGCCCTCTTCAGCGCCGAGACCGGACTCGACGCCCGCTGTATTGTTGACCCCTGTATGGCGCCACACGGAACCCCCAACATTGTCAAAGCCAATCCCCCTGGTGGCGGTGATGGCTCCGTCAGAGCAGGCATTGCCGACATTGATCGACGGCGCGCGGGTGCTGCGCATCCGTCCGGGCGCAGCGTTGAGTTTCCAACATGATGTGCTGACCCTGCGGCCCGATCGCCTGGAGGATTTCACCCAGGCGCTGGATTACATCGCTCATGAACTGAATCAGGAAGAGATTTATTGGATTAACGGCAACGTCTCCTGGAGCGACGCGTCGGCGTTGAACCTGGCGAAGGCGATGCAGGCCTGTTCGCGCCCTTGCGTCATACTGAACGTCAACGACAGCAGGCAAACCCCGGAGAGCATCGCCATGGGCGGGGTTTTCCGAGTGCTGGCGCTGGAGAATACTCATGTTAGCTACCGGCAGGCGCAGATCGCCAAACCCGCTGGATCTTGGGAGTTGGAGGATTGGCGCTGGCTGTTGGCGGAACAGGCTGAAACCGGGGACGAATTCAAGGAAGTGGAACGCCGGGAAGGTGAACAACGGGAGCGCAGCCTGACCTGCATTGAACCCGCTCAGGGAGCACGTCTGCGCCAGGAGGGCGTATATCTGATCAGCGGCGGCATGGGCATGATCGGCAAAGAAATCGCCCAACGTCTGCAAGCGGACTACAACGCCAACGTGATTCTGGTCGGACGCTCCGCCCTGTCGCCAGAGCGGGAAGCCTGGCTGCAGCAATGGCCGCAAGGTGAAATCAGTTACCAGCAAGCCGATATCGCCGACCCGGTTCAGGCGCAGCGCCTGATTGCGGATGTACTGCAAAAGCATAGCTGTTTGCATGGCGTCATTCAGTCCGCCGGCGTGTTGAAAGACGCCCAGGTGCAGAACAAGTCGCTGGCGGACTTTTCCGCGGTGATGGCGGCGAAGGTGGAGGGGACCCGGCAACTGGACCGTTGCACGGCCCATCTGGAACTGGACTTCTTCTGCCTGTTTTCTTCCATGTCCAGCATCATGGGCAATGTGGGGCAGTGCGACTACGTCGCCGCCAACCGCTTTCTTGACGAGTTTGCGGCGGAGCGCAATCGACTAATTAAACAAGGGGCGCGCAAAGGCCATACGCTGTCTATTAACTGGCCGTTGTGGATCGACGATCAGGACAGCGAAAACCTGATGGATCAGTATCGCTCTCTGGCGGACTATCTGCGGCGTCATTATGGGTTTTCGCCGCTGACGCTGGCGCAGGGCGCGGCGTTCTTCATCACTTGGATTAACGGCGTCGCCGATCAGTATGACCAGGTTATGGGACTGGTGGGCGATCAGGAGAAGATCCGCGAGCGCTTTACGTCGACGACCGTCCAAGAGCCCAAACAACAGGCTAAAAGCGCCAGTCAAAACCCGTCTCAGGCCGTCGCCTCCGAAGCGCAGATCCAGGCGGGGCTGACCCGTCTGGTGCAAGCCTTAACCCGGCTTTCGGAAGAGGATATCAGTGCAGACAAAAGCTGGGGCGACCTGGGCCTCAACTCCGTCATGATGCAAACCCTGGCGCAGGATATCGGCAAGACCTTCGGCGCTCAGGTTCCGCCTAACGCCTTGTTCAGCTACAACAACATCCAGCGACTGGCGGAATATCTGCTGCAACAGGGCGCCACTCTGGCGGACGCCGCCGAATCGGACGACGCTGATGCGCAGACCGAGGCGGCGTTATCCGGCGAGTCTTCTCAAGCCGCCGTTGTTGCGTCGGCGCCGCAGACGTCTGCGGAGGGACGCTCCGAGGAGACAGTATCAGAGCAAGGCTTCGCCATCATTGGCATGAGCGGCGTCATGCCGGGAGCGGCGGATCTGGACGCATTCTGGGAGCTGCTGACGGCGAACCGCAGCGCCATTCGCCGTGTGGAGCGCTGGGGAGATAAAAACTACTACGCGGGAACCATTGACGATATTGAGCGTTTTGACGCCCGCTTCTTTGGCCTGTCCGCCCGCGAGGCGATGCTGATGGACCCGCAGCACCGTCTGTTTTTGCAGACCAGCTACAACGCCCTGACCGACGCCGGATATGCGCCGGCATTACTGAGTAATGTAGGCGTGTTCGCCGGGGTGCAGTTCAACGATTATCAGACGCTGCTGCAGACCTGGGGGCAAAGCTCGCACCCCTACGCCGCCACTGGTAACGCCCATGCCATGCTGGCTAACCGGGTGTCGTACCTGCTCAACTTCAACGGCCCCAGTCAGACCATCGACACCGCCTGTTCCAGCGCGCTGGTGGCGGTGAATCGCGGGGTGATGTCTTTGCAGCGCAACGAGTGTGATGTGGCGCTGGTGGGCGCGGTAAGTCTGCTGATCGACCCCGCTATCAGCGATGCGGCGCAAAGCATGGGCGTGCTTTCACCCGATTACCGCTGTGCGACCTTTGATGACGGCGCCAACGGCTATGTGCGGGCGGAGGGCGTAGGGTGCGTGGTGATCAAACGCCTGGCGGATGCGCAACGGGACGGCGACAGCATTTATGGCGTGATTGAAGCCTCTGCGGAAAACCATGGCGGGCGCGCGAACTCGTTGACCGCGCCGAATCCACAGGCGCAGTCAGCGTTGCTGCAAAAGGCCTACACGCCGGAACTGGCGCAGCGGGTCAGCTATATCGAGACCCATGGCACCGGCACGCAACTGGGCGACCCCATTGAAATCGACGCCCTGCATCAGGCGTTCCGCGCGCTGGCGCCGAACCGACGCGAGGGAAGTATCGCGCTGGGCGCGGTGAAATCCAATATCGGTCACCTGGAGCCTGCGGCGGGAATGGCGTCGCTGCTGAAGGTGCTGCTGTGTCTGCAACATCGGCGACTGCCGGCGAATATCCATTTCCATCGCCTGAATCCCATGATTCGTCTCAACGAGGGCCCGTTCCGTCTGCTGACCGAGAATTGCGCCTGGGAAGCGGCGGTCCCGAGAGTGGCGGGGATCAGTTCATTCGGATTTGGCGGCTCCAACGCGCATGTCATTGTGTCAGAGGGGTTGCCGTCGCCGGTCGTCAAACGGGCGGAGAGGCCATGCTGGTTAGTCACCCTCAGCGCCAAAACGCCGTACTCGCTGGCGTGCATGAAGGCGCAATTACTGGACCGCCTGCACGCCTCCGATCACGAGTTGGCGGACATTGCCTTTACGTTGAATACCGGTCGCGAGGCCTTTCCTTATCGCCTGAGTTGGATCGCGCGCTCCACCGTAGATCTGGTGGAGCAGATTCGCGAGACCGACGCCGCTCATCAGGAAAAGTGTGCTGGCAAAACTTCGCACTGGACGCCTGAGCGGTCGCAAAACGACTGGACGGCGGTGATGCTGGAAGCCCAGGCGCAATATCAACAGGGCGCGCTGATTGATTGGACGCCCTTGTTTACGGACGGCGCTTATCGTCGTCTGCATTTACCGGGTTATGTCTTCGATACGAAGCCTTATTGGTTTGAACAGGCGGCGGACAGCGCCGCGATGAAAGAGGTGAATCATGGAAGTTAAAGAGCGTCTTGTCGCGCTGTTTGCAGAGGCTCTGTTGGCGGAACCTGGCGATATTGAGACGGCGGCGGAAGTCGCTTCTCTCGGCGTGGATTCTATTCTGGCGGCGCAGTTGAGCAAGCTGATCAATCGCCATTTCCACATTGCGATCACGCCCACGGACATCTACGAATGCATCAGCATTGACGGGCTCGCCGTCCGCGTCAGCAAGGAATTGGCGAAGCCGGCGCCGCACGTCGACGCAACCGGCGACGCAACCGATCACGAAACCGATGGCGACATACAGGATGACGCCATCGTTGTCGTGGGCATGGCGGCCCGGTTCGCCGGTTGCGACGGCCTGGAGGCCTATTGGCGGGCGATCATGCAAGGGACTTCCCAACTGACGGCGACAGAGCGCTGGCGTCGCCAGGGAGCAGGGGAGTTTGTGGGAGGCTTTCTGCCCGACTACGACCACTTTGACGCCGGATTTTTCAAAATCTCTCCCAATGAAGCCAAATGCATGGACCCACAGCAACGCCTGCTGATGCAGTCGGCGCAGCACGCCATTGACGACAGTTATCTGGGGCTGGAGGAACTGCGGGAGCTGCAGTGCGGGGTGTTCGCCGTCAGTCTGCCCGGCGACTACAAATTCGTGGTGGCGGGACGTCCTGACCAGGCGTTCAGCACCCACAGTTTTCTGGGCAATGCGACCTCGACCTTGTCCGGCAGAATCTCCTATTTCTATGATTTCAACGGGCCATCGCTGACCCTGGACACCGCCTGTTCTTCTTCGCTGAGCGCCTTGCATGAAGCCTGCCTCAATATTCAGGCGGGCCATTGCGGCGCAGCGATCGTGGCGGCGGCGTCCGTGTTCAGTACGCCGGAGCTGTTTGAGTTTGCACAGCGCTCCAACATGTCGTCGCCAAGCGGGCGCTGCGCGGCGTTCAGCGATGATGCGGATGGTTTCACCCCTGCGGAGGGATGCGCCTCAGTTATCCTGATGCGCTACGGAGAAGCCAAAGTGCGGGGGCTGCGCGTCTACGGCGCTATTATCGCGACGGGCCTGAATCATGACGGCAAGAGCAATGGGCTAATGGCGCCCAACGCCCAGTCGCAAAGCAAACTGATCCGCGACCTGTATCGTCGTCACGAGGTGGATGTCGAGCGGCTGGCCTACGTGGAGACTCATGGCACCGGCACGCATCTGGGCGATCCCATTGAAATGCGCGGATTGACCGAAGCCTTCAAACACAGCGGCAAGGACTACGATTGCCTGTTAGGCGCGGTGAAGCCGATTATCGGCCACACTCTGGTGTGCTCCGGGCTGGCCGGCATCATCAAGGTAATGCTGAGTTTCAGGCATGAGACGATTCCGCCGTTTCCGCCTTTGCGTAAAACCAACGCGCTGATCGATTTCGCCGGTTTTAGCATGAATTTCGCCCCCCAGCCATGGCCGCAGGACAAAACCTTATGCGCAGTCAGCGCCTTTGGCTTTACTGGCTCCAATGGCCATGTGTTACTGCAAAAAATGCCCTCTACAAGGCGGAAAACGACGGACTGCTGGACAGGAGACGTGCTGCCGTTCTGTCTCTCGGCGCAGAGTCGCCACAGCCTGATCGCCAGCGTCGCCCAGCTTCGTCAGTTAGTCGGGACATTGGCCGAGGACGCGCTTTATGACCTTAGCCAATTGTTGCTGCGCCGTCCCCGCTACGGACAGCACTGTGTCGTCATCGCCGCGAATAAGTCAGATTTGTTATCCGCACTGGCGCAGTTGGCGCATGAGTTGGACGCCGGAGAAGCAGTGCGAGATGCGCCTTTGGCCGTGCGAGAGCTTGCTTTGTCCACAGAGAACCTGGCGTTGGTGACGCTGTGGCGATCTGGTGAACAGCAGGACATGCGCCGCCGATTAGAGGCGGTCGCCTCACTGAACCCGGACGTGGACGCGCCGGTGTATCCGTTTGACGGCAAACGATACTGGATTGATGATCGTGAAGACGAGCAAGCTATTGATGCTGCTGTGTCCGCTCCGCTTGATTCTGCGTTTTCTACAGACGCCATAATGGAAGAGCTGCGTGCAACGGTGTCAGACCTTCTGGGGTTTGCGCCGGATGAGCTGCCCAAGGACGCGTTAATCGAAGATCTCGGGCTGGATTCCCTGTCCGCCCTGAAACTGCTGGCGCCTTATCAACAGCGCGGTCCCGGGCTGCAGGCGCATGATTTGTTCAAGTACCGGACGCTGGCGGATCTGGCCACCGCTATTGCCGCGTCGGGCGTTGAGAGCGCAACGGTTGTGGAAGATAACGCGATAGCGAAAGCGCCGAGAGAAAACACGACGCCAATCGCATCCGGCCCCATGGCGCAATGGCTGAGCTATGGGGAAGGGCGGCCCGTTATCCTGGCGCCGCCTCTGAATACCAGCGCAGAGGCCTGGACACAGCAGATCAATGCGCTGACTCAGTCCGGGCGGCGGGTGTTAATTCCAATTTATCCCGGCCATAAGAATTGTCCGTTCGACGCCGCCGTTTTCTCGTTGGAGAGACTGGCGGAAAACATGGCGGTTTTTATTAAAAAGGAGTTAAACAGCGGCGCCGTCGATCTGGTGGGCTGGTCTCTGGGTGGATGCCTGTCCTGTCTGATCGCCATTCACCACCCGGATTTAGTGCGTTCGTTGACGTTGATCAGCACGGCGCCGAGCTTCGGCGACGATGTGTTCGGCAATACGCTGGATTTGCATGATGAACTGAGGGCGCATCGCGACATTCTTGAGGTTGTATTTGACGGCGCGGAGGATATTGTCGCCAGCCTGGGCGCCGGCGCGCCGATGAACGTGCTGCGTTATTACTACGACGCGCTGATGCGCTTTGACGTCAATGCGCGCCTTGGCGGGATCGCGATACCCGTGTTGCTGATCCATGGGCAAAACGACTGCGTCATCGATGAGGCCACTTTCGATCAGTTACGCCGCATTCCTCAGGCCGCCGAACTGGTTGTGGAGAAACACGGACATTTCATTCCTCTGACTGCGAGCCGGTTTTTTAATACGCAATTACTCCGCTTTCTCAATGGGGAGGTTATCGGTTAAGACGAAGAAGTTTCGGCGCAGTGGCCAGGGTTAAGAGGCGAATAAAGCGCCAAATCAAATAGCAAATAATGGGAAAAATATAGGGCGCCCTCCTAGGGCGCTCCAGTACGAGAGGTTTTATGACAAACATAAGGATGTTGAGTTTAATCGGCATTTATCTGGTTATCTTCATTGATAATCTGGGCGCCAGCCTGATTATTCCCATGTTGACGCCCATCGCCCACGATCCCGTGGCCGGGCTGATCAGCGAAGGCTCTGAAGGTTTCCGTAATGGCGTTTACGGCGTGGCGCTGGGCGCGTTCTCCATCGCCATGTTTTTTGGCGCGCCGCTGTTGGGCGCATTGTCTGATGGTCTGGGGCGGAAGAAGACGCTGCTGCTGTGCCTGAGCGGTCTGGCGATGAGCTATGTGTTTCTGGCGCTCGCGTTGGCGTTCAAGAGCCTGTGGCTGTTCATGGCCGGGCGCCTTATCGGCGGTTTCTTTTCCGGCAGTCTGCCCGTCGCGCAGGCTTCCATTATCGATGTCACCGAGGAGAAACAGCGGGCCAAGTATATTGGCTACATAATGTTCTTTGTCTCCCTGGGCTATGTCGTCGGCCCATTGATCGGCGGTTATCTGAGCGATCCTGCGCTAGTCCCCTGGTTCAATCTGCAAACGCCTTTTATCTTTGTGGCGGCGCTGTCCGTGGTGAATTTGCTGATCCTGCTGCTTGTATTCCAAGACCAGAAACGGGACGCCGAGAGCCGCGCGATGACGCTTCCCAATCCTATAGCGAACCTGCTCGACGCAGTCAGGATCAAGGATATCCGCACCTACGCCTTACTCCTGCTGTTGATGCTGGTGGGGTGGAATACCTTCTTCCAGTTTATCGGTCTGTATCTGACTGGCGGGCTCGGTTTCGGTCAGCAGGAAGTGAGCAGCTTCGTCTCCTGGGTCGGCTTTGGTCTGGCGGCGGCTTTCCTGTTTCTGGTGGGCGCCGCCATGAAAATGCTGAAGCCTCTGGGCATGGTTGGACTGGCGTTGACGCTGATGGCGCTCTGTATCGGCGGAACCCTGCTTAGCACTCATCCCTACGCGCTGTATCTGCTGGCGGTATTGGGCGCAGTGGGCTTTGGCCTGTCATATAGCGGCTTGATGGCGCAGCTTTCTATCAGCGTCGATGCGAGCAGACAAGGCTCCATGATGGGCATGGCCGCCGCCATCGCCGCCTTCAGCGCAGGCTTCTCCGGCTTCGCCTTCGGCTTTGTGGCCAACATCAGCGTCAACGCCCCCATCGTCTCCGCGCTGCTCTGCGTCTGCCTGGCGATTCTGGTTTGCTGCAAAGAACAATTGAGTCTGGCGCGGCAGGTGAAATACGCGGATTAGTCAATAAACAACGCTGTCCCGTCAACGGCCGGCGTTTGAATGTCGCCGCCTGATTGTCGGGTTGTTTAAACGAAAAGCAGGCGGCTTATGCATCATGATGTAATCAACCCGACACTTTGATCCATGTCTTTATATCCGCCTGCCAGCTATAACCGAGAAGCTTTAATCTGTTGGACCTTATTCTTTTAAAATTAATATCATCCGAATCAGGAAACATGACGCTCATTCCCTGACGAAAGTTATCAAATTGATCACCGAACAAAGTCTGATCAAATTCCGTTATTTGCTGCGATGAAAACAAACGGGAAAAAGCCTTAAGCGCTTCCCAGGGGAATCGCACTTTGTTTTTTTGCTTGAAATTTCATTAAAACGGCAGAAAATTGCTAAAAAAGCGATTTTAGTGAAATACTCTGTAGCAGCGAATCCCCGGAAACCATAGCATAGTGGGTTAAAGCAGCGAATTTGAGATATTGAGCGCCACTTTCACTTCTCATGGCAGAAAAAATATGGTCAATTATTCACCGTATAGTGCGATTTGCCTGGTTATCTCTGAGTACGCGAACCCGATTTCGATGGAAAGTCTGATGTCACATTGCCAGCCTTTGCCTTTACCAAGGCAAAGCTAGGGCCCCCCTGAAAAACGTTGGCGAGGCCGCCTGTGCAGGGAAAAAATCGGCGAAAAAGCGCAGTTTATCGTGAATAAATGAGCATTTTGAGCCGACTTTTGACGCAGCAATGGCAACGCAGGTAGTTTTTCAGAGGTTCCCTAGTGAAATACTCCCCAAAAAATATATGGAGAATTAAAAATCTGGGGTAATAGGCAGAGGGAATAGCATTAAGTTCTATGCCTGATAGCCATTTTTAACGAACAGTTAAAGAAAAAATTGAGAGATTTATATGGAGTATTTTGAGCTAAACTCGCTTGGAGACCTGGATGACGGCGATTTTTGTATTCTAGATCAAGCGCCAGAAGGTATGGGGGCTCATTATAGTAGGTTGTGTCGTGGTAATAGTGCAGTTGAATACTTTCCCGAAGATGCCGTAGTTCATATGTCTGAAGATAGAGAAGGTTCGAAGCTGGCATCCCTTGTAGGGAACACTAAGAGCTTTTTGATAGTACACAAAGATGTTAAAAGCATCATTGAAGAAAAAGCGGGTAACAAGAATATAGAATACTTTCCTTTTACCATTCATAATCAGAATAACAAGCCACACTCAGCAGATTATTGTTTTATTAACCCTTTGATAAAGCTGGATTGCCTTGATATCGAAGCCAGTGAGGTGCAATATTGGAAAGATACCGATAAGGTTTTGGATGTAGGGCAGTTTATTCTAGACCGGAAGAAAGTTGAGAATGCTCCTGCAATTTTCAGAGTGAAAGAAGAGATATTTACTTACGTTGTTAACGAAGACCTGGCTAACGCATTTAGGCAAAAGGGTTTCACCAATATGATCTTAACTAAGCTACAGTATGCCAACGAAGATTAATGAATTTCTATAGGCTGAGCACAATTGGCAATATGGATGATGAGGGTTTAGTGGTGTTAGACCACTCGCCAGTAGGCATAGGCGCTCACTACAGTAGGCTTCGAGGAGGGAAGTCCGTTAAGGATTATTACCCCGAAAATGCCGTTGTTCATATGTCCGAAGACAGAGAGGGTTTGAAGCTTGCTTCTTTAATCGGTAGCACGGAAAGTTATTTAATTCTTCACAAAGACGTAAAAGCGATTATTGAATCCAGGATCGGCAACGACAATATCGAGTACTTTCCCTTCACGCTACTGAACCATAAGAATAAACCACACACTGGCGATTACTTCTTTATCAACCCCCTGACTATTATGGATTGCCTGGATACTAAGGCCAGTCAGGTAAAGTATTGGAGAGATACCGATAAGGTTATTGATATTGGGGAGTATATTCTCGATACCCAAAAGGTTGAAAACGCACCCGCAATATTCAGGGTCAAAGAGCATGTGTCTTCGTATATTATAAGTGAAGAGCTTGTAAATGATTTTATTCAAGCTGGCTTTACCAACTTGATTATGACAAAGCTAAAGTACTCTGACGACACTTGAAGGATTATTTTGAGTTAGACTCATAGGAGATTCGGACGATCAGGATCTCTGCATTCTATTAAAGAAGATCCCATAACAGTCCTTATTAGGGGGAGAAAAAGGGGCGTACTCTATAAATTTACTGTCTACTATTCAACCATATAGTGCGATTTGCCTTGAGCGCTTCCTTTTCCCAGGTTTCGTCGAATTTCTTCTTTTCATTAATGAGTTCTGACACGAAAAGATCTCCCTGTCTATATGTCGCTATGTCGCTATGTCGCTATGTCGCTATGTCGCTATGTCGCTATGTCGCTATGTCGCTATGTCGCTATGTCGCTGAATAGTCTAAATGAGGCTTGCAGGGCCTGTCAGCAGGACTGTGGGATCATACGAAACAGGTTGCAACGGCGCATAATTAAAATATGAAAATCTATCATTGGTGATGCAGATTAAGTTGCATATCAATTCTGATAATTCTTTATTCATCGTTATGCCGTATGGGTTATAAACATTGCCCTAATGGATTAACTGTGAACTTATGTTAATGTTCGCCTGGGATATGGATAACGGAAACACTGCATTAAATTGATGGCTGCGCCGGCAGTTATTAGCTTGATGCATTTCGGTTATTCGCCTTAAAGGATGAGGTTCTGGTTTCGGCGACAAGATAGCAATGCCGAACTTTTTACTTAATTTATCTATGTCGGATCTGAAACGTTTAAGGGTGATTTTGGATAGGGGATTTCTATGTCTGTTTGAAGCATAGATTCCCAACGCCTTTAAACGGGTTCATGCGAACCAGAGCTAAGAATCAATGCACTGTGGAAGACTATAAAATGAACTTGGGTGACACGAATAATCATACTGACGAGCCGGCGCGCGGCTCAGTCTTAAGACGCAAGAGGGCGCTTTCCATCCTGACGACCGTCGCCGCATTGGCCTTTTGCCAGAGCGCCATGGCGGTAACGGCCGTTGACGAGGGCGTCATGACGCCCATTGGCGAGTCCGGCTTTGAGACGCCGGATGTTCCCGCAGGCGGTTTTCAATATCTTCCTGCAGGCGGAGAATGGGCCTTCGCCGATAGCGCGGGCATTACCGAAAACGGCTCTGCGTTTACTTCATGCAATCCCGTCACGCCTCAGGGTCAGCAGGCGCTGTTTATCCAGCAGACGGGGCAGGCTCAGAAAACCATCACCATCTCCAGCGCAGGCGCCTATCGCGTCAATCTGCAAGGCGCGCAGCGAGGCTGCATCAACTCGCCCCTGGGCCAAACGTTGCGCATATCGCTCGCCGGCAGTCGGATTGGAAACATTCGGCCGCAGGACGGCGCCTATCGGCTGTACCATTCCACGGCGATGTGGCTGGAGCCCGGCAACTACCAGTTATTGATCAGCGGCGTGAGCGCCAGCGGCGATAACACGGCTTTCGTCGACGACGTGCAGTTGGAAAGGCTGCCGCTTTGGTCGGAGGCGTCGTCCTGGCTGGAGAACTCGGTTCCCGGTCCTGGCGACGAAGTCTACATTCCCGCCGGCGCCGCCATCGCGCTGGATAACCTGAACGCGGCGAATGTGATCATCAACGAGGGGATTCTCACCGCGCCGGTTAACCGCGACTTTACCCTGGATGTGGCGGAAATCCACGTCATGGCGGGCGGCTTATTGGAGCTGGGCCGGGAAGAGGCGACGTTCAATGGACAGGGCGTCATTACCTTGCTGGGAGATAACCCGGCGGCGGAATCCAAGTTGATTCACGCCATGAACGGCGGTCGCATCGAAATGCATGGCCAACCCAGGCTGTCCTGGACGCAACTGGGCGCCTCCGCTGGGGTTGGCGACACCAGTATCACGCTGAAAGAGGCGGTTAACTGGCGGGCGGGAGATCGCATCGTCATCGCCTCCAGCGATTTCGACATGAATCACGCCGAAGAATTCACCATCGCCAGCGTGAGCGGCGACCGAAAGACGCTCACGCTTAATGACCGCCTTGCCTACAACCACTTCGGCAAGCTGCAGGAATAAAGCGACAACGGCCAAAGCTGGACGTTGGACGAGCGCGCGGAAGTGGGCCTGTTGACGCGCAACCTGAAGATTCAGGGAGACGAAGACAGCGGCCGCATCGCCTATGGCGGCAATATCATGGTGATGCGCGGCGCTTTCAGTCGTCTGTCCAATGTGGAGCTGACCCGCATGGGGCAGCGCCGCAAGCTGGGCCGCTATCCTTTCCACTGGCATTTGGCCGGCGACGCCGCCGGGCAATACATTCGCAATTCCAGTATCCACCACACCTACAATCGCGCGATTACCGTTCATGGCACGAACAACGCCTCAGTGGAAAACAATGTCTGTTACGACAACCTGGGACACGCGGTGTTCATGGAGGACGGCAACGAAACCGGTAACCGTATTGTTGGCAATCTCGGTCTGGTGACCCGCAAACCGACGCCGGAAAACGCGCTGCTGCCCAGCGACTTCACCGATGGCAGATCCAGAAACGCCAGCGGTCCTTCCACTTTCTGGATCACCAATCCCAACAATATCGTGCAGAATAACCACGCCGCCGGTTCCGATGGGTCGGGTTTCTGGTTCGCGTTTCATCAGAATCCCAACAGTCCGGTGTTCGTGCCGGGACTGAACCCCAATGTGCAGAACCTGCCCGCCGGCGCGATTGACAACAATACCGCGCACTCCAGTTTCCACGGCTGGCTGCTGGGCATGGCGCCCATGCCCAATGACGCCACGCAGACGCCTAACCTGAACAATGACTACATGCCCCAGCAGGAGCCGGTCATCAATGGCTTGACGGTGTACAAGAACTACTTGGGCATGTACTCCCGCGTGGGCGGCAATCGTGGCAAAAGCACCTACAACGACCTGATCGTGGCGGATAACTATGAAGGCGAGGCCAGCACCTGGGTGACGGATTACAACCGCGTGCTGTGGGTGGGCGCTTCGGAAAACTACGAGCCGGTGGCGCCGCTGGGGCTGTCCGCGTCCAGCGGCGTGATCGGTCTGGCGATCGGGCATATTCTGTATGACGGTCCGGTGCGTATTCGCGACTCCCATTTCACCGGTTTCGAGCGGGATAATTTCACTCTGTTCGACCAGTGGGGCGCCAACATCAAGTACTCCGGGCATTCCCTGCATAACACCACGGTCGCTCCCGGCAGCTATCAAGTGCGTTATCGCAATGAGTACATTGGTCCGGTCTGGTTCAACGGCGCGATTTACGATGTGGACGGGACTTTCACCGGCCAGCCCATGACCGCCATCACCCAGGACCATCCCATGCTGATCGACGGCAATAGCAGCCGCATCAAAGACGGGCTCAGCGGCATGGAGAGCCGTCGCCGTTTCGCCTACGTGGAAGTGCGTCCGTCTGATGAAATCTGGTTGCCGCCGGCGCCGCTGGTCAGCCGCAGACGTCAGGACAGCACTTTCCTGCGCAGCGACGGCGCGCGCTACACAGAATCCCGCAAGGAGATCGAAGGCGTCAGCCTGCTGCCCATGGTCGACGGCGCCTATAACTACAGCTACATCTACCATGATCAGATTCCCAGCATCACCCGGTTTGATTATCACAGCATGAGCAGCGGCGAGTACGTGACTCTGGAGCTGCCGGGCGTGGCGCCCAACGTGTATGTCTATCTGGGAACGCCGGCGGGGCAATATGGTTTCGCCGGTCCGCTGATTCAGTTGGGCTCCGTGGGACCCTCGGCCGCGCTGCGGGCGTTTGACGGCAACGCCTGGGCTTATGAAAACGGCAGCTTGTTTGTCCGCTTCAAAGCGCCCGCTGGCGCGGATTTCAGAAATCCCGGCGAACTGGGTTCTATCTTCGTGTGTTTGAATCCAGGATGCGCCCCCGGCGCCAACCGCCCGCTGGCTCCCAATGTCTATGTGCTGAACAAACAGGGCGGCCCCAGAACCTCGTTCCAGAAGTTGTTGCGCAGCAAGAGCTTTATCTCCACCGCCGCCCAGAACAGTGCGCTGGAGCCTACCGACGAAGCCTGGCAGTTTGATATGACGGACTGGGACCGCGACGGCTACATGGATATCGCCGGCTTCAAAAAGCGCAACACCGGCACGGGAACCACGGAAGTGCATATCATGGACGGCAAGAGCGGATTGCAGCGTTTTATCTTCCAGTCCGGCACGGCGCTGGGCTACATGAACGTCAACGATCACATGGCGATACGGGACTACAACGGCGACGGCCAGCCGGATATCTGGGCCATCCTGCATAACACGACGGGCAGCGGACGCACGGAAGTGCATGTGCTGGATGGACGCAATCCGCAGAACTTCCTGCTGCATGACGCCACCGGGCTCGGATTGAGGCCAAACTCTTCGGATGAGTTCCTGATCAGCGACTATGATCGCGACGGCAGGCCCGACCTCTGGTACATCGCCAAACAAGGCGCCTCCAACAGAACGGAAGTGCATATACTGAGCGCCCAAAGCGGCTACGACAATTTTGTCGTGCATTCGGCGACGGCGCTGCATGCCACCAACGACAACTGGAGCTTCCGCGTGGCGGATTTCAATGGCGACGGCGCGCCGGATCTGATCGGGTTCAAACGCAATGGGGTGAACAGTACGGAAATTCATGTGCTTAACGGCGCGAATAACTTCCAGAACTTCCTGTTCCAAAGCGCCACCGAACTGCCCAAAGGCTCCGCTGACAACGTCTATCTGATTAGCGATCGCTAGTCTTTCTTATGCGCCGGAGTCGAATCGGACTCCGGCGCTCACTTCCCGATCCCCGAAAAGCCCACACACAGCGGACCTCCAGTTTGTTGGAGACCTGTTTATAAACTAACCTTAATACGGTTACTGGCCGCTACGCCACGCCACCAACGGGGATTTGTAAAGAACGCCGTTCGACCTCAGCCAGATGAACTTTCGCTCTGAAGCTTATCGGGTATACGCCAATGATCTATCTCAAACTGAGAGGTATAAGCATGAAGGCTCTTTCTACCTTGATTCTGACACTGTTCGTTGCGTTCTCCGCACAGGCGGAAACGGTCACCGCCGCGCAGGACCCCTGGCCGCCGTTCATTCAGGAGGGCGATGATCCGGGGATATCCATTGCGCTGTTGAAAGCGGCGATGGCGAAAGAGGGCTATACGGTGGATTTCAAAATTTTGCCCTGGAAGCGGGCGTTGAACGATGTGATCAACGGCAATATCGATTTGCTGCCCGGCGCCTGGTTCACGGAGGAGCGCGCCAAGTTGCTTCATTACAGCAACTATTACGCGCAAAACAGCATCAAATTCATCAAACGCAAGGGCGATCCTTTTGAATTCAACGGCCTGGAAAGTCTCTCCGGGAAGAAAGTGGGCATTGTCAGCGGTTATGGCTATGGCGATGAGTTCACCCACGCCACCAATTTCTCCAGACCGGAGGCGGGGACGATTGAGGCCAACGTCAAAAAGCTGCTGAGCGAGCGGGTGGATTTGACGTTGGAAGATGAGATCGTCGCCAAATCCGTTATGAAGGACGCCGGCATTGACCTCAACTCGGTGGAGTTCACCAACAACGCCCTGTCGGTGAACGACTTGCATGTCGCCGCCGGCAAAGCCAACGCCCAGGGCCAGAAAATCATCGAAGCCTACAACAGGGGCCTGGCCGCCATCAAAGCGGATGGAACCTACGACAAGATCCTGGCGGAGTATGGGGTCAAATAATCCGCCCACTTTCATATCGGCTGCCAGACAAGCCGGTCTCGTGCGAACGGGCGGAACTGTCTGGCGGTTGAATTTGCATTGATTTACAAACGTGTAATGCAAAAAAGGAGATGATCAGAGCAACTGCTTAAACCGGTAGCCACTGTAGCGCTCAAGGTGTTTACCGGCGGCAAGCGCGTTACGCTGAGGCGGCGCCAAACGGACGCAGGGAAAGCCAACGCTTTTCACAAGCCTTTGTAATAGAAGTTAGAGCAAGAATGACCCTACCGAAGCTGTTGTCGGGTATCTTTTTGAGAGGACTCGTCGTTCTCCTTATTGGTATATGGCCGCCAAAGGGCGGGGCGCACGCGGAAGAGTTCAGAGTGCTTGCCCATAATACGGAGTTTCCTCCCTATTTTTTCTATCAGGACGGAGTCGCTACCGGCTTCTACCAAGACTTTTTCGACGCCCTCAGCCGCATTACCGGCGACACCTTTATCACTCAAGCTCACCCCATGGCCCGCGGCCTGATGATGTTCGATGAAAACCTGGTGGATATCGAGTCGGGAGTGAACCCCGCATGGCGGGCAGGGGAGAAAACCCTGGGACTGTATACGATTCCCTACGCGCAATCCGTCGACATCCTGCTATTCGCCCGCGGTAAAAGCCTGCCCGTTGACGCCCCCTCGGACCTAATCGGCAAACGCATCGGCGTCGTGCGCGGCTACCAATACCCAACCTTCACCAAACTCTTCCAAAGCGGCGCCATCGAGCGCTACGACGCCAACGGCGAATCCCAACTCCTCACCATGCTCCTCGCCGGCCGCCTGGACCAAGTCATCATCAACAAAGACCTCGCCCTCTACCGCATGCGCGAAAACCCCGCCTACCGAGACCTCGAACCCGGCTTCGAAGTCGGCGGCGTAGACGTCATGCTGCGCATCCACCCCAACAAAGCCGCCGCCCTGGGTCGGTTGAATGCGGCGATTAAGGAGTTGATTGATAGTGGGGAGATTGAGGGGATTTGGGATAAATATCGGTAATGGAAGGAGTGTTAGAGCATTAGGAAAGATGCTGACGGATAGTGTTATGATTTTTCCCGCCGTATGCCCAAGTCGGGCAACGCCCACGCCAGCTAAAAACCTGCTCAAGCTTTGTTCGCCAGCCTGTTGCCTATTGCAGTAGTGGAAGCCAAAAAAAGAAAACACCAACGTGGCGGGGAAAATCCGGCAAGCCGAGCGCTACAGCAAAGGTCTGGAGATTCCCCCTTTGATTGGCGCATTGGAGCTGGCGGCCACTGACAAGGAGGTGGGCCTTCTTGTGGATCGTAATCCAGCGGAATTACGTAGAGCTGTGCTTCAGTACAGGCTAATGGATTCTTTTCTTGAATACTCATACTTTGAGCGTATACTTTGTATCTATTTGTACTCCTTTGACACCGGCCAAAGGCCTTGAGGTGCTAACCAGTGGCAGACGACATCCTGACTATCAAGGAGGTAGCCGAATACCTCAAGGTCAATGAGCGAACTATCTACAGATTGGCAAACAAGGGGGATATACCTGCATTTAAGGTTGCCAATGCTTGGCGATTCCGGAAGTCGGACGTTGATGGCTGGATAGGCGAACAAACCCAATCCCCAAAGCAACCGTTGGAGAGCAAGCCAGATCATGGATAAATTCTGGAAACAAATAACCACCTCCGATCATACTTGGGAGCAAGAGGCGCTGGACTTCGTGAAAGCAGCGCTTCCGGATCACGAGCCCTATCGAGCTTGGGCGAACTTTGAGTTCATTACTAAGGAAGGCTTCGTCAACGAGGTGGATCTACTCGTCCACACCCCAAAAGGGCTGTTTCTGGTCGAGATCAAATCGCACCCGGGTGTCATGAAAGGCGACGCAGGAATCTGGATTTGGGAAGCGCCTGAGGGTAAGCGCAAAGCTTTTGACAACCCACTACTGCTCACGGATCGCAAAGCCAAAAAGCTTGCATCTTTGCTACAAGCTCAGGATGCCGCACGTAAGTCATCCAAAGAAAGAATCCCTTTCATTACGCCCGTCATTTTTCTTTCTGCGCCCAATATTGTTAACAAGTTGGAAGGCAACGGCCGTAAGCAGGTGTATACCCGTAAGAATTTCATAGAAGAAATCACTCGTATTGATGACAGCTGGAAGCATAAAAAGCTGGACAAAGTGTCGGCGAAAACGGTTTCTCAAGCCATGTTACAGGCGGGTATCAAAGAGTCTCTGCGCACCCGGCGTGTCGGTCAGTTTGACCTCGCTGAGTTACTGGATGAAACGGATTTGTACCAAGAGTGGCTTGGGCGACATGTGGATACTCAGGTAAGAAGGCGAGTAAGAATCTACCTCACCCAAGGCAAAGCAGCAGACGAAGCCGCACGGCTGGACAAAGCCGCCCATTTGGAGGCGCAGCTCTTGGAAGGGGTTGATTACCCAGGCATTCTCAAAACCTTGGAGTTTCAACGGCACGACCACGGCCCAGCGTTGATCTATGAAAACTTCGATGGCTCCCAGCGTCTGGACCACTGGTTGCTCAAGCAAGACGAAGGTAAACGCCTGGATCAATCTGTGGCGGTAAGCTTACTTCGCTCCATAGCGGAAACGGTTAAATACGCGCACAGCCAAAAGCTTTATCACAGGGCGCTCAGCCCACAATCCATTTTTATTAAAGAAGAGAACGGCGAGTTCAAGATCAAAATTGCCAATTGGGCCACAGCGCAGCGGATCTTTGAGACCGAATCCAAACACATCAGTGCATTTAGCAAGCTTACACGCATGGTTCAGGAAGAATCCGGTTCCTATATGGCGCTGGAATCTCATACTTTGGAAGAAGCTGACGGCACTCAACTTGATGTCTTCTCATTGGGCGCCATCGCTTACCACTTGTTTACTGGTAAAAAGCCCGCAGCAAATGAACTTGAGCTGCAAGACAAACTAGGAAAAGATGGCCTTCAGGTAACAGATGTAATCAATGGTGCGTCATCCTGGGTTTCCTATTTGGTTCAGTACGCTACACACCCAGACCCAGGCGCCAGATTGGATTCCGTGCAGGACTTTTTGGACTACCTGACCGAAGTCGAAAATGACATTACCCGACCAGAGGGGGAAGTCACGCAAAAGCCCACAGAAGCTAAGAAAGGCGATACCTTCGAAGGCGGTTACACCGTCATCAAGCGTCTAGGTCGCGGCGCCTGTTCTGTCGCATTTTTAGTTGAATACCAAGGCCAGCAACGCGTGTTAAAAATGGCCCTGGACCCAGAACACAATCGGCGGCTGCATCAGGAGGGTGAAACCCTCGGCCAACTTCGCCATCAAGCCATTATCGCGCACCACAAAACGCTGGATATCCTTGGCCATACCTGCCTGCTTATTGATTACGCCACAGGCGGCACTTTGGCGCAACGCATCCGACGCACCGGAGCCATTCAGTTGGAGTTATTGGAGCGCTTTGGTGACGACCTCCTCAGCGCCATGGTCCATCTGGAAGACAAAGCCCTAATGCACCGTGACATCAAACCAGACAACATTGGCGTTACTGAGCTCGGTAGCCAGTTGCATCTGGTTTTGTTCGACTTTTCCTTGTCTAACGCTGGTACCGACAATATCAAAGTCGGCACCATGGCCTATATGGACCCTTACATCCGCGACGCTGGCCGCAGGCGTTGGGATGACTATGCCGAACGATTTGCCGCCGCGCTCACTCTTTACGAAATGGCCGCAGGCACTTTGCCCGGTTGGGCGGCCAATCAAGGTTTACCCATAGATTTGGAACATGAGCTTCAATTGGACGCTTCAGTATTCGATCCATCCATTCGCAGCAGTATGGCCAAGTTCTTTCAAAGAGCATTAGCTCGGGATCTCGGCAGCCGTTTCGCCACAGCGGCCGATATGCTGCGCGCCTGGCGCCAGGTCTTTCTGCAGGCCTCTAAAGAATCCCGGCATCCCACTGTTCACGGCGAGGTACCGACGTGCCCGGTGGAAGAGGCTCAGCAAGACACCCAAATCGGGCTTCTGGAACTTAGCCCGCAAGCCCTGGATGCGCTTAGTCGACGTAATCTCAATACAGTGGCGGATCTACTCAAACAAAACCGTAGTAAGGTGCGCGCCTGGCCGGGTGTCGGTATCAAAACCCGTAACGAAGTGTCAGAGCTGATTCGCAAACTCCAGGAAAAGTGGCCAAACGAAGTTGCTCAGCCAGTATCCCAGCATGATGGTGCGCAACAAGCCAGCGTTGACCGCCTATTCGGCCTTATCTACCCTAAAACACCTGATATCTCCCGACGCAGCTTTTTAAATGAATTCTTAGGCAGGTTGGATTCCGAAGCGCCGAAAGGCCATCACAATGTCCACTGGCCCAGCATCACCATGCTGTGCAGCGAAATCAATATGGAGGCAGCCGAGGCCCGGCAAATCCTCAGCAAACTCACCACCCAGTGGGGCAAGTTGTCGGAAGTCAACTTGCTGCGCAATGAAATCGTTGAGATTCTCACCGAAAACGGTGGTGTGATGACCGCAATTGAACTGGCCGATGCTGTGCTGCTGCGCAGGGGCTCGGTGGAAGACAACCCCATACGCTCCCGTCACGCTCAGGCCGTGGTGCGGGCAGCGGTGGAGACCGAAATCAGCAAACAGCAACCTCGCTGGATATTGCGCCGTTTTGGTAACCGCTATGTCATTGCGGACAACCAACAAGAGCAAGGTGAAGACCTCGCCACCTACGCTCAGGACCTTGGTCAATTGGCCAGCGAATGTGCATTAAAGCAACCTTTACTCTCACCCCAGGCCACATTGGATAAAGTCCGTGCAGTGCCTGCTCCGGAAACCTTCACAGGCCTGAGCACCCATCGGCTACTGCGCCTGGCGGCCGCAGCATCGGAACAGGCTGCACTATCCAGCCGGGCGGAGTTCTACCCACGGGATATGGAGGCCGCGCAGGCTTTAGAGCTGGCGCAAGGCGCCCTCTTAGGAAGCAAGGCGCTCACTGTGGCGGAGGTTCAAGTCCGGGTAAAGGGGCGTTACCCTGCTGCCAAACCTTTACCAGGCAGGCCCCACTTGGACGACTTAGTACTTAAGCTGGATATGGGCTTTTTGTGGGACCCAAATTACGAAACCTTCGATAAAGACGGCAAAAAACAACTGGGCGCCTACTGCTTGCCCATCACCAGCTTTACTGAGTATCAGGCCACTCAAACCAAGACCTCATTAACGCAACAAACTGATTGGGATGGTGAAGCCTGGCAGGATGAAAAAAGCATTCGCCAATCCATCAGCAACAGTTTGCGCGACGGCCGTTTCCTGGCGCTTGGTGTGCGCCCGCGGGATATGGAAAAGGCCAAAATCAAGCTTTGTTCTACCTACGGGCTTGTTAGCTTCAGTTTCGATGAGTTACTTCTTAGGCGCCTACACCAACACTGCGCAGCAATGAAGAACCCACCCAATTGGCAGGTGGTGCTTAAAGCCGATGCCGCCGACCAAACCAGTCGTGATTGGGTGAACCTGCAAAGGCTGGTTCATCAGGTTTTGCCCTCGATTGCCGACGAAATAAAACAATCCGATAAACCCGTGCTATTAACAGAGCCCGGCCTTATCGCCCGTTACGATCTTATTCACACCTGGCTTAACGAGCTGCGCCAGCATTTGGCGAATACGGGTCATGTTCATGCCTTGGTGTTATTAATTGTCGGGGACGCACAGCAACATGCGCCTGTTATTGATGGCAAAGTAATTCCATTGGAGGCGGGAAACAGCATCTATGCACGACTTTCCGGCAGCTGGGTTAAACCAGATCAACCACAGTTTTCAAATTAATAATCAATGCGTTGCGAATTTAAGTTTCTGCTGATGAATATAGCGAAAGAACATTTAGGAGAAGCACATGTTGCTTAAATCCATATCGATCAAAAACTTTTTAAGTTATGGGGAAAAAGAACAATATATTTCTTTGCAACCTCTAAATATTATTATCGGCCCGAATGGATCGGGAAAGACCAATCTTATCGAGGCTATTGAGCTACTTCATGCTGCACCTAAAGATCTTTTAGCGGCCATCAGGAATGGTGGAGGTGTTCACGAGCTTCTGTGGAAAAGAAGCTCAGCTAATCCTGTTGCAGTTCTAGAAGCTATACTCACTGATTCTCAAAAAAAACAAGATTTGAGATATTCCTTAAGTTTTACTGCTATATCCCAAAGGTTTGAACTAATTGAAGAGCGGATTGAATCCGTAGAGAAAAAGAGCTCAAATAGTAATTTTTCATCTTTCTACGAGTTTTCTAATGGAAAAGGATTTCTCTCGGTAAAGGGTAAGAAAAAGTCATCAAGCGAAAATATTGATGTGAACTTATCCATTTTGTCTCAGAGAAAAGATCCAGAACAATATCCAGAAGTTACCTATTTAGGCGAAGTATTTTCTAAAATTCGACTCTACCGAGAATGGAGTTTTGGGCGTTCAATGCCTTCAAGACTTCCGCAAAAAGCAGATTTGCCAAATGATTACCTGGAGCCTGATAGTAAAAATCTAGGTCTTCTGCTAAACCGCTTTTCAAAAGAACCAACAGTCAAAAAGAAAATATTAAGAGCACTTCAAGGCCTCTATGAGGGTATTACAGACTACGGCGTTCAAATAGAAGGTGGAACAGTACAAGTATTTTTCTTTGAAGATAATATAACAATCCCCGCCTCGCGCTTATCTGACGGCACTCTGCGTTACCTTTGTCTTTTGGCGATTCTATTTCACCCTAATCCTCCGCCATTGATTTGTATCGAAGAGCCGGAATTAGGCTTACATCCGGATGTATTGCCTGCCTTAGCAGAAATATTGAAAGAAGCATCCGAGCGCTGTCAGCTAATTGTGACAACTCACTCAGATGTACTTGTGGATGCAATGTCTGATCAACCAGAAAGTGTACTTGTCGCAGAGCGCGGAGAAGACGGCTCTACACTCACTCGATTGGATGGGAAAAAACTTAAACCCTGGTTAGAGAAATACCGATTAGGTCAATTATGGACGCGCGGAGAAATTGGAGGGACTCGATGGTAAAACTCTATGTTGAAGGTGGTGGTGATTCAAACGAGCTGAAAACAGCTTGCCGCCAGGGGTTTACTCAATTTATTACTGCGGCGGGAATAAATAAGAGACCAAGAGTTGTAGCATGCGGAAGCCGACGCGATGCTTATGAATCTTATTGTACAGCCTTAGCAAATGGTGAATCCGCAATGCTGCTTGTCGATAGTGAACAAGCGGTAAATTCACAAAACCAAACTGGAGCGCAAAATGCCTGGCTTCCCTGGAGCCATTTGCAGAGTCG
Source organism: Hahella chejuensis KCTC 2396 (assembly GCF_000012985.1). Lineage (NCBI taxonomy): Bacteria > Pseudomonadati > Pseudomonadota > Gammaproteobacteria > Oceanospirillales > Hahellaceae > Hahella > Hahella chejuensis. Next base: position 3,601,223 of record NC_007645.1, on the reverse strand, counting down.
AGATGGTTGGCGAAAACCAGAAGGCGCCATAGATACAGATTGCCATTTAATGGTTCAAGTTATGGAGTCGTGGTTTATTGCAGATCGGAAAACACTAGAGAATTTCTTTGGGCAAAACTTTAATGCCAACGTTTTGCCTTCTGAGCAACGCCCCATAGAGGAAGTCAGTAAGCAACAAGTGTATCAAGCATTGGAAAATGCGACTAAAGATTGCAAGAAAGGTAAATACGGAAAGGGAAGTCATTCCTTCAAAATACTAAAAGAAATATCACCAGCATTAGTACAGCAAGCATCCGGCTGGGCCGCTCGCTTTATTAATGAACTAAAAAATAAGATGGACGCATGATAGACCGTCAACAGTTATTAAAAGATCTCCAGCGCGAATTACCAAAGCTGGAAAAAGATATTCTGGCTTACAACGAGCAGAGTATGGAGCGCACTTCACATCTAAAGCAGGAATACGCTAAAGCGAAAGAAGCGGGTCGAACGGCAGAGCATTTCGTTTCCTGGCGGGAGGCGCAAATTACTCAAGCGGCGGTTGCTTGGGTATTAACCTGTGTGTTTGTGCGTTTTCTGGAAGACAATGGCCTGCTAGCTCAGCCGGTATTGGCTGGCCCAGTGGAGCGTGAGAGTGGCCCCGATTCAGCAAAAAGTCATCCGTTAAAGAACGCCAAAGATCGCATTGAAGCTTATTTTAACGCGCACCCCACTCATGCAGAGCGGGAGTATTTGCTGCAGCTATTTGAGCAGTTGGAAAAAATTCCCGTTATCGCAGAACTCTTGGATCACCGCCATAACCCACTCTGGCAAATTCCTGTCTCAGCAGATGGAGCAAAAAGCCTGATCGATTTTTTCCAAAAGATCGATCCAGAAACTGGGCAGATCATTCACGATTTCACCGATCCCAATTGGGACACGCGCTTCCTGGGGGATTTGTATCAGGATCTATCTGAGGCCGTTCGCAAACGTTACGCCCTGCTGCAAACACCGGAGTTTGTCGAAAGTTTTATTCTGGATTATACCTTAGAGCCAGCAATTAAAACCTTTGGCCTGGAGGGCCTGCGCTTAATTGATCCCACCTGCGGTTCCGGCCATTTTTTATTAACTACCTTCGAGCGCATTTTTGAACGTTGGCAAAAACGCGAGCCAGGCACTAATAGTCGGGTCTTGGCTCAGCGCGCATTGGATGTAGTGCATGGGGTGGATATTAACCCCTATGCGATTGCCATTTGTCGTTTTCGTCTATTGATGGCGGCGATGAAGGCTTGCGATATAGACCTAATAAAGGATGCGCCAGCGTTTCATTTTAACCTGGCTTGTGGGGATTCTTTGCTGCATGGAAGAAGGTTTGAATGGCAGGGACAAGGTATTCAGCAAGGTTTATTGGATGACGAAATAAAGCATGTATTTGAAGCAGAAGATCTCGAGAAACTCAACAAAATTTTAGGCGAAAAACCATTTCATGTAGTGGTTGGTAATCCGCCTTATATAACGGTAAAGGATAAAGCTCTTGGTGCAGCTTATAGGGATAAATACCCGACCTGTCATCGTCAGTTCTCGTTAGGTGTTCCCTTTACTGAGCGCTTTTTTGACCTAGCGTTTCTTGAAAAGGAAAATCAATCAGCAGGCTTTGTTGGCATGATTACCGCGAATAGTTTTATGAAGCGTGAGTTTGGAAAAAAGTTGATTGAAGAGCTTTTCCAAAATAAAGATTTGACCCACGTGATCGATACCTCAGGGGCATATATTCCTGGTCATGGTACCCCTACAGTGATTCTTCTTGCTCGCAATCAAAAACCACGCTTAGAAACGGTTAGAGCTGCATTGGGTATTCGCGGAGAGCCGAGTGCTCCTAAAACTGCGTCGCAGGGAAAGGTCTGGCGTTCAATTGTGGACTTGCTACCGAAAGTAAATTCAGAAAACGAATTCATTTCTATAGTAGATCAGCCACGAGAGTTTTTTTTGTCGCACCCTTGGAGTGTCGGAGGCGGTGGGGCCACAGAACTAAAGATATTATTGGAAGAAAACAGTACTTGCCAAATGGAGGAAGTTGTGGAGCCTCCCATTGGCCGTGGCGTCCGAATTGCAGAAGAAGATATTTTTATCTTTTCGCCAGTAAGATTGAGAAACTCTAAAATAAGCTTAAGTGAATTTCGTGGACTTTTAATTGGTGAGCATATTCGTGATTGGACCAAAATACATGCATCTTCGGTATGGTATCCCTATTTTAAAGAATCTTCTCGGTCGAAAGCTTTAAGTATTTTGTGGGCATGGAAAACTACTCTGGCAAATCGAAAAACTTTTCAGGGAGTAATGGCTGACGCAGGTCTTAGATGGTATGACTATATGCAACATACCGCATCCGCTTACCAAACATCGCTCTCTATAACTTTTGCATTCGTGGCGACCCACAACCATTTTGTGTTAGACCGGGGTGGCAATGTATTCAATCGAACTGCTCCAGTTATAAAGCTACCGACTTTGGCTACAGAAACTGATCATTTCGGGCTGCTAGCATTGCTAAATAGCTCAACTGCGTGCTTTTGGGGGCGTCAGACGTTTTTTGGGCGTGGCGGGTTTTCTGATGGTAAGTGGCAAGAGCGAATGGAGTGGGACGGTACAAAGTTAAAGGCCTTTCCTGTTGTTGAAGATACGAGCAAGCAAGCAACCCTATTTGCAAAGCAAATCGATAGTTTAACAAAACGTCTAGAGAGTTGTAGTCCATCATCAATACTCAACCAAGCAGAAGATCAACTCTATGAAGCACTATCAAAGGCAAAAGAAACAGAATATAAAATATTGAGAGAAATGATTGCTCTGCAAGAAGAGTTGGATTGGTTTGTTTACTATCTATACGGATTAACAAAAGCACCCTTGTGTTGTGAGGGAGAACTTCCAGAAATTGATTTGGGTCAGCGAGCATTCGAAATAGTTTTGGCAAGAAAAATAAATGCAGGCGAGTTAAAGACTGTTTGGTTCGAGCACCATTGTAGTAAACCTAATACCGAAATTCCTAGCGAATGGCCGGAAAAATATCGCGATATAGTGAACGCGCGCATCAATGAGATAAAAGAAAATGAGTCAATTAAATTAATTGATAACAAAGATCATAAGCGGCGATGGGCAAGGGACTCTTGGGACGACAGATTAAAGCTAGCTGCAAAAGATTGGTTATTGGATTGCATTCAGAAATTGATGGAATTCCATAAGCTTTCAACCTGCGCTCAATTAGCTGACAAAGTTCGAGAACATAAAAAAGCAAGGCAGGTGGCCGCAATATATACCAGAGGGGAAGACTTTGATTTTCAAACTCTAGTCAGTGATTTGGTAGCTTCAGATAATGTTCCTCAAACTGCGGCCGACCGAATCAAGCCTGCAGCTATGGAAAAATATCGTGCTTGGCAGGAAACCTGGGAAAAGCAGCGGCTAGAAGACGCGATTGATGCTGAATTCGGAGTGGACAGGCCTTTGTCTGAAGTGGATTCCGCCGACGAAAGCAACCGTGCCAAATACGAAGAAGCTAAACGCAAAGCTGAAGCTAAAAAAGCCGAGATTATTGGCGATATTCCTCTTCCGCCCCAATACAAACAAAGCGACTTCCGAAAAGCCAGCTACTGGCCATTACGCGGTAAGCTCGACGTACCCAAAGAACGATTCTTCTCTCTGCCAGGCTGTGAAAAAGACGGCGATAACACGTTAGTGATTGGCTGGGCAGGTTTAAACCATTTGCAGCGCGCTCAAGCCATTGCCGCTTGGTACGAAGACCGCAAAGAAAACGATGGGTGGGAAGCGGAACGTTTAATGCCGATGTTGGTAGCGATAGACGAATTAATTCCCTGGCTAAAACAATGGCACAACGACATAGACCCCGAATACGGTGAACGTATGGGTGACTTTTATGAAAGTTATTTGTTGGAAGAGCTGCGCCGTTGGGAGTTAACGCGTGAAGAATTGTTGGATTGGCGACCGCCGACAACCACAAGAAGACGAAGATAAATCTTTGATTAAAACCAGATAACGATATTGACGGATGCGCTTAGAAGAATAGCGCTTTTCAAACTGGAAAATTGGCTATGATCTTATTAAAAGACCTGATCACCATACCGGAGAAAGTGCAAAGCGGGGACTTTGTACTGAATTTATCTACCGGTTTGGAACCCGCTGCTGTTAAGCAGACTTTGGATCAGTATGTGGTAACACCACAATTGGCGCGCGCCTTTGAGGATGCCTTAGGTTTTATTAAATCCACCATCGAGGGCAACCAAAACCGTCAAAAAGGCGCGTATTTGCACGGCAGCTTTGGTAGCGGTAAATCCCACTTTATGGCCGTGCTGCACTTACTTTTGCAAGGCAACGCGGAAGCGAGAGCGATTAACGAACTGGCGCCAGCGGTTAACAAACACGACGATTGGTTACAAAGTAAAAATATTTTACTGGTGCCTTACCAAATGATTGGCGCCGCCAGTATTGAAGCCGGTGTGTTGGGTGGTTATGCCAAATACATTCACAAACACCACCCCGAGGCGCCCATACCCGGGTTTTATCTCGCCGATGGCATTGTTAAAGATGCCGAAAACCTACGCGCAACAATGGGTGATGTCGCTTTCTTTCAAGCACTGAATAAAAATGGGCAAGGTGGCGGGGAGGATTCCGGCTGGGGCGATATCGACAGTGGCAGTTGGGAGTTAGATAGCTACACCTTGGCAATTTCTGCTAACGGTAACCGCGCAGATCGTTCGCGTTTGGTGGGCGATCTGGTGCAGGCCTTTTTCCAGTCCGTAACCGAGGCCGCCAAAACCGATGACCAGGGCTTTGTCGATTTTGATGAAGGCTTGCTGATTATGACGGAACATGCCAAAGCGCTGGGTTACGATGCGGTTATTCTGTTTTTAGACGAGCTGATTCTTTGGCTCGCCAGCCGAATTTCAGACGAAAAATTTATCGCCAAAAATATTCAAAAAGTGGTCAAGTTGGTGGAAGCCAGCGAACCCAGGGCGTTGCCGATCGCTAGTTTTATTGCCCGCCAGCGCGACTTGCGTGAGTTTGTGGGCGACCAGTATACGGGTGCACAGCAAGACAGCTTAAGTGACGCCTTAAAATATTGGGATGGGCGCTTTCATACCATTAAGCTGGAAGACAGAAACTTACCGGTCATTGCACAGCGCCGTTTGCTTCGCCCTGTGAGTGAATCTGCAAAAATTCAGGTAGACAGCGCCTTTGAAACCATGGACAGCAAAATGAAGGAGGAAATCTTCAATATTTTGCTGACCAACCAAGGCGACAGAGAACAATTTCGCTCGCTGTATCCTTTCAGCCCCGCGCTTGTGCAAGCCTTGGTTGCGCTTTCCACTGCGCTTCAACGTGAGCGTACCGCGTTAAAAGTGATGTTGATGTTACTCGTACAGCAACGAGATACGTTGGAGTTAGGCAATGTTATTCCCGTTGGAGATTTGTACGATGTCATCGCATCGGAAACGAAACCTTTCTCTGATGCTATGCGACAACAATTCGAAAACGCAAAAACCTTGTTTGAGCGTAAGCTTATACCGCTGCTCGAGTCCGATCATAACCTCAAGTACGCTGATTTCGATTCTATACCCGACACAGATTCTGCAAAGCGGGCATTCAATAATGACCTTCGTCTGATTAAAACTCTCTTGCTCTCTGCTTTGGTGCCTGAAGTGGAATGCTTCAAACAGCTCACAGCCAATAAACTCGCGGCGCTAAACCATGGCACCATTAAATCACCCATCCCAGGCAAAGAGGCCAGCATGGTGCTCTCCCGTTGTCGTAAATGGGCCGGCCAGGTGGGCGAGATCAAAATCAGTGATGACACCAACCCCACCATCGCCTTGCAGTTATCCGGCGTGGATACCGCCAGCATCTTGGAGCAAGCCAACTCTTACGATAATGACGGCGCCCGCCGCAAGCTGGTTAAAGATATGGTGTTCGCCGCGTTGGGTGTGCAAGAAACCGATGATATGTTCCAGGAGACTACGCACAAGTTCACCTGGCGTGGCACTACGCGGACGGTTGAAGTGCTGTTTTACAACATCCGCGAAATTACGGACTTCACTCTATTCGAAGCGCGCGGTGATGACTGGAAAGTGATTGTGGACTTTCCGTTTGATCGCGATAACCACACGGTTTCAGATGATCGGGCGCGCATTCAAGAATACGAATCACACAGTAGCCCCACACGTACTTTGTGTTGGTTGCCATACTTTTTCAGCCAAACGGCGCAAAAGGATTTGGGCACCTTGGTGCGGTTGGAGTATGTATTAAAAACCGATGACCGATTTAGTTCCTTTAGCAAACATCTGAGCCCTGTGGATCGAGGTCAAGCGCGAACTTTACTCGAAAACCAGCGCAGTCAGTTGCGGCAACGCATTAAGGACTATTTGCTGGGCGCGTATGGCGCCAGTGAACGAATCTCTGGCTCATTGGATGATGGTGCAGGAAGTTTAGATTCTCAAATAATCTCTCTTGAAGAAGGTTTTAAGCCGCGACTTCCATTTGGCAGCACCTTAGGCAAAGCCTTTGAAAACCTACTAGGGCAAGCGCTAGAGCACCAATACCCAGAGCACCCGGAATTTGATTCGGAAATCAAACTCACGGATTTGGGTAAAGTATTTGAACAAATACGCCGAGCCATTTTTGCGCAAAATCATCGCATTGATGTTGAAACGCCCATGCGGCCTTTAATGCGCTCTATCGCACAGCCATTAAAACTCGGTGAAATGCATGAGCGCCATTTTATTTTTAAACCCGATTGGCCGAATCAGCTGACGAGAGGGCTAGCAAAACAGCAGCAGACAGGAGAGGCCATTACGGTTAAGCGCATTAGAGAAGCTATTGATCAACCTAGTCCGAAAGGGCTGCCCGAGATTGTTCAGAATTTACTGATTCAAATATTCGCAGAATTTGGTCAGTACGCTTATAGCTTCCATGGCGGTAGCTATGATGTCACCCTGAAAGATATGCCCGACAACCTTGAGTTAATCAAACAGGATTTGGCTGAACCTGACCAATGGCAAAAGGGTTCCCATAATGCTGCTGAAATCTTCGGCATTACCGTCAGCCCCTTGAGAACGGCCAACAATCAAAACGAGCTGCAAAAGCATATTCGCGAGGAAATTCGCAGTTGCTTACCGAACTGCGAATCTTTGGCTCAACACATCAGTAAGCGACTCGACTGGCTTAAACAACCCTTAACTGGAAATAGAATTCGTAACGCTCAGTATGCGTTGGAAGTGCTGCGTGAATTGCAAGCCGCTGAGGGCGCCACCCTGGTAAAGGTACTAGCCGGTATTAAGCCTATAACCAATTTACTGGCCTTGGGCAAAAGCATGACGACGGCGGGTAGCGTTGTGCAAACCATTCAAGACAACAATTGGGAGTTGCTGGAAACGGTATGGAATGGCAATGACCCTGCTGGCAAGGCCATTAGACAACGAGTGTGTGATGCACTGGCGGCGGATGAATTGGTGACGGCGCTGTCGCCGGCCTTCCGGCAAGCTCAGCAAGATGCGACGCGGTTAATCGCCCAGAATACTCCGCCCGCTCTGCCAGAACCTACACCGGAGCCGAAGAATCCCAAGGTGCGAGTGATTAAACAGGACAATAAAACAGGCCTGAATCGAGATGCCGCCAAGGCATTATTTGCAGAAATTGAAGGTGCTATGAGTACCGGCGAGACTTTAGAGTTGAGTTATCGCATTCTCCATACCGATGATTCGGCAGGTGGTAACAGCTGATGAATTATTCAACGAAAGTTGAGTTAAGTAAGAATGAGGCAGACTTATCGAAACTGCCTTCTCCGCTGTTGACGCAAATTCAGGCGGTTTTACGCAGGGCCCCCAATGCGGACAGAATTGCAATTTTCTGGACAGATACATTAGTACCGACTGAATATACAGGCCGCCTGGAGGACACGTCGATAAAACTGGTTTATTGCGTCTCCGAGTTGGCCATGCGTGAGGCATTAGTGGAGCACGACGGTAATAACTGTTTAGTCCTGGTGGCTCCTTTTGGAGTAACTGACCTCGCGCAAGATGTATTGGCTAGGCTGTGGCGTAACGAGCCTCAGCGTATAAGCCCTTGGAGAACCCTGGAGCAACTAACCCGCGTTCAGTCCATTGATCCACGTCTACCCAAGCGCTACGGTAAATGGATGGCCGAGGCCTTATTGAGCCGCTACGACCGTTACGAAAAAAGCGTTCATTTTGGTGAAGTGTTGGATCAGGAGACCGCCTGGCAAGCTTTAGCGGTGGGCTATCTCGGCTTTAATCAACAGCACAGTGATCTCTCCAGTCTATTTCGCTGGTCCATTTCTAACGCATCAAAACACCAACCCAGCAACGCGCTACCTGCTGAGATGCAGGAATCCATAGCTGATTGGCTGAGCATTACATTGAATGGCTTAGCGCCAGTGGTTGGGCAGTTGATAGTCCGTCAACCCGTTGAGGATCTGCTCGCGATAGGTTTGGTTTGCTCGGTAATTTATCACCCGGATGCCGTCAAGGAAGGTGCGCTGAGTTACGAGCAACAGTTCGCTGCGAACATTAAACTGAAAGAGCGACAACTGAACGGGATAGCTTGCAATACTGATTCTCTGGCGAAGTTTGGAGAAAAGGCTGCGCTGTTTGTGAAGGATCTGATCGTTAGCGAGCCCGACGGGTATCAAAAGGTTAAAAACTCAATCACCAAAGCAGAGCAATTATTAGCAAGCGTTGATGCGAGTGATGGAGCCATTTGCTCAAACGTATTGCCAGCCGGCTTTCGCTTACGTTTGATCACCTTTGGCAAAGCGCTTGAACAAGCCATAAAGAAAGGCGATACACAACCCGCACAGTTAGCTTTTAGAGAACTGGAATTGCACGTACTAGGTGCGTTACCAGGCCAAAGAGATCAAATAGAACGGGCAAAAATGGCGTTGCGCCTTGTCCATTGGCTACTTGACTCTCAAGAAACCACGCAAAAGGCTTTAGAAAAGAACACGAATTGCTCTCAGCTGCTAAAGCGATATATGGATCATGGTGGTTTTGTGGATTGGGCAAGAACCCAAATTTGGTTTGGCGATGCCGAAGACGCGCTAAGTCAGGTGTACCAGCGTTTAGCAGAGAAAATCGGCGATGGACGCGAAGCTGAAAATTTTGAGTTTGGAACCTCGTTAGAGTCTATTGCCAAAGGTGATCAACTACCCAGTCGCCTGTTGTATGTAGAACAAGCCCTTGAAAAAATCGTCGCTCCCATAGCCGAGCAGTCGCCAGTTTTGCTGTTGGTACTAGATGGCATGAGCCAAGCCGTTTACCGCGAGTTGATTGAAGATTTCGCTAATCACAATTGGGTGGAGCTGCAGCGTGAAGACATAGGTGAATCACAAAGCCTGGTATCTGCACTGCCTTCCATTACTCAGGTGAGTCGGTATGCGCTCTTATCGGGAGAACTTGGGAGCGGACTTGCGCAAGAAGAGAAAAAGAATTTTACAAATCACCCGTTATTAAAGCGTATAGCTTCCACCAAATTCCCCCCAAAACTGTTTCATAAGCAGGATCTGCAGCAATCTGGTAGTGGATCACTTAATTCAGAAGTGAGAGCCCTCATTGCCGGTACGGAGCATAAGATATTGGCGGCGGTTATCAATGCTGTCGACGACCAGCTCAGTAGTAGTTCTCAGGTTGCGTTTAAATGGCAGTTGGATTCTATTCGTCCATTAAAGCAAGTTCTGGAGGCGGCTCGTGAGTCCGGGCGCGTTGTGATAGTAACCAGTGACCACGGACATACTCTTGAGCACGAGACCACTTATTACTCATCGAGCACAGAATCGGGTGAAAGGTACCACTCGGATACCAAGGCGATACGAGAGAAGGAAGTGATTACGAAAGGCATTCGCGTGGTCGGTAAAGACAATACCGCAGTTGTACCTTGGTCTGAGAAAGTCCGTTATAGCAAAAGCAAAAATATGGGGTATCACGGTGGGGCCAGTTTGCAAGAAGCCTCCATACCACTGGGTGTGTTTTCAAACTCTGGCGCAGAGAACAAATTGTCGGGTTGGAAAGAAGTCCCCCTCTACCGGCCAGATTGGTGGACTCTTAACACAATTTCTGTTGTATCTGAAACACCTACACCAGAAATAAAACAAGAAGAGAAGAAGGCGGAAACAAAAACAGCGTCAAAACGCAAAGCGACAGAAGAACGGATTGACGATTTATTTGCCGAGCCAGAAGCAACCAAAAAAATTACTAGTGAGGATTGGGTCGAGCAGTTATTCGATTCCGCAGTTTATAAAGATGCACAGAGTCGTTTAGGACGGATGGCAATATCGAAATCGGAGTTGAAAGAGTTTTTGACACTGCTGAGTGCCAATGGCGGGCAGATAATGCAAGCTGTGGTTGTAAGAGAACTCAAAAAGCCCGAGCTCCGCATGAGAGGATTTTTATCCGCCGCACAAAGAATTTTGAACGTGGATGGCTACCCCATTTTAAAAGTCGAACGAGATTCTCAAACTATCATGCTTGATGTTCGAGCCCTAAAAACACAGTTTGAATTATGACGATTAGCAAGCAAAGAAGCCGAGACATTATTGACGCTTTAAGGCGCGGCACGGTGCCGCAATATGGTTTGGATGCGCTCGCAGTCGGGCTAGATCCGCTTGAAAAGGCACTATCAGAAGAATTAAACAAAGTCGCTGGTGGCGGTTCGGTTTTTAAAGCTGTGCGTGGTGAGTATGGTAGTGGTAAAACCTTCGCGTCTCGCTGGCTGCGGGAAAAAGCTCATCGGTTAGGGTTTGCTTGTGCAGAAGTGCAAGTATCAGAAACAGAGACACCGCTCCACCGGCTGGAAACAGTATATCGACGTTTGATGGAACGACTTACAACACCGGACAGTTCAACAGGCGCCTTTCGGAATATTGTCGAATCCTGGTTCTACACGTTAGAAGAAGATGTGCTATCGCAAGAAAAGGTCGATGAGAATGATGTCGAGTCTTTGGTGAGTGCGACGGATGCTCTTATGGAAAAGCGATTAGGCGAAGTGGTGAGAACTGCGCCTGCTTTTGCATTAACGTTAAGAGCATATCGAAAGGCTCTCGTGGAAGGACGGGAAGAAATAGCGGACGGTTTACTTGCTTGGATGGCGGGACAACCGAACATTGCGGCCTCCATTAAGCGTTATGCAGAAATTAAAGGCGATATTGACCATTTTGGCGCACTGAGCTTTCTACAAGGCGTTTTAACGATATTAAAGGATTCCGGTCATTCTGGTTTATTACTGGTATTGGATGAAGTTGAAACGCTTCAACGCATGCGTGGCGATGTACGGGATAAAAGCCTTAACGCCTTGCGACAGTTGATGGACGAAATTGATAGTGGGCGATTCCCCGGGTTGTACTTATTGATTACCGGTACTCCTGCTTTTTTCGATGGGCCGATGGGTGTACAGAGACTGGCGCCGCTGGCACAACGTTTAGCCGTAGATTTCTCCACAGACAGTCGATTTGATAATCCAAGAGCGGTGCAAATTCGATTAAAAGGTTTTGATTTGTCGTCGCTTGAAGAAGTGGGACAGAAAGTGAGGGATCTGTACGCGAATATCAGTGATACTCCCGAGCGAGTCAATACTAAGGCCGATGACACATACATCGCAGATCTTGCCAAAGCGGTGACAGGAAACCTGGGCGGAAAGATCGGCGTTGCGCCTCGAATCTTCTTAAAGAAATTGGTCGGCGACGTGCTGGATAGAATTGACCAACATGATGAGTTCAACCCTAGAGAGCACTACGCTTTAACGATTTCGGATACGGAGTTGAACGCGGTAGAGCGTGCAGCCAAGTCTGCTTCAAGTGTGGACGATATCGAGCTGGATCTATGACTGGATTCGACCGGCTTCACCCTGCCATTCAGCACCACATAGTCAACAGCCTGGGATGGCCGGGCTTGCGCCCCTTACAAGAAGCAACCATTGAGCCTGTCCTCAATGGAGAGCACGCAATTTTGTTGGCCCCCACCGCAGGGGGAAAAACAGAGGCGGCAAGCTTCCCTATTTTTTCGCGGATGCTTACAGAAAATTGGCAGGGCCTCAGTGTTCTGTACATTTGTCCAATTAAAGCGCTTTTAAACAATCTTGAGGAACGACTTAGTTATTACGGTCACTTGCTTGGACGCCGCGTGGGTGTTTGGCATGGCGACATTTCTACCTCAGTGAAAAATAAGATACTGGCTGACCCTCCTGATCTGCTATTAACCACTCCCGAATCTATCGAGGTGATGTTGGTTTCCAACCGGATGGATCACCGACATCTTTTTGAGGGATTGCGTGCAGTTATTATCGATGAAGCACATGCATTTGCTGGAGACGACCGAGGCTGGCATTTGCTAGCTGTGCTGGAACGTTTGAGTTATTTAACTGGCCGCGAGTTGCAGCGGCTTGGTCTTTCCGCCACTGTGGGCAACCCTGAGACGCTCTGCGACTGGTTGGCTGGAAGCTGTCCATCTCCACGCAGTGTCATTAACCCTCCAGCTCCAAATACTGTTGTTCCCGAAATCCAGGTAGATTGGGTTGGCTCCGTTCGGAATGCTGCGGTCGTCATCTCGCGACTTCATCGAGGTGAGAAGCGACTGGTGTTTGTAGACAGTCGCTCACGTGTCGAAGAATTGGCAGTGGAATTGAGAAATTTAAGTGTAACAACTTATGTTTCCCATAGTTGTTTAAGCTTGGATGAACGCAGGATGGCAGAGGAAGCATTCGCTCAAGGCAGCGATTGTGTGATTGTGGCAACATCGACACTGGAACTGGGTATTGACGTTGGTAACCTCGACCGGGTTATCCAGATTGATGCGCCATTTACGGTATCTTCATTTCTTCAGAGAATTGGGCGTACAGGAAGACGAGCTGGTAGCTCAAGAAACTGTTTGTTCCTGGCAACCAAACAAGATGCATTTCTCAGAGCGATTGCGTTGCTTCGGCTTTGGGAAGCAGGTTACGTCGAACCAATAGAGCCGCCACCATTGCCTTTACATATTTATTGTCAGCAGGTTATGGCGTTGGTGCTGCAAGAGAAAGGTATCGCCGAAGCAGACCTTTCTAAATGGATTGGTCGTATGCCCGGTTTTACACAGTTTTCTGTGTCAGACCGTTCCAGCTTAGTCAGCTATATGTTAGAGCGTTCAATACTTCACTCCGATAGCGGCATTATTGGTATTGGTGATTCCGGTGAACGAATATTCGGGCAAAAGAATTTTCTCGAGCTATTTTCCGTTTTCACCAGTCCGCCGATGGTGAAAGTATTCAACGGTAAACAAGAACTAGGTGAAGTTCACCAGCTGACGTTTGCTACAAAAGAGGATGGTCCAGCCTGCTTAACTCTTGGAGGGAAAAGTTGGGTAACTAAATATATTGATTGGGCCAGGAAGAAGGCGTTTGTTGAACCGACAGACATCAAAGGGCGATCTCAGTGGTTGAGCATGGGGCAACCGCTCCAATTTGAAATGTGCCAATCGATTCAACGCGTGTTGGCATCTGATGACATCGACCCGTGGCTCTCTAATCGCGCAGCGGCATTACTTGAAAGCCTAAAGCAAGAGTTTGATTGGGTAGAAAATGGCAAGACGCTTATTACCTACACGAAAGATAACGCAACTTGGTGGACATTTGGCGGGAGACTTTTTAATTCAACGGCCTCTCATTTGTTTTCTTCGGAATCCGATCAGGTAAAAAGTGATAATTTGGCTGTGGAGTTTATCGGAGTCATTGACCGAGACAATCTTATACAACGCATTCGCAGCTTTTTAGCAGAGTCATTCGAGCAGTTGCCGGCCATTTTGGATGAACGATTTGTTGAAGAGCTTAAGTTTTCCGAATGCTTATCCCAAGAGTTTGCGGATAAAGAATTGAGTTGTCGATTCGATGTTAAAAAAGTATTTGAAGCGATAAGGAATATGGACCTAGGTATTATTCAGATTGGATAGTTGAGCATGCATTCCAGCTATGTAAATTTTCAATTGCTCACTCAAGTGCTCTATTAGCGAGTACGATTGAACCTACAGTAGCCTTTTAAAAATGTCTTTACTTATGAGCGCGCGGCAATGACACCAGCGAAGAGGGCTCGCGCAAGGAATGTCTGATGTGTTTGTTGTCAAAGTTTTAGTCCTTCCTGCGGCTAGTCCATGACGGGAAGAGTTCGATTAGTTTGCCTTCTTGCAGGTCTTGTTCGTAGAGCCATCTTGGGCCCCAGTTGATGTTCTGGTCTCATTTGATGTCCACCTCAGTTGTTGGAAGGCGCTGCGCTTTTCCAACCTACAAGTACCGAGCAATCTATAAACCGTAGGTTGGATAAGCGTAGCGCCATCCAACATTTTTACTTCCACACTTTCTCCAAGACCGGATATGACAAGGAAGCGCTTGGGAAACAACACAAGAGAGACCTGTCACCAACTTTTACCCATAAAACGCCAAACCTAACCGGTTATGGGTCTACACTTGTTATATAGGCCCGCTTTCATCCCTTAATCATTACCGGAAACTCTCGGGTTTTCCGGCCTGCCTGTGGTGAGGAGCAGCGATATGAACAGACTCTCTCTCATCTGGAAAATCACTCTTCCTGTTATTGTTGTTTTCACTTTGTCCGTCATCGCAATCTACATTTATATCCCCAAAGCGGTTGAAGCCAACGCGATCAGCGAGGCCACCGCGTCGGCGGAGCAGGTTGTGCAGCAGTTCAAGACGTTGCGTGGTTATTACACCAAGAATGTCGTGCAGAAGGTGCTGGGGAATACCAGCATGAAGGCGTCTTTTGACCATGATAAGGAGAAGGATGCTATCCCGTTGCCGGCGACGATGATTCACGACTTGAGCAAAGAGTTTTCGCAAAAGGGCATGACGCTGAAACTGTACAGCGCCTTTCCGTTTCCCAACCGCTCCGATAGGCGCCTGGACAGCTTTGGGCAGGCCGCCTGGGCCAGTCTGACGAAAAATTCGGACACCACGTTTTCGCAGGTGGATAAGGACGCCAAACTGGGGTCTATCGTGCGCGTCGCGGTGGCGGATAAGATGGTCGCGCAAGCCTGTGTCTCCTGTCACAACACCCGGGCGGATACGCCCAAAAACGACTGGAAACTGGGGGATGTCAGAGGCGTCTTGGAGGTGGATATCAACATTGACGGACCGCTGGCCAATGGACAGGCGCTGGGGGCCAAAATAGCCGCTATATTGGCGTTGGCCCTGCTTGCGGTGTTGGGGCTCACCGCCTTCCTGTACCGAATGCTGGCCCACCGTCGCATCAATAGTATCGCTGTGGCGATGGAGGAAATATCCGGCGGCGGCAGCGATCTCACGCGCAGGCTGGATGCGGAAGGCAATGATGAAATCAGCCGTATCGCCACCGCGTTCAACAGCTTCGTTAACGAGCTGTCGCAGACCTTCACCAAGATAGTCGCCTTAACCCGCGACGTGGCGGCGTCCGCCAAAGAGTTGTCGGACATCACCGACCGCAGCAACGACGACATTCACCAACAGCAACGGCAGACCGAAACCGCGGCGGCGGCGGTCAATCAAATGGCCAGTACGGTGAATCATGTGGCGGAAAACGCATCGCAGTCGTCATCGGCGTCCGCCAGCGCCGATGAAGCGGCCAAGCAGGGTATGCAGGTGACTCAGGCGGCGTCTGCGGCGATCGCGCAAGTGTCCGAGAGCATGCAGGACGCCAAAGAAGTCGTGAACAAACTGAACGAGGATAGCAAAAGCATTGGCGCTGTGCTGGACGTGATTCGCGGCATCGCCGAGCAGACCAATCTACTGGCGCTGAACGCCGCCATTGAGGCCGCCAGAGCCGGCGAACAGGGGCGTGGTTTCGCCGTGGTCGCCGATGAAGTACGGAGTCTCGCGCAGAAAACCCAGGCGTCCACAGAAGAGATCCATCACATGATAGAGCGGCTGCATTCCGGCGCTCAGGCCATGGTGTCGGTGATTGAGCAGGCGTCCGGTAAAACCGCGCAGTCGGTGGAGTATGCGCAACGCACCTCCGAAACCATCAATCAAGTGTCGGAAGCGATCAAAGTCGCTAGTGAAATGAGCGCGCAAATCGCCGCCGCCGCCCGCGAACAGCACTCCGTGGCGGAAGAAATCAACAGAAATATCGTATCCATTAACGAAGTGACGGGACAGTCGTCAGAACGAGCCGTGCAAGTCGCGCAAAGAGCGGAAAACCTCTCCGCCCTGGCGGACGAGTTGAGCGCGCTCACCGCCCGGTTTGGGGCGTGAGAGTCCTGGAAACGTGCGCCTTCGCTAGCTGCCTCAAGGCAGTCTAGTGTGAGGGCGCCGCTTCCAGGCCATTGTCGATCAAGCTGCATCACGGAGACTTTCATCTGTAGCCTGAACTAACCTCAGTTGTTGGAAGGCGCTGCGCTTTTCCAACCTACAAATAACGAACAACCTACAAATAACGAACACTCTATAACCCGGTAGGTTGGATAAGCGCAGCGCCATCCAACACTCTTATTTAATATTCTTATTTAATACTTTTACTCAACACTCTTGCCAACTTTCACCGAAGCGCATTCTTTGTATTGCAAACACTTGGGAATCACCATGGAAGGCCACATTAATACTGAACTTTCGAGGTTGTTTCACTGGGAAACGCCGACTGAGTGGTGAGAGAAGGAGTTTTGCGTGAAGAAAGCCAGGGTGCTGGTGATTGGGGGAGGGCATATACAGCTCCCATTGATCGAGGAAGGCGTGAAGTTGGGGTTTGAGGTGTTTGTGGTGGATGACAGGGAAGGGATAATTGAGCCGGAGCTTGCTGAGCGCATTCAGAGTGTTCCTTTTAATCGCCATGATAAGAAAAGCATTATTGAGTACGCGTCTACACATGCATTCGACGGAATCGTGTCCGCCGGCAGCGACCGTTCGATCAAGTTGATGGCGGAGTGCGCCGCCCAATGCGGAATCAGCACTTATGTTTCGGAGGCGTCCGCCGCGTTGCCTCTGGATAAACTGCGTATGGCTGCGCTGTTGAGAGCCGCTGATTTACCCGCTCCCCGCTATGATTTTGTCGAGTCCTACGCACAGGCCATCTCTCTGGCGGAAGCCTTGGGTTACCCCGTGGTGGTCAAGCCGGTTGACGGTACGGGACAGGAAGGCGTGGGAGCCGCCGCTGATCCAGAGCAGTTAAAATCGGTGGTTAAATCCGCCCTGAACGCCTCCGTGAAATCGCGGGCGATTATTCAGGAGTTTGTGGAAGGCGTTGAATACAGCCTGAGTGGCTTTATCTACCGCGGTCAGATTGCTCCATTCATCGCCTCATATCGAGGCAGTCCGTCGCGGACGGAAGCGGGATTCGGCGTCGCTTTAACCAAACAATATCCGACGGATCTTCCGGTTGAATTTCTCGGTCAACTCAGAGCCGATATGGAAACCGCGCTGCAAAAAATGGGCGTCGATACCGCGCCGTTTTTCGCCCAGGTGATCGTTACGTCCTCCCACGCAAACCAGTACCGCATCATCGAAGTCATGCCCAGAATCGGCGGCGGCGAAGAAGCCCGGTTCGTCCGCGCGGCAACGGGATTTAACCTCGCCAAAGCGACCCTGCTGGCGGCTTTGGGCAGGGAGTTTGACGTTGCTGATCTTATTGATGCCGAAGGGAGCAAAGCGGTTTTACTCAAGTTCATCACCACCGGAAATGGCGTATTAAAAAGCATCTCCGGCCTGGATGAGGCTCGGTTGCTGGAAGGCGTCAGGGAGATAAAGGTCTATCCCCGCATCGGTGACACAGTGACCTCTCTGAACGACAGTAATGACCGCGCCGGCTACCTGATGACGGTTGGAGAAACCGCTGAAGAAACGGAGCGTGCGTCAGCGCTTGCCGCAGCAAAAGTCGTCTTGGAAGTTGAAGCGACAGCGAACGGGTAAAACAGGGTGCGCTGGCGGTGCAGCCACTCAAGAAGACCCATTCAGCGCTGGTCTCCTTGAGTGGACTTGTTAGCGAGACGTATTAAAAATCCACCCCATAGCCCAGGGTGAAGGTGCGGCCGCGGCCTTTGAAGTTGCGGTCGTCGTTGACGAGGGCGCTTTGGGAGTAGTAGGTGAAGTAATCTTCATCAAACAGGTTGGCCACGGCGAAGGACAGCTTGCCGACGGAGAGTTGGTAGTCGAGGGTGGCGTCCACCAGCGTGTAGCCATCAAACTCTTTTTCCGGGTCATCGAAACTGCGGTCGAAGGAATGGCTGGCCTGCAGGGAGGTGCTGAGGGTTGGCGTCCAGCGTGCGTTCCAGCCCGCTGTTAAGCGATTGGGCGGCAGGTTGAGGCCGTCCAGTTTGCTGTCCAGCTCGCCATCCGCGTCGCTGTCGTATTCGCCGTTGATGCGCGAGTAGGCCAGTTTCACCCGGTGCCGTTCATGCACCTGGACGCCCAGCGTCGCTTCCAGGCCGTCAATTTCGGTTCGTTCCCGTTTCACGAAATAAACCCCGTCGATATTCTCCAGGCGTGAGCCCAGGTCGGAGTCGGACTGGTAATAGCTCAACTCGAAATCCACGGGTTTGAAATCAATCCGCACCCCGATTTCACGGTTGTCGGTCAGGATCGGTTGCAGATTGAGGAAGTCGTCCACGTCCTGATTCGGCTGGTTGATGCCCCGCAGCACGCGGCCCACATCCGGCATGCCGAAGCCTTCCGAATAGTTGGCGAACACGCTGAGCCAGGTCAATGGCGTCACCACCACACCGGCGTTATACAGGGTTTCGCTGAAGTCGGGATTGCCGCCCTCCACCGTGACGCCATTGGCGGAGGCCAGGGTCTCGAAGGAGTCCACGTCGAGTTCCGCGTACTCGTAACGCACCCCGGCGTGCAATACCAGGTTGTCCATGGGTTGCGCCTGCGCCTGCAGGAACGGCGCGTAGTTGTTGTAAGAGGTTTCCGGCACCCAGCTACGGTTGGTCAGCACCAGCCTTTGCTGGGTGGTGTCACGCAGCAAGTCCAGGCCGCCGGTCAGCTTCAGCTTGTTGTCGAACAGGTCCTGTTTGCTCAGGGTAAACTTGGCGCCGAGTTTGTCGGATTCGTTCTGCGACTGGTCATACAGCGTGCCTGCCGGCGCAATATCTTCATCCTGGAACGTGGAGGTGAGGGTGGCGCCAAAGCGGCCTTCAAATTGCTGACTGTACGCTTGCGCGGTGAAGTTCATCCCTGCAAGGTCGTGGTGCTGGTATTTCATGCTGGCGGTAATGACCCGGTTGCGGGGCGCTTCGCCTTCCGGCCTGCCTTTCTCGGAGGTGGTTGGAATCCCTTCGCTGCGATCGCCGGTCACGCTGACATAGTTCATGTCGCCCGCCGCCAGATAGTGATTCACTTCCAGCTCGATGTTCTGGTCGTCGTCTATCCAATAACCCAGCTTGATGAACAGGTCGTAGGCGTGGGAATCCATCAGGTCGCCCTGGGTGTTGTCGACGCCTACCGGCGCGCCGTTCCCGTCCAGATACAGCCCCTGGGTTTCATAGCTGAGGCCGGCCAGATACTCGAAGTCCTGCTGCGCGCCTTCCACCAGGTAGTCGAGCTTATAGCTCAGGGTGTCGGAATCCAGTTTGCGGGCGGGAGTGGTGACCTGAACCCCGGCGTGCTGCTTGAGCTCCACCCCGCTTGGACGGCGCGTGATGAAGTTAATGATGCCGCCGGTGGCGCCCAGGCCGTGAATGGCGTTGGCGCCATGAATCACCTCAATGCGCTCCACCATGGACAGGTCAATAGTGTGGCCCGACCGAGATGCGTTTCTAAGCGGGTTGGACTGCGGCACGCCATCGATCATGAACAGCACCGCGCGACCGCGGAAAGTTTCGCCGCTGCTGGTCAGCTTTTGCCGGTTAGGCGAGTAGGCGGGCAGCAGGTTGCTCAGAATTTGCGACGAATCGGACGTCAGCGCCAACTGCTCTTCAATCTCTTCCCTGGTGATTATAGTGATGACTTGAGGGGAGTCCTTCTCCCCTGTAGCGGACCGAGTGGACGTAATCACGATCTCTTCCAGCACCGTAGTCGGCTGCGCGGCGGACTCGGCCTGAGCCTGTGCGGAGAGGAAAAACGCCGCCAGCGGCGTGAGCGCCAGGGCGTGCAGGGAAGGTTTTGACAGCATGGACAATTCCTTAATGATTGTCTTGGGACATGAATGAAGGAGAAAAAATAGCCAGGAGTAATAGCCAAGTGTGCAATGTAATAAAAAGTAGAAGAAGTATCAATTGCATTAAGCGGCGAGGGACGAATTAACGTTTGCTTCAGTTAAGACTCAGACGCTGCGCTTGCCCGCCATGTGCGGCGATCCGTTGGGCCTGTGTCCGCGTCAATATCCGAACACATGTCGTAGCGCCGGAACGACGCGGCCTCCAGACGGATGAGCAGACGCCCTTGCGCCGTATCGGTTCGCCAGGAAAACGCGATCTCCGCCTGCTCCTCGCCGTGGCTCTGTTCAGCGACAATTTCCAGCTGGGTCGGCTGATGTCCCTCCGCGCCAATACGTTTGCGCGCTTCGATCTCGGCAATCTGCTGGATCGGCGTCAGAGTGCTGTCGCCGCGGAAGCAGGGCAGATAAGGAAGGTTGTCCATCTCGCTTTCCAGCAGGGGCCGGGCGCGCTCAGGCTCGATACGCCCGTATTTGCGCATGTCGGGAAACACCAGGGCGGTGGCCGCGAAACGACAGCCTCCCAGGTGAGAGCTTTGCCAGACTTCAACGCCTGGGAAATTCTGCGCGGCCTGCTCCAGCGCCTTGAAGCCCGCAACGCCGAACTTGGCGCAACACTTGTCCTTGACGCCATGGGTGCAGCAAAGCACGACCTTGGCGGGCGCCGGGCCGCAATACCAGGCGGCCAACGAGCGGCCCTGCCGCAACGCCAGCAGAAACGCCTCCAACTGCTCGCGGGGAATGTCGTACGCTTCGCGCTCCGGCATCAGATAGGCGCGGCGCAGCGTTTTCGACTGATCCGCCCGGTGCATCAGGTTCACCCGGCGGCCTTGTGCAACCAGTGCCGCGACAAGCCCGGACTCAGTTTCACTCATGTCCTTGGCCTGATGATAAGTGCGCGTCCAACCGGCGATGGGCCAGCTCAGCAATAGATTGCTTTGCGGGTGAAAGCCTGTTCCCGCCAGAGGCTCATCGGCGTCCCGACTGGCCTGGGCGCAGAATTTTGGCGTGACGGCCCCTAGACGCATGCTTCGCTCCGTTTGTCATGTTCCTGAGTTTGCGTCGGTATGCGCGTCGTTTTGCCGAAGGGGATGCATAACGGCGAACCGAACAGGGGATCGCGGATAATGCGGCAGCCCAGGTCGAACACCGCGCTGACGGTTTCCTCGGTGATAATCTCCTCCGGCCCGCCCTGGGCGTAAACGTTGCGATGCTGGATCGCCACGATGTGGTCCGCATAGCGACAGGCCAGATTGAGGTCATGCAGAACCATGACAATGGTTTTTTGCTCACGGTCATTCAGCTCGCGCAACAAGTCGAGGATTTCAATCTGATGGGTGAGGTCCAGATAGGTGGTGGGTTCGTCCAGCAGCAGAATATCCGTGTTCTGCGCCAGGGTCATGGCGATCCAGGCGCGCTGGCGCTGGCCTCCGGACAGTGAATCCACGGGTTGATGTTGCAGCGCGGTGAGGCCCGTGTCATGCAACGCCTTCTCCACCAGACGCTCATCTTCCGTCGACCATTGCCGCAGCAGGCCCTGATGGGGATAGCGGCCCTGTTGGACCAGCTGATGGACGGTCAGCCCCTCTGGCGCTAATGGCCCCTGGGGCAGCATGGACAGCTTCTGCGCCACCTGCCGGGTAGGGCTTCGCTGTATTTCCTGACCGTCCAGCAATACGCACCCTTGCTGGGGTTTGAGCACTCTGGCGAAGGATTTCAACAGCGTGGACTTGCCGCAGCCGTTGCTGCCGACGAACACGGTCACCTTGGCGCGGGGAATCTTCAGGTTCAGCGCTTCAATAATGACCTTCTGCTCATAACCCAGAGTCAGTGAGCGGCTTTCCAGCGGATGTTCGGTCGTTGTCGTAATGCTCATGACGATCTCTCTTTTATTAATCAGGCGGACAAACAGCGTCCTTCTATTTGTCTGCAAAGACAGGGCTTGTGTATGTCAGTGATGACGCTGCCGATACAGCAGATAGATAAAAAACGGGGCGCCCACGCCGGAGACGAACACCCCGGCGGGAATGTCCAGCGGCAGAAAGGCGGTGCGGCCGATGGTGTCGGCCAGCGCCACCATGCCGCCGCCGATCATGGCCGCCACCGGCGCCAGGCTGGCGAAGGAGCGATCCACCAGACGGCGCGCCATATGCGGCGCAATGAGGCCGACAAAGCCAATGGCTCCGGTATAGGCGACGGCGGAGCCGGCCAGGGCGACGCTGATCCATAACAGGATAAAACGGTTGCGCTGCACCGGAACGCCGAGGTTGATGGCGATAGCGTCGCCCATCTCCTGAATATCAATGGTCCGCGCCAGCAGCAGCGACAGCGGGCCCAGGATCAGCAGCCAGGGCGCCAAAGCCTGCACGTCGCTCCATTCCGAGCCGTAAACGCTGCCGGTCAGCCACACATAGGCGGTCATGCTGGTGGCGATGGGGCTGATGACGATCATCAGCGTGGTGAGCGCGCTGAGTCCGGCGGACAGACCAATGCCGATCAACACCAGACGAATGGGGGAAACGCCCTGCCGCCACGCCAGCGCATAGATCAGCAAGGACGTGCAGGCCGCGCCCAAAATGGCCGCTACCGGCAGCCAGCGAATGCTGACGGCGCCCGCCAGAAACGACAGAAAGAACACCGCCGCCGCAGACGCGCCGCTGGTGACGCCGATAATGTCGGGAGAGGCCAGGGGATTTCTGATAATGCTCTGCAGAATCAGGCCGGACAGCGCCAGGGCGGCGCCCGCGAGAAACGCCATCAGCACTCTGGGCAGCCGCAGGGTTTCGATAATAAATGCGTGATCGCCCGGCTCGCTGGCGCTCAGTTCCTTGATTACCTCCAGCGGGGAAATCCAGAGGCTGCCCGTGGCTATAGCAATGAGCGCCAGCGTCAAAGACGCCGCCACTATGAGCAGAATGAGGGTCGCTGAGCGGGGATTAATCTGCACCGACCACCGGTTCATCCGCAGAGTGATAAGCCTATGCATGCTGCATGCCCCGCCGCGCCAGATAGATGAAAAAAGGCGTTCCCAATAATGCGGTCATTACGCCGATGGGGACTTCCTGGGGCGGAATCAGGAACCGCGCGGCCACGTCGGCGCTCAACAATAGAACCGCCCCCAGCACCGCGCAGCCCGGCAGCACCCAACGGTAATCCGCGCCCAGCCAGGCGCGGACCATATGGGGAACAATCAACCCGACAAACACGATATTGCCAGCGATCGCCACTGCGGCCCCGGCCAGACCGATGATCAAAGCACCCATCAGCAGTCGCAGTATGACGGTGCGTTGCCCCAGGCCTTTTGCAACTTCATCGCCGGACATCAGGACATTGATATGACGGCCCAGGGCCATGCTGGCGACGATGGCGAACAGAATGAAGGGCGCTACCGGCGCCACCAGATCCAGACTGCGCCCCGCCACCGATCCCGCCAGCCAGAACAGGATGCTGTCCAGCCCTTCCTGATTGATCACCAGCAGACCCTGGGTGAAGGAGACGAACAAGGCGGTGATGGCGGCGCCCGCCAGCACGGTTCTGACCGGCGTCAGGCCGTCGCGTCCGAGGGCGCTCAGGCAGTAAACCAGGGTTCCCGCGACGGCGGCGCCGGCGAAAGCGATCCAGATATAGTGTTGCAGCGACGGGACGGAGAAAAGCGTGGTCGACAGCGCAATGGCGAACAAGGCGCCGGCGTTGACGCCGAAGATTCCCGGCGAGGCCAGGGGATTGCGGGTCAGCGCCTGCATCAAAGCGCCCGCCACCGCCAGTGCGGAGCCGACGCACAGCGCCGTCAACGCCCGGGACAGGCGGGTGGTGGTGACGATGATGTGCTCCGTGGAGCCCGGGTCGAAAGCGATGAAGGCGTCCATCACGACGCTCAACGGCATGGATATCTGACCCAGGGCGATGCTGGCGCTGAAGGCCGCCGCCAACACCAGCAGCGCGAGGAGAAGTTGCAGGACGCGGCCGGCGCCCCGCCTGGCCCGTAAATGCCTGAACGACATTTACTGCGTCGGACCGGCGAGACCGAAATGGTCGTAGATCTGATCCAGCATCAGGTTGGCCCCAAGGATGCTGCCGGATAAATGCCAGGCTATCTGGTCGACCTGAAAAACCTGATGCTTACGCACCGCGTCCAGGTTCTTCCACAGCGGGTGCCGGGTCCAGTCCGCATATCCCTGCAGCACAGCGGGGTCTTCCGTGTTCATAAACACAAAAAAGACATCCGCGTTCATTGCGGGAATGCTTTCCTTGGTGGCCAGCTTCTGCATCCAGTGATCCTGCGGATGGTTGGGAGGGCTGACGAAACCCAGCTCATGCAGAATGGAGCCGGTATAGCTGCCTTGCAGGTACAGGCGGGCATGATCAGCGCGGAAGTTAATGGCGGATACTTCCTGCGGCCATTGGTCGCCGAGCTTGAGCTGAATTTGCTGCTGAAAATCCGCCACGCGGTCGTTCCAGTTTCGCAGCAGCGTCTCCGCCTGCGCCTGTCGGTTCATCGCCAATCCCATCATGGTTACGGTGTCTTTGAAATCAAACACGGTTTCCAGCGCAATAGTAGGGGCGATCTGGGTCAGGTGACCGTAGATTTTTTCATGACGCCGTTTGGAGGCGATAATCAAGTCTGGCTTGAGTCCGGCGACCACCTCCAGATTGGGCTGGGTCTCCAGCCCCACATGAGGAACGCCCTGAAGATGAGGACGCAGATATTTGTATGTAGGCTTCTCCGCCCAGGAGTCCACCACGCCCACGGGAATAACGCCCAAAGCGATGGCGGTATCCGTCGCTCCCTGAAACAAAGTCACCACTCTGACTGGCGTACCGGACACCTGCGTCACGCCCATGGAATGCTCGATGCGCCGTACGGACTCCTCGTCGGCGTAAGCGGAGCCAGGCCCGACAAATAACAGGCTGCTGAAGCTGAGAACATAAGCGGCGCACCGAAAGAGCGAAGCCTGAAAAGAAGAGAGCAAAGCCCGGAAAGACGAGTGGGAGGCCAGGAAAGAGCGGAGGTATAACCAGAAGTTGCGTAACATCGACATGAGGTTCAATTGTGGGATCGTGGAGAAGGAAACCGGCAGTCTATCCGGGGGAATTAATAATATCAATAAGAAGCATTCGCATTAACAAATATACTGATCGCCCATTATTTGTCGGCAACGACTTGCCTGTAACAACTTGCCTGTAACGGAGGCTGTGGCCGTTACCGCAGGAAATCGTCGTTGAAGCCTGCATGCGTTCCCAAACTTTTCCCATTTTCGATTGCGACAATTTGCGCCACAGGGCCCCCGGGTGGCGAAAAAGAACAAAAAGGTCGCTTCTGGTTTTGCTCTGAAATCAGAAATGACGCTTGCTTCGCGTTATTTGGTCAGCTTTCTGGGTGTGACAAACAGGGTTAATTTTTGTCAATAAAATCAGTCGGCTGGAAGATTGCGCCTGTTCGTGATGATGATATATGATGCTGCAAGTCAGTTTGGCGCCCCAAGATGGGGCCTGGAAAGAAAACCTTTTCACTAGCAGCGCCAGCTGACTTTCAATGGAAAGACTAATGGAATTTAAGCTCGCAAAGGAAAGTAGTAATGGACGTATCTGCGCGTAAAAAATTAGTGTCTGAATACCTGAGCAAACTTGCTGGAAAACAGGATTTGGACGACTCAGTCGACATCTTCGAAACAGGCCTGGTTAACTCCCTGGCCGCTATCCAATTAATCTCCTTTCTCGAAAAAAACTTCAGAATCAAGGTAGAGATTGACGACCTTGATAACGCCAACTTTTGTAGTATTCAGGCTGTCTGTAATTTCTTGGAGAGAAAGGCGGTGATAAATGCTTAACCGTTTTCTATCGCCTTCTCAAAACCAGTGGCTGCACGCCTTCGAACAGTTCTCCGCCGATGAAGTCGCGCCTTATGCCGATGAGTGGGATCTACACGAGGCGACCCCCGCCTCGGTAGTGAAAAAACTCGCCCATAACGGCTGGCTTGGCGGCCTGGCGAAAGAGGAAAGCGGCGGCCTGGGCTTCGACGCCACCACTTTCGGGCTTCTTAACATGGCGATCGGTGCGGGAAGCGGCTCACTGACGGGCTTGCTGAACGTGCACTCAATGGTGTTGAAAACCATTGAGGACTGGGGAACGCCGGAGCAAAAGCAACAGTATCTGACGCCATTGGTGAAAGGCGAGATCATCGGCGCGTTTGCGCAAACCGAGGTCGGCGCCGGAGGCGATTCCAAGAACCTGTCGACGCAGTTTGTTGACGACGGCGACGCCTTGCTGGTCAACGGACAAAAGACCTGGATCACGTTCGCCCAGATCGCGGATCTGTTTCTGGTGTTCGGTAAATATCAGGGGCTGGACACCGCCGTTCTGATTCCCAAAGAGACGCCAGGATTCACCATCACCGCCAAGAAAAATATGCTTGGCTTCAAGAGCGCCTATCTGGCGGTGCTCGACTTCGTCGACGTGCGGATTCCCAAATCTCACATCATCGGGAAACCGGGCTTCGGCCAGAACCTCATCTCCAATAGCGCTCTGGACTACGGTCGCATCAGCGTGGCCTGGGCGGCGCTAGGCGTTCAACAAGCGGCGCTGGCGGCCTCCGCGCGCAGAGCCAACACCCGCTCTACCTTTGGTGCGCTGCTAGCGGACCAAGGCATCATTCGCGGCTATCTGGCGGAAATGTCCAGTAGTCTGCTTGCCTCCCAACTCATTTGCCTGTCAGCGACAAAAGCGAAGGAATCCCGGGACGAAGACGCCCTGGAGCAGATTCTTCAGGCCAAGCTTTTTGCATCACATGAAGCCGGTACAGCGGCGGCCAAAGCCGTCCAGATTCACGGCGGCCATGGCTGCGATGAGAGTAACGGCGTCAGCCGTCTCTATCGGGATGCGAAAATTTTGCAGGTCGTCGAAGGCAGCAATGAACTGCAAAAAATGCTGATCGGCAAGGAAGTATGTAATCGATACAGCTATAGCGCTGTATAGACTATTTCATAATCCGCTTCTCACCATTTCTATCCTCCAGGCTTGAGACCCAAGGTCTCGGCTGACGGATGCCTGTCGCCCCGGGTTCGTCTGTAACCCTGGGCGCGCTATGGCTCAGGAGCGACTCAGCCAGCAATCAAAGGACTCCGGCTCTATGGACACTGGTCGACTTATTACTGATTTTTTCGAGGACACGGCGCGAGACAACCCCAACCCGGCGATACGCTGGGGCAAGGGGGAGACTCTATCCTGGTGCGAACTGCATGAGCGCGCGCTGCTACTGGCTCAATATCTGATTGATGAGCGTGACCTGCGCCAGGGTGAATGCGTCGCCATTGGCCTGGAGCGAAGTCCGGCGTTTGTGGTGGCGGCCTACGCCGTGATGCTTGCAGGCGGCGTGTATTTCCCTCTGGATGCGAAAACGCCCGTTGCGCGCATGGCTTCCATGCTGCAGACGGCGCAGTGTCGCGTTGCGTTTTGCAGCGCCGCCCAGGCTGGCCAGATTTCCCAGGCGGGACCGGATCTGGCGTTGATTCTGGCGGAGCGGCTGGAGGATATTTATGTATCCAAACCTGAAATAGACGCGATGCGGAACGCGCCGCGATTGCAGGCGTCGGACCCGGCTTATCTGATCTTTACCTCCGGCACCACGGGAACCCCGAAAGGGGTGCTGGTCAATCACGGCGCCTTTATCAACCGACTGCAATGGCATCAACAACACAGTGCGATGACAGCGTCGGACATCATTCTGCAACGCACCGCGCTGACCTTTGACGTATCTCTGTGGGAGCTTTTCCTGCCTGCGTTGAACGGCGCCAGCCACTACTTGCTGCGCCCAGGTCTGGAGTCATTTCCCCGAGGCATCGTGGCGGCGCTGCAAAGTGAAAACATCACCGTGGCGCACTTTGTGCCCAGTTTGCTCAAGCCGGTGCTGCAAGAGTTGCAGCCTGCGGAGACCGCCCTGCGCAACGTGTATGTCAGCGGCGAATCGTTACAGGCCAGTCTGGTCGCCCAGTTCCAGGCGCAGTTCAGCTCTAGCTGTCTGCTGACCAACCTGTATGGTCCGACGGAAGCGGCTATCGACGTCAGTTACTACGATTGCGTCGCACCTGCGCCCAAAAACGTGCCCATCGGACAGGCGCTTACCGGTTGCGAGTTATACATTGTCGACCCTGAAACATTAGCGCTGAAAGGTGATATGGAGCAGGGAGAAATCGCCATTGGCGGAATTTGTCTGGCTGAAGGTTACTACAACCGTCAGGACTTGACGGACAAAGCCTTTGTTTTTCACCCAGAGCTGCAACAACGTATCTATCTGACCGGCGACCTGGGATGGCGTGAAGACGGCGACCTGTTTTTCTGTCAGGGCCGTAAGGACACCCAGGTGAAATTGCGCGGGCTGCGTATCGAACTGGGCGAAATAGAGCATCACCTGCTCAGTCATCCGGCGATTAACGAAGCCGTGGTCTGCGTGGTGGAGGACGAAGAGGGCGAACAATGGCTGATGGCCGCCATCGCGGCGAGCGGCGACATGCTAGAGACACAGGAAATGCGTCAGTTTCTCGCTGCGCAGATGCCCGCTTACATGTTGCCGACGCGGTTCTGGCAAACCGGTAAATTGCCCCGCTCCAGCTCCGGCAAGCTCAACCGCAAGGCGATTGCGGAGACCCTGCGTGAGCACTTCTTCGCGGAGGCGGTAGCGTAAATGATGAATACGCTGACATTTGAGTTGTCCCGGTCGCAACAGACCGTTTTCAAGATGGAAGCCTTTCATTTGTCCGGGCGCCGGTTTTATCTGGGCGGCGTGGCGCGCCTGCATGGCGATCTGGCGCTGGAGCGCTTGGCGCAGGCGGCTGTGGCGGTCACTCAGGCCGAAGATGTCTTCCACATTGGCTTTGTCGCCAATGCGTCCGACGCGCTGTGGCGGGGCGTGCGTCATGAGGCTCCATGGGCGGACGTGCAAAAGGTGGATTTCAGCCAGCATCCTGATCCGGAACAGGCGTTCTCCCAGTGGGCCGAGCGTCAGCTGCTGCTGGAAGAGGATCTGTCGCGAACGCCGATCCGCGTCTTCGCCGTCCAGTATCGCGACCAACAATCCGGCTGGTTTGTGAAGGCCCACCACGCCGCTGCAGACGGCGCCGCGCTGGCGTTATTAATGGAGCGTCTGGCGGCGGCGCTGGAAGGCGATGCCTGTGGGCTGGTCGGGAGCCCTGCTTTTTCCGTCATGGCTGAGCGGGAGCAGGAGTACGAAGCGTCTCCACGCTGGAGCAGGGACGCGCAATACTGGCGTAGCCTGTTCGGCGAATCCGCCGCTCAGCAAAGCGGCCGCCAGCCTATTGGCGACTACCGGGGCGGGGAAGCGCGCAGCCGGCGCGTGCGCTTGTCTTTACGCGCCGAGCAGAATGCGTTGCTGGTTCAGTTCAGAAGCAGCGGCGGTTCCGTGTTCCGTTTGTTTTTCGCCGCCGTCGCCTATGCGCAGATGGTGGTGGAAGACGGCGACGCGGTCCTGGTGCAGGCGCCGATGCTGAACCGTTGGAGCGAGGACGAAAAACGCGCCATCGCCATGGCCGTGGCGCCGGTGCTGGTCCCGGTATCCCGCGCGGCGGGCGAGACCGTGGCGGACTGCTATCGCGTGCTGCGCAAGGGGCTGCAAAAAGCCCTGGCGCACTCTCGATACGCCCCCGGCGCGCGCTGGGGCGACTTCGCCTCACAAGACTGGAAACGGGTCATTCCTGCGTTCGGCGTGTCCTATCAGACCGGTGCGTTTCAGCCTTCCGTCTCTGGCGCCCAGGTGGAAATCGACCATTTGCAGGCGGTGGAAGCGCTGTTCGCCACGGTGCATATTCATGATCGCTTCGAAGATGGAAGCATCAAGCTGGAAGCGGATTTTCGTCGCCAGTGGTCGGAGCCCCAATGTCGCGCTTTTTTGCAGACGGTGGTCGATTACGCGATGGAAGCGGCTGCGGACGTGATGACCGCCGCGGAAACGCGGCCTAAAACCCATAAAACCTATGAGACGGAAGTTTCTCAGTCCGTTGAAGAAACCATGACGCCTATCAGCGTGCGCATCAGAGATGCTTTTCAGCGTTACTCCAACCAGATCCTGTTCAGCGCCAGTCCTGAAAGTGATCCCATTTATTACCGCCAGGGCTGGGACTGGATGCGCGCGCTACGTGAACAACTTCGTCAGCAACGCGCCGACGACGACCGACCCGTCATGATCCTTGGGCGCCGCACGCCGGCGACGGTGCTGGCGTATCTGGCCTGTCTGATCGATAACATCACCGTGGTTCCTGTTTGTCCCACGACGCCCGCGGCCAGGCTGTTAACTATCGCGCGAAATTCCGGGGCGTCTCTGTGCCTGTACGTAGAGCCTGATCAGAGTCTGGCGGAAAGCCTGGAGCTGCCTTTGGCGCTGCTGGACATGTCCGTTCCGCTGGAATGGTCGTCTCACCAGGCGTCAGAGTCATCGGTTTGGTCCACGACAATGGCGCCGACGCCGGACGCCTTAACGGCCGCAGCCCAGGATAAACCGGCTTATATTCTGTACACCTCAGGCTCGACAGGAGAGCCTAAAGGCGTGGCGATCTCTCCTGTGGCGCTGGCGCATTACGCCGTGGCGGCCACTGAGGCGTACGCCGGGGAACGGCCGTTCAATACGCCGCTGTTCACCTCCTTTGGATTCGACCTTACCCAGACCAGCATTTTGGTTCCTGTCCTGTCCGGCGGGTTTATGCAGCCTCATGAACAGGATATTCGCGATAACCCCGAGCTGCTGCGGTCGCTGCTGGCGGATGAGCGCCTGTCCGGGGTGAAATGCACGCCTTCCCATTTGTCTTTGCTCACCGAGCACAGCGTTCCGCGGCGCCAACCGCTGACCTTTGTGGTCGGCGGCGAAAACCTGTCCGAGGGGCTGGTGCGACAGGCGTTGCGCGTTTTCCCCGCCGGCAGCTGCGTGGTGAATGAATACGGTCCTACGGAAGCGACGGTGGGCTGCTGCATTCATACCAGCCACAGTTCCACTGTAGCCGCTGAAGACAGCGCAGGCGTCACGCCCATTGGCGCGCCGCTTGGCGCTGCGCGGATGTCGGTGCGCGACGCCAGAGGCGAACCCATGCCGCAAGGGTTTCAGGGCGAGTTATGGATCGGCGGCCCGGTGCTGGCGGAGGGTTACCTCAACAACTCCATGCAGACTGACGCCAAATTCGTGCGCAGTCGTCGGGACGGACATCGCTGGTATCGCTCCGGCGACCTGGGCGTGCTGGACGCCCAGGGGGAGCTGCACTGTCTCGGGCGCATCGACGAAGAATTCAAAGTGCGTGGTTACCGCATTCATCCCACGGAAATCGAAAAAGCGGTGGAAAGCGCGTTGGCGGCGCTGGGTGCGGAAGATCGCCAGGGCAAGATAAAAGCGTTGAAGCTGGCGGCCGCCAACGCCTCGCATGCGTCGGACGGGGCAGGTGAGAACCGCGAGCTGGTGGCGCTGTGCAGCAGTGCGCCGATCCCTTACGACGCCCCGGATTTTCAGGCGCGCCTGCAGGACAGACTGCCCGACGCCTGGCTCCCCGGCCTGTACTGCACGGTGGCGCCCTGGCCGGTCAACGCCAACGGCAAAGTGGATATGAAGGCGCTGACGGCGGCGGCTCACAACGCCCTGGCGGCGACGCTGACGCCCTCGCGCAGCATTGGCGCTCAGGACGCCGACGCCGCACAAACCTATACCCTGCCTGAGTGGTTGAATGACGACTTTTTCGCGCCGATCTGGCCCCAGGGCGTGGACCTGAAGGCGTCGTTCCTGGCGCTGGGGGGCGACTCCATCAAAGCCATCCGCCTGGCGGCGCTGCTTGCGAAGCAGGGCGTCCGCGTCGGCGCAGGGGAGCTGTTGTCCATGTCCGCCCTGGGCGCCGTGCTGGAGAAAGCCTGCGCCAACGGTCAGACGCAGCATGCCGGCGAGGCCATCGCCATTGGGGACGTCGATGCGAACTGGATCACCCATCTGCCCAGTGTGCGCTGGATGCGGGAGCAAGGCTTTCACTATCCGGATCACCTGCAACAGGGGGTGACCCTGGCGGCGCCGTCGTCGCTGGCGCCGGAGCGCATTCACGCCGCCGTTCTGGCGGTGCAGGCGCGCCATAAAATCTTTGCGCTGAGAACCAACGCCGACCTTAGCGCGTGTCACTTTGAGTCCGCCTCAACCTCGTTGCCTGTGCATAAACTGGCGACAGGGGAGACGCTCATGGCGCGGCTGCGCCGGTTGCAGAGCGCAGTCAGCCTGCAACATCAGCCCAGCGTTCACGAAATCGTTTGCGATCCTGCGTCGAACCAGAACTATCTGATCTGGGTGTGCCATCACCTGATTTGCGACGTGCATTCCTGGATTTATTTACTGGATGAACTGGATCAGGCCCTGGGCGATGCGACTATCGCCGGCGGAGAGGTGGAGGCCGGCGCGTTCCTGTGGGGGAAATGGCTGCGCGATCACGGCGGCGAAGCGCCGGTGACGCCCTGCGGGGATGCGGCGGCGACGGCGGAGCCGGTCAGGTTGACGCTGACGCTGTCGGGCGCGGACATTCAGGACATGGAGCGGCGGCTCAAGGCGGAGCGCACCCAGTTGCTCGCCGCCGCGCTGATTGCGGCGCTGGATGAAGACGACGCCACGCGGGCGCAGCCTGTGGCGCTGTTTGAACATCACGGCCGTGTTTTCTCCGCAGCGAACGTCCCCCGCGAATGGGACGGCGCGCTGGCCAATGCGGTGGGCTGGTTCACCGGCTTCCATCAGGTGAGCCTTGATCCGCTTGCGCAAGGCGCGTCGGCGCAGTTGCGAGAGATCAAGTCCCGTTGTTGCGACGGACGCCAGAACTGGCTACGTCATCTGGGCGCGCAGACCCAGCGGGTCAGGCCTTTGCTCTGTATCAACGATATCGGCGGTGGGCTGAGTGGGCAGTGGCGTCACTTCACGCTGACGCCTTCGTTGTCCGGGGGCTTCCGCCACCCGCAGGAACGCAGTGTGGCCGACTTCGACCTGCTGGTGTTTGACGAGCGCGAGTCCGGCGCGGTTAGCGTGGAATTACGTCTAGGCGTTCCTGGCGCCAGCGAGACGCGCGCCATTCAGTATCTGACGCAACTGAACGCCGGACTGTCAGCCTGGCGCGACGCACTGCTGGGCGAGGGCGACGCGATTTCTGGCGCGCCGTCCGTCCTGCTTCCCTCGGATTTTCCCTTTTGCCAGCTCTCACAGACGGAGCTGGATCTCATCATTAACGGAGCCGCAGTATGAGAACCGCTATGGATTCAGCTAAAACCGTCTTTCTTTTTCCCGGAGTGGGCGCCCAGCAGCCGGATATGTTCGCCGAATTCCTGGTTTATCCCGAGTATCGGGAGCGCCTGCAGGAAGTGTCGGAGCTGTCCCAGGTCAACCTGCAGGAGGTGATTCACGGCGAGCGCCGCGACGCACTAAAGCAGGTGCGCGTCGCCCAGTTGGCGCTGACGGCGACCACCGTCGCCATCGCCGACATTTTGCGCAAGCACTGCGGGCTGGTTCCCGATTTTGTGATGGGACACAGCCTGGGGCAATA
The DNA here is from genome assembly GCF_000012985.1 of Hahella chejuensis KCTC 2396. NCBI lineage: Bacteria > Pseudomonadati > Pseudomonadota > Gammaproteobacteria > Oceanospirillales > Hahellaceae > Hahella > Hahella chejuensis. The sequence continues at coordinate 3,567,524 of NC_007645.1, read as the reverse complement.
TCCCGCTATGTGCGCCGCCGGCTATCTGGATCTGGCTACGCTCACGCAGGTGGTCAATCTGCGTTCGGAGATCGTCGAGGCCTGTGCGCGTCAGTTCGAGCAAGGCGAAATGTGCTGGGTGCTGCACGCCCCGGCCGCGACCGTCGCGCAGGAAGTGGAGAAGGCGAGAGCAGAGGATGGGGTGAATATCTACATCTCCGCCATAGACGCCTTCGATCAGGCGACGGTCTCTGGAGAAATGGCGGAGATTAGACGTTTTGCGCCCCGGATGGAGGCCATGGGCGGTCTGCTGTATCCCCTTAAGATCGGCGGACCTTTCCACTCTCCGCTGATGGCGGAGGCGCGCGCGCAACTGGAGCGCCAGCTTGACTTCCTGCCCACCGCACAACCGGTCGAGCAGCTGTCCCGTCTGGTCTGCAATGTGAGCGGCGCGGAAACGCCGGCGGCGAACATAAAAGCCTCCATCCTGCAACACCTGACGTCGCCGGTGCAGTGGTTGCGGAGTTTGCAGTATGTGGCGCAAAACGGCGTCACCCGTTATCTGGAAATTTCCCCCAAATCCGTCCTGAGTTATCTGACCCAGCGCGCGAACCTGCCTATGCAATCGGTTTGCGAGCCTCAGGACCTGTTCGCCTTCGCACAGACGATGAGCGCGCCGCAGAATCGCCGCGAGCAGTTTCTGCAGCGCTGCTGTTATCACCTGTACAGCGCGAAACTGCCGGTTCTGGATGATCCCGGCGCCCTGCAACAGCTTCGCCGCATCAGAACCGAGGTAAAGGAGACGCTGGCTGACGCGAACCATAAACAGGGCGAACAGGCTGCCTTCATTCACGCCCGCACCCAGCAGTGGCTGAACATCATTGAAGACGCCGGCGCCGTCTCTCTGGCCATCGACAAGCGCAGGCTGCAACACCTTTACGACGCGGCGGAGCGCTGCGCATGAAGTCGTCAAACTACATTGAGGAGTTGCTGCAGGCGACTCCGCAAGCCAGCGGTTTGCTGTTTCATGCGTTGAAGGACGGCAACAGCGCCTATCACATTGGCGTGTCCTTTACTCTGCGCACGCCGGCGAGCGAGGCGGAGATTGGCGATCTGTGGCGGCGAATCCAGGCGTCGCAGCCGGCCCTGCGATCCGTTTTCCTGTGGCGTGGCCTGCGCGCGCCGCATCAGGCGGTGTATGCGTCGCCCCGCATTGCTTTGGACTATGCGCCTTTGGTTGCGTCAGCCCACAAAGCCCGCTGTCTCGACTGGCTGGCCCAGTCCAAGGCGCGGCCCTTCGAGCTGGACGCCGAAGTGTTCCGCATCGCCTGCCTGCATGACGTTGCAGCGGGGACGCTGAGCATTGCTTTCTGTTTTCATCACATACTGATGGATGGCTGGAGCAGCTCGTTACTGGTCTCCCTGTGGGTGCAGGGCCTGCGCGGCCAGGCTATCCCGCCGCTGGCGTCGCGGTTGTATTCGCAACAGCTTTGGAAAGGGCTGGACCCGGAAGCGCTGCGACGCAGTCGGGAGTATTGGCGCGATGCGTTGCAGGGCGTTGACGACAGGGATGTGGCGGTCACGACTAAATTACTGGATGAGCCCCTGTTCCGTCGCGCGACATCGAAATCAAACCGTGACGACTCGCCGCTCGCAGAGAACACCGCAAAAGCCGGGCGTCTGTGGCCGCAGGCCCGTAAGGCGGAGATCGAAGCGCTGTGCCGTCGCGCTGGCGTGACGCCGGCGAGTTTTGTGTATCTGTGTTGGGCGCTGACCTTAAGCAAGCTTACCTTTCAGAAAACCGTGGCGTTCGGCTGCGCCTTTTCCGGGCGCGAGGCGGCGCTGGCGCAAAACGCCGAGCAGCAACCGTTGGGACTGTTCACCAACACGACGCCGCTGTTGCTGATCCTGGACGGCGCCTGGACCCTGGAAGCGGCGCTGCGCGCGATGTTTCAGACCTTGCAGCGCACTCAGGCCCACGAAAAAACGCCGCCGCTACTGATTCGGGAAATAGCGGGACAGAGAGAAGAGCTGTATGACTCGCTGGTCGTGTTCGACAACTATCCTATCGACCCCAGTTTGCAGGACGCGTCCTACGCAACCTGCCTGACCGATCTGCATACCGAGGAAACCACCCATTTCGGCCTGACCCTTACGGTTTCCGGCGCGGACGCCTGGAAAGTCGAGTTAAGCGCGGGCGAGACCTTTAACGGCGATCCCGCTGCAGTGACGGCGGCGTTTCACGCCTTTGACAGTCTGGCGGCGGATCTGGTCGCAATGGCGGATCACGCGCCGATTGCGGACTGCCTGTTACAGCTGGTCCCGGATCAGGCGCAGGCGAGCCATCTGGTGGCGGGAGCGACCACTGCGACGGCGGACATCAACGCCGTATTGCAGGGCATACGTCAGCGCCTGATCGAGGCGCCGCAAAATATCGGCCTGATCGACGGCGACCGGCCCATCAGCCACGGCGAACTGGCGCAACGCATCGCCGCCGTGCAGGCGCAATTAGCGCGCGCAGGATTTGTGGCTGGCGACCGGGTGGGCGTGCATGCGCCGAAAGGCGAAGGATCGACCGTGGCGATTCTGGCGATCCTGTTCAGCGGCGGCAGCTACTTTTATCTCAACCCGAAAGATCCAACGTCGCGCAAGCAGACGTTACTGGAACTGGCGGGCTGCGGCATTGTGCTGTGCGACGCCGCGTTGATCGCCGAATTAGGCGCGGATAGTGGTCGTCTTCTATTGGAAATAGTGGAAAGAGTTGAGATAGAGGCGCCGCTGGCGACGCAAACGGACAGCGATGTCCCATCCCCACTTCCAGCGTTGTGGTCCCAACGGCGTCCCGAAGACGAGTTTTATTTCATTTTCACCTCCGGCACCACCGGCGCGCCCAAAGGCATCTCCATTCGCAATGAATCCGTCGCGAACCTGTTGGACTGGTTCATTGGCGAAACCGGGCTCACCCAGGCGGACCGGGTGCTGGGACTGACGGACCTGAATTTCGATCCCAGCGTGGAAGACCTGTTCGGCAGCCTCTGCGTGGGTGCTACGTTGATATACCCCGCGCCGCGGGTTTTACAGGAACGCACGGCGTTTATCCGCACGATGCAGGAGACAGAGGCGACTTTGGTCAATTTCATCCCCGGCGCCATTGCGCCGTTGCTGGAAGACGCCCCCAGGCTGCCCGCCATGCGGTTGTGGATCTTCGGCGGGGAAGAGCTGCCGTTGCGCTTGCGGGACCAACTGCTGGCTCAGGGATATGCGGTGAGCAACCATTATGGCCCCAGCGAGACGACCGTGGACTGCCTGAGCGCCAGACAATCGCTGGATGCGGAGATCGCCATTGGCTGGCCTATTCAGAACGTCGTCGCCTATTGCGCGGATATCTTCGACAAGCCGCTGCCTCCCGGCGTACGCGGCGAGCTGTGGGTGGCGGGGCGTGCGGTGGCCCGGGGCTACGCCACAAACCCGGTCGAGACCGCCAGAGCCTTCGTCCGCTACCAGGATCAGACGTTCTATCGCACCGGAGACGCAGTGACCTTTTCTCCGGCGAGCGGATTCAACTACCTGGGACGCATCGACGATCAGGTGAAAATTAACGGCGTGCGCATCGAGCCCCGCGAGCTGGAACGGATGGTGGAAACCATGGCGGAGGTGCGGGCCAGTTGTCTGCTGCCGGTCAGCGAAGCAGGCGGCAAGCGGCAATGGCGGCTGTTCGTCGACAGCGCTGCGCCAGCGGCGCAACTGGAGCCCCGGGTTCGCGAGCACATTCGCCGGCATCTGCCGGAGTCGTGGACCCCGTCGCGAATTCTGGCGGTGAACGGTTTTGCGCGTACGCTCACCGGCAAGATCGATCGTCGGCGACTACTCGACATCGCCGCCCGACAGGCTCAGCAAGACGCCCTGACGGCGGCTGCGCAGGCGCCGCTGACGGACCCGGTGGAAGCGCAGGTGCAGGCGATCTGGCGCGACATTCTGGAGACCCCGGCAGTGGCGTCGGACATCAACTTTTTCGACGCCGGCGGCGACTCCATCAAAATTATTACCCTGCAGTCGCAGCTGCAGCAACGATTCGCCCGGGACATTGGCGTGGCGGTTATTTTTGAGCATCCGACCATCGCCTCCTTCGCTGCCTGGATCAGGCGCAGCGAAGCGTCCGCAGAGCACACCGGCGCGCAGACGGACCCGGCTGACGCCGGCGCTGCGTCCACTCAGGCACATATCCTGTCGTCCGCCCGTTCCGGCAAGAACCGGCTGGCCGACAGACGGCGTAAAGTAAAAGGAAGTTCAGTATCATGAAGCGAGAATTTAGCGGTAACGAAGTCGCCATAATTGGTATTTCCTGCCGATTTCCCCAAAGCCCCGACTGGCGCGCGTTCTGGCGCAATCTCCTGGCGGGGCGCGAGCTGGTGTCGTTTTTTTCCAGGGACGAGCTGTTGGCCGCCGGCGCGCCATCCGATCTCATCGACCTGCCCAACTACGTGCCGGCCAAAGCCGCGCTTGAGGATGCGGAGTGCTTTGACTATGAGTTCTTCGGCTATTCACAGCGGGAAGCCCAGAAAATGGACCCGCAATTGCGGGTGCTTCACGAAGTCAGCTACAACGCCTTTCTCGACGCCGGGCTGAATCCAGGCGCGTCCTCTCTCAACGCCGGCGTGTTCATCGGTTCGACGCTGAACATGGAGCGGCTGGAGCAGTTCGCGGGCGCCAGTCAGGACATTGCGGAAATGTTCGACGTCGGCAACTACAACGATCCCGCTGCTTTCGCCACGCAGATCGCCTATCGGATGAAACTGCAGGGACCGGCGGTGCATGTGCAGACCGCCTGTTCGACCTCGCTGTCCGCCGTGCACCTGGCCTGCAAGTCCCTGCTGGCCGGAGAGTGCGACATGGCCCTGGCCGGCGGCGCCTGCATCACCGATCCGGTGACGGGCGGCTACCTGTACCAGAACGGCATGATCCTGTCGCCGGACGGTCACTGTAAGACTTTCTCGGATCAGGGCCAGGGCACGGTCAACGGCAATGGCGTGGGCGTGGTGCTGCTGAAGCTTCTGGAAGACGCTCTGGCGGACGGCGATCCGATTCATGCGGTGATCCTGGAGTCCGGCATGAACAACGACGGCGATCGCAAGGTGAGCTTTGAAGCCCCCAGCGTGCAGGGGCAGGCGGATGTCATTTCCCAGGTGTACCAACTGGCGGATATTCCGTTCTCCAGTCTGGGCATGATCGAAGCCCACGGCACCGCCACGGTGCTTGGCGATCCGATAGAAATTCAGGCGTTGAACAAAGCCGCGCAGGCGTTGACGCCGCCGGAGCAACTGGCGCAGTTTCGTTGCGCCATCGGCAGCGTCAAATCCAACATGGGGCATCTTGATGCGGCGGCGGGCGTTGCGGGTCTGATTAAGGCCGCCCTGAGCGTTCGCTATGGCAAGACTCCTCCCACGCTGCATTTCAACCAGCCCAATCCCCACCTGGAACTGGATAAAACCCCTTTCTGGGCGCCGACCCAGGCGACGGACTGGCCTGCCGGGCAACCCATTCGCCGTGCGGGAGTCAGCTCATTCGGCATCGGCGGCACCAACGTGCATGTACTGCTGGAGCAACCGCCGCGCATCGACGATCTGGACGCAGCCAGATCCGTGGAGAGCGCCGTGAAGACCGCTGAGACACAGACGGCGGCGCAGGGGCATATTCTGCCGCTGTCGGCATCCTCGCCGGCGGCGCTGGCCCGGTTGGCGCAAACCTACGCCTTGCATCTGGACCTGGAGCTTGCAGAGGGCGGCGCGGATCTGTCGCTAATCGCCCGGCAGTTGCAGGACAACCGCAGCGAGTATTCCTGTCGCGCGGCCTTTGTCGCCGCCGACGGCGCGGACTGGAAGCAGCAGCTGGACGCATGGGAATGGACGGACGGCGCCGAGAAGCCCAGAGACGACCAAGTCTGGCTGTTCCCGGGGCAGGGATCGCAATCCCCGCAAATGGGACTGCGTCTGGCGGCGGAATTTCCCGAATTCGGCGAACGTTATTTTCGTCTGCTGGAGCAGGCGGCGCAATTACTGATCACAGAACTTGGCGCGCAGCCCGGCGCTGAGCGGGACGCCCTGATCGAGCGCCTCAAACAGCCGGAATCCTTGTCGACGCTGTATCTGCAACCGCTGATCTATGCGCTGCAAACCGCCCTGGGCGTCTGGCTGCGCGAGATAGGCTGCCAACCGGCGGCGCTGTGCGGCTTCAGTCTGGGGGAATTCGCCGCAGCGGCGGTCGCAGGCGTTTTCACCCCGGAAGAGGGCATGACGCTGGTGGTCGCCCGCGCCAGACTGATGGACGCCACGCCCAAAGGCGCGGTGTTCGCCGTGAGCTGCAAGCAAGGCTTTGACGACCCATTGCCGGCTGAGCTGTGGCGGGTTGCGGAACTGAGTCCGGGAACCTGGACCCTGGCGACCTCGGAGGAGGGCGCTGCGGCGGCGGAAGCCTGGCTGACGCGCCAGGGACTGACGTTCAAGCGCGTGGCGGTGTCCCACGCCTTCCATACGCCGTTGATCGAATCGGCGGCGCGGGCGTTCGGCGAAATGCTGCAATCCTGCGCGCTGCAACCGGCGCAATGCGCCATTTTCTCGACCGCCACGGGCCGCAAGCTCGACGAGCGCGATATGTGCGATCCGCAATACTGGGTGCGGCAAATGCTGTCGCCGGTGCAGTGGGGCGCGGCGCTGGCGGAAGTGAATGCGGCGCATCCTGATGCGCTCTATACGCAAATCGGAACCGGCGTGGATTTGCTGCAGCATGCGCGCAAATGGCTGCGCCTGCAGGCGTCGAGATTGACGCCAAGTCTGGGCTCCGCCGGGGTGGGGCAAGAGGCGACGGCGTTACGCCAGTTCATCGCCAAAGCCTGGACCCAGGGCGCGCGCATCGCCTGGTCGCGGCTGTACCTACGGCCGGCGCGGGATCAAGAGAGCCTGCGCAGTCATCTGCCTGGTCACGCCTTTGAGCGTCGCGTTTGTGCGCCACTGACGAAGGCGCGTTCATTAAAGGCGCGTTCATTACCTGCATCTTCCGCACAGGATTCAAACAGGGTCGCTTCGCTGTTCTTTGGCTCGCATTTTTATGGTCAGGAATGGGAAAGCATTGGCGCGCAACCGCCCGAACGTTTGCCGATGGATGAAACCCCGGATATCTGGATTATCTGTCGTCAATTGACGCAACGAGAACGGGATCTAGCGCAGGCGCTGGAAACCCGCAACCAGCGCTGTGGAGTGATCGAGTGCGGCGAGTGGCGGGGCGATTTCAGCAAGGTCCATGCTGAGCTGCAGGACTGGCTGACGCAGCAGGGGGTGCGGGCGTCTGCGGCGATGGACGTGATTGTCACCGGATTGCTGGATGACCTGGACGCCACACAGGCGCAATTCTGGGCGTTCTGGCTGCCGGTGGCGCTGGCCAGGTGGAGCGCGGCGCAGCCGTCCTCGCCAAAATTAAGACTGATATTTCCCGCCGTCGGCATGGCGGCCTGGGAGGGAACGGAAACCCTGAACGCGGAAAAAAGCCAGTTGCTGGGCCCATTGCTGATTGCGCCGGAAGAATACACGGATCTGTCAGCCCTGTGCATAGACCTGACGAGCGAGCAGGCGGACGGCCCTGATGGAGAAAGCGTCGCCCAGGCTCTCAAACCCTGGCTGGAGCGCGGCTGGCGCGGCGGCCAGTTGTATTGCCTGCGACGCGATGCGTTCTGGCGTCGGCGTGTAAGCGCACGGATACAGGCGCAACCTCTGGCGCGCGCGCTTCCGGATATCAGCCGCAACAGCTGGGTGCTCATCACCGGCGCCAATGGCGGCATGGGCGCGGCGATTGCGGAGCATCTGGCGGAGGTCTACCACTGTCATCTGCTGTTGCTGGTGCGCAAGTCTTTACCGCCGCGACGGGACTGGGCGGCGGAGATCGCCGGTCAGAGCGCCAACGCTGAGTTTCTGCAATGGGTGCTGAGCCTTGAATCCAAAGGCGGCCGCGTCACTTTGCTGCAAGGGGATCTTGGCGACGAAGCGGCGCTGAACAAGGCGTTCGCGCCGGTGTTCCAGCTCGCGGCGCAGGGCGTTGGCGTCGACTATGTGTTCCATACCGCCGGTCGCGGCGAAGGCGCCATGATGCAGATGCGCTCGGAGGCGGAATCCCTCGCCACCCTGGCGCCGAAAGTCACGGGAACCCGTTTCCTGTGCGACAACCTGGAGCGGCTGGGGAAACCGACCCTGTTGCTGTTCTCCAGTCTGGGCAACTTACTGCCGAAGGAAAAAGTCGGTCAGGTCGCCTATGTTTCCGCCAACGCCTGCCTGGAGGCATACGCCGAACAGGTGCGTCGACGGGGCGGCCGCGCCCTGGCCATCGCCTGGGACGACTGGGCGGAATCCGGCATGGCGACGCGCTCGGCGCAGCAACTGGATGACGCCCTCAAACAGCCTGTGCGGTCCGAAGCGGAGCATGCCTCGCTTTGGCGCCGCTCCCTGGACGCCAGGCGGGACTGGTGGCTGGACGAGCACCGCATGGATGCCGCCACGACGGTGATGCCGGCCATGGGCATGGTGACGCTGGCCTATCGCGCCATCGCCGAGCAAGCGCTGGCGCAACGGTTTTCCCTGCACGGCGTCGCCATTGAAAGGCCGCTGGTGGTGCAGGACGGAGTGGCGTTAGACGTGGCGGTGGCGTTCTCCGACGACCACGCCGCGTTCACGATTTTCTCCGGCGTCGGCGCATTCTCCGCAGAGTCCTGGACCCGCCACGCAACCGGCAAAATCCGCCTTGGCGACAGCGCGATCTCATCGCAACAGGCGGGCCCAGAGCCAGTCGGGGGTAAGGAGACAGTCGGGGACGAGGAGTCAGTTGGGGAGAGGGAGCCTCTGTTTCGCGTTCGCGATGGTGTCGGCGTCAGCCCCAAAGGCGCGCTGGCCTTCGGACCGCGCTGGCGCAATGTGATCGCGGTGGATCGCGTCGCCCCCGACGCCGTCGCTGTGCAATTGCAGCTGCCGGCGGCTTATCAGGGCGAAGCGGCGGCGGAGGGTCTGCATGTCGCATTGCTGGACACCGCCACCCTGATCGCCTCTCCGGAACAGGAAGACGCGCAATATGCGCCAGTGTCCATCGGCGCCTTCACACAGTATGCGCCCATGGGCGACCAGGTCAGGAGCCGGGTGCAGGTCAGCGATCTGGGCGCCGGCAAGTTGCTACAGGTGAAAATCTATTCGGATGCGAACGCCTTGTTGGTGGCGATCGACGATCTGCTGCTGGTGGATGCGTCTGAGGCGTTACGCAGTAATGACTCGGCGCGTCACGCCGTCATGCGCTTGCGCAATGGCGACGCCCGCGATGGCAATTTCGCCTTCGAATCCCGCCAGGAACCGCGCCGGGAGCCCGGCCCGCTGGAGGTGGAGATTCAAGTCAGGGCGGCGGGACTTAACTTCAAGGATGTCTTGATCGCCCTGGGAGTTTTACCCGCGCCGTCCGACCCGAGCATGACCTTCGGCCAGGAAGCGGCGGGGGTCGTCACCCGGATTGGTGCGGAGGTGACGAAGGTTCGCGTCGGTGACCGCGTGATGTGCGCGGGCCATAGTTGTCTGGCGGAGCATGTCCTGATGCCGGAGCGGGTGGTGGCTCCTATCCCCCCTGTGCTCGGATATCAGCAGGCCGCCGGCGTCCCTGTCGCGTTCACCACCGCCTGGATCGCGTTGCGGCACACCGCCAATCTGAGGCCGGGGGAACGCATACTGATCCATTCCGCCGCTGGCGGCGTGGGTATGGCGGCCATGCAGATCGCGCTGCATCTGGGGGCGGAAGTCTGGGTCACCGCCGGTACGGAAGAGAAACGTAATCTGCTGGTGAGTCTGGGCGCCCAGGGCGCGGCGAACTCCAGAACCCGTGAATTCGGCGACGTTTTCCGCGAGCGCCTGGGCGAGCGGCCTTTCCAGGTAATTCTCAACGCGCTGGCGGGTGAGTTGCTGGAGGAGAGCCTGTCCTTGCTGGCGCCCCAGGGGCGCTTCCTGGAGCTGGGGCTGCGGGACATTTTGCAGGACTGGAAACTGGGCCTGTCGATGTTTGCCGAGGGCGGCAGTTTCCACGCCGTACAGGCTGGGGCGGAGCATCCTGCTTACAAAGAAGCCTGGGCCGAAGTCGTGGCGCTGCTGGAGCGGGAGGCGCTGAGACCTTTGCCCACCAAAGCCTACGCCGCCAGAGACATCGCCGACGCGTTTCAGTTTATGGCCCAGGGCCGGCACATCGGAAAGATCGTCATTGCGATGGAGACGCCTTCGGAGGAGCGAAGCTTCGCCGCCAAACTGCGGGAGGAGGGACTGTCGAACCAGGAAGGAACGCGCATCGCGCTGGCGATGGCGACCCTGGCGCGTCAGCTGCAGACGCCTTTTGTCGCCGTCTCCAAACTGCCTGTGGGCGTGGTGCTGGAGAAACAATTGAGCACTCAGCAGATGCTGTTCAGCGCCAGCGCTTCTCAGGGCGCGCCGGACGCCGCCGATGAGGCGGAATCTCTGGCGGGCGCGGACGCGGAAACGCTGCTGACGGCGATGCGCGCCATGCTGGAAAGCTTCCTGGGCACGGACGGGCTGGATGTTGACGCCAGCTTCTTCAATCTGGGGGCGACCTCACTGGACCTGATCCAGTTCGCCAAACGACTGGAGCAAAGGCTGGCCCGTGAGATTCCGGTGGCCCTGCTGTTTAAAGCCGCCTCCCTGCGTGAGTTGAGCAAGGAACTGGCGCCGGCGGAGTCTGCGCCGGTCGATCCCGCGCCGTCTGCGCAGGCGGACCTTGGCGACAAGCGACGGGCGCTGCAGGCCCGTCGCAAGTTGCGGGGCGCGACCCAGCGTCAGGAGAGCGAAGTCAATGAATAATGTCGGCTTAATCCGCATTGGCGTACTTCTGATCAGCCTCCTGCTTGCGCTGACGGGGCGCGCGTTCGCCGACATGGCGGGCGTCAAGCCGGCGGCGGACCTGGCGCAGACGGTCAGCGAGCTGACCCGGCGCTGGGACGCGTCACAGATTCCCACTGGGGGACTGAGCGTGGTCGTCAATGGTCAGGCGCACACGCTGCGTCTGGGGGCGCAGGAGGCCGGCGTATTCGAGCTGGCGTCCTGTTCGAAAGCCTTCACCGGCCTGTTGATCGCCGTGCTGGAGCAGGAGGGCGCGCTGAGCCGGCAGGATGCGATCACGCGCTGGATTCCGGAGCTGAATCAACGCCCGGAGTTGGGATATTCCGCCATTCGCCTGAATAATCTGCTGTTCCATAGCAGCGGTCTGTCCGGGGATACCCTGGACCTGCTGCGCCCCAGCGACGCCGCCAACGCTCTGGAGCAATTGCCGGGCTTGTTGCGGGACACGCCGCTGGCTTACCCGGTCGGCGCCAGGGAAGAGTACGCCACGCTGAACTACAGCCTGCTGGGGCTGGCGGCGGAGCGGGCGACGGGGAAATCCTTCGCGGTCCTGTTACGGGAGAAAATCTTTCTGCCCCTGGGCATGAAGGACACCTTCGTGGAAGGCGATCCCGCCGCCACCGCGCCGCGCATATCGGGCTACAAGCTCAGCTTCACCGTCGCCAGACCGTATGAGGCGCCGCGCTATCTGCAAAACACCCCGGCGGGATATATCCTCAGCACGCCGGAGGACATGGCGCGGTGGCTGCAGTTTCTGCTGCAGCCGCCAAAGCTAAGCGACTCCCGTTTGGACGTCTTGCAGTGGGCGTCGCAGCAGGCGAAACGTCCCTATGGCGGCGACAGCGACGCAGGCTACGCCTATGGGTGGGATGTGGAGGCGGGGGCCACCACCAGTTGGAGTCATCCGGGACAGAACCCCAACGCCGGCGCCTATGTGGCGTTCGACCCGCAAACCGGAGTCGGCGTTGCGTTGCTGGGCAACAGCAACAGTCCGCAAGTGATTCAGCTGGGCCGGGCGGTCTTCGAACACCTGCGCGGCGCGTCGCCGCAGCCTCTGCCTGAGCGCTTCGCCGCGGATACGGGAGACTGGATCGCAACCGTCGCCGCCGTGGTTTTCTGGTTGTGCGCGCTGCTGACGCTGCCTGTACTGAGGCGTCTGCAAGCGCGTTCCGCGGGCCCGGCGGATGGCGGAGCCAAGGGATTCCAGGTGGACGCAGCCATTGTGCAGGAGAGTTTCGTGCAGTCTGCGGAAAGGGTGAGCTGGCGCGCATTCCTGGGACGCCTGCTGGTGCTGAACGTCGCGCTGGCGTCGGTGCTGATGATCGCGCCGCCCCTTACCCTGGGACTGGGATGGGCGAACCTGCTGGTGTGGGGCCCAACAAGTCTGCTGGCTGCGGCGGCGGGACTGGTGGTCTGCGTCAACGCTCTGAGCCTGTTCTTTTTCCAGGCGTCCCGTCACAGCGACAAGTTCAACAGCAAAACCTTTTCGTCGCTGATGATCGCCAAAGTGGTCGGCCTGACGGTGATTTCCGGCCTGCTCAACTCGGCCCTGGTGCTGTGCATCATCCAGGCGATTGACAGCCCGGCGGCCAATCTGGCGTACAGCGCTGCGCTGTTGTTCAACTGCATCTATTTCTACATTTCCGCCCGCAAGGCCGCGGAACTGCAGATCATGCGGTTCGGCCACGCTTTCGTGCAGGGCTGGCGCATGGAGATCATCCGTAAGCTGCTGGCGTCGGATTACAAAAGCGTGGAGCGACTCTCGCCTGGAAAAATTCAGTCCGTGGTGGGTGAAGATTCCCAGGAGCTGGCCAAAAGCGTGCTCGCCTTCGTGCCGTTCTTCGCCAACCTGCTGACGATTGTGTTTCTGTTCGCCTATCTGATGGCGTTCAAATCCACGCTGGCGACGTCCATTCTGCTGGCCTGCGCGGTTCCCATGATCGGCCTGTACTACTACGTGTCCGAGCGCGCCAACCGCATCATGCCGCAGGCGTTGCAGACCCGCAGCGAGTTCATGGACACCGTTGAAGACCTGCAGAAGGGCTACAAAGGGCTGCGCCGGGAGGCGGTGAAACGCAGTTTCCATCGTCACGCCCAGGCGGTGTCAGACCGCTTCAAGGGACTGAGAATTCAGTATGACCGCGGCTTCCTGAGCGCGTTCTTCATCGGCGAGTCCCTGCTTACGGTGTTGCTGGTGGCTGTGGCTTTGCTGTTTCCGTTGCTGATTCCCCGGTTCGACGGAGATGCGTCGAAAGAGTATCTGATCATCCTGCTGTACCTGATCGGTCCTTTGAACGCGGTCATGTCGGCGATGCCCGAACTGGTGCGGCTGCGCAGCCTGATGCGCAATATGGTGGCGTTCAGTCAGTCCATCCAGAGCGTTGAGTCCGGCGCGGCGGGCGCGACTCTGCAATCGGTCAAAACCCTGCAACCGGTCAAAACCCTCCAGCTTGAAGGCGTTCGCTTCAACTATCCCGCGCCGGGCGGGGAAAGCGAATGCTTCGGGGTCGGGCCGGTCTCCATGACGGCGGCAAGCGGCAAGGCCTACTTCCTGACGGGAGGCAACGGCTCCGGCAAGAGCACCCTGGCGATGATTCTGGCGGGGCTCTACGCCCCCGCCCAGGGCGCCCTCAGGATAGACGGCGTCGAGGTGTCGCAAAGCCAGTTGCTGGAGCACACCCGCGCCATATTCAGCGACAACTGGCTGTTCAAGCGGATATACGACCCCGCCCTGATCGCGGCGCGGGACGCCATCAACCGCAACATCGCGCTGCTTGGCATGGCGGATAAGTCCACGCTGCTGGACGACGGCGCCTTCGACAACATCAAGCTGTCCACCGGACAGCGCAAACGCCTTTCTTTGGCCATGCTGCTGGCGGACCCCAGTCCGGTGGTGGTGCTGGATGAGTGGGCCGCGGACCAGGACCCGCGCTCCAAATCCCGGTTTTACAAGGAATGGGTCCCTATGCTGAAAGCCCAGGGACGCATCGTTTTTGTCGTGACCCATGATGATGAGTATTTTTCCGAGGCGGACGCCCTGATCACCATGAAAAACGGTCAACTTATTGAGTTCAAAGAAGATAGTTATGTTTACTAAATCGTTGTTAGACAGTAATTCTGGCCATCTCAAACAAACCGACCCGGGTGCAAACGCCGTCGCGGACGATTGCGTGCACGACCTGTTCGAGCGTCAGGCGGCGCTGACGCCGAGCGCCATTGCTCTCAGCTTTGGCGCGGAAACCCTGACCTATGACGTGCTGAACCGCCGCGCCAACAGGCTGGCGCATGAATTGCGCCGGCGTTATGGCGACGAACTGGCGGTAGTGGGCGTCTGTCTGGATCGCGGCATAGACGCTATCGTCGCCGTGCTGGGCGCGCTCAAAGCCGGCGCCGCCTATGCGCCGGTGGATATGAGTTATCCGCTTGAGCGTCAGGCTTATATTCTGCGCGACTCCAATGTCTCAGTGGTGATTTCCAGCGCCGAGATTATCCGCGCGCTGCCCGATACCTTCGCCTTCCTGGATATGGACGCCTATGACTTTTCCGGCGACGCAAACGACGACGAGTCGCAGAATCCGTCCCGCGCCTGCACGCCGGAGGATCTGGCGTACCTTATCTATACCTCCGGCTCCACGGGCGCGCCCAAAGGCGTGTGTATGCCCCACAAAGCCCTGGTGAATTTATTGGTCTGGCAGATTCGCGAGCAGGGCGACTACGCAGGCAAGAAAACCCTGCAGTTTTCCCCGTTGAGTTTTGATGTGTCGTTTCAGGAAATCTTCGCCACGCTGGCCAGCGGCGGCGAGCTGGTGTTGATGGCGAACGAGCTGCGTCTGGACCCGCTGGCGCTGTTGTCGCTGATTGAGTCGCAGCAGGCGCAACGGATATTCCTGCCTTATGTGGCGCTGAACAGCCTGGCGCTGGCGGCGGTGGCGGAGGATCGCTATCCCGGCGGACTGCTTGATGTGGTGACCGCCGGCGAGCAGCTGGTGATCACCCCCGCCATCAGGCAATTCTTCAGCGCTTTACCGAACTGCCGTCTGCATAACCACTACGGTCCGTCGGAAAGCCATGTGGTGACGGCGCACACCCTGAGCGGACATCCCCGGCAATGGCCGGATCTGCCCTCAGTGGGGGCGCCCATCGATCAGGTTGAGTTGTTTGTGCTGGACGAGAACAACCGTCCGTTGCGCGACGAAACGCCGGGTGAGCTGTGCATCGGCGGGCTGCAACTCGCCTATGGCTATCATCAGCGTCCGCAGGAGACCGCCGCCCGGTTCGTCGATATCGATGTGGACGGCGGCGGGCCGCGGCGCCTGTATCGCACGGGGGATCTGGCGCGCTGGCGGCCGGACGGGCTGCTGGACATTCTGGGTCGCATCGACTTTCAGGTCAAAATACGCGGCTATCGGGTTGAACTGGGTGAAGTCGAAGCCATGCTGATGCGGCATCCGGCGGTGCGCGATGCGGTCGTGGCGGCGCAGGGAGAGGATGCGGACAGCAAATGTCTGGCGGCCTTCGTCCTGGTCTCGGAGCGTGCGCAGCAACGCCAGACCTCAGAAGGCGTTCAGGAAAGCATTCGCCGTTATATGCAGGAGCAGGCGCCGGACTACATGAGGCCCGCGGCGGTGGTCATCATGGAGCGTTTCCCGTTATCCGCCAGCGGCAAGGTCGACCGTAAAGCCTTTCCGGTCATCGCCCACGGGGCGGCGAACAACGGCGACGCCACGCCGCCCGAGACTGCGCTGGAGCGCCTGCTGGCGGAGGTGTGGAGCGAGCTGCTGGGGGTTCAGGACATCGGCCGCAATGCGCACTTTTTCAACCTGGGCGGCCACTCTCTGCTTATCGTGAAAATGATGCTGGCGCTGCGTCGTCGCGGCTTCATCGTGGATGCGCACACCCTGTATCAGCACCCGGTCCTGGCGGATCTGGCGACGCAGTTGCGGCGGTTTGACGCGCAGCAGGGGACGGCGACTTTAGAGGCGAACGAAACCCGGCCGACGTTGTGGTCGCAACTGAGCCAGGAGGAACAGACCGCCATCGCCGCCACCACGGGCGGACTCGCCAACATCAAGGACGTCTGTCCTTTGGGGCCGCTGCAGCAGGGCATGTTCTATCATGCTCTCGCTAACCCCGCGGCGGACCCCTATGTGTTATGGCAGGCGACCCGGTTCGCCAGCGCCGATCTGTTGCATGGCTATCTGGACGCGCTGCGCAATACCATCGCCCGGCACGACGCTTTCCGCGTCGGCATCGCCTATGAAGGGCTGACGCAACCGTTGCAGGTGGTTTGGCGAGAAGCGCCGTTGGCCGTAGAGGAAGTGCATGCGGAAAGGGAGGGTGAAGACGCCGTGACCGCCCTGAAGCGACGCTGCGCTGCATCCGCGCAACGCTTCGATATCGCCAGGGCGCCCTTGCAGCGTTGTTACTACTGCTATGACGCCCAGAACGGGCAATGGGTGTTGCTGCACCTGTTGCATCATCTGGCGGTGGACCACGCCACTGTAGAAAAAATGCAGCAGGAGATAGAAGCGCAATTGCTGGGCAAAGCGCTGGCGCCGGCGTCCGCGGTGTCGTTCTCCCTGACCCGATCCGGCCTGTATTCCGACATCAATACTGCGGAGCGCAAAGCCTTCTTCGACGCCATGCTGCTGGACTATGAACCGGGGCCTGCGCCTCTTGGCCTGGAACAGTATCTGACCGGCGAAGATGCGGTCACGGAGGCCTGGCGCTCGCTTTCTCCGGCGCAATCCGCGCAGATACGGCGGCAGGCCAGGGCGCATGGCGTCAGCGTCGCAGCGATCATTCATCTGGCCTGGGCCCAGGTAGTGGGCAGCCTGAGCGGGCGCGATGACGTGGTGTTCGGCACGGTGCTGCTGGGACGCATGTTCGCCGGCGACGAAGCGGAGAGCGCCATGGGGCAGTTCATCAACACGCTGCCGATTCGTCTGCGTCTGGGGGCGCTGCCGGTGCTGGAAGGATTGTGGAACGCCCAGGACAGGCTGATGCAATTGGTGAAGCATGAACAGGCCTCCCTGGCGCAGGCGCAAAAGTCCGCGCAGGTTCAGGGCGAGACGCCATTGTTCACGACCATGTTGAACTACCGTCACAGTGACGTGCGCAACGTTCCGTCGGCGGACCCGTTTCAGGCCCTCAATCCCTCCGCCGTAGAGGGCGTCAGCTACTCCGGCGTGATGGAGCGCACCACCTATCCGGTGTCGGTGAATGTGGACGATTTTGGCGATGATTTTGTGGTCAACGCACAGGTGACGCAGGGACATGATCCAGAGCGGGTGTGCGACTTTTTTGAGACGGCGCTGCGGGAAATCGTCGGCGCCCTGGAAGCGGCGCCGGAAACCCGACTTGGCCGTCTGAGCGCCATGCCTGAGCAGGAACGTGATCTGGTGGTGCGACGCTGGAATCAGACCCAGGCGGACTTTCCTGGCGAGGCCTGCCTGCATTGGTTGATCGAAGCGCAGGCTGCGCGCACGCCGGACGCGGTGGCAGTGGAATTCGGCGAGGAAACGCTGACCTATGCGCAGTTGAACCGCCGCGCCAATCAACTGGCGCGCTATCTGAAGGAAGACGTGGGCGTCGGGCCGGACGCCATCGTCGGCGTCTGCGTGGAGCGCAGTCTGGAAATGGTGGTGGCCTTGCTGGCGGTGTTGAAAGCCGGCGCCGCCTATGCGCCGCTGGACCCGCATTATCCCGGCGACCGTCTCGACTACATGTTGCGCGACGCCGCTCCGAAAGCGGTGCTGACTCACGCTCAAGTACCCGCGGACGTTAATGCGCTGCTGGCGGCCTATGCCGTAGAGCGCGAGGCGCGCCTGATTGATCTCAACGCCACAGCGGCCTGGGAGCACAAGCGCAGCGTCGATCTGAGCCGGGAAGAAACGGCGGTGAACGCCTCTCATCTGGCGTATGTCATCTACACATCCGGGTCCACCGGACGCCCGAAAGGCGTGATGAACGAACATCGCGGTGTGGTGAACCGTTTGACCTGGATGCAGAAGGCCCACGCTTTGACGGCGGAGGACGCGGTGCTGCAAAAAACGCCGTTCAGCTTCGATGTCTCCGTGTGGGAATTCTTCTGGCCGTTGATGTACGGCGCGCGCCTGGTGGTGGCGAAGCCGGAGGGGCACAAGGACCCGGTGTACTTGAGCGACCTCATCCGCGCCCGTCGCGTCACCACCCTGCATTTCGTGCCGTCCATGCTGTCGCCGTTCCTGGATCAGGCGGCGGCCGGCGTCAGCGACAGCCTGCGCCATGTATTTTGCAGCGGCGAAGCCTTGCCCGCTCAGAGCGTGCGCCGGTTTCGGGAGCGATTCCCCGGCGTTGAACTGTACAACCTGTATGGACCGACCGAGGCCGCCATTGACGTGACGGTGTGGGATTGCGTGGGCAATGAGGTCGGCGCGACGGTTCCCATCGGTCGCCCGATCGACAACATCCGCCTTTATATCCTTGATCCGCACCGCCAGCCCTGTCCGGTCGGAGTCGTTGGCGAGCTGTATATCGCTGGCGTGGGCGTGGCGCGGGGCTATCTGAATCAACCCGAGCTGACCGCCGAAAAATTCGTCGCCGATCCATTCTGCGCTGACGGGGGGCGGGCCATGTATCGCACGGGCGATCTGGCGCGTTTTCTACCGAATGGCGACATTGAGTACCTGGGACGCAATGACTTTCAGGTCAAGCTGCGCGGTTTTCGCATTGAGCTGGGCGAGGTGGAGGCGGCGATTGCGTCCCACGCCAGCGTCAGGGAATGCGTTGCGCTGGTGCGCGAAGATGCGCCGGGAGACGCGCGTCTGGTCGCCTATGTCACGGCGGCGCCGTCACTGGCGCTGGCGAACGGCGAAGACGTGGACGCTCAGGCAGACGCGTTGAATCTCGCGCTGCGGGAACATCTGCAAGACCGTCTGCCGGCGTTCATGATTCCTTCCAACTTTGTCTGGCTGGCGACCATGCCCGTCACCAGCAATGGCAAACTGGATCGCAAAGCATTGCCGGCGCCGTCTTTCAGCGCCGTGGCTCCTTCTGAGGCGCAAGCGCCCAGGGACGGCGTGGAGGCCAGGCTGGCGCAGTTGTGGCGCTCTCTGCTCAACACCGACGCCATTGGCCGTCAAACGCACTTTTTCGAAGCCGGCGGACATTCGCTGCTGGCGGTGGCGCTGATGGCGGGCATTCAGCGGGAGTTCCATCTCGCTCTGTCTCTGGGCGCGATCGTGGCGCATCTGGATCTGGAGAGTCAGGCCAGGTTGATTGAAGCCGAATTGGTTCGTTCTCAGGCGGAACAGACTGCGGACGCGCAATCAGCGACACTCATGTCAGCGTCAACTAAGCCGCCAGCATCAACTCAGTCACCAACCCAGGGCATCCGGGCGTTGCCTGCGCAAAGAGCGATTTACAAGGCGGTGAAACTGAATCCCGGCGATCTCAGCAACAACAGTTTTGTGGCGCTGGCGTTTGATGCGGAGCCGGATCTGAAACAACTGCGCAATCTGCTGCAAACGGTGTTTTCACGCCATGAGAGTCTCAGCGCGCAGTTTACGCTGGCGGAAGGCGAACTTTTCCTGCGTCCCGCCAAACGCTTCCTGTTTCGTCTGGAAAAACGGCAAAGCCTGGGGAGTCTGGAAGAGGACGTGCGCGACTTTGTGCGGCCGTTTTCTCTGGAAGATGGCGTAAACGTGCGCGGTCGCTGGGTGTCCGATGCTCAGGGCGGCGTTTTGTTGCTGGACTTCTCTCATGCCTGCATTGACGGCTCGGGACTGACCCAGGTTCTGCATGAGCTGACGGCGGACGCCGCCCAGTCCGACGCCGGCGGCGATCTGAGCGCGTACTCCGAGTTGTTCTACAGCCCGGCCTTCGCCGCTCAGCGACGCACGCACGCGGATTACTGGCTGGCGCAACTGCAAGGTTGGACGCCGGCCTCGCCGGCGGTCACTGCTCAACCGCGCACCGGCGCCTGGCTGGTCTCTGTGGACGCCGACTGCAAGGCGCGCATTGAAGCGCTGACCGCCAGACTGAAGATCAGCGTTCCAGAATACTTTATGGCGGTGTTCGCCCTGTTCAAGAGTGGACTCGACCAGCAGGCGGAGCAACTGGTCTCCATGATCTTCCACGGCCGCGACAATCTGGCGCAACAGACGGTCATCGCGCCGCTGATGACCCTGTTGCCTGTGCGGGTGATCATGGCGTCGGAGCAGGGGGGCGCCTTGTTGCAAGAGGTGTCCAATGCGGTTCGCGAGGCCTGTCGTCATTATCTGTTCGATGCGGAGGACCTCGGCGCCCGTCACCCTGACCTGTCCAGAGAGGCGCTGTATCCCGCCGCCTTTTTCGGTTACTTCAAGAAAGAAGGTTTCACCGGCCGCATCGCCGGAGTCCCTTGTCGCCAGCTTGAGCTGCCCGGCCTGGCGGGAGCGCAGTCGCAGTGGAGCCTGACCTGTGAGGTGGCGGAACATGACGCCGGCTTCGACATCCGGCTGGAGGCGTTGGCGTATCGCGCCGAGGCGGCCCAGGAAGACTGGGGCGCCCGCTTCAAGGAAGCGCTGCAATGTGCGCTGGATTGAAAAAAGAATCCAGGCAAACACGGATAAGCAGAAAGGCGTGGAGACGTAGTAAAAATGGAGAAGCAGTAAAACATGGAAATGCTCACGAATGATCCCATTGCAATGAATGCAAGGAAACAGGCGCTCAAAGCCTATGTCCGCCAGCAGTTGGCGGCGGACTATCAGGAGTGCCCGTTTTTTGTGATGGCGCAGGCGACGCCTGAGGCGAACGCGACGACGACCATTACCTGCGCGCTTCCTGAGGCGCTTAACCGCCGGATTTACGCGATGGCGTCCGCCTCTCCGTTGCACCGGCTATCGCTGTTCTCCGCCTGTATCAAGTATCTGGCGTTTGCGCACAGCCACGAATCCCTGGGCGCGCTGAACTGGGCGCTAGGCGCCGGAGAGCTGGGGCAAGGCGGCGCGTCGGCGTCTGAAGCGCCGTCGCACAGCCCGAGTGACGGCCTTTACGTCATTCCCGCCCAATGGCGGCTGACGGAAACGGAGTTGGCGCAGCCAGTCAAACAACTGATCGGCGCGGAGCTGAGGCAGTGGAAGCAGGTCGCCGGATTGATCGCTGGTCTGTCGCCGCAAAGCGCGTCGGGCGACATGTCGGCGGGGCCGCAGGTGCTGGTGGGATATTCGGAAACGGGCGTCCCCTGCGCAGGCATTGACGCTTCTCAGTACAGGCTTTGTATTGGCGTTGAGGCGCGTCCCGAAGCGACCCGGCTGCATCTGCGTTTCAACCCGGATCAAGTGGACCCGGCGCTGGCGGCGCTGTTGCTTGAGCGCCTGCGGACGCTGATGGAGGCGATGGCGTTCGACCCGGGCGGCGTGCTCGCGTCCATGCCCTGGATTCCACCTGCGGAGCAGGCGCGCATTGACGCGCTGTCCGCGCCGACCCAGGGCCGCCCGTTGGCTTATCGCAATGTCGCCCAGGCGATTGCCGCGTCGATTCGCGATCGGGGCGAGCAGGTGTTTTTTGAGTGCGACGACCAGACGGTCAACTTTAAGCAGCTGGACGGCTATATCGACGCGTTGCTGCAAGCTCCCAACTGGCCGCACTGGGACGCCCTCGGTGACTATGTCTTGATCGTTGGCGATAAAGGGGTGGAGACCACACTGGCGGCGATGGTTTGTATGCGCATCGGCAAACCGTTCTGTCTGCAGTCCCGGCAATCGCCAATAGAGCAGCTATCCGATGTGGTGGCCCTGCACGGGACCCAAACGGTGCTGTTGCAGGATGGCGGCGGCGAGCTGGAGCAACGCTTTGTCGCTCAGGGCTGCCGCGTCGTTATCCTGCCGTCATACAGCGGCGTAATTGTGGCGTCCGCACCGGCGAGTGTTCGCGATGAAGCGTTGCGCAAGGGCGACGCGGCGTCACTGGACGACCCTTTGTGCGTGGTGATGACGTCCGGCAGCGAAGGCAAGCCCAAAGGCTGCGTCAACACCCACCGGGCCCTGCTCAATATCTGTCAGGAAGAGCGCGCCCAGTACCACACAGATCACTCGCGGGTCGCCTCTGTGGCGAACCATACCTTTGATTACTTTGTGCTGGAGTGCGTGCTGGCGCTGACGGAAGACGTCGTCATTGTCGTGGCGCCGGAAGCGGCTCGCACCGACGCGGCGAAGTGCGTGGATTTCCTGCGGGAGCAGCGCATTGATCTGATGTTTACGACCACGGTGCTGGCGGAGGACATCATGGCGCAGGGGGATATTACCAGCCTGCGGCAATTGTATTTCGGCGGCGAAAGTCTGCGCGCTTTTCAGAAAAATAACTACGAGCTGATCAACCTCTATGGGCCCAGCGAGACCGGGGTGCTCACCACCTATCAGAAGATCAGCCGCAATGATCAGAAGATAACCATTGGCAGGCCCTTCAATGGCTGCCAGTGCGTGGTGGCGTTTCCCGACACCCTGCAACCCTGTCCGATCGGCGCGCCGGGGGAGCTGCTGATTGGCGGCGCCGGAGTAGGCGCTGGTTACCTGAATCGCCCCGATCTGACCGAAAACGCCTTCATCGAGCTGGATAACGGGGCTCTGCAGGGCCGCTTTTATCGCAGCGGCGACATCTGTTGCTGGGACGCGAACGGCGAACTGGAAATTCTGGGCAGGCGGGACCGGCAGTTGAAAGTCAACGGCTTCCGCGTCGAGCTGGACGCCGTCGAGAGAAAGGTGCTGGATTTGCCTGGCGTGTCTCAGGCGGCGGTGATCAGTCTGACGGACCAGCGAGGACACGCCCGGCTTGGCGCTTTCATTGTCGCTAACGACAGCGGCCTCAACGAGCGTGATGTGCGGGAAAGGCTGTTACAGCGTACGCCGGCCTACATGGTTCCCAGCCAGATCATTCTGACTCCCTCATTGCCATTGAACCGCAACGACAAGCTGGATCGACAGAAGCTGAAGCAGATGCTCAGTGACGTCGCCAACAGCGACCTCGGCCCGCGTCCCCAAGGGCGTACCCAGGAGTGGCTGGCGGCGTGTTGGGCGCGTCATCTGGAGTTGGAGGTCAGCGTCATCGGAGCGGACAGGAGTTTTTTCGCATTGGGCGGACACTCTTTGCGAGCGGGCAGGGTGCTGGCGGAAATACAACAGGAGTTCGGCCAGGCGGTGACTTTGCTGGAATTCTTCAAGCATGACGCCATCGCAAGTCTGGCGGCGCTGATCGACGCGCGCTGCGCCGGGCAGCGGGAGGGCGCCGGAAACGCGTTCTCCAGGCTGCTGGATAAGGCGGCGGAGTCCGGCGAGGTGGTTCGCGGCGAGCTGTCCCCTCAGGAAGCCCGCTTGTATGCGCAGTACCGACTGCATCCAGACTCCATGGCCTATGTGCTGGAAATAGACATACCCCTTGCGCGGGATGTCGCCAGCGACACGGTGAAACAGGCCCTGCAGGCCTTGCTTGACCGCCATGCTATTTTGCGCACGCGTTACCCCCTTGATGAACAGGGCGCGCCTTGCGCGGAAGCGCTGGCGACCCTCAACGTCGACCAGGTGTTGATCGGCGCTGACGCGGACTGGACCCGGGCGTTCGCCCTGGAGCGGGGGCCCTTACTGCGAGGATGTCTGTTGGAGCCGCAGACGGAGCGGGCGCGGTTACATCTGCAGGTCCATCATATTCTGGTGGACAAGCCCTCGATGGAGATGCTCAAGCATGAGTTTGAGCAGCTTCTGCGTGGAGCGCAGCCGTCGCCATCCAGCCTGAGCTACCGCCGTTATGCGCAGGCGCTGGCGCAAGCCCGTCAGCAACCGCTCTGGGGGGAAGCGCAGGCATTCTGGAAGGATTACCTTGAGGATCTCGATTTTGATCCTTTCGGCCATGGCGCCGTGGATGACGACGATGGCGTGAAATATACCTCCTGGTCTCTGACCGCGATGGAGATCGAGGCGGTGAACCGATTATGCGCCCGCCACAATGTCACGCCGGCGGTGTTCTTTCTGGGGATATGGGGACTGGCCGTGGCGCGGGAGGGCCGCAGCGATGGGTTTTCCATCTCTGTCGCGAATGCGTACCGTCCGCCTCAGGCGCAGACCACGGTGGGCATGTTCGTGTCTTTGTCTCCCTGCGCGTTTCGTTTTGATCGCGACGAAGAATGTTTCGACGCCTATCTCAAGTCCCTGGCGGAGGCGCAGTGGCGGGCCATGGAGCAGCTGTTCTTTCCTGTAGAAGAGGTGTTTGCGTTACTGCGTCACGATCCGAGGGTGTTTGGCGCCAACCCATTGCTTAACGTCGCCTATTCCTATTTCGACGCCGAAGAGGAAAGTGACGCCCTCGCCAGCGACGGGACGGATAAGGAGAACGACGAAGAGGCCCATGGCCCGTTGAACCTCACCGTCTTCCACGGCGGAGATCACAGCCGCCTGATGCTGGAATATCAGCGCGCCGCCTTGTCGGACGCGCGGATAGCGAAGCTCGCCGCAAGCTATCGCGATATCCTGCGGCAGGCGCTTGGCGACAGTTCAACGCCACGACTGAAGGACCTGCTGGTTGCCGGCGACATCGCCGCCCAGGCGTTCCGGCCTGCACAACGGCGTGAAGCCTATCGCTCCATTGAAGATATTTTACGCCAGGGTTTTCTGACCCTGGGCGATCGCCCCGCCGTGATTGACGACGAAGGCGAGCTGAGTTGGGCCGGGTTGGCGTCGCTGACCGGGAGCTATGCAGACCGCCTGAACCGCTCAGAGATTCGGCGCGCACTGATCCAAGGCCGTCCCGGACGCCGGTTGCAGGCGTTTCTGGCGGCGTGCTTTCTGACGCGAACCACTTATCTCGCCCTGGAGGAGGGAACGCCACAGGCTCGTGTAGAGGAAGTGATTCGCCATGGGCAGCCGGATATCGTGCTGAATGCGGAGGACGCGATCGCCGCCAGGGACGTCGACTGGCGCCAGTTTGCGAGCCTGAAGTCCATGGAGACCAATCCCACCGCATGGATACTGTACAGCTCAGGCACCACAGGTCGCCCCAAGGGCATTTGCGTCGCGGCGCAGACCGTCGCGCAGTATCTGGATTCGCTGGTCCGCACGCTGAACCTGCAACCCGGGGCGCGCGTAACACAGCAATTTTCACCCAGCTTCGACGGCTATCTGGAAGAAGTACTGCTGGCCTGGGCTGTGCAGGGAACCAGTCTGGTGACGGACCGCTACAGCCTGCTCGACGAGCGCAGGGCGAAAGCGTTTCTGGCGCAGCGCCGTCCCGATGTGATTTCTGCAGCGCCGGCGCTGTTTTCCGCCTGGAACCGCATGGAAAACCTGGCCCCGCTCCCCAAAGTGTGCATCAGCGGCGGTGATTTTCTCACCCTCGGCGATATCGACCGTCTGCTGCAACGCACCCAGATCTGGAACAGTTATGGCCCGACGGAAACCTGTATCGCCGTCTCCATGGCGAACTGCGCGGATATGGATTCGGCGCCGATGCTGTCCATCGGCGCGCCTCTCGATCACGTCTCTTTCGCCGTGGTGGACGCCCAGGGGTGTCGCCTGCGTCCAGGGCAATGGGGCGAACTGTTGATCTACGGAGACTTTGCGCAGCACGGCTACCTGAACGAAGCGGAACTGACTGCGCAGAAATTCGGGAACGATGATCAGGGCGCTTATTTCCGCACCGGCGATATGGCCATGGTGGACGCCAGTGGTCAGTGTTTTCTCAAAGGGCGCATGGACGACAGCTGCAAGGTGCGAGGCAATTTTATCGGCCTGGGCGAGCTGGAGAGCCGGGCGGGACAACATCCCGGCGTAATCGCGGCGGGAGCGGCGGTGGCGCAGGCGGGAACGCCGGAGGCCTGTCTGGTGCTGGCGGTTGAAGGCGATGATGACGGCGGTTCAGGACTGCAGGCGCATCTGGCCCGGCATTATCCGCGCTCCCATTTGCCTTCCGCCATCTTCCCGGTAACGCGTTTGCCCCGCACCGAGACCGGCAAGCTGGATCGGGCGCAAATCGTCGCCCTGTTTCAGGCGTGGCGTGAACGCGCGCAGGTAGCGTCGGACGCTGCGGACCCGGCCTGGGACGAAGAGCAGGGAGAATTGGCGGCGTGCTGGCGCGAATGTCTGGGTTTCCATGGCGCGTTGACGCCGGATTCGGATTTTTTCCAGGTGTCCGGGTCGTCTTTGAGCGCAGTGCGTCTGGCCAGCCAGATTGAGAGGCGATTCGGCGTCCCGTTCAGCCCGGTGGATGTGTTTCGCCACGCCACCCTGGCCGCCCAGCGGGCCCTGATCGCAACCCGTCGCCAGTCCCGGCCCATGGCGGGGGCATGCCTGCAGGAGCGCTTGCTGAATGCGGACGACCCCAGGCTTCCCAAATGGGTGTTGCTGCCTCCCGCGTTAGGCGGACTGGTGGAGCTGCAAGGACTGGCGGATGCGTTGGCGGGGAGCGTAACGCTATCGGTGCTGACTCTGGAGCCCGGCGCAGCCGTTGATCTTTCTGCGGAGGCGTTGCAGACCGCGTTGGCGGATGCATTGTCGGCGCTTGCTGCGGGCCGCCGGGAAACGCCCGCGCGGCCCCTGTGGCTGGGCGGCTATTCCCTGGGGGCGGAGATGCTGGCGGCGTTGCTGACGCAGCGTCCGGAATTAGGCCAGGATGTTGAGCAGCTGGTGTTTCTTGATCCCAACCTGCAAACCAGTGTGTTCGATGGGCCAGAGCTGTATGCGGAGTTCCTGGCGATGTTCCGGGATATCGCCGCGTCCGCTGAAGACAGTGAGACAACAAAAGCGCTGGCGGCGATCGAAGACGAAGCGGCGCTGCGGGAAGCCTCGCCGTCTCTGTTTATGGAATGGCGTTACTACCGGTTGCAGCATCAGCTCATCCAACCCGCGCGCTTCCCTGAGCGGTTGTCGGCGTCCCCGTTGAATCGCATCCCGACGCGGGTGTTTCTCTCCGATGACGCCGATGAGAAAAGCGCCGCCGCGTTGCAGCGTTCGGCGCCGGCGAATGCACAGATACGACGCCTGCAAGGGGACCACGTTGAGTTTTTGCGCAGGTTGGGCGCCGAGGATGTGTCGCCCGCAGATTTCTCCCAGGCGCCGCCCGTTTCGGCAAGTCAGCCCGAGCCGGTTTAGTGATCAGGGGCGCAGCAAGGACCACAAGGATTTATATCAGACGACCTCGTCTGAGAGCATAACAAGGTATGGAATTATGAGTGTTGTAGAGATTAGAGAAGATCTGGATATCGCCGTTATCGGTCTGGCGGGTCGCTTTCCCGGTTCCGACAACTGCCGTGAGTATTGGCGCAACCTGCTCATGGGCGTGGACGGCATTTCTCATTTTACCGACGAAGAACTGCTCAAGGCCGGGCACGACGTCAACAAGATACGCAACAAGGACTTCGTAGCGGCCAACGGCGTGCTGGGCGGCGCGCAGTATTTCGATGCGGAGTTCTTCGGATACAGCCAGGCGGAGGCGGCGTTGATGGACCCGCAAACCCGGCTGATGCTGGAGTGCGTGTGGCATGCGCTGGAGAACGCCGGCGTCGATCCTGACAAACGCGGACGCAGCATCGGTCTGTTTCTGGGGGCGCGCAGCACCGTGCAGTGGACTATGCAGGCCATGTTGTCCGAGCAGGTGGATAACGTCGGCGGCTTTCTGGCCTCGCAACTGGCCAATAAAGACGCCATGAGCACGCTGATCTCCTGGAAACTGGGGCTGCAAGGGCCGAGCTTCACCATGCAGACCGCCTGTTCGACGAGTCTGGTCAGCATTCATCAGGCGGTGCAAAGTCTGTTGAACGGCGAATGCGATTTTGCTGTGGCCGGCGGCGTCAGCCTGTTGTTGCCGCAACAGAACGGGCATCTCTATCAGGAGGGCATGCTGTTCTCCAAAGACGGTAAAACCCGCGCGTTTGACGCCGACGCCAGCGGCAGCGTGTTCGGCAGCGGCCTGGGCGCGGTGGTGTTGCGCCGGGCGGGTGACGCCATCGCCGACAATGACCCTATTTGGGCGATTCTCAAAGGCTCCGCCATTAACAACGACGGCGCCCGCAAAGTGGGTTACACCGCCCCCAGCGTGAAAGGGCAGGCGGAGGTGATTCGCGCCGCCCTGCAACTGGCGGAAGTGGACGCCGCCGACGTGGATTTCATTGAGTGCCACGGCACCGCCACCGGATTGGGGGACAGCATTGAGTTCATGGCTTTGCGCGAGGTATTCGGCGAGAGCGGCGCCGACAGCGACACGCCGAACCAGTGCGCGCTGGGCGCCGTTAAAAGCAATATCGGCCATCTGGACTCCGCCGCCGGGGTCGCCGGATTCATCAAGATGGTGCTGGCGCTCAAGCACGGCGTAATACCGCCGACGCTGCATTTCCTGCGTCCCAATCCGCAGCTGGATTTTGAAAAGTCGTGCTTCTATGTCAACACCGAAGCCGAGCCCTGGCTGGCGCAGGACGGCAAGCTGCGCACCGGTGGCGTCAGCAGTTTCGGCATTGGCGGAACCAACGCCCATATTGTGTTGCAGGAATATGCGCCTGCGTCGCAGAAGACGGCGGTCGACACGGATCGCGCAGAACCGTTGTTCTTCCCGTTTTCCGCTGTTAACACTGCGTCGTTGACGCGGCATATGGAGTCTGTGTCCCAGTGGCTGGTGACGCAGGAGAGTCCTGATCTTCGCGCGCTCTCTCATACGCTGCGCAAACGTCACAGCTTTCCCTGTCGGGCGCTGCTGGCGGCGGACTCCCAATTCGCCCTGATGCGGGAAATCGAGCGCTATCTGGCGCTCGCAGAGGATGGCGATGCGCCGTCCCTGGTCCGCTCGACCCTGGCGTCACTGACGCCGGAAGTCCTGAATGGGATGCCTGCGCCTCTTGATAAAGACAGTATCGAAAAATGGCTTTCCGGCGTGAGCAAGGAATTGCCTCGGTCTCTTTGGGGCGATCAATCCATACCGCCCCTGAAAGAGGTTCCGGGTTACGCTTTCGCCCGCGAAGACCACGGCGCAGGCCATGTCTCGGATAAAACCTGGGGACGCATTGCGGACGTTCTGTCGGCGCCGGAAGGCGGCAATCTCTCCAAAAACGCGGCGGGAATGCTGACGCCATTCTGGAAATCCATACGGCTTCGCAAACCCCCGGTGCAACCCGGGTCCCGGCGCGTGCTGCTCGCCCCGGCTTCGACAGAAGCGCTGACCGCCGGGCTGACCCAGCATGATATCGAAGTGCTCGACTGTAACCCCTTATGTTCAGTGCAGTTGCGCGGCGCACTGGCGGAGCTGGCTGCAGGCGCGCGAAGCGAGCAGGCGCTGACGTTGACGCTGGCGTTTCCTGCGGATGGCCTGTCAATGAACACGGAGTCCCTGCAGGCGCTGGCTGATCTGGGCAGGGCGCTGACGGACGCGGATTTCTCAGGGTATGCGTCCGTGCATATCTATTTGCTGGCGCCTTCCTTTTTAGCCGTGGACGACCTGCAGCAGGAAGCCGATCAGGTGCTGACGACAGCCGCGCTGAAATCCCTGGCGTTGGTGGCGCCTCAGGAGATACCCGGCATCGCGTGCGCCTGTGTGGAGATTTGCAATCCCAGTGAGAAATGGACGCCGGCGGCGCTCGCCAGCGTGTTGGCGTCTCCCATGCATGGCCCTCTGAAGCTGAGCGCAGAAGGACTGTTCGTAGAGGACTTTCGCAGTCCTGACGAAGAAGAAAACGAGGTGCTGGACGCGTCGCATTTTACTGGCGGGACCTTCGTGATTACAGGTGCGGGGGGCAGAATGGCCAGAGCGATGGCGAAAACCCTCGCCCAGCGCTTTCAGGGACGACTGGCTCTGATCAGCCGTCAGTCAGCGGACTCACCCGCTATGCAAAACCTGCGGCAGGAACTGACGGCGGCCGGCGCTGGTGCGGTGGAGGTGTTTCCCTATGCGCTGGAGTCAGAAAGCGACGCCCTGGCGCTGTTTGAGAGCATTCGCCAGCGTCTGGGCGCAATACAGGTGGTGATTCACGCCGCCGGGGTGACGGATGGCGACTCCTTTGCGCCACTCGCCCAGCTCGACGCAGATCGCTATCTGGCGCAACTTGCGCCGAAAGCGCGGGTTGCGCAGACGCTGGCGCGGGTGTTCGAAAGCGCGCCTGTGGAGACCTGTTTTGTCACCTCTTCCATGTCCGCGTTTTTCGGTGGAATCGCCCACGCGCCCTATGCGGCCGCCAACCTGTTTCTGGATGGCTGGAGCCAACGGCGCAACAACAGACTGGCGGCGACCCGCTGGGTGACGGTGAACTGGGAGACCATCCACTTCGAGGAAGCGTCGCCAAAAGACGCCAACGCCTGGGGCGCCAACGAAACGGCGCTGCTGGGAGCGGAGTTCCCCGCCTTGTTCGAACGCAGTTTGCGCGAGTTCGACCGCGAGAATCAGAAGATCTTCTCCGCCGGACAGTTTAGCGATCGTTTGTACTCCTGGGGCGGTCGGCGCCCGGCGAACGGGGAGGGACAGACTTCGTCCTCGGTCAACAGCATTAAGCTGAAGCCGCGGCCGGCGACCGTGGCGGCGGCGTTCGCCGCGCCCGGCAATGCCTTACAGGAAGAGATTGCGGCCATCTGGAGCGGCATTCTCGGCGTGGAAGGCGTGGGCGTCGATGATCGCTTTATGGAACTGGGCGGCGATAGCCTCAAAACGATCGTGATGGCGGAGAAAGTGTATAAAAAGCTGGGCAAGCGGATCGCCATACAGGATTTCTTCGCGCAACCGACCATTCGGGAAATTGAACGCCAGTGTCTGCTGGAGCAGGAGGACGCGAAAGTGACCGCGCTGGAGATCGATCCCGCCGCGCCCATATTGGCGAGCGCGGATCAGGAACTGCTTTACATACACCAGACCACCTTTCAGGACGCCAGCTATAACATGCCGGTGGCCTTTGAATGTCCCGCATCATACAGCCCTACAGATATTGCGGCGGCGATTGAGCAGGTCGCCGACAGGCATTTGGCGCTGAAGTGCCTGTTCAAGCGACAGGGCGCCAACCTGATGATGGAACCCCAGGTCCTGGCCAAAGCCAGCCTGGTGGTGTTTGAAAGCGCTGCGACGGAGGCGGAGAATCGGGCTCGCCTGGAGCAGTTCGCCGCCATGCCGTTCGATCTGCAAACCACGCTGCCCATTCGCGCCATGATGATAACCAGTCCCGGCGCCGGGCGGCCTCATCAAGTGTTGATCGTCGTTCATCATATTGTTTGCGATGCGGTGTCCCTCGGCATCCTCGCAGACGATTTGCAGAACTTCCTCGCCGGGCGGTCCGTAGCGCCTTTGGAATACAGTTACGCCGCGTTCCGTCAGGGGCGGCAGGCGGCTGAAAATGAGGAAAAAACCCGCAAGGACAAAGCGTTCTGGCTCGCCAACTTATTACCCTTGCCGGCGCCGCTGGCGTTGCCTCGGGCGGAGGGCTGCGACGATGGCGACGAATCCGCGCGCAATCAGGGCGCGACGCGGGTGCAGGCGCTGCCCAGACAGCTTGGCGAGGACGTCAAACGGCTGTGCGAGGAACTGGGACTGCCGACGTTTACTTTTTTCCTCGGCGCGTTTGGCGTGCTGATGAGCAAGATCGCCCGCACGGATGCGTTGCTGCTCGGCGTTCCGGTTACCGGACGCACGCAGCCCGAAGAGATGCAGCTGGTCGGGTATCTGGTCAACATGCTCGCCCTCAAGCTTGAGCCGGAGGCGGAGTTCCCGGTGGCGGATTATCTGCTGGACCTGAACGAACAATGGGCCGAATGCGCGCCATACCAAACCTATCCCATGAGCGCGCTTTTGCAGGACCTGAGCGCAGAGTCTTACTGTCAGCATCGTCAGGGTAAGCATCCTCTGTTCGATGTGGTTTTCGGGTATTTGCCCCAGAGTCTGAACGGCGGCGCTGAGGAGGCTCAGGAAGCAGGGCTGTCGCGGCTCGATATCAGTTCGGACACCGCGAAGTTTGACCTGGTGCTGGAGGTTTCCGAAACCCGGGACGGCTTCGACTGCACCATTCAGTATCGCGAACACATGTTCGAGCAGGCGACAATTCTGGCGTTGTTCCAGTACTACTTCGAACTGGTGGGCGCCATCCTCGCCGACCCGGAAACGGAAGTGGGGGACTTGCTGCAAAACCTCGAATACCACCCCGTCCAAACAGACGCCGCGCAAATGGCGGAAAGGGATGTGGACTTAGAGTTTGATTTTTAGGGAAGGGCGGTTATGAGTTTTATTGGCGATGTATGCAATGCGCTGGGGGATGTGGCGTTGTGGACCTATGAAGAAGCCAGCATCTATCGGCGCAAACGGGAAACGCAGCCGTTGATTGAAGAGAGCGAGGCGGCGTCGCGCCTGCAAGGGGCGGATTACCGCCATGTGGAAAGAGTCTCGGATATTACCTCTGCGACGTTCAGCGAACGCTACCTGATGCGCAATGAGCCCGTCATTGTCGCAGACGGACTGCTGGACTGGCCGGCGCAACAGTTGTGGAGCTTCAACTACTTTTGTGAGGAGTTCGGCGACCTGTCGGTCCGCTTGCAGGACGCGGGATTCAAGCCGAAAGACAGCGTCGAGCTGCGCGCCTACCTGAAGCAGATTGCTTCGCTTCCTGAGGTGGAGCTGGGGTGTATGAGCAATGAGCTGGACTACCTGCGCTATACCTATGACTCCTTTTTCAAGCATCTGCTGTTCACCTGGGGGTTCGGTCATCGCGTAAAAACGCAGTCGTTCAGCTTCCTCGCGTTTCAGCGCATTCAGCGGCACTGGGGCCGACCTTATTTTCTGCCCCGGAGCGGCTATCGGATTCCCTGGGTGCAGATGGGCTCCTTAGAGCCGAACAAGCGTATGTGTCAGGACTGGGGGCTTTATTTTTCCGCGCCGGGCGCCTGCACCCGTTTGCATGTAGACGGCATGCGCACGAATGCGGTGTTGTGTCAGGTAGTGGGCAAAAAAGCGGGATGGATTTTTTCTTCGTCGCTGGAAGGCGCCGCCAGAACCCTTGCGGAAGGTCGCTCTTTCGCCCATTCGCCCGCCGCCGCCAATGATCCCGGCGGGCAGGCGGACAGGATTTGGCGCTTCGATCTGGAGCCGGGGGAAATCATGCTGATTCCCAAAGGGCTGCCCCATGAGGTGCATACTCTATCGCCCAGCATTTCCCTGACCTATAACTTCGTCACCAGCCCGGAGTACGACGATTATTTTAAATTCAAAAGCGCGCGCGGTCCGGGGTGGATCGCCAGCGCTCCCATTGCGGCGGCGTTGGCGTTCAAGTCGGTATATCAGAAGCGCGCCGTTTCCGGGAGTGAAGCCAGGGAGGAAGTAAGCCTTGTCTGATTCAGTCTTGTTTGCTGCGAAAAACAGGCCGGACGCCGCCGCGCAATTGCTGTTTATGCACCATGCGGGGGGCTCCAGTTACACCTACATGCAACTGGCGCAGAATCTGTCCGATTCGATTGAAGTCTATTGCCTGGAGCTGGCGGGAAGAGGCGCGCGTTTTCTGGAGCCGCTTAACGCGGACGCTGATGCGGTCTTAGAAGAGATTCTCGACGCCGTCGAGCGATTGCAGCTGGGGCGCGACAAGCCCTTGATGCTATGCGGCCACAGCCTGGGCGCGGAGCTGGCTTACCAGACTGCGCACAGACTCAGGCGCAAGGCGCCGGAGATGCGCCTGGGAGTGATTCTCTCCGCCCGCGGCTATATTGATCCTGTTGACCTGCGCGGAAGACCTCGGGAGTCCCTGTCGGACGAAGAGATCCTGCGTTTGCTGGAGCAATACGAAGGCACACCGCCGGAGGTGCTGGCGGACCCTGAGTTGAGAACTTATGTGGTTGGCGTGATGCGCAATGATCTGATGCTGTTGGCGGCCCTGGCCGGCATGCCGAAACCGCCGCTGGACGTTCCTGGCTTTATCGCGGGAGGCGACAGCGATAATCGCGTGCCGGTGTCTCGCCTGACGGGATGGCGACGGGCGTTCGCTGCGCCGCTGACGCAGCGGGTGTTCACTGGCGGCCACTTTTATCTGTTCGCCGATAATCAGGTGGCGCCATGGATTGAAGCGCGGGTCAGCGAGTTAACGGGCTTGCAGGACAGTCGCGCCTGCGCGGCGCCAAGCAGAGAGAAACAGGACCTGACATCACAGGTATTGTGATTGAGTGATTGGCGGACAGACGGAAGCGACCTGTCCGCCGAATTAATGACAACGAAGTCGAGAGAGAAGTATGTCTGTATTTTCATCAACAATAATGGATTTTTGGATGACCCCTTTTACACATGGGGAAGTTCTGCTGCAAACCGGGAGCCTGACGGTGATCGCGAATGCGACGTTGCCGGAGGAACGACGGCTGATGGTGCTGGAATTGTCGGACGGGCGCGTCATGGCGGTCATGACGCCGGCGATGGCGGATAAGCTGGGCTTCTATCAGCTGGACGCCTTAACGACGACGGCCCTGCGCCAGACATTGCAGGACGCGGGAGTGGTTCTGCATGGCGCCGATGAGATCTTTTATTTCTCTGCGCAGGATAAAGAAACACTGATGCAGGAAGCCACAGAAGGCGACATCCGCCCGCTAAACATTGAGGATGAGGCCGTTTTCGCTGAATTTCAGGCGTCCGCAACAGAGCAGGACCTGGATGACGCTTACGTTGAACTGGATCACTGGGAGGTCTGCGGCGCTTTTATCGGCGACAGTCTGGTTTGCGCCGCCAGCATGTATCCCTGGGACAGTTATCCCGGCGACGACGCGCGCATCGCCGATCTGGGCGTGCTGACGCTGCCGCCCTTCAGAGGAAAAGGCTACGCCCGCAGAGTCGTGCGCGCGATTTGCCGACGCGCCAGTGAGAGGGGTTATGAACCGCAATACCGTTGTCAGTTCGACAACCTGGCGTCGGCGTCATTGGCGAAGGCGGCAGGGCTGACCTGGTTTGGAAAGTGGGAAGTGATCTCGCCGGATTCTGCTGCCTGATTAGTCAACGGAAAACAGATTTTTAAAGCACAACAAGGAAGAAGTTTGTATGTCAAAACTAAACATTGCAGTGATTGGCGGCGGTAACATCGGGTCCAGCCTGGCGTTTGATTGCGCACTGCGCGGCCATAACGTCGTCGTGGTTGAAAAAGACGAGCCGTCCTGCGAGCAAAGTCGGGCGCGCGTGCTGGAGACGGCGGGATACGCGCCCCTGTTCAGCCCATTGGCGAAAGGGAAGAAACCTCAGGATATTCTGGACAACATTCGCTGGTCGAATGAGCTGGGCGCGATCTCTGATTGCGCCTTCGTGGTCGAGAATATCCCGGAAAACATTGAGCTTAAACAGGCGCTGTATACCCGCATGGCTGAGTTTATTGCGCCCAACGCCGTTCTGGCGGCCAATACCTCCTGCATTCCCATCACCAAACTGGGGTCTTTCCATAAAACCTCGGCGCAGGTCATTGGCGTTCACTTCATGAACCCGGTTTACCTGAAACATACCGTGGAAGTAATACTGGGCCTGAATACCTCAGAGCAAACCAAAGACCGCTGTCTGGAAATGCTGGCGATGCTGGGCAAAAAAGCGGTGGTGGTGAAGGACGGCCCTGGTTTTGTCTCCAACCGCATCTCTCATCTTTTCATGAATGAAGCGGCGTTCGCCATTCAGGACGGCATCGCGCAACCTGCGGATGTGGACGCCATCTTCAAGGAATGCTTTGGCCATAAAATGGGGCCGTTGGAGACGGCGGATCTGATCGGCGTCGACACCGTGGTGAACTCGCTGGATGTGCTTTATCAGACATTTCAGGATTCGAAATACCGGGTCTGTCCGTTAATGCGCAGCATGGTGGATGCCGGCCATTTGGGCCGCAAGACCGGCAAGGGTTTTTACTCTTACTGACTTTTATTCTTACTAGCTATTACTTTAACTAACGCGACAAGCCGCGAAAGACAGGGCCTGACCTGCGCAGGTCCTGTCGCTTAACCTGAAATTCAGGCGCCCAACAGCGCCTGCTCAATCTGCTGCAGATAGCTGCTGGGCAGGGCGGGGTAGTCCCAGATAAAGAGACCGCCAATGCCGTTTTGCGTCACCTCATTGAGGAAGTAACTCAGGTTCTGCTGATTCAATCCGGCGGGCGTCAGCGCCAGTATCACCTGCTTGGCGGGAACGCCGTTGGCGATGGTGCGTTTTATCGCCGGACCGACGTTGGCTTCAATGTCGCTCATGCTCCACATGGCCTCGGCGTAGCACATCAGGCAGAAGCGGTTGACCGCGCCGGATTGCGCTATGGTTTGCACCGCCTGATTAATCTTGGTTCCCTCACTGGAGGCGCTGGGGTTGTTGTAATCCCAACCGGCCAGAAAGGTGTAGCTGCACTCCTTGTTGAGTGACTTCAGCTTGCTCATCGTCTCAACCAGCATGTCCACGTTCATGTAGCACTCGTCATCAAAATCCACGCCGGCCCAGTTCTTGGTTTGGGTCGCGTTGACAATGGCGCTCACTTCCGTCGCGTTCTGGGGCATGTTGTTCGGCGTGCAGCCACCGCCGCCGTAGGTCCAAAGCACTTTACCCGATCCGCCAGGCGCAGCCGTCGTGTCCGGACTCCACCCCGGAGACTGAGGCGTGCCGGTCGTTAGCCCGGAAAGGTTGGTCACCATGCCGTACATGGTGAAAGAAAAGGAGTTCGGTGAAGTATCTGCAGGGTTCTGCGTCCAGCCGCCAATAATGTATTCACTCATAACTATTTCCTTATTCCATATTAAGAATAAACCAGCAAAAAATTAGCTTAGGTCAAATCAAATAATTCAACGGAACCTTATAAGTGTTATTAGTTACGCGAATCTTCTTTGGGTAACTGTCCGACATCCTCAGGCTCCAGCCCAAGTTGCTCTTTTCTTAACTTCGCCAGATCAGAGGTCACCCAATCCATGATCATATGAATCCTGTAATCACTCGAACGGTTGAAAACGCCATGACGTCTTTGATTATTAATTTCCCAAAGCTCGCCTTGCTTTAAATATTTACTTTCATCGCCAACTTGAAAGGTTATTTTTTCATTGGTTGCGATAGGTAAATGCACGCGATGGGAATAAGGAAGCGAGGCGCCCGTGTCGTAATGCAGTGGGATTTCCGACATAGGGTTCATCCTGACGAGTATCATGCGAATAAAGTATCCGGCGTCGTCTTCGTAAATACGCTTCATGAACGCGGTCATATCCGCATACGCGGTCGCCAGTGTATCGGCGGCGGAATGCCGGGACGGGTTGGCGTGCCTGAAGTCCTTATCAAAAAGGATCGGAATGGTCTGGGTTTCGCGATGCTCCTTGCCGATGCGGTCCTTCCAGGACATTTTTCCCCATTCGTCCTCCGTAAACGCGGACACTTTCCTGCTTAGAGCAGCGATATCGTAAACGTCTATGTGCTTGAAGTTCCCATCGAAGTTCATGGCGTCCTCCTGTGACGTCAGGCGCGGTGCATTCATCGCATTTGATAAAGTATTAGCAGGAGGTTATAAATTTTCCAGGTCAAAGGAATGACTTAAAAATATAAAGTAAATATTGTATCTGATGGCGGTTTTAATTGTTTATTTTAATGATTTGATTTCAATCGCAAACACTCCAGACCGACGTTATTAAGATAATAAAAGTCGATACATAAAAACAGATACGGTTACAATTGGCGTTTACTTCCTGGTCTATACTTCATTTCGGATTATCATGATGTGGCGAACGGCGAGGGAAACGGTGTGGATCGAAGCGACAGAATGGTATATGGCTTGAGGGTTCCTTACTTTATTACCGAATCCAGAATCAATGAGCTGATGCAACAGGTGGAGCCAAGAAACACTGATGTATGGCTGGTCACTTATCCCAGGTCCGGCACCACTTTAACCCAGGGCATTCTCGCCAACCTGTTGAACGCTGACGCCTCCCGTCATCAAACTGTCCCATGGCCTGAAGTAGGCTGGGAAAACAGTCGCTATTATATTTCCCTGGATGATCTGGAAAAGCTTGTCGCGCCTCGTTGTTTTAAAAGTCACTGGACGGCGTCCGAACACGTCGACCCCATCAAATCAAAGGCCAGGTTTATTCATGTATCCAGAGACTGTCCGGACATGGTGACGTCTTATTACTATCAGTATTTGAACGCCATTGACGGGGACAAATCCTACCGTCGCTCATGGGATGATTTTTTCCAGCAGTTCATGACCTCCGAACTACGTTGGGGGAGTTATTTTTATCATTATTATTCATGGCGCCGGCATTACGGGCGCTCCAATATTCTCTATCTGACCTATGAAGAGATCTTGTCCGACATGCCGACGGCGGTCAGAAAGATCGCCGACTTTGTCGGCGTCGATGTCACGGAGCGCGACGTCCAGCGTATTACTGAGGCCTGTCGCTTCGCCGCCATGAAGGCGAGGGAGCCCGAGATGGCGCATCACTATCGGGTTGGCGCGATTGGCGATCATCGAAGAGTAATGAGCGAGGCGCAAATAAATTCGCTGACCCACAAAATGAACGAGGTGAAAGCGATGTTGCAGTTCCCGGGCGACAAAAGCTGCGCGGCGGCTGGCCGCGGGAGACAGGCCCTGACATGCGCAGACCCTGTCGTTGCAGGCAAGTCGTTACAGACAAAATAGAAGGAAGCTATTTGTCTGCCTGATTAATAGTTAGCCGAAAT
The DNA here is from genome assembly GCF_000012985.1 of Hahella chejuensis KCTC 2396. Taxonomy (NCBI): domain Bacteria; kingdom Pseudomonadati; phylum Pseudomonadota; class Gammaproteobacteria; order Oceanospirillales; family Hahellaceae; genus Hahella; species Hahella chejuensis. The sequence continues at coordinate 3,529,029 of NC_007645.1, read as the reverse complement.
CTGATGAATTGATCTTAGGAAGGGGACGCTGATATAGGGAGATACCTTATGAAAACAATTCTGCTGATTCTTGGGTTTCCCAAGTGTGGAACGTCTTCTCTCTATTATTGGCTCTCCGATCATCCTGACATCTCTCCATCAAATCCCAAAGAAACCTTCTTTTTCATGGACAAGGAGTGTTTATTTCAACCACCGTGGAAAACCCAGCATAGCGGCGGCGATTTTGCGAGTTTCTTCGCCCGGGATAACAAGGATATTTTGCTGGAGGCTTCGCCGTTTCATTTTGACCAAAAGACCTGCTTCGAATACGCCGGAAGAAATAAAAACGTAAAAGCGATCTTTGTTCTGCGCAGCCCCGAACTGCGGATGTATTCCAGCTACTTGTTTTTCACGCAGGTGATACAGGGGTTAAGAATCAACTCGTTTTCTGAGTTTGTGGATGTGGTGATGCATCAAAGCTGCGTCAAAGGATCACTGCGTGAAATAAGATTCGATTATGTCCTCAACAACGCTTTTGAGTGGGGACGCTACGTGCATTATCTGGATAAGTGGCGCTCGGCGTTGGGGAATGACAGGATCTTCATCGGCGCGCTTGAAGAAATGGAAACCTTCCCCCTGACGTTTTTGCAGAAAGTCTGCGCCTGGCTGGGCGTCAGTTCGCGTTTTTTCAACCAGTATAACTTCAAGGCGATTAACCAGTCCTACAGCGTCCGATTTCCGGAAGTACATCGGCGATTGAGGGAAATAGCGGGATTTAACCCTATGTCGAAGGAAGAACTGGATACCCATTTGAACTCCTTTTACTTCCTGAAAAGTAAAAGAATGAGGCATTGTATGAATAGTCTTTATTCCATGCTGCAGATAAAAAAGAATGAAATGACGCCGGATGACCGCAAAAGAATCGAGCAGTTGAAAGACATGTATCGGCTGGACAATTTAGCGTTGCTGAGCGGCTATGGTATTAAGTACTGATGACGCCGTCCGTCAGGTCGTAGAATCTATTTGTGCGGCGATCCTGCGGCTGGCGGTCCAGCGGATTGCATCTCGTGAATAAGAACTTTTTATTACGTCGTTCGACATCATGATCAGGTTGTAAAAGAAGACATAGGACCGCCCGACTTTTCTTGGGTCAACGGTTGTGTTTTTTTTACGCCAGTGAGTATCATGCATGTCGGCGACGTCGTATTTCTATGATGAGTCGTATTGGTTAGAAACTTTGTATCGCCTGTGGAAATGGACCTCAACCCAATAAAACAAGGAGTTAAACATGAATCCTTTTAGAGGGGCGATCCTGGCGACAACGCTTTCGGCGGTTAGTATGGGCGTTAGCGCCAGCACCCTGGTTTTTGATTTTTCTGGGAGCGTCGACCTGACATTTGACCCGAATTATCACAGCCAGCAAACGATTGACGAATACACTGACATATTCATGGAGGATGCTTCCTACGCGACTTTCCTCGGTCAGATTATTCTTCCCAACTTCGATAACTACCTGACTGGTACGCACCAGGTGAGCCTCAACTCCAATGGCCTGAATCTGGCGATTGTGAGCGGCGTGCTTGGCGGTATTGAAGGGACCCGTCAGGAAGCGCCGGATGGCGTTACCTGGACCCCTGACGATACCCAGGATGGCGACAGTGGCGTTTTGACCATCGTGGACGGAAACATCACCAGTTTTCAATGGTATGCGGGCCCCGCCAACGAAGGCATTATCGGCGCTTACAACAGCAGCGTTTTCGATGGTTGGAAAACCAAGCTTGGCGAAATCAACCTCAACCTGAATGGCGCCACTGACTCAATCTTGATCGGTGACGTTTACTTCGCTTCCAATCAGTTCGGCGCAGCCGCTGTGACCATGGTTCCGGAAGCCGACGCCTACGCTATGTGGGTGGCCGGTCTGGGCATCGTGGGCTATGTCGCTCGTCGACGCAGTCAGAAAGCCTGAATTCTTTCTTACATTGTCGTCTGCAGACAAATAGACGGACGTTGTTTGTCTGGCGAATTGAAAGTCTGACAAATAGCTATAGTCTGACGAATTGAAAGTCTGACGAATTGAAAGTCTGATGATGCAAGCGGGAGACATGGGCGACCAACACTCCCGCTCTCACAGGCGCCTGCGCATGGTCAGCTTTCCATGAAGCCGCGGCCGCAAGCGACAGGCGCTCAATCAACAGCGATGCCGCTCACCTCCAGTTCTTTGCCTATGACTCTGAGCAAATCGGTCAGACGTCCGTAATAAACGTAGAATTCTTCGGCGCCGACATGTCCTTTCAAACGTTCCAAGCCGTCACAGGCGGCAATGATCAGACGCCGAACCTGGACGGGGGCCTCCGGTCTTGTTTTGAGTTCCTGCAGCTGCCTGCGCTTGGCGTCGATAACCTGATGCTTGGGTTCTTCGCTTACGTTGTCGTCAACGAGCAGCTTGCGCCAGTCGCCGTCAATCAAAGATTGAGTCATCCTTTTTGTTCTCCCTAATCACAGCTTGTTGTGGTCCCTTATGGCCTGTTTTGTTGTTCAACCGCTTAACCTAACCAGTCTAGCTTATCTGCGGCTGATGCGCGGTAAGTCGCATCAATCTCCGTCATCAAAGCAGCCCCAGGGCGAAGAGGCTGGGCGCTGGCAACCGGCTTCCCGAGTTAGTCTTTTTCGTAATAGTAAGGAAACGGAATCTCCTCTAGAATGGCCCTCGTTTGGTTCTACACAGACGCCATCCAGGGACCTTGGATTTTCCGTCGCTTGAAGCGTGCGTCATGGCTTAGTATCTCTTCGTTCAAGTCATTCACGACATACGCGCACGGTGTTCAGCGTCCGTCTTAAATTTTTTGGAACGCAGGATCGCGTTCTTAATGTGAGTGACGAATTCAAATGTTCTGTCAGATCAAACCTACCGCATGGATTACCGCGGGCCTGTCATTGTGTTACTGCGCAGCGGCGCAGGGGAAAGTCGGCGACGCCTGGGAATTCAGCGCAGGCAGCCTTCTGCGCCATGAAGATAATCTGTTCCGGTCGACCTCCGGCAACGAAAGCAATGAGCAGATTGTGTCCGCATTCGCCGCAGTCAGCGGCGAGCAGTCGATCTCGCGGCAAAACCTGAAACTGGACGCCCGCTTCTCCGACCACCGCTATCAGCATTACGACTATCTTGATTACACCGCCTGGGAGGCTGAAGCGGCGTGGGACTGGCTGGCCACCAGCCGTTTACAGGGCGTTCTCGGCGCCGACTACAATGAATCCATCAACAGCTTCGCCGATTTTTCCGGAACCGAACAGAATATCCGCACCCGACGCCGCTATTACCTTGATGCGGACTGGCGTGTTGCGGGACGCTGGAAACTGCTGGCCGGCGGCGCTCATTATCAACAGGAAAACAGCTCTCTGTATCGCGTTGAAGGGGACTATCAGTCTGATTCACTGGAGCTGGGAGTGGGTTACGAGGCGCCTTCCGGCAGTCATCTTTCAATTTCGTTGCGCAAGACGGACGGCGATTACGCCAATCGCGTGATCAGCACTACCGACCGCGTGGATTCCGGTTTTGAACAAACCCTTGCGGAGATGCGCTTTCTGTGGATCTTCAGCGGCAAGTCAAAGGTCAGAGGCAGTCTCGGCTATGTCGAGCGCGAGCACTATCACTACGGTGAGCGAGACTACCAGGGCGCCATTGGCGGACTGAGTCTGGATTATCAATGGACAGGTTCAACCAGCCTGAGCGCGGCGATCGAGCAGAGCCTGGCGTCTTATCAAAGCTCGCCAGCGACCGACATCGATAAAATACTGGGCGGCGGGGCTTTCTATAACAGCAGTTATTACCGGCGACGACTGGTCTCCATCGGACCGCTGTGGCGTTACTCCGCCAAGGTGAGTCTGCATGCCCGCTGGCGCTATGAAGAAAGGGACTATGAAGGTGGTTTGCTCACGGGCCCGCCGGCGCGCGAAGACCGCTTGCAAACGCTGGTTTTAGGGGGCGACTGGAGCCCCGCCAGCTACGTCCTGATAAGCGCCGCGCTGCAGCGGGAGAAGCGTGCGTCGAATCAAGCGAACGCTGATTTCAACAGCGATAATGCGACATTATCGTTAACCTTTACTTTTTAGTGAGAATCACTATCACTGAAAAATTTTTGGGTTTAGTATGTAGCCCACATGTAGGAATGTGTAACTGTGTGGTCAATCGCGCCGCACATATTAACTAAAGGATTTAGCAATGTTTCTCCATAGAACTTCCTTTCCGAAGTTTGTCTTTCTGGCCGCCCTGACGGGTTCTTTGGCCGGGTGCGGCGGCGCAGGCGAGGCGACTGACGCAACCCAGGTGGTCGCCAAAGTCAACGGTTCGGAAATCTCTATTCATCAGCTTAACGCCATACTCGCCAAGCAGCCTGCCCAAGGCGTCAGCTCCGACACGGCGCGGGCGCGGGCATTGGATGAGCTGGTGGAGCAGCAAGTCGCCTACGACAAGGCGGTGGAGCTTAAGCTGGACCGCAGTCCCGACGTGGTCATGGCGATTGAGTCCATGAAGAAAAGCATCATCGCCCGGGCGTACCTGCAACAGGTGATAGGCGCGCTTTCACAACCCTCGCAGGAAGAAATTCATCAGTATTACCAAGAGCATCCCGCGTTATTCGCCGAGCGCAAGCTATACAGTCTGCAGGAAATCGCCATTGAGCCCCGGGACGAACTTCTTGCGCCGCTTAGAAATAAAGTTGGTAACGCCGGGCAGCTGGAAGACATTGTCGCCTGGCTGAAAGCCGAAGGCGTGCAGTATCGCGTCAACGCGGCGAATCGCTCCGCAGAGCAGATCGGCCTGGAATTGTTGACCCAGGTGGCCAGGCTTGAAGACGGCGCGATGACGCTGTTCCAGGGCCCCAACAATTATCTGGTCGTCAGAGTGGCCGCCTCTCAGAAAAGGCCGGTGTCGGAAGAGGACGCCAAGCCCCGCATCACGCAGTTTCTTCATAATCGCAAAGTAAAAAAGGCCGTCACCGATGAAGTCGAGCGCCTGAAAAGCAGCGCCGCCATTGAGTATGTCGGCGACTTCAAGCGACTCGCCATCCCTGCGTCAGACGGGGAAAAAGGGAATGAAAACACCGGCGTCGATGGCGGAGAGGATATCCGCAATGCCGACGCCGTTTCTTTGCAACTGGGAAATGATGCGTAACGGCGCCTGAAAAAATGAAAGCTTTCTCTTCTTACGTCATGCAATTGACGCAAATGCCAACAAAGATAGTGCTGTGTCTGTTGACGCTGATTCTGTTCACGCCGGCTCAGGCGGCGGAGGTCGCCAGCCTGAATTATCGCCTGGCGCCGGGAGATGCAATCCGCATCAACGTATTTCAACAACCGGATTTGACCCTGGATACCCGTATTTCGGAAAACGGCAGTATTACTTACCCATTGATCGGCAGTCTGCAGCTGGGCGGCGAGACGCTGGCGGCGGCGGAGCAACAAATCGCCGCAGGGCTGCGTCAGGGCAAGTACGTGAAAGACCCGCAGGTCACCATCACGCTACTGGAAATTCGCGGCAATCAGGTATCCGTCTTGGGGCAAGTGAGCCGGCCCGGCCGCTTTCCTCTGGATACGCAGAAGACCCGGCTTTCCGATGTGTTGGCGATGGCCGGCGGCGTCACTGCGTCAGGCTCCGACATTGTCGTAGTGTCAGGGATTCGCGAAGGCAGGCCGTTCCACAAAGAAGTGGACTTCCCCTCTATTTTCTCCCAGGGCGAGCGTAACGAAAACATCCTGGTGGCGGGCGGCGACGTCATCTTCGTGGATAAGGCCCCCGTTTACTATATCTACGGCGAGGTGCAGCGTCCCGGCGTGTATCGGGTCGAACGCAACATGACGGTGCAACAGGCCCTGGCCCAGGGCGGAGGAATCAGCCTGCGCGGCACCGATAACGGCATCAAGGTGTATCGCAAGGACGCCAAAGGCGATGTGGAGCTGAAAGAGTCGGAGCTGTACGACCCCGTGCGCGCCGATGACGTTATCTACATTCGCGAAAGTTTGTTCTAGGAAAGATCTGTTCCAGGAAAGATAAGTAATGACCTTGAAACATGTATTACTGGTTCTGTGGGCGCGACGCTGGGTGGTGTTGAGCGTCCTGCTGGCCACGATAACGACCACCGCCGTGGTCAGCCTGCTCATTCCCAAAGAGTATACGGCCTCCACCACCGTGGTGCTGGATGTGCAGACGCCCGACCGTATTGTCGGCATGGTGCTGCCGGGTATGATGTCGCCGGGTTATATGGCGACGCAGATGGACATCATCACCAGCGACCGCGTCGCCCAGGGCGTGGTGCGTCTGCTGAAACTCGACGAAAACCCGGAGACCCGTGAAAAGTGGCTGGAGGAAACCGGCGGACAGGGAAGCCTCGCTGTCTGGCTGGCGCCGGGGTTGAAGAAGAATCTGGAGGTCAGTCCCGCCCGGGAAAGCAACGTCATCAGCGTGGAGTTCAGCGCGACGGACCCCCGTTTCGCCGCCACCGCGGCCAACGCCTTCGCACAGGCCTATATCGACACCACTATCGATCTGCGGGCGGAGCCGGCGAGAAAATACGCCGCCTGGTTTGAACAGCAATACGAAACCCAGCGCGAGCGCCTGCAAAGAGCGCAAAAAGCGTTGTCCGACTTTCAGCAGCAAACCGGCATCGTGGTGACCAATGATCGCCTGGATTTTGAAAACCAGAAGCTGGGCGAGTTGACGGCGCAACTGAGTCTGGCCCTGGCGGAAGGCACGGATTCCTCCAGCAAGCAGGGCTTTCATCAAGGCGGCGACACGCTGCCTGAGATCATGCGCAATCCGCTGATTATCCAGCTCAAGACCGATATCGCGCGCCTGGAGTCGCGGCTGCAGGAGTTGTCCGAAGACTATGGCGTCAATCATCCGCAATACAAAAGCGCCGCCTCCGAGCTGGCCAGCATGAAGTCCCGGCTGCGTATGGAAACCGCCAAAATAGCGGAGTCGATTTCCACGGTAGGACGCGTCAGCAAAGCCAAGCAGGCGGAGTTGAAAGAAGCCATCGAGGAGCAGAAAAAGAAAATGCTGGAGCTGAAAAGTCAGCATGATCAAATTCAGATTCTGTCTCACCAAGTGGAAACCGCGCAGCGGGATTTCGACGCCATCAGCCAGCGGCTTACGCAAAGTCAGTTGGAGGCGCAAACGGTGCAGACCAATGTCTCCGTATTGACGCCGGCGTCGCCGCCTCTCAGGCACAGCAAGCCTATACTGTTCCTCAATCTCGTCATCGCGGTGATGCTGGGAGGACTGTTGTCCGTTGGCGCCGCGCTGATCCTGGAGTTACGTAATCCTGTAGTGCGCTCCATAGAGGATCTGCAATCCGCGCTTGGCGTTCCTGTATTGGCGCAATTGGGTAAAGCGCCGGTATCCATGATGAAACAAAAAGAAGGGAAGACCGATACCGCCGGACCGTCGGGACTGAAAACCGGCGCGATGGCGGGCGGCTCTTATCCATTGGCGGGAGAAGCCTGATGAACATGGAAGCTCTAAACCTCAGCAGCCACTCCCCATCAATCGGCGCCATCCTGATCGACAGCGGGCGCCTGGAGCCGGAGGCGGCTGAGCAAATACTTCGTTTGCAGCAAAACAAGCCCGGACTGCGTTTCGGCGACGCCGCGCTGCAACTGGGTTTGTTGGAGGAGCAGGATATTCAGTTCGCTCTGTCGCGGCAGTTTGTTTACTCCTATCTGCAGGCGTCCGACGATCGCATCAGTCAGGAAGTGGTCGCCGCGTTCAACCCGTTCAGCCATATCGTTGAGCAGCTGCGGGCGCTGCGCAGTCAATTGCTGCTGCGCTGGTTCGACGCGCAGAGCGGGCGTAACGCGCTGTCTGTCGTCAGCGCCAACCACGGCGAAGGACGCAGTTTTGTCGCCGCCAATCTGGCGGTGGTGTTCTCCCAGCTGGGGCAACGCACTCTGATGGTGGACGCGGATCTGCGCGCGCCGCGGCAGCATGAGTTGTTCAAGCGCGCGAATAAGTTTGGCTTCTCCACTGTTCTGGCCGACCGTATTCCCTGGCGGGATGCGGTGAAACAGATAGACGGTCTGCAGGGGTTATTCTTGATGACCGCCGGGGCGATTCCGCCCAATCCGCAGGAGCTGCTCAGTAGGCCGCGTTTCGCAAGCCTGACGGCGGAGCTGAAAGAACACTATGACATCGTCATTTTCGATACCCCGCCGGGGGCGACGGTCTCCGACGCGCAGCCGATTTCCGCGCAGGCGGGCGGGGCGCTGGTGGTGGCGAACCAGCACAAAACCGCCGTCAGGGGCCTCAAATCCCTGGTGGCGAACTTGCAGCAAAACGGCGTCGCCATCGCCGGGAGTCTGTTAAACAAAACCTGAAATCCACGCGCGTAAAATCACTGAAACATCATGCAGCAGACGATCACCCAACCCCATATTCCGGCGATTAGCGAATGGTCGCCCGTGCTACTTGGCGTTGTCGTGCTTTATCTGCCCACCTACTACGATCTGGCGGGCTCATTATGGACGTCGGGTGAGCAGGGGCATGAGCCGATTATTCTCATTCTGCTGCTTTGGTTTTTCTGGAAAAAACGCCTGGACATCCACCGGCTTGAGTGCGCTCCGGCGTCGTTGGAAGGCTATGCCGCCCTGTGCGCGGGCCTGGTTCTGTACGTGTTGGGGCGCTCCCAGGACATTCTGCTTTTCGAGATCGGCTCGCAGATCCCGGTGGTCGCGGGGCTGCTTCTGCTGTTACGCGGCCGCGAAGCAGTGAAAATGATGTGGTTTCCGCTGCTGTTCATGATTTTTATGGCGCCGCTGCCGGGGCCGGTGGTGAGCGCGTTGACGCTGCCCATGAAAACCGCAGTGTCCTGGTCCGTGGATCAGACGCTGTACTGGGCGGGGTATCCGGTATCCCGGTCAGGCGTGATTTTACAGGTCGGCCAATACCGGCTGCTTATCGCCGACGCCTGCGCGGGGTTGCATACTTTGTTTACCCTGGAAGCGATGGGGCTGTTTTATCTGCATATCGTCCGTCATGAGTCGATTCTGCGTAACGT